>CBDFHV010000029.1:0-79256 GCA_965247705.1 Rhodospirillales bacterium | reverse complement strand
AGTTCGTATACTTTGTCAGATGGGACGAAAATCCGCGCGAGGCCTCTTATGATTGATATCGCGAAGCAACACCAAAAGTATGACGAAAAAGGGAACCCTTTCTACACGATAACAAGCGGACTTATTCACACGGTTATACCCGCAGAGAACTTGAAAAAGAAATGAGCAACCTAACTGATGTCGCGGCCGATCTCCAAGGTTCGACCAGCCAAAGGACCGCAGAATTTTTCGAGTTGGATTCTGCGAGTTCTACTGTTTTGATTGTTAATGTGCCCAACGTGGTAATTAAGACATTTGTACTATCGACACCACAGTGCTTTGATTCTGAGATTAATTATTTACACGATGACGTATTACACTTGCGCAAACCTATGAAAATTCGAGTTGAGCTGATAGATTATGAAGAAGTAATAGCAACGGCATTGGAAGCAGATATCTCTATGTCTGGAGACTCTCCAGCCGACGCCATTGATGGACTTCGATCTCAATTGGTTGATCTGTATAAGATATTCTCCCAAGAGAAAGGATGTCTTGGTCCAGTGCAAAAGAAACAACTAAGCATATTGGAGGACTATGTTGCCAAAAAGAGGGAGAAGTAAAATCACACGACGAATTGCCGAAAGCATAGCCAAGAAACTTGAGGCAAAATTTAAACCTGGCACGAAACACAAGCATGCAGTTGTATGGTTTGAAGGAAAAACTGTTGCGACCTTTGGCATAAGGCGCGGCGCGAAATCCCCCCACGGGCATATTCCGAGCCAGATCGGTGTTTCAGCAACGGACGCGATGAAATTGGCTGCCTGCACGATGTCCCGAGATGAATATATCGAGCACGCCCGGAAAAAAGGGCGGCTCGCGTAACGGACCAAGGCGGGGCCATCCGCGGCTCAGTGCGGTCGGCGCCGGGCGGCGCGTTCCAAGGCTGCGTCGATCCGGTCCTAGAGGCGGACGATCCCAACGTGGTGAAAGCGGTGGCTTGCCTGACCGAGAACGGGCGCCGGGGCCGGGTGCTTTACTTCAGCCGCCAACGGGTGCCGTGGGGCGACGGCCCCCTCTACCACCACATCGGGATCTATGGCTTCCGCCGCGCCGCCCTGGAACGGTTCGTCGCCCTGCCCCCCAGCCCCCTGGAACGGCGCGAACGTCTGGAGCAGCTCCGGGCCCTGGAATACGGCATGCGGATCGACATCGCGGTGGTGGATATGGTGCCCCTTGGGGTCGACACGCCTGCCGACCTGGAACGGGCGCGGGCCGCGCTGGCTCCTTGACGGCAACGCCGGTTCGTCCTACGCCCACCCGGCCACAAGGGAATGATGATGAGCGACGCCGACAACACCATCGCCTTTCAGGGCGCCCCGGGGGCCTACTCGGACCTGGCCTGCCGCGGCGTGCATCCGGGCATGACCACCCTGCCCTGCACCACCTTCGAGGACGCGCTGACCGCCGTCCGCGACGGAAGCGCGCGCCTCGGCATGATCCCCATCGACAACTCGGTAGCCGGACGGGTGGCGGACATCCACCACCTGCTGCCCCATTCGGGGCTGCATACCGTGGCCGAACACTTCCAGCGGGTGGACCATCACCTGCTGGCCCTGCCCGGTACCCAGGTCGAGGGCCTGACCCATGTGCACAGCCACGTGCACGCCCTGAGTCAGTGCCGGGACATGATCCGCGCCCTTGGGGTGACGCCGGTGGTCCATTCCGATACGGCCGGCGCCGCCCGCGACGTGGCGGTGGGCGGCGATCGCACCCAAGGAGTCATCGCGTCGGAGCTTGCCGGGCACATCTACGGCCTGGACTCCCTGAAAACCAATATCGAAGACGCCGAACACAACACCACCCGGTTCCTCGTCATGGCCCGCGAGGCGGTGGTGCCCGATGCCGAATCGGGTCCCGTCATCACCAGTTTCCTGTTCAAAGTGCGCAGCGTGCCGGCGGCGCTCTACAAGACCCTCGGCGGCTTCGCCACCAACGGGGTCAACATGATCAAGTTGGAAAGCTACCTGGAGGGGGGCCGCTTCCAGGCCGCCCAGTTCTACGCCGAGGTGGAAGGCCACCCCAGCCAGCGGAACGTCCAGTTGGCGTTCGAGGAGTTGCGCTTCTTCTCCCGGGGCGTGACCGTTCTCGGTGTCTATCCGGCCAGCCTCTACCGCATCACCGACGGTGCCGCCGAGGACGCCTGAGCGACTTTGCGTTGCATGTGGCGCCAAATTCAGGTACATTACAGTTGGTTCGCGACCGGGGGCCGTGGCGCGCACCGACGACTAACGAATGCGGGCAAAAGCCCGTGAGGAGGTGAGGAAGACAGCGCCAGGCCCAGGCGATGCCGGCATTATGTCCGGCTATCGCGCCCCCCAGCGCCCGACTCCATCGTACAGGATTGCCCGGCCGTTTCATGGAGCATCCTTGAGTTGCAAATGCCGGATTATGCGGCAATTGCCGGACGTTGGCCGAAAGCCTGTTCGCGTCTCCGCCATGTGGCGGCCAGTTTTTTTTCGAATTCGTCCTCGCGACCAAGGCGGCGCCTCGCGGTGTCGTCATGGGGCGCGAGGCGAAGGTCCCCGGTCTTTGACCGGAGACAAATCGCGTCGGGGCCGATCCGACGCCGACGAACGCTCTCCCGGGAAAACGGGGAGCGCAAGTCGGGCCGCTTGCTTAGGCCGCTCCCAACCGGGAGCGGCCCCTTCGCGAAGACGAACCCGCTGCCAGACGGGGTGAGCGCCGTGCTAGACTTCTGTCGCGACTTCCGGCAACGGTTTCGGCGCGGTCATGATACCCCTGCACGACGACAACCCCACGGACCTGAAGCCCATCGTCACGGTGGCGCTGATCGTCCTGTGCAGCTTGGTGTTCCTAGGCCAGGTGGGCATGCCGGGGGCAGCGGGGCAGCGGTTCGTGTTCGAATACGGGTTCATCCCGGCGCTCCTGTTCACCGACGCCCGGCCTTCGGGATGGACCCCGCCCCTGCCGGCGGCGGCGACCGCTTTCACGTCGATGTTCCTGCATGGCGGCTGGATGCACTTGATCGGCAACATGCTGTACCTGTGGATCTTCGGCAACAACGTGGAAGACGCGGTCGGCCATGGGAAGTTCGTGCTCTTCTATCTGGTCTGCGGCATCGCCGCGGCGATGACCCAGGGGCTGGCCAACCCGGCATCGACAGTGCCCATGGTGGGGGCCAGCGGGGCCATCGGCGGGGTGCTGGGCGCCTACTTGCTGCTTTATCCCCGGGCCAAGGTGCTGGTGCTGATTCCGCTCGGCTTCTTTACCCAGCTGATGCGCATCCCGGCCCTGTTCGTGCTCGGATTCTGGTTCGTGCTGCAGTTCATTTCCCAGGCCATGGCCGGCACGCAGCCCGGCGGCGGTGTCGCCTATTGGGCGCACATCGGCGGCTTCGTGGCCGGGGCGCTGCTGATCCTGGTCATGCGCCGGCCCGGAGTGACCCTGTGGCACCAGCATCCCAGAGGTCTGGCGCCCTCCTTGAGGCCGATCGTCAGCCGCCAGCGGCGGGGCCGCAGCCGCATTCCCGAAACGGATGGGAAGCGACGCGGCGGACCGGGGCCCCGGGGGACATGATGCGGCGCTTTCTGATCGTGCTGCTGACCGCCTTCCCGCTGGTCTCCCTGCCCGCGGCCGCCGGCTTCGACGAGGGCTGGCGGGCCTACCAGCAAGGGGACTTCACCGCCGCGCGGACCGAGTGGCAGCCCCTGGCCGAAGCGGGCGAGCCCCTCGCCCAATACAACCTGGGGGTTCTTTACGACGGCGGCCTGGGCGTCGCCCGGGACGAAGCGGCGGCGCTCAGCTGGTGGACCCGGGCCGGCGAAGCGGGCTTGGCCGAGGCCCAGCACAACCTGGGCCTGCTGCTGCTCGAGCGGGCGGAAAGCGGCGTCGACAAAGACGGCCATGCCAAGGCCCGCGGGTGGCTGACACGGGCCGCCGAACAGGAGTTCGTCCGCGCCCAGTACACGCTCGGCAAGATTTACGCCGACGGCATCGGCGTGGCGCCGGAACCGGCGCGGGGCTTTGCCCTTATCGCCAAGGCCGCCGAGGCCGGGCTCATGCAGGCCCAGTACAATATGGGCAAGATGCATCGGGACGGCGCCGGCACCCCCCGCGACCTCGAGGCCGCCGTCCACTGGTTTCAACTGGCCGCGGAGCAGGGCTACGCCAAGGCCCAGAACCACCTGGCCGCACGCTACGCCCGCGGCGAAGGCGTCGACCGGGACGACGTGGCGGCGCTGGTCTGGTCCATCGTCGCCGCCCGCCAGGGCCACCCGGACGCCAAGAGCCGTCGTGACGCCCTCATTGCCCGCCTCGCCCCCGACCAGGTGGCGGAAGCACGCCGCCGGGCCGACGCCTTCCGGCGCAAGCGGCCCGAAGGGGTGCGGTGAGAGTCCAATAGGCGACCAACGTGCCCGCTCGCGGCACGCCGTATTCCGTCCTTCCTCGGTGTCTCTGTGCCTCGGTGTCTCTGTGCCTCGGTGTCTCTGTGCCTCGGTGGTTCAATTCCTGCTTACGTCAGGATCTCGAAGATCACCGGCAGGATCACGTGCATGTTCGGGTCGGGGAAACCGGCGGGGAGGGCCGGCACCGGGTCGGCGAACTTGATCATCCGCTTCACCTCGTGGTCGAGAATGAAGTGGCCGCTGCTCTGCAGCAGCCGATAGGTCACCACCTTGCCGCTGCGGTCGATGACGAATTCCAGCAGCGCTTCGCCCTCCAGGCGCTTGGGGATGGCGCGGCGGGGGTAGCGGCCGTGCTTTTTGAGCCACGTCAGAAGCCTCTCCCAGTAATCGGAGCCCCAAGGCACCATGCCCGCGTCCTTGGGCGGCTCCCCTTTCACCCATACCGGACCGCCGCCGATGGCGCCCAAACGGCGGCTTACATAGGCTGGCAGGGAGGCCGTGGCGGGGTCTTGGGGTGATGTCTCCGGCGCCGCCTGCTTGAGATCGTGGCGGCTGTCGGGCGTGCGGGCCACCGGCAGCGCCTCGAGGGGCGGCGAGGTCACCGGCATTTCAGGGACCGGGCTCTCCGCGACCTCGGCCTGCGGCGGCGGCGGCGGCTCCGGTTGGGGTTCCGGCCGGGCGGGTTCGGCGACCGGCGGCGGCGGGGCCGGCTTTCGCAACGGCTTTATGGCGGACAAGGGGTTGAGGTCCGGAGCGGGCTCGGCCGGCGCCGGGGCGGGCTCGGCCGGCGCCGGCGCCGCCTCGGACACCGTTCCCGACCCCGGTGGCAGGTCCGGCGCCTCCGCCTGCCCCTGGTCCGCCTCGGGCACGGTCGGGTCTTCGGATCCGTCCTGGGGGCCTTCCATGGGGGACGTGCCGGTGTTGCCGAGGGATACCAGAAGGCCGTCGAGCCCCGGCGAGGGCGCCCGCGGCCGGTCGCCGGGGAACGCGATCAGGGACGCGATGTGCAGCAACAGGGCCGCCGCCAGTCCGACCCCCCAGTGCCACGGACGCGGACCCGAAAGCGCCGCCGGGAAACCGGCCGGTGCCGTCATCCTGGCGGCCCCTGGGTCATCAGAACCACCTGCCCCACACCCACCTCGCGCAGAAGCTCCATCACCTCGATCACCCTGAGCGCGTCCACCCGAGCGTCCGCCTTGACCCGGATGACCGCGTCCCGATGCTCGCTCAGGCGGTCGGTGATGGTGAGCTGCAGGTCCAGCTCGTCCACCTCCTGGTCCTGAACCGCGAGCCGGCCGTCCTCGCCCACCAGGATCGTGGTCTCTTCGTGCTGGGTTTCGGTGCCGCTGACCGACACGGGGGGATCGACGACGAAAAAATCGGTGGCGTGGAGCGCCCCGTTGATGACGAAAAAGATCAGCAGCAGGAACACCACGTTGATCATCGGCAACAGCGGGTCGGGCCCCGGCGGCGACTCCCGGTCGCGGAAGTGCATCGGCCTACTCCGACCGCACCAGGGAGACACCGGCGGCGCCGGCCCGGTTCAGCAGATCCAGAACGTCCACCGCCCGCTGCAAGGAAACCCCCTCGGCAGGGCGGATAACCACCCGCAGATCCGGCTCCGTCCGCAGGCGCCGGGTCACGGTCTCCCCAAGGTCTTTCTCGGTCACCGTGTCGCCGCCGAGGACCAGGCCGCCATCGGCGGACACGTGGACCACCAGCGCCTGCTCCGTGGCCACCGCCCGCGCCGCGATCCGGTCGGGCATCGCCATGTCGATGGCCCGCCAGTGGAGAAAACTGGAGGCGAGCATGAAGAAGATCAGCAGGATGAACACCACGTCGATGAGCGGCGTCAGGCTGATCGCCACGGGCAGGCGGCGCCGGCGGGCAAGGCGCACCGGTGCTACTCCGCCGCCGACCGCCGGGGGCCTGGGTGAAGACGCGGACCGCCGCGTCCTCCATGGCCCGGGCGCAGCGTTCCACCCGGCTGTCCAGCCAGTGGTGCAAGGCGAGCGTCGGAATGGCGACGATCAGACCCGCGGCGGTGGTCAACAGCGCCACCCAGATGCCGCCCGACAGGATCGACGGGTTGACCCGGTTGCCCGCCGCCTCCAGGGCCTGGAAGGCATCGATCATGCCGATCACGGTGCCCAAAAGCCCGATCAAGGGGCTGACGACGGCGATCAGCGCCAGGGTGGGCAAGCCCCGGCGCAGGCCGTCCAGAATCGCCGAGGCGACTCGCGTGACCTCCTCGCGGGCAACCTCGGTACCCATTCGGGGATCGGCCACCGCACCGATGGCCGCCGCCATCACCTGCGCCAACGGACCCGGCGCGGCGTCGACGGCCGCCTTGGCCTCGGCGGCGTGTCCGGCCCGCCAGGCGACCAGAGCCCCGTCGGCGAATCCGGAGGCGCCCAGGCGGGCGCTGGCGAACTGCATTGCCTTGGCCACAATGATCGTCGCCGCCACCAGGGACAGGGCCAGCAACACGTAAAGGACGATGCCCCCGTCGTTGAGCAGGCCCAAGGCCTGGCTAACGGCGTCCACGGGCGCCTCGGTCCCGGTCTGGTTCTCCATGCGGCAATCCCTTTCCTACAACCACGACGATTTGGCGGCGATCCTAACGCGAAGCGGCGCCGGCGCGAACAGAGGAACGACGGTATGCACTCGCTACGGCGTTGGCGACACGGTATTATGGTCTCACCAAAGAGACGGAGAGCGTGTTGATATCATTGACCAGAAAGCAGGAAGCGCTTGTGCGGCGGCTGGTTGAAAGTGGCCGGTACGCGTCTGAGCAAGATGTGCTTGCGGCAGCGCTTGAGCGACTAGAGGCGTTCGACAACCTGCGCCGGGATGTCCAGGACGGTATCGAGGCTCTCGATCGCGGCGATTACATTGCCTATGACGACGAAACACTCGAAGAGCTGTTCGAAGGGGTGAAGACCCGCGGTCGAGCCAAGTTGTCACGTCAACCCGCAGATAGCGTGTAGTGGCGGCGTACCGGCTATCAGAGCCAGCGCACCGCGATCTCGATGACATCTGGCATTACATTGCCAAGGACAGTCCAAAGGCCGCCGACAGCCTTCTCGATAGCCTGTATGAGAAGTTCCTGATCCTCTCGTCAGCGCCCCGGATGGGACGCGTCAGAAATGACCTTGCGCCCGATCTCAGGAGCTTCCCGGTGGATGACTATCTGATCTTTTACCGCACAATCCGGGGCGGCGTGGAAGTGGCACGCATTATTCATGCCGCTCGGAATGTTGAATCTCTTTGGCGCAAGGCGAGGGATTGACATCCACGGAAGCGGGGCAGGATCCACACCGTTGTATATCCTTTAGAGTCCGTCCGGAAAGTTCATGAAGGATAACAGCACCTGGTGAGTCTTCGCAGCATGAGCCTGATGCTGGCGAGGCGGATGAAGGCGAGAGCGGTTCGGTTGCGGTTCTCATAGTCCTTGGCGAGGCGACGGCAGCGATTGATCCAGGCGATGGTACGCTCGACGACCCAGCGCCTGGGCAGCGGCTCGAAGCCCTTGGCGGTGTCTGAGCGCTTAACGACCTCGATCGTCCATGCGGCGCCGGCCATGGCCTTGCGCAGCTTGTCGCCGCCATAGGCGCCGTCGGCGAAGATCTTCTCGAGGAAGGGAAACAGCCGGCGGGTGTGGCGATCCAAGACCAGAATGGCGCCGTCGCGGTCCTGCACGTCGGCCGCATGGACGACGACATTGAGGATCAGGCCGAGGGTATCGACAAGCAGGTGGCGCTTCTTGCCCTTGACCTTCTTGGCCGCGTCATAGCCCGGGCGATCGATGCGCGCCCCCCTTTTTCCGCGCCTTTCACGCTCTGGCTGTCGATGACACCGGCGCTCGGGCTCGCCGCGCGGCCCTCCAGATCGCGGGTCATCACATAGAGCGCATGGTGAACCCGCTCCAGCGTGCCGTCCCAGTCCCACAGCATCAGATAGTCGTGCACCGTCGACTTGGGGGGCAGGTCCTTGGGCAGGGCGCGCCACTGGCAGCCGGTCTCCAGAACATAGAGAACCCCGTTCATCACCTCGCGGACATCGACCTCCCGCTTGCGCCCGCCGTGCTTCGCCGGTGGGATCAAAGGGGCGATCAACGCCCACTCCCCGTCGGTCAAGTCGCTCGGATAGCGCGCACCACGACGCTCATAAAGACGCCGGTTCTCATCCGTCCACATCGGCCACCTCCGTCAGGGCGAATCGGTGGCCAATACAGAATCACAACCGATTCTTCCGAATCAACTTCTTTCCGGACAGACACTTAGTCCCTCGGTGGCCGAAGCAACCGGAACTAATTCTACTTCCCCGCCGGCGCCGTCACTGCTTGCAGGATGGAATCCAGCGTCTTGTCGGCCAGGCCCCGCAGTTCCGCGTCCGTGCGGTCCTGGATCGGATGGGGCACGAAGACCAGGGGCGGCATGAAGCCGAGCAGCGTACCTTGTGCCTGGGCGGCATCGGCGAAGGCGGTGGTCAGCACCATGGCGGTGGGCAGCCCACGGTCGTCCAGGTCGGCCATGTCATGCAAACTGCACGACGTGCACGACCCTCAGTCGGATAGCGCCTCCACCACCACCTGGCATTCGCTGGCGATTGACCGCTTGACCTCTTCCGGCGCCACCCGGGTGTTGGTGGGCTTGGCGTAGCGCCTGACCGCGATGCCCCGCTCGCCCAGGCGGTGGGCCAGTTGATCGATGAACACGTCGCCCCGAGTCTTGCCAATGTCCAACAGCCCCACGGTAAGGCCGTCGAGGGTGGCTGGCGGGCTCCGCCGCTGGCGGCCGGGAGGCGTCATTTCGTGGGTCGGATCGAGAAGCGTCGTTTCCTCGGTCATGGTCGATCTCCTTGGTCCTACAGCTCGACAGGTCGGGTCACCATGGCGGTACCCCGGGCGCCGGCGGCACCCCAACTGGGAATAATGGCACTCATCATGCCGGCCGGTCCGCCGGCGTGGACCAGGTGCAGGCCGTCGGCGGCGAACTTGGGCACCCTGTCCTCGACCCGCTCCGGCGGCAGGCCCACGACCATGCCGCCGGCGCCGGTCACCAGATCCTTGCCGGGCCGGGTAGTGAGTTCGAGCAGGCGGTCGCGCAGCCGGTCCCGGGACCAGCCGGCGGCGCGGAACGGCCGCTGATGTTCCGGCGAGACGACGATCAGCACGTGATTGCGACCCGCCTTCTTTACGTGGCCCACCGTGCACAGGCTTGCGGCGAGGCTGCGGCACAGGGATTCGGGCTCCCGGGACTGCTCATCCCAAACCCCGGTTACCCCCTCGCCGGCATAGAGACTCACCGCCGAAGTCCCCGGCTTAAGCCCCCGGCCGACGGCAAGCGGTTCCCAGCAGGAGCCTTCCTCGTCCTCGGCGAAGCAGAACGAAACCTTGCCCGGATTGCCGAAAGTGGCCCGGTCGATGCCCCCCGGCACCCCGCCGCCGACGTTGCGCACCACCAGTTGCAGGGCCCGGCCGATGGTGGCGTTGGCCCGGTTTCCCTGGCCCAGCACGTTGATGCCGCTGTTCATGCCGATGGCCCGGGCTATCGGCCCATTGACGACGATCAGGGGCCCGGCGAAGGACGTGGTGCAGAGCAGTCCATGGAGGCAGAAGGCCTCGCTCAGCGCCGCTTCCACCGCCGCCAGCACCACCGGCAGGTAGGCGGGCTTGCAGCCGGCCAGCACCGCGTTGATCGCCACCTTCTCCACGGTGCAGGGCGCCAGCGACGGCGGCACCGGGCCGATCACCTCGCCCGGGTCGCGGCGGGTGCCGTGGAGCATCCGCAGCACCCGTTCACGGGTCGGCGGTACCACCGGCAGGCCGTCGCTCCAGCCGCGCTCGAAACACGCCTCCTCCGGATCGTCGACGGGGGACACTGTAACGGCACGGGAAGTGAAGCGAGTGTCGCCGAAGCGAACCGCCAGGATCTCCGCCATACCCGGATCTTGGGTGCGCGACCCGCAGCCGGGTTTCCAGTCGGGCAGGTCCGGGCCGAGGCCGCGGCGCCCGGTCAACGACTCCCATTCCGCCCTCTGCCAGCCCAGGGCGCGGCCCGTCTCCCGGCCCCGCTCCCGGCGGATGATGGTGGGCACTGTCTCGATGTCCAGGCGGTAGGAACGGGCCAAGTCCCTGTCGTCGATCACGCCGCCCAAGCCATCGGGAAAGGAAGGGTCGTCCTGGCTGAAAACGGTTAGCGACGTGCCGTTCCGCGACAGGGCCGCAAGCACCGGCGCCACCGCCTCGCAGGTGGGGCAATCCCGCTTGACGACGGCGATCAGGCCGTCCGGCAGGTCACCCCCGGTGGCGGTCATCGGACCTTCGCGCCGGGCGGATAGTCGGCCAGGTCGGCTTCCTCATGGGCCGGAAAGTCCATCTCCACCGTGTTGCCGTCCGGGTCCCTGCAGAACACCTGACGCACGCCCGAGCCTGAGATCACGAAGCACTGGTAAGCCACTTCGTTCTCGCGCAGGCGGGCGAGCACGCCCGCCAATTCGGTGGCGGCGAAGGCGAAGTGGTCGATTTGCGAGTCGCCTTCCAGGGGCCGGCCGTCGCGCACGGAGATGTGGATAAGGGGCCGTTCGCCTGCGTACATCCAGGCGCCGTCGCGGGCCTGGTTGGGGCGCGGCCCCACCGTCATGCCAAGCACGTCCCGATAGAACCGGACCAGCGGCTCCTTGTCCGGGGTGCGCAGGTTCACATGGTCCAGGCCGGCGAGCGCCATGGGAGCTCTCCCTGAAAAGGATGCCGGCATTCTGGGGCAGACGGCGGCGGCGGGCAACCGTTCAGCGGCCCCTCAGCACCTCGCTAAGCTCGCCCGACTCGTCCAGGCCGCGAACCGTGTCGCAGCCGCCGACCAGGGTGCCGTTGACGAACAGCTGGGGAATTTCGGCCGAACCGGCGAAATCGGCCAGCCCGTCCTTGAGCTCCGGGTCCGTGCGCACATCGATACTGTGGAAAGCCATTCCCATCTCCGCCACCAAATGGGCCACCGCCGCCGAGTCGGCGGTCTCCGGCCACATGGGCGTGCCTTCCATGAACATCACCACGGGATGGGTGAGCAATTCCCTCTGGATGCGCTGAACGACGGGCGTGTCGGCCATGTCGGCTTGCCTGCTGTCAATCTTGGGGGGCGTCAGTCCTCGGGGGCACTGGTCTGCAGGGCCAGGGCGTGCAGTTGCCCCCCCATGCGCCCCTGCAGCGCCTCGTAAACCATCTGGTGCTGCTTGACCCGGTTGTGGCCCTTGAAAGCGGCGGAGACCACCTGGGCCGCATAGTGATCCCCGTCCCCCGCCAGGTCCTCGATGGTGACCACCGCGTCGGGCAGGGCATCCTTGATCAGGGCCTCGATATCGGCGGCGCTCATGGCCATGGCGGGTTCCTTCCGGTTGGCGGCGGGAGATACAGAGTAGGTAGGGACGGGTGCCGGACCCGTCAACGCCGGCGCCCTCAAGAGCGTCCCTTGCCGAGACCACCATTGCCACCTTAGGCTTGTTCGAAGAGGAAATCCGATCATCGCTTCGAATTTGTTCGCACGGCTCGCCGAGGCATCGGCGTCACGCGACGAGGACTCGCTCATTGTACTGCCCGAAGCCGTCGACCGAGTCGGCGGCGCGCTCGTCGAGGAGCTGGAGGACGCTCCCCTATTGTGCCGGCTGGTCACCGGCGAGGCCCCCGGCGACGATTGCGAATTGACGTGGGCGCGCCGCGCGGCAGCCCGAGGACTTGCGACGAAAGTCCGCTACCTGCTCCCCGACCCGTCCTTGAGAACGGAACCCTGGCTATCCGCCCGGCTGGCCGCCGGCCTGGTGTGCGACGTGCTGGATATTCGGTCCCTGATGACCGACCTTGCGGCGGCGGCGCCCCGGGGCATTGCCTTTGGCCTGTGGGACGATGCGGTGTGCACATGGGGCGGGGCGGAGGGCGGCCTGAGGGTGTCGTCGCGCGATGGGGATCTGGACCGGGCCCGCCGTGCCATCGCGATCCTTGACCGGGCACGTCCGCTGGACCCGGCGGCGGCCTGGCGGAACAGCCCCGAGGCCTATGACGATCCGCTGGTGGCGGCCGCCCCCCTCGCCCGCCGTCTTGCCGAGGCCTTGTGCGGCCACGATCCGTTCAAGGGAGACCGGACCTGCGCCTGGTACCACGGGGTGTGGCCATCCCTGCGGGTCCTCGACATCGTCACCACGCCCCGGGACCACGCGGGCTTCTATTTCGACGCCTTCGCCGCGCTCCCGCCTCGGTCGGAGCCGTTGCGGGTGCTGGTCTCCGGCTCCGCCGACCATGCCATGCCGGCTCTGGTTCTGGCCGCCTGCCAGGTCGTGGGCATTGCCCCGGAGATCACCGTGATCGACCTGTGCCAGACCCCGCTGGCCATGGCGGCGTGGTTCGGGCGCCGCCATGGCACGACAATTCGCAGCGTGGCGACGGATATCCAGGACGCGACGGACGTTTTCGGCGACGGGAGCTTCGACGTGGTCTGCACCCATTCGTTCCTGGGTTACTTTGACGACGACAAGCGGCGGCGCCTGATCGATATCTGGCGCCACCTGTTAACGCCCGGCGGCACCGTCTTCACGGTCAACCGGGTGCGGCCCGGGGCCGGCGACGCGCCCCTTTCCTTCACCGTCGAACAGGCCGAAGCCTTCCGCCGCCGAGTCCTGTCGGAGGCCGGCCATTGGCGGGCCGCGCTGGACATGACGCCCGAGGCCTTGGCCGACGCGGCCCGCATCTATGCCGAGGGGTTCCGCATCCGCCCGGTCCACGACTTGGGCCAGATTCGCGCCCTGTTCGAGAACGGCGGCTTCGCCGTCACCCGCCTGGACGCCCGCCCCGTCGAGACCAAGGCGGGCCGCAGTCCCAGCGGCCCCACGGCCCCCGGCGGCGCCGACTATGCGCGCGTTGTCGCGGTTCGGAAGTAGGGGACTCGCCCAGGGTTAGCGCCCGTTTCATGGGCGGGTTCTCGGCACGAACGACGTCATCGACTTCCACGGCCTGTCCGTGGATGAATTGAAGAAGGCGTTCGCGGCGTCCGTTGAGGAATACGTTCGCGGGTGCGCGGAAGATGGCATCGAACCGAACTCGACCTAGCCCGAATTATTCACGGCGCTGATTGAAAATGCTGGTGAGCGTAGATTAACCTGTTGAAATGCCGTATGATTTTGGTGTCAAGACAAGATCACATGGCAACAGAACAACCCACGGCTCACCATGAACGAGATTACCCCCTATCTCCCTGGTTTGTCACCCGTTGGAGGCAGGCCGCTTTGCGCCCGCTTCGACGGCGGACGGCTGTCGTCGGACGGCGGGGTGTTGTTGTTGGGCGAGATCGACAGGCGGCTCGGCATCGCCGACGTGCTCGCTTCCTGCGTCACCGACGTGCGCGACCCGGCGAGCACGACCCACGCTTACGTAGACATGATCCGGGCGCGCCTGTTCGCTATTGCCTGCGGGTATGAGGATTGCGACGACCTCGACGTTCTGCGTTTCGATCCGGCGTTCAAGCTGGCCTGTGGCCGTTTGTCCGAGAGCGGCGACGACCTGATGAGCCAACCGACCCTGTCGCGCCTCGAGAACGCGCCGTCATGGCGCGCGCTCGGGCGCATGGGGCTGTCGATGATCGATCTGTTTTGCGCCAGCTTCAAGCGCGTTCCGGCGCGCATCGTTCTCGATATCGACGACACCGACGATGCCGTTCACGGCGGCCAGCAGCTGGCGCTGTTCAACGCCCATTACGACGACTATTGCTTCCAACCCATCCATATCTTCGAGGCGGCCACCGGCAAGCCGGTGATGTCACTGCTGCGTCCCGGCAAGCGGCCCTCCGGCGACGAGGCGGCGCGGATCCTGAGACACGTCATCGGCCGCATCCGCCGCAACTGGCCACGGGTCGAGATCACCGTGCGGGGCGATGGCCACTACGCCACGCCGGAGGCCATGGAATTCCTCGAACGTCAGGGCTGCGGCTACATCTTCGGGCTTTCCGGCAACGCCCGGCTGAACAGGATCGGCCAGCCGTGGTGCGAGGACGCCGCCGTGCGCCGGGCGGGGCAGGGAAAGGATAAGGTGCGCCGCTTCTTCCACACCGGCTACCAGGCCAAAAGCTGGTCACGGCAACGCTCGGTCATCGCCCGCGTGGAAGCTACCGCCAAGGGCTGTGACGTCCGCTTCGTCGTCACCAACCTGAGCGGCCGCGCCAAGGCGCTCTACGAGAAGGTCTACTGCGCCCGCGGGCGGATGGAAAACATGATCAAGGACCACAAGCTCTACACCAAGTCCGACCGCACGTCGTGCCGCCGTTGGGAGGCCAACCAGTTCCGCCTCTTCCTGCATACCGGCGCCTACTGGCTGCTGCATCAGCTTCGCCAAGCGGCGCCTCGGAAATCGCTGTGGCGAACGGTCACCTTCGAAACCCTGCGCCGGGCGTTTCTCAAAATCGCCGTCCGCGTCGAGGAGCTCAAGTCGCGCCTCAGGATCGCCCTGCCTTCGGCCTATCCCTATCAGCCGGCCATGATCGCCATCGCCGGGCGCATCACCGCCCAAGGGCCCTGAACCAAGCGGCAGGTGCCGCCGGACGAGCCCCGAACAACAACCTCCAACCTCTCCGACAATCCGTCTCAAAAATCGCCGTCAACCCGGTCGCTACCGCTCGTCCCGCTGAAATCCGATGGCCGTCATGAATAATTGGGGCTAGCAAGGGTACCTTGGACACCGCGCTGCCCGTCGACTGGCTTGCGGAGACGTGCCGGCGGCAGGATCAAGTCTCGGCTGTCTTCGCCGGGCCTGTTCCGGTGAACCATGGTTGTCTACCCGAGGAGTCCGCCCTGATCCATGCGTGCCTATCCGGTTAAGACAGACACCCACTACATATGGGGTTGCCGTATGCATCCATTTTTCGGCAGCAATTAGCCAGAACCGGACGATGCACCGAGGTGATTTTCCCGTCGATTTGAACACTTGCAGACGTTCGTGTTAGGCTCGCACAAACAAATCCTGAGTCGGACCCGATTTCCTTGGACACAGAATTGGCTTAATCGAAGTGTCCAAGGAAGACCGGAACATGACCGATAATTTTGAGAAGAAAGTTGCTGTTGATGGGCCTGTGGTAAATGCGGGCGAGCTTGGCTCGTCCACGTTTTCCCCAGGACAGGCTTTGCCGGCAGGCCCGCTGGGACTTGGCCAGCGATGGACGGTGGCGCGCAAGCGTGAGGTCGTTCTGCGGCTTTTGCGTGACGAGCCGGTGCAACTTCTGTCGCGCCAGTTGGGCGTAGAGATCTTCCGGCTCGAGCAGTGGCGTGAGAAAGCGATCGGCGGGATCGACGCCTCGCTCAAGCAACGCAAGGGCGATCCGGTGCAGGCGGAACTGGATAGCGCCATGAAGCGGATCGGAGAGTTGACCATGCAGGTGGAACTGCTGGAGGCCAAGACGGAGACCTTCGGCCCTTTGGGGCGGCGGAGGTCGCGGCGATGAGTGCCGCCACCTCGCCCGGCACGGGTCTGGCCTACGGCCTGCGGCGGGTCTGCGCCGCCTGGGGCATGGCCCGCTCCTCGTTCTACGCCGTGACCTCCGGCCAGCACGCCGAGCAGCCGCCGGCAAAGCGTCGGGGACCGAAGCCCGCGATCTCGGACCAGGCGCTGCTGGTGGCGATCGAAGCCGACCTGGAGGCATCGCCCCGGGAGGGCGAGGGCTACCGCAAGGTCTGGGCTCGGCTTCGGGTCTGTCGCGACATCCGGGTTGCCCGCAAGCGGGTGCTCCGCCTGATGCGCGAGAACAATCTGCTCTCGCCCCATCGCTGCCGCCGCCGTGGCGGCAATCCCCATGACGGTGAGATCATCACTCATGCCCCGAACCTCATGTGGGGCACCGATGGCGTTCGGGTGTTCACGGTGGACGACGGCTGGGGCTGGATCTTCACCGCCGTCGAGCATTGGAACGCCGAGTGTGTCGGCTGGCATGTCTGCAAGCGCGGCGACCGCTTCGCCGCCCTGCAGCCGATCTCCATGGGGCTTGCCGGGCTGTATGGCTCGACCGCGGCCGGCGCGGCTCGGGGGCTGGCCTTGCGGATGGATCACGGCTCCCAGTATCTGTCGGACCACTTCACCAACCAGATCAAGTTCTGGGGCATCCAGCCGTCCTACGCCTTCGTCGCCGAGCCCCAGACCAACGGCGTCGCCGAGCGGTTCAATCGCACGCTGAAGGAACAGATCATCCATGGTCGCATCTACCGCAACATCGCGGAGCTGCGGGACGCCGTCCGCGACTTCGTCGAACTCTACAATGCCCAGTGGATCGTCGAAAAGAACGGCTACCTGAGCCCCGCTCAAGCTCGTCAGGCGTGGCACGCCGCGATCTCAATCAGGCCCGCCGCGTGAGACAAACTTGTGTCCAAGGAACCGGGTGCGCTACATGCCCATGTCGGCGAAACAAGAACTGGCGCCGGTCGACTTGGTGGTTTCGACCGGATGCGTCGGCTATGTGACCGAGGAAACCTTCAACCGCCTGCTCCCGGCCGTCACACCAGACCGGTTGCCTTGGCTCGCCAATTTCGTGCTGCGGATGTTCCCGTTCGACGCGATTGAGGAGGCCCTGGATGAGTGGGGTTATGCAACGGAGAAACTCGAAGACCGAACCTTTGTTCAGCGTCGTTTCGCATCGACGAACGAACAGGAGCGAGTGGTCGAGCAATTGCACGAGCAGGATGTCGACCCGATCGGCAAGGAGAAGGCCGGCCATTTTCACGCCGAGTTCTATCTGTCCCGCCCGAAGCAAGAAGTGGCTAAAACGCCGATCGAGCGTTTGCTGACAGCTTGAATACGTTGCTCGGCGTCGTCAGGTCCTTAATGGCGACGGAGCGAACCTTCCACCCACCGCATCAGATACGGAGACTCGACCAATGCGCGACGAGAGGTAACGCCTGCTCGGCCTTGGGAAAAACATCCATGAAGAGGGCACTATACCACGCTTCCTCCGGCGATACGTCGGACGAAGCCACTTGCGAGCGTCGTGGCATCGATGCCGCAAGAGCCACGTCAGTCCCGCTGCCCTGGTCGAACTGCGCCTTATCCCGCCACACGATATCGTCGGGCAGAAGATCCTCGAAGGCGTGGCGCAAAATCCATTTCTCGATGTTCGCCGTCTGCGTCCGGTGCATTTTGAGTGCAGGATCGATACGCATTGCAAGGTCGATCATCTCAAGGTCGAGAAATGGCACCCGTGCTTCGAGTCCGTGCGCCATCGTCATTCTGTCGACACGCTGCAGATTGATGTTGTGCATTGTCGTGATGGATCGGTGCAATTCCCTGTGCATCTCGCTTCGGTCGGCATATTTCTTGTAATACGCATATCCGGCGAACAATTCGTCCGCGCCCTCGCCGGTCAGCACGACCTTGACAGATTGGCTTGCGATCCGGGCCACGAACCAAGTTGGTGCGGCGCTACGTACAAGGTCCTGATCATAAGATTCAAGATGATAAAGAATTGTCGGCAATTCGCGCACAAGCTCGTCCGGCCGAATGACGTATTCGTGATGCTTCGAGCCGATATGTTCGGCGACACGGCGTGAGGCATCGAGATCTTCGCTCCCTTCGAGGCCGACCGCATAGGTATGCAGCGTGTCGAGATGGCGTCTCGCAAGGGCTGCGATGATGCTGGAATCGAGGCCGCCTGAGAGGAATGCGCCGAGTGGGACATCACTACGTAGCCGTTTGACGACCGCGCGTTCCAAGGTGTCGCGGACCAGCGCCGCGGTCTCCTCGGGGTCCATTAGCTCGCATCTTGGCTCGGGCACGGTGTAGTAGCGTTCCATGTCGGCGTGGTCGTCGAACAAATGCCCGGGCGGAAACTCCTCGAGTGTGTCCACGTGCCCGACCAGGGCCTTGATCTCCGAGGCCATATAGAGCGCATCGCCGCGGCGGCCGATATAGAGAGGCTTGATGCCGATGGGGTCGCGGGCAGCGATGACACGGCCGCCAGCCATCAGCACGAAAGCGAACATGCCGTCCAAGCGCCGTACGATCTCTGTTCCATAAGCGCGATATCCGTGCAGGATCGGCTCGGAGTCGCTTCCTGTCCGAAAAACTAACGCGGGCTCATGGGCCAAGAGGTCCCCACGCAGTCCCTTGTCGTTGTAGATCATGCCGTTGGCGATGAGGGCCGCATCACCATCCGGCGTGAGGATCGGCTGTGCGCCGCCCTTGGGATCGATGATTGCCAGACGCTTGTGGCCCAGCACGGCGTCGGCTCCTTCGGCCACGTAGCGGCCCTCGCCATCAGGCCCTCGATAAGCGAGCCGATCGAGCATCTCGCAGACGATCTTGTCTGCGTCTCTCTCCCGCGCACGAACGCTATGCCGCACATCACAAGCTGTCCTTATTAGCGGAAGCAAGGCTGGTGCTCGCAGGAGTAAAGCCTTCTCACCTTGGAGCTTGCAGCGTTCCCTTTGACATTAGCAATGCTTCCCGATGTTAGCACCTCTAACTCGATTGAGGGTGACTCGATCCCACGCAACCTGAAACATCCATGTTTCCAGGAAATGCGACTTGGCTCTTTGATGTCGGCACCTTGCCGAAAAAGGACCGTCAAGTGGCGCTGACAGCGATCAGAATACCTCCAGGACGCATGTCTGATCTGGGTCATGACCGGCCGATTGGGCGGTGTCGGCATGGCGCGTCGCTTACTCTATATGTAGTGGGTGTCTGTTCTGACCGGATAGGCACGGATCCATGGATGCCCGCAACAAGTATGGGCATGACAGGATGGGAAGGGTGCGATGAGGCCGGAACAATATCTGTCGTCGTTGCCGGGCTTGTGCCGACGGTGCGTGTCCCGCGGGCGGTTGCGCCCGGCGCCCGATCAGTCCTTGCCGCTTGCCCGCATCGCCTCCCACACCCGCCGTGGCGTGGCCGGCATGTCGATGTGGGCGATGCCCATGGGCTTCAGGGCGTCCACCACCGCGTTCATCACCGCCGGCGGGCCGCCGGTCGCCCCCGATTCCCCACAGCCCTTGATGCCAAGGGGATTGGACTGGGTGGGCGAGGCCCAGTGCTCGAAGTGAAATTCGGGGGTCTGGTCGGCGTGGGGCAGGCAGTAGTCCATGAAGGACGCGGTCAGGAGCTGCCCCTCGTCGCCGTAGACCGTGTGCTCGTATAGGGCCTGGCCGATGCCCTGGGTCACGCCGCCGTGCACCTGGCCGGCCAGCAGCAGGGGGTTCAGCGCCCGGCCGTAGTCGTGGACCGGATGGTAGGCGACGATCTCCACCACGCCGGTGTCCCGGTCGATTTCCACCTCGCAGACGTGGCAGCCGTAAGGATAGGTGTAGTTCTCCGGCTTGAAGTTGGCGGTCTCGTCGAGGCCGGGCGCCAGCCCTTCGGGCAGGGCCGCCGGGTCGAAGGCGAGGCGCGCCACGGCGTCGAGGTCGAGCGCGATGTCGGTGCCGGTCACCCGGAAGGCGCCGTCCTCGAAGTCCAGGTCCGCCTCGGCTGTTTCCAGCTTGTGGGCGGCGATTCGGCGCGCCTTGTCCAGGATGCGGTCCGCGGTCACGCTGACCGCGCCGCCGCCCATGGGGATGGACCAGGAACCGCCGGTGCCGCCGCCGCTGGCCACCCGGTCCGTATCCCCCTGGACCACCCGGATCTTGTCAAAGGGCAAGCCGAAGCGCTCATTCACGATCTGGCTGTAGGCGGTCTCGTGGCCCTGGCCGTTGGACATGGTGCCGATGTAGAGGGTGACCGACCCGTCGGCCTGGAATTCGAGGCGGGCATCCTCGCTCAGGCCGGCGCCGCCGCCGCAGCGCTCCACGTAGTTGGCCATGCCGATGCCGCGCAGCTTGCCCCGTTCGGCCGCGATCCGCCGCCGGTCCTCGAACCCGGCCCAGTCCGCCCGCGCCATGGCCGCTTCCATGATGCCGACGAAGTCGCAGGGTTCGTAGTCGAGGCCGGTGATGGTCTTGTAAGGGAAGGCTTCCAGGGGGATGCAGTTGCGCCGGCGCAGTTCGGTTCTATCGATTCCCGTCTCGGCGGCCGCAAAATCCACCAGGCGTTCAATAAGATAGGTGATCTCCGGCCGTCCGGCGCCCCGATAGACGTCGGTCGGCACGGTGTTGCTGTAGACCCCGTCGACCAGGACCTGCAGGGTCGGAATCCGATAGGTGTTGGAGGCCATGCGGGTCCCATAGGTGGGCGACACGGCGCCCCGGTTGGCGGCGTAGGCGCCCAGGTTCACCGTGGTGCGAATGCGGATGGCGAGGAACCGACCGTCCGCGTCCACGGCCAGTTCGCCGGTGTTGAGGTTATCGCGGCCGTGGTAGTCGCCGGTGAAGGCTTCCTCCCGGCTGCCCACCCACTTCACCGGCCGGCCCAGGGCCCGGGCGGCGAACAGCACCAGGATCTGTTCGGGGTAAAGGGAGTTCTTGCCGCCGAAGCCGCCGCCCACGTCGTGGACCAGCACCCGCACCGCCGACGGGTCCATGGCGAACACCTTCTCCGCAAGCTGGTTGCGGATGTTGTGGGGCATCTGGGTGGTGGTCTCCATGGCGAAGGCGCCCGTCGCCCCATCCCACCAGCCGATGGCGCCGCGGGCTTCCATGGCGCTTTGGACGATTCGGTTGTTGACCACCTGGAGGCGCACGATCCGGGCGGCGGCGGCGAAGGCGGCGTCCGTCGCCTCGCCATCGCCCATTTCCCATTCGAACGCCCGGTTGTCGGCCACGTCGTCCCACACCGGCGGCGCGCCCTCGGCGCGGGCGGTGGCGATGTCGGCGACGGCGGGCAGCGGCGCGTAGTCGACGAACACCAGCTCGGCGGCGTCGTGGGCCTGGGCGGGCGTCTCCGCCACCACGAATGCCACCGGCTCGCCGACAAAGCGTACCCGGTCCCCGGCCAGGGCCGGCTGGGGACGGGCGTGGAACGGGGTGCCCTCACGGGCCGGCTGGACCAGGCAGGGGATGGGCCCGACACCGGCCGCGTCCAGGTCGGCGGCGGTCACGACGCTGAGAACGCCGGGCGCGGCGCGGGCGTCCGCGGTGTCGATCCCGGCGATGCTGGCATGGGCATGGGGCGAGCGAACCACATGGCCATGGGCCACGCCCTTTGGGGTATGGTCGTCGATGAACAGTCCCCGGCCGCGCAGAAGCCTGTCGTCCTCCCGCCGCAAGACCGGCTGGCTGATGCCGAATCGTTCCATGGATCCCCGTTGCTTACTGCCCATTTCGGACCGGCGCGATCCTGCCCGTCGCCGACCCCCTTGAAAAGCCCCGCCGACCGATTGACAGGCGGCGGCCCGAATTCCTAACGTGCGGCCCCTTCCCGGTTTCCTCTCCTATCAGAAAAAGGCGGCAAATCCATGAGCTGGTTGGTCGGCGTCGACGTCGGCGGCACGTTTACCGACTTCTATGCCCTCGACGAGGCGAACGGCGTCGAGTTCGTCCACAAGACGCCTTCGACGCCGGCCAATCCCGCCACCGCAATCGTCGACGGGTTGAAGCGGCTTTGCGCCGAGAAGGACATCCCGCCGGGGGAGATCACCCGCCTGGCCCACGGCACGACGGTGGGGACCAACGCCCTGATTCAGCGCATCGGCGCCGACGTGGCGGTGATCACCACTGAGGGGTTCCGCGACCTGATGGAGATCGGGCGGCAAATCCGCCCCAAGATGTACGACTTCCACGCCGATAATCCACCGCCCTTGGCCCCCCGCCATCGCCGTTTCGAGGTTCGGGAACGAATCGGTTCCAAGGGCCAGGTGGTGACCGAACTGACCGATGAAGCCATCGCCGGGGCGGTCGAGGACGTGCGCCGCGCCGGCGTCAAGGCCTGCGCCGTCTGCCTACTGTTCTCCTTTCTCAATCCGTCGCATGAACGGCGAGTCGGCGACGCCTTGAGGGCCGCCCTGCCAGACCTTTTCGTGTCCCTGTCGAGCGAGGTGCAGCCGGAGTTTCGCGAATACGAGCGCTTTTCGACGACCCTGCTCAACAGCTACATGCAGCCGACCCTGAGCGACTACATGACGTTCCTGGAGCGGGCCCTGGCGACGGATTTGCCCAGCGCCACCATCGGCATCAATCAGTCCAGCGGCGGCCTGATGTCCATCACCCGGGCGCGCCAGTTTCCCATCCGCACCGCGCTTTCGGGTCCCGCGGCCGGGGCCATCGGCGCTATCCACATGGCGCGACTGTCCGATCGCCCCAGCGTCATCACCCTCGACATGGGCGGCACCAGCGCCGACGTGTGCCTGATCCGCCACCACGAGGCGGGCCTCAGCTACAGCCGCAGCGTGGCCGACTTCCCCGTCCGCCAACCGATGATCGACATCAACACCGTGGGCGCCGGCGGCGGCTCCATCGCCTGGTTCGATCGCGACGGGCTGATGAAGGTGGGGCCGATCAGCGCCGGCGCCGACCCGGGGCCGGCCTGCTATGGCCAGGGGGGCGACCAGCCGACGGTCACCGACGCCAACATGATCCTCGGCCGCCTGTCGCCGGCCGGTCTCCTGGGCGGCGAGATGACGGTGGATCCGGAGGCCTCGCGCCGCGCTGTCCAGCCCATCGCCGAGCATCTCGGCTACAGCATCGAGAAAACCGCCCACGGCATCCTGGGCATCGTTTCGGCCAACATGGTGCGAGCGATCCGCTCGGTGTCGGTGGAGCGGGGCCACGACCCCCGGGAGTTCACCCTCATGCCCTTCGGCGGCGCCGGCGCGCTGCACGCCAACATGGTGGCCCGGGAACTGGGCATCCGCACCATCCTGGTGCCCCTGGCGCCCGGCATCCTGTGCGCCCAGGGCCTGGTGGTCTCGGACCTGAAGGAGGACTTCGTGCGCTCGGGCCGGCTGCCGGTGGACGAGACCACCGTGCCCACCATGGCCGCTCAGGTGGCCGAGATGGTGGCCGAGGCCCAGGCCTGGTTCGGCGACGAGAACGTAAAGCCTGAACTGCGGCTGCTTCAGCTCAGCCTGGACATGCGCTACGTGGGCCAGAACTTCGAACTCGCCGTGCCCATCGAAAACAGCGGCCCGGCCGACCAGGCGCCGGCCCTGCCGGGGGCCGATCGGCTGCGGGCGTTGTTCGGCGGCGTCCACGAAATGAACTACGGCTTCAGCAACGCCGACGACCCGGTGGAGGTGATCAACTTCCGGCTCACCGCCCGCGGGTTGCATCCGGTGCCGCCGCCGCCGCGGGGCACCGGCGGCGCCCCGGCGATGCCCCAGCCCACTTCGCGGCGCCGGGTCTGGTTCGCGGCCGATTCGCCCACCGACACACCGGTCTTTCACCGCGACGACCTGGCTGTCGGCCACACCATCAAGGGGCCGGCGGTCATCGAACAACTGGACGCGACCACGTTGGTCTTCCCCGGCGACGGGGCCACCGTGGACGCGGCCCTCAACCTCTTTATCGAGGTGGCCCCATGAGCACGATGAAACCCGAAGACCTGGATCCCATAACCCTGGAGATCCTGTTCAACGCTTTGCGCTCGATCACCGACGAGACCTTCATCGCCCTGATGAAGAGCGCGTACTCCACCAACATCAAGGAGCGCCACGACCACTCCACTGCGATCATGGACGCCCGCGGACGGCTGGTGGTGCAGGCGGAGAACTCCATCCCCATCCACCTCGCCTCCATGGGCGGGTTGATGAAACACCTGCTCGAAAAGTACCCCTTGGACCAGATCCACGAGGGCGACCTGTTCGTCGCCAACGACCCCCATGTGGCCGGCGGCACGCATCTCCCCGACATTAACATGGCGCTGCCGGTGTTCCTGGACGGCGAACTGATCTGCTTCGTCTGCGACATCGCCCACCACGCCGACGTGGGCGGCATGGCGCCCGGCTCCATGGCCGGCGGCATGTCGGAGATCTACCAGGAGGGCCTGCGCATTCCCGTGGTCAAGCTCTACGTCCAGGGTACGTTGCAAACCGACCTCTTCGAGGTGCTGCTCCTGAACGTCCGCCTGCCCGAAGAGCGGCGGGGCGACTACTACGCCCAGATCGCCGCCTGCCGCCTGGGCGAGCGGCGCCTCCAGGAAACCGCGGAACGCTACCCGGGGCCGGTCCTCAAGGCCGCCTTCGACGACATCATCGACCGCACCTACCGGCGCATGAAGGAGATGATCCGCCACATCCCGGACGGCATCTACGGCTTCGAGGACGTTATGGACGACGACGGCCTGGGCGCCGAGGACATCCTCATCAAGGTCACGGTTACCGTCGCCGGCGAAGACGTCGTGTTCGACTTCACCGAGACCGCACCCCAGGTCCAGGGCAACATCAACCTGACCACCAACGCCACCGAGGCGGCCATCTGCTATTGCATGAAGGCCATGCTGGATCCGGATGTGCCCAACAACCAGGGGGTGCTGGACGCTTTCCGCTGCGTCACCAAGCCCGGCACCCTGGTCGACTGCGTGTTCCCGGCGCCGGTGGCGGCCCGCGCCCATACCTCCCAGCGGGTCATCGACGTGGTTATCGGCGCCATGGCCCGGGCCCTGCCCGACCGGGTGGTGGGGGCGGCCAACGGGGCCAACACCACTGCCGTCTTCTCCGGCATCGATCCCGAGACCGGGCGCGGCTATCTGTACCTTGAGACCCTCGGTGGCGGTTTCGGCGGCCGGGTCGACAAGGACGGCAAGGACGGGGTGCAGGTGCACATCACCAACACCTCCAACCTGCCGGTGGAAGCCATCGAGATGGAATACCCGCTGCGGGTGGAAAGCTACGGCCTGATCGCCGATTCAGGGGGCGCCGGGCGCTTTCGTGGCGGCATGGGCATGCGGCGGGTCATCCGTCCCGTGGATCACGCCTGTATCTTCAACGGCGCCGGAGAGCGCTTTCGCCACCAGCCGTGGGGCATCTTCGGCGGCGAGGCGGGCGCCTCGGGCCGTTTCGTCAAGATCGCCGGTGACGGCACCGAGCGAACCCTGGAGGTGAAGCCGTCCGGCGTCACCCTTGGCCCCGACGAGCGGATCGTCGTGGAAACCCCCGGCGCCGGCGGCTACGGCCCGGCGGCCGAGCGCGACCCGGCACTGCTGGCCGGGGACCGTGAAAGCGGCAAATTCAGCGACGCCTATCTGGCCGATCACTACGGCGAGGCGGCGGAGTAAGCGGCGCTCGCCGCCCCTATTCCCCGTGGAGCACCAATTTGGCGAGCACCGCGTGGACGCCCTTGTGTTGGTTCACAAGCTGGGTGATGCGCATGTCGACGGCCAGGCTGGAGAGGATGTAGGCGTCGTCCCGCGAGATATTGGCTTTCTCGCTGATCAGCCCGATCATGTTGCGCAGCGCCTCCTTGGCGGCGTCGTCCAGGTCCTCGTTGATTCCCATGGTGATGTAGTGGGTGGGCGTCTCGGCGCGGGGAAAGCTCAGCGCCATGTCCTTGCGCAGGTGCAACTCGAACGTGCCCTTGAGCGCCGTCTCGATGGCCGAGGAGCAGACCTCGCCGTCCCCTTGCCGCCCGTGGCCGTCGCCGGCGGAAAAAAGGGCGCCGTCGTTGAACACCGGCAGATAGAGGGTCGATCCGGCGCCCAGCTCCTTGAGGTCCAGGTTGCCCCCGTGGGCCCGGGGGATCAGGGAGATGATGCGTCCCCAGGCGGGCGGCGGGGCAACGCCCATCACCCCGAAGAAGGGGCTCAAGGGGATCTCCAGGCCCCACGGCAGGCGCCCCATCATGGCCTCGGCGTCGAGGCGCGTATGCACCACGTGGGTATGCTCGAAGTCCTCCGGCAGGGTGCCGCCGAGGGGGCGGAAGCGGGTATAGCCCCAGTCCTGGCGCAACTGCACGTCCTTGATGCGGACCTCCAGCACGTCGCCGGGTTTGGCGCCCCGCACCGCCACCGGGCCGGTGAGGATGTGGCCGGGCATGGGCCGCTCCGACTCCTCGTACACCCGCAACATGTCGGGGAGGATCGTGAAGTCCCCTTCGGGCAGCATGGCGGGCTCGCCGGTGAGGCAGTTCAGGGTCACCGTGTCACCGGAGTCCACCTCGAGCACCGGCGCCAGGGTGGACTCGAAATAGCCCCAATGGACGGTGGCAGGGGTGGAAGGGACTTCGTGATGCTGGGGCATGATGGAAGCGTTCCGTGGCTTGAGGGCGCGAAGGGGGGCATAGTAGCATCGGGCGCGCCGGCGGTCAGGAACGGCTTGGCGCGCCCGTCCCTCGACCACACCCGCCCGCCATTCCGGAGCCTGTTCCCATGAAGATCATCTACCTGGTGCCGGCCGTCCCGGTGGCGATGGAGGTCCTGGAGGCGGTGCTTGTCGGTGAGGACGCGGTGCGGGTGGACAGCGGCGCCGACATCGCCCGTTGTGGCGCCGGCGCCGAGGTCTTCATCGTCAGTGGCAACCTTTATGGCGCTGATGAGGCCAAGGCGCTGAAGGACACCGCCCGCGGGCTCAAGTTCGTTCAAACCCGGTCCGTCGGCCTCGATCCCTTCCTCCGCCACGGATTCCCCGAGGGGGTGATCGTCTGCAATGCCCGGGGCGTGCGGGGCACCACCTGCGCCGAGCATGCGGTCGCCCTGCTGCTCGGCCTGGCCCGACGGATTCCCCGCATGGAACGCAACCGCATCGCCGGCGATTGGGGACGGGACGGGCTGGTGGACGACGTGATGTCCCTGGAAGGGCGGAGCGTCGCGGTGGTGGGCTACGGTTCCATCGGGCGGCAGGTGGCCCGCCGGCTCAAGGCCTTCGACATGCATGTGATCGCCGTCAGCCGGGACGGGGCCACCGATGCGTACGCCGACGAAGGGGTGCCCGTGGCGCGCCTGCGTGACATCCTGCCGCGGCTCGATGCCGTGATCCTGTCGGTGCCCCTGACCCGTGAGACCCGCCACCTGCTGGGCGAGGCCGAATTCGCCCTGATGAAGCCCTCGGCCCTGATCGTCAACGTCGCCCGGGGCGGCGTCATCGACCAGACGGCCCTTCTGCGCGCCCTGGACGCCGGCGTCGTCGCCGGGGCGGGGCTGGACGTGCAGGAACAGGAACCGGTGCCCACCGACGATCTCCTGTGGCACAGCGACAAGCTGATCGTATCGCCCCACGTGGCGGGCTGGGGCGGGCCCGCCCACGCGCGCTTCGCCCAACTGGTGGCCGACAACCTGAAACGCTATCGGGACGGGGAGCCGCTGATCAATCGGGTCGACATGGGTCAGTTCGCCGAGTGAGACGAGTCACTGACGGCTTTAGCGCGTTCCTGGTAGATTTAGGGAAACCCCTAGCCTGTGTTCAGCCGAGGCTGCTATACAAGTTTCCGACGCCGGACGGGGGGACGCCGAAGAATGGAGGGTTGAAAGTGTTGGTAAAGTTGTGGATGGCCACCCTTATCCTGGTGCTGGGCACCAGTCATGACCTCGGAGCCCAAACGCCGCCCGCTGACGATGGCTCGGCGCGGGTTCAACTGCTGTCTTTTATCGCGCCCATCCATAGCCCCACGGATGCATCCCTGCGCGAAACGCCGGTGACACTGTTTCTCCAGGTAACCGACAGTTCCCTGGTCTCCGCCATCTGCGAACTGTCGCCGCGCCTGCGGGACGCGATCATGGAGACCCTGTCCCTCCACCCCATTCCCGTCAACGCCGACCGCAAGTTGGACACGGCGGCGGTGGAACCCATGCTGCTGGAGGCGACCAACAAGGCCCTGCGGCAGAACTTGGTTTCCCACGTGGAACTGGTCCCCGGGTTGAGGAAATTCTCCACCGGTTCGAGCCGGTCGCGGGCCACCGCCCTGGGCTGCAGCAAGATCAAGTAGGGGACCGCGTCCGGGCACCGCGGCGCCTGGAACTTCTGTCACACGAGAATGTCGAGAACGGTGCCGCGCCCGCCACTGGGCGCACCGCTGGACAGGCCGCCGCCGCGGGTGACCTGCTGGATGAGCTGCAAGACCTGCTGCTCCTGTTGGATCGCCTGTTTCAAGGACTGAAGCGCCAGCCCCAGGCTGGACGATCCGACGGCGCCGACGGTCATTCTGGCCGTTCCGTTCCGATTGTCTTCGTAACGCCCTTGAACAATATCACATTCCGCCGTCTGAGGGAATCGGCGGGGCGTCAGCGGTCGCGGATGATTCCCCGCTGGCGGAGATTGACCCGCAACACCTCGAAGGCCTGGCCGAAGTCCTGCAGGGACAGCACTTCTTCCTGCGGTGCCCCGGAACCGGGCGCGGGTGACGTCACCCGGAGAGTCTTGCCTTCCAGCATCTCCGCCACCACGGGTCCGGCGTCGGTACTGGTCCAGCGCGCCACGTAATCCGCCCCCAGTGGTGCTTGGAGGACCGATCCCGCATCCACCTGCAAGGACACCGTTGCACCGGTTGCCGTCGCCTCCCGGGCCTCCACGGTGAGCGCGAAGCCCCCCGAAATCGGCTCGGTGACCTGCACCACGCTAATCGGCGCCCGCTCCAGGCGGGGCGGCGGGGCGGACAGGGCGCAGTCCGAGCGCCCGTTGGCCTCGTTGCGCCAGCAGGTTACCGCCCAATCGCCGAAGACCTGGTGGAAGGTGACGTAAGCGGCGGAAGCAAGCGGTGCCTGGAAAAACAACGAGAGAGTGACAATGGACCCGGCAATCCATCGACTGCAACGGTCCCCCCCACCCCTGCCCTCCCCCTCCAAGGGGGAGGGAGAAGCTGTGTCCGGCCGCGCGTTCGTCAGCATCCCAGCTTGTCCGCCAAGTCGACAAAATCGTCGGCCACCACGTCGTAGGCCTCCGCCGGCTCCCCGTCCCTGGTGCGTCCGGGGCCCAGTTCGTCCGGGCGGTGGACGAAAGCGGTGCGAAAGCCGTAACCCTTGCAGCGCTGGAGGTCCTGGTTGTGGGCGGCGACCATCAGGCATTCGCCGTTGGCGAGCCCCAGCAGCGCCGCGGTGGTGTCGTAGCATTTGCGCTCGGCCTTGTAGGCGCGGGCCACTTCGGCGCCCAGGATGGCGTCCCAGGGAAGGCCGCCCCGCCGGGCCATGGCGACCATCATCGCCACGTTGCCGTTGGAGAGCGTGGCGAGGATATAGCGCTTCTTCAGCCGGGTCAGGCCGGCCACCACGTCGGGCCAGGGGTCGAGCCGATGCCAGGCCCGGTTGAGGTCATCCTTGTCTGCCTCCGACAGGCCGGCAATGCCGTGCTTGGCGAGGACTTCGTCGAGGCTCATGCGGTGCAGGCCGTCCAGGTTGGTCCACGGAAGCTCGCCGCTCATCACCCGGGCCATGGACGGTTGGTAGAGGGCCCGCCAGTCATCGGCGAAGGCGCCCCAGTCCACGGCGAGGCCCCACGCCCTGCCCAAGGCCTCGCCCTCGCGCACCAGGCTGCCGCGCCAATCGACGACGGTACCGAAAACGTCGAAGGTGAGGGCCTTGATCCCATCCAGCGCCATGGCGGCGTTCCCGTCCTATGGGGTCCCGTCGGCGGTTTCCAGGCACTGGTCGCGGACCCGGGCCCGATTGACCTTGCCCCGGTCGTTGCGGGGCAGGCGGGACAGCACATACCACGTCTGGGGCACGGCCTCACGCCGGATCCGCTCCAGGCACCAGCGCCGCAGGTCGTCGGTATCCAGGGAGTCGCCGTCCCCGGGCACCACCGCCACGGCGACCGCTTCGCCGGAGATCGGGTCGGGCACGGCGAAGGCGCAGGCCTCGGCAACACGGGGATGGCGCTCCAGCAAAAGATCGACCTCCGCCGGGCTCACCTTGACGCCGGCCCGGTTGATTTCCTCGCGCAGCCGCCCGGTCAGGCGCAGCCGGCCGTCACCGTCCACGACGCCCGTGTCGCCAGTCCGGTACCAGCCGCCCACCATGGCCTCCCGGGTGAGGTCGTCGCGGTCCAGGTAGCCGGTCATCAGGGACGGGGTTTGGACGAAGATTTCTCCCTCGCCCCGGGGGTGAAAGTCGCCCCCGCCGTCGACAATGGCGTAGCGGCCGCCCCAGGGCCGGCCGACCAGGCCGTCCTCGGGCGCCACTTCCGCGGCCGAAGCGCCGCCGATCCAGTTGGCGGTCTCGGTAATGCCGTAGGTATTGACCACATGGCGCGTGCCCGACCAGTCGGCGACCGCGTTCCACAATTCGGCGCTCAAGGGGGACGAGCCGATGTGCAGCCGCGCAAGTGTCGGTTCCGTCGGCGGCCGGCTGGCCCTGAGGGCCAGGCGCCAGAAGGCGGGCACGGAACTGAGGAACGTCACCCGGCGCTCGACCAGCAACCGGCCCAGCCCGCCCATCTCGGCCACCGACATCTCCGGGCACAGGAGGACTTCGCCGCCGGCCAGAAGGGGGGTCAGGATGTTACCGATCAGGCCGTGGCCGAAATGGGTCGGCAGCACACAAAGGCTCCGGGCCAGCACCGAATCGCCCATGTGGGCCCGGTTCAGGGCCGCCCGGGCCAGCAGCGAGCGCATGGCGTGCACGACCCCCTTGGGCGCGCCCGTGGTGCCGGAAGTGAACAGGATCAGCGCCGGATCGTCCAGACTCCCGATGTTGTCAACGGAGACCTCACGACCGCCCGTCTCCTCGGCGGCGCACAGGACCGGTACGGACGGATCGTCGAGGCCCACAGGCGGGTCGCCAGCCACCAGGATCGCCGCCGGCCGGAGGAATTGGGTGACCGTCGCGATCTCGGCCTTGCTCAGCGCCGGATTGAGGCAGGCGGCGCAGGCGCCGAGGCGCCACACGGCCAGCAGATCGGCAAGGAAGTCCGGGCTGCCGCCGTGAAGGATCGCCACCCGGTCGCCTCGCCCCACGCCGATGCCGGCCAGAACGCCGGCCCGGCGATTGGCCTCGCCGATCAGATGATCGCCCGGCCAGCGGTCGTCTAGCCGCACGTCGGTGGCGCCGCCCAGGGCCACGGGCATGAAACCCATGGGGTCGATTCCTGTCATGTTGACTACCGGCGCGCACGGTACGGCGCGGCGGGCCTCGGGGCAACGGCACGGAAACGCAGGGAAACGAAAGGGGCCGCCCGAAGGCGGCCCGTCGTAAAAACTTATCGTCCCTATCCGGTTAAAGCAGGTAGCGCACCCTGCGGTTGAAGACTGTCGACCAGCTCCTTGTAGGTGATGGTGGGTTGGTCCATGGCGCGGCGGAGGACGAAGTCGGCCAGATCGGTGATGCGTGTGCGGCGGTTGAAGCGGTAGCTCCATTCCCGGGCATAGCGCGGCAGGTGCTTGGCGCCGACACCGTGATAGGTGCCGTTGAGCCAGGTCTTCACGTTGGAAAACAGGACATGGACGACCGGCATCAAGCGCTCGGCATTCTTGCCTTCGCCTTGCACGACGGGGTGGTGGCGATAGGTGTCGCGGAGTCCGGCGTACCCCTTGAAGGCGTCGCTGGCGAGGCGGCTTCCGGGCCTGACCGAGGCGCGCACGAAGCCGCCCAGCTCGCGGGCGGTGGCCGCCGGGAGGATGGCGAGCCGCGCCCGGCCGGCGACGAAGCCGCTTCCCTTGATGCCCTTGCCCGGCCCGACCGGCCGCTTCTCGACGGCCACCACCAACAGGCTCTTGTTCGGGTTGGAAAGGCCCCGGCCCCGGCTCTCCGGCTTGCCGCGCCCGCCATAATAACTCTCGTCGACCTCGACCAAGCCCTCGAGCGGAAATTCCGAGCGCTCCGTCAGGGCATGACGCAGCTTATGAGCCATCAGCCACGCTGTCTCGTAGCGCAGATCCAACTCGCGGGACAGCAAAAGGGCCGAGACCCCACGCTTGTCGCGCGCCATCCACCACGCCGCCAGGAACCATTTGCGGAGCGGCGTGCGGGTGCGGTGGAAGATCGTCCCCGCCGTCACCGATTCCTGATGACCGCAACGGGCGCATTCGAAGATCCTGGGCCGCGCCGTCATTCGGTAGCTCCGCCGTTCGCCGCAGCGGGCACAGACATAGCCCTGCGGCCAGCGCAGCCGGGCCAGCGCCTCGATGCAGGCCGCTTCCGATCCGTGCCGTTCTTGAAACGCCAACATCCTGCCCATCGCACCGCCCTCCAAAAGCCCGAGACAATGCGATCAGCCTACATCCTCTACGTGAACATAACAAGAACATTTAGGCCGATCCTGTTTTAACCGGATAGGGACGAAACTTATAGAGAGGATCCCAGGCTCACTAATCGGGATTCAAGGTCACGACTACGTCGTCGCCTTCCTGGGTGACCGTGTAGTCACTTCCGTCTTGGTTGTCGATGATGATGGTCACGTCGTCGCCGCCGTAATCCACAGTGATGGTATCGGCGCCCTCGCCAAAAAATTCGTCGGGCGGCGTGACATTTGCTTTGAGCACGCCCTCCAACACGATGCGATCGCCGAGTTCCAGGTCGGTGATGTTATCGGTATCGTCACCAATGCCGAAGATGAAATCGTCCGCGCCGCTGCCGCCGGTGAGGGTGTCGTTGCCGCTGCCGCCTGTAAGCTCGTCGGCGCCTTCGCCGCCGGACAGGTCATCACCGCCGCTGCCGCCTGTAAGCTCGTCGGCGCCTTCGCCGCCGGACAGGTCATCACTGCTGCTGCCGCCGTCCAGAATGTCGTCGCCCTTGCCGCCGAACAGGTCGTCTTCGTCGCCGTCCCCGAACAGGGTGTCGTCGCCGTCGTTGCCGAAGAGCTCGTCTTTGCCATCACCGCCGAAGAGGATGTCTCTGCCGTCGCCGCCGAACAGGTCGTCACCGTCCGTACCGCCGTCGAGCGCGTCGTTGCCGGGGCCGCCGAACAGGTCGTCCTTGCCGTTGCCGCCGTCGAGGAAGTCGCCGCTGCCGTCGCCGAACAGTTTGTCGTTGCCGCCGAAGCCGAACATAGCATCGATGCCCGGGGTTCCGTTGATGACGTTATCGAGCTCGTCGCCGAAGATAAAATTGACCGGTAACACCGGTTCCGGCGCCGGTACGAACTCGTCCGGGTTGTCGTCGCCGCCGTCGTCGCCGCCGGTGTCGACCGCAGCGGTGTCCACCGGGGGCGGGGGCGCGTCGATGGCGCCCAAGCCGGCGACCACAGCCGGCGGCAGTTCGCCAGGGATCGGCGGCGGGACATCGCCGCCGCCACTGTCGTCATCGCCGCCGGCGGCGGTGTCCAGATCCTCGTCAACGTCGTCCGCCGCCGTCCGTCCCTGGGGCTCGACCCCATAGGTGTTGGCGTTGCCGGTGTCGGGCAGAAAGCCCAGGGCGCCGCTCAGCGCGGATACGATCTGCTGAACCGAAGCGATGAACGGCGCCAACGGGGGAATATTGATGCTGGGCACCGTCAGACCCTGGTTCTCCAGGTTCAAGGTAAAGGTCCAGCCCTGGCCAGTGACGATGGACTCGCCGAGCTCTAGTGTTGCGATTATAACATTTGGTTCCTGAGCCCGGGGGTGAAGGTCGCAGTTTGCGTAGATTTAATGGGAACGAAATGTCTCGATCGGAACACTAGACCGGGCTGGATCAGATGGTAGTAATCCAAGGACGGTCCGTTCGCGGCGCCGCCCTGGCTGTCTACCGTGCCGCCGCCCTGGGTGCCGCGGATGCCGATGGTGGCCACCGGCGTCTCCAGCACCATGGCGTCGGGGCTGGTCTTGGCCACCTGGCCGCTGACGAAGGTGAACACCCCCTGAAGGATCGAGATGGCGAAGCTGCCGTCCTGGGTGCCGGGGTCGTAGACCATCTCGTCGAGCACCATGCGCCCGCTGGGCCCCAAGGAGAACGAGGTCTCGTCGGCGAAAATGATGCCGATGCCGCCGTCGGACGCCGATTCCACAATGTCGCCCTCATAGACCGGGTCGCCCACGTCCAATTGCGCCTGGGTGCCGTCGGTGCGGGTGGCGGTGACCGTGCCGCCGATGGATTCCACCTGTCCGATGGGCTCGCCGATGGCCGTCGCCGCGGCTTGCGCGTACTGCCCGGGGGCCATCGGCCCGGCCAGGCGCGCCGCCAGATCGCCGTCGATCCGCGCGTTGCCGTCGTTGAACATCAGGTCCGGCGGCGCATCGCCGGCGAAGAAGTCGCGCACCACCACCGTGTCGCCGTCGGGCTCGGCCAGGATCAGGTCCTGGCCGGTGCGGGCGTAGGCAGCTTCCGCCGCGTTGAACCCCGCCGGCAGGGAGACCGCCGTCTCGGCGGCCGAAATCACCGCGTGGGCGCCGCCGGTGCCAAGGGTGTCCGTCGTCAACCCGTTCAAAGTCGCCATATCTAAGTACCCCTCCGGGCGCGGCGCGACCGAAACCGTCCGGTCAGGCCATCGGCCACGGCATGTTGTTCAACAATACTATCAAATTATGGCACGAATGTCCGGGATTGCTGTGACGGGGGTCACAAGTGAAGAACGGCACGGATCGGAAGCGGCCTGCATCGAGGCGCTGGCCCGGCTGCGCTGGCCGCAGGGCTATGTCTGTGCCCGCTGCGGCGAACGGCGGAGCTACCGAATGACGGCGCGGCCCAGGATCTTCGAATGCGCCCGTTGCGGTCATCAGGAATCGGTGACGGCGGGGACGATCTTCCACCGCACCCGCACGCCGCTCCGCAAATGGTTCCTGGCGGCGTGGTGGATGGCGCGCGACAAGCGTGGGGTCTCGGCCCTTTTGCTGTCCCGCGAGTTGGATCTGCGCTACGAGACAGCGTGGCTGATGGCTCATAAGCTGCGTCATGCCCTGACGGAGCGCTCGGAATTTCCGCTCGAGGGCTTGGTCGAGGTCGACGAGAGTTATTATGGCGGGCGCGGCAAGCCGGAGAGCCGGGGCCGGGGCCTTTCCAACCCGAACAAGAGCCTGTTGGTGATGGCCGTCGAGAAGCGGCCGGTCGGGCCGGGCAAGGGCATCAAGGGAAGCGGCTTCGTCGCCGGCCGGGCGCGGCTCGCCATCCTCCCGGCGGCCACCGCCCGCGAGCTGGGCGGCTTCGTGCGCGCCTCGGTCAGGCCCGGAAGCCGCCTCGCCGACGCCTTCAAGGGGTACGCCGGACTCCGCGACACCTATCGCCACCACCCCGTCGTGCAAGGCGAAGGCAAGAATGCCGAGCGCTTGATGCCGGTCGTCCATGTCCTGTTTTCCAACGTGAAGACCTGGCTCAACGGCACCTATCGCGGTGTCGGCGCCAAGCACCTGCCGCGCTATGCCCGGGAATGGAGCTACCGCTTCAACCGCCGCACACGCATCACCGATCTGGCCGACTTCGTCCTCCGCCGCGCCATGGACCAACCCACCATCACCTACAAGGAGCTGGTCGACAGTCTTCAACCGCAGGGTGCGCTACCTGCTTTAACCGGATAGGGACGCTATCAAATTATGGCACGAATGTCCGGGATTGCTGTGACGGGGGTCACAAGTGATCCGACTGAGACAGATGGCACGCGGTGCCGTGGCCGTGCTAACTGACGGGATCATGTCCTGGCCCGCGTCGTCCATATCCGGAATCGACTGGCCGAGCCTTCCCGGGCGCCGCGCCGCCCTGATGATGGCGGCGCTGCAGCAGCTCGAGGACAGCGCGTGGTGGGACTCCGAGACCCTGCGCCGCCACCAGTGGGGCCAGATCACGCTATTGCTCGCCCATGCCTGGGAAACGGTGCCCTTTTATCGCCAGCGCCTGGCCGGGGCCGGTTACCGAGGCGTCGATTCGGGGGCCGATTTTTCCTGGACGTCCATTCCCGTCCTCGATCGCCGGTCGCTCCTGGACGCCGGTTCGGATTTGAAAAGCCGGCACCTGCCGGCGGGACACCTGCCCCTGTCCACCATCACCTCGACCGGCTCCACGGGAACGGCGGTGACCGTCTCGGGGACCGCCATGACCCGATACCTGTGGTCGGCACTGACCGTACGGGACCATATGTGGCAGGGACGCGACATGAGCACGACCCTGGCCGCGATCCGCCATGATCACGGCGGCAAGGCGGCTTATCCCCATGGCCAGCGCGGTCGCGCCTGGGGCGTCGCCGCCAGCTGGGGATTTCCGTCCGGGCCTTCCTATCTGCTCGACATCATGACGCCGGTGGAGGACCAGGCGCAATGGCTGGCCAAGCTCGATCCTGAGTACCTGCTTACCCACCCCACCAACGCGGAAGCCTTGGCGCGCCATTGCCTGGAGGCGGCAATTCGGCTTCCCGCCCTGCGCCAGGTGCAGACCGTGTCGGAGGCCCCGAGCGCCCAGGTGCGCAGCCTGTGCCAGGAAGCCTGGAACGCCACCGTGGCCGATACCTACAGCGCCCAGGAGGTGGGCTATATGGCCCTGCAGTGCCCGGGCCACGAACATTACCTGGTGCAGGCCGAGAACGTGGTCGTGGAGGTTCTCGACGCGGATGGCCGGCAATGCGGCCCGGGCCAGGTGGGTAGGGTGGTGGTGACCGCGCTCCACAACTTCGCCACGCCTCTGATTCGCTATGACATCGGGGATTACGCGGAGGTTGGCGAACCCAGTCCCTGCGGCCGCGGATTGCCGGTGCTGACCCGCATCCTGGGGCGCCATCGCGCCATGTTGACTCTTCCCTCCGGCCAGCGGATCTGGCCCTTCTTCGGCGCCAATCAATTGTTCGAGGCGGCGCCCCTGCGCCAGATTCAGTTGGTGCAGACCGATCGCGACCGGTTGGTTCTGGGGTCCGTGGTCGCCCGCCCGCCGTCGGCCTCGGAAGAGGCGGCCATGCGGACCATCATCCAGGAACGGCTCGGGCATCCTTTCCGAATCGACCTGGAATACCCCGACAGCCTGCCCCGGGGGGCGGGCGGCAAGTACGAGGATTTTCGTTCGGAGGTCGAAGGGTGAACCGGCCGCTGACCGAGCGGCGGCCCGACGAGCCCGGCCCTTCGGGACCGGCGGGGTCGCCCCATTGGCCCCGGGTGCCGGAGCCGCCGGAGGCGATGCTGCGAGCGCTCCTTCTCCAATGGGACCGGACCCAGTGGCTGCCTCCCGAGGACCTTCGGACTCACCAGTTAAAGCAGGCGGCGCGGCTGCTGGGACATGCGCTTCAGTCGGTGCCCTACCAACAGGAACGGCTAGCGCGGGCGGGACTTGCCCTCGACCAGGAGCTCACCTGGCCCCTGTGGCGGCGCATTCCCGTGGTCACCCGGGCCCGCTTGAAAGCGGCCGGCAACTCTATCCGCGCGACGCGATTGCCGACGGATCACGGCGCCCCCGCAGGCGCCGGTCCGATCCAGCAGACCGCCGTCACGCGCCTGTTCCGCAACGCCGTGGCTTTGCGCGACCACCGGTGGCAGCGCCGCGACCTGTCGGCAACCCTGGCCGCCATCGTCGCCGATCACAGCGGTTCCGCGGCCTTTCCGGAGGGCAGGCGGGCAGCGTCCTGGGGACCCTTCGCCGATCAGGGTTTCCCCACCGGCCCGGCGATGTTCCTGGCCGCGGACACGCCTATCGACCTGCAGCTCCTGTGGCTGCGGCAGGTGACGCCCCGCTACCTGGCGGCGGACCGGCGCACCATCGAGGCCTTGGCCCGCCGAACCCTGGAGAGGCCGGGGGACGGTGCGTCGGTGGAAGGACTCATTCTGACTTCGCCGGTGATTCCGTCATCCACCCGCGAGTTGTGCCGCCGAGCCTGGGACGCGCCGGTGAGCGGCATGTTCGCGTTGCCGGAAGTGGGCATCGTCGTTCTGGGCTGTCCCGGCCACCACCATTTCCTGGCCCAGTCGGAAACCGTGCTGTGCGAGGTGCTCGACGACGATGGTGCGCCTTGCCCGTCGGGGCGGAACGGACGGCTGGTGGTCACCGCGCTCCACAACTTCGCCACGCCTGTGCTGCGCCTGGATACCGGCCTTCGGGGCCGATGGGGCGGCCCCTGCCCGACCGGCCGCGGGCTGCCGGTTCTGCGCATTGGGACGGGCTAAAGTCGGCCGGGATCGAAGTCTTCGCAGGAAACGTCGAATTGGCTGAGTGCCTCTTCCAGGTAGTCGGCCAGCAGCGGCGAATCGAGCAGGTAATCCGCGGTGTGGCGATTCTGGGCTCGGGTCGCCTCCTCGACGGCATCTTTCCATTCGTCGAGGGCGTAGTCGCTGCGGCCAAGCCACATCAGGGCGACCAGGGAAGCCTGCTCCTCCCGATTGAGGCCGTCGATGAAGCTTTTCAGTTCGTGGTAGGTCGCGTCGTGGGCGAAGTCCTCCGCCGCGCCGCCCTGTTCGATCTCGTCTTCCAGGTCCCGGGGCACGTCGGGCGAATCGCCATCGTCGTCATCCAGGACGCCGCTATCGAGTTCCCGGGCCGCGACAATGACGTAGCAGACCTTCTCCGAATAGATGCCAAGTTCTTGCTCGGCCATGACCTTAAGCCCCCCTCTTACGCGTTGGGCCGCCATTGCCGACTAGAGTGAACCTTCCTTCGAGGGGGTCAAGTCCCCTTGGACCTATCCGATGACAAAGATTTAATCTCGCGGACAGGTTCTCGACAGGCGCCGTTTGACATGATCCGCCTCCAGGTTACCCCTGCATATGGAGGTTTCGATGTCATCTCAGCTTTCACAGCAACCGTGCAAACGAAGGTCCCGCGCCGGCAAGGCCGCGGTCGCCCTGGTGGCGGCGGCGGTTGGGGGCGCGGCGTTCGGCGGCTACGTCCTGAATGGGGGCGCGATGGCCGACGGCGCCCCCCAGCTGCCGCGAATCGCTCCCCAGGCATCGGCGCCGAAGAGCTTCGCGTCCCTCGCCCGCGCGGTGTCTCCGGCGGTGGTCAATATCCGCACCGAACGGCGCGTGATCCGGAATTCGTACCACGGCGTCCGCGGTCCCGGGTTCGAGGGTCCTGGCGGCACGAACCTGGCACCGTTCCTGCGCCGGTTCTTCGGCGACGGCGCGGGCTCCAGACCGTGGCGGGGTCCGATGGAGCCTGACGGCGGGACCGTGCGCGCTCTTGGGTCCGGCTTCATCGTCGATGCCGGTGGCCACGTGGTGACCAACAACCACGTGATCGACGGCGCCGAGGGCATCACCGTGCTGCTGCAGGACGGCCGCAAGTTTCCGGCAATGGTGACCGGGCGGGACCCGGCGACCGATCTGGCGGTCCTCAAGATCGAGGCCGACGCGCCCCTTCCCTTCGTCACCTTCGGCGGCTCGGACAAGGCCGAAGTGGGAGATTGGGTCGTCGCCGTGGGCAATCCCTTCGGTCTGGGCGGCTCGGTGACCGCCGGCATCCTTTCGGCTCGGGGCCGTCACCTTGGCGGCGGCTTGATGGACGACGTTCTGCAGATCGATGCGCCCATCAACCAGGGCAACTCAGGCGGACCGCTGTTCGACCTGGAAGGCCGGGTGATCGGGGTCAATACGGCCATTCTCAGCCCCAACGGGGGCAACGTGGGAATCGGCTTCGCCATTCCCTCGCGGCTCGCCGAACCGGTGGTCGCCGCTCTGAAGACCGACGGCGAGGTCACCCGGGGCTGGCTGGGCGTGCGAATCCAGGCGGTCAGCGAGACAATCGCCGAGGCCATGGGACTGGAGAAGGCGGAAGGCGCCCTGGTATCGGACGTCGCGGCGGGCGGCCCCGCCGACACGGCCGGTCTGCAAGCCGGTGACGTGATCACCGCCGTCGACGGTGAGGCCATCGAGGACACGGGCGATCTTCAGCGCCGCATCGCCACTCTCGGACCCGGCCACGGTGCCAAGCTGAGCGTGATTCGAGGTGATGAATCGCTGACGCTGAGCGTCGATCTGGGCCGCGCCGGCGCCACCAAGCAGGCGTCCGGCGACGGCGACCCGGCAGACGGCACCCCGCGCCTGGGCGTCACCCTGGCCGAGACCGAGGACAACGCCGGCGGCGTGCGCGTCGTCGCGGTGGACCCGGACGGTCCCGCCGCCATCGCCGGTTTGCGCCGCGGCGATACCATCACCGCCGTCGGGGCGGATAAGGTGGCCTCGGCCGACGAGGTGGTCCGCGGCATCCGCGGCGCCGCCGAGACCGGTCGCAAGGCGGTTCTGCTGCGGCTGCTGCGCGACGGCGACACCCGGTTCGTCGCGGTGGACATTACCCGGGGCTGAGTTCCGCGCCCTATAATCCGGTCCCGCCGACCTGACGCCGGCGGGACCGGTTACTATGTGGGTGTCATGAGAATTCTGGTAATCGAAGACGACCCCGAGGTCGCATCCTATGTGGTCAAGGCCCTGACCGAGGCCGGCCACGTGGCGGACCATGCGGCCGATGGCACGGACGGGCTGTTCATGGCCACCCACGAGGCCTACGACGCGCTGGTCGTCGACCGCATGCTGCCGGGCCTCGACGGACTGGGAGTCATTCGCGCGCTGAGAGCCGCCCAAGACACGACGCCGGCCCTGGTCCTCAGCGCGCTGGGCGAGATCGACGACCGGGTGACGGGGCTGAAGGCGGGCGGCGACGACTATCTGGTCAAGCCCTTCGCCATCGTCGAATTGCTGGCCCGGATCGAGGCCCTGGCCCGTCGCGCCCGGGCCGAAACCCCGACCACGGAACTTCGCCTCGCCGACCTGTCGATGGATCTGCTGAGCCGGGTGGTGAAGCGGGGCGGCAAGAGCATAGCGCTCAAGCCCCGGGAATTTCGCCTGCTCGAATACCTGATGCGCCACGCCGGGCAAGTGGTGACCCGGACCATGTTGCTGGAAGGGGTGTGGGACTATCACTTCGACCCCCAGACCAACGTGATCGACGTCCATGTCAGCCGCCTGCGGCGGGCCCTCGACGATGGGTTCGAACGGCCCCTGCTGCACACCGTGCGCGGCGCCGGATACATGCTGCGTGCCGAGGATTAGAGTCTTCGAGAGCACGGCGTTCCGCCTGGCGCTGGCGCACGTCGGGCTGTTCGGGGTGTCCCTGGTCGTCCTGGTTGGCGTGCTCTATTGGGCCACCGCCGGCACCATGGCCCGGCAGACCGACGCCACCATCGCCGCCGAGATCCGGGGCCTGGCCGAGCAGTATGCGCGGCGTGGCACCGATGGCCTGGTCGACGTGCTGGCCGAACGCATCCGCAAGGACCCCGGCGGTCAGGCCGTCTATCTGCTGGTCGGGCGCCGTGCCGAACCCCTGATCGGCAACCTGGACCGCTGGCCCGCGGTGGCGCCCGGCGCCGACGGCTGGGTCGTTTTCGACTTGGAGGACCGGAGTTCCGGCGGGGCCGTGCACCGGGCCCGCGCACGGGTGTTCGTCCTCGAGGGCGGCCTGCGCCTCCTGGTGGGCCGGGACATGCGGGAAACGGCGGCGGTGGAGCGGCTGATCGTGCGGGCGCTGATCTGGGGCGGCGCCGCCACCGCCATCATCGGCTTGCTCGGCGGCCTGCTCGTCGCCCGGGGCAGCCTGCGGCGCCTCGATACCCTCAACCGCACCTGCCGCGACATCATCGGTGGCGACTTGTCGCGGCGCCTACCGTCCCACGGTACGGGCGACGAGTACGATCGCCTGGCCGAGACCATCAACGACATGCTGGGCCGCATCCAGGAACTGATGGAAGCCTCGCGGCAGGTGGCCAGCAGCGTCGCCCACGATCTGCGCACGCCCTTGACCCGCCTGCGCGGCCGCCTGGAAGCGATCCGCGACGGGGCCGACAGCGACAGCAGTGAAGGTGCCATAGAGGGCGCCATCGGAGAGGCCGATTCCCTGCTCGCCACGTTCAACGCGATCCTGCGCATCGCCGAGATCGATTCCCGCCGCCGGCGGGCCGGTTTCACCGAGGTGGACCTGGTGACGATTCTCTCCGACCTGCTCGACCTGTACGAGCCGGTGGCCCAGGATAAGGGCCAGAGCCTCATTCTCGAAGCGCCGGCCGCGTGCCGGCTGCGCGGCGACCGGGACCTGCTGTTCCAGGCACTCGCCAACCTGGTGGACAACGCCATCAAGTACGCCGGAGAGGGCGGCATGATTCGTGTGGGCGCCACCGCCACGGAGAAGGAGGTCGCGGCCTATGTCGCCGACAATGGCCCCGGCATTCCCGACACCGAACGCGACAACGTCCTCAGGCGCTTCCACCGCCTTGCGGCTGACCGCGACACCCCCGGAAAGGGCCTCGGTCTTAGCCTGTCGGCCGCCGTCGCCCGCCTCCACGACGGGACCATCGCGTTGTCCGACAACCACCCGGGTCTGGTGGCGACGCTGCGCCTGCCCCAGTAAGCGAGTCATCTGTCTCGGTCAGACCACTGGGATCGGCATTGCATTCCCAATCCAGCCACGCCATGTAGGGCGACCGGCCGACGGGAACCTCGAATTGGCCTCGGACGTCGGCGGTATTTTTCAGCCCTCCACAGCACGGCGCGTTGATGCGGCAGACCCTGATATCCGTGGCGCCCCTCCTGCTGGCCGTCTCCATGATCCACGTTGGCAACGGCATGCTGGGCACCGCGCTGCCCCTGCGCATGGATATGGCGGGCTTCGCCACCTTGGTGGCGGGCGCCGTGATGTCGTCCTACTTCGTCGGTCTGGTGGCCGGGACGTTCCTGGCCCGATGGCTGATCACCGGGGTCGGTCACATCCGGGCTTTCGCCGCCTTCTGCTCGACCCTTTCGGCGGCCACCCTGATCCACCCCTTCATCCTGGCGCCCGTTCCCTGGTCGGGCCTGCGCCTGGTCGAGGGCCTGTGCATCGCCGGATTGAGCATGTGTGCGGAAAGCTGGCTCAACGAGCGCAGCGGCGACCAAGCGCGCGGACGTGTCCTGTCCTGCTACATGGTGACCATCTACGCAGCAGCGGGAACCGGTCAGCTCGCCCTCAACCTGGGCGATCCGGTGGGCGTGGGGCTGTTTGTCGCCGCTTCCGTGCTGATGTCCCTGGCGATCGTGCCCGTATCGGCGACCCGGGTGGCGGCGCCGAGCCTGCCGGCAGCCGGTCCGCTGGACGTAAGTCGTGTCTATAGAGCATCGCCCATAGCCGTATTCGGGGCCGTGTCGTCGGGGGTGATCCTGGGCGCGGTCTACGGCATGGGGCCGCTGTTCGCGCAACGGATCGGGCTGGGGGTCGCGGGGACAACCCAGTTCATGGCCGCCATGATCCTGGGCGGCCTGGTCCTTCAATTCCCCGTCGGCCGGCTGTCGGACCGTTTCGACCGTCGGCGGGTGCTCGCCGTGATCTGCGGTGCCATGTCGGTGGCAAGCCTGGTCATCGCGGTGGCGAGCGGCCTCGAGCGCATTCCCTTCCTGGTCGTGACGGCCCTGTTCGGCGGCCTGGTCTTCACCGTCTATCCCTTGTGCGTGGCCCATGCCAACGACCGGGCCCAACCCGAGGAGATGCTGGCGATCAGCACGGTGCTGTTGCTTGGCTATGGCGTCGGCGCGATCGCCGGGCCGATTGTCGCCGCCGGCGCGATGAGCCTCCTGGGGGCCGGTGGCCTGTTCGCCGTCACCGGGACCGTCGGCCTCGCCACCGGCGGGTTCGCCCTGTGGCGCATGGGCCGGCGGGCGGCGCCGGCGGCTTCGGAGCAGGAACCGTTCCGTCCCCTGCCGCGCACGACGCCGGTGGCGTCCGAGTTGGACCCCCGCACCGGCGAGGGCAGCCCCGAAGACGCCGACGTCCTGTGAATCCCGGGGAAGGCGGGGATAGTGTTTCCTTTCCGTTCCCTCGCCCTGCCCGTACCATTCGGGGTGGCTCCAGGATTCGGGGTCGCGGGCCGCGTTTCGCGGCAAACTGAAAGCGGCTTTGGCCCATGGCCTTTCCCCCGGGATTCCTCGACGAGTTGCGTGGCCGCGCCGACTTGACCGAGATTATCGGTCGCCACGTAAAGCTGATTCGTCGCGGCAGGGAGTACGTGGGTCTCAGCCCGTTTCAGAAGGAAAAGAGCCCCTCGTTCACAGTGGTGCCGGAAAAGGGCTTCTACCACTGCTTCTCCAGCGGCGAGCACGGCGACGTCATCGACTTTGTCATGAAGGTGGAGGGACTGGCGTTTCCGGACGCGGTCCGCCGGGTGGCCGCCGAGGCCGGCCTGGAGGTCCCCGCCGACACCCCGGAGGAGCGCCAGCGGGAACAGCGCCGCCAGTCCCTAGTCGACGTCATGGAGGCCGCCGCCCACCATTTCGAGCGCAACCTGCGCCTGCCGGTGGGCAAGGCGGCCTTGGACTACGTGAAAGGGCGGGATGTGGACGACGGGCTGATCGCCCAATTTCGCCTCGGCTTCGCCGCCGACAGCCGCGACGGGCTGCGGGCGGCCCTGGCCCGCGAGGGGATCGCCGAGCCCCTGCTGGTCGAGGCCGGGCTGGTCATCCAGCCCGACGATTTGGAACGCCGCCCCTACGACCGCTTTCGGGGCCGGTTGATATTTCCCATCACCGACCGGCGCGGCCGAGTCATCGCCTTCGGCGGCCGCATTCTTGGCGACGGCCAGCCCAAGTACCTGAATTCCCCGGAGACGCCGCTGTTTCACAAGGGAGCCAACCTCTACGGCGTGGCCCAGGCCCTCAAGCCGTCGCGGGACAAGGGGCAGGTGATCGTCGCCGAGGGCTACATGGACGTGATCGCCCTGCACCGGGCGGGCCATCGCAACGCCGTCGCCCCCCTGGGCACCGCGCTGACGGAGGATCAGTTTCGCCAGCTATGGCGCCTGGCGCCGGAGCCGGTGCTATGCCTCGACGGGGACCGGGCCGGTCAACAGGCGGCGGCGCGGGCGGCCGAGCGGGCCCTGCCGCTCTTAAAGGCGGGCCAGGGATTGCGGTTCGCCATGCTGATCCCCGGCGAGGATCCCGACAGCCAGAGCCGCCGCTTCGCCCCTGAATTCCTGGCCCGGGCCCTCAGCGGCGCCTATCCCCTGTCGGAGATGTTGTGGCGCTGGGAGACCGGCGGGCGCACCCGCCTGGCCGCGGAGGAGCGGGCGGCCCTGAGCCGGCGGCTGCGCCAGCTCACCGGCACCATCGGCGATGCGGACGCCCGCGAGGCCCTGTGGTCCGCCTTCCGCGAACGCCTGTGGCAGGCCACCCGCGGCCGCCCCGCCGGGCGGCCAGGTCAGGGGAGGCCGGGGCGGCCAGGGCAGTGGCAGCCGAACCCCGAAGAGGCCCCGGTCCACAGGGAGGCCCGGCTCAGCACAGTCTCCAGCCGGGTGGACCGGACCGACCTGCACGAACGTATCCTGCTTGCCACCCTGATCGCCCATCCAGCCCTGCACGACCATGTGGGCGAGCGTCTTGGCCTGCTTTCCTTCCGATCCCCCGACCTTGACAACTTTCGACAGGGGGTCCTAAAGATCCTCGACGAGGGGCAAGACCTTGACAGGGCGGGCCTTGAGCGCCACCTGAGGCATGCTGGCCCCGGGTACCTGCTCGATGAGCTGTTTGGTGCGCGGACCGGTCAGCATGCGTATTTTGCGCGTCCCGAGGCACCTTTGGAGGCTGCGCGCGAAGGCTGGGACGAAACATACAGGCTGCATTCGCGGCGCGATCTCCTGCGGGAAATCGAGGCCGCGCGGGCGCGACTCGCGGAGGATCCTTCACCGGCCGCGTTCCGATACCTGCAGTCCCTGATGCGCCAGCAGAACGAAGAAGTCTCGGAGGGGGATGCCCAGCCGGGCACGCCGCGGGGCCTGGAGCCGGTAGGTGAAGACGGATAGCCACAAGACGAACGGCACTGGCGACCGGGGCACTGGCGACCGGGGCATTGGCGACCGGGAAACTGGTGGTCGGGGATCGGGGACGAGGCGGAGCGAACAGGCTATGGCAACCAAAGCGATGACCACCACCGAGGCGGAAGAGACGCCGGACGACGGCCCGGACAGTCCCCTCCTTGATTCCCTCGGCGCCGCCGTCAAGCGCATGGTGACGCGCGGCAAGGAGCGCGGCTACGTCACCTATGACGAACTGAATTCGGCCTTGCCGCCGGACCAGATGTCCTCCGAGCAGATCGAGGACACCATGTCGATGCTCTCCGAGCTTGGCATCAACGTTGTCGAGAACGAGGAATCCGAGGACAGCCCCGCCGCCGAGCCCGCCGAGGCCGAAACCCCGGCCGCTGGCAACGTGGACGAAGACGACATCGGTCGCACCGACGATCCGGTGCGCATGTACCTGCGTGAGATGGGAAGCGTCGAACTGCTGTCCCGCGAAGGCGAAATCGCCATCGCCAAACGCATCGAGGCGGGCCGCGAGATGATGATCGGCGGCATCTGCGAGAGCCCGCTGACCATGCGCGCCGTCTCCCGGTGGACCGGTCTGCTGAACCTCGAGGAAATCCTTCTGCGCGACGTGATCGACCTGGAAGCGACCCACGGCGCCTCGCCCAACGCCGCCACCGGCGAAGAAGGCGCGCCCGCCCCCGAAGGAGCCGCGCCAGGCGTCAATGGGGTGACGCCAGCCGCTATCGGGAGCACGCCAGTCGCCAACGAGGGCGCGGCGGCCCCTGAACAAGACCCGGCGGTCGTCGAAGGGGGCCAGGCGGTCGTCGAAGGGGGCCAGGCGGTCGCCGTAGAGGGCCAGGCGCTGGCCGCCAATACCATTCCCACGACGATAGGCGATTTGCCGGGCGATGGCGCCGCGGCCAAGTCCAACGGCACCCGCGCCGACGAGGCGGCGACGAAAGCCGAGAATCCGGACGGCGAAGTCAAGGACCTGGAATCCGACGACGATGACGACGACGCGGAAGAGGTGAATCTGTCACTCGCCGCCCTCGAGGCGAAGCTGAAACCGGAAGTGATGGAGACGTTCAAGACCGTCGCCTCGACCTACAACAAGCTCAACCGTCTGCAGGTGACCCGGCTCGAGAAGATCAGCCTGGGCGAGGAACTAAGCAAGGCGCAGACCCGGCGCTATACCAAGCTGCGCGGCGAGCTGATCGAGTTCATGCAAGGCATCCACCTCAACAACCTGCGCATCGAGGCCCTTGTCGAGCAGCTCTACGCCCTCAACAAGCAGCTCCTGGACCTGGAGGGGCGGCTGCTGCGGCTGGCGCTCCAGGCCAAGGTCAAGCGCGAGGACTTCCTGGTCGAGTACAACGGCAACGAACTGGATCCGACCTGGTTCGAACGCCTGGCCAACCTGCCGGGGCGCCACTGGAAGCGCTTCGCCAGCAACCGGAACGCCGCCGCCATCATGGATTTGCGCGCCGCCGTCGGCGCCATCGCCGAGGAGGCCGGGCTGCCGGTGAGCGAGTTCCGCCGCATCGTCCACACGGTGAAGAAGGGCGAGCGGGAGGCCGGCAAGGCGAAGAAGGAGATGATCGAGGCCAACCTGCGCCTGGTGATCTCCATCGCCAAGAAATATACCAACCGCGGCCTGCAGTTCCTGGATCTGATCCAGGAGGGCAACATCGGCCTGATGAAGGCGGTCGACAAGTTCGAATACCGGCGCGGCTACAAGTTCTCCACCTACGCCACATGGTGGATCCGCCAGGCCATCACGCGGTCGATCGCCGACCAGGCGCGCACCATCCGCATCCCCGTCCATATGATCGAGACCATCAACAAGCTGGTGCGCACCTCGCGCCAGATGCTCCATGAAATCGGCCGCGAGCCGACCCCGGAGGAGCTGGCGGAAAAGCTCGGCATGCCGCTCGAAAAGGTGCGCAAGGTGCTGAAGATCGCCAAGGAGCCGATCAGCCTGGAGACCCCCATCGGCGACGAGGAAGACAGCCACCTGGGCGACTTCATCGAGGACAAGAACGCCGTCCAGCCCCTGGAAGCCGCCATCAACGGCAACCTGCGGGAAACCACCACCCGGGTGCTCTCCAGCCTCACGCCGCGCGAGGAACGGGTGCTGCGCATGCGCTTCGGCATCGGCATGAACACGGACCACACCCTGGAAGAGGTGGGCCAGCAGTTCTCCGTCACCCGCGAGCGCATCCGCCAGATCGAGGCCAAGGCCCTGAGAAAACTCAAACACCCCAGCCGCTCGCGCAAGCTCAGGAGCTTCCTGGACTACTGAGCCGCGCCCCGGCCGTTGCCAAGGCCGGCGTTTTCTGACATCTGGGGCATGGCACCCGTGCGCGGCGCCCGGGCCCGTAGCTCAACTGGTTAGAGCCGACCGCTCATAACGGTCTGGTTGCAGGTTCGAGTCCTGCCGGGCCCACCATCCTTTGCCCCGCGGGCCTGGACCGAAGTTTTCATTGCGCTGCCGCGTAAGGTATTGATCGGGAAAGTGGATACCGGTTTTCCGCAACCCCGAACAGACCCATGGCCATGGCAATGATGCTCAGGCCATCGGCCAGTTCCAGCGCGCCGAAGGTAAACTGGTACGTGCCGGATGCGACGTCGCTGCCGACCAGCCCAAGGATCAGGCCGACGGAGACCATGGCGAGACCCCGCATGACGCCGTACTGGGCCAGGGAAGCGGCGGCGATCAGTCCCAGGATCATCAGCGAGAAGTATTCGGCGGCGCCGAAGGTCAGCGCCAGCCTGGCCGCCAGGGGCGCCACCGTCAGCAGCAGAAAGATGGCAAACAGACTGCCCATGAACGAGGCGTAGGTGGTCAAGAATATGGCCGGTCCGGCTCGGCCCTGGCGGGTCATCGGGTAGCCATCGAGGCAGATGATGGCGGACGACGGGGTGCCGGGAAGATTGAGCAGAATGGAGGCGATCGATCCGCCGTATTGGGCGCCATGGCCTACCTCCACGACACGCACAAGGCCCTTGCGTCCTACCAGGAAGCCACTCGCCTCGATCCCGACGACGCGCACGCGTGGAACATGGTGGGGCACCTACAGCGCCGGCTCGGTGAATTGGAGGGTGCCGAATCCGCATACCGCCACGTCGAGCGCTTGGCCAATCAGCTCGACGACAAGTCCGTTCTCGCTGTCGCGTACGGCAACCAGGGCATCCTCTGTCAGACCCGCGGCGACCTGGACGCCGCCGAGGCCATACACCGCAAGAGCCTGGAGATCCATGAGGCCCTCGGCAACAAGGGGGGCATAGCCAGAAACTACGGCAACCTGGGCAACCTCTATCGGACCCGCGGCGACCTGGACGCCGCCGAGGCCATGTACCGCAAGAGCCTGGAGATCAGCGAGGCCCTCGGCCGCAAGGAGGGCATGGCCAACCAGTACGGCAACCTGGGCATCCTCTATGAGAACCGCGGCGACCTGGACGCCGCCTGCGCCAACTGGGTCAGGTCTAAGGCCCTCTTCGAGGGGGTCGGCATGCCTCACATGGTCGAAAAGGTCGCCGGCTGGATGCGCGATGCCGGCTGCGCCGAAGACGACTCGGGATAAGCCGAGGGTTCCCTGTCACAGTGCCGCGCCCGCAATCCGTCCGGTTACGGTCCAACCCGTAGTCCGTGATATTCGGGCTCGCCCTCGCCGCCAGGCCGGCGGGGGTCGGGGTGCGCCAACACCCCGAACCGCGGGGAGGTGCCCCGCACGACCGCAACCGGCCAAGTCGTGGCCATCCCGCCACCGCATGCACGCGGCGGGAGCAGTGTGGTTCGCAACCTCCATGGAGTCCATTCGACCCGTGCGGCTGGTCCTGCCGGTCGCTCCCTACATCGGCGGCAAGCGCAACCTGGCGCGGCGCCTCGTTGCGCGCATCGAGGCCATCGACCATAACTGCTACGCCGAGCCCTTCGTCGGCATGGGCGGGGTCTACCTGCGCCGCCGGTCCGCACCGGCGGCCGAGGTGATCAATGACGCCAGCCGCGACGTGGCGACGCTGTTCCGCATCCTTCAGCGCCACTACGTGGCCTTCATGGAGATGATCCGCTTCCAGCTCACCACCCGCACCGAGTTCGACCGCCTGGCCCGTACCGACCCCGATACACTGACCGATTTGGAGCGGGCGGCCCGGTTCCTCTACCTCCAGAACGCCGCGTTCGGCGGTAAGGCAAGGGGCCGCACTTTCGGTGTGAGCTACGACCGCCCCGCCCGCTTCGACGTCACCCGCTTGGGCCCCATGCTGGAGGATCTGCACGAGCGGCTCTCGGGGGTGGCGATCGAATGCCTGCCCTGGCAGGCCTTCGTCGACCGCTACGACCGGCCGGGCACGCTCTTCTACGTCGACCCGCCCTACTGGGTCAACGAGACCGACTACGGCAAGGGCCTCTTCGCCCGCGACGACTTCACCCTGCTGGCGGCCCGTTTAGCCCGCCTTCAAGGCCGCTTCATCCTGTCGTTAAACGACATCCCCGAGGTCCGAGAGCTGTTCTCGGGCTTCACCATCGAGCCGGTCACCACCACCTACACCATAGCCGGCGGCAAGGCCCCCAAGGCGGCTGGCGAGCTCATCATCACCGGCCCCTGAATCCAAGCCGCTCCAGAGTCCAAGACTAAGTGGCGACTCCACCAAGACTAAATGGCGCGCTACATCAAGCCATTGAAAGGATGGAACAGTCCAATACGGAACAGGAACGAATCGGCCCGCGCAAGGCCGAAGAACCCTGACACGATTTCACACAAATTCCACAATGGCCGGCGCTTCGGCCGACCATGTGAGCGCCAAGTCATTGAAAAATATGGTGCCGCCTGCAGGACTCGAACCTGCGACCCTCGCATTACGAATGCGATGCTCTACCAACTGAGCTAAGGCGGCGTTGGCGCTTGGCCCATGGGTCCTACTTACCGCCGGGGCGGGCGGCGGTCAACGCTGGCCACTGTCGGGCCACTGTCGGGCCACTGTCGGGCCACTGTCGGGCCACTGTCGGGCCACTGTCGAGCTAGTGTCGGTCCGAATGGCGGGCCGGCTGGGGGGGCTCTATGGTGGGCCTCTCGTTCCGTGGCCTGCTTGGCGGAGCCTCTCCATCATGTCTACCCCGGCGCCGCTGCCCCGCTTGCGCGACCTGTTGACGGCCTGGGCCGGGTCGGTCCCCAACGACAACCTGCTGGCTGCGCCCTGGTGCGGGCCGGGGGCGGCGGCGGTGTGGCTGTCGCGGGCGGCTTTCGCGCTGCCGCTGCTGGCCTTGCGGAAGGCCGGGGCGGGGCCGTGCCTGTGGCTGCCCGATTATTTCTGTAACGAATCGACGGCGCCGGCGCGCGCGGCGGGGGTCCGGCTGGCCTTCTATCCCATTGGCGAGGACCTGACGCCCCGCTGGGACGCCTGCCATGAGATGGCGGCGCGGGACGGGCCGCCCGACCTGTTCGTCGCCGTTCATACCTTTGGCCGGCCCACGGACCTGGCCGAGGCGCGGCGATTTTGCGACGAGGCGGGCGCCTGGCTGGTGGAGGACGGCGCCCACGCCCTGCGCCCGGAAGGGGGGATCGGGCGGTTTGGCGACGCCGCGTTCTACAGCCCGCGCAAGATGCTGGCCCTGCCCGACGGGGCGGTGCTCTGCGGGCGCCCGGAAGTTCTGCGGGGGATCGCCGCCGTGGGCGCGGCCCCATCAACCGGAGTGTGGGCCGTCAAGCGGGGCCTGCAGGCCGCGATGCCCCGCCTCGCGCGGGCCTGGGCAATCCGCCGTCGGACGGCGCCCTTCCATGTGGATCCGCCGCCCGGGCCGCCGCCGGAACGGCCGGTCCTGTCGGCGGTATCGCGGCGGCTCCTGTCACGGGCCCTTCCGGACCTGGATCGAAACGCCGAGATCCGGCGGGCCAACCACGGGGCCTGGGCGGCGGCGGTCGCCGGCTGGACGGACTCGGAACCGTTCTTTGCCGAGGCTGCCGCCTGGACCCCGTACCGCTTCGTCCTCCGCGCTCGGACGCCCGGGGCGGCGGCAGACACCTACGGGCGGTTGCGAGCCCGCGGCTGCCCGGCCGAAAGCTGGCCCGACCTGCCGCCCGAGGTGTTGGCGAACCCGCAACGCCACGCCACCGCCCTTCGATTGCGCCGCCACCTGGTGCTGCTGCCCGTGCACCCGGGGGTGACGGCGGCGGACATCCGCCGCTGGTCGCGTTGACGGGCCGCCGGGCGTCGAGAACTTCAGTGGCCGTACGCGCCCTTCTCCCCCTCGAGGGGGGCCGGGGTGGGGGAGCCATTGCTGGGGGAGCCATTGGCCGCGGCACATTGAATCGGATCAACCGAGGCCGCGGGTCGACGCATCCTAAGGTGCCTGATAGCAGCCGGCGATGCGGGCGGTGAGCCGGGTCAAGGCGTAGACCATGTCGACCAGCGGCGTCGGTTCGCCGGCCTCGCGGGCCAGCTCCATCACCGCGCCCAGAATGGCGTCCACTTCGACGGCCCGGCCGCGCTCGAAATCCTGCAGGGTGGAGCTCTTGAAAGCGCCCAGTCGGGCGGAGTCGGAAATCCGCTGATCGACGTCGTCCTCGATGTCGATCCCATAGTGGCCCGCCACGTCACGAATTTCCGCCATCATGGCGCGCACGCCGTCGCGCAGGAAGGGATCCTCGCACATGGCGTCGATGGTGGCGCGGGTGATGACGCTGATGGTGTTGGCCCAGGCGTTACCCCACACCTTGTGCCAGACCACACGCCGGATATCGGGGACGACCGGTGCTTCGAAGCCGGCGCCCTCCAGGACCTCCGACAGCGCTTGGGCCCGCTCGCTGATGCCGCCGTCCGGCTCGCCAAGCACCAGACGCTTGTGCTGGGTGTGGGATACCACGCCGGGGCGCGGCACCGAGGCGCCCAGGTAGACCACGCAGCCGAGCGCCCGCTCGGGGCCCAGTGCGCTCCATATCCGCCCGCCGGGATCCACCATGTCCAGGTGCTTTTTGGGCCAGTCCCCGGAGAATGCGTGGAAATACCACCAGGGTATGCCGTTCACCGCCGAGACCACGGTCGTGCGCGGGCCGATCAGGGGTCTGATCCGGTCCAGGGCATCGACCACCCGGTTCGCCTTGAGGGCCAGGAAAACCACGTCCTGGGGACCCAGGTATTCCGCGTCATCCGTCACATGGACAGGTTTCACCAAGTGTTCCATGCCCTCGTGATCGACCAGCCGTAACCCGCGCGCCCGGATAGCGGCCAGGTTTTCGCCACGAGCAAACCCCGTGGCGTCCACGCCAGAGCGCGTGAGTCGGGCCAATACAAGACCGCCAATGGCGCCGATGCCAAAAACACAGATACGCATGAATTATGAGCTAGCAAACCCCCGGGGACCGCCGCCGCGCCACGAGTCGGGCGGTCACGGGGATTACTCTCTCATGTCCGAATTCAAGGTTTCGGACGAAGATCACCGCTCACCGTGTTGCCGGTGTCGAGATACGTATAGCGCCAGCGCACATGGCAGGGGGCGAAACCGTCCTGACGACGGTTGATCGATCTCTGATGCGCGGGTTGGGACCGCATGACCCTGGGTTCGTCGTGGGGCTGCCTCGGTCTAGATGACGAGCGTGGGACAAGTCCCGCTCGTAGAGCAGTCGAGGGTTCCCCTCACCGTGGTCTCGCCCCCAGGCATGGGCGCCGGCGGACTGTTGGTAGGCTGCTTCGGTCCTCCTCTTGTGGGGTGACGATTTTTCCCTGCTTTTTCTCAGCCGGCCTTGCACGGCGCGACCTCGCGGGCGATGGCCCAGACGAAGCCGAGCATCTCGCGGGCGATAGCCGTTGTGACCAGGGGGGTATCCTTGCCTTGGGCGCCCATGCGGCGGTAGCGGGCGCAGAGGCGGGTCTGGGCCTTCCAGGCGATGTCGCGGACCGCCTTGGGTTGGCCCTGGAGGCGCTCCAGGAGGCAGCGGCTGACCCGCGCCGGCAGGCGGTAGCACCAGGCGGCCTCGATCATGACGCGGCGCGCCTCGGCGTTGCCGGCCTTGGTGATGGCGCCGCGCCGGATGTGAGCGGCGCTGGAATGCTCCGAGGGCACCAGACCGAGGTGCGCCATGAGCTGACGCGGGCTGTCGAAACGGGTCAGGTCGCCGATCTCGGCCAACAGGGTGACGGCGGTGATCAGCGCCACGCCGCGCATGGCCTGAAGGGCCTGGGCGACGGCAGCCAGGGACCAACGGGGGACCAATGCTTCGATCTCGGCCGTCAGGCGGTCGCGCCGCGCCTGGGCATCCTCGATGGCCTGGATATAGTCCTCCAGGACGATCTGCTGGGCCGGCTGCTCGAAACGCAGGCTCGCCAGCCAGCGCCGGTGGGCCAGGGTCCAGTTGTTGCCGTCTCGCGTGCGGGCGTGGCGTAGCAGGAAGCCGCTCAACTGCTGACGCGCCCGGCGCAGGGCCTTGACCGCCGCCGCGCGGGCCCGCACCAGATCGCGCAGGGCCTCGTGCTCGGGCTCGGGAACCCACACCGGCGTCAGCTCGCCGGCGCGGTCCAGCTTGGCCAAGCCCAAGGCATCGCGGCGGTCGGTCTTGATCCGATCGCCAGGACGCCGCGGGATCAGCGACGGCGCCACCACCACGCAGTCGTGGCCGAGCGATGTTAGCGTCCGATAGACCCCGTAACCGCACGGCCCGGCCTCGTAGCAGAAGCGCAGCGCGCGTCCCTCGCGCCCCAGCCTGTGCGCCAACTTCCGCAACGCCGCCGGTTGGTTCGCGATGGTGCCGAAATAGCGCGCCTCCCGGCGCAAGCCGCCATCGGCAATGGCGACCGAAATGCTCTTCTTGTGAACGTCCAGACCCACGTACGTGATAACCTGTTCCATGACCCGTCTCCTATGCATGAGGCAAGACACCGGACCATCCGGTGCAACCCTCGACACCCGCATAATGTGAGACGGGTCACCCACATCCCAGTCGGACATGGGGTCTAGTAAATGTGACAACGCCCGTCGAGGCGGGCCTCCTGGGCACATCGGGCCGTTGAATGGCGACGGTCATGGGTGGTAGTATGACGGTGTGTCCCGGCGCTGCGGGGCAGAACCCGGTTTTTCCCGATTGCGAGCGATGACCCGCCCATTCCCGGCCGGCGGCGCGCCGTCCGGTGCCCGTCCCAACAACGACCGATCCCCATGGTGAGCGGCGCCGGCAGTGCGTCCGGCCGCCTGGCGCCGGGACCTTCGCGCCGCAGCCGTCAGGTACGGCTGACCCCCCAGGGCCTGAATGTCTTGTCGCGGGTGTCCCGCATGGCGCTGCGCTACCCGTGGCGCGTTGCCCTGGCCATGGGCGCGACGATCGTGGCGGCCAATTTCCAGTTGCTTATTCCCCAGTTCCTCGGCGCCGCCGTGGACCACGCCCACGCCCTCCTGTCCCAGGGTCCCGCCGCTACGGCGTCCGCCCGCGAGTCCCTGCTTCACGTGGCCTTGATGTTGTTGGGCGTTTCGGTGTTGCGGGGGATTTTCACGCTGATCCACAACTACTACGGCGAATCGGTAGGCCACTACGTCGCCTACGACCTGCGCATGGCCTTCTACGAGAAGCTTCAGCGTCTTGCGTTCAGCTACCACGACCGTGTCCATACGGGCGAACTGATAACCCGCGGCATGCTGGACCTGGAGGGAGTCCGCCAGTTCTTCAATGCGGGCCTGGTGCGCGCGGTTCTGCTGGTCAACCTGATCGGTATCGGGGCTACCCTGCTGATCTCGGCGGACGTGGCGCTGGGCCTGCTGAGCCTTAGTTTTGTGCCCTTCGTCGCCTGGCGGTCTTCGGTGACCCGGTTGCGCCTGCGCCAGATGTGGCTCGAACTCCAGGAACGCCTGGGCGTGATGTCGCGGATCATGGAGGAAAACCTGGGCGGCATCCGGGTGGTCCGCGCCTTCGCCGCCCAGGACCATGAGATGGCGCTGTTCGACGAGAGTTCCGCCCTTGCCCGCGATATTTCCGAGCGGCGCGTGGACGTCAGGGTGCGCAATACGACGACCATGACCTTCTCGTTTTTCATTGCCATGGGACTGGTCCTGTGGCTCGGCGGACTGAAGGTGATCGATGGGGACATCACGGTCGGCAAGCTGACCGAGTTCCTGGGCTTCATGACCATCCTCCAGATGCCCGTCCGCCAACTGGGCATGATGGTCAACGCCTTCGCCCGCGGCTCCACCTGCGGGGTGCGCCTGTTCGAAGTGCTGGACGCCGTCCCGGCCATCCGCGACCGGGACGACGCCCTGCCCCTATCGGTGAACGAAGGCATCCTGCGGTTCGAGGACGTGGACTTCGACTACGGTGGCGGCGGACGGGGCAAGGCCACGCTGCGCGGTATCAACTTCGAGGCACGGCGCGGCCAGACCATTGGCATCGTCGGGCCCCCGGGCAGCGGCAAATCCACCGTTGCCCATCTCGTCCCCCGCTTCTACGACGTCACCGGTGGGCGCATCACCATCGACGGCCAGGACCTCCGAGCGGTATCCCTGAAGTCCCTTCGCGAGGCCGTGGGCATCGTCCAGCAGGACGCCTTCCTGTTCACCGCGTCCATCGATAACAACATCGCCTACGGCGATCCTTGGGCTACCGAGGAGCGGATCGGCCACGCCAATTCCCAGGCTCAATTGCACGAATACGTCAGCCGGCTTCCCGCCGAGTACGGTACCCTGGTCGGCGAACGCGGTGTGTCCCTCTCGGGCGGGCAGCGCCAGCGCCTGACCATTGCCCGTGGCCTGCTGACCGACCCGGCGATCCTGATCTTCGACGACTCCACCGCGTCCATCGACGCGGGTACCGAACGGCGAATTCGCGCGGCGTTGCAGGAGAGCGCCGAAAACCGGATCACCATCATCATTTCCCATCGCCTGAGTTCGTTCATGCATGCCGACGAGATCCTGTTTCTCGACGAAGGCCGGATCGTCGAGCGGGGCACCCACCAGGAACTGATCGCCAAGGAGGGCCGCTATCACAACCTCTACCAGCTGCAGATCCGGCCCGGGGAGGACCATGGTGTGGCCGGTGACGTCGCTGGCGGTGCCCACGACGATGGCGATGTGGGGACGACGCCATGACGGTCGCATCCTCCGAGGCGAGGGGTCCCGAGCGGGGACGCCCGCCGCGGGCCGTGGTTGGCTCCCAGGTAAGCCAGGAAGAGCAGATGTTTGGCGCCGCCTTCGACGGCCGGATCGTGCGCCGCTTTTTCTCCTACTTGAGACCCTATCGGGGCCGTCTGATCCTGGCAATTCTGGCGGTCTTCGTGTTCACGGCGACCCAGATCGCCATCCCCCTGGTGGTGCGGGACGCCATCGACCAGGCCTTGGTCACCGGCGCCACCGACCGGGCGCTGATTCATCTGGCGGCGCTGACCTTCGGTTTCGTGATTCTGGTCAACTACGGCGCCAACTTCATCCAGGAAGTGTTGGTCGGCAAAGCGGCCGAGAACGTGCTGATCGACTTGCGGCGGGCCATGTTCGAGCACCTGCAGAAGGTGTCGCTGTCGTTCATGGACAGGACCGAGGTGGGCCGCCTGATGTCGCGTCTCCAGGGCGACGTTTACGCCATGCAGGAGTTTCTCGACACGTCGGTGTTCGCCATCGGCGACTTCGTGCTGTTGATCGGCATCATGAGCGTGCTGTTGTACCTGGACCTGGAACTGGGCCTGCTCACCCTTTCCGTGGTGCCGATCCTGCTTTTGGTCCGCATCGTCTGGCTTCCCAGGGCACGCAAGGCCTTTCTGCGCGCCCGGGTGACCAACTCCTCGGTCAACGGCGCGCTGGCGGAAGCCATCCGCGGCGTCCGCACGGTGCAAGCGATGACCCGCGAAGAGGTCAACGAGGACCTGTACGACGAAAAAGCCACCGACAACCTGCGGTCCTATTTGCGGGCCGCCAAATTCGCCCAGGTGATGGTGCCCATCGTCGACACCCTGACCGGCGGCGCCATGGCGATCGTTATCGTGGTTGGCGGCGGCATGGTGCTGGAGCAGGAACTGGACCTGGGCGTCATGGTCGCGTTCTTCTTCTACGTTCAGCGGTTCTTCGATCCCATCCGCTCGCTGACCATGCAATACAGCGTCATGCAACGGGCCATGGCCTCGGGCCAGCGGGTGTTCGAGGTGATCGACGTGCCCGTCGATATCGAGGACAAGGCGAGCGCGGTCAGCCCCCAGACCATCGACGGTTCCGTCGCCTTCGAAAACGTGACCTTCGGCTACATGAAGGATCAGCCGGTGCTGCGCGACGTCAGCTTCCGGGTCAATCCGGGCGAGACGGTGGCCCTGGTGGGTCCGACCGGATCGGGCAAGACCAGCACCATGGCCCTGATGCACAGGTTCTACGACGTATGGTCCGGCACGATTACCGTCGGCGGCCACAATGTGCGCGACATGACCGAGACGTCCCTCGGACGCCATGTGGCCATGGTTCTGCAGGAGCCGTTCCTCTTTACCGGCACCGTCATGGACAACATCCTCTATAGCCACACGGACGTGAGCCGGGAAACCGTCGTCGCCGCGGCCACCGCCGTCGGCGCCCACGACTTCATCGAGGCCTTGCCCGACGGTTACGACACCATGCTGGAGGAGCGGGGCGGCAATCTGTCCCTGGGCCAGCGGCAGTTGCTGAGTTTCGCCCGCGCCCTGGTGGCCGATGCCACGATCCTGATTCTCGACGAGGCCACCGCCAGCATCGACAGCTACACCGAACTGCTGATCCAGAATGCGCTCAAAATCCTGCTCAAGGGGCGCACGGGACTGGTCATCGCCCACCGCCTGGCCACGGTGCGGGGCGCCGATCGCATCATTGTCCTCAACGAGGGCCGTATCGTGGAATCGGGCAATCATGACGAACTGATCGCCCTGGAGGGACTGTATGCCCGCCTCTATTCCCTGAACTACGCGTCCTTCGACGACCTTCCGGACGACCTGGTGTCGAAGGCCGTCAAGGCCAGCGTGACGTGAACGGGGCCGGGCCCGTTCTTGGAGACAACCTCGCCGGGAGAAACCGATGAACTATGCTCACGCCATCGTTGCCGCCTCGATACTCGTGGCCGCGTCCATACTCGCCGACCGCGTCATTCCGCCCGCCGGTGCCCAGATCGAGACCAAGCAGGGAACCGGCATCGAAAACGCGGTGGCGGGCGAGCGCATTTGGTGGGCCGAGCCACGGGTTCAATATGTCCGGGTGCATATGTGCGAGCCGCGAAGCAACGGCATGGCCTGCTATGTGGAGGACGTCCCCAAGTGAGGCGCCGCCCATCGCGGTGACGGCGGGGGAGGCCGGCCCTATACTTCTCCGCTCCCGGTTCCGACGCCATACTGACGGCTGAACGGAGCGCCGGGAGTTACCGGCAAGGAGGCAACGTGCCCATGGAGAAAATTCGCCGGCATTGGGGATCCCGCCTTCGCGTGGCCGGGCTGGCGATTCTGTGCCTGGTCGCCGCCTGCGAGGATGCTGAAGAGGAACAGGCGGAGGCCTGCAGCAACGGCATGGCCGCCTTCGCGGCCGCCACGGATTACGCGCGCGGCCGCCTGGCCCTGCCGCCCTTGTCGGAAGTCGGGCACGGCACCATTAACATCCCGGGCGGGCGTACCGAATACCTTGGGGAATGCCGGCACAAGGTGACCTCCCACGTGCCCCGCACCGAGTCCGCGGGTACCACCGGCACCGTCAAGAGCGACCGTTTCGAGGCAGTGGTTCAATATAAGGGACGGGGTCGCTGGGTGCTGGACAGCATGACGATCTATTGACCGGAGGCGTCGGGCGCGGACCCGCGAGAGGTGCCGTCTTGCGAGTTGGTTCATGCCGCGCATCCTGACCTACAACGCCCATCGCTGCACCGGCACCGATCGCGTCACCTCGCCAGAGCGCATTGCCGCGGTCATCGCCCAGGGCAGGCCGGATATCGTCGCCCTGCAAGAGGTGGATGTGCACCGAACCCGCACCGGTATGGTCGATCAGGCGGAGAGCATCGCCCGCACCCTCGGCATGGAATTTCATTTCAGTACGGCTCTCGGGGTCGAGGACACGGGCACCCATGGCGTCGCCATCATGACGGCCCTGCCGGCGCGCCTGGTCAAGGCGGCGCGATTGCCGGGGGCGACGCCCCGCATCCCGGTGGTGCCGCGTCGCGGCGCGCTGTGGGTTTGCGTGGAAGTGGACGGCCAGCCGATACAGGTGGTGACCACCCACCTCGGCCTTACCGCCCCGGAACGGCGGGTGCAACTCGACGCGCTATTCGGCAAGCAATGGTTGGGGCATCCCGCGTGCACGGGCCCGGTGGTCCTGCTCGGCGATTTCAACGCCGTCCCTCGATCCCGCGCCTATCGCCGCATCGCCACGAGGTTGGAGGACGTGCAGGTCAAGACGGGTCGGCGGCCTCAGCCGACCTTTCCGGCGCGGCTTCCGGTCCTCGCCATCGACCATATCTTCCTCAGCCCCGGGATGGTGGTGACCGATGCCAAGATTATCCGCGGCAAGACCGCCCGACTCGCTTCCGACCACCTGCCCCTGATGGTGACCACCGAGCCGTAGAGCACGTCTTGCTTGACTGAAACCAGTGAGCGATTGAATTGACCCTATCCATGCGCCCGAACCGCGACGGGCGCCGGCGGGCCGGTCTGAGACCCGCCCGTCCCTGTCCCGAATGGACATCCAAGAGGCGCGGGCTGGTTCCGACTCCGCGCCAGCGAGAAGCGTTTTAGTGAATCTTGGCCGGCAGGTCGCTGATTGCCTCGTCGACCATGGCATCCGCCTTTTCGGCGCCGAGATTTTCCTCCAGCAGGCGCCGGGTCGCGTCCAGGGCCACCTCCACGGCCAGGGTCCGCACGTCGGCGGTGGCCTGGGCTTCCGCCTGGGCGATTCGATCCAGGGCCTGCTGTTCACGCCGTTTGACCGCGTGTTCGAGTTCCTTGGCGGCGCGGGCCCGCAGACGGTCCGCCTCTTCCCGCGCCTGGTTGACGATGTTCTCCGCCTCCTGCACCGCGTCGCGCTGCCGGCGCTGATAGCTGGCGAGAAGATCCTGAGCTTCGACGCGCAGGCGTTCCGCCTCGTCCAGATCGTTCTTGATCTGCCCGGCCCGCTTGTCGAGAGCGGCCGAGAGGCCACGTCCCAGGGGCCGGGAAATGGCCAGCACGAAGATGACGAAGGCGACCAAAACCCAGAAAGTGGGATCGCCGAACATGGTCCCTACTCCCGCGTCGCCATGGCCGCATCGACCGCGTCGGCCACCGCGCCGGCGGCCAGTCGTTCCCCGATAAGCCGTTCGGTGGCGCTGACCGCAACGTCCGCGGCCACCTCCCGCAGGCTGGACAGGGCCTCGTCCCGCGCCTTTGCGATGGCGGCTTCGCCCTCGGCGATCCGCGCCGCCAGGGTTTCGCCCAACGATGCGTGTTGGCGGGCGGCCTCGTCCGCGGCCTCCGCCGTAACCTCGGCGATCGCCGCCTGGGCCTGTTGGCGGGCCGCCGCCATCGAAGCCTCATAGGCCTCCAACAGGACTTCCGCTTCGGCCTTCAGCTCGGCGGCCCGGGACAGGTTCTCGTCCATGCGCCGCTGGCGGGCGTCAAGCACCCCGGAGATGCGCGGCACCACCAGCTTCCACATGACCAGAAGCAGAACGATGAACGTGATCGCCAGCCAAGCCACCTGGGGCGAGAACGTGGTCGGGTCCAGCTGCGGCATGGACGACTCCTCGGAAGTCCGACGCCCGGCGTCAGCCGAACAGGATGACCAGGGCGATGACCAGGGCGTAGAGGGCAACCGCTTCGACCAGGGCGAAGCCCAGCATGGTCATCGGGAACACCGCTTGTTGCGCCGACGGGTTGCGCCCGACCGCCTGGATGAACGAGGCGAAGATGGTGCCGATACCGATACCGGCACCGATCACGCCGATGGTGGCGAGACCCGCACCCAACAGTTTTGCCGCTTCGAGTTCCATTCTCTGAGGTCCCTTCTCGATTGGGTTGTGGGGTGGCCCCCGAGGAGCCGACGATCAGTGAAGCCGATGTTCAGTGAAGGTGCAGCGAATCGTTGAGATAGAGGCACGTAAGGATGGTGAACACATAGGCCTGAAGTATCGCGATCACGATCTCCAGGCCGGTCAGCGCCACCACGAAGGCCAGGGGCAGAACGCCGAACACGCCCAACGAAATCACGAAGCCGGCGAACACCTTCATCAACGTGTGGCCCGCCAGCATGTTGGCGAACAGACGGACCGACAGGCTGATCGGGCGCGACAGATAGGAGATGATCTCGATGGGAATCATCAGCGGCCACATCACCCAGTGCACGCCGGGGGGCACGAAGAAGGTGAGAAAGTGCAGGCCATGCTTGGCGATGCCGATAATCGTCACGCCGATGAAGATCACCGACGCCATGGCGAAGGTCACGACGATATGGCTGGTGAAGGTGAAGCTGTAGGGGACCATGCCCAGCAGGTTGCCGAACAGCACGAACATGAACACCGTGAATATGAAGGGAAAGTACGGCCGGCCGCCGTTTCCCACCGTATCGCGCACCAGATTGGCGATGAACAGGTACGACATCTCGGTCATCGACTGCCATCGTCCGGGGACCAGGGCGTGACGCCGCATGCCGGCAAGCAGGAACACCACCGTGCAGGCCACGGCCAGGACCATGAAGGCCGAGGAATTGGTGAACGAGACGTCCAGGTCTCCCAGGTGGAGGGGAACCCAGCGCTGGATCTCGAACTGGGCTAGGGGGCTATGCGGGTCTGCCACCGGTCCGTTTCCTTACCGTCCGCCGTCGCCGTTCGTCGTGCTGTCAACGTCCTTCTTGTAGCCCGCCGCGTAGCCGAAACCGCGCGCCAGCCGATAGACGTTGAGAATGCCGGCAGCCCCGCCGAGGAGGATGAACACCAGCATGATCCAGGGCCGGGTCCCGAACACATGATCGAGCCCCCAGCCGATGGCCGTGCCCACGACCAGCGCGGAGACCATCTCCACGCCGAGGCGCAAGGCAAGCCCCAATGCCCCTTGCGGTGGATCGCCGCCGCGGGCGCGGCGCGCCAACTCCGTCGGTTCCGATGCTTCCCGCGCTCGGCGAAGCCGCGCGTCGAGGTCATTGAGCGCCTCTCGCGGCGGCCGTTCGCTCATCGGAAAGTAGCCCGGAGGACGACGAGGAAGACCCTCCATCCGGTCAGGGTCGGCATTAAAGTCGGCCGGACCATAATCGCCGCCCCGGGGGCTGTCAAGGTGGAATGCCCCTCATCAAGTCCTTTGAATTCAATGATTTTTTAGCGGTGAGCGTGGTTCAGGCCGTGGCCCTCAAGGCCTCCGCTTCGACCAGGTCCACGGACACCAGTTGGGACACCCCGCGCTCGGCCATGGTGACCCCGAACAGCCGATCCATCCGGGCCATGGTCATGCGGTGATGGGTGATGATCATGAAGCGGGTGCGCAAGGAATGGGCAATCTCCTCGACCAGGGAGCAGAACCGGTCGACGTTGGCGTCGTCGAGCGGCGCATCCACCTCGTCGAGGACACAGATCGGCGCCGGATTGGTCAGGAACGCGGCGAACAGCAAGGCCAGCGCGGTCAGTGCCTGCTCGCCGCCCGATAGCAGCGACAGGACCTGCAGGCGCTTGCCGGGGGGGCTGGCCATGATCTCCAGACCGGCTTCCAGGGGATCGTCCGATTCGGTGAGCTGGAGGTGGGCCCGTCCGCCGCCGAACAGCCGCTCGAACAGGTCGCGGAAATGGCGGTCCACTTCATGGAACGAGGCGAGAAGCCGTTCCCGGCCTTCCCGGTTGAGGACCGAGATTCCCCGGCGCAGCTTGGCGATGGCTTCCACGAGGTCCTGGCGTTCCGTCTCCAGAACCTCCAGCTGTTCGGTCAGCTCGGCCGCCTCTTGCTCGGCCCGAAGGTTCACCGGCCCCATGGTGTCACGCTCGCGGATCAGCCGTTCCAGGCGGGTGTCCACGGTGGCCAGGTCCGGCAACGGCTTGTCGGCGGGCAGCTCGGCCACGTCGCGCAATTGAAGCGGCGCGCAATCGAGACGCTCGGTGACCCGCTCGGCCAGGGCACGGCGCGCCTGCTCCTCCTGGGCAACGGCGGCCTCGGCCCGAACCCGATTCTCCCGGGTTGCCGCCACATCGGCCTCGGCGGCCCGCTGTGCCGTCGTCGCTTCCGCCAGCCGGGCTTCCGCATCGGCGAGCCGGTCGGCCGCGGTCCGGCGTTTCGCTTCGCCCGATTCCAGCTCCGACATCAGGCGGCGGCGGGTGTCGTCGATGTCGGCCGGACGGCGGGACAGATCGGTCAATTGCCCGTCGACCTCGGCGCGCCGCGATTCCAGTTCCGCCAGTCGCGCCGCCGCGCCGGCGCGGCGGGAAAACCAGCCGGCACTTTCCTCGACAATGCGCTCAACGCGTTGGCGCCGGGCGGCGGCCTCGCGCAGAAGCGTGTCGAGTTTCTGCTGGCAGGCGGCCCGGCGATCCCGCCGGTCCGTTACCGCCATGCGCTGGTCGTCGAGGTCGCGGCGGGCCGCGGCGGGGTCCGCCAGGTCATCCAGGGCGGCGGTCGCCTCTTCGATGGCGGCCTCCGCTTCCTGGCGCTCCCGCGCCAGGTCGGCCAGGGTCTGTTGCAGGGCGATCAAGCGGGCATCGTGGCGCGCGGCCCGTTCCTTGAGTGCCGACAGCGCTTCCATGGTGCGGGAGGCCTGTTCCTGCGCCTGGCGGGCGCGGTCCCGGGCCGCCCGTTCCGCCGTGACGGCTTCCGCCACCCGGGCCCGGGCCGCCTCGAGGCCGCCAGCCGCCGTGGTGGCGGCGTTACGGGCCGACTCGATGGTGCGGCGCACGTCCCGCAGGCGGTTGCGCTGCTCCAGGCGCGCCGCCGCCCCGGTGGAGGCATCGGGCGCGGCGCTATAGCCGTCCCACCGCCACAAGCCGCCGTCGCGGCTGACCAGGCGCTGACCGGGCTTCAGATCGCCTCTGAGGCCCCTGCCCTGGGCCGCGTCGGCGACGACGCCGATCTGGGACAGGCGCCGGGCCAGGGCCGGCGGCGCCTTGACCCGCGCCGACAGGGGCGCGGCGCCTTCGGGCAGGGATGGGGGATCGGAGAGGGGCGGCAGGGTCCGCCAGTGGACCGGCGCCGCCTCGTTGGCGGGTACGGACAGGTCGTCACCGAAGGCCGCGGCCAGGGCCCGTTCCCAACCCGCGTCCACGGTCACCGCATCCACCAGGGGCGGCCACAGGTCCGTGCCGTCGACCTCCAGCAGATCGGCCAGTGCCTTCTCCTCGGCGACCAGACCCGTGAGGTCGGCGTCCGCCGCCTGCTTGGCGGCAATGGCCTCGTCCTGAAGGGGGCCGGTCGCCGCCCGAGCCGCCTCGGCGGCCTCGACGTCCTTGCGGGAAGCCTCGAGGGCATCCCGGGCCGTCTCGAACGCCACCGTCGCCGCTTTCAAAGCCGATGGGTCCATGGCTTCCACTTTGGCACTGGCCTGTTGCGCCTCCGCCTCCTGAATCCGCCGGCTCAGTCGCTCCAGACGGTGGCCCAGTTCGTCACGCCGCCGGGTGGCGGCCGCGCCCTCCGCCTCCTGGGACGCCACCGATTCGATCAGCGCCTGAAGGGCCGATTCCCGGCCCGCGAGGTCGGCGCTCGTCGACTCCAGGTCGCCGCGAACCGCCGTTTCGGCCGCCGCTTCGCCGGCCATGGCGGCTTCCAGGGTCCCACGCTCCGCCGCCAGTCGCTCCGTGGCGGCTTCCGCTTCGGCCGCCAGGGCCCGTTCCCGGATCATGTCGGCGTCGGCCTGTGCCAGGCGCCGACGTCCCTCCTCGATGCTCGCCGCGACCCGTTCGGCCTCCTTTTCCAGGCTGTCCAGCGCCACATTGAGGCGATGCAGCGCGGCGGCCGCCTCGGCCTCCTGGCGGCGCAGGGGTGGCAAGGCTTCCGCGACCTCCGCCTGGACGGTACTGGCCCGGCCGGCGGCCATCGCCGCCGCGGCGACCCGGCCCTCCGCCTCTCGAAGGGCCGCCCGATGGGCTTCCAGGGCGACTTCGAGGGCGATCCAGCGCAACAGAAGCTGGGTCGCTTCGGCGCGGCGAATATGGCCGCTCAGGTTGCGATAGCGGGTGGCTTGGCGGGACTGCTTGCGCAAGCCGCCGAGCTGTGCCTCGAGGGTGGCCATGATGTCCTCAAGGCGTTCCAGGTTGGTTTCGGCGGCGCGCAGCCGAAGCTCCGCCTCGTGGCGTCGGGAGTGAAGCCCGGTGATGCCCGCCGCCTCCTCCAGCAGCGCCCGCCGCTGCTGGGGCTTGGCGGCAATAATCGCGCCCACCCGCCCCTGGCTGACGAGGGCGGTCGAACGGGCGCCGGTCGCCGAATCGGCGAACAAGAGCTGTACGTCCCGGGCCCGCACTTCACGCCCGTTGACCCGATAGGTGGAGCCGCCGGCGCGCTCGATACGGCGGCTAACCTCCAATTCGTCGAAGTCGTTGAACTGGGCCGGCGCGGTGCGTGCCTCGTTGTTCAGGCTCAGCAATACTTCGGCCACGTTTCGCGACGGGCGGGAGGCGGTACCGCCGAAGATGACATCGTCCATCTCGCTGCCGCGCATCTGTTTTGCCGAGGTCTCGCCCATGACCCAGCGCAGCGCCTCCACCAGGTTGGACTTGCCGCAGCCGTTGGGCCCGACAACGCCCGTCAGGCCCGGTTCCACCTGCAATTCGGTGGAATCGACGAAGGACTTGAAACCGACCAGCCGTAGTTTGTTGAACCGCAGCAACGGGGTGCGTCTCCCCTCAGACCCGGCCTAAACAATCGCTCATGGGTTGGCGACAGCCCGTTCCAGCGCCTGTCGCAGGTCATCCATGGAGGTCATTTCCACCATGTCGCCATTGACCACAAAGCTGGGCGTACTGCTGATTCCGTGCTTGTTCTGGGCGTCTTTGGCCCGCTTTCGGATGCCGTCCATCAGCGCCTGGTTGCCGAGGCAGGCTTCGAAATCGGCTTGGGACATGCCGCCCAGGCGCGCGACCCCCATCAAGGCCTGGCGCGGGTTCTTTGCCCCAGACCAGTTGCTTTGGGTACGGAACAGGACCTCGATGAAGCCGAAGAAGCGTTTCTCCTCGGCGCAACGGGCAAGCATGGACCCGGCCATGGCCAGCGAGTCGAGGGGAAAGTCCGTAAACACCAGCTTCACCTTGCCGGTGTCGATGAAATCCTTCTTGATTCCCGGCAGCGCGCCGGTGTGGAACGAGGCGCAACCGGGACAGGTGAGGGACGCGAACTCCTCGATGGTCACCGGCGCGTCGGGATCGCCCAGGATCCGCGGCGTCAGGGCCTCTTCCGTTCCGTTGATGTCCGCCACCACCGGGTGGCTGGCGACCAGGGCCGCGAAAACCAACAATGCTACTAGGGTTCGGTGCACGAGACTCTCCAAAGCACAAGATGTGGCCAACTATAGGATGGCCGCTGGGGCTCCACAAGCGTCAACCGCCTGGCCTTCGAAGCCCGGTGGACTCCAAAGATAGGAAGGAAGACACCCGGGGTCACGGATTCCCGCGATCCGCGGCATCCCGCGCCGCGATGGCCCGGCCAAGATCGCGCAGGGCCTGGCGCAGTTCCGGATCGGTAACCGTTTCGACGGTGCGGGACAGGGGCTCGGGATCGGCCGGCCGGGGCGCCTCGGACGGCGGTTTCGCGACCTTCTTCCGTTGGGGCAGGGACCGTTGGAGGATGCGGACCCGATCGATGGCGCGATAGCCGAAATGGCCGTTGATACGTTCCATGATCTGCGGTTCCAGGTGCTGCAATTGCACCGCCAACGCGCCGCCGTCCACATTCAGATGAAGGGTGCCGCCACTGCGCTGGCCGCGGGGAAACACCACCCGGTCGGGCATGGTCCGGCCGGCGAGCACCGGGCCAACGATATCCGCCCACCGCTCGATGATCGCCGCGCCGGCGAATCCGCGCCGCGCGTAGACCGGCCGGGTCAATCGGTCCACGTACCGCGCCAGGGCCCGCGGACCGCCGCCACGGCCGAACTGCTGTCCCGATGCCGGCTGACTCATCGCGCGCTCCATTCCGCGCTGTCTCGTGCTCCCTATGATAGGCTGACCTTTCCCCGACGGACCAGAGCGACATGACCCGGCGCGATGAATTCACGGCCCTCGCGGCGGCGCTCCTGGACTGGTTCGACCGCGATGGGCGCGACCTGCCCTGGCGTGTCCGGGCGGGGACGATGCCCGATCCCTATCGGGTGTGGCTCAGCGAGATCATGCTCCAGCAGACCACGGTCGCGGTGGTGAAGCCCTACTTCGCCGCCTTTCTGGCGCGGTGGCCCCGCATCGAGGACCTGGCGGCGGCCGAGCTGGACGATGTACTACACGCCTGGCAGGGTCTGGGCTACTACGCCCGGGCCCGCAACATGCACGTCTGCGCCCGCATGGTGGTCGAGGCGTTCGGCGGCGTCCTCCCGGACGATGAAGAGGGCCTCAGGCGGCTGCCGGGCATCGGCGCCTATACTGCTTCCGCCATTGCCGCCATTGCCTTCGGCCGGCGGACGACGCCGGTGGATGGCAACGTTGCCCGGGTGATGGCGCGCTTGCGCGGGGTCCCGGACCCCCTTCCAGGCGCCTTGGGCGCCATCGGCCGCCTGGCGGCCGAGCTGACGCCGGAGAACCGTCCCGGCGACTTCGCCCAGGCGATGATGGACCTGGGCGCCACCATCTGCATGCCCCGCAAGCCTGCCTGCGAACGGTGCCCGTGGCGGCAGTCCTGCGCCGCCCGCCGGCAAGGCCGGCCCGAGGCATACCCGTTGCGCACACCCCGGCCCGAGCGGCCGCTACGCCACGGGGTGGTGTTCTGGCTGACCCGACCCGATGGCGCCGTGCTGGTTCGCAGACGCCCGCCGCGGGGGCTGCTGGGCGGCATGATGGAGTTTCCGTCGACGCCCTGGCGGGAGGACCCGTGGACGCCCCGGGAGGCCCGCGCCCATGCGCCGATCCGCGCCCGCTGGCGGCCCCTCGAGGGCACCGTCGACCACGGTTTCACCCACTTCCGCCTCGCCCTCCAGATTTGGCGAGGGTCCGGCGAGGCGGAAGGTCGCTGGTGCGCCCTCGACGCCCTGAATGGTTTGGCGCTCCCCACCCTGATGAAGAAAGTGGCCCGCCACGCGGGACGGCGGGCGGGTCTGAGACCCGCCCCTACGCAACATAAATCGAGTCCGTAGGGGCCGGTCTCAGACCGGCCCGCCTTTGTCTGACTTAGGAATCGTACGTCACCAATACGTCGCACGGGATGTTCAGCCGGTCCCGGCCCTTGAGGAAGGTAAGTTCGATGATACAGGCGGCCCCCGTCACCTCGGCCCCTACCTTGTCGAACAGCTCGGTCGCGGCGCGCAGGGTACCGCCGGTCGCCAGCAGGTCGTCCAGCAGCACCACCCGCTGTCCCGCTTCGACGGCGTCCTCCTGGATCTCGATGGTGTCGGTGCCGTATTCCAGATCGTAGGTGTGGGGGATCGTGGGGCCGGGCAGCTTCCCCTGCTTGCGCACCATGACAAAGCCCATGCCCAGCTTCAGGGCCAGGGGCGCGGCGACCAGAAAGCCGCGGGATTCGATACCCGCCAGCACGTCCGGCTGGTGGCGGCTGACCAACTTGGCGAGCCGGCCCATGGTCACCTGCCAAGCGTCGGGATCGGCCAGCAGGGTGGAAATGTCGTAGAACAGGATCCCCGGCTTGGGAAAGTCGGGAATCGAGCGGATGTGATCCTTGATGTCCATGGGCCTTCCTCGTCGCCGCAACGTTCATGGCGGGAGCGCATCCTAATCGGAAGCGAGGTTCCGTGGTAGTCCACCGGCGGCAAACGAATGTGCCGTTTCGGGCCTGGTTGCACCATCCGATGCACGACGCTAGCATTCAATCCACTATCGAACGCGGGTATCTCAACCGGGGCGAACCCCATGGAATTCGTCGATCTCCGTCGGCGCGTCACGGAAGCGTTTCCAGGCCTTAGCCCGCGGCTGCAGTCCGCGGCGCGGCATGTCTTGGACCGGCCCGATGACGTGGCGCTCAAATCCATGCGCAAGGTTTCCATGGACGCCGACGTCCATCCCTCGACCATGGTTCGGCTGGCGCGGACCTTCGGCTTCAAGGGCTACACGGAATTCCGCCAGACCTTTCAGGACCATTTGCGGGACCGGCCGATGGACCATCTGTCCCGGGCGCGGACCCTTCAGGCCCGGCGGCGGGGCAGCGCGCCGGGCGACTTGATCGAGGAGGCCCTGACCGCCCAATCGGAGAACCTGCGCGAGACATTTGCCATCAACCGCCCGCAGGTGCTTCAGGACGCGGCTGGCCTGCTGTCGTCAGCGGATCGGGTCTTCGTGGTCGGCATGCGAAGTTGCTTCCCCATCGCCTTCGCGTTCCACTACGTGCACCGGATGTTCCGATCCAACAGCGTTCTCCTCGACGGCCGCAGCGGCACCTTCGCCGACGACCTCAGGGACCTGGGACCGGGCGACGTGGTGTTCGCCATCAGCGTGGAGCCCTATTCCCAGGAGACGGTGCGGGCGGTGGAGTTTGCCCGCCGACGGGGCGCGCGAGCGGTGGTCATGACCGACAGCCACGTCTCGCCCCTGACCGCCGGCGCCGATTGCTGTCTGGTGGTGCGCAAGGAAAACCCCTCGTTCTTCGACTCGATCGCGTCCGCCATCTCCCTGGCCGAGGTCCTCAACGCCCTGATGGTCGCCGACGGCGGCGAGGCGGCGCTCAAGGCCCTGGCCGAAAGCGAGGAGCAGTTGGACGCGTTCGGCGCCTACGTGCAGCGCGGCGACCGGCGCGGGCCCGGGCTGGCCGGCGCCCGTCGATCCAAGAAAGGCGGCAACCGATGACCCATACGTTCCAGCGGCAGGTGAACCAGTCGGCGCCGATGGCGGTGCGGGGCGAGGGCATCCACCTCTTCGACCACACGGGCAAGCGCTACATCGACGCCTCGGGCGGCCCGTCGGTGGCCTGCCTGGGCCACAACGACCCGGACGTGCGCGCCGCGCTCCACGCCCAGATCGACGCGGTGACCTATGTCAGCAACCAGTTCTTCACCACCGCGGTGGCCGAGGAACTGGCCGACATAATTGTGGCGGGCGCCCCGGCGGGGATCGAGTCCGTGATTTTCGTCTGCGGCGGCTCGGAATCCGTGGAAGCAGCCCTCAAGCTGACCCGCCAGTACTTCGTCGAGAAGGGGGAGACCCGGCGTCGGCACATTATCGGCCGCCGCCAAAGCTGGCACGGCGCCAGCCTGGGCGCCCTCGCGGTCGGCGGCCATGCGCAGCGCCGCGACGGCTATGAGCCAATGCTGCCGGAAAACCACCACATCGCGCCCTGCTATGCCTATCGGTACAAGGAGCCGGGCGAGACCGAGGAGGCCTACGGCCAACGGGTCGCCGACGAACTGGAGGCCAAGGTCCAGGAACTGGGACCCGAGACCTGCGCCGCCTTCATCGCCGAAACGGTGGTCGGCGCCACCACCGGCGCGGTGGCCCCGGTGCCCGGATACTTCAAGCGAATCCGCGAGATCTGCGATCGTCACGGCATGCTGCTGATCCTCGACGAGATCATGTGCGGCATGGGCCGCACCGGAACCCTGCATGCCTGCGAGCAGGAGGACGTTGTCCCCGACATCATGACCGTGGCCAAGGGACTGGGCGCCGGCTATCAGCCCATCGGCGCGGTGTTGGCGCACAAGCGCGTGGTGGACGCCGTGCGCAGCGGCAGCGGCACCCTGAAGCACGGGATCACCTACATGGCCCATCCCGTGGCCTGCGCCGCCGGCCTGGCGGTGCAGAAGGCGATCCGCGATCGCAACCTGCTGGCCAACGTCAAGGCTGAGGGGGAGCACCTGGCCGAGCGCCTGCAGGAACGCTTCGGCAACCATCGGCACGTCGGCGATATTCGGGGCCGGGGCCTGTTCTGGGCCCTGGAATTCGTGGCCGACCGGACCACCAAGGCCACATTCGATCCAGGTCTGCAGCTCCACGCCCGCATCAAGGCCGAGGGTATGGCGCGGGGGCTGATCGTTTATCCCACCGGCGGCACCGCCGATGGGCGCCGCGGCGATCACGTCATTGTCTCGCCGCCCTTCACCGTGACCGGCGAGCAGATCGACGACATCGTGGACCTGCTGGGCGAGACCGTGGACGGGGCGCTTGCGGGCCTGGATGGATGAATGGATCAAGTGACACCACACGCAAATTTCTGAAACGTTTGTTGCGAAAGGCGGTGAATGCTGCGTAGGCTTTATCTTGTCCGGCCTCGGCCAGGGCGTGAAACCTATTTCGACGGGAAATGTATCTCGTTAATTTGGGACCCTCGTTCGGCCGTCCGCCATCGACAAGATGTGGACATGGGAGGGTTGATCAACCGTCCAAGAAGCGTGAGACGACGTCGGGCACCGTCCCTCGGCTTCCGCCGTCGATGCCAACTCCAACCAGTTTGGGAGAAAGAATCATGAAACGCTTTACCGTCACCACATTGGCCGTCGCACTGGCCGTGGGCGCCTTCGGTGTCGCCGGCAGCGGCGACAGCCGAGCCGCCGAATTTATCACCATCGGAACTGGCGGCGTCACCGGCGTCTACTACCCGACGGGGGGCGCCATCTGCCGCCTCGTCAACAAGGGCCGGAAGCAGCACGGCGTGCGCTGTTCGGTCGAATCGACGGGCGGCTCGGTCTACAACATCAACACTATCCGCGCCGGCGAACTGGACATGGGCGTCGCCCAGTCCGACTGGCAGTATCACGCCTACAACGGCACGGCGCGGTTCAAGGACGCCGGCCCGTTCAAGGAGTTGCGGGCGGTGTTCTCGGTGCATGCGGAACCGGTCAGCATCGTCGCCCGCAAGGATTCGGGCATCACCAACGTGAAGGACCTGGTGGGCAAGCGGGTCAATATCGGCAACCCGGGTTCGGGTACCGAGGCCACGTGGGGCGTCATGTGGCAGGCCATGGGCCACACCAACGACGACTTGAAGCTGGCCGCGCAAATGAAGTCCGCCGAGACACCGGGCGCGCTTTGCGACAACAAGATCGACGCCTTCTTCTGGCTGGTGGGCAACCCCGCGGCCTTGAACAAGGAAGCGACCACCACCTGCGATGCGGTCATTGCAGAGGTCTCCGGCGCGGTCATTGACAAGCTGGTCAAGGACAATTCGTTCTACCGCTACGCGACAATTCCGGGCGGCATGTACCGGGGCAACCCGAACGACATCAAAACCTTCGGCGTCGGCGCCACGTTCGTCAGTTCCACCCGGACGTCGGACACGACCGTCTATCAAGTGGTCAAGGCGGTATTCGAAAACTTCGACGCGTTCAAGAAGCTGCATCCGGCCTTCAACCACTTGAAGGAAAGCGAGATGATCAAGGACGCGTTGTCGGCGCCCCTGCACGCCGGTGCCGCTCGGTACTATAAGGAAAAGGGCTGGTAGCAGCCTCTTTCACGGGTGGGGGAGCCGTGCTTCCCCACCCCATTCGTTTTGTCGATTGTCGATATTGATATCGAGCCGCCATGGTTCTGCTCGGCGACGGCCTCGGCCAAACCTTGAAGGCGAGAAGATCCATGGCAGTCGGGAGAACGACGATGAAACATCTCAAGACGCCGCTTGCCTGGGCCATAGCGATCGTCATCGCGGTCTCCATGGAGGTTCTTCCGGCGCAAGCCGCCGACCTGGTCATTGGCGTCGGCAACAGCCATCGGGTTCACTATGGCGTCGCCCGCGCCATCTGCAGACAGGTTCAACGAACGGCCCCGGGTACGACGTGCGAAGCGTTGCGCATGGAGGGTCGCGACGCGGCCGAGCCCATCGCCGTGCTCGCCAACGTACGTAACGGGGCGATCGAGGTGGGCCTGGTCCAGTCCGACTGGCAGCACCACGCCGTCAACGCGAGCGGGCCGGTCAAGTTCCTGGACATCAAGTTCGACAATCTAAGATCCTTGTTCTCCTTGCACCGCGAGCCGTTCACGGTGATTGCCCGCCGTGACGCGGGTATCGACGGCCTCGACGACCTGGCCGGCAAGCGAGTCAACATCGGCAACCCGGGGTCCCCGCAACGGGTCATTATGGAGATGGTGATGAAGGCCAAGGGATGGACCCGAGAATCGTTTCAGGTGGCCGACGAGCTGACGGAGGCGGAACACGCCCTGGCCCTATGCCATGACCGGGTACAGGCCGTTGTGACAACCACCACCCATCCCGACCCCGCAGTCGCCAAGACCATCAAGCTATGCGATGCGAAGGTGGTAGCAGTGACTGGCGCCACGGTCGACAAGCTGCTGGGCGAGCACACGTTTCTGGCCACGGCGGAGGTTCCGGGCGGAATCTACGTCAACAGCGAGAAGCCGATACGGACGTTTGGCATCACCGTTACCGCTGTCAGTTCGTCGGACATCGACGACGAGACGGCCGCCGCCATCGTCAAAAGCGTGTTCGAAAACCTTGGCGATCTGAAACGTCTGCATCCGGCTCTCGGCAATCTCCTGCCCGAGCGAATGATGTCAGATGGACTGTCGGCGCCACTTCATCCGGGCGCGTCTCGCTACTATCGCGCACGCGGCATGATGTGAACCAGCGTGCCAACCCAAGCCGGGCCAAGCAACATTCGCGGCAGGATACGGGGCCTCTGGGCAACGTAACCTTGATGACGGAGAGACAGCAATGAGCGAACGAAACGGCGCGGATCGACCGGTCGCCGAGCAGCAGGAACTACAAGACATGATCGCCGAGGCCGACACCGGAGCGCGCACCCCGGGCGGCATACCGGCAAAAGTCCTGTGGGCGGTGCCCCTGATGTGGGCGCTGTTTCAGCTTTGGTACGCCTCGCCGCTGCCTTTCATCTTTGGAGTCTTCCTTCTCAACAGCACCGAGGCGCGCTCGATCCACCTCGGATTCGCGATATTCCTCGCCTTTCTCGCCTTCCCGACGCTGAAGAGTTCGCCGCGCCGCTACATCCCCATCCAGGACTGGGTTGTGGGCCTGGTGGCGGCGTTCTGCGCCGGCTATCAGTACCTGTTCTACAAGCAACTGGCGATGCGGCCCGGGCTGCCCACCGAGTTTGACCTGGTCGTCTCGGTGATCGGCATCGCCCTGATCCTGGAGGCGACGCGCCGCGCCCTCGGGCCGCCGCTGATGGTGGTCTGCCTCGTCTTCATTATCTACACCTTCGCCGGGCCGTACATGCCCGAGGTGATTGCCCACAAGGGCGCCAGCCTGGGCAAGGGCATGTCCCACTTCTACCTGACGACGGAAGGCATCTTCGGGATCGCGCTCGGCGTCTCGACCAGCATGGTCTTTCTGTTCGTGCTGTTCGGCTCGCTGCTGGAGCGGGGCGGCGCCGGCAACTACTTCATCCGGGTCGCCTTTGCGCTGATGGGCCACATGCGCGGCGGGCCGGCCAAGGCGGCGGTGGTGTCGTCGGGCATGACCGGCCTGGTCTCCGGCTCCGCCATCGCCAACGTGGTCACCACCGGCACTTTCACCATTCCCCTGATGCGCAAGGTCGGTTTTTCGGCCGAGAAGGCGGGCGCGGTGGAGGTGGCGTCGTCCACTAACGGTCAGTTGACGCCCCCGGTCATGGGGGCGGTGGCCTTCCTGATGGTGGAGTATGTGGGCATCACCTACATCGAGGTCATCACGCATGCCGCCCTGCCGGCGCTTATTTCTTATATCGCGCTGGTTTACATCGTCCATCTGGAGGCCATGAAGGCCGATCTAAAAGGCCTGCCCCGCAAGAACCCGCCCAAGTTCGTTCAAAGTCTGATCAGTTTTCTGCTGACCTTTGTCAGTTTGGCCGTGATCGCCGTCGGTATGGATTTCGCCTTCGGCTGGATGAAGGGCGCAATCGGCGGGGCGACGTCATGGGTGGCGGTGGTGCTGATGGGCGTGGCCTATGTCGGGCTGGTGAAGTACGCGATCAAGTTCCCCGAGCTGGAGACCGCGCTCGAGATCCGCGAGCTGCCGGAAGCGGGCCCGACCATCAAGGCCGGCCTCTACTACCTTCTGCCGGTGGCGCTTCTGTTCTGGTGTCTGATCGTTGAACGGCTGTCACCGGGTCTGTCGGCCTTCTATGCGACCCTCTTCATGTTGGTCATTCTGCTGACCCAGCGGGCGATAAAGGCGATCTTCCGCGGCACGGGCGAGGATATGGGCACCTGCCTGCGCCAGGGTTTCGCGGACATGCTGGACGGCATGATCAGCGGCGCCCGCAACATGATCGGCATCGGTGTCGCCACCGCCGCCGCCGGCATCATCGTCGGCACCGTCACCCTGACCGGCATCGGGTTCGTCATGTCGGAATTCGTCGAGTTCATCTCCGGCGGCTACGTCCTTCTGATGCTGATCTTCACCGCCATCCTCAGCCTGATCCTGGGCATGGGCCTGCCAACCACGGCCAATTACATCGTCGTGTCGTCCCTTCTCGCCCCGGTAATCGTCACCGTCGGCGCCGAGCACGGCCTGATCGTGCCCTTGGTGGCGGTGCACATGTTCGTCTTTTACTTCGGCATCCTGGCCGACGACACGCCCCCCGTTGCCATGGCCGCGTTCGCCGCCGCCGCCATATCCGGCGGCGACCCCATCAAGACCGGCATCCAGGGGTTCACCTACGACATCCGCACCGCGATCCTGCCGTTCATGTTCATCTTCAACACCGAACTGCTGATGATCGGCATCGAAAGCTGGTATCACCTGCTGATCACCATCATCACCGCGGTCATCGCCATGCTGCTGTTCGCGGCGGGAACCCAGGGGTTCTTCCTTTCCAAGAGCCGCCTATGGGAATCCCTGGTTTTGATCCTCATCGCTTTCACCCTGTTCCGGCCCGGCTTCTGGATGGACCAGATCTATCCGCCCCTGGAATCGGCGCCGGCCAAGGACATCTACGCCATTGCCGAGTCCATGCCGGCCGACACCCAGATCCGCGTCCAGGTCAAGGGTGAGGACCTGGAGGGCCGCGAGATCGACAAGGTTGTCATGCTGCCGCTGGGCCCCCCGGCCGAGGGCAAGGCGCGCCTGGAAAGCGCCGGTCTGGAGCTGCGCTTCGAGGAAGGCAAGGCGTTCGTCGACAACGTGGTGTTCGGCAGCGTCGCCGAGCGACAGAAAATCGACTTCGATTTCGAGATTGCCAGCGTCCAGAGAAAGGCCGACCGGCCGCCGAAGCAATTGTTTTACATTCCGGCACTTCTGTTCCTGGGGCTGATCATCATGCTGCAGCGTGGCCGCCGCGAGCCGCTGCCGGCAACAGCGTGACGGAGCCGCATATGTACAAGAAGATTCTGCTGCCCATCGACCTCGATCAGGAGAGCTCCTGGCACAAGGCGCTGCCGACGGCGCTTGAATTGTGCCGCGCGTGGGGCGCCAGCCTGCACGTCATGACCGTGGTGCCCAGCTTCGGCATGTCCATGGTCTCGCAGTACTTCCCCAAGGGCTACGAGAAGGAAATGCGCGAAAAAACGATGGCCAGTCTGCAAGACTTCGTTCGAGAGAACGTTCCGGAAGGGACCCCGGTCCAACGCATCGTCGGCGAAGGCACCATCTACGAAGTGATCCTGCAGATGGCCGATAAAGTGGGCGCGGACCTGATCGTTCTCGATTCGCACCGGCCCCAGCTCAAGGACTACCTGTTGGGTCCCAACGCTGCCCGGGTGGTGCGCCACGCCACCTGTTCGGTGCTGTTGGTGCGCGACTAGGGCTGACCTACATCGTCAACCGTGAAGAAAAGTCCTTCGCTGTCGCTCAGTGTACTTTTCTTCAGAGTTTACAATGAGAAAGAGGGTCCCCGGAACGGGGTCCGGGGCAGGCTTGGGGCGGCCCGCCGAGCCGCCTCAAGGGCCGATTTGGCCATTTAGAAGCCGGGAAAAAGTACACTGAGCCGAAGGCGAGGGACTATTTCACGATCAACTACATCTGGGTTTTCAGGAAGGCGATGACGTCCCGGCGCTGGTCCTCCTTCTTCAACCGGAACACCATCTTGCTGCGGGCCTTCTTGTTCTGGGTGATCTCGCGCATGAAGGCCTTGGGGTTGGCGAGGTATTTGAAGATGGTGTCCTCGTTCCAGACGAGCCCGTTTTCCGCCGCCTTCATGTAGCTGGGCGAGTATTTGTATTTTGGTGCCGTGCCCGGCGTGCGACCCACGACACCGAACAGATTGGGGCCCACCTTGTTTTTCCGGTCCTTCTGAACGGTATGGCAAACCTTGCATTTCTTGAAGATCGTCTCACCGGCCTTGGCATTGCCGGGGCCGTCGGCCCAGGCGGGTGACGAGAACGCGATGGCCATCGCCAGGGACACAAGAATTCCGATTCGCATGCGCGTTTCTCCGCTAGGCTATGGGGACTTCAAGCATTGTTGTCCCGAGTTTGGTCTTCACTCGCCGCCGATTATGTGCGATGAGCAAGTCATTACAACGCGTTGCGCATTCACGATGCCTCACGTTCCCACGAGCACGTTGGTCGCCTGTCAATGCATAGCCCGATCGGGGATTCATAGCGACCGCCTAATCGAAGGTATAGTTTCCATTCGGCGCGACGGCGCTCATGTTGCACCTTGGAATCCAAGCGCCAGTGGAGCGAGTCAAGTAAGCCGTCGATGACGCGATCGCAACTGACCAGGGAAGACGTCGGCCGCCTTCTCGCTGACACGTCCAGCGAGGCGCGCGCCGAAACCGCGGCCAAGATCGCCGACGATTTTCGCGCCGGCTCCTTGTCCGATTCCGAACGCGTCATCGCCGAGGAAATCTTCCGCCTCATGGTCCGCGACGCGGAGGTCCGCGTGCGCGCGGCGTTGGCCCTGAACCTCAAGGAATCGCCCCTGCTGCCCCGCGACGTGGCCCGGACCCTGGCCGCCGACGTGGACGAAGTGGCAATGCCGATCCTGGAATTCTCCTCGGTACTGTCCGACGACGATCTGATCGAGATCGTGCGCAGCCAGGACGCCGCCAAGCAAGCGGCCATTGCGGGGCGTGCCTCGGTTTCCGAATCCCTTTCCAGCGCCCTCGTCGACACCGGCAACGAAGACGTTGTCACCCGCCTGGTGTCGAACTCCGGGGCCACGATTTCAGAACAGTCCTTGCGGCGGGTTGTCGATTCGTTCGGTGACCGTCCTCCCGTGCAAACCGCCATGGTCCATCGACCCCGGTTGCCGGTGACAATCGCCGAGCGCCTGGTGGCCATGGTGTCCGACAACCTGCGCGACGAATTGGCGCGGCGGCATGAATTGCCGGGGGCCATGGCGACGGACCTGATCCTGCAAAGCCGGGAGCGGGCCACCCTGACCCTGTCGACCGACTCCAGCGATGACGAGTTGGAGCGACTGGTGAAGCAGCTTCGGTATCATGACCGCCTGACGTCCTCCATCGTGTTGCGGGCCCTTTGCATGGGGGACCTCAGATTCTTCGAGTCCGCCTTGGCCGAATTGGCCGGCATTCCCATCGTCAACGCGCGCAATCTGATCCACGACGGGGGATCGCTGGGGCTGAATGCCATCT
>CBDFHV010000028.1:0-8361 GCA_965247705.1 Rhodospirillales bacterium | reverse complement strand
ACGGCGCGTCGACCGGCTTCGATAGCTGCTGATCGCCGGCCCCAAGTGCCCGCCGACCCAGCTCGACAGGCCAAACAGGCTCTCGACTCCCAGTCGCTGCTGCATGATGGCAAACAAGCTGAGCAGCGACAGCATTGCTCTTTCCTCGTCCGATCCGGACAAGGCCTGAAGTTGCCGGCTCACGTCCTGGTCGAATCGAACCGCGATGAACGCGGCAATATGCCGGTCCATGGGACGCCCTTTGGTGTCGACCCGCTTGGCAGCCTCTTCAAGGGCGAGCATCAGCCCCTGGACAGTGGTCACGTAGTCCTGGATGACCACGGGGCTCTGACAGGGCAAGCCGGGATTCATGTGGTAGAGGCATCGCTCGATTCCGTAACCCATCTCAGCGGTTTGCAGGAACATGCGCAGCTGAGTGAACAACTTCTCGATCGATCCGTACGTGATCCGGGACCGGCCCTGGGCATCCAACCAAACGCCCGCGATGTCCCGGGCGATGATTTCCGCCGGCACTTGAACTTCCCCGCGGCGCAGGATCTCCACCGCCAGCGCCGGCCCAAATCCCTCGGGTATGAAGGCGAATCCCTTGTAGCGGATGGGTCCCACGGTATCGAGGACGATGCAGACCTTACACACCAGGTAGTCATCGCTTCCAAAGGGGTCGTTCTGATGGGCACGCGACACCTCCACCGCGGCCAGGACGGTGTCCGACAGTTCGGCGTCCATGAGCTGGCGGCGCAACCAGGTTTCGAGGCGACCGTCGCGCACGATGGGGGCCGCCTCGGCCGGGTTTGCGGCGAAGGCGTGGGCCACCGTTCGCGGCGAAAAGTACTCCCGACCATTGAAGATGAGCCCGTTATCGGCCCGCCGCGAGGCACGGCGCTGGATGGGCGTGCGCCGACCGCCGGCGATCCACATTTGAACTTCCTCGAACCCCTAGCGCTCTTCCGGATTGTCACTCAGCAGACCGCGCAAGGGCTCGATCATGCTCAAGGGTACGGGGGCGTTGCCGCAGATCGCGCCATAGGAGCTGCGCTCGATCTTGAGGCGAATGACCTGGTCGTCGGTCAGGTTGTGGACCGGGTTTCCGCCCACCAGGATGAACGCTAGGGTCACCCCGAGCGCGTAAAGATCCTCGGCCGGAGTCCCCTCCCCTCTGCCGCCGGGGCCGGCCATGCCCCGTTCGATGGTCTCGAACACCATGGGCTGGTCGAACCCGGGCGGACTGGACACGCAGTCGCCAAGCACCACCTCCCGCAACTCGGTATCCATGAAGAACAGATTGTCCGGGCGTACCGCCCTATGGGTCAGACCGCGAGCGGAAAGGCGGAGCAGAGCGCGCACCACCGGGTCCACCACCTGGCGCGCAACTTCATGCTCGCCGATCCGATGTCCGGTGGAGAACGGGGTCGGCGCCAGGCGGCCGCCGATGGGCCGCTCGAATATCATGGCCAGGCAGCGCTGCCCCAGCGGCGACCAGAGGACTGTTCCCGAGTCCACCAGGGGCACCATGCCGGTCATGCTGCCGCTTCGCATGACCTGCATCACGTTCGTCCGCGGCGGCAAGCCGGGCATGCCAATCAGGGCAAAGACCTCTCGACTGGTATCCCGCCGGTCTTCGGCAACGAAGGCTTTGGCCGACGGGGAATCGAGCTGGCTCAGCGGCCGCGCTGGCTCTATCTGGTAGCGATCCAGGAGCAGGACGGGCCCATGGGGCGCCGTCGGAACCTCCGCCACCGCCTCGGCGACGGAGTCGGCAATGACGGGCGCGCCGTCGGCGTCTGCCATCACATCGATGCGCTCGGCAGCCTCCGCCATGTCTGCCGGTCCATGCTCCGTTGGTTAGCGAATCCCTGCCACGAGAGACAGATTACCACAGCCCGGTGGCACCCTGGATTACCGTCATAGACCGACGCAGCTTGACAAAACCTTAATCGGCGAAGGGATCGCGCACCAGGATCGTATCATCGCGTTCGGGACTGGTGGACAACAGGGCAACTGGCGCCTCGATCAGTTCTTCGATGCGGCGGATGTATTTCACCGCCATTGCCGGTAAGTCGATCCATGAACGGGCGCCGCGCGTGCTGTGGGTCCAGCCCTCCATTGTCTCGTAGACCGGTTCCAACCGATTCTGCAGGTCGGTGGCCGCGGGCACGTGATCCAGCGCCTCGCCGTCGATCAGATAACCGGTGCAGACCTTGAGCGTCTTCTCGCCGTCGAGCACGTCCAGTTTGGTCAAGGCGATCCCATGGATCCCATTGAGCTTTACCGACTGGCGGACGAGTACCGCGTCGAACCATCCGCATCGACGTGCCCGGCCGGTCACCGTGCCAAACTCGTGCCCCCGTTCCCCCAGGCCGCGGCCGACGTCGTCGTGCAGTTCCGAGGGGAATGGTCCGCTGCCAACTCGCGTCGTATAGGCCTTCACGATGCCAAGCACATAGTCGACGGCTCCCGGCCCCTGGCCCGAACCCGCCGCTGCGTGACCGGCGACCGTGTTCGACGACGTGACGTAGGGATAGGTGCCGTGATCCACGTCCAGCATGGTGCCTTGCGCCCCCTCCCAGAGGATGCGCTTGCCCTCTCGCCGGGCGTCATCGAGTTCGCGCCACACCGGCGCTGCATACGGCAGGATGGCGGGCGCGACGGCCATCAGTTCCTCGTATAACTGCTCGCCGTCGACGGGGTCCTGACCGTAGCCCTTGAGGAGGGCGTTGTGGTGGAAAAGCAGCCGGTCGATCTTTCCCCTCAGGCTCTCCGGGTCGGCCAGATCGCCCACCCGCAGGGCGCGCCGGCCTGCCTTGTCCTCGTAAGCAGGCCCGATTCCCCGCCCCGTGGTGCCGATGCGGTTGGCCCCCAGAGCTTCTTCCCGGGCCCGATCCAGGTTGCGGTGCAGGGGCAGGATCAACACCGCGTTGTCCGCCAGACGCAGGTTGGACGGCGTGATGATCACACCCTGTTCGCCCACGGTCTCGATCTCCGAGAGCAGCGCCCACGGATCGACCACCACGCCGTTACCGATGATGGACACCGTTCCCGAGCGCACGACCCCGGACGGCAACAAGCTGAACTTGTAGACGACTCCGTTGATCACCAGTGTATGGCCGGCGTTGTGCCCGCCCTGAAAACGGACAACCACGTCGGCGCGCAGGGAAAGCCAATCGACGATCTTTCCCTTGCCTTCATCGCCCCACTGGGACCCGACGACCACAACGTTGGCCATGAGCTTTAGTGTCCTGGATCAGAAGCTTGTGGCATATACGATCGCTTTTCCCGTTCGCTCGGTAGGAAGGGAGGCGCCGGCGATGCCTTTGCATCGGCAAGCCTTCCTGACGCCCCGAGGGCGCGGGAAAAGCGACCCGCTGGGCGGCCTTCCGAGCCCACCGGCGTCGTTGCGCGGCGCTTGTGATGCTCCAGCATCACGGCGCGCCCCGCGCCTAGCCGGATGACCTCGGAAGGCCGTCGTATATGCCACAAACTTCTGATCCAGGACACTAGCTCCTTTTCGTCCCGTCGATGGCGACGATCTCGCCGTTCTCGAACACATGACCGCAGCGAAGTCGCCGTGCTTCCCGGGCCAGATCGCCCGTCGGTTCGAAGCACGCCACCGTCGACCAGCCCTCTTGGCGCAACCGCTTCGCCGCCTCGTGCGCCGTACCGTCGGCCAACAGCAATCGTCGGCAGCCGTTCGATGCCGGCAAAGCCCGTATGGCCGAATCCATGAACAGGGTAATGCCCGTGGCCGCCTCGACGTTGCCGGCCGCATAGCGACCGCCGCCGCCCAACTCCCCGCGGACGCCGCGCGCGAAGATCGTGAACGTCACCCCGGTGTGGTACTCCCACCCGCGGTTTTCCACCGCGTCAACGGTGACGGACGGGCCCATAGCGGGCTCCATCATGCCCGTCGCGACGGCCACCAGCCGTTCCCTCTCGCGGGCCGCGTCGGGCGGCAGATCCAGGGCACTCAAGGCGGGTATGGCATCCGATACCGGACCCGAAGCGGCCAAAAGCGCGGCGAAGATGTCAATCGCGTCCTTGCCCAGGGCGTCGCCCATGGCTTCGACAGCGGCGGCATCCTTGCGATCGAGCGCCAATCGCAGCAGCGCGCGAGATGCCGGCGAAACGTCCATGGCATCGCACAGGGCGGGGATCAGGGTCGGCAAGGCGAGGTCCACCGAAAGTCCCTCAATTCCAGACTCGCTCAAGGCTTCCACCGCCATCCGGATCACCTCGATGTCGGCGGCGGGCGATTGGCTGCCGATAATTTCGGCGCCCACCTGCCCGAACTGCCGTTCCGGCCGAAGCTGGGTGCCGCGCACCCGAAGCACTTCGCCGGCATAGCTCAAGCGCAAGGGCCGTGGGGCGCCCATCAGGCGGGTGGCGGCGATTCGCGCCACCTGCATGGTCATGTCCGGCCGCAATCCCATCATTTTCTGCGAGACTGGGTCCATCAGCCGGAACGTCTGGTCGGACAGGGGCGCGCCACCGCCCGACAGCAGGCTCTCCTCGAATTCCATGAGGGGCGGCTTGACCCGCTCGTAGCCGTGGCCGGCGAACACCGCAAGGAACCCCTGGACCGTTCGTTCCTCATGGGCCGCGTCCGGGGGCAGGAAGTCACTCAACCCGGCGGGCAGCAGGGCATGCTTGGACAACTCGGTGCTCATTGCCCGGGTACCGACGGTCGTCGTGGCGGCTTACTGGAGTCGGACGCCCTGGCGCCGGACCGTGCTGCCGAGGGAGCGAATCACGGGCGCGACCATCGACTTGGTCAGCGACAACGCATCGCTATGCTGCAGATCCGCCGTAATCCAGGCTTGCCACAGGACCTCGGCCGACTCGGTCATTTCCAGGGTGACGTCCATGCGATAACTGCTGGGCGTGACAATGGACGTGCCGCCGCCCTGGCCCCGGTTGAGGACGCCGCCCGTGGCGCTGTCGTAGAGGTTGAGCTTGACGCTGGCCTCGTCACGCCCGATGGGACCGCCTTGACCTTGAAGTTCGAGCAGGTAACGCCGATCGCGGTTGGTCCACGCACCGACCCTGTCCCGGGTGTCGAAGCTCAGCATAACCGGCCCTCGATCGCCAACCTGGTGGCCCGCCTTCCTCAACACCCGTTCGAACTCGACCTTCACCGACATGTTCGCCTCGGAGTTGTCGAAGGGCCGTACTACGATGACAGCGCCCGGGGGCAGTGTCCCGTGAGACACGGCGTTTAGAATGGCCTCGTCGACCGACTGCGCCACCGCATGACCGATGGACAGCAGACAGCCCAACAGAAGGAGGGAAAGCGTCGCGGTCACTTTCGGCATGGCATCGACCGAACGGCGGGAAAGGCGGACGACAAGCACCATGGACACTCCCGCGCGGGCTGTCAACGAACCGCCCGATCCTGGTCCACGGGCGCAATTGGCACCCGCAGCGAACCGCCCGAACGGGGCCAGTTGCCCACGTCCACGGCGCGAGCGCCCTCGAAGACCAGATAGCCGCGGCGCTTGTAATGGGGTAGTGGTCGGAGGAGCGCAGCCAAGCCCGCGGAATCGTCAGCCGCGACAACAACGTACGGCCGGTCGCGCGACCGGCCGGCCCAAACGCGCGCCGTGCCCCGCCCGGCTATGGCGTCGGGCACTTCGGGTAATCCCAGAGCCACCAAAAGCTGCGTTGGCGCGTCCCCAACGCCGACGATCAGCAGAGGGTGCGAGGTACCGCGCACTTGCTCCGAGTCGACGACGGGCGACGAGGTGTCCAGAAGACGCGCCGCCAGCGCCCGTGCATGGTCGGCCGCCGGTCCTTCGGCGGCCACCACGGCGCGCGCGTCGGCGGACAAGGTGACGTCGCGCAGGATCGGCGGCGCCTCCCGCGGATCCAAGCGGCGAAAAACGTCGTAGTCCGGATCCACCGAGAGGGACAGGGGAACGTCCGCGACATCGATGTAGGTCCGCCGCGATCGCCCCTGAAGCGCAACGACCGTCCGGGTTTCGCCCGATCGGGTTCGCACCGTCACGGGCACCCGTAACCGATAGGTCGACAGGTCCTGGAGCAGGGAAAAGCCAACGCGGTAACCGTCGCCCGAAGGCGTGACGTCGACTTTCTCCACCGCGAGCGTCGGCGCGCCCTTGCGGTGCAGCCACTGGTCGAAGAACAGAGCCAGATCCTGTCCCGACTCCTTCGCGAACGCGGCCTTCAGATCCGGCCAACCGGCCTTGCGGAATTTGTGCCCCCGCCAGAAGCGGCGCAGACCGGCCTCGAAGGCCGGGTCGCCGATCCGATTTCGGAGCATGTGGAAGACAAAAGCGACCTTATGGTAACCGACGACCTGGGCCGCATCGTGGCGCTTGAAGTCGAAAGCGACGACGGGCCTGTCCCGGTCCGGCGGCAGGGCCGCATAATCCCGCAGCCAGCGAAACCGCATGTCCCGTGCCTTCGCGGCATCACGGGCCTCGGCGAACGCATAGTCGGCCATGTAGGTGGTCAGTCCCTCCGACCAGTTTCCGGCGGCGTAATCGGTATAGACCCCATTGCCCCACCAGCTGTGCAACACCTCATGGCCGAGGGAGGTGTGGCGGATGAAGGGCAAGGCGAGGACCCGCTTTCCCATGTAGGTGAAGTTGGGGAATCCCAAACCGACGGGCAGCGGCGCCGACACCACGTGGAATGCACTGAAGGGGTAGGCGCCGATGCGCGCGCCAAAGAGGTCGAGATACCGCGCCGACGATTCCAGATAGCCGGCGGCAAGTTGGGCGTTGTCCCGATGGAAGTAGGTGCGCAGCCGAATGCCGCGGTGTATGCGTTCCTCGACCGCGTAAGGCCCAGCCACCAGAACGATTCCGTCGCTCGGTGTCTCGCTTTCGAACACTGCCTGATAGCGCCCGTCGGCGACGGACTCGTCGACCAGTCGTCCGGGAACGAGGCCTCGTTGGTCCGAAGGCATGCGCAAGGTAAGCCGGTAGGTGAACGGCCCCTCTCCGACCACGGGCAGCCACCTTGCCGACGGCGGCAGAAAGATGCCCTCCGGGCCCGTGGCGGCACGGGGCGACGACATGTCTTTGGCATAGGCGATGTGAAGGCGGTGCGGCCCGCCGCCCTTAGGTTTGGCCACCAAGGACGCGCCCCGGCTCGTAGCCAAGGATTCGCCGTTCAGCTTTATCGACAGTCGATGGAATGGCCCTTCGAGACCGATCGGAACCGGACCGGATTGGGGAATGACGACGGTATCCGTGACCGACACGGTACCTGCCGTCGGATCAAGCGTAACGACGATGTCATGGTGAAGAGGCTGTGCCGCGATTGCCGCTCTGGCTGCCAGGAGGAAAAGCGCAAGGACACCGACCCTCGTGGCGCCGTGGTGAAGCGGGCGACCATCTCCCGCTCGACGCCATCACGGCGCACCCGCAGGGGCAGCCAGGTTCCCGGCGCCTGCCGCTGGACGATGGCGATGAGGTCGCCGACCACGGCGAGCCGCTGTCCAGCCGCTTCCACGACCACGTCCCCCGCCTTTAGGCCGGCCGCCTCCGCCACGCTGTCCGCCACCACCCGAGAGACGCGGACGCCGCTATCCGCGGTCTCGATCAGGACGCCTAAAAGGGGACGGGTTGGTCGCGGTGGCGGCGCCGGTGAGCGAACGCCGAACACGGCATCGGCGATCGGCTCGCCCTCCGCCGAGACCAGCGACTCGCAGGGTCGTTCGGCATCCCACGCCAGCAGCACCGCCGTGTCGCCGATCCCCAGATCGCGGAGCTGGTTGGGAATGCCGGCGCCGTATTCCATGTGCCCGCCGCCAATAACGCCCACCACCAGCGGCCTCGCCGCGCCGGAACGGGGCGCCGCCAAGCCTTGGGCCATCACCCGGTCCCAGGCCTGTTGGGTGGCAACGAAGCGCTGGAAGCCCTCTTCCCGCGATGCGGCATCGGCCGCCTCGGTTCCGCGGGACAGGTGCTCTTCGAAGATGGCGCGCAAGCGATCCACGTAGTCGGTCTTGGCCGTGGCAGGCGGCGACAGGCCCAGGTCCTTTACCGCATCGACACTGTCCCAGCCGTCGCGGCTCAGGGATCGGACCACGTCGCGATCCAGATTGAGGGCGACCATGGGAATGCGGTGCATGCGGGCGAAATGGAACAGGGGCATGTAGAGGGCCGCGTCATACCCCCAGACATTGACCCAGTCCCCCGCGGCGAGAAACGCCGCCACGTCCAACTCTCCCGCCACCCAGCGGTCGAGGGCGGGCTGGACTCGCCGGGGAAACATCTCGAATCCGATTACCAAGTCCGGCCTCAGTGCTTGAAGCCCGGTGACGACGTGAAGCTGCCAGCGATGATGTTCCGCCCGGATATGAATCTCGCCCAGCAACACCACGTCTCGCTTGGC
>CBDFHV010000027.1:0-19065 GCA_965247705.1 Rhodospirillales bacterium | reverse complement strand
CGGCCTTGCGCTGTTCCTTGCCCTGTTTGGTTCGCGGATGGGGCTCGATCAGGGGAACATGGCCGAGGGCGCGGCTGTGGGCCTTGATCTCCGGGGCGTCGTAGGCCGAGTCCATCAGGTCGTAGAGGCTGGTTACCCGGGCGGCGGTCATGGTGGCCAGCGGGATCGCCGCCTGGCTGTCGTGCAGGCTGGCCGAGGTGAGCAGCGCGGCGATCGGGATGTCGCCGTCGGCCACGTCGAGGTGCAGCTTGTAGCCGATCCAATGGGTGCGGTAGCCCTTGGCGTTCTGCTTGACCCCGGTGGTGCAGGCCCGCGGCAGATCGGCCAGCATCTCAGGTAGGCCCATCGCGCCTTGGCGTTCCAGGCGGCGGCGCTCCGGGGGCGCCTTGGGCCGTTCCTCGCCCTTCCTGGGCCGGCCACGCTTGCGCTTTGGCCGGGCCTCGGGTTTCGCCTTCTTCGGCGCCCGCTCGCGGGCCTCGATCGCGGTGGCATCGCGGGCGATGTGGCCGACCAGGCGCGCCCCTTGGGTCTTGGCGATCACCGCCGCGTGCAGACGGCCGGGCAGATCGCTCGCCGCGAACTCGCCAAAGGCCCGCGAGAACGTCGCCGCGCTCGGAACCGCGCCGGCCCGGGTCCAGCCGCACAGCCGCCGCAGGGTCTTGTCCAGCACCAGGCGCTCGATCAGCACGGTGGTTTGGGCGATGTTGAAGACCGCCTTGGCGACAAAGCCCCGCGCCAGCGCCGCCCGGTCCTTGCGCGGACGCCCGACCACACCCGGCCAGTCCCGCACGAAAGCCTCGATGCGCGCCAGCTCGAGCACCGTCACCAGGTCGCGATAGCGGTCGCCGAGCGGCCCAAGCTCCTCCCCCAGCGCCGGAAAAAGTTCGCCTTGAAGGCTCTGCCAATAAACTGATAGCGTCTCGCGTAGAGGCATGGCCGGCAGTCCTTTCCAGGTGTTGTTTCTCGCAAATCCAACATACCGGAAAAGGCCTGCGGCCGCCTCGACAACAAACCAAAATCACCCGCTCAAAGCGGAAAATCCAATGCAAAACTTCCGTTTTGCAACCGCCTCAGTATATAGTTTCTCTATTGATTGGCGTGACCTCGAACAGGAGAGAGGCCCGTCGAAACTATATACTGTCCCGGTTTAATTTTGGTCGGAGGCTGGGGCTACCGAAACGCCGCGCAGGTCATGTGGACGGTGTACTTCAGGGCTTGGGTGGCGACGTCCTCGGGTTCCCGATCGTCGCCCGGCGGCGATACTGCGTACTCGACCCCCTGTCCGTCGAGAAACAGCCGCGCCACCGCGCCGTGGATGGCGAAGTTCACGTTCTGAGGTAAGTCGCCGGTGATCTTGGCGATCTTCAGGGCGTTCAGCTTTTCGACCACCATACCCATCAGCTTGCCTCCCCGGTCCAGCACCGGGCCGCCGGAATTGCCGATCTGGATGGGCGCCGTGAACTGGAAGCGAAAGCGATCGTTACCCAGGCCCCCGATGGCGCTGACCGAGCCCTTGGTGACGTTGACTGAAGACAGGAACCCCTGCAGGGGATAGCCGACCACCAAAACATCCTCGCCCAGGCGAGCGCCCCGTCCGGCCCTGAAGGAGACGGTCTCCAGAACCGCGACCCGCGTGTGCAGCAGGGCGAGGTCGATCTGTTCGTCCATGGCCACAACCTCGGGGCGGCGCTGGTCGTCGCTGAGTTGGCCCTCGATGGCCAGGGGCGCCGAGGGGCCGGTAATCCGCACGTCCCGGCAATTCTTGACCACATGGTGGTTGGTCAGCAGGTGGCCCCGGCGACTGACGAAGTAGGCCGTGCCGATGGAATTGCCCAGTTGCTTCGCCCCCTCCAGCCCCAGGGCGCCGGCCGGGGTTCGGGTGCTGGCCAGGGGAGACGAAGCTGCGGGCGGTGACGGCGTTACGATGGGCGGCGGCGGGCTTTCCTGGCGTTTGGCGATCTTGGCGATGACCTGCCGGTAGGCGGCGGCACCCTTCTTGTCGCCCTGATCGGCAGCCTTCTTGTACCAGTGCAGGGCGGCGGCCAGGTCCTGGGGCGTGCCGCGCCCGTATTCGTACATGAAGCCGAGGGAGACCTGGGCCCGGGCATCGCCGGCATCCGCCGGGCCGCGAAGCGCCGTGATAGCGGCCGAAAAATTGCCGCGCTTGATCAGGTCCAAGGCGCCGGGGTAGTCCGCCCGCGCCGCCCCGGCGCACAGCAGCACCAGAAACGCCAGCCCGATGAGCCTTCTTAACGCCATAAGGGTGGATGATAGGGAATGCGCCCGCGGGAGGGAACAAGCGGTTGGTTTCCCCGTCCGGGGCTGGATCGCCGGGCGCGACACGCGAGCCCATGACAGCGGCACACGCACGCCACGTTGCCGCCGTCGCCGCGGAGGAGGGCCACCATCCGCCCCGCCGTCAGGGGCATGTGATACGCTGCCGTGGAGGCGAACGGCCAGGCACCGAACTTTCCCCCGCGCACCGCTTGTAATGGCGGAGATGTAAGAATTATGTCCTCTTTTTCTTACAAGCGAATTTACGGGGGCCGAAAGCGATGACAATGAGAAGCACGCTTCGTCTAATGGCGGGCCTGCTGGGGTTGCTCCTGTGGCTTGGGCCTGCCAATGCGCAACCGGAGCTATGGGAAAGCCACATTCGCGCCGCTGCGGCGGCATACCAACAAGGCAACTACGCCGAGGCCCTCCGGCGGACCACGCAGGCGCTGAAAGCGGCGGGGACGTTCGGGTCCGACGACCCGCGCTTGGGGACCACCCTCAACAATATGGCGGAGATTTACCACCTCCAGGGCAACTACGCCGAGGCGGAACCGCTCTACATGCGCTCCCTGGCGATCATTGAGAAGGTCTTCGCTGTACCATGCCCAGGGCAACTACGCCGAGGCCGAACCACTCCACAAGCGCTCCCTGGCAATCCGGGAAAAGGCCTTGGGGCCGGAGCACCCCCACGTGGCCACGAGCCTCAACAACCTGGCGCTGCTGTATAGCACCCAGGGCAACTACGCCGAGGCGGAACCGCTCTACATGCGCTCCCTGGCGATCATTGAGAAGGTCTTGGGGTCAGAGCACCCCCACGTGGCCATGAGCCTTGAAAACTATGCCGCTTTGCTTCGCGACATCGGGCGCGGTGACGAAGCGGAAACACTGGAAGCGCGCGCCAATACCATCCGCGTCAAGGCCGCCAGGTGAGACGGTTATGTCAAGGGTCTCCCATCTCGAGCGCGCCCTCACGCTATCGGCGGCTTGCCGTGCTTCTGGAACAAGTCGTTGACCGCCTCCAGCAGCAGGTCGTGGGCGGTCTTCTCCTCATCCAGGGCCAGCAGCTTGAGCTGCCGCCGGGCGTCCCGTTTAAGCCGCAAAGTCTGGCCCCGGGTGTCTCGCGTCGCCGGGCGTATAGATATAGGGACATGGCCGAAACCTATCGCGTTCAACCATATTCCTATATTATTAGGAATATGGTTGAACGCGACGCCAGGACGTGATACGTTATCTACCCATGGATACGGAAACCACCGCGCGCCGCCTTGAGGCCCTGGGCAACGTCACCCGGTTGCAGGTGTTTAGCATGCTGGTGCGGGCGGGGCCGGAGGGCTTGCCCGTGGGCGCCTTGCAGGCGCGAAGCGGGGTGCCCCGCTCCACCCTATCGCACCACCTGCACAAGCTGATCGATGTCGGCCTCGTCTATCAGGAGCGGGAGGCGACGACCCTGCACTGCCACGCGAACTTCGAGGCCATGGAGGACACCATGGGGTTCCTGGGCCGGGAATGCTGCGCCGATGCCCGCGAACACGGAAACCAAGCCGCCTGAAGCCCTTTTTTTGAATATCTATTCCCAAGATCCCAGACATATGAGCATAAGAGAGACGTCATGACCGCTATCGCCCTTGCCACCCGCCGCGCTTTCGGCCGCTTCGACGGGGTCCTTCTGTCAATCCTGGCGGCCCTGGCGGTTCTGGCCCTGTGGTCTCCCGGCCAGGCCCTCCGTAGCCTGATGTTCACGGTTGAGAGCCTGGTCAGCATCTCGATCTATTTGCTGTTGTCCATTGGGATCGCCGCTTAGGCCAAGGCCAGCGGCGCCGATGCCCTGATCGCCCGGGCCTTCGCCGGCCGCCAGACGGTGATGATTGCCATGGCCGCCCTCATGGGTGCCTTGTCGCCGTTCTGTTCCTGCGGCGTGATTCCGCTGATCGCCGCCCTCCTGGTCATGGGCGTGCCTCTGCCACCAGTGATGGCGTTCTGGCTGTCCTCGCCCCTGATGGACCCATCCATGTTCGTCCTCACCATGGGAACCCTGGGGGCGGACTTCGCCCTCTTTAAGACCGCCGCCGCCGTCGCCATCGGCCTTTTCGGCGGTTACGGCCCCCAGGCCCTGATGGGACTGGGGGCTTTCGCCGCGCCCCTGCGGGCCGGTGTCGGCGACGGCGGCTGCGCCGGCGGGACGGTGCGACAGGCCGGGCCTATCGCCTGGCGGTTCTGGGATAGTGAAGAGCGCCGCGCCCGGTTCGGCCGCAACGCCTGGGACAACACCCTGTTCCTGGGCAAATGGCTGACCGTTGCTTTCTTCCTGGAGAGCCTGATGTTGGCCTATCTGCCGGCGGAAACGGTCAGCGGGCTGATCGGCGGCGGTTGGCTGGCGGTCGCCGGGGCGACCATCGTGGGGGTGCCCGCCTACCTCAACGGCTATGCCGCCCTGCCCCTGGTCGGCGGCCTCATCGAGCAAGGTATGGCGCCCGGAGCCGGCATGGCCTTCCTGCTGGCAGGCGGCGTCAGCAGCATTCCCGCCGCCATCGCCGTCTGGGCCCTGGCCCGACCGCCCATGTTCGCCGCCTACCTGGGATTCGCCTTCATCGGCGCCTTCTCCCTGGGCCTGCTCTACGGCATGATCGCCTGATCGCACATCCCGTGCGATTCCCGCGTCACAGCCGGGGAGCGCCCGTTGGACCGACGCATCTGGTACCTGGCCACGGCCGAAACCATCACCTGGGCGGGGACGGTGTATCTGTTCCCCGCCCTGCTGCTCCACTGGGAGCGGGACCTGGCGTGGTCCAAGGCCGAACTGGCCCCCGTCATGACCCTCGCCCTGCTGGTCTCGGCCGGGATGGCGCCCCTGATGGGCAGGCTCATCGACCGGGATCTGGGCCGGGTCGTGCTTACCGGCAGCGCCGGGCTGGCGGCCATCCTGCTGGCCGCCTTGGCCCTGGCCGAACAACGCTGGCAGTTCGTCGGCCTGTGGCTCCTTCTGGGAGTGGCCATGGCCGGCGGTCTCTACGAGCCCTGCTTCGCCTTCGTCACCCGCACCCGGGGCGCCGATGCCCGCAAGGCCATTACCCGGATCACTCTGGTGGCGGGATTTGCCGGCACCGTCTCTTTTCCCATCGCCAACCTGGTTGCCGAGGCCGCGCACTGGCGCGCCTCGGTCCTGGTGTTCGCCGCGCTGGTGGCGGGCGTGGCCGTACCGCTCTACTGGCTCGGTACGGCGGCGCCGGAACGCCCGCCGCCACCGGAAGCCGCCCCATCGACGGTTGACGCAAAAACGGCACCAGGTGTCGGCATCCTGCGCCGGCCCACGTACTGGCTGCTGGCGACGGCGTTCTCCTCCATCGCCCTGACCCATGGCATGGTGCTCGCCCACCTGCTGCCGATCCTCGACGAGCGGGGCATCGGTACCGCCTTGGCGGTGACCGTGGCGTCCCTCATCGGGCCCATGCAGGTGGCGGGTCGTTTGGCCATGGTGGCGGTCGAGCGGTGGATGTCGGTGGTCGCCATCTGCGGCGTCACCTACCTGTTCATGATGGGCGCGGCGGCGTCCCTGCTTGTGGCCGGCGCGGTCCCGGCGCTGCTGTGGCTGTGGGTGCTCCTTTACGGGTCCGGCTACGGGGTGACCAGCATCACTCGACCTGTGGTCACCGCGACCTTCCTGGGTCGCGAGGGATTCGGCGCCATCTCCGGCGCCATCGCCCTGCCCTACCTTCTGTCTTTCGCCGTCGGGCCAAGCCTGGCCGCCGCCCTGTGGGCCTACGGCGGCTACGACATGGTGCTGGTTGCCGTGCTGATCCTTCTCGTTGCCGGCGCCCTGTGTTTCTTGGCGGCGGCCCGGTTGCGTTCGTCGCCTCCGTGACCGATCCTGGCCCGTCCGCGAGGAGGATGACATGACCAACGACGAACACGACCGCTACATGGCGTTGGCCCTGGAAGAAGGGCAAGAGGCGGAGCGCGAGGGCAACGCGCCCATCGGCTCGGTGATTGTTCGCGACGGGCAAGTCATTGGCCTTGGACACAACGAGGCTCGCACCGGACCCGATGCCACCGCCCATGCCGAAGTGCAGGCGATCCGCGATGCCTGCCGAAAACAGAACACCTGGGACCTGACCGGTTCTACCCTCTACACGTCCATGGAGCCCTGCCCCATGTGCTGTTGGGCGATCGTCGAGGCGGGGATCGGCCGCCTGGTGCTGGGCGCCCGCCACGCGGGCATGCGCAAGCACGGCGACGCGCGGCGCACCAACTATGGCGGCTATGCGGTCGAAGCGCTGATCGAGCTGACCGGACGCCATCTCGACGTGGTAACCGGCGTCCGAGAGCAGGAGTGCGAACTGCGGCGCAGCGCGTGGCAAGACCCCGGCTCCGTTACGTCCACCTCCGGCGAGGAATAGGATCGCCCGGGCCCTGGCCATGGACCCCAAGGTAATGCTGTTCGACGAACCCACATCCGCCCTCGACCCGGAACTGGTGGGCGAGGTGCTCGCGGTGATGGAACAGGTGGCGGGCGAAGACATGACCATGATGGTCGCCACCCACGAAATGGGCTTCGCCAAGAAGGTCGCCGATCGGGTGGTGTTCATGGATGAAGGCAAGATCGTCGAGTCCGGCTCGCCGACCGAGGTGTTCGAGACGCCCCGCCACGACCGCACCCGGCGGTTGCTGGAAAAAATCCTCGCATGAGCGTTATACTAAGGGTTACTGATAAAGAACCATGGAGACGGCTTCCCAGGGTTTTCGGCAAGGAGCGTTCGTCGTGGCGATGCGGTGCATCGCAAAGCGGGCGGGACGACGTCCGAAAGCCCTGGGAAACCGCCGTTCCGGTCGTCACCGCGCCCCGTCGGAGGGCGTCGACAAGCCTCGACGATGCCCCGCATCGCCAGCGGCTTGTCTCCTACCCGACGGGACGCAGTGACGATCTCCATGGGTCTTTATCAGTAACCCTTGGTATTCATCCATGCGCCTGAAGGACCGCAAAGCCGTCGTCACCGGTGCCGGGTCGGGCATCGGCCGCGGCATCGCGACGCTTTTCGCCGCTGAAGGCGCCGCCGTGGCCGTGGTGGAAAGCAACGGGGATTCCGCCCAAGCCGTTGCGGCGGAAATCACGTCGGCCGGGGGCGTCGCATTGCCCTTTGCCGTCGATGTCAGCGACGCGAAGGACACTGAGGCGACGACCGAAGATATTCGACAGGCCTGGGGCGGTATCGACGTCCTGGTCACGTCCGCCGCCGTGTCCCCCGGCGGCACCGTCACGGAGACGGCCGAGGCATCGTGGGACGATGTGTTCGCCGTCAACGTCAAGGGTACGTTCCTGTGGATGCGCGCGGTGCTGCCGGTGATGATCGCGGGCGGCGGCGGGTCCATCGTCACCGTGGCTTCCCAGCTCGCCATCGCCGGTGGGCGGAGCAATGCGGCCTACGTGGCCTCCAAGGGAGCCATCATCTCCCTCACCCGCTCCGTCGCCCTGGACTATGTCGCCTGTGACATACGCGCCAACGCCCTGGTGCCCGGCGCCGTGGACACGCCCATGCTGCGCCGTTCCTTCGCCCGCCAACCCAATCCCGAGGCGACCGCGGCGCGATCCCGAGGTCGCCACCCCATGGACCGGTTCGGTACGGTGGAGGAGCTGGCGCGGGCAGCCCTGTTCCTGGCCAGCGACGAATCCTCCTTTACCACCGGCGCGTTGCTGACCGCGGACGGCGGCTGGCTCGCCGGATAACGCCCCTCGCCGGACCACGTTCGCGATGCGGCGCGATATCGGGCGTCGCGGAATCCCGCTACAGTCTCGGCATCGCGCGGAAGCGTTGCCGGAGGTTCCCCCATGCACCTTGACTGTCGCGGCGTCCCCGTTTCAACCCACAGCGCCGAAGCCGTAGCCGGACTTGAGGCCGCCCATGACCGCCTTCTGGGTTTTGTCGGCGATCCGGTCGAGGCCATCGACGCGATCCTCGTCGAACAGCCGGACTTCGTGATGGGCCACCTGTTCAAGGCCGGGGTCCTGACCCAGGCCATGGAGGTTCGGATCTACGACGACATGGTGGCCAGCTTGCGCGCCGCCGAGGCATTGGCCGACCGGGCCAATGACCGGGAGCGGGGTCACATGGCCGCCATTCGCGCCTGGGTGGACGGAGAGTTTTACGGCGCCGTGGAGTGCTGGGAGGCGGTGCTGGTGGAATACCCGCGGGACCTTCTAGCCCTGCAACTGGCCCATCTATCCGACGTCCTGCTGGGCGATACGGTCAATCAGCGGGATCGAGTAGCCCGGGTCCTGCCGTCGTGGGACGAGAGTGTGTCCGGATACGGGTTCGTGCTTGGGTTTCACGCCTTCGGCCTGGAGGAGTGCCGGGACTTCGCCCAGGCCGAGGAAGCCGGGCGGCGGGCCGTGGCCCTCAACCCCCGCGACGCTTACGCCATTCACGCCGTTGCCCACGTGATGGAGATGCAGGGCCGCCAGTCGGGGGGCATCTGGTGGCTGACCTCCCGGATGGAGGATTGGGCCCATGACAACTTCGCCAACCATCTGTGGTGGCACCTATCGCTCTTTCATTTGGATCTGGGTCAGTCCGACCGCGTCCTCGAGATCTACGACCATGCCCTGCGCAGCGCCCGGCACGCCGGCGACAAGTACGAGGAACTGGACGCCGCCGCCTTGCTGTGGCGGTTGAACCTGCTCGGGGTCGATGTGGGCGGCCGGTGGTCGGAGCTGGCGGACAAATGGGAGATCTCCGCCGTCGATACGCTCTATGCCTTCAATGACGTGCACGCCATGATGACGTTCGTGTCCGACGGCCGCGCCGAGGCGGTGGAAACGGTGCTCAACGCGACCGAACGCTACGTCAAGCGTGCCAACGATGCCAACGTGGGCATGACCCGCGAGATCGGCCTGCCTTTCTGCCGCGCCCTCCAGGCCTTCGCGGCCGAGGATTATGCTTCGGCGGTGGACCAGCTGCTGCCCATTCGCTACCGCACCCACCGTCTCGGCGGCAGCCACGCCCAACGGGATATCGTCGCCCTGACCCTGCTGGAAGCGGCGCTGCGGGCCAAGCGCTTCGCCCTGGCGCGGGCCCTGGCCAACGAGCGCACGGCCGTGAAACCCACGAGCCCCCAGAACTGGACGTTCGCCGCCCGGGCCTTGGAAGGTCTGGGCGATGGCGCGGGCGCCACCCGGGCCCGGGCCCGTGCCCAATCCCTGTTCGCCGGCATTGGCGCCGCGGAGTCCGTAAAGCTTTCCTGAGGGACTGGGTGTCCCCGCGCGAACCGTCAGCCGGACGCGGCCTCTTCCCGGCGCGGGATGGCCCGGCGCAGGGTCCAGAACGGCAGCAGCATGACACCGGCCATGGCGCCCTTGACGGCCAGGTCGCCGGCGGCCCACGTGGTCCACGGCAAGCCGGTACCGGCAAAGGCCAGACTGAAGAACAGCGCCGTATCCAGCACCGAGGCCACCACCGACGACACCAGGGGCGCCCGCCACCAGGCGCCCTGCCGCAGGCGGTTGAAGATGCTCACGTCCAGAAGCTGGGCCGACAGGAATGCCAGCCCCGACGCGGCGGCGATACGCGGCGTCGACAGCATCACGGACAGCAGCACACCGACGGCGAACCCAGCGTAGACCACCCGCCGGGCCCGCCCCGGGCCCAAGTGCCGGTTGGTCAGATCGTTGACCAGGAACGAGACCGGATAGGTAAAGGCGCCCCAGGTCAGCCAGTCGTTGATAGGATACTGGACCAGCAGATTCGACGCCGCGACGATGAGAGTCATGGCGGCGACGCCGAGGATGAGCCCACGACGGGCGTCGCTTTGGTTGCGGTCCGTGCTCATCCCCTTGCGCATAGAGGTTCGGCGGACACCTGGCAAGAGGACGTGAACGGCTCGCATTGAACCGCTCCGGCCCCTCTGTTACCAACCGTCCTTCGAACCCGCCCTCCCAAGGACGTCGCCCATGGCCAGCGGGCCCCTCCACGGTATCACCATTGTCGACCTCACCCGCGTCCTGGCGGGACCCTTTTCCACCATGATCCTGGGCGACCTGGGGGCGCGGGTGATCAAGATCGAACGCCCCGGGCGCGGCGACGACACCCGGCGTTTCGGGCCCCCGTTCCTCAAGGACCGGGATGGCGAGGACACGACCGAGGCGGCGTACTATCTGGCGGCCAACCGCAACAAGCAGTCGGTCACCATCGACCTGACCCGACCCCAGGGGCAGGCTGCGGTACGACGGCTACTGTCCCGCGCCGACATCCTGGCGGAGAATTTCAAGACCGATGGTCTGAAGCGCTTCGGCCTCGCCTACGAGGACCTGAAGGACAGCCACCCGCGGCTGATCTATTGCTCCATCACCGGTTTCGGCCATACGGGGACCTACCGGGAACGGGCCGGCTACGACTTTCTGGTCCAGGCCATGGGCGGCCTGATGAGCATCACCGGCGAGGACGACGGGTTGCCCGGGGGCGGGCCGCTCAGGGTCGGGGTGCCCATCTCCGACATCCTCACCGGCATGTACGCCGCCATCGCCGTGCTGGCCGCCCTCGCCCACCGGACGGTCACCGGCGAGGGCCAGCACCTGGACATCGCGCTCCTCGACGCGACGGTGGCCACCCTGACCAACCAGGCCATGAACTACCTGACCACGGGCGAGGTACCGGGGCGCATCGGCAACAGCCATCCCAACATCGTGCCCTACCAGGCCTTCGCCACCGCCGACGGTCACGTGGTCGTCGCCATCGGCAACGACGATCAGTTCCTGCGCTTCGCCCAGGCCATCGGTCGGCCCCAGTTGGCCGACGATCCCCGTTTTGCCAGCAATATCGAGCGGGTGCGCAACCGGGCCGCCCTGATCCCCGAGATCGCCGTGCGCATCGCCGGCGATACCACCGACGCCTGGCTCACTCGTCTGGAGGCGGCAAGCCTGCCCTGCGGCCCCATCAATACGCTGGATCAGGTGTTCGACCATCCCCAGGTCCAAGATCGGGGAATGCGCATCGACATGGCCCATCCCTTGGCCGACTCCGTGCCCCTGGTGGGCAGCCCGCTCAAGCTGTCTGCCTCGCCGGTGGCCTACCGGCTGCCGCCCCCGTTGCTCGGCGAGCATACCGACGCCGTACTTTCCGAAGTCGGCTATGGGGACGAGGAGATCGCCAGCCTGCGGGAAATTGGGGTCCTGTGATGCACATAGCTCACATTAGTTTTGCGCAATAACCTTTTGAAATAACGACTCCATGCGATCGATTTTCAAATGGGCGACGATCGTCGTGCTTGGCCTGGTCGGGGTTGCCGGGATTGGCGGCTTCGTCTGGCTGCGCACGTCCCTGCCGGCCATCGACGGCGAAATCGCCGTACCGGGCCTGGGCGCAACCGTGACAGTGACTCGCGACCGTCACGGGATTCCCCGCATCCAGGCCGACAGTTTGCGAGACGGCTGGTATGGCCTGGGCTTCGTCCACGCCCAGGACCGGCTGTGGCAGATGGAGGCCATGCGCCGCCTGGGGTCGGGCCGTCTGGCCGAGGTGGTCGGTCCCAAGGCCCTGGCGTCGGACCGGTTCTTTCGGCTTCTGGGCCTGGGACGCCTGGCGGAAGCCCAGGTCGCGCGGTTGAAACCGGAAACGCGGGAAGCGCTGGACGCTTACGCCGCCGGAGTCAACGGCTGGCTGGCCACGCGCGGCGGCGCCTTGCCGCCCACGTTCCTCGTCCTGCGCTTCGCGCCTGAAGCATGGCGTCCCGCCGATTCCCTGATCTGGGCGAAGCTCATGGCCATGCGTCTGTCGGGCAATTGGCGCGATGAACTGCTGCGGGCGCGCCTCAGTGCCCGGCTGAGCGAAGCGCAGCTTAGCACCTTGTGGCCGTCCTATCCGGACGACGGCCCCATCACCGTTGCCCGGGCGGATGAGCCCGGGACGGATGCGCTACTGGAGCGTCTGGCGGCGGCGCTGCCGGATGTGGTCAAGGCGCCGGGAGGCATGTCCAATGCCTGGGCCGTGACCGGGGCCCGCACACCGAGCGGACGGCCCCTCCTGGCCAACGACCCGCATTTGGGGCTGGATACCCCTATCCTGTGGTATCTGGCCCGGATCCATACCCCGCAATGGCAGGGAGCGGGCGCCACCGTGCCCGGCGTTCCGTTGGTGGTCCTGGGTCACAACGGCCGCATCGCATGGGGCATCACCAGCACCCACAGCGATCAGCAGGACCTGTTCATCGAACGCCTCGATCCCGCCGACCCCAACCGCTACCTCACCCCCGAAGGTTCCCGACTCTTCTCGGTTCGCAAAGAGACAATCCGGGTGCGGGGCGAGGACGATCAGATCCTCACCGTGCGGGAGTCCCGCCATGGACCCGTGCTGTCCGATCTGGTGCCCGTTGAGAAAACCGTTGGCGGTCCAGGGACGGTGGTCGCCCTGGCGGCGGCGTATCTGGACCCGGAGGACCGGACACCCGACGCCACGATGGGCCTCAACCACGCCCGCGACTGGACTTCGGCCCTGGCGGCGCTGGAGTCGTTTCACGCCCCCCAGCAGAACATCACCTACGCCGACGTGGACGGCAACATCGGCTTCGTCGCCCCGGGGCGGGTGCCCGTGCGCCGCTCCGGCCGGGGATGGATGCCCGCCCCCGGCTGGACGGGCGAGGCCGACTGGATCGGCCATATCCCCTTCGATCAGCTTCCCCGCGTTCTCAATCCCCCGTCGGGAGTCCTCGTCAACGCCAACAACCGCATCAACCCCAAGGACTATCCCCACTTCATCACCGACGACTGGGCGCGGCCCTACCGGGCGCAACGCATTCGGGACGTGATCGGTGCGGAGGCGCCCCACGGCCCCGACGATGCCCAGCGCCTGCAAATGGATGCGGTGTCCCTGATGGCGCGGGACCTGATGGCGTTGCTCGGCGAGGCGCGTCCGGCCAGCGCCGGCGGCAAGCGGGCCTTGCAAATGTTACGCGAGTGGGATGGCGCCATGGCCCGCGACCGGCCGGAACCCCTGCTGTTCACCGCCTGGCTGCGGGAGTTGAACCGGCGCGTCTACGCCGACGAACTTGGATCCTTGATGGACGACTACTGGCGCTTGCGTCCCCATGTGATCAAGCGGATCTGGGACCGGGACCGGGCCTGGTGCGACGATCCGCGGACCCTGCGGGCCGAGGGCTGCGAAGGCCTCGCCGCCGCGGCCCTCGACCGGGTGGTGGCGGAGGGCAGCGGGACCCATGGCCCGGACCTGGCGAGCTGGCGCTGGGGCCAGGTCCACCGGTTCCGCCTCAGCCACAGAATTCTGGGCCAAATACCGGTTATCGGCGGTCTGCTCGACTCGTTCGTCGAGACCGATGGCGGACAATTCACGGTCAACCGGGGCGGCATGCGCGTCGGTCGGGACAAGGACCCCTACGCCCACGTCCACGGCAGCGGTCTGCGGGCCGTCTACGACCTCGCTGACTTGTCGAAATCCCGCTTCATCATCGCCACCGGTCAGTCGGGCAACCCCTTGTCCGCCCATTTCGACGACCTGGCGAAGAAATGGAGCGACGGGGGGATGGTGACGCTGGATGTCCTCGACGACGCCGAAGGGGTGCTGCGGTTGGTGCCGAGCACCTCGGACACTGGCCGACAGGAGTGATTTCAAGACGCTGCCACGCTTGCTCGATCGAAGAAAGGGCCCGGCGAGACGTGTCTTGGTGGGCTCCCAACACTGCAATAATCGGCAATAATCACAATAATCGGGACACCATATTTATATCATCAACCTCGTGGACGATCGCCCGCTCCCACCACCCTGGGTTTGCACCCGGGCTTGCGTTTGGTCAAGCAGTGGCGACAGAGGCGTTCAATAGTCTCGACGAACGCCGCGGTGCCCAGCGGCCGTTGCGGACGCGACCGCACCCCCGTCAGGTCACGGCCTCCGCCCGGCGAAGGCTTTCCAGGAGCGACGCGCGGCGCATGAACGCCTTCGCCGTGTCCGGGTTTTCGGCGGTCTTGCCGAGCTGGGCCAGGTTGTGGCGGCGCACTTCGGGGTCCCGTTCCTCGAGGAGCTTCTTGTTGGCGATGGTTTGGGCCTGAACGTATTCTACGGCGGCGAACCGGCGCTGCCGGCTGTAGAGGTCCAGCAGGTCTTCACCGGCCTCTCCGTGGACCACCGGAGCGAGCTTGCCCGCCAGGTTGACCGCGTCGTGGATGCCGCCGTTCATGCCCATCCCGCCAATGGGATTGTTGACATGGGCCGCATCCCCGACCAGGCACACCCGCCCCGCCCGGAAGGTCTTGGCCACCAGTTGGCTGACCATATAGACGTTGCAGTATTCCACCCGGTAGTCGCCGACGTGGGGGAAGAATTTCCGCATCCGGGTCTGCACGGCCTCGGGCCGCAAGGCCCTCTTCGGTCTCGTCGACCCGGGTGGGAAAGATGGCCCGCCACAGCCCTTCCGGTCGTTCGCCCCGGACCCGGAACAGGTTGCACCACTCTTCAGGGTCCGAGAAGTAGTTGCGATAGGCGTATTCGGGGTGGACGCTTTGGAAATCGAATTCGGTGGCGATCTTGATGAACCGCTCGTCGTAGGTGAAGCCCTCGAACTCGATGCCCACGGCGCGGCGGACATCGCTCCGCCCGCCGTCGGCGCCCACCAGATAGCGGGCCTGAAACGTCTCCGCGCCGTCGGGGGCGTCGACCGCGACCCGCAGGTGGTCATCCCGATGCTCGACGCCGGCGAAGGCGTGGGCATAGAGGGCGTCGAAACCGGCTTCCCGGGAAAACGTCTCGGCGATGTCCCGGGACAGCTTGTACTGTTCGTACTGGAGGACGAAGGGAAAGCGAAACTCGTCCTTCAGCAGTGCCAAATCGAACGCGGCCACCCGTTCGCCACTGGCCCGGTCGTGGTACTGGAACGTCGGTGCCTTCAGGCCCCGGGGGATGATGTCCCGGGCGACGCCCAGGTCGTCCAGCATTTCCAGGGTCGGCGGATGGATCGACGCCGCCCGCTGATCGATCACCGGTTCGGGGTCTTTCTCCACCACGCAGACGCTGATCCCGCGCTTGAACAGAGCCAGGGCGCAGGTCATCCCCACCGGCCCGGCGCCGACCACGATGACGTCGAATTTCCGCTCCATGGGGCCTACCCAACCATCTGTCAGACTTAGACCACTAGTTCAGACAACTACGGGAACAGGGGCTGCTGGTCCAACGCCGCGGTCTCGGGGAAGCCGCAGGCCACGTTCATGTTCTGCACCGCCTGGCCGGAGGCGCCCTTGACCAGGTTGTCGATCACCGAGACCAGAATCGCGCGGCCGGGAATGCGGTCCGGCGATACCCCGATCAGGCAGTGGTTGGAGCCCCGTACGTGGCGGGTCGCCGGCATGGCCCCCGCCGGCACCACCCGCACGAAAGGCTCGCCGGCATACTGTGCCGACAGGGTCTGGCGCAGGTCCTCGGCCGTGCCGCCGTCCGCCAGGCGCACGTAAATGGTCGACAGGATGCCCCGGTTCATGGGCACCAGGTGGGGGGTGAAGGCGACCACCACCGCCTTGCCCGCGGTCTCCGACAGGCCCTGCTCGATCTCCGGTGCGTGGCGATGGCTGGCGACGCCATAGGCATTGATGCCCTCCTCCACCTCGGAGAACAGGAAATTCTCCTTCAAGGACCGGCCGGCGCCGCTGACGCCGGACTTGGCGTCGATGATGATGTCTTCGGCCTCGATCAATCGGTCCCGGAGCAAGGGAATCAGCGGCAACTGGGCGGAGGTGGGATAGCAGCCCGGGTTGGCCACCAACCGTGCCCGGCGCACCGCCTCCCGGGCCAATTCGGTCAGGCCGTAGACGGCTTCCCGCTGCAGCTCGGGCGCCCGGTGGGCGTGGCCGTACCACTGGGCGTAGGTGTCCACGTCCCGCAGGCGGAAATCCGCCGACAGGTCGATGATCTTGAGGTGTTCGGGCAGCCCGGCGATGACTCCCTGGGTGGTGCCGTGGGGCAGACAGCAGAAGGCAACGTCGCAGTCCGACCAGTCGACCCCGTCGATGGCCACCAGGTCTGGCAGTTCCAGCCCGGCCAGGTGGGGAAACACCTGGCCGAGGAACTGACCCGCCTTGCGGTCGGCGGTCAGGGCGGTGATGGTGACGTGGTCGTGCCGGGCAAGCAGCCGAACCAGTTCGGCCCCCGTATAGCCGCTTGCCCCCAGGATCGCGACCCGGGCCTTGTTGGATGTGCTGGACATGTTCATGTCCTCCATGAATTCAAGTCGTTAGGACGGTTTCTCACGGCAATGGGACGAGCGTTCGTCGTCGTCGACGGCGCGATGCGTGGCGGATTGCGGTGGCGGGTCCTGGTAACATGTTTCTCGGTCCGTTGGATCAACACTGCAAGATGAAATCGCCCACGAAAAAGGGGCCCCGGCGATAACCGCGGCCCCCATCGGATGTCCAAGTCCGGGTGTGGCCGGTTACCGCTTCGAGAACTGGAAGCTGCGTCGGGCCTTGCGGCGGCCGTACTTCTTGCGCTCGACGACGCGGGAATCGCGGGTGAGGAAGCCGCCCTTCTTCAGGGTCGGACGCAGGGTCGGCTCGAACAGGGTCAGCGCCTTGCTGATACCGTGGCGAACCGCGCCCGCCTGCCCCGACAACCCGCCGCCCGTCACCGTGGCGGTCACGTCGTACTGGTTTTCCCGTTCCGAGGCGACGAAGGGCTGGTTGAGAATCATCCGCAGCACGGGGCGGGCGAAATAGCGTTCCAGCTCCCGGCCGTTGACGATGACCTTGCCCAGACCCGGTTTTATCCACACCCGGGCGATGGCGTTCTTGCGCTTGCCGGTGGCGTAGGAGCGGCCCTGGGGATCGATCTTGGGCTCGGGCAGCGTTTCATCCGGCGATTCGATGACGCCGGTGGCGGCGCCCAGATCCTTCAGATCGTCCAGGGTCTGTGGGGCGGGTTCGGTTACGGGATCGGTCTGGGTTTCTTCGGCCATGGTCAGGCGCCCCGAGTGTTCTTGGGGTTCAATGCCGCCAAGTCCAGCGGCTGCGGATTCTGGGCCTCATGGGGATGATCGCCCCCCGCGTAGACGTGCAGCTTGCGCATGATCTGCCGCCCCAGGGGTGATCGGGGAATCATCCGTTCCACCGCCTTCAACACCACCCGCTCCGGATGTTTGCCGTCGAGGGTCTGACCCGCGGTCCGGGATTTGATGCCCCCCGGAAAACCGGTGTGCCAGTAATAGACCTTGTCCGTCCGCTTGCGGCCCGTCAGCCGAACTTTGTCGGCATTGACGACGATGATGTTGTCGCCGCAATCCACGTGCGGGGTAAAGAGGGGCTTGTGCTTGCCCTTCAACCGGGAAGCGACCACGGTGGCCAGCCGGCCGAGGACCGCGTCCTTGGCGTCAACCACGTACCAGCCCCGCTCCACGTCCGACCGTTTGGCCGAATAAGTCTTCATGGGATGTTCGCCTTTCGCTGCAAGCCACCCTCGGCGCCCGGACCTATAGGATGCGCGGGGGAACGCTGTCAAGCGGAAAAAAGGTTTTTCACCAATGACTTAAGATTAGGGTATTATAATACCATGAACGATGAAGCAACCGCCCCCGGAGCGCCGCGACGGCCGCGCCATGAGCGGTGATACCCAGTGCGGTGATACCCAGAGCGGTGATACCCAGCCGCCGACGGATTCGTTTCTCCGCCACGTGCTGGGCACGGTAAGTTCCATCGCCGTGGTCGGGGCAAGCCCGGACCCCTGCCGACCCAGTCATGGGGTGATGGCCTTCCTGCTCGAGCGGGGCTACCGCATTCTGCCGGTGAATCCCCGGGCCGCGGTCGATGGGATCCTCAGCCAACCCGTGTACCGGACTCTCGACGACGTGCCCCCGCCGGTGCATATGGTGGACGTCTTTCGCCGCTCCGAAGCGGCCGGCGCGGTAGTTGACGACGCCATCCGCCTGAGGGGCGCCAAGGGCATCCTCGGGGTGTGGATGCAGCTCGGGGTCCAGGATCAGGCGGCGGCGATTCGCGCCCGGAGCGCCGACCTTTGGGTGGTCATGGACCGTTGTCCCCGCATCGAACATGCCCGCCTGATGGCGGCGGACCGAATCTGAGCAACCGAACCCCGTGGTCCCAACGCCGAAACGTGGCCAAACCCATGCGGAGCACGATTTCGGCCGTCAACTTCATACATTGGATTAACTATACCGAAGAACAGTATCGCCTGTTGCTCCGATTTGGGATTGTGGGTCGTGAAATCGCCTCAGACGTGTGGCCTCCCTTGTAGGCGATTTCCGTTCCTCCCTGTCAAACTCGCCGGGCCCTTCGGGGTCCGGCCTTCTTTTTTCGGTGCCACCCATCGTCGCCCCGGAATCAGGAGAAGAACAAAAAAATGGGGCCGCGAATGCGCGGCCCGAAGTTGGGTCTTGAGGGAGGATACGAGAATGTTGTATAGTGAGCGGTGAGGAATGGATGTGATGACCGTCACGGTTGTCACATACAAGAATTGGACCGCGAAAATCGCGGCCTGAATTGGGTCTTGAGAGGAGAGAGCGGTGCGCACGTATCGGCGCCGTCTTCTTAAGCAGTCTAGCGACATCGCGGCGGGGTTCCGTGCCTGCGCCCATGTTCTGATCGACCTATGGGACGATCATCTGTCGCCGTCTGCCCTCTCCACTATGTTGAAGGTGCCCTGCCCGCTGACACTCCGGGCCGGTCCGCTGCTCCCAAGCGGCTGGTCAAGGGTTCGCGGCCGGCCGCTCTAGGCCGGGGCAAAAAGAAAGGCCGCGCAAGCGCGGCCCAAGTTTTGGTCTTGAGGGAGGAAACACCCAATTTGTACTCCGATTGGG
>CBDFHV010000026.1:0-37272 GCA_965247705.1 Rhodospirillales bacterium | reverse complement strand
TATCCCTATCAGCCGGCCATGATCGCCATCGCCGGGCGCATCACCGCCCAAGGGCCCTGAACCAAGCGGCAGGTGCCGCCGGACGAGCCCCGAACAACAACCTCCAACCTCTCCGACAATCCGTCTCAAAATCGCCGTCAACCCGGTCGCTACCGCTCGTCCCGCTGAAATCCGATGGCCGTCATGAATAATTGGGGCTAGATCGAACAGGTGCGGCGTCAGATCGGTGACCTGAAGGTCAAGCGGGCGCTGGCGGACCTGGAAAACATGACCGCCGACATGGTCGGCGAACTGGGCAGCGCCAACGATTCCTTCAACCGTCTTCAGGAAATGGTCGAGGAAGAGCGCGACAAGGCATCGGCGCGAGCCCGGGTGGCCGGCGCCACCTTCGATGCCTCCGACCTGGCGCTGAAAGAGGCCGAGCAGGAGGCGCTCGCCGACCAGGCGCTGGAGGAGTTCCTGACCGACGAAAGCGGCAGCGACGCTGGCGCCCCCCCTTCCCCTGCCGGACTTTTCAGACAAGCGCCAAACGGTCTCCGCGCCGAAGACACGTCCGGATAGCGACGATCAATAGAGGAGAACTGTCATGGACCGCACACGAAAGACATTTGTCTGGATTTTCGCCATCGCCGTCATGGGCGCCGCTGTCATGTTCGCGCTGCGCGACGGGCCCATGTCGCCTGGCATCGAACCGGATCGTGCTGCGGTCGCGGAACCGACCGACTCGGTCCTCGTCACCGTTTCCTCGTCCCTCACCAAGCAGAAATGGATGGAGGCCATTGTCGAGAAATTTCACGGGGACGGCGTGGAGACCAGCGGGGGATCGCCCATCCGGGTGGAGGTCACCGGCGTCCTATCCGGGGGGTCCATGCTGGAAATCCTGGACGGCAGGCTGAAGCCAGTGGTGTGGAGCCCGGGTGCCATTTCCTGGGTCGACCAGTTCCGGGAGCGCCGGGCGCAACAGGGCCTTCGGCCGGCCATCAAGGGAGACTGCAAACCGTCCGTCTATTCGCCGATCGGGCTTGCCATGTGGCGGCCCATGGCCCAGGCGCTGGGCTGGCCCGACAAGCCGATCGGCTGGCAAACCATCGTCGACCTCGCCTCCGATCCCGAGGGCTGGGCCCGGCATGGTCATCCCGAATGGGGCAATCTCAAGCTCGGCCACCCCCATCCCAAGTACTCGAGCGCCGGCATGCTCTACATGGCCTCGTTCGTCTATGGCGTGATCGGCAAGACCAGCGGACTGACGGCGGAGGACGTTTATGATCCCAAGGTCGAAACCGCCATGCGCACCCTGGCGCAGAACACGTCCAAGTACGGCATGATCTCGACCGACCTGTTGCGGCTGATGGCACGGAACGGCCCGCAATTCCTCCATGCCGTATCGGCTTTCGAGGAGGGCACCGTGCGCCTGAACCTGGAACGCGGCGACGAGTTGCGCTGGCCGGTGGTCTTCATTTTCCCCTCCGAAGGCACGTTCTGGAGCAGCCATCGCTTCTGCATCCTGGACGGCGCCGACTGGGTCGACGACGAACGGGTCGAAGCCGCCAGTTTGTTCCTGGACTACTTGCTGGCCGAGGAACGGCAGGCGATGGCGGTGCGGCACCTGCTGCGTCCCCTCGACAGCGGCATTCCCATCGAGGCGCCGCTGAACCTGGAAAACGGCGCCGATCCAAGGGTGAACCTCGAAACCATCCCGGCGCTGGAAGCGCCCAACTCACAAGCAACGGCCGCCATCATCGATCAGTTTCTGACCACCAAGCGCAAAAGCACGTTGCTGTTGGTTCTGGATGTTTCCGGCAGCATGCAAGGCGACAAAATCCGTTCGGCGACGGAAGCCACCGCCGCCTTCCTCCGACGACTTCATCCCCATGACAAGGTTGGACTGGTGACCTTCAACGACGCCGTCGTGACCGTATCGGACGTGCAGCCGGTCTCGAAGGTGGTCGAAGAACTGTCGCAACGGGTCCTCAATCTCGTCGCCAGCAACAGTACCAACCTTCACGGCGCGGTTTGCGAAGGCATGACCATGATGGACAACCTCCGTCGCGAAGACCAGGCGGCGAACGAAAACAGGCTGTACGGCATGGTCTTGCTATCCGATGGTCGGGACAGCGAAGGCACCGTGTCCGAAAATCGCATGTTCGCCACCTGCCTGCCATCCAGCGTCGAGTCCCATGGCGTCAAGGTGTTCCCGATCGCATTTGGCGAGAACGCGATCCGGGACCTGCTGGGCCGTATCGCGGTGGTGTCCGGCGGTCGCATGTACAAGGCGGACCCGGCCTCCATCGAGAAGGCCTATCTCCGAATCTCGGCGGAACAATGACGTTCGCCCGATGCCGGACCCGGCGAAAGGATGGGCAGCGATCATGTTGGGTAGGCGGAAAATGACTCTGCGAACGCGAATCCGGCTGGCGCGGCTGGAGTACGCGGTCATGCGTTTCGAGAGCGCGGCAATGATCGCGCTGACCATTCTCGCAACGGCCGCGGCGTATCTGCTCGCCGGATGGCACGTGCTTCCCGAGAGTGTCTGGATTGCGGTTTCGTCGTTCGGCCTTGTCGCCGAAGGGGTCCTGATTTGGTCCAGCATGTCCGATCCCAAAGCCGGAACCGGCCATGTGGGCGGCATGTTGGAAGAATATTTCGGCGTTCTCGGGATCGACAACGACTCCATCCGCAAGCAGGTCGATCGAGCGATCGAATATCGTGCCCGAATGGAGGAGGTGCTCGGCGGCAAGAAGCGGGCGTTGGACGGCGCGGTGTCCGAAACCGTGGCCGGGGTCGACAACTGGCTGCGAGGCATCGGCCGGTTGGCGAAGCGGCTCGACCAGATCCGCGACGAAGCCAGCTTCCTGTCGGCCGAGAAGTTCAGGCTGCGCAAGCGCATCGACGATCTCGATTGCCAGGTCCGAGAGGGCTCCGACAAGAAGACCCAGCGCCAACTGCGCGAGACCGTCGCCGGTCGCAAGCACCAGCTCCGCAAGATCGAGGAGCTGGAGAACCTGCTGGAACGGGGCGAACTACGTTTGGAGCACGCGGTCGGCGCGCTAGGCACCATCTATGCGCAGGTGACGATCTTCGCCGCCCGCGGCACCGACGAGGGCGATGCGGCCCGGCTGGCGGGCGAAATCTCCAACGAGATCGAACAGGTCGACGCCGTCCTCGCCGCCATGGACCGAGTCTACGAGACCAGCCCAGCCGGGCTGGACGACCGGGACGGGGATGACACGAACCACGGCACCCTGGCCTTAACGCATAGGGAGCCAAATGACTGACGGCCCCACGTCACCCATCGCCGCGGCCTCAAGGCGACGGGTCGGCGAACCGGTCGATGTGAAAGGGCTCGATGGGAAGGTCCGTACGCCCGTCGACGACCAGATCCGCGATGATACGCCCGACGACGGGTCCCAACTGGAAACCGTGGCCGCAGAATGAGAACCCGTGGAACACGCCTGGCAGTTTCGCGCTGGCGCCGATCACCGGGATGTCGTCCGGAAGCCGACCCTCCAATCCCGCCCAGCAGCGGTTGATTCGCGCCAGGCCCATGATCGGAAACGTGTCGACCACGGTTCGGGCGCCGATGGCCAGCTTGTCGAAATCCAGGTCGGTGGTCTCGGTCTCCGGATTGAAGCGCGCCCAGTGGCCACCGCCGATGAGGACCGTTCCGTTGTGGGACTGTTTGAACGACAGGTTGCGGGTCGTGTGTATCACCACCGGATCGACGAAGTGCGCCATGGGGTAGGTCACCGTCATCATGGAGGGACCCACCGTCACAGGGACTTGGCGTTCGCCCAACATCGCGGCCAGGCGGTCGCCCCAGGCACCGGCGCAGTTGACGATGGCCGACGCCTCGAACGGGCCCTTCGGCGTGACGACCCGCCAAAGCTCGCCCGCACGCTCGACCGACTGCACCCCCGCCCCCTCGATGACCCGAACCCCCAGGGATTTGGCCTGGCGGCAGAAGGCTGAGGTGGTTCGGTACGGATCGGCGAAGCCGTCCCGCCGGCTGACCAGTCCGCCGATCATGGCGGGCGAGATCGCCGGCACCAAGCGGCGCATTTCCCCCCGGTCGACCAGTTCCTCGTGGCTGTAGCCGAGGTCTTCGACCCGTCGCGCCCGGGCTTCCAGCATCCCCATGGCGGCGGCGGTCTCGGCGACCCGGATCTGCCCGCCTTCCTTGAATCCGCAATCGTCGCCGAGCCACTCGTGGATGCGCCACCACATCTCCATGGCAACCACGGACAGAGGGATCTCCGCCACATGCCGCCCGAGGCGTCGCACCCCGCCGGCACTGGCGCCCGAAGCATGGGGGCCGACGGTTTCCTTCTCCAGGACGATGCAGCCGACACCCCGACTGGCCAGGTGATAAGCGGCACTGCAACCATGGAGTCCGCCACCGACGATGATGGCGTCCCGGGTCATCGTATGTCCGGTTCCGGCGCCAGGGCGGCGAGTTGTCCCATGGAGACGGGTTTGACCGGGGGCCTGACGCGGTAGGTACCCACCGCTTCCATGGGCAGGGACGCGGTGTCGGCGATCAGGCGCGATACGGTGAGCGCGCACTGCCGGCCCTGACACGGCCCCATGCCGGCGCGGGTGAAATACTTGACCTCGTTGGCGCCGTGGCATCCCGCCCCGATGGCCTGGCGGATGCGTCCGGCGGTGACTTCTTCGCAACGGCACACCAGGACGTCGTCGGACAGGGTGGGAATGTGCCGTGGCGGCGGCTGGAACAGGGTCTCCAGGAAGGGCCGCACGCGACGCTCCCGCCGCAGTCCCTTGCGAGACGCTTGGGCGGCCCGGTCCCGCTCGCTGGTGGTGATGCGTCCCAAGGCCCGCGCCACGTCCAGTCCGGCGAGATGCCCCGACAGGGCCGCCGCCCGTGCACCGTCGATACCGGCGCCGTCCCCCGCCACCTGTACCCCCGCCACGCTGGTATTGCCCCAGGGGTCGGTGACCGGCCGCCAGCAGGCCTGCCGGGAAACCCACCGATGATCGGCCCGGATGGACAGGGTCATGTTGGTGTGCGGCACCACCCCCTCATGCACCAGCAACAGGTCGGCGGCGATTTCTCTTAGGCGCCCGCCGGCCCGAAAACGGACCGCTTCGAGTTTCCCCCGACCCTCGGCGGCAAGTTCGCCGCCGCCGCCGTGGACGGCAACGCGGGCCGCCGCCAACTCTCGGCGCATGGCCAAGCCCTCGAGCAGGTACGCACCCGCGAGAAGGGCGCCGGGGAGATGGGGCGCGGCGCGCACATAATCGCCGGTTCGGGTGAAGTCCAGGAAGGCCTCGATGGCCACCCCGGCGCGCAGGTATTGGCACGCCACCAACAACAGCAGCGGCCCGCTTCCCGCCAGGACCACACGACCCGCGGGCACCGCGCCGGCCGACTTGAGCATCACCTGACCGGCGCCGGCGGTCATCACGCCGGGCAGGGTCCAGCCGGGAAAAGGCCACGGACGTTCCAGTGCGCCGGTGGCGATCAGAATACGCTTTGTTTGCACATAGCGGAGAGCCTCGCCGGCCGCGACGCCCAGCGTCAGGTCCGGCTTGATCAGCCAGATTGTCGAGCCGGGATGGTAGCGCGCGCCGCTGGCGCGGAAGGCCGAAACCAGATCGCGGCCCTCCCCGTAGTGGGGGCCCAGGATCCGAAATCTTTCCGCGTCTGCTCGTTCCACGGCCCGATAGATCTGGCCGCCAGGTGCCTCCTGCTCGTCGAACAGGGCCACGTCGACGCCGTGCTCGGCCGCGGCGACGGCCGCAGCCATGCCCGCCGGACCGGCGCCGATGACGGCAAGTTCGCAGGCCTCGGTCATCGCGATACAATCTGTCAGACGTAGACGACTAGTGTTGCGATTCTAACATTTGGTTCCTGAGCCCGGGGGTGAAGGTCGCAGTTTGCGTAGCGTCCCTATCCGGTTAAAACAGGATCGGCCTAAATGTTCTTGTTATGTTCACGTAGAGGATGTAGGCTGATCGCATTGTCTCGGGCTTTTGGAGGGCGGTGCGATGGGCAGGATGTTGGCGTTTCAAGAACGGCACGGATCGGAAGCGGCCTGCATCGAGGCGCTGGCCCGGCTGCGCTGGCCGCAGGGCTATGTCTGTGCCCGCTGCGGCGAACGGCGGAGCTACCGAATGACGGCGCGGCCCAGGATCTTCGAATGCGCCCGTTGCGGTCATCAGGAATCGGTGACGGCGGGGACGATCTTCCACCGCACCCGCACGCCGCTCCGCAAATGGTTCCTGGCGGCGTGGTGGATGGCGCGCGACAAGCGTGGGGTCTCGGCCCTTTTGCTGTCCCGCGAGTTGGATCTGCGCTACGAGACAGCGTGGCTGATGGCTCATAAGCTGCGTCATGCCCTGACGGAGCGCTCGGAATTTCCGCTCGAGGGCTTGGTCGAGGTCGACGAGAGTTATTATGGCGGGCGCGGCAAGCCGGAGAGCCGGGGCCGGGGCCTTTCCAACCCGAACAAGAGCCTGTTGGTGATGGCCGTCGAGAAGCGGCCGGTCGGGCCGGGCAAGGGCATCAAGGGAAGCGGCTTCGTCGCCGGCCGGGCGCGGCTCGCCATCCTCCCGGCGGCCACCGCCCGCGAGCTGGGCGGCTTCGTGCGCGCCTCGGTCAGGCCCGGAAGCCGCCTCGCCAGCGACGCCTTCAAGGGGTACGCCGGACTCCGCGACACCTATCGCCACCACCCCGTCGTGCAAGGCGAAGGCAAGAATGCCGAGCGCTTGATGCCGGTCGTCCATGTCCTGTTTTCCAACGTGAAGACCTGGCTCAACGGCACCTATCACGGTGTCGGCGCCAAGCACCTGCCGCGCTATGCCCGGGAATGGAGCTACCGCTTCAACCGCCGCACACGCATCACCGATCTGGCCGACTTCGTCCTCCGCCGCGCCATGGACCAACCCACCATCACCTACAAGGAGCTGGTCGACAGTCTTCAACCGCAGGGTGCGCTACCTGCTTTAACCGGATAGGGACGTTGCGTAGATTTAATGGGAACGAAATGTCTCGATCGGAACACTAGGGCGCCGACAGGGTTTCCGGCGCGTCCGGCATGAAGTTCTGCCAGGCGAACCAGTAGGCGATGTGGCCCGGCAGGCGGGGAAGCCGTGCCCCCGACAGCGATTCCAGGGCGTCTTCCGTTACCCGCCACAGGCTGCCATCACCGGATTTCAGTTGGCTCGCCTGCGGGGTGCGCATGAAGGATTGGCCGGAGGATTCGTAGGCACGCACGGTACGGGTCGAGGCTTCGCCGACCAGCGTCACCGCCGTGTCGCCGACCCGGTCGTTGATGATGGCGCCGCCCTCGAACAGGTTCAGGGGCCAAGCCTTTTCCTGTCCCCGCACCCTTACCACGTAGACCTGATCCTTGGCCTCCAGCCGGCTGTCCGTGACCCGGGCCGGAAACATCAGGTTGGGACTGGCGAAGTAGGCGCCATAGGGGCGGCCCGGGCTGTAGTCCCGCACGTAGCCGGTGTCGAGGTCCAACACCCGGGTGCCCGGGTGCCGCTCACGCCATTTGGCCCAGGTGGTGATGACGACCGGGCGGACATCGAGCGCGATGCCGGAACCGGTCAAGGTACCCACCACCGGCCGGCCGGTGAACTGATTCCACAGGGAATTGGTCTCGTGGTCGTACATCAGCTTGTTGGAACGATAAAGCATGCCCGAGGAGCCGAAGACGAAGGGCGCCGCCCGCCCCGCCACCGCCGTCTCATAGAGGATGCCGGAGCCGCACAGCGTGCAGTAGGCCAGCGCCACCGGCACGCCGCCCACCACGTCGTTGGCCATCTCGTGCCAGTCCATGATGCGCAAGGGGTAGGCGCGGGCGTCGCCGTTGATGGCGACGCCGAAGACCGTCTCGTCGTCGCCCAGGTAATCGGCGTCCGCGGCCGCCACATGGGTTGGCTGAACCAGCGCCGGGATGCCGTCCTTGATCACGCCGCCCCAGACGATCTCCTCCAAACGAATCTCGTGGGCGACGCCGCGATGGATGAACAGGCGGAAATTCTCGTCCAGCAGCGACAGGGCATCGGCCTTGAACCCGTCGAATCCGGGAAACGGCTTCACTTCCGGGTGGTCTTCCAGCCACAGCATCCATTGGGCCCAGGAGGCGTTGTCTGTGTCGCCGACCAGTTGGTTCAGTGTCGCCAGGACAGCCGAGTCATTTCGAGTGTGGCGCAGGCTCTGAATCAGGGCCGGCACCACATCCGTATTGCCGCGCCGTGCCAGGAGGCGCAAGGCGACCGAGCGACGCTCCGGCGGTGCGACCATTGCCTGCCAGGCGACCAGGTTGACCAGTTCGGGTGGTAGAATCACCGGTTCGGTGCCCGGTTCGTCGGCGGCCTCGACCGACATCCCGAACGCAAGGAGCCCCAACCCAACAAGGCCATGCCGCCAATGACCAACCATTCTCGCCATGGGACGACCCTAGGCCTCGAAACGTCGACGGTCACGCGCCGATTTTCTATCCCGGAGCGGCGGAGGTCTCGTCGCGGCGCCCGGTTTGGGGCAGGATGCGGTGTGCACGGGTGCGAGGAGGATCGAGATGCCCATCATTCGACTGCGGGACGTCCCCAAGGAGCCTTTCCCCGATGGGGCCACGTATCAGACCATCGTTGGCGACGAAGCGGGCTCGACCCCCGTCCGGGTCGGCGTCCAGGTCTCGCCGCCGGGTTACTCCACCGGCACGCACCACCACCCCTACGCCGAAGTGGTGACCGTCCTCGAAGGGCGCGGAGAGGCTTGGATGGAGGGCGAAGCGGGCCTGCGAGAAATCGGACCCGGCGACACCATGGTGATGCCGCCCGACTGCCGCCATGGGTTTCGGGCGGTGGGAGACAAACCCTTGATCACCTATGGCGTCCATGCTTCCGCCGAGCGCATCGTCGCCCGCGAGACCGATATTGCCGACCCTTCTGAGTGAGCCGCGCATGTTCGACTTCTACAGCGACACCAAGACCAAGCCCACGCGGCCGATGCTGGAAGCCATCCTGGCGGCCGAGTTCGGCGACGAGCAGAAAGACGAGGACCCCACCACCAACGCGCTTTGCAAACGGGTGGCGGACCTCCTGGGCAAGGAGGCCGCGGTCCTTATGCCGTCGGGCACCATGTGCAACGAGATCGCCCTCAGGGTCCACTGCCACCACGGCGACGAGGTGATGGCCCACGGGCTGAGCCACATCATCAATTACGAGGCCGGCGGGCCGGCCGCCCTCAGCGGCGTCATGATCCGGGCCCTGGACGGTCCCCGGGGCCGCTACTCCGCCGACACGGTGCGCGCCGCCATCCGGCCCGAGAACCGCTACCTGCCCGAATCCCGCCTGCTCTGCGTGGAGCAGACTACCAACCAAGCTGGCGGCGCCGTGTGGCCCCTGGAGGAACTGCGGACCGTTTCAAAAGCGGCCAAGGATGCCGGCCTGGCGACCCATATGGATGGCGCGCGGCTGCTCAACGCCTGCGTCAAGACGGGAGTGAGCGCCGGCGACTACGCCGCCGGGTTCGATTCCTGCTGGATCGACTTCAGCAAGGGCCTCGGTGCCCCCGTGGGATCGGTCCTGGCGGGCAGCGCCGATTTCATCGCCCGGGCGTGGCGGTTCAAGCAACAATGGGGCGGCGCCATGCGCCAATCGGGCATCATCGCCGCCACTTGCCTCTATGCCCTCGACCACCACGTGGACCGGCTGGCCGACGACCACGCCTTGGCCGCCCGGATCGGTGGGGCGCTGGAATCCCTGCCCCGGGTGGATCGGGTGCTGCCGGTGGACACCAACATCGTGATCTTCGATATCGCGGCCGAAGGCCCGACGGCCGCCGCGCTGGTCGACCGGCTGGCCGAGGACGGCTGCGTCATCGGCGCCTTCGGCGAACGCCGGGTCCGCATCGTCACCCACCTCGATGTCGACGACACCGCCGGCGAAGCCCTGTGCGCGGCCCTGAAGCGGCACCTGGGGTAGTCCCCGTGGGAGAGAGTTGTCACGAGCGTTAGAAGCGGGTCGGTCTGAGACCGACCCCTACGAAGAACTCAGGTGCGTAGGGGCGGGTCTCAGACCCGCCCGCTGCCTGTGCCCATAGCCATTCAGGGATAAGGGCGGGTCGGATCATTCGCTCGATGAATCCCGAAAGCATCCCAAATTTCCTAATCGGCCACTTTTCGGCTATTATTCGGCTATGGAATGGCAGCCGAAATACACCATTACAGATCGGTTGATCGTCACCATGCGTCGTGTCGGCGAGGCGATCGGCGAGATCAAAGCGCTGGGCCTCAGCCCAAACGTGCTGGCACGGCTCGAACTTGAAGCGCGCGCGCTTTCGACCCACGCCTCGACCAGCATCGAGGGCAACCCCTTGCCCCTGACCGATGTCAAACGTCTCCTAAAAGAAGACCCCTCCCGAATTCGCGACACCGAACGGGAGGTGCTGAACTACAACGGGGCGCTTCGAAAAATCCATGCCGACGTGAAATCCGGCCTGTTTCATCTCGACGTTGCGACGTTGACATCCATTCAGGCGACGGTCGTGGACGGGTTAATGGGGAATCCGGATCATGTCGGAAAATTGCGCCGGGAGGCGGTCTTGATACGCGACCCTCGGCGGCCCGAAGCGGTGGTCTTTATCCCTCCCGACCATAAGGACGTGCCGCGCCTTGTCGAAGCGTTGATCGACTTCGTTGGGGAACGCGGTGGCGCGATGGATCCCATCATTTTGGCCGGTCTGTTTCACCGCCAGTGTGCCATCGTTCACCCGTTCATGGACGGCAACGGGCGCACGGCGCGATTGGTCACTACGGCAATTCTTGGGATGGGCGGGCTCGAAATATTCGAAATTTTCGCCTTCGAGAACTACTACAATCGCAATGTCGCCGCCTATTTTCGTGTCGTTGGGCTACAAGGCGACTATTACGAATGCGAGCCGTCGATCGATTTCACGGCTTGGCTGGAATATTTTGCCGACGGCGTTCTCGATGAGCTTCGCCGCGTTCGCGGGTCGATTGCCGCCCAGGCCGCTCCCCGGCTCGAAGCGCATCATCGGCGACTTCTGGCCTATCTCAGCGAACATGGAAGCATCAGCCAGCGCGAATACGGCCACATATCCGATCGCTCGCTCGCTGCCCGCAAAAAGGATTTTCAGAGGCTTCTCCAGCTGGGTCTGATCGATCGGCGGGGCGGGGGGCGCAGCACCTATTATGTGCTGACCGGCGAATAGCTGGCTTGGACGCACAGCCGGTTCATCCAATCGTCCGCGTCAGATCACCGACGGCGTCGCTTCCCTGGCACCTTCGCCCAGCAGGCCGCCGAGGATGGCGGAGACCCGGCGCAGGGTGTCGCGGTCGCGGGCGGCGCCGATGCCGATGCGCACGGCTTCCGGGGCCGGGCCGCGGCCGACCAGGAACGTATCGGCGGCCAGGATGCGCACGCCCTGGCGCTCGGCCCGCATGGTGTAGTCTTCGGCCCGCCATGGCTCGGGCAAGGGCAGCCAGACGTGGCAGCCGGTGCTGGAGCGCGAAAATCCGCCGCCGATTGCATCGTACAGGATCGCCTTGCGGGCCGTCGCTTCGGCCCGTTGCAAGGCGGTCAGGCGCTCGGCCGTGCCGTCCTTGATCCAGCGGGTCAGGATCTCGCCCATCAGGGGCGGCGCCATCCAGGTGGAGGCCCTGAGCACTTGGCGCAACATCTCCGAACGGCCCGGCGGCGCGATCACGTAGCCGACCCTGAGGCCCGGCGCCATGGTCTTGGAGGCGGAATCGATGAAGAAGGTGCACTCGGGCGCCAGGGACGCGATGGTTGGCGGCGCCGAATCTTGAAGGCGTCCGGCGATGTCGTCCTCGATGATCATCAGGCCGTGGCGACGGGCCACCGCGACGATATCCCGCCGCCGTTCCTCGGGCATGACCACCATAGTGGGGTTCTGGAAGGTGGGAATGAGGTAGGCGAGGGAGGGCGACAGGGTGCGGCAGGCCTGATCGAGGGCGTCGGGCCGCACCCCGTGTTCGTCCATGGGCAGGCCGTGCAGGCGGATGTCCATATGCTGGGCCAGCACCTTGAACATGGGGAAGGTCAGCGCTTCCGTCAGCACGGTGCTGCCCGGCTTGGCGAGCGCCGTCAGCACCAGGGACACGGCGTGATGGGTGCCGCCGGCGATGGTCACGTTGTCGGGCGTGGCATTGTCTCCGGCCCGCGCGCACCAGCCGGCGACCGCTGCCCGGTGGCGGGGCAGCCCCGCGCCGTCGTGGTACTGCAGCATTCCCTGGACATCCAGGTCGCCGGCGATCTCCATCAGGGTGCGCGACAGGGGGACGGCGGCTTCGTGGACCGGTGGCAGGGAAAACCGCAGGTCCACGGCGTTGCCTTGCGTGTCCTTGTCGGCCAGGCGAAAGGTCTCGGCGCCCCGGTCGGGCGCGCGGACGAAGGTGCCGCGGCCCACTTCCCCTTGGGCCAGGCCCCGCCGTTCCGCTTCCCCGTAGGCCCGGCTGACGGTGCCCACGGTGACGTTCAGGCGATAGGCCAGGTCCCGGTGGGTGGGTAGCCGGTCCCCCGGCGTCAAGCGGCCCGCCGCCATGTCCTCGCCAATGGCGTCGGCGATGGCCAGATAGCGGGGGCCCGTTCGATGGTCGAGGCGCGGCTCCCACGCTTGGGGCGATCTTGTCATGGTGACAATGTTTACATTGACTCGATTATGGTGTCAATTTATATAGATTGTATCGATTGTGTCTTAAATTGTCCGATTCAAAGGTGCTGCCATGACTGGATTCATTTCGCCATCTGGAACAGCGATCACCCGGGGAAACCGGGCAACGGGCCCGATTCGCCCCTGGGCCATATTCATTGCCATGATTCGCGACGGACTGGATTTTGTCGTGCAATGGCAGCAGCGCGGCCGGGAACGGCGCCAGTTGGGTTCCCTGGATGCGCGCATGCTGCGCGACATGGGCATCAGCCGGGCCGACGTGGCGATGGAGTCTGCGAAGCCCTTCTGGCGGGCGTAATCCGCAAGCCGTTCACACTTGGTCTGGGGGCGGCCCGTCGGCGAAGGGCTTGAGGGCGGCATAGGCGATGCGATGGATCGGCGTCGCCACCCTCGCCGCCTTGCCCAGGCGCACCACGGCGCCGCTCAACCAGGGAAGTTCCAGCCGCTTGCCCCGTTCCAGGTCGTGGAGCAAGGACGCCTTGACCCCGGCATCGAAGGTGTCGACGACGCCCATCTGGCGTTCGATCACATCCCCGGGCAATTCGATGCCCCGGGCGGTGGCCACGGCCACGGTTTCCGCCATAGCGTCTTCGAACAGGCGGCGGCCGTCCTCATCGCTCCGCAGGCCCCCCACGGGCAGCCTGGACAGGCCGCAAATGGCGCTGGTCGCCGACATGAGCACGAACTTGCTCCAGATCTGGCCCCGGATGTTGTCGCTGAGAACGCCTTCCGCTGTGGTCTCGGCGAAGGCATCCCGCAGCCGTCCGGCCCGGGAGGATTCGGTGCCATCCATCTCGCCGAAGACGATTCGGGCCGGCGGACTCAGATGACGGATGACTCCCGGCGCCTCGATGGCGGCCGGAATATAGATCACGCCGCCCATGACGTGTTCGGAACCAAGGACTCCGGCCAGCATGTCCGGGGAATCGACCCCGTTCTGCACGGTAATGATGGCGGTGTCCGGACCCACCATGGTCTTCATGGCGGCGCCGGCACTTTCCACGTCGTATAGCTTCACCCCCAACAAGACGAAATCCACCGGGCCGACATCGTCGGGCCTGTCCGTCGCGACCACCGATGCAAGGCGAATGTCGCCGAAGGGGCTATGGACCACGAGGCCGGCGGTGCGGAGCGCTTCCAAATGGGCGCCGCGGGCGATGAAGGTGACGTCGAATCCGGCCTCCGCCAGGCGGCCGCCGAAATAGGCGCCCACCGCGCCGCTGCCCATGATGGCAAAGGTGGGGCGCTGGTTGTCTGTCATGGCGGCGTCCTCCCAAGGATGGCGCATCCAAGGTCCCCGGAGCCCCGCTGTCAATCGGTTCCATCTTTGCTATGAAGGGATGATGGGAGGGCAATTCGTCGACAACGCCATGCCGAGCCGAGCCGAACTGGAGGCCGCGACGGAGGAAGTGCATCGCCATATCCTCCCGACACCCCAAATCCCGTGGCCGTTGCTGGCCGCCCGCTGCGGCTGCGAGGTGTGGGTCAAGCACGAGAACCACACCCCCATCGGCGCCTTCAAGGTGCGCGGCGGCCTCACCTACATGGCGGCGCTCAAGGACGCCCATCCGGAGGTTACCGGGGTCATCACCGCGACCACCGGCAACCACGGCCAGAGCGTGGCCTATGCCGCCAAGCGCCACGGCCTCACCGCCACCGTGGTGGTACCCTTGGGCAATAGTCCGGAAAAGAACGCCGCCATGGGGGCCTTCGGGGCGGAGGTCGTCGAGCACGGCCACGACTTCCAGGCCGCCTACGAACACACCCTCACCATCGCCGAGGGGCGGGGATTGCACCTGATACGGTCCTGGCACCCCTGGCTGGTGCGGGGCGTCGGCACCTATGGGATGGAGTTCTTCCAGGCGGCGTCCCACCTGGACCGGGTCTATGTGCCCATCGGGCTGGGGTCGGGGATCTGCGGCACCATCGCCGCCCGCGACGCCCTGGGGCTGAAGACCGAAGTGGTCGGGGTGGTGGCGGAAAACGCCGCCGCCTACAACCTGTCCTTCCGGGCGGGCAGGCCGATATCCACCAATTCGGCCGACACCTTCGCCGCCGGTGTCGCCTGCAGGACCCCGGACGAAGACGCGCTGCGGATCATCCTGAAGGGCGCGGTCGACGTGATCGCGGTGTCCGAGGACGCTATGCTGGAAGCCATGGGCCACTATTTCCAGGACACCCACAACGCGGCCGAGGGCGCCGGCGCCGCGCCCCTGGCGGCCCTGTTGAAGGAACGGGAGCGGATGCGGGGCAAGGCCGTCGGCCTGATCCTGTCGGGCGGCAACGCCGATCGCCCCCTGTTTATGCGCGCCCTCGAGCGATCGCAGGTAGGAGACCGACCATGACCGAGGAATTGTTTCGCCACGACGCCTACGCCCGTTCCTGCGAGGCCAGCGTGGTGTCGGTATCGCCCCGCGGCATCGTCCTCGATTGCACCGTCTTCTATCCGGAAGGCGGCGGCCAGCCGGGGGACCTGGGCACGCTCCGGACCGCCGACGGCCAGGAGGTCTCCATCGTCGATACCCGCAAGGACCGGGCCACCGGCGAGCATCTGCATGTGCCGGCCGAAGGCGCGCCGGCGATGGCGCCCGGCGATCGCGTCACCGCCGAAATCGATTGGGAACGTCGCCACCAACTGATGCGCATGCACACCTGCCTGCATCTGCTGTGTTCCATCGTCGATGGGGGCGTCACAGGCGGTTCGGTAGGGCTCGACAAGAGTCGCCTCGACTTCGATCTTCCCGACACCGCCCTGGACAAGGCGCACCTGACCGCCGAGCTCAACCGCCTGATCGATGAAGACCACGCCCTGGAACCCCGGTGGATCAGCGACGCGGAGCTGGCCGCCAACCCCGATCTGGTGCGCACCATGTCCGCAAAGCCGCCCAGCGGCGCCGGCAAGGTGCGGGTGATTGATATTCCGGGAGTCGATTTGCAACCCTGCGGCGGGACTCACGTCCGCGCCACCGGCGAGATCGGCCGGGTGCGGATCGGCAAAATCGAAAACAAGGGCCGCCACAACCGGCGGGTCAACGTGCTGTTCGACGCTTGAAGTCGAACTCGGGAGGAACCGCCATGGGCATCGTCCACATCGTCGAAACGGTCTTCGCCCCTCCCCGCGTCCGGTAGGCCCGCGCCATGCCCCTCACCCTCTATCAAGTGGATGCCTTCACCGATCGCATGCTCTCCGGCAATCCGGCGGCGGTCTGTCCCCTGGATTCCTGGCTCGACGAAGATCTCATGCAGGCTCTCGCGGCTGAAAACAACCTGTCGGAGACGGCGTTCTTCGTGGCCGAGGGCGCCGGCTATGGTCTGCGCTGGTTCACGCCCCTGGCCGAGGTGCCCCTGTGCGGCCATGCCACCCTGGCCACGGCCCACGTGATGTTCAACCATTTGGGGGTGACATCCGACCGGCTCGTCTTCTCCACCAAGAGCGGCGACCTCATGGTCACCCGGCAGGGGGAACGGCTGGCGATGGATTTCCCGTCGACGCCGGTCGAGGCCGTGCCGACACCCCCCGGACTGGCTGACGCCCTGGGCGATACCCCCGACGAGGTCGTCGCCTCCAACCGGGACTATATCGCCGTCTTCTCCGACGAGGCCCGGGTGCGGCGATTGCGCCCCGACTTCGGACGCATCGCGGCCTTCGCGCCACGCCGGGTGGTGGCGACGGCGGCGGGCGACGGTGCCGACTTCGTATCCCGGTTCTTCGCTCCCTCCCTGGGCATCAACGAGGATCCCGTGAACGGCTCCTCCCACTGCGCCCTGACTCCCTTGTGGGCCAGCCGTCTGGGCAAGAAGGACCTGCACGCGGTGCAGGCGTCGGCCCGGGGCGGTACCCTCCACTGCACCGACCGGGGCGCGCGGGTGACCATTGCGGGACAGGCCGTTACCTACATGGTCGGCACCATCGAACTGGGCGACGGGGCGTGATCACCATCGAAGACGCCCGCGTTCCCGGAGCCTCTATGCCGACCTGGGGTTCGAGGTCTGCGCCCCATACGGCAATAATCCCTTACCGGGTGTGATCCACATGCGGATGTCGATCGTGTCTCCTGTGACGGCGATCACACCTGCGCACCCCGCCGCCGGGTGACCATGCCCGTCGGGGCGGTCCCCTCGAATTTAGGAGTCTTCGATCCCATGGTCCCACGCCTCGTCGCCCTCGCCATGGTGGCGGTTGTTCTCGCCGGCTGCGCCAAGCGGGGGACGGTTCTCGCCCCCCTGGCGCTTTCATCGCCCGAAATCTCGGCCCTGGTCAGCGGCAACACGGAATTTGGAGAACTGATCCTGCCCGCGGACAAGGGCATCGAGGGGCCGGCGGGCCGCTCCTACATGGCCTACTATGCGCCCGACGGCCGCATGGTCTACAAGCTGGTGCGCGCCAAGCCCGTCGAATGGCGCTGGCGGGTCACCGACAACCCGCCCGAACTCTGCCGCGGCCCGAGCGCGGACAAGACCTGGTGCCGGGCCGTCCAGGCCTACGGCGACAACCTGTACAAGGCCATCGAACACGACAGCCGCGATCACCAGTACTCGTTTTCGATCCTGGAGGGCGATGCCCGGGGCCTGGGAGCGGGGCGGTAACCGACGGTTCGCAGGTCTCTTGAGGCCGCGAAGCGGCCCGGGACGGCCCGTTGTTTCCATAACGTCCAACCCGTGGCGGGTGGCGAATTGAGTACTGTGCCCCTGCATTTTTGTGCGTGTCCCCTTTTATTCCCCAAGAATGCCGTCAAGAAGCTCGACATCCTCGCCAAGATTATGACCCCCGCCCAGATAGCCGAGGCCCAGCGCCTAGCCCGGGAGTGGAAGCCGAAACCGTCCCCCTGATGGACGGTATCCTGCCGGTCGGGCGACAATTTCCCCAACGCCACCCTAGGGGGCCTTAGAATGCACCCCAGAGGTCTTCTGGCCTGCAAGAAATAGGGGCACGCCATGAAATGGCTCGTCGCCGTCCTCGGGTTACTGCTGGCAACGCCCGCCTGGGCCGACTTCGATGACGGAGTTGCCGCCTACGAACGACGCGACTACGCCGCCGCGCTCCGTGAATTTCGACCGTTGGCCGAGCAGGGGTACGCTGAGGCCCAGTACAACCTTGGCCTCATGTGCGCCAACGGCGAGGGCGTGCGGCAGGACTACGTCGAGGCGCTGAAGTGGTACTGGAAAGCTGGCGAGCAGGGCTACGCCTTGGCCCAGCACAACCTCGGCGTCACATACCAGCGCGGCCAAGGTGTACGTCAGAACCCCGTCGAAGCCGTCCGCTGGTACCGCAGGGCCGCCGAGCAGGGCCTTGGCGAGGCACAGCACAACCTTGGCCTCATGTACGCCAACGGCCAGGGTGTGTCACAGGACGATGCCGAGGCCGTCCTCTGGTTCCGCAAGGCCGCCGAGCAGGGCGACGCCAAGGCCCAGTACAACCTCGGCTTCATGTACCAGCGCGGCCAGGGCGTGGTGCAGGACTACGCCGAGGCACTGAAGTGGTACCGCAAAGCGGCGGAGCAGGGCAACGCCGCCGCCCAGTACAACCTCGGCTCCATGTACGACAACGGCTGGGGCGTGCCGCAGGACCACGCCGAGGCGGCAAAGTGGTCGCGCAAGGCCGCCGATCAGGGGCACGCCACCGCCCAGCACAACCTCGGCGTCTCATACGAGCGCGGCCAGGGCGTGGTGCAGGACCACGCCGAGGCTGCCCGCTGGTACCGCAAGGTCGCAGAGCAGGGTTATGCTCCGGCCCAGTCCAACCTGGGGGCTTCGTACGACAACGGCTGGGGCGTGCCGCAGGACCACGCCGAGGCGGCGAAGTGGTTCCGCAAGGCCGCCGAGCAGGGGTGGGCCTTGGCCCAGTACAATCTCGGTGTCATGTACGAGCACGGCCGAGGTCTGCGTCAGGATTACGCCGCGGCGGCGAGGTGGTTCCGCGAGGCCGCCGAGCAGGGGTCCGCCCTGGCCCAGTTTAGCCTCGGCGTCATGTACGTGATGGGCCAAGGTGTGCAGCAGGACTACGCCGAAGCCACCCGCTGGTACCGCAAGGCGGCCGAGCAGGGGGACGCCACCGCCCAGCACAACCTCGGCCTCATGTACGCCAACGGCCGGGGCGTGCCGCAGGACTATGCCGAGGCGGCGAGGTGGTTCCGCCAGGCCGCCGAGCAGGGAGACGCCGGTGCTCAGCATAACCTCGCAATCGGGTTCACCACGGGGCGAGGAGTGCCGCGGGACTATGCGGCTGCGGTGACTTGGTTTCACAAAGCCGCCGAACAGGGGTACGCCCCCGCCCACATAATGTTGGGCATCATGAAGGCGGCCCTGCAGGGGGATGTCAAAGCCCAGCGCAACCTCGGTCTCATGTACGGTAACGGCAGGGACGTGCCGAAGGACGACGTCGAGGCCGCCCGCTGGTTCCGCAAGGCCGCTGAGCAGGGTAATGCTGAGTCCCAGTACAACCTCGGCTTCATGTACGCCGGCGGCCGGGGCGTGTCACAGGACTATGCCGAGGCCGTCCGCTGGTTCCGCAAGGCTGCCGAGCAGGGGAACGCCAAGGCCCAGCACATCCTCGGCCTCATGTACGCCGACGGCCAGGGTGTGTCACAGGACGATGCCGAGGCCGTCCGCTGGTACGGCAAAGCCGCCGAGCAGGGCAACGCCCAGGCCCAGATCGCCCTCGGCTTCATGTACGGCACGGGCCGGGGCGTGGCGCAATACCACGCCGAGGCACGGAAGTGGTACCGCAAAGCGGCGGAGCAGGGGTTCGCCAAGGCCCAGTTCGTCCTCGGCTTCATGTACCAGCGCGGCCAGGGCGTGAAGTGGTACCGCAAAGCGGCGGAGCAGGGGTTTGCCGGCGCCCAGAAAACCTGGGCTTCATGTACCTCATTGGCCGGGGGGTGCCGCAGGACTATGCCGAGGCACTGAAGTGGTACCGCAAGGCCGCCGAGCAGGGCGACGCCAAGGCCCAGTACGACCTCGGCTCCATGTACGGCACGGGCCGGGGCGTGACGCAGGACTATGCCGAGGCTGCCCGCTGGTACCGCAAGGCCGCCGAGCAGGGCAACGCCAAGGCCCAGTACCACCTCGGCTCCATGTACGGTACGAGCCGGGGGGTGCCGCAGGACTATGTCCAGGCCTACAAGTGGTGGAACCTCGCGGGCGCCCAGGGAAACAAATACGCTATCAAGAACCGCGACCACGTCGCCGAGAAAATGACCCCCGCCCAGATAGCCGAGGCCCAGCGCCTGGCCCGGGAGTGGAAGCCGAAACCGTCCCCCTGATGTACCGTGCAAGTTTAGGCTTTTTGAGGACCCGGAAACCCCCTATGGTTTCCCCTAACACATTGATATTCCCGTAGCTTCTTGGGCACCCCTATCAGGGGGAACGCTCATTTCCGTTCAGACGAATGTCGTCATAACTTGTCGTCGCCGGAAGGACCCCTGGGGGTGGGCGAGCCATCCCGAGGCTCCCCTTTTTGCCGTGCCCAATAATTCGATATCGGCGACCGCATTCAGGTGCGGGCCGGGCGGCGAGCGGGCACGCACTGATCTGGACGAGGACACCCACACCCAGAGCCGAGCTGGGTATAAAGGGACACAATATCTAATTCAGCCCACCGCCTTCCCGTGATAGGCTATGCCCATGGCCCGCCTTGCCCGCATCGTCGTTCTCGGCATTCCCCATCACGTCACCCAGCGGGGAAACCGGCGCCAGCCCGTGTTCTTCGAGGATGCGGATTACCGGGCCTATCTGGCCCTGCTGTCGACGTTTGCCAACGATGCGGCGACGGCGGTGTGGGCCTATTGCCTGATGCCCAATCACGTTCACCTGATCCTGGTGCCGGCGGACGAGGACGGCCTGCGCCGGGCGGTGGCCGAGGCGCACCGGCGCTACACCCGGCGGATCAACGCGGCCAGTGGCTGGACGGGTTATCTGTGGCAGGGCCGCTTTGCCTCCTTTCCCATGGACGAGGCCCATCTTGCGGCGGCGGCCCGCTACGTGGAGCTGAACCCGGTCCGGGCGGGGCTGGTCCGGCGGCCACGGGACTGGCCCTGGTCCAGCGCCCGGGCCCACCTTAAGGTCCGTGACGACGGGCTGGCGCAAGTGGCGCCGCTGCTGGAGCGGGTCGGCAACTGGCGGCGGTTCCTGGCCGGCGGCCTGGGCGAGGACAGCCGCCAGGCCCTGCGTCGCCACGAACGCACCGGCCGGCCCCTGGGCCCCGAACATTTCATCGAGACCATCAAACGCCTCACCGGCCGCCGCCTGACCAAACGCAAGCCCGGGCGCAAACCCAAGCTGGAGAGAGCGGGCGTTCTTCCATGAGATTGTTTATATGAGCATTGTGTCCTCTTTAATTGCATAATTCGAGTATTATGTCCCCATAATTCGAGCCTTCTCATGACTTGACTGCGCGTTCGCAATGTTCGCGAGGGAACGAGACCTTGAGAAGGCTTCTTCGATCATGATAACGGTCGTCAGTGCTTGTTCCAGATTCCCTGCCCTTTCTTGTGCATGCGAAAGGTGTCCCAGAGCCAAGTCATGCGACGCCGGACGGTCAATGTGATTTGTCGCTTCCAGAGCCGCTTCGAACGTCCTATTCGCGGTGACCTTATCAGCGGCGATCGTCTCGGCAGCGGCGATATCGGCCATACCTGCAACTCTAAAGTAAGGGTCTGTGACGGCTTCAAGCGCATCACGTGCCTTCTTTAGCGTTTGTCGGGCGGATTCCATGAGGCCCACCTTGGCTTCGGTTACAGAGATGTTCGAGTATGCTGACGCCTTGGAAGAACCACCAACGCGTCTTGCCTGGTCGTGGACCATGTTGATTGTCCTCGTCGCACCACGATCATCTCCCGCCTCGGCTTGGGCTTCCGCGAGGCTGAGGAGCGTGTCGATGGGCGGGTCGGCCCAGGCAAACGGTTCGATGTGACGAAGCACGCTATCTATGGAATGTTTAGCACCGATCAGATCACCCGCCCGGATTTGTGCTTTGGCAATCTCCGTCATGGCAATTCGGACAGCGTTAGGAACCTTTATTTCTTCGATGGTACGAAATGCTCCGAGCAGGTCACCCGAATTGGCTTTGGCGACGGCCAAGGTGCCTAGCCCGAATTATTCACGGCGCTGATTGAAAATGCTGGTGAGCGTAGATTAACCTGTTGAAATGCCGTATGATTTTGGTGTCAAGACAAGATCACATGGCAACAGAACAACCCACGGCTCACCATGAACGAGATTACCCCCTATCTCCCTGGTTTGTCACCCGTTGGAGGCAAGCCGCTTTGCGCCCGCTTCGACGGCGGACGGCTGTCGTCGGACGGCGGGGTGTTGTTGTTGGGCGAGATCGACAGGCGGCTCGGCATCGCCGACGTGCTCGCTTCCTGCGTCACCGACGTGCGCGACCCGGCGAGCACGACCCACGCTTACGTAGACATGATCCGGGCGCGCCTGTTCGCTATTGCCTGCGGGTATGAGGATTGCGACGACCTCGACGTTCTGCGTTTCGATCCGGCGTTCAAGCTGGCCTGTGGCCGTTTGTCCGAGAGCGGCGACGACCTGATGAGCCAACCGACCCTGTCGCGCCTCGAGAACGCGCCGTCATGGCGCGCGCTCGGGCGCATGGGGCTGTCGATGATCGATCTGTTTTGCGCCAGCTTCAAGCGCGTTCCGGCGCGCATCGTTCTCGATATCGACGACACCGACGATGCCGTTCACGGCGGCCAGCAGCTGGCGCTGTTCAACGCCCATTACGACGACTATTGCTTCCAACCCATCCATATCTTCGAGGCGGCCACCGGCAAGCCGGTGATGTCACTGCTGCGTCCCGGCAAGCGGCCCTCCGGCGACGAGGCGGCGCGGATCCTGAGACACGTCATCGGCCGCATCCGCCGCAACTGGCCACGGGTCGAGATCACCGTGCGGGGCGATGGCCACTACGCCACGCCGGAGGCCATGGAATTCCTCGAACGTCAGGGCTGCGGCTACATCTTCGGGCTTTCCGGCAACGCCCGGCTGAACAGGATCGGCCAGCCGTGGTGCGAGGACGCCGCCGTGCGCCGGGCGGGGCAGGGAAAGGATAAGGTGCGCCGCTTCTTCCACACCGGCTACCAGGCCAAAAGCTGGTCACGGCAACGCTCGGTCATCGCCCGCGTGGAAGCTACCGCCAAGGGCTGTGACGTCCGCTTCGTCGTCACCAACCTGAGCGGCCGCGCCAAGGCGCTCTACGAGAAGGTCTACTGCGCCCGCGGGCGGATGGAAAACATGATCAAGGACCACAAGCTCTACACCAAGTCCGACCGCACGTCGTGCCACCGTTGGGAGGCCAACCAGTTCCGCCTCTTCCTGCATACCGGCGCCTACTGGCTGCTGCATCAGCTTCGCCAAGCGGCGCCTCGGAAATCGCTGTGGCGAACGGCCACCTTCGAAACCCTGCGCCGGGCGTTTCTCAAAATCGCCGTCCGCGTCGAGGAGCTCAAGTCGCGCCTCAGGATCGCCCTGCCTTCGGCCTATCCCTATCAGCCGGCCATGATCGCCATCGCCGGGCGCATCACCGCCCAAGGGCCCTGAACCAAGCGGCAGGTGCCGCCGGACGAGCCCCGAACAACAACCTCCAACCTCTCCGACAATCCGTCTCAAAAATCGCCGTCAACCCGGTCGCTACCGCTCGTCCCGCTGAAATCCGATGGCCGTCATGAATAATTGGGGCTAGGGCTCGACGGACTCATTCAATGATCCAGTAGTACGACGATCTCCACCGGCGAGGCATAGGCCTGCCATGAAGCGGCGAGATGGCGTTCTTGTCGTATCGCGTGGCGATGCGTCGGAAGTCCTTGAGGCGTCCGAACATGCGCTCGATGGTGTTTCGGTCTTTGTATCGCTCTGTGTCGAAGGGATGAGGTTGTTTGCGGTTCACCTTGTTGGGGATGACCGGCTGGATTTTCTGGCGTAGCAGGCAGGCGCGCCAGTGGTCGGCGTCATAGGCCTTGTCGGCGAGAAGATATCGCGTCCTCGGCAGATGCGCGGCGAGCATGACGGCGCCCTTGATGTCGGCGGTCTGGCCGGGCGTGAGATAGAAGGCCAGGGGCCGGCAATGTTCGTCGCTCAGGGCATGGACCTTGGTGTTGCGTCCGCCCTTTGTGCGGCCGATGGCCTGAGCAGAGGCCCCCCTTTTCCGCCGCCGGCGCAGCGATGCGCCTTGACGTGTGTGGTGTCGATGGAGACCTGTTGCGGTGTCCCTGCCAGGCTCTCCGTCAAAGCCGGGAACAGGTACTGCCAGTGACCACGTTGCGACCACCGGTTATAGCGATTGTAGACCGTCGTCGAAGGCCCGTACGCCGGTGGGCAGTCCTGCCAGCGGCAGCCCGACTGGAGAACGCTCAAGGATGCCACTGATGATCCGCCGATCATCCTCGCGCCGCTTACCGAGACGCCGCGTAGCCAGGAAGATGCGGCTCGATCGCCGCCCATTGCTGATCTGAGAGCCAAAATGATCCGCGCATGCCTCGGCGAAGGCTCCTGCGTTCGGTTCCAAGGCGGTCACAAAAGCGTTACGCGATTACTGGCTTAAGGTCCGATTCTTTTTAAAAAGGCGCCCCACCGAGCGCTGCGATATCTGCTCCACGATACCCCGTCTCATCGCCTGAGCATCCGCGACCAGTCGCCTGACTCTGTTTTGCTGATCGCTGACTGTTGTCACAAGCACCGACCAGCTCTCGGATCGGCAGTTTGCATGTTAGTGCCACGCTTCGGCAGACCTGCCGGCTTTGATCCTGCGCCAATGGCGCAACTGCGGGGCGCGTACGCCTCAGCTCGTTCGATCGACTGATCACAGGACCGTGCCAACTTGAATTCAGCGCGCCCGCGATTGGCTCACCGTTGGTCGCGCCAGACGGCAAATCCAGTAAGACCTGTCGCTTTTACGACCCCAACGAAGATCGCCAGCCATCAAGATCATACGGGCCCGACGCGCCACGCGCTTGTGGGGTCGACGCGGTCCGCCTCAAGCGCTCAAGCTCGCTGCGCTGCTTGACGGGCTCAAATCAATCGCAAGGGATCGTCCGGGCATGGTCCTCTCCACTGATCAGCGAATGACCACGGGAATCTGTATTGAGTAGCCCCAACTTCAACCAAAACCGACAGGAATCGTGCGAGTCTAGATGGAACCGTATGATGAACTAGCCCGAATTATTCACGGCGCTGATTGAAAATGCTGGTGAGCGTAGATTAACCTGTTGAAATGCCGTATGATTTTGGTGTCAAGACAAGATCACATGGCAACAGAACAACCCACGGCTCACCATGAACGAGATTACCCCCTATCTCCCTGGTTTGTCACCCGTTGGAGGCAAGCCGCTTTGCGCCCGCTTCGACGGCGGACGGCTGTCGTCGGACGGCGGGGTGTTGTTGTTGGGCGAGATCGACAGGCGGCTCGGCATCGCCGACGTGCTCGCTTCCTGCGTCACCGACGTGCGCGACCCGGCGAGCACGACCCACGCTTACGTAGACATGATCCGGGCGCGCCTGTTCGCTATTGCCTGCGGGTATGAGGATTGCGACGACCTCGACGTTCTGCGTTTCGATCCGGCGTTCAAGCTGGCCTGTGGCCGTTTGTCCGAGAGCGGCGACGACCTGATGAGCCAACCGACCCTGTCGCGCCTCGAGAACGCGCCGTCATGGCGCGCGCTCGGGCGCATGGGGCTGTCGATGATCGATCTGTTTTGCGCCAGCTTCAAGCGCGTTCCGGCGCGCATCGTTCTCGATATCGACGACACCGACGACGCCGTTCACGGCGGCCAGCAGCTGGCGCTGTTCAACGCCCATTACGACGACTATTGCTTCCAACCCATCCATATCTTCGAGGCGGCCACCGGCAAGCCGGTGATGTCACTGCTGCGTCCCGGCAAGCGGCCCTCCGGCGACGAGGCGGCGCGGATCCTGAGACACGTCATCGGCCGCATCCGCCGCAACTGGCCACGGGTCGAGATCACCGTGCGGGGCGATGGCCACTACGCCACGCCGGAGGCCATGGAATTCCTCGAACGTCAGGGCTGCGGCTACATCTTCGGGCTTTCCGGCAACGCCCGGCTGAACAGGATCGGCCAGCCGTGGTGCGAGGACGCCGCCGTGCGCCGGGCGGGGCAGGGAAAGGATAAGGTGCGCCGCTTCTTCCACACCGGCTACCAGGCCAAAAGCTGGTCACGGCAACGCTCGGTCATCGCCCGCGTGGAAGCTACCGCCAAGGGCTGTGACGTCCGCTTCGTCGTCACCAACCTGAGCGGCCGCGCCAAGGCGCTCTACGAGAAGGTCTACTGCGCCCGCGGGCGGATGGAAAACATGATCAAGGACCACAAGCTCTACACCAAGTCCGACCGCACGTCGTGCCACCGTTGGGAGGCCAACCAGTTCCGCCTCTTCCTGCATACCGGCGCCTACTGGCTGCTGCATCAGCTTCGCCAAGCGGCGCCTCGGAAATCGCTGTGGCGAACGGCCACCTTCGAAACCCTGCGCCGGGCGTTTCTCAAAATCGCCGTCCGCGTCGAGGAGCTCAAGTCGCGCCTCAGGATCGCCCTGCCTTCGGCCTATCCCTATCAGCCGGCCATGATCGCCATCGCCGGGCGCATCACCGCCCAAGGGCCCTGAACCAAGCGGCAGGTGCCGCCGGACGAGCCCCGAACAACAACCTCCAACCTCTCCGACAATCCGTCTCAAAAATCGCCGTCAACCCGGTCGCTACCGCTCGTCCCGCTGAAATCCGATGGCCGTCATGAATAATTGGGGTTAGACGTGTCGCTGAAAGAGACCCACCTCTGCGTTGTTGACGGCGCGGGCAGGGTGGTTGTCCGGGATCGGGAGGTAACGAACCCTGGGTGCTGGCGGCGGTGATCGGGCTCCTGGCGCCGAAGAGTTAAAGTGACACAATGTTTATTCCTGCACTGGTGCCTGCGATTGATTGCGCGAACTCAGGTCCTCAGGGTTTCGAATTCTGTGACCTAAGTTATTCACGGCGCTGATTGAAAATGCTGGTGAGCGTAGATTAACCTGTTGAAATGCCGTATGATTTTGGTGTCAAGACAAGATCACATGGCAACAGAACAACCCACGGCTCACCATGAACGAGATTACCCCCTATCTCCCTGGTTTGTCCCCGTTGGAGGCAAGCCGCTTTGCGCCCGCTTCGACGGCGGACGGCTGTCGTCGGACGGCGGGGTGTTGTTGTTGGGCGAGATCGACAGGCGGCTCGGCATCGCCGACGTGCTCGCTTCCTGCGTCACCGACGTGCGCGACCCGGCGAGCACGACCCACGCTTACGTAGACATGATCCGGGCGCGCCTGTTCGCTATTGCCTGCGGGTATGAGGATTGCGACGACCTCGACGTTCTGCGTTTCGATCCGGCGTTCAAGCTGGCCTGTGGCCGTTTGTCCGAGAGCGGCGACGACCTGATGAGCCAACCGACCCTGTCGCGCCTCGAGAACGCGCCGTCATGGCGCGCGCTCGGGCGCATGGGGCTGTCGAGATCGATCTGTTTTGCGCCAGCTTCAAGCGCGTTCCGGCGCGCATCGTTCTCGATATCGACGACACCGACGATGCCGTTCACGGCGGCCAGCAGCTGGCGCTGTTCAACGCCCATTACGACGACTATTGCTTCCAACCCATCCATATCTTCGAGGCGGCCACCGGCAAGCCGGTGATGTCACTGCTGCGTCCCGGCAAGCGGCCCTCCGGCGACGAGGCGGCGCGGATCCTGAGACACGTCATCGGCCGCATCCGCCGCAACTGGCCACGGGTCGAGATCACCGTGCGGGGCGATGGCCACTACGCCACGCCGGAGGCCATGGAATTCCTCGAACGTCAGGGCTGCGGCTACATCTTCGGGCTTTCCGGCAACGCCCGGCTGAACAGGATCGGCCAGCCGTGGTGCGAGGACGCCGCCGTGCGCCGGGCGGGGCAGGGAAAGGATAAGGTGCGCCGCTTCTTCCACACCGGCTACCAGGCCAAAAGCTGGTCACGGCAACGCTCGGTCATCGCCCGCGTGGAAGCTACCGCCAAGGGCTGTGACGTCCGCTTCGTCGTCACCAACCTGAGCGGCCGCGCCAAGGCGCTCTACGAGAAGGTCTACTGCGCCCGCGGGCGGATGGAAAACATGATCAAGGACCACAAGCTCTACACCAAGTCCGACCGCACGTCGTGCCACCGTTGGGAGGCCAACCAGTTCCGCCTCTTCCTGCATACCGGCGCCTACTGGCTGCTGCATCAGCTTCGCCAAGCGGCGCCTCGGAAATCGCTGTGGCGAACGGCCACCTTCGAAACCCTGCGCCGGGCGTTTCTCAAAATCGCCGTCCGCGTCGAGGAGCTCAAGTCGCGCCTCAGGATCGCCCTGCCTTCGGCCTATCCCTATCAGCCGGCCATGATCGCCATCGCCGGGCGCATCACCGCCCAAGGGCCCTGAACCAAGCGGCAGGTGCCGCCGGACGAGCCCCGAACAACAACCTCCAACCTCTCCGACAATCCGTCTCAAAAATCGCCGTCAACCCGGTCGCTACCGCTCGTCCCGCTGAAATCCGATGGCCGTCATGAATAATTGGGGCTAGACGTGCCGGTGTTCCGAGCAAGCCAGGCGGCGTAGGCGGCTTGGTCGATCTCCGACGATGCCAGCGACAGGGTCATCGTCGTGGCGGATACCTCGTCGGCCTGAAGGGTCGTGCCATTGAGGGCGAGAAACATGTATGCGGCAATGAAGCCGGTGCGTTTGTTGCCATCGACGAAGGGATGGTTCCGGATGATGCTGGCGGCGTATGACGCCGCGAGGCGCGGCAGTTCGGTACAGTCTTCGCATTGATGGAGATTGACAGGCCGGGCCAGCGCGGAATCAAGAAGGCCATCGTCGTGTTGGCCCTCCAATCCGCCGAATCGGGCGATCATCATGTTGTGGACCGCGACAATGGCTGGTTTCAGAAGCCATGCCGGTACCGTTGTTTGGGCCGGTTCCGTCACTTGGCAAGTTCGCGCAGGGTGTTCTTGTAGACGTCCATGCCTTTGCGGGCGATTTCAATCTGCTTTTCGAATTCCGGGTCAAAGGGCGTGACCTCGTATCCATTCGGGGTTTCAACGAGAAACAACTCGTCGCCTTCATGGACGCCAAGATGGGTCAGTGCTTCCTTGGGCAGGATGACACCGGCGGAAGTGCCGACGGCTCTGATTTTCAGTTTCACCATTGGTCGACTCCAATCCGGCGTGATATTATAATAAATATTATTATTTCGACTAAGAGCACGAGTCAAGGAAATCGGGAAACGCGGTGAGGACAATGAGGTGATAGAAGATATGTGGAGACACGATTCCCATTTCCTGCGCTCCTGGCGGCCATTGGGTCAAGCCCTCGACCCCCTGCCGGCCATGACCGGGATACAGGGCCTTGCAGCGCCCCCATGCCGCTGGCGACTTGCGGCCTGACCCCCGAGTAGGCCCGTATGCCGATGGCCGATTCAACGTACATCCTCTCGGTGTTTACAAATCCGCAAACCCCATCGTATGTTCCGTCATCGCCCGTCATGACTGTCATGGCGGGCGTTTCGTTCCGTGGCGTGAGGCGCCCGCTCCGCGCCGCCTGGCCCGCCGTGCCATCGGTCCTTGCGTTGAAAATAACTGGCTAACATTGAGGTCGTTTAATGTTCACCAGCAATCCCTTCGCCGCGCTTTCGGCGTCCATACCGTCCACCGTCATTCAGACCTATGTCGTCGTCATGATACTGATGGTCGTGGGTGGCACGCTGTTCGACGTCATTCATAAAAAGAGCGCCACGTACTTCTTCAACAATTGGCGGAATGCAAAGAATAAGGGGACGCAGCAAGTCGGCGGCGGGAAGATGGTATCCCTGGCGATCCAAACCGCCGCCGTGGACGGCCTGACGTCGGCTGAATTCTGCAGCCCGCAGCGCAGAATCGCCCACCTCCTGACAATGTACGGTTTCCTGGCCTACGCGATCACGACCGTCATCATGGTGTTCGGCTACCCGACGCCCGTCACCCCCACGCCCGCCATCCTGCCGCAACTTTGGTACATCGGGGGCCTGCTGGTCTGTCTTGGCGGATATTGGTTCTGGTTCTTCATTCGGGTCGATGTCGTCGCCGAGGGCAATTCACCGTTCCGCGTCGTGCGCGCCGACCTGTTCATCCTCTCGCTACTCGCCAGCGCAACTCTGGGCCTGGTCTGGGCCGTCCTGCAGGCGACCGGCAACGGGTGGACAGACGTGTTCCTCGGTCTGTATCTCATCGCCACGACGGTGCTCTTCGGATCCGTTCCATGGTCGAAATTCTCCCATATGTTCTTCAAGCCGGCGGCGGCCCTTCAGAAACGGGTGGCGGAAGCGGACGGCTCGAGGAGCAACCTGCCGGCCCCCGCCGATAAACCGGAAATTTTTGGCAGCGCCCGCCAGCAGCCCCGGCACTACTAACCTGCTCATCCTCGGTCTTCGATACAGGAGATAACGGAATATCATGCCGACATTTGTTTACATGACGCGATGCGACGGCTGCGGACATTGCGTCGATATCTGCCCGTCCGACATCATGCACATCGATAAGACCTACCGCCGTGCCTACAACATCGAACCCAACATGTGCTGGGAGTGCTACTCCTGTGTGAAGGCATGTCCGCAATACGCCATCGACTGCCGTGGCTATGCCGACTTCGCCCCCATGGGCCACAGTGTCCGGGTGCTCAGGGAAGAAGCGAAGGGAACCATCTCCTGGAAGCTCAAGTTCCGGGATGGCCGCGAAAAGAATTTCGAGTCGCCGATCAGGACCACGCCATGGGGATCGATCAAGTCGGCGTCCGATTACGCGGCGCCGACCCAAGAGGCCATGAAATCCCAGGAGCTCGCCCACGAACCCGATGGGCTCAACATCGATAAGCTGCCCGCGTTGACTCCCGATCAGCTCAAGCTGGGGGTGGTCTAATGGGCCTGTTCTCGCGGCGGAAAACGGTATTCGTGGATTCCGATGTCCTCGTCATCGGCGGCGGCATGGCGGGCTGTGGGGCCACCTACGAATCCCGCTATTGGGGTCGCGACAAGAAGGTTGTCGTCGTCGAGAAGGCGAATATCGAGCGCAGCGGCGCCGTCGCCCAAGGCCTCTATGCGATCAACTGCTACATGGGCATGCAGTGGGACGAGAACCAGCCCGAGGACCATGTCCGCTACGCCCGCAACGACCTCATGGGTATCGTGCGGGAGGATCTGGGCTACGACATCGCGCGCCATGTCGATTCCTCGGTGCACAAGTTCGAGGAATGGGGCCTGCCGATCATGAAGGACCCGGACACCGGGCGATATCTGCGCGAAGGCAAATGGCAGATCATGATTCACGGCGAAAGCTACAAGCCGATCGTCGCCGAGGCCGCCCGCAAGGCCGCCACCGAAGTCTACAACCGGATCATGGTGACCCACCTGCTGATGGACAAGACGAAGCCCAACCGGGTCGCCGGGGCCGTCGGTTTCAACGTCCGTACGGGGGACTTTTACGTTTTCCAGGCCAAGGCCGTCATCGTATCCGCGGGCGGCGCGTCGCACATCTTCAAGCCCCGCGCGGTCGGCGAAGGCATGGGACGGACCTGGTATGCCCCCTGGAGCAGTGCCTCTGCCTATGCCTTGCCGATCCTCGTCAGCGCCAAGATGACGCAGATGGAGAACCGGATCGTCCTCACCCGATTCAAGGACGGCTATGGTCCGGTCGGCGCCTACTTCCTGCATCTCAAGACGTACACCGAAAATGCCTATGGGGATAACTACGAGCCCACATGGTACGAACACACCAAGGAATTGGTCGGCGACTATATCGATCGGCACCCGGTGCCGACCTGCCTGCGGAACCACGCATTTCTCGAGGAGGTCAAGGCCGGCCGTGGCCCCATCCGCATGGTCACCAAGGAGGCCTTCCAGGATCCCCATAAGGAGCAGGTTGGCTGGGAGAACTTCCTCGGCATGACGATCGGGCAGGCGGTCGTCTGGGCGTCGCAGAACATCGACCCCAAGGAAATCAATCCCGAGTTGACCACGTCCGAGCCCTACGTCATGGGCTCCCACGCCACCTGTTCGGGCGCCTGGGCGAGTGGTCCGGAGGACTACGCACCCGACGAATACCAGTGGGGTTACAACCGGATGATGACCGTCGAGGGGCTTTTCGGCGCCGGCGACACCATTGGCGGTACCGCCCACAAGTTCTCGTCGGGATCGTTCACCGAAGGCCGGATTGCCGGCAAGGCGGCGGTAAACTACGTCAACGACCTGGGCAACGACCGGCCTCGGGTCAGTGAGGCGGAGTACGAAGGCCTTAAGAAGGCGGTCTTCCAACCCATGGAGAATTACGCGGTCGGCCGCAACGAGATCGTCGCGGGAACCGTTTCACCGAGCTATCTGTTGCCGATCAGCGGTCTTCAGCGCCTCGAGAAGATCATGGACGAATACGTCGGCGGTATCAGCTCCCACTACACGACCAACGAACCGCTGCTCACCCGCGGGTTGGAGTTGCTGAACATGCTGAAGGAAGACCTCCCCTATCTCGGGGCCGAAGACCTTCACCAGCTTCAGCGAGCGTGGGAGCTTCAGCACCGGGTCCTGTCTTCGGAGTGTGTGACGCACCACACGATGTTCCGGACGGAAACCCGGTGGCCGGGATATTACTATCGGGCCGATCACCCGAAGCTGGATGACACCGATTGGCATTGCTTCACCCTATCCCAATACGACCGGGAATCCGGGAATTGGGAAATGGAGAAGGCCCCCGTGTATCACATCGTCGATTAAGCGGAGTCCATCGAAGAACCCCTTGCTGCAATGAGAAGCCCCTGATGATGCCCGAGGCTGGGGGCTTGGCCTGCTTTACCGACGACGTCCACCTGACCCTGGTCTTCATTTCTTCTGGTATATTCGCTCTATTCCGAATTCGCCCACTTCCACATCCGCCCCGTGGCGATGCTAATTTCGTGCTGTCGGGAAGTAAGGGCGGGCAATCGCACATATACCGACGAGCCTATGAAACGACTTTCCCTTGACGCCTGTGAAGGGGACCCGGCCCGACCGCCGGGGCGGGAGCTGGAGCGGCGACGGGCGGGTCTCAGACCCGCCCCTACGAAGAAGTGGGTGGTGCGTAGGGGCGGGTCTCAGACCCGCCCGCTTCAGACCCTCGGGCAGGCAGCAATCGCACCATGAGTCACATCAAGGGTTCGTCGGTATCAACACCCTCGACCGCCCGGGCGTACCGGGTCGCTAGGCAAATCCGGATCCGTGACAATTCGCCGGCGGCCCCCCGGCGGAGCCGTGCCCGATGAGTTCGCTTCACCGTTGGACATTGCAGCGCTTGATTCCGGCGCCCGGCGCGCTCCAGGCCTTGGCCCTCATGCTGGCCAGTTCCCTCGGGTTCACCTTGATGAACGCGATCACCCGCATGCTGTCGGCGGACCTTCACCCCTTCGTTATCAGTTTTTGGCGCACCGTTTTTGGCGTGTTGTTTTTTGCTCCCCTGTTCTTCCGCTATGGGATGGCGCCCCTGCGCACGCGTCGCCTGGGGATGCTGGTGGGGCGCGGCATGTTGAGCGGTGTCGCCATCACGACGTTTTTCATGGGGATCAGCCTGACGCCCCTGGCCAAGGCCTCGGCCCTGTTTTTAACCACGCCGCTGTTCGCCACCGCCTTGGCGGTCGCCTTCCTGGGCGAACGGATCCGGCTGCGCCGAATCTCCGCCTTGATTGCCGGTTTCGCCGGTGCACTCGTCGTCATGCGGCCGGGCGCCGTGCCCCTCGACCTGGGGGCCGGCTATGTTCTGGCGTCAGCGGTGTTCTCCGGCTTTATCATGGTCGTGGTCAAAAGCCTGTCGCGCACCGATTCGAGCGTCACCATCACCCTCTATGGCACCCTCTTCGCGGTGCCGTTGACCCTACTGGCGGCGCTGACCCAATGGGTCATTCCGACGGCCGAGCAGTTCGCCTGGATGGTGCTCATGGGTGGCCTTGGCAGCAGCGCCAACTTGATGATCGCCCAGGCCATCAAGCAGGTCGACATCGCGGCCCTGACGCCCATGGACTTCACCAAGCTCCTGTGGGCGGCCCTGGTGGGCTACCTGCTGTTTGGCGAGATCCCGGATGGCGGCACCTGGATCGGCGGCACCATCATCTTCGTCGCCGCAACCTACATCGCTTATCGGGAGCGGACGGTTCGCGCACAACCCCCGCCGCCGCCGACAGCTTGATCCCAGCCTTCCGTTGTATGAAATATGATGATATAATGCACTTAATGTATGAATATTGATGTATAATATTGGAGTCAGCATGAGCACCATCCGCAAAACCATCACGGTCACGGCCCAGCAAGACGCGTGGATCAAGGCGCAGATCGCCGCCGGCGACTACACCAACGACAGCGAGTACATCCGCTACCTGGTGCGATGCGATCAGGAACGGACCGACAAGTTTCGCGCCCTGAAAGAAGCCATTCAAGAAGGCCTCGACAGCGGGGTGAGCGACAAGACCGTCTCCGATATTTGGGAGGAGGCGGAAAGACGCCACAAAGACCGAAATAGCTAAGTTCCGTCTTTCCTCTCGTGCCGCCACGGACCTTGCAGGAATCGCCGACTATACGATCGAGAACTTCGGGATGGAATTGGCCCGCGACTACCGTGATGGACTGGATACCTGATTTCGAACGCTCGCCGACAATCCATTGCTCGGACGGAGCGCCGAACAGTTTGCGCCAGGCCTTAGGCGCTTTGAGCACAAATCTCACGTCGTGTTCTACGCGTCGGAATTGCAAGGTATCGTCATCGTGCGTGTCATTCACCAAAGCCGGGATTCTCGGCACCATCTGTGACTCTTCCGGCCGAATTTCCTGGAAAGGCGTGCCGGGCGCGTGCGGTTCGCGCTCGGCCCGTGCCACCGCCGACAGCTTGATCCTTCCGCGCCGCGCGGCCATGCTGTCGGCATGAACGTTTGCCGCCACCGACTGTGTCTGGCCATTGCGCTTCCGCTGCTCGTCGCGGTTTCCGCCGGGGCGCAAACCCCCGCCGCAGTACCGGGCAGCCGCATCGCGCTGGTTGCCCCCGCCGGCTTCGTTCCGGCGGCCAATCCCGCGGGGTTCGAGAACCCGGCCATCGGCGGACGTATCACCGTCTCCGAGATGAAGCCCACCGCCTACGCCGCCCTCGCGGCCGCTTATACCCGCCAGAGACTTGCCGCCTCGGGGATCACGCTGTTGTCCCGCCATCCCATTGAAGGGGCGGCCTTGCGGGGATTCCTGGCGGTGGCGGAGCACGTGATCGATGGCATCTCCCACCGTCGCTGGGCCCTGGTGTTCGCCCATCCCGAGCTGACCGGCGTGGTGACCGTGACCGTTCCCCGAAAAGTGGACGATCCGACCGTGCAGCGGGGCCTGGTGGCGGCTTTAAGCAGCGTACGGGTGGTGGATGCGGCAGCCGACGATGTGGAAGTCGGCTTGCCTTTCCGCATGGCTTCGAGCCCGCGCTTTGCCAAGGCCCGCTCCGCCGATGGTCGGGGTCTCGTCTTCCGCGACATTACCCACCGGCCCGGAGACGTATCGGCACGCCTGACGGTAACCCCGGCGCTGACGGGACAGGCCATCCTCAAACCGCCAACGTTCGCCGCCCGCCTGGCCCGGAGCGTCGACGGCCTGCGGGACATCCGGATCGAGGCCGAAAAGCCCCTGCGGGTGGACGGCATGACGGGGATCGAAGCCAGCGGACGGTGCCTGTGGGCGGATACAAGCTCGCCGTGCGTCCTCTTCCACGCCATGGTGTTCGACCGCGACGGCTACGTACGGTTCGTCGGCACCGCTCCCGTAGCCGGTGGCGAAGGTGCCGTCAGGGCCTTCCGCCGTCTCGTCATGGGGTTTCGCCGCGCCGAGTAGGGATCATCCACCGGTCTGTCGCCGCACCCGCTCCCGGTGGAAGATGTAGAGGCCGCTGGCCATGATCAGGGCGGCGCCGGCCCAGGTCTCCGGACCCGGCAGATCGTTCCAGACCAGCCAGCCGATCCCAATGGCGAATACGAGCTGCACGTAAGCGAACGGCGTCACCACCACCGCCGGCGCCGCCTGGAAGGACTTGAGAATTGTGAAGTGGGACGTCGCCCCCAAAGCACCCATGGACAGCAGCAGCGGCCCATGGATGGTGTCGAAGGGCACCCACCAGACGGCCACGTAAAGGCTGCTGGCCAACAGCCCGGTCAGAGTCGAATAGAAGAGCGTGGTGAGGGGCTGGTCGGCGCGGCTCACCAGGCGGCTGAAGATCTGAAAGAGCGCATAGAAGAAGGCGGCGGAGGCGGGCAGGGCGGCCTCCCAAGCGAACAGGTCCGCGCCGGGCTGCAGGACGATCGCCGTTCCCAGAATTCCGACCAGGACACTCGCCCAGCGACGGGGGCCCACCGCCTCGCCCAGCATGGGCACCGACAGCATGCAGACGAAGATCGGAGCGATGAACAGCAACACCGTGGCCTCGCCCAAGGGCACCACCTGGACGCCGAAGACGAAGCTGACCATGGATGCCAGCATCGAACCGGCGATGGCGAGCTGCAGGCCCGGCCGGCGGCAGCGTACGGCCGGGCGAAGCCTTCCCATCAACAGCAGAATGATCATCAGCCAGCCGAACTGGGTCAGGTAGCGGGTCCACACGATCTGGCCGACCGTGTAGATCTCGGCCGCGTACTTCCACAGGCCATTGTTGGCCGCGAAAATCAGCTGGGTAATCACCATCCAGATGATCCCGCGGATCGTGTCGGGCAGCGCCGAAAATCGGCGGACGAGGTTCATCATGGGGGGGGAATCGCGGCGCGTTCACGGGAAGTCGCGACAATCCACCGTTTGCCTCTGCCCTGTAAAGGGCGCGCGGCAATTTCCGCACGATTCCTTGACCGGCGCCGGCTGGACAGCCTTGGCGGGCCATGATAGGCGATGGGCCAGGAGCGGCAATCGTGGGCAGCGCCGCGCAGCCGCATGACCCAGGAGGATATCATGCCCAAGGCGCACATCACCGGCTCGTTCGTCGCCATGATCACGCCGTTCAATCGGGACGGTGGCGTGGACTACGAAGGGTTCCGCGACCTCCTGCAATTCCAGGCGGCCCACGGCACATCCGCCGTGCTGATCATGGGCTCCACCGGTGAAGTATCCATGCTATCGACGGAGGAGCGCCACGAGATCGTGCGCCGCACCATCAAGCACCGCACCGGAAGCATGAAGTTCTTCTACGGCTGCACGGGGGCCAGCACCCAGGGGACCATCGATTACGTCGTGCAGGCGGCGGGGGAGGGCGCCGACGGCGCAATCATCGCCGTTCCCTCCTACATCTGCCCGTCCGAGGCGGACTCGGTCCAGTACTTCCTCGACGTGGCCGATGCCAGCCCGATGCCCATCGGCATCTACAACAACCCGCCGCGGGTGAAGACCGATCTGTCGGCCCAGGCCATTCTCAGACTCGCCCAGCACCCCAACATCATCGTCGACAAGGAGGCCACATCCCGCACCGGCCAGATCGCCCAGATCGCCGCCGGCGATCCCGACATGGCCCTCATGTGCTGCGATTCGCCCAACCTGGGCCT
>CBDFHV010000025.1:0-7975 GCA_965247705.1 Rhodospirillales bacterium | reverse complement strand
TCGGCGAGGAGCGTTCGTCGTGGCGATGCGGTGCATCGCAAGCCGGGCGCGACGACGACCGAAATCCCTGGGAAGCCGCCGGTCCGGTCGTCACTGCGTCCCTTCGGAGGGCGTCGACAAGCCTCGACGATGCCCCGCATCGCCCGCGCCTTGTCTCCTACCCGACGGGACGCAGTGACGATCTCTATAGGTCGTTATTGGTGCTCCTTGGTACTAGTGTTGCGATTCTAACATTTGGTTCCTGAGCCCGGGGGTGAAGGTCGCAGTTTGCGTAGATTTAATGGGAACGAAATGTCTCGATCGGAACACTAGGAGGAACCGCGCACCATGCTCATGCACAACCCACCCCACCCCGGAGGGGTCATCCGGCGGCAGTGCCTCGAGCCTCTGGGACTGACCGTGACCGAGGCCGCGAGGGGCCTCGGCGTGTCGCGAAACACCCTTTCCATGCTGCTCAATGGCCGGCTTGGCATTTCGCCGGCGTCCCTATCCGGTTAAAACAGGATCGGCCTAAATGTTCTTGTTATGTTCACGTAGAGGATGTAGGCTGATCGCATTGTCTCGGGCTTTTGGAGGGCGGTGCGATGGGCAGGATGTTGGCGTTTCAAGAACGGCACGGATCGGAAGCGGCCTGCATCGAGGCGCTGGCCCGGCTGCGCTGGCCGCAGGGCTATGTCTGTGCCCGCTGCGGCGAACGGCGGAGCTACCGAATGACGGCGCGGCCCAGGATCTTCGAATGCGCCCGTTGCGGTCATCAGGAATCGGTGACGGCGGGGACGATCTTCCACCGCACCCGCACGCCGCTCCGCAAATGGTTCCTGGCGGCGTGGTGGATGGCGCGCGACAAGCGTGGGGTCTCGGCCCTTTTGCTGTCCCGCGAGTTGGATCTGCGCTACGAGACAGCGTGGCTGATGGCTCATAAGCTGCGTCATGCCCTGACGGAGCGCTCGGAATTTCCGCTCGAGGGCTTGGTCGAGGTCGACGAGAGTTATTATGGCGGGCGCGGCAAGCCGGAGAGCCGGGGCCGGGGCCTTTCCAACCCGAACAAGAGCCTGTTGGTGATGGCCGTCGAGAAGCGGCCGGTCGGGCCGGGCAAGGGCATCAAGGGAAGCGGCTTCGTCGCCGGCCGGGCGCGGCTCGCCATCCTCCCGGCGGCCACCGCCCGCGAGCTGGGCGGCTTCGTGCGCGCCTCGGTCAGGCCCGGAAGCCGCCTCGCCAGCGACGCCTTCAAGGGGTACGCCGGACTCCGCGACACCTATCGCCACCACCCCGTCGTGCAAGGCGAAGGCAAGAATGCCGAGCGCTTGGCCGGTCGTCCATGTCCTGTTTTCCAACGTGAAGACCTGGCTCAACGGCACCTATCGCGGTGTCGGCGCCAAGCACCTGCCGCGCTATGCCCGGGAATGGAGCTACCGCTTCAACCGCCGCACACGCATCACCGATCTGGCCGACTTCGTCCTCCGCCGCGCCATGGACCAACCCACCATCACCTACAAGGAGCTGGTCGACAGTCTTCAACCGCAGGGTGCGCTACCTGCTTTAACCGGATAGGGACGTTCGCCGGATATGGCGATCCGCCTGTCGAAAGGCTTCGGCGGCAGTGCGGAGAGTTGGTTGCAGCAACAGATGCATTACGACATCTGGCGAGCGCGTCAGCGCGAGGCAGAGATCAAGGTGCGGAAAATGAATGCCGCTTAGTCGGTCGGGGATGGGGAACGCCAATGCCGATTTCTAATATTATGAATCTGGAAATGGATATAGTATTTCTTCATTGAATTGTGTTTCTGTATTCTGCTACTTCAAATACTTAATTTCCCACAATTCTTTTGTCCTCACAATTCACCTGAACCGGGCCACCGCGGCGTAAGACCGGGTACCCTTGACCGGCCCGGCCGCGCCGGTCACCATCCGCCACCTTCGTTCGTGATCGGGGTTCGAGCCATGTCGCGCATCGCCTACGTCAACGGCCGCTACCAGCCCATCTTCGATCCCGCCGTGGCGGCCGAGGATCGGGGCCTGCAATTCGCCGATTCCATTTACGAAGTCGTGCTGGTCCGCGGCGGCCGCCTGGTCGACGAGGGACCCCATATGGATCGCCTCGATCGCTCCTTGAGCGAGCTTCGCATTCCGCCGCCCATGTCGCGGCGGGCCCTGAAGGCCGTGACCCGCGAGGTGATGCGTCGCAACCGCATCCTCGAGGGGATCGTTTATATGCAGATCACCCGCGGCACGGCGCCGCGCAACGCGGCCCCCTTTGCCACCGACGCGCCCTCGACCCTGATCATGACCGGGCGCCGGGTGGCGCCCTACAACCCGGATGCGTTGGTGGACGGTCTTGCCATCAAGACCGTACCCGACATCCGCTGGGGCCGCCGCGACATCAAAACCACCGGCTTGTTGCCCAATGCCCTGGCCAAGCAGGCCGCCATCGACGAAGGCTTCTCCGACGCATGGCAGGTGGACAGGGATGGATTCGTCACCGAAGGCACCGCGTCCAACGCTTGGATCGTCACCAAGGACAAGGAACTGATCACCCGCCAGCGGACCGAAGATATCCTGTGGGGCATCACCCGCCGCGCCGCCCTGATGCTGGCGGAGGATTTGGGAATCCGCTTCACCGAGCGGCCGTTCACCGTGGACGAGGCCAAGGAGGCCTCCGAGGCCTTCCTCACCAGCGCCTCCTCCTACGTCATGCCGGTCACCCGGATCGACGACAAGGTCATCGGCAACGGCAAGGCGGGCTCGGTGACCACGGCCCTGGGGGAGCGCTACCTCAGCTACATGTCAACGGACGAGGGCACCCTCGGAACCGCGGCCTGAGCGCCAGGGTGCGACGGTGACGGCGCGCGTGGACGCGGCGCGGGTCCGCCGCTGGATGTTCGAGGAGGCCCTTCCCGTCTGGTGCGCGGCCGGCCGGGACCCGAAGGGCGGTTTCGCCGAGCATCTGACCCTGGACGGCCAGCCCGCGCCGAGCCCTTTCAAGCGGATGCGGGTCCAGGCGCGACAGGTCTACGTCTATTCCCACGCCGCCGTGATGGGCTGGCGCGGGCCGGCGCGGGAGGCTGCCAGCGCCGGATTCACCTTCATGACCCAGAAGTGCTGGCATCCGGAAGGCGGATTCGTCTTCAGCGTCGATGCCGATGGCGAGGTAGCGGAGCCGCGGCGGGAAACCTACGAGCAGGCCTTCGCGCTCAACGCCTGCGCCTGGTATCACCGGGCCTTCGGCGGCACCGAGGCCCTGGAGTGGGCAGGCCGTACGCTGGAATTCCTCGACCAGCGCCTGGCGGCCCCGAACGGCGGCTACCGGGAGTCCCTGCCGGACCAGCGACCCCGCTGCCAGAACCCTCACATGCACCTTTTGGAGGCGCTGATGGCCCTCCACGAGGCCACCGGCGACCCGGACTCCCTGTCACGGGCAAAAGCCCTGATCGCGCTGTTCCGGGAGCGTTTCTACGACCCGGCCACCGGCACCCTGGGCGAGTTCTATGGCCAGGACTGGTCCCCGGCACCTGGGGACGAGGGCACCCACACCGAGCCCGGCCACCATTTCGAGTGGGTATGGCTGCTGAACAGGTATGGGGCGCTCAGCGGCGACCGTTCGGTGGATGCCTGCGCCGATGCCCTCTATCGTTTCGCCATCGCCCACGGGGTGGACGAGGACGGCCTGGCCTACGACGCCATCGGCAAGGACGGCGCCCGGCGGCAAGACAGCAAGCGCCTGTGGCCCCAGAACGAGGCCCTCAAGGCCCACCTGGTCATGGCGGAACGGGGCGCCGACGCGGACGCGTCAGCCCGCGCGGACCGGATCCTGGCCGCAACCTTCGCCCACTATCTGCACACCGGCCATGGGGTTTGGCAGGACCGCCTGCGGCGTGACCGCACGGGCTTCGCCAAAACGGCGCCGGCGTCGACCCTCTACCACCTGTTCCTGGCGTTCAGCGAGTACTTGCGGGTGCGGGAAGGGTAGGTGCGCTCGGGCATCCGGCCTTGCTTCCTATAATGTCTTTGCCGGACTTGTTCCGGCAATCCATGGAACAGGGCCGACTCCGGCGTGTGCGGATGGATGGGTTCGCGGAACAAGTCCGCGAATGACACGTGGGTGGGATCCTCGTCGCGGGTGCGCCCCCGCCCCTCACCCCAGCTCATTCTTGTAGAATGTCCCGTCCTTCATGATCGCCTTGAGGTAGCGGTCCGGGTTCTGGAGGACGCCCATGTCCTTCAGGGGATCGCCATCCACCACCAGCAGGTCGGCCCGCGCGTCGGGGGCGATGAGCCCCACGTCGCCCACCATCTGAAACAACTCGGCGGCGGTGCAGGTGGCGGCGCGGATGATGTCGATGGGGTCCATGATCTCGCGGCGAATGGCGAACTCGCTGAGCTGGTGACGATGCAGCGACCCCAGCAGGTCGGTGCCGAAGACGGTCTTCGCCCCCGCCCGGTGGGTCTTTTCCAGGGCCCGCAATCCGGCGTCGAGAACGATGAAGACCTTTTCGTGCAGTTCCTTGGGCATGCCCGCTTCCAGGCCTTCCGTGGCCATGGCGCGATAGGTGGATAGGGTCGCCACGTGGAAGGCGTCGCGCTCGAGCAGGAGTTCCACCGTCCGGTCGTCGAGCAGGTTGCCATGCTCCACCGAGCGCACACCGCATTCCAGCGCCCGGTTGATGGCCCGGCCCGTATAGGCGTGGACGGCGACGTAGATATTGGCGGCCTCGGCCTCTTCCACCGCGGCGGTGATCTCTTCGCGGGAGAACTGGGTGCTGTCGATGCGATCGGTGGGCGAGGCGACGCCACCCGAAACCATGAGCTTGAGGTGGTGGGCACCACGGCGGACCTCGTCCCGGCAGGCCTGGCGCACCTGCGGCACCCCATCGCAGATGCGGCCCAGGTCGAAGCAGCAGTAGCAGCTTTCGACCAAATTCTCGCCGGGGCCGCGGAAGTCGCCGTGACCCCCGGTCTGGGACAGGGCCCGGCCGCCGAACAGTACCCGCGGCCCGACCAGATAGCCCTCCTCCACCGCCTGGGCGAGGCCGAAGTCGGCGCCGCCCACGTCGCGGACCGTGGTGAAGCCCCGCATCAGCATGCCCTTCATGATGTCGGCGGCCCGCGCCGTCACGTAGGCGGGCGACCAGAAGCGGAGCTTGGCGATATCCGGCGAGGCGGCGTTGACGTGCACATGCCCGTCGCACAGGCCGGGCATCAGGGTCTTGCCCTTGAGGTCGATTACCGGGGCATCGCCGGACTTGCCCGCGCCGGGCGTCACCTCGGCGATGCGGCCGTCGTGCACGCGGACGCTGTGATCGGGCAGATAGGCTCCCTCGATAACGTCGAGCACGTTGGCGTTGCGGAACAGGACGTCGGTCACGTCAGCCTCCATTCTCTTCGTGGAAATACGTCAGCCGCGGGCGGCGCGCAGTTCACGGTTTCAATTAGCCGCGGGCGGCGCGGCGATGAACGAAGGCGGGGGTCAACAGGCTGGCGAAGGCCATGCCGTTCTCCAGGTCCTCTTCGTCGAAGTAGTTGGCCTCGTGCAGCACGTTCATGCTGCCCATGACCGTCCCGTCATACATAATCCGCAGGTTCATGATCGATTCGCAGCCCAGCCCCAAGAGGGTCTCGTGATCGGGGAAGTCCCGGCGAATGTCGTCGGCGTTCTGCCCCAGATTGGGCTCGCCCCGCTCGAAGAGCTTCTGCACGAATGGGGTCTTGGTCAGGGGCTTGCGGCCCATCAGCGGGTAAGCCTCCGGGCGGTTGGTGTAGAGGCGCTCCAAATAGCCCTGGTCCTCACGTACTTCCAGGATGGTGAACAGCTTGTGCCCGAAGGTGCGGTCCATAATCCGCTCGGCGGCGGCGAACAGGGCGTCGGGCTGTCCGGCGCCGCGCGCCGCGTCGGCCAGTTCCCGCAACGCCGGCCATGGGTCTCCCTTCTTGCTCATGATCTCGGTCTCCTCAATTCTTAGATTTGCGCGCCGGCGTCAGCACCAGGACGTTGCCGATCAGCGTCAGCACAATGCCCGCCGCCGCCATCGCCGTCCAGACACAGGATTCCAGCCAGGTGGACAGCATCAAGGCGACCAGGGGAAAGAGGATCACCGTATAGGCCGCCCGGTCGGCGCCAATGCGCCCCAGCAACGTCAGGTAGGCCCAGAAACCGATGACCGCCGTCACCACCGTCGAATAGGTCAGCGCCATCACGTAGCGGACCGAGCGCTCGAAGATGAAGGGCTCGCCGAAGAGGATCGCGTAGATCGCCGTGAACAGCGCCCCGTATCCCATGGCGATGGCGATGGCGATGGTCTCGACCACCGGCAGGCCGCTCAACTGGTTGCGCGCCGCCACCATGTTGCCGAGGGAGGCGACGTAGATGCCAACCAGGCAGAGGCTCAATCCGAACAGGGCCTGGTCGGTGAGGGACTGGGCCGACACTTCCGGCCAGAACACCAGGGTCACGCCGGCGAAGCCGATCGCCGTGCCGACCACGACCCGCGGACGCAGCCCGAGGCCGAACAGGGCGGCGCCATTGAAGATGTTCATGAAGGTCAGGGTGGAAAAGGCCACCGCCACCACGCCGCTGGTCAGAAACTGGCTGCCCATGTAGACCAGACTCTGGCTGGTGGAAAACATCACCACCCCCTGGAGGGCGAACCGCAGGTGGTCCCGGGCCCGAAAGCGCAGGGACCGCCGGGTGATCAGGCAGAAGGCGAACAGGATCGCCGAGGCCAAGGCGAAACGGTAGCTGACCGACACCACCGGCGGCACCACCCCAAGCTGCAGCTTGATGGCCAGGAACGAGGTCCCCAAGGTGAGGACCGAGGTGATGTAGAGGATCAGGTTTTTCATGCGGGCCGGCGCGGTGAGGCTCGATCGCACGGACACTATGCCAAGACACTATGCCAATTCGCCATGCTGCGACGCAGCAAAAACATTGTGCCATGCACCATTCAGGCGTACCTTCGGATTCTGGCATCGGGAGCGGGGCCACGCCCATGGCCGCACGGGTCATCACCATCGCCCAGCAGAAAGGCGGCGCCGGCAAGACCACCATTGCCGCGCAGTTGGCCGTGGCCGCCTTCGAGACCGGCCATTGGGTGTGCCTGCTCGACACCGACCCCCAGCGCAGCCTGACCCATTGGTACGACCTGCGGCGCGACACGCTGGGCACGGACGATGCCACGTTCCTGCTCCGCGAGGCGTCGGGCTGGCGGGTCGGGGTGGAACTGGACCGCCTGCGCGCCGCCTTCGACGTGATCCTCATCGACACCCCGCCCCACGCCGAAACCGACGCCAAGGCCGCCATCCGCGCCGCCGACCTCACCATCGTGCCGGTCCAGCCCTCGCCCATGGACCTGTGGGCCACCCGCGCCACCATGGACCTGGCGAAAGGCGAGGGCGCCACGGCCCTGGTGGTGCTCAACCGCATGCCGCCCCGGGGCCGCCTGGCGGACACGGTGCGGGATCAACTATCGAACGACGGCCTGCCCCTCGCCGCCACCGCCATGGGCAACCGGGTCGCCTTCGCCGCCTCACTGCTCGCCGGACGCGGGGTGGTGGAGACGGATCGGCGCAGCGCGGCTGCGGCCGAAACACTGGCATTGGCGGCGGAGGTATTGGGAATTTAAGCGGCACGTATTCCCGCCAACCGCCCCATACGCCCCGCTTACATTCGAAAGCTGGACGCTTTCATCGAGAAAGTCAGGGAGACCCGCCATGCCCCATGACCATCGGTACACTGTGCTCATAGAGCCGTTGCCAGAGAAGGAAGGAGGGGGATTTGTCACCACGGTGCTCGATCTGCCCGGCTGCATGTCCGATGGCGACACGTGGCGGGCGGCCGCGGACAACGCGGCGGACGCCATCGACTCGTGGAAGGAAGAAGCGCGGGAACAGGGACGCCCGGTGCCCCAACCGGGCGCCGGGGCCGGACAGTGGCGCCAGCGTGTGCCGAGGAAGCTCCACGAGAAACTGCGCTTCATCGCCC
>CBDFHV010000024.1:0-57887 GCA_965247705.1 Rhodospirillales bacterium | reverse complement strand
GCCCGTGAGGCGATCCCGCAACCGGGTCATGGTCTCGCCGTCCGGGGTGAGGCGGCCGTCCACGCTCAGGCCGTTGTGCTTCTGGAAGGCCTTGACCGCTTGGTCGTCGGGGAGGCCAAAGAGGCCGGTGGGACCTTCGGTCTTCTCGATGTCGTGGAAGCCGGCCCGGTGGAGGAGCACCTGCACCTTGGACACGTCCTCGGCGTCGGTCAGTTCGTGCTGGCCCACGGGGGCGACGATGTCGAACAGGCCGCGAGATGGTGCCATCCGGCCGCGCGACCGCTGCCACGCCTGGCGGAGGCGGCCGGCGCGCTCGTCCGGGTTGAGGAGAAATCGCAGGCTGTTGTCGGGCTTCGGCCCGTCCAGCTGCCAGGTTCCGCCGCCGGGGCCGGTGAGCAAATGCCAGCGGGGTTTGGGATTGTCCAGCAGAGATGCCATCACGGGAACTCACGACGGTTTTGTGAACATCAATAGTGCATATGCGGCGGCGAATGGTCAATAAAAATATGTTTATCATATTATAAGTTGATAAAATTGGCCTCATGATCGATCGAAACATCATCCAGCGGAATCGCGTCGTTGCGCGACCCAACTCCCGAAAAACCCCTTGCCGCGTCGGCCCGGCAGGATGATAGAGTGGGCATCGGACCGCGACGCAGAGCGCGGACGGGCCGCAACCAGGGAGACGCCGCCGAAGGGGGTCATGCCGTAGGCAGGGCGCCTCGATTCCGGCCATTCCCCAGATCCCTGTTGCAATGCGCCCGCCCCGCCCCGCTCGCGCCCGAGAGTTCCTGGGTGAGCGAAAGGGGGAGCGACCCGATGCCAAGCGTATCCATGACCGTCAACGGCAACGCCGTCTCCGGCGAGGCCGAGAACCGGACGCTGCTGTCCACCTTCCTGCGGGAAGCCCTGGGCCTGACCGGCACCCATGTGGGCTGCGACACCTCCCAGTGTGGGGCCTGTTGCGTAACCCTCGATGGCGAGTCGATGAAAAGCTGCACCGCGCTGGCCGTCCAGTGCGACGGGGCCGAGGTCACCACCATCGAGGGGGTGGCCAACGGCGAGACGCTGCATCCCATGCAGGAAGCCTTTCGCGACAACCACGGCCTTCAGTGCGGCTTCTGCACCCCGGGCATGGTGATCAGCGCCCTCGACCTGGTGAAGGGCAACCCGGATCCCAGCGAGAGCGAGATCCGCGAGTGGCTGGAAGGCAACATCTGTCGCTGCACCGGCTATCACAACATCGTCAAGGCGATCAAAGCCGGCGCCGCCGCCATGAGGGCTTGAGACCATGACCGAAACCGGAATCGGCGCTTCTGTGAGGCGCAAGGAAGACCTCCGTTTCCTCACCGGACACGGAAAGTACACCGACGACATCAACCTGCCGCGCCAGACCTACGCCTATTTCCTGCGCAGCCCCCACGCCCACGCCACCCTCAAGGGCATCGACAAGGCCGCCGCCATGGCCGCGCCGGGGGTGGTCGCCATCCTCACCGGCGAGGAAATCGCCGCCGACGGGGTGGGGGGCATTCCCTGCGGCTGGCAGATCCACTCCAAGGACGGCTCCCCCATGGCCGAGCCGGCCCATCCGGCCCTGGCCCAGGGCAAGGTGCGCTGTGTGGGCGATCAGGTGGCGATGGTCATCGCCGAGACCCTGGAACAGGCGAAGGACGCGGCCGAGAAAATCGCCGTCGACTATGAAGTCCTACCGCCGGTCCTCGACATGAACGCCGCCCTTGGCGGCGGGGCGAACGTCCACGACGACGCCCCCGGCAATTTGTGCTTCGACTGGCACATCGGCGACAAGGACGCCACCGACGCCGCCTTCGCCAAGGCGGACCACGTCACCAAGCTGGACTTGGTGAACAACCGCATCATTCCCATCGCCGTGGAGCCCCGGGCGGCCATCGGCGACTACGAACAGGGAACGGGCGATCACACCCTCTATACCACCAGTCAACTCCCGCACGTGGTCCGCCTGCTGATGGGCGCCTTCGTGCTGCAGATCCCCGAACACAAGCTCAGGGTCTATTCGCCCGACGTGGGCGGCGCCTTCGGCTCCAAGTTGTTTCACTACGCCGAAGAGGCCCTGGTCACCTGGGCCGCCCGCCGTGTGAACCGGCCGGTGAAGTGGGCAGCGGAACGCAGCGAAAGTTTCATCTCCGACGCCCACGGCCGGGACCACGTCTCCCACGCCGAGCTGGCGCTGGATAAGGACGGCAAGTTCCTGGGGCTGCGCATCAGCACGCTTGCCAACATGGGCGCCTACCTTTCCACCTTCGGGCCCCTTATTCCTACCTACCTCCACGGCATCGTGTTCGCGGGGGTCTACACGACGCCGGCCATCTACTGCGAGGTGAAGGCCGTCTTCACCAACACGGTACCGGTGGACGCCGTGCGCGGCGCCGGCCGGCCGGAGGCCACCTATTTGTTGGAGCGGATCGTTGACCGGGCGGCCCGGGAGACGGGGATCGGCCAGGTTGATTTGCGCCGGCGCAACTTCATTCCGCCCGACGCCTTCCCCTACCAGACGCCAGTGGCGGTCCAGTACGACACGGGCAATTACGGGGAGACCCTGGACGCGGCCCTGAAGCTGGCCGACGTGAACGGCCACGATAAGCGCAAGGCGGATTCTCAGGCCCGCGGCAAGATGCGGGGCATCGGTTACTCCACCTACATCGAGGCCTGCGGCGTCGCGCCCTCGGCGGTGGCAGGGGCTCTGGGCGCCCGTGCCGGCCTCTATGAATCCGCCCTCGTGCGGGTCAATCCCACCGGATCGGTCACCGTCCTCACTGGCTCCCAGAGCCACGGCCAGGGCCACGAAACCACCTTCGCCCAACTGGTGTCCGATCATCTGGGGATTGCCATCGACAACGTGGACGTCGTTCACGGGGACACCGCCCGGATACCCTTCGGCATGGGCAGCTACGGGTCGCGCTCGATCGCGGTGGGCGGCTCGGCCGTGGTCAAGGCGATGGAAAAGATCGTCGACAAGGGAAAGAAGATCGCCGCTCACGTGCTCGAGGCCTCGGAAGCGGACATGGAGTTCAAGGACGGCACCTTCACCGTCGCCGGCACCGACAAATCCATGGCCTTTGGCGACGTTGCGTTGACCGCGTACGTGCCCCACAATTTCCCCCACGACAGACTGGAGCCGGGGTTGGAGGAGCAAGCGTTCTACGATCCCCTGAACTTCACCTACCCGGCGGGGACCCACATCTGCGAGGTGGAGGTGGACCCGGACACGGGCGAGGTCGCGGTGGACCGCTTCACCGCCGTCGACGACGTCGGCCGGGTGATCAACCCGATGATCGTCGAAGGGCAGGTCCACGGCGGCGTCACCCACGGCATTGGCCAGGCGCTGCTGGAAGGTTGCGCCTACGACGGGGACGGCCAGCTCGTCACCGGCTCGTTGATCGACTACTGCATGCCCCGGGCGAACAACGTGCCCAACTACCAGGTGGGCAACACGGTCACGCTGTGCACCCACAACACCCTCGGCGTGAAGGGTTGCGGCGAGGTGGGGGCCATCGGCGCCCCGCCGGCGGTCATCAACGCCATCGTCGATGCCTTGGCGCCCCTCGGGGTCACCGACGTGTCCATGCCGGCGACGTCCCAGACGGTGTGGAACGCCATTCAGGCCGCGGCGCCCCGTCAGGCAGCCGAATAGGGAGACGAGATCATGTACGACTTCGCGTATCACAAGGCCGCGTCCCTGGAAGACGCGGCCGCCCAGCTGAAGGCGGCCGAGGACGGCTCCCTGCTCGCCGGCGGCATGACCCTGATCCCGACCCTGAAGCTGCGCCTGGCCCAGCCGTCGGACCTTGTGGACCTGGGCGGTATTGGCGCCCTGAAGGGCATCAAGGCCGGTGGCGGCACGGTGGAGATCGGCGCCATGACCACCCACGCGGCGGTCGCGGCCTCCAAGGACGTTCAAGGGGCGATCCCGGCGCTGGCGTCCCTGGCCGATCAGATCGGCGACGCCCAGGTGCGCAACCGGGGCACCATCGGTGGCTCCATCGCCAACAACGACCCGGCGGCCGACTATCCGGCGGCTTGCCTGGGCCTGGGGGCGACCATCGTCACCAATTCCCGCGAGATCGCCGCCGACGACTACTTCAAGGGCCTGTTCGAGACCGCCCTCGAGGATGGCGAGATCATCACGGCGGTGCGCTTTCCGGTACCGGCGAAGGCGGCCTATGCGAAGTTCCCCAATCCGGCCAGCCGCTATGCCCTGGTCGGGGTCTTCGTCGCCCAGACCGGTTCCGGTGCGCGGGTGGCGGTGACCGGCGCCGGGCAAAGCGGTGCCTTCCGGGTGGCGGAGATGGAAGCGGCCCTCGGCGGCGGCTTCAACGCCGACACGGTGGCGGGGGTCAAGGTTTCGGCGATTGGCCTCAACAGCGACATCCACGCCAGCCCCGAATACCGGGCCCACCTGATCACCGTAATGGCCAAGCGGGCGGTCGCCGCCTGCGCCTGACTCCTGGGGGCGGGCGGGTCTTGGATCCGCCCGCTTCCCCTATAGCGCTTGTCGCACTACGTTCCCGCCCATGACGCCGAAGCCAGTCTCCGTCGACGACACCCTCGCCCTGCTGCGGTCCGGCGACTACCTGGCCGACCGCAGCCTGGCCACGGCCGTCCACCTGGCCCTCAGGCTCGACCGGCCCCTGTTCCTGGAAGGTGAAGCCGGCGTCGGCAAGACGGAAATCGCCAAGGTATTGGCGCGGACCCTGGACCGGCGTCTGGTGCGCCTCCAGTGCTACGAAGGCCTGGACGTGGCCTCGGCGGTTTACGAGTGGAACTATGCCCGTCAGATGGTCGAAATCCGCCTTTCGGAGGCGGCGGGGGACCGGGACCGGGATACCCTGGCCGACGACATCTTCGCCGACCGGTTTCTTCTCAAGCGGCCATTGCTGCAGGCCTTGGAGCCGGACCTGAAGGGCCCGCCGGTGCTGCTGATCGACGAACTGGACCGCACCGACGAGCCCTTCGAGGCCTACCTGCTGGAGGTGCTGTCCGACTTCCAGGTGACGATCCCGGAACTGGGCACGATCCGCGCCGAGCAGCCGCCGGTGGTGGTGATCACCTCGAACCGTACCCGCGAGATCCACGACGCCCTGAAGCGCCGCTGCTTCTACCATTGGGTGGACTATCCGGATGCCGCCCGGGAACTGGAGATTCTCGCCGTCAAGGTGCCGGCGGCGCCGCGGACCCTGTCGCGCCAGATCGTCGGCTTCGTGCAGCGCCTGCGCGACCTCGACCTCTTTAAGCACCCGGGCGTGGCCGAGACCATCGATTGGGCCCAGGCCCTGGTCGAGCTCGACCGCCTGGTCCTCGAACCGGAAACCATCAACGACACCCTGGGCGCCCTGCTCAAGTACCAGGACGACATCGCCAAGATCCGGGGCAGCGAAGCGGCCCACCTCCTGGGCGAGGTCAAGGCAGAACTGGTGGCGGCGGGGGCGTGACGGCCGCCGAGCCCGAGCCCGGCCGCCTGGCCGAGAACATCATGCACTTCGCCCGGGTGCTGCGGGCGGCGGGTCTGCCCATCGGGCCGGGGCGGGTGATCGACGCCCTGCGCGCGGTCATGGCGATCGGCCTCGGGCGCCGGGACGACCTCTACTGGACCCTGCACGCTGTGTTCGTGAACCGCCGCGACCAGCGCGACGTGTTCGACCAGGCGTTCCATATGTTCTGGCGCAACCCGCGGCTGTTGGAGCGCATGCGCTCCATGCTGCTGCCGACCATGCGCGGCGAGGAAATGCTGGCCCCCGAGTCAGATCTGTCCCGCCGGGTGGCGGAGGCCTTGGTCGGGCCCCAGACGGGCGACGGGGAAGGGGGACGCGATCAGGACGAAGAGATTGAATTCGACGCTGCACTCACCTGGAGCCAGGACGAGGTGCTGCGGGCCAAGGACTTCGAGAAGATGAGCACCGAGGAGCTGCGCGCTGCCCAGGCGGCCGTGCGCCGCATGCGCCTGCCGGTCATGGAAACCCCGACCCGCCGCTGGCAACCGGACGCCCGCGGCCGTCGAGCCGACCTGCGGCGCAGCCTGCGGGCGTCCCTGCGGGGCGGCGGCGATATCATCCCGCTCCTTCGCCGCAGTCCCAGCCGCCGGCCGCCGCCCCTGGTCATCCTGTGCGACATCTCGGGCTCCATGGACCGCTATTCCCGCATGTTGCTCCATTTCCTGCACGCGGTGACCAACGACCGCGCCCGGGTGCACGCGTTCCTGTTCGGCACCCGGCTGACCAACGTCACCCGCTACCTGCGCCACAAGGACGTGGACGGGGCCGTGGACCGTGTATCGGCGGCGGTGGCGGATTGGGCCGGCGGCACCCGCATCGGCCACTGTCTGACCGACTTCAACCGCGCCTGGTCCCGCCGGGTGCTGGGGCAGGGCGCCGTGGTGCTGCTGATCACCGACGGCCTTGACCGGGAGGCCGGCGCGGGTCTGGATGAGGCAATGGAACGGTTGCACAAGTCGAGCCGCCGCCTGGTGTGGCTCAATCCTTTGCTGCGCTACGAGGGCTTCGAGCCCCGGGCCGCCGGCGCCCGCGCCATGGTCCGCCACGTTGACGAAGTGCGCACCGTCCACAACTTGGAGAGTCTGGAAGACTTGGCCGCCGCTCTCGGCAAGCCCGGGCCTCGGGTCCAGGAATCCCTCGCCCGCTGGCGGGAGATGGCGGCATGAAGTTCGGCCCCACGCCCCTGTCCGAGGCCCGTGGCGCCATCCTCGCCCATTCCCTGCGCGCCGGTCCGACAATGTTCAAGAAGGGCCGGGTGCTGAGCGGCGAGGACCTGGACGCCATGGCCGAGGCCGGCGTGCAGGCCGTGATCGCTGCCCGCCTGGAGCCCGGCGACATCGGCGAGGACGCCGCCGCCGGGCGAATCGCCGCCGCGCTCATGGGTTCGGGCATACGGGCGGCGGAGGCCTTCACCGGCCGGGTCAATCTGTTCGCCGAGGCCCATGGCCTGCTGGTGGTGGACCGGGCGCGGCTGGACGCCCTGAACCGCATCGACGAAGGCCTGACCACCGCCACCCTGGCGCCCTTCGACGTGGTGGCGCCGCGCCAGATGGTGGCGACCATCAAGATCATTCCCTTCGCCCTGCCCGAAGGGGCGGTGGCAAGAGCCGAGGCCCTGGCGGTCGACGACGGTCCGCTGCTGCGGGTGGCGACGTTCCGGGAACGGGCCGTCGGCCTGGTGCAGACCCGACTGCCGGAAACGAAGGAATCCGTCCTCGACAAGACCGACCGGGTGATCGCTCAGCGGGTGGAGGCCTTGGGCAGCCGCCTCGCCGCCTACCGCCGCTGCGGCCATGACGCGGATTCCGTGGCCGCCGCCGTCAGAGACTTGCGGGGAGACGGCTGCGATGTGGTGCTGATTGTCGGCGCCTCGGCCATCACCGACCGCCGCGACGTGATCCCGGCGGGGATCGAGGCCGCCGGCGGCACGGTGGAGCACCTGGGCATGCCCGTGGACCCGGGCAACCTCCTGCTGCTGGCCCGGGACGGGGACGGCGCGCCCCTGGTGGGCCTGCCCGGCTGCGCCCGCTCGCCCAAACTCAACGGGGTGGACTGGGTGCTGCAACGCCTGCTCGCCGATGTGGCCGTCACTCCCGACGACATCATGGCCATGGGCGCCGGCGGCCTGCTGGTGGACGTGCCCCACCGCCCCCTGCCACGGGCGAAAGCGGCACGGCCCGGCGTCGAGGCCGTGGCGGTAAGCGCGCCCAGGGTGGCCGCCTTGCTGCTCGCCGCCGGCCAGTCCCGGCGCATGGGCCGGGCCAACAAGCTGTTGGAGACCGTGGGCGGTCTGCCCATGGTGGCCCGGGTGGCCGACGGCCTGCGCGCTTCGGGCGTTTCCGCCATCGTCGCCGTGGTCGGCCACCAGGCCGAGGCGGTGCGGGCCGCCATTGGTGAGCGCGCGGACATGGTGGTCCACAACCCCGACTACGGATCGGGCCTCAGCACGTCCCTGAAGCGCGGCCTGGCGGCGGTGCCGGCGGACGCGGACGCCATCCTTGTCTGCCTCGGCGACATGCCCAGCGTCACCGCGGCCGAGATCGACCGCCTGATCGCCGCCTTCAACCCCCTCGAGGGCCGCGCCATCTGCATTCCTACCCATCGGGGCAAGCGGGGCAATCCGGTGCTCTGGGACCGCCGCTTCATCTCCGAGATGCAGGCCATCGCCGGCGACGTCGGCGCCCGTCACCTCCTGGGCGAACACGCGGACGAGGTCTGCGAAGTCCCCATGGACGCCGACGGCGTGCTGGTCGATGTGGACACGCCGGAGGCGCTCCGCAAGCTGGCGGGGTAGAGGGGGGAGAACGTTACCCCCCAACTGTCGTGCCCGGACTGGTTCCGGGTACCCATGGGACAGGGCGGACTCCGGGCGTTTGAGCGACGATGGGTCAACGGAACGAGTCCGGTGACGACACGTTGGATTGGTGCCCGCCGCCGTTGCGCTCCCTCCCAACCTGTCGTGCCCGGACTAGCCCGAAAGATTCACGAAAAGGTCACCGCCGCCCCCTAATATGCGTTATGATTCAGGTGCTTAGACTGTGTCAAACGCAGGGGAACGGCGGTGACGGATTGTACCCTTTCGAAGATCGAATTTCCACGCTGTTGCGGTCGTCGGGTCGAGGCGGATTTTGCCGGCGGCGATATCTCGTCGCACGGCGGGGCGCCGCTTCTGGCTTTAGCGGACCGCCGGCTCGGCTTGCTGTCGGGCTTGGCGCGCCGGCTCGACGACGGGCGCCAGGCGGGCAAGGTGGCGCACCGGCTTGTGGCGTTGCTGCGCCAGCGGGTGTACGCGATCGCGCTGGGCCACGAAGACGTCAATGACCATGCCGGTTTGCGCGACGACCTGGCGCTGCAGACGGCGGTCGGGCGCGACCGGCGTCTTGCCAGCCCGTCGACCGTCGGCCGGCTTGATCGGGCGGCGGACCGGGCCTGGGCGTGGGCGGCGCATGTGTCCATGGTCGAGGCCTTCATCGCCGCGTTCGATCGGGCGCCGAAGGAGCTGGTGCTGGACTTCGACGCCACCGACGATGCGGTGCATGGGCACCAGGTGGGGCGCTTCTTCCATGGCTATTACGATCACTACTGCTTCCTGCCGCTCTATGTCTTTTGCGGCGACCGCCTTTTGGTCAGCTACCTGAGGCCGTCGAACGTCGATGGCGCCAAGCATGCCTGGGCGATCCTGGCCCTGTTGGTCGGGCGTTTACGAGAGGTCTGGCCGGATGTGCGCATCATCCTGCGCGCCGATTCAGGCTTCTGCCGGCACAAGATGCTGTCGTGGTGCGAGCGCCATGATGTCGGCTACATCGTCGGCCTGGCCAAGAACGCGCGCCTCAACCGGGATGCCGAGCCGGCGATGGCCGCGGCCGAGGCGGCGTATCGGCACAACGGCGAGAAGCAGCGCCTGTTCGCCGAACTCCGCTACGGCGCCAAGACATGGACCAGGCGCCGCCGCGTGATCGCGCGCCTCGAGCACGGCGCCAAGGGCGCCAACCCGCGCTATGTAGTGACCAACCTCGAAGGCGACGGCCGGTCGCTTTACGACCGCCTCTACTGCCAGCGTGGCGAGATGGAAAACCGCATCAAGGAACAGCAGCTCGACCTGTTCGCCGACCGCACCTCGTGTCACGACTGGTGGCCCAACCAGTTCCGCCTGATCGCCGCGTCGCTCGCCTACAGCCTGATCGAGGCGATCCGCCGCCTCGCCCTCCAGCGCACCGACATGGCCCGCGCCCAGGCCGGCACCATCCGCCTCAAGCTGCTGAACATCGGCGCCGTCGTCATCCGCAACACACGGCGCGTCCGCCTGCATCTATCGACCGCCTGCCCGGACAAGGCCCTGTTCCATCTCGCCGCCGCACGGCTCAAGCCCGGATAGACCGCCGCCAAGACAACACAAGCCCCGTCACGCGCAGCGACAGCGCACCATTCAGCATGCCTCGAAACCGCCAAAACCGTCCACGAAACGCGGCCAGGCCGCCGCGATGCCCCGCAACCGGCCAAAGCGCCCTCAACGCAATCCGAAAACGCCACCAAGACAACAAAAACCGTTACTTTAGAAACGTTCGTGACAAATCCGGACTAGAGCACTTTCACTTTAATTTGGTTCATATCCTGAGTTTGCAAAATAGTTGGCGCATTCGTTTGGCCTGATGGTGTTGATGATATCTCCGATGGCGCGCCACAGGTCATCGATGGTTCGCACGGCGGCTTTTCTGAGCATCGCCTTGAGCTTTGCGAAGAACTGTTCGATCGGATTGAAGTCGGGTGAGTAGGCCGGCAGATAGGCCAGTTTGGCGCCCGCCGCCTCGATGGCCTCGCGTACGCCGGTGACTTTGTGTGAGGACAGGTTGTCCATGACGACGATGTCGCCTTGCGCCAGCGTCGGGACCAAACAACGTTCCACCCAGAGCCTGAAGATGGCGCCGTTCATCGGGCGATCAACGACGAACGGTGCGGCGATGCCATCGTGACGCAGCCCGGCAACGAAGGTCATCGTCTTCCAGTGGCCATGCGGCACGGCGGCGACCAGACGCTCGCCGCGCCGGCACCGCCCGCGAAGGCGCGCCATCTTGGTGTTGGCACCGGTCTCGTCGATGAAGACCAGCCGGGTCGGGTCGAGCGCCGGCTGTTGCGCGCGCCACAATCGCCGGTTCTCGGCGACGTCAGGACGTTCCTGCTCGGCTGCGTGCGCGGTTTTTTTTAAAGCTGATGCCGTGACGATGGAAGAAGTTCCACAATCCCCCAATACTGCTCTTGACGCCCTTTTCCGAGCTCAACCGGGCAATGATCTCTTCAAGCGTGAGGTCCGGCGCCGCGTCGATCTGCGTCAACAACCAATCCTCATGAGGGTCAAGCTTCGAGCCCTTGGGTGCGCCCATCGCAGCCGCCTGAACGCTGCCCGTCTCCCGCCAGCGCCGAGCGTAGCGGATCGCCGAACTGACGCTGACGCCAAATCGCCTCGCCGCCTGGCGCCGCGAAGCCCCGCCATCAATCGCATCCACGATCCGTTGCCGAAGGTCTGCCGAGTAGGCTTTGCTCATCGGAAACTCCCTTTGCGAATCTATAACAAAGGGAATCAGAACAAGATCAGAATGGGAATCCCCTTTCTGAATCATCCTTCAATGAAATTGCTCTAGTTCCGGGTACCCATGGGACAGGGCTGACTCCGGGCGTTTGAGCCGCGATGGGTCACCGGAACCAGTCCGTTGACGACACGGTGGGATTAGCATTCGCCGCAATGTGCTTGACCCATGATCGGATTTCTTCTGCCATCGATCCATGGGCCGCTACTTCGTCTACATCCTCGCGAGTCGGAAGCAGGGAACGCTCTACGTTGGCGTGACCAGGGATCTGATCCGCCGCGTACACGAACATCGGTCCGGTGTCGTACCCGGATTTAGCAAGCAATACCGGGTTCATCGTCTCGTGCATTTCGAGGAATTCGGGGATGTGCTCAACGCGCGTCAACGAGAGAGGACCTTGAAGCACTGGTCCCGCGACTGGAAGATCAACCTGATCGAACGGGAAAACCCCGAATGGGTGGATCTGTACGAGGGCCTCACGCCATGAACAGCAAGTTCCGCCCGGCCACCACCAACTCCCAAACTGTCGTGCCCGGACTTGTTCCGGGTACCCATGGGACAGGGCGGACTCCGGGCGTTCGAGCCGCGATGGGTCACCGGAACAAGTCCGGTAACAACATGACGGGATTGGCACCAGTCGCGAAATCCTCCAAGCCGTTTACCCTCCCACGTACGGATTTTTCCCCTTCCGCGTATGCAGCCGGATCGGCACGCCTTCCAACCCGAAGGTGTCCCGCAGGCCGTTGACCAGGTAGCGCGCGTAGCTGGCCGGCAGGGCGTCGGGGCGGCTGGTGAAGGCGACGAAGGTGGGGGGGCGGGCCTTGACCTGGGTCATGTAGCGGATGCGGATGCGCCGGCCGGCGGCCAGGGGCGGCGGGTGGTGTTCCAGCAGGGCGGCCAGCCAGCGGTTCAGTTCGCCGGTGGAAACCCGGGTATTCCAGATGTCGTGGGCCTTGAGCACGGCGGGCATCAGCTTTTCGACGCCGCGCCCGGTCTTGGCCGAGAGCGTCACCACGGGCACGCCGCGGGCCTGGGGCAGCGACGTCAGCAGGCGGTCGCGCACCCGGGCCAGCACCGCCCGTCGGTCTTCGGCCGCGTCCCACTTGTTGATGGCGATCACCAGCGCCCGGCCCTCGTCGATCACCAGGCGGGACAGCGCCAGGTCTTGGCGTTCCATCACCGTCGCCGCGTCTTCCAGCATCACCACCACGTGGGCGAAGCGGATGGTGCGCAGGCTGTCGGCGGCGGACAGCTTTTCCAGGCGCCGTTGGATGCGGGCCTTGCGGCGCAGGCCGGCGGTATCGGCGAGCAGGATATCCCGGTCTCGCCAGCGCCAGGGGATGGCGATGGAGTCCCGGGTGATTCCCGCCTCCGGGCCGGTGACCATACGGTCCTCGTCCAGAAGCCGGTTGACCAGGGTCGACTTGCCCACGTTGGGCCGGCCGATGATGGCCAACCGCAGGGGGCCGCCGTGGTACTCGGCGTCGTCCCCGGCCTCGGTGTCGGGGGGGGCTTCACCGGCCTCGGCGGCCACTTCCGCCACCTGTTCCGTCAGCTCCTTCAGGGCGTCGTAGAGGTCCGACAGGCCCTCGGCGTGCTCGGCCGACAGGGGCAGGGGGTCGCCGAGGCCCAACCCGAATGCCTCGATGTAGCCGGGCTGGCCGGCGCCGCCCTCGCACTTGTTGGCGATAACGATTGTGCGGCCGCCCAAGGTGCGCAGCCAGCGGGCGAAATGGGCGTCCAGGGGCGTCACCCCGGCCCGGGCGTCGATCAGCAGCAGCGCCACGTCGGCCAGTTCCACCGCGGCCTCGGTTTGGGTCCGCATGCGGGATTCAAGGGAATCGTCGGTCACGTCCTCCAGGCCGGCGGTATCGATGACGGAAAAGCGCAGGTCCGCCAACCGCCCCTCGCCGTCGCGGCGGTCGCGGGTGACGCCGGGGGTGTCGTCGACCAGGGCCTGGCGTTTGCCCACTAGGCGGTTGAACAGGGTCGACTTGCCCACATTGGGCCGACCGACGATGGCCACGGTCAGAGACACGGTGCGACCGCTAGCGGTAGGCGACGATATCGGCGTCGTCGGTGAGGAAATAGACGGTGCCGCCGGCGATCACCGGCGGGATGGATACGGGGTCCTGCAATTCCACCCGGCCGAGGATCTGCCCCGAATAGGGAGAGACGGCCAGCGCCTCGCCGCTGGTGCCGGCGACGATCAGGCGGTCGCTGGCCAGTACCGGGCCGGCCCACACGATGGGATCCGTGCGGTCCTCCTCGTCCTCGAAGCGGGGCAGGCTCGCCACCCAATGGATGCGGCCGCTGTTGCGGCCGATGCAGATCAGTTCGTTGTCGTTGGTCAGCAGAAAGACGTAGCTGCCGGCCACCCAGGGGCTGTTCAGGCCGCCCACGTCCTTGTCCCACAGGCGCCGGCCGCTGCGCAGGTCGATGGCGGCGATCAAGCCGCCGTAGCTGGCGGCCAGAACCCGGCCCCGGTCGATCACCGGATTGCCGTGGATGGCGGAAACTGAAGACAACACTTCGGTGCGCCGGGGCGGGGCCAGGGAGTCGGACCACAGGAGCTGACCTGTCCCCTCCACCAGGGCCGCCAGCTCGCCGGTATTGAAGGGCACCACGACGACACCGTCGTCGATGGCCGGGCTGGCGCCGCCCAGGAGGCTGGAGGAGCCGTCCGGCCCGCTATAGGTCCACAAGGGCTCGCCGGTGTCGGCGCTGAGTGCGCTGACGTGGTTGTCGATGGTGACCACGATCGCTCGCCCGTTCCGCACCGACGGCGCGGCCCGCATGGGGCTCGTGACTGTTTGCCGCCACAGTTCGTCGCCCGTCGCGGCGTCGAGGGCCACCACCTGTGCGAAGCCGGTGGCGGCAAACACGCGGCCGTCCTCGTAGGCCACGCCGCCGCTGATGTGGTCGTCGTCCTCTTCCTCGGGCGTCAATTCCGCTTCCCACAGGCGGCGTCCGCTCTCGACATCGAAGGCGGCGACCCGGCTTGCCGAATCCATGGCGAACAGCCGCCCGTCGGCCACCACGGGCTGGGCGACGATGCGTTCGTCGTTGTCCGAGCCGCTGCCGATGCTGGTCGACCAACGGCGCGTCGGGCTGGCGTCCATGGCGATGTGGTGCATGGCATGGTTGGCGTAGCCCCCCGATTGGGGCCAGGCAACGTTGACCGTCGGCGGCGGCAGAAGAATTTGGGTATCGCCGGCGCCGGGGTCCGGGGTCAGGGTACGCTCGTGAACCAGGACGGAAATGCGCTCGCCGGGAAGCGGCGGGGCCTCGGCGCTGCCGAACCAGGTATCGCAGGCCGCCAGCGCCCAGGGCAGCAAGGCCAGGACCACAAGGCCACGCACCCGCGCGCCGTGGCGGCCGGGGGCGAGCGTCAGTGCATCGGCAAGGCCGTCGGCGGCCACGTCAATCGCCAAGAACGGAAAGCAGCTCGTCCGCCCGGCCGCGAATGCCGGCCGGCACGGTGGCGTCCTCCGACAGGGCCTTGTAGTGCTCCCGCGCGGCGGTGTTGTCCCCCGCCGCCAGGGCGGCGATGGCAAGGACCTCGCGGGCGTTGTGCCGCCATGGATTGTCGGTCGCCAGGATCGGTTCCAGGCGATCGCCGAGGACCTGGGGGGCGCCGCTTTCAATCTCGATCATGGCGCCCAAGACCATCGCCAGGTCCCGATAGTACCCGGCCACCGATGTGTCGTCGGCAATTTCCCGGTAGATGACGGCCGCATCCGCACGCTGGTCCTGGCGGGCCATCAGGCCCGCTTCCTGGAAGCGTGCCAGGAGGGCATAACCGGCCCGCGCGTCATCGGCCAGGGCGGCGAAGGATTGGGCGGCCTGGGCGGTCCGGTCGCTGTCGGCCAGGCGTTGGGCTTCGGCGAACGCCGCCGCCTGCTTCTGCCGCGCGTCGCGGTCGTAGGCGATCCACCCCTGATAGCCGACCACCGACGCGACCACCACCACGGCCAGGGCGATCACGTAGTTGCCGTACTTCTTCCAAAGCTTGGCGTAGTGCTCCTGGCGCAACTCCTCGTCGATTTCGCGGAGCAGGCCGTCCTGGGCTTGGTCAGCCACGGGGGTCTCCGATAATGGTCACACGGGAGGCCGACGGGCGGGCGAGCCCGGCGTCGGAGAGGGCGCACCATATCGGCGCCCGGACTCTTTGGCAAACTGTCGGCAGGAGAGATTTGTTGACGACTTCGGCCACTTGATGGAGCAGACCATGCTGGACATCCGCGCCCGTGGGCCGCGGACAGCTTGAAGATCGTAAGTCCTTCCATCGACGCCCTTCAGCCCGGAAAGGTCCGGTGCTTTCCAGCCGAGGTCGCGGACGTCCGATGTTGCCGCCATGACCAGGATCCACTTGGTGCGCGAAGTGCCAAAGGAAGGGAAATGCTTACTGAAATCCCGTCGGGGGATCAACGGGAGTCGGGCGCCGGAGATCCCAGCCCCTGGGGCCGGCGCAGGGCGCCCAGGTATCGGCACCAGCGGCCATGCTGACGGCGGTAGAAAGCAAGGTCCGCTCGCGCGGTCGCGGCGCGGATTGGGTCCGGGGGGGCTTGGTGTCGCGACAGAGTTCGCAAGCGCCGCGACGCCAATGCCGTCTGGGCGGCGAAAAAGCGGACGTCGGAGCGGGCGACACACAGCTCGAAGACATCACGCGACCCGTATCGTGCCTCGATCCGGGCTTCCCGGGGGATGGGGCCATCATAGCGGCGATGGAGATTCTCAAGCCGTCCGGTCACGAACCACTCCTCTCATTCTTGTATGTAATCACATAATAAGTCTAACTGATCAATTATAATGTGTTAACTCTCGTTCAAGAACCCGCGACCGGTTGTGTTTGGACCGATGGAAGGGGGACCGATAGGGTGAGCGGCATGATTTCCAGTGCCTCCAAATCGCTCCCGCCGTCCCGCCCGCCACCCTTCGGTCGAGTTCTGCTCGGCGCGCTGTCGGCCGCTTGGCTGGTGGTTGCCTGGGTCCCGGTCGTCGGTTTCTCGGGTGGCGTCGCCGCCCAAGCCTCGGACTTCGCCGACGGCTTGGCGGCCTATGACGGTGGCCGCTATGCAGAGGCCGTGGCCGCCTGGACACGGGCGGCGGAAACGGGAAACACCCAGGCCATGAACGCGCTCGCCAGCCTCCTCGCCCGGGGAGAAGGGGTGGCGCCGGACCCGGCGGCCACGGCGCGATGGTACCGGCGCACCGCGGCGCGGGGCGATCCCATCGGGCAAATGAACCTGGGGGACATGTTGAGCCGCGGTTTCGGCGTCGGCCGGGACCCGGAAGCGGCCTATCTGTGGCTAGGCCTCGCGGCCAAACAAAAGAAGGCTTGGGCCGCCGACCGGCAACGGGAAGTGGCGCGCGGTCTCACGCCCAACCAAAGGCAGCAACTGGATGACCGAATCACGGCCTGGAAACCCAACCCGGCATCTTAGCCGGAGTGGGATTCCGATGGGCTATCGCGGGCCGGTCCCGATGCGGCGCAAGCGAGAAATGATCTAAAGCCGGCGGGCGAGCCAGACCACGCGGCCGACGACATGGGCCTCTTCCGCCATCAGCTCATAGGTGACGTGGATCGAATTGTCGGAGATGATCCGATAAAGGGCGGGGCTGGAGCTGTGGATATGCTCCACCCGCTTGACCACGGTGCCGAGGCCGTCCCAGAGGATGAAGATTCCCGCCGGCGAGGGCAGGCGGTCGCCGGTGTCGACGATCACCCGGTCGCCGGGCCGCAGGGTGGGTTCCATGGAATCGCCCTTCACCTCGACGGCAACCAAGTTGGCGGGATTCTGCACACCCAGGAAGAAGCTCACGTAGGTGCGTGACATCGGCCACACACCCTTGCGTTGCTCATGGTCGATGACGACGCCCCCGCCCGCCGAAACCTGGGCGTCCAGTTCCGGCACCATCACATAATCCGACAATGCGGTTCCCGTCGGCGCGTCGCCGGAGCGCGCCAGCAAACGTTCACCTTCAGCCATCGTGCCGCCATCCAGGCGACCGCTGCCGTATGACAGGGGGGAAACGCGCGTTTCCCCCGTCAACTGGGACATGGGGCGGTTGGCGGCCCGGGCCAGGGATTCGAGGACTCTCTGCGACAGTGAGTCCGAATGTCCGTTGAGGAAGTTGTATATCCCATTGGGGCTGACGCTAGCCTTGCGTGCCCACGGTGCCGGCTTCAACCCCATGACGTGCATGAAGTCGCGCAAGGCGGCGCGGCGCCGTTCCGCATCACGTTCCCGATCCATGGGTTAAGCATGACACTTTCACGGAAGAATGCGATAGATGAATAATATGATTTTCCTTGTATCATAGACCTATTAATGTGATAATAGCACAATTAGAAAACCTGATGGACCCGTACCGCCATGCTTCAGATCGATCACGTCATCGCACGCCTTTGCGCCTTTCGTCGTCACAGGGGATGGAGCCGCGCCGCCCTCGCCCGTCGGGCGGGTTTGAGCGTGAATGCCTTGCGCGGGATGGACCGTCCCGAGTGGAGCCCCCGCGCCAGCACCTTGCGTGCCATTGAAGCACAAGTGCCCCCGGCATTCGAACTCCTGGAAGGACCGTCGGACGATGGCTGACGTCGACCGCCACCGCTGTCACGGCGTCGATGGCGTCGATGGCGTTGATGGCGACGGGGAGTCCCAAGCGCCCTCGCCGCCGTCCGAAGCTTCCCTGTCCCATGGCATTTTCGCCGCCATGGGCGCCTTGGGTGGCGCCATCTGCCCGGAGAGGCGTCTGTGGCGCGCGGTCCTCGACCGGCTGATCCTGGATGCCCTTGGCCTGACCGAGCTTCCTCAAGGGCGGGGCGATCCCCACGGCCAGACGGTGCGGCAAGCCCGCGGCTGGTTCCGCGGCTCCGATGGGGATCTGGACAACGTTTGTGCCTTCGCCGGCATCGAAGGACATTGGCTGCGACAGGGGATGTGCCGAGCCATCGACCGACTGGAAGAACTCGAGGCCGGCGGCGCCCGGTACCGCGCCAAGCGGGCGGCCGCCGAAGTGATCGCCGACTTGACTGCCGACTTGACCGAGGAGATCGCCCATGCTGTCGCGCACGTGCTTCCCGATCGTTGAACAGCTCTGCCGAACCGCACTCGAATCGGGGGGAAAAGCCCACCCCCTCGTCGGCCGGCTGCGCAATCTCGTCCAGCGTGAGGCCCTGACGGATCCAAGCGCGTTTGCGTCGCGCGATGCGGCGCTCGCCTTCCTTCGGGAATCGGAGCGCCAGGCGGACAGTCTCGGCCGGCTGTTGCGCCACAAGGTGGCCCCGCCGAACCCGACCCGGACATCCGAGGATTCCATTGCCCGCCTCTACCGCCTGGGCGGCCTCCAGGAAGGACACCTGCAGGCGGCGGACGACCTGCGCCGGGCGCATGTGCTGCTCACCGCGCCGGTCCAGGCACGCACCTTCCGCTATGAGCCGCGGGCGGAGGAACGGGGGCACCGAGACACCCCCCACGACTACTCTGCCCGGCAGCTGGATTGCATCCATCGCTACCGGACTTGGACCGATGCCATGGCCGAACGCCGGCTCGACCACTTGAAGGCGTGGCGCGACGCGGTATGCGCGCGACGGCGGGCCGGACCCTTGGTCACCCAGCGGCCGAGCCCCCTGTGGCTGGTCGGCCCCATCATGGACGTGGTGGTGGAAGGTTTGACCATCGTCCAGTCGGAGCGCTTCCGGGTGCTGCGCAATGGCAGCTTGAGCGAACCCCTGGTTCTGGGACTGGGCCTCTATGCGGAGCGGGCAGGGTGGCTGACCCGGCGCCAGCCGGTGCCGGCGGGACGGCGGGTTCAGGTCCGGGAGGCGTGATCCTTGGAAAAAGCCTTGGCGCGGGCTTTCAGCCGGTTCGCCGTCTCTTGCTCGGCGGCGGCCAGGCCGGCCAGGTATTCGGCTTGGCGGAATTGATGCCGACAGGCCATGCAGAATACGGGGCCAAAAGGAACCCGCCGCGGATCGAAAGCACCCGGGAGGTGGTTTTGGCGTTCACCGCAGCGGGGACAGGATATGGGCTGCAACTCGCGGGCCATGGGGGCCTTCCGTCCATCGGTTTGGAGATGCCGGGGAGGCATACTATATCCCTATCCGACATCCCTTCGCGACTCCCAACCGGACTTCGGATGCCGCCATGACCGACCAGTTCAAACCCGCCGACATCATCACCGGATACCATGCCCACGTCTACTACGACGCCGAAAGCAAGGAACGGGCGGCGCGACTGCGGACGGCCCTCGAAAGCCGGTTCCCGGCTCAAATGGGCCGCTGGCACGACCGCCCCGTGGGGCCCCATCCGGCGTGGAGCTACCAGGTGGCATTTCCGGCGGCGCTGTTCGCCGAGATCGTTCCCTGGCTGGCCCTCAACCGGGACGGGCTGACCGTGTTCGTGCATCCCGAATCCGGCGACGTGATGGCCGATCACACGGACCATGCCCTGTGGCTCGGCCGGCAAAGGGATCTGAACCTGGACGCCCTCAGCTCATTTTGAGGGGATCTTCGATGATCGATCTCTACACCTGGAAGACCTCCAATGGCCGCAAGGCCACCATCATGCTCGAGGAATGCGAAATCCCTTACCGCCTCCATCCGATCGACATCTCCAAAGGCGATCAGTTCACCCCTGAGTTCGTCGAGATAAATCCTAACGCCAAGATTCCGGCCATCGTCGACCAGGAAGGGCCCGGCGGCAAGCCCTTCACCCTCTTCGAATCCGGTGCGATCCTTCTTTATCTGGCCGAGAAGGCGGGCCGCTTCCTGCCCACCGATCCGGTGGACCGCTACGAGACCATCCAGTGGCTGATGTTCCAAATGGGCGGCATCGGTCCCATCTTCGGCCAGGTCCACCATTTCCTGCGCGCGGCGAAAGAGGAAGTCCCCTACGCCATCCATCGCTACACGACCGAATGCCGCCGCCTGTACGCCGTCCTGGACGGTCATCTGGATAACCGCGACTGGCTCGCCGCCGGCGAGGTGACCATTGCCGACTTCGCGACGTTGCCGTGGGTCTACCGCCACACCTGGCAGCAGGTGGACCTGTCCGACTTCCCCCAGGTGAAGCGTTGGTACGACACTCTCATGGCCCGTCCCGCCCTGGCCCGCGGCATGGAACTTCCGGAATAGGGGAGTTGCTGGAATAGGGCGGCAGTGGCCGCGGTTCAGCTCACGGCGCGATGGGCGAGGTAGGTCTCCAGCCAGCGAATATCGTAGTCGCCGTTGAGAAAGTCCGGCTCCGAGAGCAGGGCCAGGTGAAGGGGAATGGTGGTCTGGACGCCTTCGATCACGTATTCCCGGAGGGCCCTCTGGAGCCGCAACAGGCAATCCTGGCGGTTGGAGCCGTGGACGATCAGTTTCGCCACCAGGCTGTCGTAGTGGGGCGGCACGCTGCATCCCGAATAGAGCGCCGAATCGACCCGCACGCCAAGGCCTCCCGGCGCGTGATACTCGGTCACTTTTCCTGGCGAGGACTGGAAGGTGTCCGGGTCTTCGGCGTTGATCCGGCATTCCATGGCGTGGCCGTTGAAGCGCAAGTCCTCCTGGGTAAAGCCCAGGGGCGAGCCCCAGGCCAGGCGCACCATCTCGCGAACGAGATCGATGCCGCAAATGAGTTCGGTTACCGGGTGCTCCACCTGCAGGCGGGTATTCATCTCGATGAAGTAGAACCCGCCGTCCTGGTACAGAAACTCGACCGTGCCAGCGCTGCGGTAGCCGATCTTGGTCAGGGCGGCGATCACCACCTCGCCGATCCGCGTTCGTTCCTCCGCGGGAAGGACCGGACAGGGCGCTTCTTCCAGGATCTTCTGGTGGCGGCGCTGCAGCGAGCAGTCGCGCTCGCCCAGATGAACGATGGCCCCGTCGTTGTCCGCCAGCACCTGCACCTCCACGTGCCGTGGATGATCGAGGTACTTTTCCAGATAGACCGCGTCGTCGCCGAAGGACATGCGCGCTTCCGTTCGCGCCGCCTTCAGGGCGAACGGCAGATCGGCGGGCGCCTGCACGACTTTCATGCCGCGACCGCCGCCACCCGCGGACGCCTTGATCAGGACCGGATAGCCGATGTCCTCGGCGACGGCCAGCGCATCCGCGTCGCCGACGATAGGGCCGTCGGAACCGGGAACCAGCGGTACGCCCACCGCCTTCATCGCCCGCTTGGCCTCGATCTTGTCGCCCATCAGGCGGATGTGCTGGGGGGAGGGGCCGATGAACGTCAGCCCGTGCTCCTCCACCATGGAAGCGAAATCGGCGTTCTCGGAAAGAAATCCGTAGCCCGGATGGATGGCGTCGGCGCCGCTGATGGTGGCGGCCGACAGAATGGACTGCATGTCGAGATAGCTGTCGCGCGCCGGAGGCGGGCCGATGCAGACCGATTCGTCGGCCAGGCGAACGTGCATGGCGTCCGAGTCCGCCGTCGAATGCACTGCCACCGTGCAGATGCCCATCTCCTGACACGCACGGTGAATACGCAGGGCGATCTCACCCCGGTTCGCGATCAGCATTTTCTGGAACATGGTTCTCCCGCGCCTGGGAGACTACTCGATGAGGATCAAGGGCTCGCCGTACTCCACGGGCGTGCCGTTGGCGACCATGATGCGCGTGACCCGGCCGCTGATCGGGGCGGCGATGGGATTGAACACCTTCATCGCCTCGACCAGCATCACGGACTGTCCCGTGGTTACTTCGTCGCCCACACGGACGAAGGGGTCGGCGCCTTCCTCCGGCAAAGTGTAGGCGACGCCTACCATGGGCGAGGTGATCAGACCCGGGTGGCTCTCCGGAATTGCGCCATCCGTGTCGGATTTGGGCACTTCCGCGGGTTCCGGAACGGGGGAAATGACAGTCGCCGCCTGCACGGCGGCGGGCGCGGCGGCATGACGGGCGACCCGTACATGCCATCCGTTGCGGCCATACTCGATCTCGCTAAGTCCGGTCTCTTCAAGGAGTTCGGCCAGTTGCCGTACCAGATCGCCGTCGACCCCCGCCGTGTCCACCTGTTCCGCCATTTTGCGTACTTTCGCGGTCATGTTTCTTGGGTGGTACCCAGGTGGCGGGCGACCGCCTCCAGGGAAAGCTCATAACCCATGGCACCGTAGCCGCAAATGGATCCCACCGACACCTTGGCCATGTAGGAAGTGTGGCGGTATCGCTCGCGCTTGTGAATGTTTGACAGGTGCACCTCATAGATCGGCAGATCGCAGGCCTTCAGCGCGTCCATGATAGCCACCGAGGTGTGCGAGTAGCCGGCGCCGTTGATGAGGATGGCATCGAACGCGCCCCGCGCGGCGTGAATCCAGTCGATCAGCTCGCCTTCGCTATTGCTTTGCCGAAAATCCACGCCGAGACCGAGCGCCTTGGCTCGCCGGTGGCACACCGCTTCGATATCCGACAACGTCTGAGTGCCGTAAATCTCAGGCTCCCGGGAACCGAGAAGATTTAGGTTGGGACCGTTCAGGATAAGGACGGAGCCGGACATGCTGGGTGCCGAATCAGGTATGGTGGTATATAGCACGGGCCGGGGGTGGTGCGCATCCATCCCACGTCCAAGTGTCCTCCTCCATCCGCCTCCGTTGCAAGGCAGCCCCGCGCTACCCATACTCATGGTCATGACATCGACTATGGCTCGGAACACAACGATTACCGTGACGGTCAACGGCGAGGAACGGCGCTTCGCCGGATCGCTGAATGTCGCTTCGCTGCTCGCCGATCTGGGCCTGGACCGGCACAAGGTTGCCGTCGAGCACAACCGGGAAATCGTCGCCCGCTCCGCCTACGACGACACGACCATAGGCGATGGCGACCGGCTGGAAATCGTCCACTTCATCGGTGGCGGCGCACCGGATGATGCCGTGGGTAGCGGCAACGTATTGCGAGTCGCGGGCCGCCTCCTGCGCTCCCGCCTGATCGTCGGCACGGGCAAGTACAAGGACTTCGAGGAAACGGCGCGCGCCATCGAGGCCTCCGGCGCCGACATGGTGACCGTTGCCGTCCGGCGGGTGAACCTGAGCGATCCTGGCCAGCCCATGCTGGTGGACTATGTGGATCCGAAGCGCATCACCTACCTGCCCAACACCGCTGGCTGCCATACCGCCGACGAGGCGTTGCGCACCCTGCGCCTGGCCCGCGAGGCGGGGGGCTGGGACCTGGTGAAGCTGGAGATTCTGGGCGACCAGAAGACCCTGTATCCGGACATGGTGGAAACCCTGAAGGCGGCCGAGGCCCTGGTCGCCGAAGGCTTCCACGTGATGGTCTATTGCAGCGACGACCCGCTGATGGCCAAGCGGCTGGAGGATCTGGGTTGCTGCGCCATCATGCCCCTGGGGGCGCCGATCGGCTCGGGGCTGGGGATCCAGAATCGGGTGAACATTCGGCTTATCGTGGAGCAGTCGGAGGCGCCGGTGATCGTGGACGCGGGCGTGGGAACAGCGTCCGACGCGGCCATCGCCATGGAACTGGGCTGCGACGGGGTGCTGATGAACACCGCCATCGCCGAGGCCAAGGATCCCATCCGCATGGCCCGGGCCATGAAGCTGGCCGTCGAGTCGGGTCGCCTGGCCTACCTCGCCGGGCGCATGCCGGCGCGCCGCTACGCCGACCCGTCGTCGCCCCTGGCCGGGCTGATCTGATTTCCTCCCAGCGCGGCATTGCAGCAAGCTCGCGAATCCTGTTTCTTCGAGGCTGTCCCCGTGACAATGCCCTCGTCACTGAGTAGCATCTGGTGGCAGAGGTATTTCGTATCGTTCTATGTCGTGTGAGTGTGATGAAGAAGCGGGACGTGGGCACTTCAAATAAAGGAAAGCACCCCAACATCAAGCAGGTGGCAACCGCTGTGGTCGGGCCGGTCCAAGTTGGGCGGCGTCAGGGATGGTGGGTCAAGTATGATGGCAAGCCCAAGACAATCATAACGACGGGCTCATCTGCGGCAGCGATTGAAGAGGCGGCCGAAAAGTACGAGGGCGTCCTGAAGCGGCTTGCCAAGCGGTAGAAGACACTACCGCGTTACCCTCGCTGATGCGTTAAGCGCCCACCAGCAAGCGCTACGGCTCGGCGGACGGGAGGGCGTCCTCAAGGTGGGGCTGATTGAATCCGCCATCGCCTGCCCTTACTCAGGATACTATCGCAGCATGGCGGGCAAGGCGGCTGCTCTCGTCCAGTCTATGGCGACAAACCATGGCTTTGCCGACGGGAACAAACCTACTTCCGTCCTGCTCGTGTATTTACTGCTAACGAAAAGCGGTTATGGACTCGTACCGCTAAGTGCCGATGAAGTCGAGTCAATGGTTCTGGGTGTCATAAGCAAAGAGATATCGTTTGATGACTTGGTGCTGTGGTTCAAGCAGCGCCTTGAAAGGACCTAGCCCCAATTATTCATGACGGCCATCGGATCCAGCGGGACGAGCGGTAGCGACCGGGTTGACGGCGATTTTTGAGACGGATTGTCGGAGAGGTTGGAGGTTGTTGTTCGGGGCTCGTCCGGCGGCACCTGCCGCTTGGTTCAGGGCCCTTGGGCGGTGATGCGCCCGGCGATGGCGATCATGGCCGGCTGATAGGGATAGGCCGAAGGCAGGGCGATCCTGAGGCGCGACTTGAGCTCCTCGACGCGGACGGCGATTTTGAGAAACGCCCGGCGCAGGGTTTCGAAGGTGGCCGTTCGCCACAGCGATTTCCGAGGCGCCGCTTGGCGAAGCTGATGCAGCAGCCAGTAGGCGCCGGTATGCAGGAAGAGGCGGAACTGGTTGGCCTCCCAACGGTGGCACGACGTGCGGTCGGACTTGGTGTAGAGCTTGTGGTCCTTGATCATGGATCAGCGGGCGCAGGAGGCCTTCTCGTAGAGCGCCTGGCGCGGCCGCTCAGGTTGGTGACGACGAAGCGGACGTCACAGCCCTTGGCGGTAGCTTCCACGCGGGCGATGACCGAGCGTTGCGTGACCAGCTTTTGGCCTGGTAGCCGGTGTGGAAGAAGCGGCGCACCTTATCCTTTCCCTGCCCCGCCCGGCGCACGGCGGCGTCCTCGACCACGGCTGGCCGATCCTGTTCAGCCGGGCGTTGCCGGAAAGCCCGAAGATGTAGCCGCAGCCCTGACGTTCGAGGAATTCCACGGCCTCCGGCGTGGCGTAGTGGCCATCGCCCCGACGGTGATCTCGACCCGTGGCCAGTTGCGGCGGATGCGGCCGATGACGTGTCTCAGGATCCGCGCCGCCTCGTCGCCGGAGGGCCGCTTGCCGGGACGCAGCAGTGACATGGGCTTGCCGGTGGCCGCCTCGAAGATATGGATGGGTTGGAAGCAATAGTCGTCGTAATGGGCGTTGAACCAGCTGCTGGCCGCCGTGAACGCGTCGGGTGTCGGACGCGCGCGCTATGTCGGATGGCCCGGCGTGGGCGCGTTCTCGACGCGACAGGGTTTGGCTCATCAGGTCCGCGCTCTCGGACAAACGGCCACATTGAAGACGCGCCGAGGTCGTCGCAATCCTCGGCAGGCAAGGCACCGCTTGCGTAAGCGTGACGTGGTGACGCAGGAAGCGAGCACGTCGGTCATGCCGGGTGCCTCCATCGAGAAGACCAAGTGACGGAAAAAATCGCATTTCAACAGCCGGACGCGAGCGCCAATAATTCGGGCTAGTGTTCCGCTCGAAACAAATGATTCCCATCGGGCAGGTGTGATGCGATTCTGGGTTCATGGGGAAGAAAGTGAGGATCCAGCTGGCGCCTGGGGATCAGGACAGGCTGGAGGCGTTGATCGCCAATGGCAACACGCCGCAGAAGCATGTCCGACGGGCTCGGATTGTACGGCTGGCCGGCGACGGCGTTGGCACCGATGAGATCCAGCGCCGCTTGGGCGTGAGCAAACCGACCATCCGACGCTGGCGGACGCGCTATGTGGAGGCCGGCGTGGACGGTTTGTGCCGCGATAAGACGCGCCCGCCGGGCAAGGCACCGCTTGCGGCGGATGTGGTCATGCGGGTGATCGAGAAGACCAAGACGGAAACGCCGCCGGACGCGACCCACTGGAGCCTGCGAACGATGGCCAAGGCGGTGGGCATCGCGCCGTCGAGCGTTCAGGCGATCTGGAAGGCACATGAGCTGAAACCGCATCTGGTGGCGACTTTCAAGCTGTCCAATGATCCGCGGTTTGCCGAGAACGTCGAGGACGTGGTCGGGCTGTATGTCAACCCGCCGGAGCACGCCATCGTCCTGTCGGTGGACGAGAAGTCCCAGATCCAGGCACTCGACCGCACCCAGCCGGGCCTGCCGATGAAGAAGGGCCGGGCCGGCACCATGACCCACGACTATAAGCGCCACGGCACCACCACCCTGTTCGCGGCGCTCGACGTGCTCGACGGCACGGTCATCGGCCAATGCATGCAGAAGCATCGCCATCAGGAGTTCATCCGCTTCTTGAACAAGATCAACCGCGCGACGTCGAAGCACCTGGCTCTCCACCTGATCGTCGACAACTACGCCGCCCACAAGACGCCGGAGGTCAAGCGCTGGCTGAAACGCCATCCCCGGTTCCACCTGCATTTCACGCCGACCTCGGCGTCGTGGCTCAACTTGGTCGAACGCTTCTTTGCCGAGATCACCCGAAAGCGCATCCGTCGCGGCGTGTTTCACTCCATCGTCGAATTGCAAATGGCCATCAACGACTACCTCGACCAGCACAACGCCGACCCCAAGCCTTTCGCCTGGACGGCTTCCGCCAGTTCCATCATCGATAAGGTCAACCGAGGGAAACAAGCGTTGGAATCGCTACAATAGCATGTGGCGTTGATCCTCGTATTCGGGGATATTGCCGCGGAAATGCAGTCATCAACGAGAAAATCTCTTGACGGAGGCTTCGGGACACCCAAATGGTGGGCTCACCGGGCCCCGGCGCCCATTCGCAATTTGTCCCTTTTCTTGTCCGCCAATCGGCGTATAACGCCTGCCTTCCGTCTATCGCGGCCAGCGGGCCCCGGAGCACGATCGCGATGCCTGTGACAGCCAAGATGGCGCGGTTCCTCGCCGAGAAAGGACTCGAGACTCCGTGTCTCGTGGTCGATCTCGACGTGATCGTCGAGAACTATCGGCGTATCTGCCGGGCATTGCCCCTGGCCGAGGTCTACTATGCGGTGAAGGCCAATCCGGCGGCGCCGATCCTGGAAACCTTGACCGGACTCGGCTCCCGTTTCGATGCCGCCGGCATGCGCGAGATCGAGGGCGTGTTGACCGCCGGCGGATCGCCGCAGGATATTTGCTTCGGCAACACCATCAAGAAGGAGAGCGATATCGCTCGCGCCTACGGGGCGGGGGTGCGGCTGTTCGCCTTCGACAGTCCCGACGAGCTTCACAAGCTGTCCCGTGCCGCGCCCGGCGCCCGGGTCTATTGCCGGTTGCTGGTAGAAACCGAAGGCGCCCAGTGGCCCCTGTCGCGCAAGTTCGGCTGCGATGCCCGGCTTGCCCATGACTTGCTCAAGGAAGCGCGGACCATCGGACTGGACCCCCATGGGGTGTCCTTTCACGTTGGATCCCAGCAGGTGGATCCACACCAATGGGAGGTTGCGGTGGGCCGCGCCGCCATGGTGTTTTCCGACCTGCGCCACGCCGGGCTGGATCTGGAGGTGATCAATCTGGGCGGCGGCTTCCCGGCCCGCTACCGGGAGCCGGTACCCGAGATCGAGGCGTTCGCCGACGCGATCATGGAGGCGATGGTCCAACACTTCGGCAATCGCATGCCGCGCATGGTGATCGAGCCCGGACGGGCAATCTGCGCCGAGGCCGGGGTCATGGAAACCGAGGTGATCCTTGTCGCCCGCAAGAGCTACGATGATCCGGTGCGTTGGGTCTATCTCGACGTGGGCATGTTCGGCGGACTGGCCGAAACCATGGGCGAAGCCATCCGCTACGACATGAGGACGGCCCACGACGGCGGACCCGAAGCGCCCGTCATTATCGCCGGACCCACCTGCGACGGGGCGGACATTCTCTATGAGAACGCCAGCTACCACCTTCCCGAGGCGCTGACGGCGGGAGACCGGGTACGGCTTTTGGCGGCGGGCGCCTACACAACGGCCTACGCCTCGGAGGGCTTCAATGGCTTTCCGCCGCCGCGGGAACACTACATTTAGAGCGCCCTATCCGCCGCCGCCCGCCAGGGCACGAACGAGCACCAGCACGATGGTGGCGGGCACCAGGAACCGGATCAGCCATCGCCAGGCGCCAGGATGAAGCCCCGGCGCGACTGCCACTGCTCTCGCGAAGCGGTGGGCATGATGGGGGCCTCCGATAGACGGTGACCAGCGCGCCGGCATTACTCCGACGCGCTATCGTCCTTGACGGAGCGGAGAAGAAAAGCCGGCGTGTGGGTCCCCCAGCCTTCCGCGGCCAGGGAGGCGCCGCCTCGGGGAATACGATCCGCGTTGCGGCCCGGTTCCTTGCCGTTGGATCTTTCCTGGCGCGCGGGCCGTTCCCTGCGGGGCTGCTGCTCGTCCCGGCTTGGCGATTCCTTGCGTCCCCGCCGCGGGCGTCGCTCCCGCCGGTCGACTCCCGCCTGGTCGAGAGTCGGACCGTGGGACGTCGGGATGTCTTCCACTTCCATGCGCGGGATCGGCTTTCCGATCAGCCTCTCGATGTCGGCGATGTGACGGGAATCCTCCGGCACCGCGATGGTCAAGGCGCGACCGCTTCGCCCGGCCCGGCCGGTGCGGCCGATGCGGTGAATATAGTCCTCGGCGTGAGTGGGAACGTCGAAATTGAAAACGTGACTCATATTGACAATATCCAAGCCCCGCGCCGCCACGTCGCTGCACACCAGAAGCGACATCTCGCCGGCGCGGAAAGCGGCGAGGGTTTCCATGCGGGCCGGTTGCGGCATGTCCCCATGGAGCTGCGCGGCTTTCAAGCCATGGCGAATAAGGGACCGATAGACGACGCCGACGTCCCGCTTGCGATTGCAAAAGATGAGGGAGTTCTTCACGTCTTCTTGGGCGATGAGAGCGCGCAGGGCGATGCGCTTTGCCCGCTGAATGCTGCCCAGGTGAGAGGTCTGACCCGGGTCTACCATGATCAGCCCCTGGCTCACCATTTCGGCCGGAGTAGCGGGCGGCGCTACCGAAATCTCCTTGGGATTGATCAAGAAGGCGTCGGCCAGGCGGCGGATCTCCTTGGCCATGGTGGCGGAGAAGAACAGCGTCTGGCGCATGCGGGACAACAGGCCGACGATCCGCTCGACATCGGGAATGAAGCCCATGTCCAGCATGCGGTCGGCCTCGTCGATGACGAGGATCTTGACGTCGGTCAGCAGCAGGCGCCCGCGCCCGAAAACGTCCAGCAGACGCCCCGGCGTCGCGATCAGCACGTCCGCGCCCCTTTCCAGGACCCGGAACTGATCTTCCATGGAAACGCCGCCGATCAGCAGCGCCTTCGAGAGCCGGTGGTACTTACCGTAAGTCTCGAAGCTTTCCGCCACCTGGTGAGCGAGCTCGCGGGTGGGCTCCAAGATGAGTGAGCGAGGCATGCGGGCGCGCGCCCTGCCGGCGGCCAGGATGTCGATCATCGGCAGGGTGAAGCCGGCCGTCTTCCCGGTGCCGGTCTGGGCGCAGCCCAGGACGTCGCGGCCTTGAAGCACCACGGGAATGGCTTCTGCTTGAATCGGTGTTGGCGCTACGTAGCCGGCATCCTCGACGGCACGCAGGAGGTCGTTACTCAAATCCAGATCGAAAAATTTCATGAAGCTGGTGCGGCCCTCAGCGCCCGATGGCCCAAGTCCTCGGCGCTTGTCAATGGGAACCCTTTGATCGGCGGGGATCCGGACGTCTTCCAGGAACCGCGCTTCTCTGTTTCGTGATCCAAGGAGCCGGCCTCGGCCCGGGTCCGATCGGCTGCGCGGATCATAGGCTGGCGATTGCCCCTGTCAACGATACCCGTTGACCCACTTCCCGCAGCATATCGTGCCCGCGGTCGGGATGGGGCCTCATTAAAATGGGGAAGGCTGCCGCGACAATCAAGGGGCGGGAGGACTCTGCGGAGGCGAATAGCCTTAGCGCCGTCAAGACTTCATCGACACATACGTGCCCGGTGCGTCGCACAGGGCGGGCAATTCTCCGTCTCCCGGGATGCGCGGCGGCGTTTTCTTGGGCCCGGCCCGTCGCGCCAGCCAGGCTTGCCAGTCCGGCCACCAGGATCCCGGCTTTTCTTCCGCGCCCTCGAACCAGGCCTCCGGATCCTTGGGCCGGCGAGTGTTCAGCCAGTGGCTGTATTTTTCCGCCGCCGGCGGATTGATGACGCCGGCAATATGACCGGAGGCGGCGAGCACGAATCGATTGGTTCCCTTATAGAGGCTCATAGCGGCATAGACGGACTTCCAGGGCGCGATGTGATCCTCGCGGGTGGCCACGTTGTAGGTGGGGATATTTATGGATCGCAGGTCCAAGGGCACGCCGTCGAGTTCGATGCCAACCGGCTTCACCAACAGGTTTTTCAGATACATGGTACGCAGGTAGAAGCTGTGCATGACGGCCGGCATGCGGGTCGAATCGTTGTTCCAGTACAGGAGGTCGAAGGGGAAGGGCTCTTTGCCCAGCAGGTAGTTGTTGACGACGAAGGACCAGATGAGATCGTTGGCGCGGAGCAAATTGAAGGTCGTCGCCATCACGTGGCCTTCCAGGTAGCCCCGCTCGCTCATCTTGTCCTCGAGATGGCTCAGCTGTTCCTCATCGATGAACACGGACAAGTCACCCGCGTCGCCGAAGTCCACCAAGGTGGTGAAGAACGTCGCTGAAAGGGCCCGGTCGTCGCCCTTGGCCGCCATCCAGGAGAGGAGACAGGCGAGCAGGGTCCCCCCGATACAGTAACCGACGAGGTTGATCCGCTGCTCACCGGTAGCTTTCTCGATCGCTGCTATCGCCTCCAGTGGTCCCTCGCGCAGGTAGTCGTCAAATGATTTGCGGGAAAGTTCCGAATCCGGGTTGACCCAGGAGATGACAAAGACCGTGTGGCCCTGATCCACCGCCCACTTGATGAGGGAGTTCTTGGGCCGCAGGTCGAGGATGTAGAACTTGTTGATCCACGGCGGGATGATCAGCAAGGGCGCCCGGTAAACGGTTTCCGTCGTCGGCGAATACTGAACCAGCTCCATCAACGCGTTGCGGTACACCACCTTGCCCGGAGTCACGGCAAGGTCGCCGCCGACCTCGAAGTGTGCTTCGTCCGCCATCTTGACATTGAGGCGCCCGTCGCCCGTCTCCAAATCCTCAAGCAGGTTCTGAAGGCCCCGCACCAGATTGTCGCCCCCGGAATCCAGTGTGGCGCGTAGAACCTCCGGATTGGTCAGCACGAAATTGCTTGGCGACAGGGCGTCGGTGAACTGGCGGGTGTAGAAATCCACTTTGCGGGCGGTCTTGTCATCCAGGCCCTCCACCTTGCCGACGGTCTGTTGGACCCAGCCCGCGGTCAGCAGGTAGGACTGCTTGATGAAGTTGAAGACCTCGTTGCGGTCCCAGTCCTGGTGGCGGAAGCGGCGGTCTCCCGGCGCGGGGCGTGCGACTGGGTCCACGTCTTGGCCCATCAAGCGACGACCGGTGGTCTGGCATAGGGTGAGGTAATCCTGCCACAGGGAGAACTGGGCCTCCACCAGGCGACCCGGGTCCGCCATCATCCGGGACATGGTCTCCAGGAATGCTTCGCCGATGTTGAGGGGATCGACGGAAGTCATGGTCCCGTTCTGGGCTTGGCGGGCGAGGAAGTCCGCGACCAGCTTCTGGCTACGGGCGGCGATGTCGGCCATGGCTTCATGATATGCCGGTTGCGTATCCCCCGCTGGCTCCGGGGCATATTGATCGCTCATCGAACGTTCCTTTAAGATCGCCCTGTACGGGAGATTCGCCAGCTTGCAGCGTAGGCGACGTTGGCGATTATCCCGTATCGACACCGTCAACATTAACCCGCCCGTCAGGGCCGCGTGTTTGTATACTGTTAACCAGATGTCGGCAACGTAGTAGAGTGCGACATGCCCGATTCGGGTATGACATGACGGAAAGACGGGGGGCCATGGCCAGCGATCGTAATTCCCGGCAATCCTCGCCTGGGCGTTGGCACGCCGTTTTCGCCATTGTGGCCTTGGCCGGCGTTCTCGGCGTCACCGGTTGTTCGTCGGTGCCCGACGCCCTCAATCCGGTCGAATGGTACAAAAGCACGGTGTCGCTGTTTTCGGACGACGACGAGGCGGAACTTACCACGGCGACAACCGGGCCCGCGGCCCAACGGAATGCGCCGCCGCCCGGTGCCGACGGCAGTTTCCCCAATTTGGCGAGCGTGCCAGAAAGGCCGGCGGCCACCGCGCGCGCCGAACGCTCGCGCATCGTCGAGGGTCTGGTGGCGGACCAAAGTCGGGCGCGCTATTCGTCCGAGGTCATCCAGCGGCAGGGAGAATCCGCGCCGCCTCCGCCACCTCCGTTGTCAGCGCCCGTCCGAACGGCGAGGGCCGCGATCCCGCCCGCACCCAAGCCCAGGCAGGGCGCGCCATCAGCCACCGCCGCGCCGTCCGCACCGCCGCCTGCCCGTTCGCCCGTGCCAGCGGCCAGGACGCCGGCGCCGATGACCATGGCTGCGCCAGCGGCGGCACCGACCGCGGCCCAAAGGTCTTCGCCCGTGTCGGTAGCCGAGACCTATCGGACGCGGCTTCGGGAACAGGGCATGCTGCCCTCGGAACTGAAAGTGGCCCAGAACACGTCCCCGTCGCCGGCCAACGAGGTGACGCCCATGAGTTACGACGGCGGGCAGACCGTGGTGATTTCCTCTAAGGGGGTAGAGTTCGTGGGCGCCCAGGCCTCCTTCGCGCCGCGGCAAATCACGCCGGCAGCGGATCGGTCATCGCGGCCGGTTCCCCTGTCCTCGTTGCCCGCCGGGGGCCGGATCAGGGTCGCCACCATCATATTTTCCCACGGCTCGACGCATCTGAGCGATCGTGACCGCCAAATCCTTCGCGAGGTGCGGGCGGTACAGCAATCGCGCGGCGGGCGCCTGGTCGTCGTCGGGCACGCGAGCAGCCGCACCCGAAGCATGGATACGGTGCGCCACAAGATGGTCAATTATCGGGTGTCCGCGGCCCGTGCCGACGCGGTCGCCGCGGCCTTGACCAGTCTGGGCATTCCCCGCGACAGCATTCAGGTCGATGCCCGCTCCGACAGCGAGCCCGTCTTCTATGAGGTTATGCCGACCGGCGAGGCCGGCAACCGGCGGGCCGAAGTCTACCTCGAATCCTGAACCGATAGGGCGGTTGCCGGTCTTCCCGGCCCCCCCGTGCATCGTGAGACAACCATGGATCACGCCGCGCCCTTGCGCATCGGAGTAGCCGGACTTGGGACGGTCGGCGCACAGGTCCTACGGTTGCTGCGGGTCAACGCCAGCCTGCTTGCCGAGCGCTGCGGCCGGCCCATCGACGTGGTCGCCGTCTCGGCGCGGGATCGCGCCCGAGACCGCGGGGTCGACATGAGCGGGCTGGCCTGGTTCGACGATCCGGTGGTCCTGGCTCGGGATGCGGAAATCGATGTTTTCATCGAGCTGATCGGCGGCGCCGAAGGGGTGGCGGAGGCGGCCTGCCGAGCGGCCTTCGCGGCGGGTCGCCACGTGGTCACCGCCAACAAGGCGATGGTGGCCCACCACGGATCGGGCCTGTCCCGCGAGGCCGAGGCGGCCGGTGTGACCATGGCCTATGAAGCCGCCGTCGCCGGCGGTATTCCCATCATCAAGACCCTGCGGGAAGGGCTCGTCGCCAACCGGTTCGACCGGGTCTACGGGATCCTCAACGGCACCTGCAACTATATCCTCAGCACCATGCGGGATTCGGGGCGGGACTTCGACGAAGTCCTCGCCGAGGCCCAGGCCCTTGGATACGCGGAAGCCGATCCCAGCTTCGACGTCGACGGGGTGGACGCCGCCCACAAGCTTTCGATCCTGGCCAGCCTGGCCTTCGGCGGCGCGGTCGATTTCCGATCCGTCCATGTCGAGGGTATTCGCCACGTTTCCCTGATGGACATCCGCTTGGCCGAAGAACTCGGCTACCGCATCAAGTTGCTTGCCATCGCCGCACGGGCGGAACACGGCGTGGAACAGCGGGTGCATCCCTGCATGGTGCCCCTGGACGCCCCTATCGCCCATGTGGAGGGCGCGTACAACGCGGTGGTGGCCCACGGCGATTTCATGGATACCCTCATGCAGGTGGGACCCGGCGCCGGCGGCGGACCCACGGCGTCGGCGGTGGTGTCGGACCTGGCGGATTTGGCCCGGGGGCAGGCGCTGCCAGCGTTCACGGTCCCCGCGGCGCTGCTATCGGCACCGCGGCCCTTGCCCATGGCCGACCACGAAGGCGCCTACTACGTGCGGCTGATGGTGGTCGACCGCCCGGGGGTGTTCGCCGACGTGGCGGGGGTGCTGCGCGACAACGACATCTCAATGGAGGCGGTGCTGCAACGGGGCCACGACCCGGGTGAGACCGTGCCCGTGGTCCTGACCACCCACCGGGCGCGGGAGGCGGCCATGACCCGCTCGCTGGAAACCATCACCGGCCTCGGCGCCGTGGTGGAGCCGCCACGACTGATCCGCATCGAACCTTTCTGACGGGGCGGGGCGCCGATTCCCGCCCAGGTTAGGGATGGCGCCGGGTCCGCGAGGCGCTACGATGAGGCATGGCCGAATCTTCGCAGCCGGACCGCAACCTTGCCATGGAGGCGGTGCTTGTCACCGAGGCGACAGCGCTGGCGGCTTCCCGTCACATGGGTCGGGGCGATGAACTGACCGCCGACCAGGCGGCGGTGGACTCCATGCACGGGGCCCTGATGACCCTGGCCATCGACGGCACCATCCGCATCGGCGAGGGGCAGGCCGGCGAGGTGGCCAAGCTCTTTGTGGGCGAAACCGTCGGCACAAGAAACGGTCCCGCCGTCGACGTGGCGCTGCTGCCTCTGGAGGGCCCCACGGTCATCGCCCGGGGCGAGCCGAACGGGGTGTCGGTCCTGGTGCTGGCAGGTTCGGGGGAGCTGCTGGCGGTGCCGCCCATCTACATGGAGAAGATCGCCGTCGGCTGCGGCCTGCCGGAGAACGTCGTTTCCCTGGACGTTTCGCCGGGCGACAATCTGCGGGCCGTGGCCACCGCCAAGGGCGTCGCCGTGGCGGACTTGGTGGTCTGCACATTGGACCGCCCGCGCCATGGCGACATTATTCGCCAGATCCGCGAGGCCGGCGCCCGCATCCGCCTAATCGCCGACGGGGATCTCAGCGGGGTGATCGCCACCACCCAACCGCAAAGCGGCGTCGACATTTACATGGGCGTCGGCGGCGCCCGCGAGGGCGTACTGGCGGCGGCGGCCTTGTCCTGCGTCGGTGGGCGCATGCAGGCGCGCCTGAAGCCCCGCGACCACGGCGAACGGACCCTCATCGCGGCTCTCGGGGTCGACGACCCGGACCGCTTGCTGACCGTTACCGACATGGCGCGGGGAGATCTCACCGTTGCCCTGACCGGTGTCACCGGGGGAATGCTCCTTTCCGGGGTCCATGCCATTCGCGGCGCGACCGTGACCCACTCCCTGGTCATGGGGGCACGCAACGGCACGGTCCGCTACATCGAGACCCACCATGATTACGCCGGCGAAATCGGTCCCCGGCAACGGGCCGGAGGCGGCGTGTGAACCAGGTTGTTGCCCAGGCCGAACCCGCCCCGGGCGAGGCCGCGGTGCGCGGCGTCGACAAGTCGCTCACCGGCCGGCGCTGGGTGGCGCGGCCGTATGACGATCGACAGGCCCTGGCCATGGCCCAGCGCCTGTCCCTGCCCGAGATCGTCGCCCGTGTCCTATCGGCCCGAGGGGTGGATGCCGACGGGGCGGATGGATTCCTGGATGCCCGCTTGCGCCGGGCGCTGCCGGACCCGGATCACCTGAAGGACATGGCGGCCGCCGTGGAACGGGTCGCGGTGGCCGTTGTCCAGGGCGAGCAAGTGGCCGTTTTCGGCGACTACGACGTGGATGGGGCGACGTCGGCGGCCCTGCTGCTGCGGTGCTTCGCGTCCCTGGGCGGGCGCACCATGCTGTATGTCCCCGATCGCCGGCGGGAGGGCTACGGCCCCAGCAGCGCGGCGCTGCTGGGATTGCGGCGGGACGGTGCCTCGGTCGCGATCACCGTTGACTGCGGCACCGCCGCCCACCAGCCCGTCGCCGATGCCCAGGCCGCCGGCCTGGACGTGGTGATCCTGGACCATCACGTCTCCGGCGCCCGACTGCCGCCGGCGGTGGCGGTGGTCAATCCCAATCGCCTGGACGAGGCCTCGCCCCACGGGCAACTGGCGGCGGTGGGCGTGACCTTCCTGTTTGTCGTCGGTCTGGTGCGGGCGCTGCGCGCCATGGGCTGGTTCGCCAACCGGGACGAACCGGATCTTCTGTCGTGGCTGGACCTGGTCGCCCTGGGCACGGTTTGCGACGTGGTCCCGCTGACCGGGGTCAACCGGGCATTCGTCGCCCAAGGCCTGAAAGTTCTGGCAAAGCGGCGCAACACGGGCCTCGTGGCACTGGCCGACGTCGCCGGTGTCAGCGAGACGCCCACCGCCTATCACCTGGGCTTCCTGCTCGGGCCACGGATCAACGCCGGCGGGCGGGTCGGCGAATCGACCCTCGGGGCGCGGCTGCTGGCCACCGATGACGCGGCGGAAGCACGGGCCATCGCCGACCGGCTAGACCAGCTCAACCGCCACCGCCGGTCGGTGGAGGAGGCGGTGTTCCAAGAGGCGCTGCGGACGGTCGAGGACGGGGGGCCGGCACCCCGCGCCATCGTGTTCGCCGCCGGACGGGACTGGCATCCGGGCGTCATCGGCATCGTCGCCGGGCGCTTGAAGGAACGGTTCCACCTTCCCGCGGCGGTGATCGCCGTCGACGGCGACGTGGGCACCGGCTCCGCCCGTTCCGTGCCCGGAGTCGATCTCGGGGCGATGATCGTCGCAGCCTGTCAGGCGGGGCTATTGGTCAAGGGCGGCGGTCATCCCATGGCGGCGGGCTTTACCGCAACTGCGGCGGGGCTCGACCGGCTGCGGGATTTCCTCGAGGAACGAATCGCCGATCGCATCGCCAAGGACGAGATCGTGCCCCGCTTGCACCTTGACGGGTTCCTCACCCCGGGCGGCGCGACCCGGGACATGATCGAGTCCCTTGAGCGGGTGGCGCCCTTCGGGGCGGGCAATCCGGAGCCGCGATTCCTGTTCGCCGATGTCCTCCTCGGCCGGGCCGATCCCGTGGGCGGCAACCACTTGCGCTGCTACCTCAAGGGCCCGGGCGGGCCGAGCCTGAAGTCGGTGGCCTTCCGGGCCATGGACTCGGGCCTGGGTCGGGCGCTGCTGTCCCACGATGGGGCAACCTTCCACGTTGCCGGCCGGTTGCGGGTCGATACCTGGGGTGGAGTGCCGCGTCCCCAGCTGCTGATCGACGACGCGGCGCCAGCCCGCGGGCTGGCGCTCCGATCCCTTACGGATTGAGAATTTTTGCCACCAGATTGGGACGCAGCCGGTAGGAATCCGGCATGCCCGAGCCCAGTAGCGGACGCAAGTACATCAGGAACTCCGAGGTTACGTCATTGCCGGTGTCGGCGATGAACGAGTTCGGCATGGTGCGGGTCTTGCCCGCCACGTCCGGGAGCGGGCTCAAGCGGTAGTCCACGGAGTAGAATCCGGTGCGGTGGATGGTGACCGAGCCGTCCGTGTCGCCCCAATGGGCGTACTGGACGGCCTTTTCCCCCACCTCGCGCGCCTCGCGGCTGTCCACATCGGAGACGCAACCGAGAAACGACCGCTGCAGATAGCCCAGCGTATCGCCCCGTACCCGCGAGATGTTGGAGTGGCTCTTGATGTAGCCGGTCAGCAGGTCGGCAAGCGCGCCCGATCCCGAGAGCTGAACGTTGCCGTGTGCGTCCCGCTCCACGTCCTCCTTCAATTTGGCGGCGATGGGCGTGCCGTCGCCAGCGTGGATGCCCTCGGACACGGCAACGATGCAGCGGCCGAAGCGGTTGTGAACCTCGTTGACCTCGCGGACGAAGGTGTCCGAGTCGAACGTTCGCTCCGGCAGATAGATGAGGTGGGGGCCGTCGTCCTCATACTTCCGCCCCAGGGCGGCGGCGGCGGTCAGGAAACCCGCGTGCCGGCCCATCACCACGCCGATGTAGACTCCCGGCAGGGCCCGGTTGTCGAGGTTCACCCCGGCGAAGGCGCAGGCGACGAAGCGGGCCGCCGAGGGATAGCCGGGTGTGTGGTCGTTGATCACCAGGTCGTTGTCGATGGTCTTCGGCACATGGATGCAGCGCAGGTCGTAGTTGGCCTCCCGGGCCTCTTCGCTGACGATTCGCAGGATGTCGGAGGAATCGTTGCCGCCGAGATAGAAAAATGTGCTGATGTCGTGGGCCTGGAGGCTCTTGAACACCTCATGACAGTATTTGAGGTCGGGCTTGTCGCGGGTGGAGCCGAGGGCCGAGCAGGGCGTCGTGGCCACCAGTTCCAGATTGTGGGTGGTCTCCTGGGTCAGGTCCAGAAACTCCTCGTCGACGATGCCGCGCACCCCGTGATGGGCGCCGTAGACCCGTTCGACCGTGGGAAACTTTCGCGCCTCGATGACGATGCCCACCATGGATTCGTTGATGACCGCGGTCGGCCCTCCCCCCTGGGCCACCAGAACCTTTCCCTTCAGCATGACCAATCCCCTCTGCTTCGTGTTCGGCAACGATCCGCCGGCGGGCGGATAGTAGAAAGACGCGCCGCTCCGGCATACCGTAAAATGGCCGCAGTTCGTTCTCTCCGGGTTGATTTCGACCGCCTGCGGGGCTAGATGGGGCGGCAAGGCACGACCCCATCGTCTAGTGGCCTAGGACATCACCCTTTCAAGGTGAAGACACGGGTTCGAACCCCGTTGGGGTCACCACCTTTGCCATCAACGACTTGCATGCTTTCGGACACCTGCCGCACTACCTGGTTTGGCAGAGTGGGGTGGGGACGGTTTGGCAAAACGTTCATGCCTTGTCCGCCTCAAGCCACCGCTGCCGGACGGTCATCGCCACCACTTTCTGGCTCGCGCCCTTCGTATAATGCTGCACCATGCTGGTGCTCTTCCATCCGCACACGGACTTGATCTGCTCTTCGCCGAACCCCGCCTCCGCCAGCTTCACGGCGGCCGTTTTGCGCAGACCGTGGAAGACATAGCCCTCGATCCCGGCGCCCCTCGTGGCCTCCCGGAAGTCGTGGGAAAGGGTGTTCGTGGTCCAGGCCCGGCCGGTCGGCGTCGTCAAGATGACCGCGGCCCGCTTCGGCGCCGCCGACAACACCGGCTCCAGATCGGGGTGGCACGGCACCCACAGCCGGACGCCTGTCTTGCCCTGGCGAACCTGGAAGCCTTCGCCATCAAACTGGGACCACAGCATCCGCACCAGGTCGCCCATGCGCTGGCCGGTGTGCAGGGCTATCTCGAAGGCCAATAGGATCTCCGGCGCGGGCTCGGAGCCTCGGAACTGTTTGATGATGGCCTCGGGCCACGGCTCGTACTCGCCTTCCGCCATCCGCTTGATGCGAAGTGACGGGTTGGCCGTCATCAAGCCACGGTCCACGGCAAAGGAGAGCAGGAGGCGCAGCACCTTCACCCGGGCGTTGCCGACCGACGGGGAGTCGGCGAATTCATCCCGGTATTCGAGAATGTGCTTCCGGGTGACGGCGTCGACCTTGCCCAGTTGCAAGGGCAGGTCCCGCCACCGGCTGGTCATGGCGTCCAGGTGCCGACGGTATTCAACGCGGGTCCGGTCGCCGAGCCCTTTGTAATCGGCGCTCTTGAGGTAGGACACCACCAGGGCGCCGAATGACCCGGGGCGCATGGCATCGGCCCTGCGGCCCTCGTAGAGCGCCACGGCCCGCTCGTAGGTGGCGGCGAAGGCGACGGTGCCCGGTTCGCCGGACAGCCGTGCCCACCGCACCCCACCGCGCCGATAGTAATGGTAGATGTGGCCCTTGGCGGTCACCCGCTCGACGTATGGTATCTTAATCTTTCCCATTGCCCATCGCCCGGTCCCAGGGGTTTTCCAACTGCATGGCCGTTGCGAGTCCGCTCCGGCGGTCCAACCAATATTCCACAGCATGGGCGTCCCGGCCACCGGTCAGCGGGTCCGGCTTAGGGAAGTCCTCGGCCTCCAAGCCCGCCAGGTGCGCCTTGAACCAGTCCACCCCTTTGCCGAAACGGGCCGCGCACTGGAAATCACTCCACACGCGCGGGTCCGGGGTGAAGCTCGGGCGGCGGCGGCTCATCACGCAGCCCTCCAGTTCGACGCCATTTGCTCCAGGGCCTCGCGCGCCGCCTCCTCTTCCGCCTGCACCTTGGCCATCAAGTCGTCGGGGATGTAAGCCTCGATGGTGTCGGCGAGCATCTTGCGCAGCCTGTCAGGGTGGATGGCGTCGACATCAACCGACTCGGCCCCTTTGCCGAAACGCTGTTCGAAGTGCCGCAACCGTGGGTCCGTCCTCTTCGTCTCCCGGGTTTGAAGGTTGAGTTCCTGGATCTGGTCCTCGTTGACAGCCAGCCGACGGAAATGAAACCCCTCGGGCCCAACGCGCCCCTCCATGAAACCGGCCAATCTGGTCCGAAGGTCCTCGGACGCGTGGACACCCGAGGGGTCGTGATCCCCCACGTACACGACCACCGGGATCTTGCCCGCTTCCGACTGCTTCGCCATGGTCTCCGCACTTTCCCAAGCGAAGGTCTCGCTGGAGTGGCCACGGGCTACGCACAGCTCTACGTCATACGGGTCGGTCACAGGAAACATCGTGCCGACCATGGCGTCCTTTTCCGTCCAGACCTCCAGGTAGATCGGCAGGTCGCGCCACAGGGCCTGCCGATAGAACGCGGCGGTCTCATCCAGGGCGTGGCCCAGGTTGTTGTACGACGGGTTGTGAATGCGGCGCCGGTTGTTGTCGGCGATTCGGCCGTAGGGGATCAGGCCCTCGCGGCGCATGAGGAGCACCTGGCGCTGGACCCGGCGATAGCCCCGCTCATCCTTCGTGACCCCACCCCGTGCGGACACCAGGTAGAACAACTGCCGCACCGTGGCCGGGCCGTCGATGTCCTTGAGGATGGAGAGCAACAAGCGCCGCAGGACAAGTGTCGCCTCGGCCAAGCCCCGGGGCTTTTTGGGCCTAGGACCAAATAGCTGGTCAATGACGGCACCTTCTGCCATTTCGCCCACGGGGTCGTTCATCAGTCAGCAGCCTCCGGTACGCTCCGCCCTGCTAACAGGTCGGCGATCTCCACTATCGCACCGCCCGGCAGCGAGCTTTGCACCACCATGGGATACGGCTCTGGGGCAGGTTGCGGCGTCTCACGGGCGAACTCCGAGGTGGTGCCGTCGCGCCATGCGATCTCAGCGCCGTACGCGTTCCAGCCGCGCCACACGCTGATGGTCTCCACCGCGTTGAGTACCCGCTCCCGGCCGGCCTCTTTCATGGCTTCGGCAATGATGTCTGTAAGGGCGTCGCGGAAGTTACTTGGCCTCAACAGCAGCGCCTGCCGGCGCGGTACACGACGCTCAAACCCCTTCTCCAGCCGCGCGTAGGCTTCCACCTTCTCTGCTATCCAGCGCGCGTCCTCGAAGTTCTGCATGGCAGCGATCACGAAGTTCGCGGCGTGCACCGGCTCAACGCGGCCGCCAGCACGTCCCGTACCTTTCGGCAGTTGCCCCGACTCGATACCGCGGCGGACTCGGTGCCTCGTGTCGGCCATCGGTGCTCCGGTAAGCCTGACCCACAGGTCCCTCAACTGATTCGGTGTCGCCGTCGCCATGCGCCTGTATGGCACAGGCTGCGCTTCCGCGCAACGCTTACCCGCAACTGTTTCCCACAACACGCCGTCCACAAAAAACTCCGGCCGTAGCCGGGGCTCCACTTTGCGGTGACGGAATTTCGCCACCGACCATTTCTCGTTTGTAATCAGGGGGTTGCGGGTTCAAGTCCTGCCGCCGGCACCATTAATTCAACCACTTAGGGGATACTAGAGGGGATTTAGTCTCTATGCTGGGCGGTGGGCTAACATTTCGGCTAACAAATACGGCACAAAAAGAACACCAGCCGAAGCCGGGGCCTCCTCCCGATGCTGGCCAATCAGGCGTGGACGATGCGGTTAGGCAGCGAGGGCAGGCGCGCACCGCCTGGGCGGTGCACTCCGACCCATTGTCCGAGCGGATGTGGTCCGGCGGACCATGGGTGACGAAGAGATCGGCCAAGCAGTGCAGGACATTATCCGACTGCAGCCGCCGTGCGGTGACGATGGCCAGGCGCCGGCGCGTGAACTCGTCGATCACCGTCAGCATCCTGAACCGCTTGCCATTGTGCGTGGGGCCCATGACGAAGTCGTAGGACCAGACATGGTTCGCCCAGCACGGCCTGAGCCGCATGCAGGAGGCGTCGTTGAGCCAGAGCCGGCCCCGATTCGGCTGTTTATGGGGAACCTCCAGCCCCTCGCGCCGCTCGAAGGCTGGCGCCACTTCACGGTCACCGACCGCCGGGCCGCCGTGGACTACTCCCACGTCTTGAAGGACTTGGCCGACATCCGCTTCGCCAAGGCCAAAACCATTGTCCTGGTCCAGGACAATCTCAGCACCCACAGCAAGGGGGCCCTCTACCAGGCCTTTCCCGCCGCCGAAGCCCGGCGGTTGGCCCAACGCTTCGCGTGGCACTACACCCCCAAACATGGACGGGGCGGTAAAAAGTCGATTCCTCATGAGAGTCGGCTGGATTATAATTGTGCATGTTTACTTTACGCGACCGACGGACTGGGGAATTGTTTGATCGCTGGTCCGATTTCGGGGACAAACGTCGGCGCCTGATGGAGCAATCCTGGGCCGGGGTTTTTCGGAACCATCTGCTTGTCGAACTTCCGGTTGACGATCTTTGCCGTCACCTTGATGAACGCATGGGCCGACCATCGAAGGATCTACACGTTGTCATCGGGGTCTTGCTTTTGCAGCAGCTGCACGATCTGAGCGATGCAGAGACCGTCGAGGCCCTGGCCTTCAATATGGCGTGGCACTATGCCTTGGACGTGCGCAGCGAAGCGGACAGCTATTTCTGTGAGAAAACCCTGCGCAACTATCGCCGTCTGTTTATCGAACAAGGTCTCGATGAATTGCTGTTCCGGTGTTTGACGGATCGGCTGGTGCAGGGGTTCTCTGTCGATACCAGCCACCAACGCATGGATTCGACGGCCCTTCGTTCGGCGATGCGGGCGCTGACACGACTTGGTATCGTTGTTGAGAGCATCTCGAAGTTTGCCCGTGAGCTTGAGCGATATCATCCCGGTCTACACGAGCAGATCAGCAAGGAGGTGATCCGCCGCTATGTCGATCGCGAGGGCAATGGCGCGTTCGCGAATACGGCGCCGAGTGTTTCAAAACGCCGCCTCGGCGAAGCGGGTCAGGATCTCCTAGCCCTGGTGCTGCAATTCCGTGACACGGCGGCGGCAAAGCTTTCCAGTTTTGCGATCCTGGAGAGGGTTCTGCGCGATCAGTTCGAGATCGTTGATGATGAGTGTGGCGATCGTGACGCAAAGCGCGCCGCGATTCGAGATCCAAAGGATGTGCCGTGCGATACCGTCGGCAATCCGGCCGACCCGGACGCGAGCTACAACGCGCACAAGGGTCAGGGATACATGGCGCAGATCGTCGAAACCTATTGTGAAGATGACAGTAACGAGGCGGTTGCCGCGACACCGGACCTCATCACCCACGTGGAGGTCCACAAGATGACGGTGCATGACGGCCATCGCTTGGCCGATGCGCTGGATGATCTGAGCGAGCGCGCGCTGACGCCGGCGGTGATGCTGGGTGATTCACATTACGGTTCCAGTGACAACATGGCTCTGACGCGCGAACAGAACATCAATCTCGTGGCGCCCGCGCGACCGCCGAAAGGCGCCGTCTCGGGACGGTTGACGTTGGAGGATTTCACTCTCAACGAAGAAGGCTTGGTCTTGCGCTGTCCCAATAACGTCGAACCGGTTTCAGCCTCGCTCGCCAAAGCCAAGCTGCAGGCCCGTTTCGACCTCTCCATCTGCCAAAAATGTCCCGATATACTGCGATGTCCCGTGCAGGCGGCCAAGCGTGACGGCCAATTTTCCCGCTTTCAATATACCCCGGCCAGGGCTGCCAACCAAAAGCGCCGGCTTTATGAACAAAGCGATGCCTTCCGCGACGTCTACAGATGGCGGGCCGGCATAGAAGCGACCATGTCGCGATTAAAGTACCAGATGAACCTGGCTCACCTACGCATTCGCGGCATGCCGGCCATGCGCTACGTGGTCAATCTGCGTGCCCTCGGCCTTAATATCCGACGCTGCGCGGCAATCGCACCATAAAAAACGAAGCCAAGGAGAAGCCAAGGATAGGTAATATCAGGTTTTATCCACCAGCAACGCGGAGACAGGCAAATATTCTTCACCGAACCGCAAAGACCTGTACAAGCACGCCATCGGCCAACAACTTTTTACCGCCCCGTCAAACATGGATCTTGGCTCAATCTGGCGGAGTCCGAGCTCGGCGTCCTGACCGCGCAGTGCCTCGACCGCCGTATCCCCGACAAGCAGTCCCTGATCGACGAAATCGCCACGTGGCAAGACGACCGCAATACCCACCACGCCAAGGCCGATTGGCAGTTCACCACCTCAGACGCTCGAATTAAGCTCAAGCATCTGTACCCTTCAATCTGAATGAATCAGGTGACTAGGGTCATAACTCATTAACCATTATCTGATTCAATATCTTGGAACCGAACGCAGGAGGTTTTGAGGCATGCGCGGATCATTTTGGCTCTCAGATCAGCAATGGGCGGCGATCGAGCCGCATCTTCCTTACTACGCGGCGGGTAAGCGGCGCGAGGATGATCGGCGGATCATCAGTGGCATCCTTCACGTTCTCCAGTCGGGCTGCCGCTGGCAGGACTGCCCACCGGCGTACGGGCCTTCGACGACGGTCTACAATCGCTATAACCGGTGGTCGCAACGTGGTCACTGGCAGTACCTGTTCCCGGCTTTGACGGAGAGCCTGGCAGGGACACCGCAACAGGTCTCCATCGACACCACACACGTCAAGGCGCATCGCTGCGCCGGCGGCGGAAAAGGGGGACCTCTGCTCAGGCCATCGGCCGCACAAAGGGCGGACGCAACACCAAGGTCCATGCCCTGAGCGACGAACATTGCCGGCCCCTGGCCTTCTATCTCACGCCCGGCCAGACCGCCGACATCAAGGGCGCCGTCATGCTCGCCGCGCATCTGCCGAGGACGCGCTATCTTCTCGCCGACAAGGCCTATGACGCCGACCACTGGCGCGCCTGCCTGCTACGCCAGAAAATCCAGCCGGTCATCCCCAACAAGGTGAACCGCAAACAACCTCATCCCTTCGACACAGAGCGATACAAAGACCGAAACACCATCGAGCGCATGTTCGGACGCCTCAAGGACTTCCGACGCATCGCCACGCGATACGACAAGAAGGCGGAAAACTTTCTCGCCGGACTATGTCTCGCCGCACTCATCTGTTATTGGATTTGAATGAGTCTGGACCCTAGTGTTGCGATTCTAACATTTGGTTCCTGAGCCCGGGGGTGAAGGTCGCAGTTTGCGTAGATTTAATGGGAACGAAATGTCTCGATCGGAACACTAGGTGCGGATGTCCGGACTCCATCCGACGCAAGCGCCCGATTCGGCGACGCTACCGACCGTTCGCGCGCCCAGGAACGGCGGTTCCCAGTTAATGATCCATTGTTTCATTGTGCGCTCCAAAGAAATCGGTAGTTGTCAAACAAGGGTATCCCAGTCAAAAGAAGCCGGACGTCACCAATATGTCATGGATTTCGGGAAAGGAGCACGGTCAGATTCCGCACATCGGCAAGCTCCTCCAGTCGCCGCGTGGCCGCGACGGCCCCTTCAGCTTTGTCCTCCGGCCACCGAGCATAGCGGGCGCAGAGGCGGAACTTCTCGGCCACCTCGTCATCGCTCATTGGGTTCGCCTTGCTGCCTTTGCCGTAATCCACACGGCCGCCCAGGCGGCGCCCGTCCTTCAACGCCAACTCGACAAAAGACGTGACCAGGGTGTAGCCCCCGTCCCGGGCCTCTGCCTCGGGGATGGGCGTGTACTCGGTTCGCCCGATCAGGTCCTGCACCTCGGGCCGGCCGACGAAGGCGTCGTCGATATGCGTCAATCCCAGGCTACGTTCCAAGAGCAGGGTCGCGAGACAGAACTCCAGGCTGAACTTGGCCTCCAGGGCCTGCGTCGGACGGTGGTAGGCCAGGGTCCGGAGGACACCGTCGCGGGTCCGCACCCGGATCTTGTCGACCTGATCCGGCGTCACGTCGTGCTTGACGATCAGTTCCAGCATCTTGGTCATGGGCGAGTGGCCGAGGCTGCCGGTGGGGTAGGGCTTCAGCCACAGGCCCCGGTCGACGAAACACCACGGATCGCCCAGGTGGCGCATGGGTGTCTCGTCGTATCCGCCCCCCTCGAACTGAAAGTAACCGCCCGGATGCTCGAACACGAACTCCTCGGCGGTAAACCCGAGCGCGGTAAGGTCGGCGGCGACGATCGCGCCCTCGGCGGCACGCCCGCCGTGCCAGGACTTGGCCATGTTGCCGGCCTGGGCGGTCAGTCCGCCGGTTTGATCGCAGGCGATTCCCAGCATCCGCCGGACATCCCCCTCGCCGAGTCGCCGCAGGTTGGCGACGCCGGCGGCCGCGCCCACGAGGGCGCAACTGCTGGTGGTGTGCAGCGCGTTGTCCACCTCGACGGCGTCCGTGGCGTCGAAGACCGCGCAGGCAATCTCGACCCCCACCACGCAGGCGGCGAGCACGTCGGCGCCGGACCGGCCCTCGCCCTTGGCCGCCGCCAGCACCGCCGACAGGACGGAACCAGAGGGGTGCACGCCCATGCGGGCCGTGTGCCGGGCACGGGGGCCATCGGGCCGCGACTGCCAGGTGTCGTCGAAGTCGTCGATGTGCATTGCCGTGCCGTTGGCCAGCGCGGCGAACCGGGGCGGCGGGCGAAGCGCCGAGCCGATCACCGTGCAGGGCCCCGGCGCACAGCCCAGGGTCTCGACGTAACGCCGTATCACCGCGCTGCCCGGGGCCACCGATCCGGAGAGGCCCGTCGCCAGGCAGTCGAGGATGGATTTCTTTCCCAAGTGCGCCACTTCGGGCGGAATATCCGCGAGCCGGACCGACGCGGTGAACGCCGCCGCCAACTCCGTGGCGGCCGGCGCCGTCATCGGGCCCGCCCCGCAATCTTGGCGCGCCGGGCCGTTGTCGCCGACACATCCAGACGCATGGAGTCTCCGTCGATGATCACCCCATAGGCCTGACGGGCGTGCGAGACGGAAATTTTCTCCTCGATCACGTCGTCGGCCACCCGCTCCGGGTTCCGTTCCAAGGGGTCGCCGTATCCGCCGGAACCCGGCATTTCACCGCGTATGACGTCGTCCCCGCCAAAGGTGCGGACGAACTTGGACGGCAGGACCTGGGCGCCGTCTCCGGGATTGAGTATGCACCGGCCGAAGGAACCCCCTTGTCCCCCGAACAGGCCGAACGGGCGATGGTGTTGACGGTCGGAACGCAGCTGCACCGTCGTCTGGTCGGCCAGCACCCGGTATTGGCGGACGATTCCCAGCGCGCCACGATACTTGCCGGCGCCGCAGGTGTCCGGAAGCAGGGCGTAGGTGTCGATGCGGATGGGATTTTCCGCCTCGATGATCTCGACGGGCACGTTGGCGGGATTGCCCAGGCTGAACGGTCCGCCCTCCTGTCCGTCCCTGTCGGGACCGCCTCCTTGACCGGTGATGTTGTGGAACTCGAGGAACAGGAACGGTTTGCGGTTCGCCTCGTAGCCCGCCAGCACGATGCCGAATTCCGAGCCGCCGGGACAGGCCGGTATGCGCTCCGGCACCAACTCGGCGAGCGCCCCGAGAACCAACGTGCGCGCCCGGTATCCGGCCGATCCGCGGGCGCCGACGGGGGCGGGAAAGGCGGCGTTGAGGAAGGAGCGTTCGGGTACCGTCACCCGAATCGGGCGGTAGAACCCGGCGTTGTTGGGCATGGAAACGTCGAGGAGGGTTCGGACGGCCGCATAGGCGCAGGACGCGGTGAACCAGAAATTGCAGTTCATGGCGCCGGTGGTCTGCGGCGACGTGCCGGTGAAATCCACGGTCATTTCGTCGCCCTCGACGGTGAGCGTCACGTGAAACTTCACGGGCCCGTTTCCGGCGCCGTCGTCGTCGCTCCAGTCGGTGAACGCCACCGACCCGTCGGGCAGGGCGGCGATGCCGGCGCGAGTCAGCCGTTCGGTGTAGTCGATCAGATCGGACATGTAGGCCTTGAACTCGGCCAGCTCGTATCCCTCGATCAGTTTGAGCATCTCCCGCTCGGCGAAATCGAGGGACGCGATCTGGGCCCGGACGTCGCCGAGCACCTTGTCCGGCACGCGGACGTTGGTCTGGATGATTCGCATCAGGGTGTCGTTAGGCCGCCCGGCCTCGACGATCTTGGTCGGCGGGATGCGCAAGCCCTCCTGGAAAATCTCCGTGCTGTCCGTGGCGTTGCCGCCGGGGACGCGCCCGCCCATGTCCGTGTGATGCAGGATGAGGTTGAGGAACATCAGCAGCTCGCCGTCCCGGAAGACCGGTTTGAACATGAAGATGTCGTTCAGGTGGCTCGCCCCCGAATAGGGGTCGTTGTTGGCGAGAATGTCGCCCGGCTGGATGTCGTTGCCGTAATGATCCAGGCATCCCTTGAGCGCCGGCATGGTGGCCCCCATGTGCACGGGCAGGGCCAGGCCCTGGGCCACCAGCTGCCCCTGGGCGTCGCAGATCGAGGCGGAGAAGTCCAGGTTGCTCTTGACCACCGTCGAGCGGGCCGTGCGGATGACCGAGACGATCATGTTGTCGGCGACGGTGACCAGCGCGTTCTTGAGCAGTTCTCGCTTGAAGGGATCGATCTCCATCCGTTCGCTCCTCGAAGACGCCGTCATTCCCGTTCGATGACGATGTTGTTCCAGTCGTCCAGCGCGGCGCGCCAACCCGGACGAACGACGGTGGTGGTATCGTATTCCTCGACGACTAGGGGCCCATCGATCGCCAACTCCCCGAGCGCCGAGCGAGGCAGGACGGGGGTGGCGAGCCATTCGTGATCGGGACCGAAGTACGCCTTGCGTTCGCCCCGCTCGGCGACGCGCTCCCCCGCCCGGACCACCCGGTCGGGGACTCGCGGAGTCGCCGAAACGCCACGGCCGACGACCTTGAGGGAAACGAACTGCAAGGCCTCGCCGTCCGAGCGATAGCCGTACTGCCTTAAGTGCTGGACGCCGAAGCCTTCGGCCAACGCCGCCATGTCGGAATCCGTTGTGGGAAAGCCCGGACAGGTGACCGACAGGGTCCAGGTCTGGCCCACGTACTTCATGCTGGCTTCGACGACCAGCTCCTGTTGGCCCGCGTCGGCGAAGCCGCCGGAGCGAAGTTGCTCCCGGGCCTCGTCCACTTGGGGTTGGACGGCGCGGTTGAAGTCGGCGGGAGACGTGTCCGCGAAGGCACGGTAGTAGGCGCAAACCAGATGGTGTTCCACGTCGGCGAACAGCAGTCCGAGGGCGCTGAACAACCCGGCGACGGGTGGCACGAGGATTCGGCGGATACCCAGGGACTCGGCCAGCCCGGCGGCGTGGACGCCGCCACTGCCGCCGATGGTGACCAGGGTGAAACCGGACGGGTCCCGTCCCCGCTCGGTGGAGACGCTGGACAGGGCGCGCATCATGTTGGCGTTGGCGATCAGGTGAATGCCATAGGCCGTCGCCGTCGCCGACCGGCCGAGGCGGCCGCCGAGCTCGGCGATGGCGCTCTCGGACTTGGTGGCGTCCAGGACCAGATCGCCGCCCACCAGGTTCTGCGGGTTCAGATAGCCGAGCGACAGATTGGCGTCCGTGACCGTCGGCTGGTCGCCGCCAAGGCCATAGCACACCGGTCCCGGCGCCGCCCCGGCGCTCAGCGGGCCGACCCGCACCCCGCCGGCGGCGTCCACGGCGGCAATGCTTCCGCCGCCGGCGCCAACCTCGGCGATGTCGATGGTGGGGACCTGGACCGGGTATCCGGCGCCCGGCAACAGGCGATGTCCGATGGCGGCGTCTCCGCCCACCTCGGACTCCGGCATAATGACGAACCGACCATCCTCGATGAGCGAGGCCTTGGCGGTCGTTCCTCCCATGTCGAGGACCATCACGTTCCCGAGGGCCCGCCCGCCCGCCATGCGCTGGGCGCCGACGACCCCGGCGGCGGGACCCGATTCGATGATGTAGACCGGATTGGCGCCGGCCAGCCGAGCCGGCAGCACACCGCCGTTGGACTGCATCACGTTGAGGGGGACGCCGAGACCGACTCGTGCCATCCGTGACTCGAGGGCCGCAAGGTAGGTCTCGACCACCGGGCGGAGGTAGGCGTTGACGACCGTGGTGCTGGTCCGTTCGTATTCCTGAATCTGGGGCAGGAGCTGTGCCGAGGCGGAGACGGGAATGTCGGGCAACAGCTCCTGGAGCCGGCGCATGGCGTCGAACTCGTTCCTCGGGTTCACGTAGGCATTGATGAAGCACACGGCGACGGCGCGGACGCCTTGCTCCCGCATTCGGTCGGCGAGGCGTTCGAGGCCGTCGCGATCGACCGGAACCAGGACCTCGCCCTTACCGCTTGTCCGCTCCGCCACCTCGAACCTGAGGCGTCTCGCCACCAGGGGTTCGGGCTTGCGAAAGTCCAGGTCGTACAGCCTGGGCGTCCTAATCCGTCCCAGTTCGAGGATGTCGCGGAACCCCTCCGTAGTGACCAGGGCCACCTTCACGCCTTTTCGTTCGATGAGGGCGTTGGTGGCGACCGTCGTGCCGTGGGAGAATTCGATGATGTCCCCGGCGGATACGCCGGACTCCTCGAGAAGCTCCGGGACCCCGGTCTCGATGGCGGCGCTATAGTCGTCGGGCGTGGACAGCACCTTCTTGGTGTGAACGGTCCCGTCGGACTCGAGCAGCACGATGTCGGTGAACGTGCCGCCGATATCGACACCCAGTCTGTAAGTAGGCATAGCCCCGTCTCCTTACGGAATCCCGGCTAGAATTCCACCAGGAGAGAAGGCAGCCAGAGCGAGAGCTGAGGCGCGTAGGTCACCAGTTGAAGAACCAGGAACATGCAGAGTATGAACCACTTGTTGTAGACCATGATCTCGCCGATGCGAGACCCGCTGATCGCCGCCGCCGTCAACAGAAGGGACGCGACCGGTGGCGTCTGCTGCCCGATGGCCAAATTCACAGCCAGGATGATCCCGAAGTGGATGGGGTCGTACCCGAGCTGGGTCACCATAGGCAAGGCCAGGGGCGTGATCAGCACGATTCCGGCGGCGCCGTGGAGGAAGGTCCCCAAAAGGATCAGCATGATGTTCAGCCAGAACATGACCACGTAGCGATTGTCCGAGACGGCCATGATCTCCCCGGCAATCGCCTGCGGGATTCCCTCGTTGGTGAGGTACCAGCCGAAGATGGCGGACGTCGATACCATCAGGAGCACGATGCTCGTCCTCTTGGCGGCGATCAGCACGATCGCCGGGACGTCGAGAAGCGTGATCCGTCGCGTGATGAAGAAGCCGATGAACAGGGCCGCGGCCACCGCCACCGCGGCGGCCTCGGTGGGGGTAAAGACGCCACCCAGGATTCCGCCCACGATGATGACCGGCAGCGAAAGCGCCCAGACGGCGCGTCGAAAGGCTCTGAGCACCCGCATGAACTGGAACCTGGCCTCCGGCGCCCAGCCGTAACGCAAGGCGAAGATGTACGTGAACGCCATCAGGCACAGACCCAGGATGATGCCCGGGATGAGGCCGGCGATGAAGAGCTTGATCACCGACTGCCCGGCAATGGCTCCGTAAAGGATGAGCGGTATGCTGGGCGGGATGAGGATCGCAATCGACGCCGACGCCGAGGTGATCGCCGCGGCGAAGGGGCGCGGATAGCCGCGTTTCTCCATCTGGGGGATGAGAATCGTCCCCAGGGACGCCACGTCGGCGACCGAGGAGCCCGAAATTTCCGCGAACACCATCGACGCGGCGATGTTGCAGTGGGCGAGACCGCCGCGGAAAGCCCCGACGATGCTCGACGCCAGCTCGATCAGGTCCTCGGCGATGCCGGCGCGGTTCATCACCTCACCGGCGATCATGAACAGCGGCAAGGCCAGAAGGATGAATTTCTCCAGTCCCGCGAACATCAGGACCGGAACAATGTTGTACGGCACGGTGCTGGTGGCGAGGAAGCCGAGCGCCGTCAGGCCGAGGGCCACTGCGATCGGCAGGCCGAGCACGATCAAGGTGACGAGAAGGGAGAGCACCGGAATCATTCGATGAGCCCCCCCTTCGACGGCGGCTGATCGCCGAGTCGCAGGATCGCCAGAATATTGTTGAGGCAGACAAGCAGGATGACGGCGGACGATACGGGCAGGATCCAGGTGACCCAACCGCGCATGATCGGGATCGAGAAGAGCGAGGCGCCGAACTCGATGATCGTGGACAGGATCCCGTAATAACCGGCGATGGCGAAAAACAGGGCGGTGCCGAGATTGATGATGAGTGCGAGAACGAACCTGATGGGCCGCGGCACATTGTCGACGACGAAGCCCATGGAGATGTGGAAGTTTTCGTGAAAGCCGATCGGCGCCACCGCCAGCATCAGCCAGACGAGCAGCAGTGACGAGCTTTCGTCGACCCACGACAGGCTGTAGTTCAGCACGTAACGGGTAAAGACGCTGACGACGAGGATCACCATGAGCCAGGTGCCGATGGCCATGGTCAGGACCTCACACCCGCGTATCACCCTGCGAACCAGCCGGTCGAGTCCGCCTTCCAATCCCGTCAGGGGCAATTCGCCAGTCTCCGGTCCAGTCGGTCCAGCCATGCACTATTTTCCGGTACGACAATCCATTTGGAGATAATGGACCTGACCGGCATGGGAAGCGACACCGCCCTCGTCGTGGCCCACATCCTCCACATTGCGTGAGGCGGTGGAGGAACGTTCCGTCGCGTTCGACGCGGAGCGCGCGAGCACGACGGCGGAAACATCCACCGCCGCTCCGCCGGGCCAATGTCTGCCGCCGGATTACCGGGTAGCCGCAACCGCCGAGACGTGCTTACGACCCCGGAAAGAAACCCAGCCCTACTTCAACGCCGCCATTACCTTCGCCCAGAGGTCCTTGCCGACTTTCTCCTCCATGTCCGCGTAAAGCGGTTCGGCGACCTTCTTGAACGCGGCCACGTCGATCTTGTTGAATTTGAGCCCTGGAGCCTGCTTCTGCATCTGACCCTGGAGACTTTGATCCTTTTCCGCTCCGAACTTGAAGGAGAACTCGTTCGCTATCCGCGCCGCCTCGTCAATCGCATTTTGGACATCCGCCGGCCAGGTATCCCAGAGGACCTTGCTGAAGAGGACCGTCGTGGGCGTGAACACGTGGTTCGAGATCGAGACGTATTTCTGCACTTCATAGAGCTTGCCAGCCCAGATCGTAGCCAAAGGGTTCTCCTGGCCATCGATCACACCCTGCCTGATCGCCATATAGACCTCGGCGAAATTCATCGGAGTGGGATTGGCGCCAAACGATCTGAACGTTTTGAGCCGCAAAGGGTTTCCAGGTGTGCGGAGCTTGACGCCTTTGAGATCGGCGGGCGTAACGATCGGACGGACGTTGTTGCTGATCTGGCGAAACCCGAGCTCGCCGATGCCGCCGGCCATCACGATCCCTTTCTTGGCGAGTCTATCGCCGAGGTCATCTTGGACGGCGCGAATGATCTTTCTGACCGCTTCGCGATTGGAAAACAGGAACGGCGCCTCGAACAGATTGAACCCGGGCTCGACGGCTGCAACCCAAGAGCCCGGCATGCCGGCGACATGGGTGCCCGTCTTCAACCCGGTCAGGACGGCGTCATCCCTCCCGAGCTGAGCCCCGGTAAAGGCCTGCCAGTCAACCTTGCCAGGAACCCGCTTCTCGACCTCCCGAGCCATCATCTTGGACATCTGCACGTAAAGATGGTCCTCGCCCACCGCGCTGATGGCGAGCTTGACGGTGACATCGGCCGCTTGCGACACTGCCGGCCACAACAGCACACCGACGACCAAGGGCCAGCTGCGTAAAAACCGAAATGTGTTCATGACTTCACCTCCCTCTGGGATACGGTGACATCCCGCGATGCCACACCAAATTAGCCGGTCAACTGTCCAAGAATGAGTTTTGTGCCGCTCGCAAAGGACGACAAGTCGACCGACTTTGCGCTCTATTCAGGCCCTATTTTCACAATTTGGACCGATCATCACGATCATTGTGAATCGCGATCCGGATCGACTTTGACGAATAGCACATCGACTGGAAAGGGGCAAGTGGAAGGGGGTGGCGGCGGCATGCGCCGCGCGGGTCCGGCAATGCCGGATCGCCATCGACTCGCCGATGCCGCCGGTTTCGCCGGAAGGGCGCCATTGCCGGCCAGGAGACAACGGTGACCGGCGCCGCACGACGCACGGCGACCGGGCTTGCCGGCGCCATCGCCAACGGTTCCCTCAAGGCGGCGGCGCTGATCGAGGCGAGCTTGGCGCGAATCGACGAGAGGGATAGCCACATCCAGGCCTGGACCCACGTGGCGCGCGAAAAGGCGCGCGCTGTGGCTCGTGCCCGCGACGAAGAGCGGCCGCGGAGTCCGCTCCACGGCATCCCGATCGGGGTGAAGGATGTCATCGATACCCACGACATGCCGACCGAGTACGGCTCGCCGATCTATCGGGGACACAGGCCCTCCCGCGACGCCTCCTGCGTCGCCCTGGTGCGCGCTGCCGGCGGGATCGTTCTGGGCAAGACCGTCACCCACCAGTTCGCCGCCATCCCAAGCCCGATCCCCACCCGGAACCCGCACAACCCGGATCATACACCGGCCGGAAGCTCGGCGGGCTCGGCGGCGGCGGTTGCCGACTTCATGGTGCCGTTGGCCTTCGGCACCCAAACCGGAGGCTCGTTGATTCGCCCGGCCGCCTTTTGCGGCGTGGTCGGCTACAAACCGACCTTCAACCTGATCAACCGCAATGGCATGAACGTGATCTCCGACAGTCTGGACACCATCGGCGTGCTGGCGCGGACGGTAGCGGACGCGGCCATGATGGTTGGCGTGCTTACCAATATGGTCCCGAGATTCCTCGACGAGCGTCCCACCCGACCGCGCATCGGGTTCTGCCGCACCCCCTTCTGGGAGAAGGCGCACGAGGCCACTCGAAGCCTGTTGGAAGATGCCGCCGGGCGTCTGGCCGAAGCCGGCGCGAGGGTCGATGACGTGAAGCTGCCGGCGGAGTTCGATGACCTGCTCGCGGTTCACGGAACTCTGAGCGCAGTGGAGTGCTCACGATCACTGGCGCACGAACGGCGTACCGGCCGCGATCGTCTGACGCCGGCACTCAACGCCAAGATCGAGCACGGCGAGAGTTTGGCGCTGGCGGCCTATGAAAACGCTCTGCGGAGCGCCGAGCGCTGGCGCAGAATGGGCGATGGGCTGTTCTCTCGCCACGACGTGCTGATAACGCCGAGCGCCGTCGGCGAGGCCCCGTATGGCCTCGACGACGCCGGTGATCCGGTCTTCAACAGCCTGTGGACCCTGCTGCACGTTCCGTGCGTCACGGTCCCAGCCCATACCGGGCCGGGTGGCCTGCCGATCGGCGTTCAGGTTGTCGGCCCCCGTTTCGGTGATCGCGTGACCCTCGGCACTGCGGAATGGATACACCAGGCGCTCGCTTGATATGGAAGGACTCGGATGACCGAGCCGGAGTATCTGAGGCGCCTCTCCGAATTCGTCTGCGGGACGACGCTCGAGGACCTGCCCGCCGAGGTCGTCGATCGGGGCCGCTGGATCTTCGCCGACTGCCTGTGCGCCATCGCCGTCGGCATGCAGGCGCCGGAGATGGAACGCTTGGTCCGCCGCATGGTTCCTTCGAGCGCCTCCGGCAAGGCCTCGCTCATTGGGCGCGGGGGCACGGCGGATCCCCTTCTTGCCGCCCTGATCAACGGTTGCGCCGGTACGTGGCTCGAGCTCGACGAGTGCAACCTTGCGGCCAAGGGCCATCCGGCCATCCAGGTGGTGCCGGCGGCGATCGCCGTGGCGGAAGCGTGCGAAGCCTCGGGGCGGGACCTTCTGCTCGCCGTCATCCTCGGCTACGAGGTATGCGCGCGCATCGGCCGCGCCACGCGCATGCGGCATGCGCTCCATCCCCACGGCACCCACGGGACCATCGGCGCCGCCGTCGCCGTGGCAAGACTGAAGGGATGCGGGCAAGCCGAACTGCGTCGTCGCATCAATATCGCCGCCACCTTGGGTCTCGCCACCAGCCGGAGGACGGTCGTCGAGGGCGCGACCGTGCGCAACGTCTACGCCGGCATGAGCGGCCACATGGGCGTCCTCGCCGATCGCCTGGCGCGGTCGGGGTTCACCGCCGAGACCGACGGCGTGGGGTCGATCTACGGCTCGGTCTACGGCGAGGCGTTCGACCCCGACCTGGTCGTCCGGGACATCGGGCGCGAATTCCTGATCGCCGAAAGCTGCTTCAAGCGCCACCCCTGCGCCATCCAGATCCAGTCCCCCCTCGACCTGGCGGGCGAGGTGATGGCCCGACGGATCGGCGGCGTCGACGCGGACGACCTCGAGCGGGTGGACGTCCGCTCGTACGCTTACGCCGCGGCGCTCTCGCATCGGTCCGTGACCAACAGTTTCGGTGCCCGCTATTCGATCCCCTTCGCCGTGGCATCGCTAATCCATCACGGCCGCCCGGATCTCGAAGTCTTCGAGCAGAAGGCGGTGGCCAATCCGGCGATACGGAGACTCGCCGAGCGGGTCAACGTCGGCGAGGATGCGGACTACACGGCGCGCTATCCGAAGCAGCAGCCGTGCACCGTGCGGCTTCGCTTCAAGGACGGAACGGACGCCGAGGCGACAACCGCCTACACCAAGGGGGAGAGACAGAAGCCCCATGCTCCTGAAGAGCTGAAGGACAAGTTCTTCGCTCTGGCGACCAGGGTGTGGGATCGGAAGCACGCCGAAGCGATCTTCGTTGGCTGCATGTCCGTGGAGCGCGTCAGCGACGTGAGGACCCTGCTTTCCGCGCCCATCGGCTCCGAGCCCTAGTTCATCGTAGCGGAAATCTAGACTCGCCCGATTTTGTCGGTTTCGGTTGAAGTTGAAAGCTCGGTTTGATTCCCTGTGGTCCGATTCGCTGATCAGTGGAGAGGACCATGCCCGGACGATCCCTTGCGATTGATTTGAGCCCGCAAGAGCGCAGCGAGCTTGAGCGCTTGAGGCGGACCGCGTCGACCCCCACAAGCGGTGGCGCGTCGGGCCCGTATGATCTTGATGGCTGGCGATGGCGTTGGGGTCGTGGCGACGTCTGAGCGGCTTGGCGTGTGGCGCAAAACGGTGAGCCAATGGCGGGCGCGCTGAATCGCGCGTTCGCGGTCCTGTGCCTCGGTTATCGAACGTTTGAGCGACGCGCCCCGCAGTGGTGCGCCGGCGCGGATCACAGCCGAGCAGATCTGTGGGATCGTGGCACTGGCCTGCAAACTGCCATCCGAGAGTGGTCGTCCCCAACTTGTGACAACAGCTCAGCCATTGGAGCCAGCAGGCGTTGGCCGATGAGGCGATGAGACGGGGTATCGTGGAGCAGATATCGC
>CBDFHV010000023.1:0-45043 GCA_965247705.1 Rhodospirillales bacterium | reverse complement strand
TTTTCGTCTGTCATTCACGGGGCGGTTTATTGGCAAGAGCGGCATGCCAGGAATTGTTTGGCCGGGGCGATTGGGATGACCGCCTCAAGGGCTGCGTTACCTTCGGCAGTCCCCACGAAGGCGCGAACTTGGCACGGAACCCTCTCAAAACGGCGGGCGGGTACGCACTCGTCTACGGTGCGACGGGGGCGGTCAAGGCTTTCGACAGCCTACTCATCTACATGCACCATAGGAAACGCATCGACGGGATCGACGATCTGGCGCCGAAGGCGAACCCGGTATCCCGATTCCTCGAATAGTTGGAGATATCGGAACTCAACGCCACTCGGCGCCTCGATCTCGTCGCCATCGGCGGAGACGTAACCAATGCACCGGCTTCAGGCAACCAATTGAAGCAAAAGCTCACCTCACTAATGCGCTGGGGAAACCAAGCCTTGGTAGGCGGCAGTAAACACGACTTGGTTGTGACGACCGCGTCCTCCATACCGAACTGGATCACGGATCGGCACACAGTGCCGGTAGATCATTTTACCTATTTCGACAAGCTGGATACCGGAGCCAGACTCGGCATCGACATAGGCATCGACAGAATCAAACGCGCTTTTGGGTTATCGTTCTAAAGTTTTGCTCCGGTTCACTAAACCATATTCCGTACTGAAGACGACTATACGCGAGCAAGAATTCGGTCCAGCTACCGCGCCTCAGGGGAAGTCTACTTCCGGAATGGGTCAAATGCGCCTGTAGCGCACCCGGTTCCTTGGACACAAGTTTGTCTCACGCGGCGGGCCTGATTGAGATCGCGGCGTGCCACGCCTGACGAGCTTGAGCGGGGCTCAGGCAGCCGTTCTTTTCGACGATCCACTGGGCATTGTAGAGTTCGACGAAGTCGCGGACGGCGTCCCGCAGCTCCGCGATGTTGCGGTAGATGCGACCATGGATGATCTGTTCCTTCAGCGTGCGATTGAACCGCTCGGCGACGCCGTTGGTCTGGGGCTCGGCGACGAAGGCGTAGGACGGCTGGATGCCCCAGAACTTGATCTGGTTGGTGAAGTGGTCCGACAGATACTGGGAGCCGTGATCCATCCGCAAGGCCAGCCCCCGAGCCGCGCCGGCCGCGGTCGAGCCATACAGCCCGGCAAGCCCCATGGAGATCGGCTGCAGGGCGGCGAAGCGGTCGCCGCGCTTGCAGACATGCCAGCCGACACACTCGGCGTTCCAATGCTCGACGGCGGTGAAGATCCAGCCCCAGCCGTCGTCCACCGTGAACACCCGAACGCCATCGGTGCCCCACATGAGGTTCGGGGCATGAGTGATGATCTCACCGTCATGGGGATTGCCGCCACGGCGGCGGCAGCGATGGGGCGAGAGCAGATTGTTCTCGCGCATCAGGCGGAGCACCCGCTTGCGGGCAACCCGGATGTCGCGACAGACCCGAAGCCGAGCCCAGACCTTGCGGTAGCCCTCGCCCTCCCAGGGCGATGCCTCCAGGTCGGCTTCGATCGCCACCAGCAGCGCCTGGTCCGAGATCGCGGGCTTCGGTCCCCGACGCTTTGCCGGCGGCTGCTCGGCGTGCTGGCCGGAGGTCACGGCGTAGAACGAGGAGCGGGCCATGCCCCAGGCGGCGCAGACCCGCCGCAGGCCGTAGGCCAGACCCGTGCCGGGCGAGGTGGCGGCACTCATCGCCGCGACCTCCGCCGCCCCAAAGGGCCGAAGGTCTCCGTCTTGGCCTCCAGCAGTTCCACCTGCATGGTCAACTCTCCGATCCGCTTCATGGCGCTATCCAGTTCCGCCTGCACCGGATCGCCCTTGCGTTGCTTGAGCGAGGCGTCGATCCCGCCGATCGCTTTCTCACGCCACTGCTCGAGCCGGAAGATCTCTACGCCCAACTGGCGCGACAGAAGTTGCACCGGCTCGTCACGCAAAAGCCGCAGAACGACCTCACGCTTGCGCGCCACCGTCCATCGCTGGCCAAGTCCCAGCGGGCCTGCCGGCAAAGCCTGTCCTGGGGAAAACGTGGACGAGCCAAGCTCGCCCGCATTTACCACAGGCCCATCAACAGCAACTTTCTTCTCAAAATTATCGGTCATGTTCCGGTCCTCCTTGGACACTTCGATTAAGCCAATTCTGTGTCCAAGGAAATCGGGTCCGACTCAGGGTCAAATGCGCCCGATTGGGCGGTGTCGGCTTGGCGCATCGTCTACTCTAAATGTAGTGGGTGTCTGTCATAACCGGATAGACAATGATCCATGAACGCCGCCGCCTACGCGAACACCCGCCCGAAGCGGTTGGCGAGGAAGGCCTCCAGACCCACGTCCTCCTGGCGCACGAAGCCGGTCGCCGTCAGGCTGCCGTCGCGGATCAGGTCGAGGATGGCGCAGACGCTGGCGGCGGAAGCCGTCTGCAGGGCGCTGCGGCTGTCGGGCAGCAGGCCGCCGCCGAGGATCTTGCGCACGTAGGCTTCCTGGACCACGCGGCCGTCGCGGCTGCCGGTCACGGTGACGAAGACCAGGACCACGTCCTGTTCGGTCACCGGCAGGGCGTTCTCCAGCACCGTCTTCAGCAAGTCGCGGCGGCGCGCCATGCCCAGGTCCTCGAGCAGGAACTTCAGCAGTTCCAGATGACCCGGGTAGCGGATGGTCTTGAAGGTGAGGGAGCGGACCGCGCCGACCAGGGTATCGCACAGGGTGCCCAGGCTGCCGGCGGTGTTGAAGGCCTCGTAAGACTGGCCGTCGAGGACCACCTGCTCCAGGCCTTCCAGGGGCGCGACGGTGGCCATGGCGCCGTCGCGAATGGCTTCGCAGGAATTGGTGACCTCGCCGATCAGGCCGTCCGTGTTCCAGGTCAGGCCGTATTTGAGGCGGTTGGCCGGATAGAGGGGCAGGGCGCCGACCCGAATGGTCACGTCCAGGGGCGGCTGCAGGCGGCCGAGCAAGCCCCGGGCGGCGATATTGACGAAGCCCGGGGCGACCCCGCATTGGGGTACGAACGGCCGGGTTGCGCCGTCGGCGAGGTTGCGCACCTGGCGGGTGGTCTCCATATCCTCGCTCAGGTCCAGGTAGGCGGCGCCCGCTTCCCGGGCCGCCTCGGCGATGCCCGGGTTGAGGTAGAACGGGCACGCCGCGATGACCGCATCCGTGCCCTTCATCGCCTTGTTCAGCCGCTCCTGGCGGGTGGCGTCGAGGGCCACCGTCTCGACCCCCGTTGCCAACGTGGGCGCGGCATCAAGGGCGCTCAGGCGCCTTTCGTCCACGTCCGCGGCGCGGACCTTGAAGTCGCCGGCGTCGGCCAAAAGGCGCGCCACCAGCGCGCCCACGCGACCGGCACCCAGGATCAGCACGTTCATGGCGGGAGATGCCTCCGAAACCCCGGGAAAGCCATCGGCGGGGCGAAGGATGGTATCACAGGGGACGGTCCCGCGCAGGGTGCCCCCATCCGACCCGGTGGGGTGCCTTGACCCGCTGTCCGCCGCTGCCCATGGTTGACTCCAGCGGAACCCACGGCGGCCACGGCGATGACGGACAACCCTCGACCGAAGCTTTCCGGCGGCCCGTTGTCGGCCCGCCTGGCCCGGGTGCGCCTGCTGTCCCTGGACTGCGACGGGGTGCTGACCGACGGCGGCATCTACGTCGCCGAGGACGGCGGCCAACTGCGCAAGTTCAACGTCAAGGACGGCATGGGCATGCAGCGGGTTCGCCAGGCCGGCGTGGAGGTTGCTCTTATTACCGCCAGCGACACCCAGGCCATCGCCCATCGGGGCCAATCCCTGGGCCTGCGCCATGTCTTCGTCGGGGTGACGGACAAGAAAGCGACCCTCGACGAATTGCGGCGGTCGCTGAAACTGGACTGGGAGGCGGTGGCCCACGTCGGGGACGACCTCAACGATTTGCCGCTGCTGGCCCTGGTCGGCGTACCGATGACCGTCGCCGACGCCATGCCGGCCGCCCGGGACGCGGCGGTCTACGTAACCCGAAACCGGGGCGGCGCGGGCGCCGTGCGCGAGATTTGCGATCTGCTGGTGGCGGCCCGTCGACCGGGCTCATGATTCGGGGACCGGCGCTGGTTACCCAGCGCTGGCGCAATGTCGCCCAAACGGCCCTGCTGCTGGGCGGCATGACCCTGTTGCTGGCGGCCGTCGGCTGGGGCTTGGCCGGTCCCCAGGGGCTGGCCCTGATGGCGGGCGCCGGCATCGGCTTGATGCTGTTCGGCCCCAACCTGTCGGGCCGCATGGTGATGCGCGCCGTGGGCGCAAACCGGCTGTCCGGGTCGGAGGCGCCGATTTTGTTCCGTCTGCTTGCCGTCCTTTGCCGGCGGGCCGGGCTGGCGGTGATGCCGGATCTCTATTATCTGCCCCATGCCATGCCCCAGGCCTTCACCGTCGGCGACCGGGACGGGGCGGCGGCAATCTGCCTCAGCGACGGCATCCTGCGCCTCTTGTCGGCGCGCCAGGTGGCCGGCGTGCTGGCCCACGAGGTCAGCCACATCCTGCACCGGGACCTGCGGGTGATGGTACTCGCCGACATGGTGACCCGCCTGACCCGAACCATGGCCCTGGCCGGTCTGCTGCTGGCCCTGTTCAACCTGCCCCTGCTCGCCATCGGCGCCGGACACTTCTCCTGGTGGCTGCTGGGCCTTCTGGTGACGGCGCCGACGATCAGTATGCTGCTGCAGCTCGCCCTGTCGCGCACCCGCGAGTTCGAGGCCGACCGGGGCGCGGTCGAGCTTACCGGCGACGGGGAGGGCCTGGCTTCGGCACTGGCAACCCTGGAGGCCCGTCACCGGGGTCTGTGGGAGCGCCTGTTCCGCCCCGGAACGGATCGGTTGGAGCCTTCCCTGCTGCGCGGCCATCCACCCAGCGAGGCGCGAATCGCGCGCATCCGCCAGGTCGCCGCCGACGTCGCGCCCCTATTCGATGTCCCTTCGACGGCCCGGCCACTGGGACCGGTGCCGGGTCTCGATCCCGATCCCCGTCCGCCGCCGGTTCTGCGGTGGTGGTGGCGCTGATACCGGCCGAATATCTCTCGTGTCGGCGGGCCGGTTGGCCTAGTTTTGGAGGCCGGCCGTGCCACGGCGAACCGCAACCAAGAATGGGGACAGCGCAATGACGTTCGTCGGCAATTACCCCCAGCCCGAACCCCTACGCGGGCGAATCGAGGAGACGGCCCTGGCCGGCGAGGTGGCCTGCCTGGAAGCCCTCCTGCGGGGGGCCGGCCTGGACGACGCCGCCCACCGGCGGGCCCAAGAGCGGGCGCGAACCCTGGTCGAGGAGGTCCGGCGGCGGGGCAAGAGCCCGTGGGGAATCGATGCGTTTCTCCAGGAATACGGCCTGACCAACCGGGAAGGGGTGCTGCTGATGTGCATCGCCGAGGCCCTGTTGCGGGTCCCCGACCCGGACACGGCCACCCGGCTGATCCGCGACAAGATCGGCGACGCGGACTGGGAACGGCACATGGGCCACAGCGATTCGCTCCTGGTCAACGCCTCCAGCTGGGGCTTGATGCTGACCGGCCGGATCTTCGACATGAGCCAGACCAAAGTGGAAGGGGCGGCCAGCGCGCTGAGGCAATTGATCTCCAACAGCGGCGAGCCGGTGATCCGCCAGGCGGTCACCCAGGCCATGCGCATCCTGGGCCGCCAGTTCGTCATGGGCCGTACCATCGAGGAAGCCCTCGAACGGGCCACGGAACTCGAAGCCAAGGGCTACCGGTTCTCCTACGACATGCTGGGCGAGGCGGCCCAAACCATGGCCGACGCGCGGCGCTATTTCGAGGACTACTCCCACGCAATTGATGCCGTCGGCGCCGGTGCCGGCGGCCGCGACGTGATCGAGGCGCCGGGGATCTCGGTGAAGCTCTCCGCCCTCCATCCCCGCTACGAGTTGGGCCACAAAGAACGCATGATGCGCGAGCTGGTGCCGGTGGTTAAGGAACTGGCGCTGAAGGCCCGGGCTCACGACATGGGCTTTTGCATTGACGCCGAGGAGGCGGATCGCCTGGACCTGTCCCTGGACCTCGTCGAGGCGGTGTTCACCGATCCGGACCTGGAGGGCTGGGAAGGATTCGGACTCGCCGTCCAGGCCTACCAGAAGCGGGGCTATCTAGTCCTCGATTGGCTGGCCGACCTTGCCCGCCGCCAGGGCCGGCGCATGATGGTGCGCCTGGTCAAGGGCGCCTACTGGGACACGGAGATCAAGCGCGCCCAGGAGCAGGGGCTGTCCGGCTACCCGGTGTTCACCCGCAAGGCTTCCACCGACGTCTCGTATCTGGGCTGCGCCCGCAAGCTGTTGTCGTCGCGTGACGCCCTCTATCCCCAGTTCGCCACCCATAACGCCCATACGGTGGCCACCATCGCCGAGATGGCCGGCAACGACCGGGCCTTCGAATTCCAGCGCCTGCACGGCATGGGCGAACCCCTCCACGATCAGATCATCGACAAGGGCGGCCTCGACCTGTCGTCGCGCACCTATGCACCGGTGGGCAGTCACGAGGACCTGCTGGCCTATTTGGTGCGCAGGCTGCTGGAGAACGGGGCCAACACCTCCTTCGTCAACCGCATCAACGACGCCAAGCTGCCCATCGATGAGATTATCGCCGATCCGGTAGGCCGGGTGCGGGGCATGACGCAAAAACCCCATCCGCGCATTCCCCTGCCGGTCAACCTTTATGGGGCCGAGCGCAAAAACTCCCGCGGCATCGACCAGGGCAACCCGATGGAGCTGCGCCAACTGGCCCAGAGCATGGCGGACGCCGATCGCAGCTGGGCGGCGGCACCCATCATTTCCGGCGAACGCCTCGACGGGGAGCCGCCCAGGTCCCTCATGGAGCCGGCCGACAACCGCCAACCGGTCGGCACCGTGTCGGCCGCCACCAAGGAAATGGTGGAGACCGCCCTGGCCGCCGCTGACAAGGCGGCCCCGGGCTGGGACAGGACACCGGCCGATGAGCGGGCGGCATGCCTGCAACGGGCGGCGGACCTGTTGGAGTCGCACATGGCCGAGTTCGTGGTGCTGTGCGCCCGGGAAGGCGGCAAAACCATCGATGACAGCATCGCCGAGATTCGCGAGGCGGCTGATTTCTGCCGCTACTACGGACTTCGGGCGCGGACCGACTTCGACCATCCCCACCCCATGCCGGGACCCACCGGAGAGCTCAACCAGGTGTCCCTCCACGGCCGCGGGGTATTCGGCTGCATCAGCCCGTGGAACTTCCCCATGGCCATCTTCACCGGCCAGGTGACGGCGGCGCTGGCCGCCGGCAACGCGGTGATCGCCAAGCCCGCCGGCCAGACCCCGATGGTCGCCTCGCGGGTGGTGGAACTGCTGCACCAGGCGGGCATCCCCGGCGACGTGCTCCACTTCCTGCCTGGCTCCGGCGCGGTAATCGGCGGCGCGATGTCCAGCGACCCGCGCATCGCCGGCATTGCCTTCACCGGTTCGGAGGTCACCGGCCGCGCCATCAACCAGGCCCTGGCCGCCCGCCCCGGCGCGCTGTCGCCCCTGATCGCCGAGACCGGCGGTCAGAATGCCATGATCGTCGACTCGACGGCCCTGCCGGAGCAGGTGGTCGAGGACGTGCTGGTCTCCGCCTTCGGCAGCGCCGGCCAGCGCTGTTCCTGCTTGCGGGCGCTGTTCATCCAGCAAGACGTGGCGGAAAAGACCATCGAGATGCTGACCGGCGCCATGGAGGAGCTGGTGGTGGGCGATCCCCGCTATCTCGCCACCGACGTGGGGCCGGTGATCGATGCCAGCGCCCGGGATGAACTGGACGACCATGCCCGCTTCATGGAGAAGGAGGCGAAGCTCCTGTACCAAGTGCCCCTGTCCGCGGACTGCGCCCATGGCAGTTTCTTCGCCCCCCGGGCCTTCAAGCTGGAGACCCTGGACATCCTCACCGAGGAAGTGTTCGGGCCCATCCTTCACGTGCTCACCTACGACGGCAACCGCCTCGATGACGTGATCGAAACGGTGAACAACACCGGATACGGCCTGACCCTCGGCATCCATACCCGGGTCGACGCCACCGCCCGCTACATCCACCAGCGGCTCAAGGTGGGCAACGCCTACGTCAACCGCAACATGGTCGGCGCCGTGGTCGGCGTGCAGCCCTTCGGCGGCGAAGGCCTGTCGGGCACCGGCCCCAAGGCCGGCGGCCCCCGCTACATGTACCGCTTCGCCGTCGAGCGCACGCTGTCGATCAACACCACCGCGTCGGGCGGCAACGCCGCGCTGATGACCATGAGCGATGAGGAGTTGGTGTAAGGGAATCCATGGCGCACGTGGAACGCGTCCGATTGCCGATGCGCCGCCGTCCATGACACTGCCGAATTTTTACATCGCCGGGACTGCCCGGGCTGGTTCGACTTCGCTGGCGAACTATTGTCGGGCCCATCCAGAGATTTTCATGCCGTCCATCAAGGAGCCGAACTACTTCATTTTCGGTCATTCCGGGCTGCGATTCGGGGGCCCGACGGACAAGCAGGTGAATCGAATCGCGATCCAGAGCCTGCGGAAGTACGAAACCCTTTTTCGCGACGCCAAAGACGCAAAGGCCATCGGCGAAGCCTCGATACGCTACATTTGCATTCCCCAAGCCTGCACCGGTATCAAGGAACTTACGCCGCGAGCCAAGATCATCTTCCTCTTGCGGCAACCGGTGGATCGCGCCTTTTCCGCCTATCAGCTTTTCCAGTCCAATTGGGGCGATCCCGCCGACTCTTTCGAGGATGCTTGGCGCGACAATGACCGCCGCACGGCCGAGAACTGGTTCTCGGGCCGCTATCGAGAGAGAAGCCTCTACCACGCGCAGCTGAAGGTCTGGTTTGACTCGTTTCCAAGGGAGCAGATCCGGGTCTATCTCAACGAGGATTTGCGCGACAATCCGCAATCCCTGATGCGGGATCTCTTCACCTTCATCGGTGTCGATCCCGCGTTCCGGCCGGAGACGAACGTGGTCCACAACCGGAGCGGCACCATCGCCAATCCCGCCTTGCGCTGGGCATGGCGCAGGAGCACAGGGCTGCGAGCCCGGATCGTACCCCACCTACCGGTATCCATGCGCGGCCGGTTCTTCCGGTTCGTCGCCAGAAGCGACACGACGGCGCCTCGGGAACGCCTCGATCCGGCCACCCGCGCCCGTTTCACCAATGAGATCAAGGACGACATTCTGCGAACCCAGGACCTGATCGGCCGGGATCTCTCGCGCTGGCTTGCCTGACGGGGTTCCCGATCGTGTGGCCGCGGCCATGGCGGCGGGGATGTCAATGAACTCCTTCGCCTTACGCCGCCATGAAAACCGGGACCTTGGTGTTCCTGAGGATGTGGTTGGTCGAACTGCCGAACATGATCTGGCGCATCCGGCCTTGGGTGTAGGCGCCACGGATCAGCAAATCGGCCCCCAGTCCCGAGGCGGTCTCGAGAATGGCTTCGCCGATCAACCGCGGTTTTCCGCGGACGCTCATGGTTTCTACTTCCACGCCATGTCGCGTCAAGTTTTCGGCGACGTCCTCGCCGGACGGTCCCGGCACCGCGCTGGCCTCGACGGTCAACAGCACCAGCCGATCGGTCGAGACCACGAACGGCATCGCCAGGGCCAAGGTTCTCGCCGCCTCCATGCTGCCGTTCCACGCGATCACAACGCATTCTCCTACCGAGCCGGGGGCGACGGGCGGCGCAATCAACAGCGGCCGGCCGCTGTCGAACAGCAGGGGCTGGATCAGACCGCCGTGGATGCTGCCGCCCTCGCCGTCCGGCCTCGGGATCACGATGAGGTCGCGCACCCGGCCGCGCTCACCGTAGGCGGCGAGTCCCGAAGCCGTTTCCTGCCGCCAACTGACCGTAGCCTCGCCATCCGATCCTTCACTTTCGCCGCCGACAACCAGGCGATCGCGGAAGAAGGCTTCGAACAGCCGCTGCACATGCTTGGCACGCTCTTGATTCTGCCGCTCCAGGATGTCGGCAAGGCCCATCTCCGATCCAATCGGCGGACCGCCCCATCCGGTAGGGCTGCTGCCGGCGATGGGATGGACGTGCATGCCCTCAATGTGGGAGCCAAAACGTCGGGCGACCACCAGGGCGGTCCCCAACGTGGCGTCAAGCATGTGGTCGGTCTCGACGGGTACAAGGAGTGTCCGCATGGGCATCGTGCCCTCCCTTTCCGTCCAACGCGCGCGTCTCGTGGAGCCAGAATGCGCCCGGGACACGTCATTGCGCAACACGCTGTTGTCAAGCGCCGGGTAGGGTCCGAATTGCCGTGGAATTTGCGTCGTGCTACCGTCGTCGCCGTCTTGGCGGGCATTCGGGGGAGTGCCGGTTCAATGAAGAGTGGACAGGGGTCTATCATATCCGAGCAAGGCCGGAATTGCCTTCTTGCGCGCTATGTGCTTGCGCTGTCGACGACCGTCCGGGGTCACGGGATGAATTTCGATTTGACTGCCATGGCGACGGTCGCCGCAGGGCGTTGCGTTCGCCGCCGTCAATCAGGGCGACGCACGTGACGAACCGTTTATTTCGTGATGTGTTGAAATCGGCGTGCGCCGCCGGGGCTATCCTTGGCCTCCTGTTTGTTGCTGTTCCGGTATTGGCGCAGCAGGCCGGCCGGGTGAATTTGGCCAGCGAGCCCCTGCAACCACTGCCGCAGAAACAGTCACTGAGCGCCGACAAGATCGCCTTGGGACAGGATCTGTTTTTCGATAAACGCCTGTCCAAGGACAACACCATGTCCTGCGCCAGTTGCCACGACTTGGCCCAAGGCGGTGCCGACGGCAAGCCCGTCTCCGAAGGCGTCGGCGGTGCAATGGGCAACATCAATGCGCCCACGGTCTTCAACAGCGGCTTCAACTTCGTGCAGTTCTGGGATGGCCGCGCCGATAGCCTCAACTCACAGATGGGCGGACCGATCAACAACCCTGGGGAATTGGGCGCCAGTTGGCAGGGCGTCATCGCAAAACTGACGGCCGACGCCCAGTATGTCGATCGCTTCAAGACGATCTATGAATCAAGCATCGACGAAGCGTCAATTCAGGATGCCATCGCCACTTACGAGCGTTCCCTGATTACCCCGAATTCCCGCTTCGACCGTTATTTGAATGGCGCCGTAGATGCCATTAGTGACGAAGAAAAGGAAGGCTATGCGCTGTTCAAGTCGCTGGGCTGCAGCGCCTGTCACCAGGGACGCAACGTCGGCGGCAATATGTTCCAGAAGTTCGGCGTCCTGCGTGACTATTTCGCCGAGCGGGGCGATGTGACCAAGGTCGATTACGGCCGCTTCAACGTCACCGGCCGGGAGGAGGATCGCTATTTTTTCAAGGTTCCAAGCCTGCGCAACGTTGAACTGACCGCGCCCTATTTCCACGATGCGTCGGTGGACACCCTGGACGGAGCGGTCCAGGTCATGGCGTTTTACCAGTTGGGCCGGCGGATTACCGATCGGGACCGGAGGCGCTTGGTCGCCTTCCTGAAAACCCTCACCGGCGAGTACCAGGGAAAGCCGTTGTGGCGGCGTTGAGTATCCGCCAGGTCGCGTTGATTGTCTTGGCGTCCATCGCCTTGAGCGTGCTGTATTTCAAAACCCAGGCGGTGGATCTGGAGCGCCATGAGCGCACGGAAACGACTTTGCGCGATTTGAAGAATTGGGATGCGATCTTGAAGCAGGATGTGCTGCGCGCACGCACCGGTCTGCTCAACCATTACGACACCCTGGTATCGACGATGAAGGCGCTGCGAGCGGCCCATGCGCGACTTGCCGACGGACCCAACGCCATCCACGACGGAACCGACATCGACCTCAAGCAAAGCCTGGATGCCTTGGGGAAAAACCTCGACGCGCGGGGGCTGGACGTGGAGCGCTTCAAATCGCGCAATGCCATTTTGAGGAACTCGCTTTCTTTCCTGCCCGTTGCGGCCGGCCGCCTGACAGAGCGGCTATCGCAGACCGCTGGCATGTCCAGGATCGCCGCCGACATGAGCCGAACGTTGCGCGACACACTCATCTATAACCTCAGCGGCGATATCGAATTGCGCGACCAATTGCAAAACGCCGTCGACGCCCTGCGTGATGGGGCGCGCGTCCTTGCCGAGGAACCGCGCGAAGATGTTGAAAACATCCTGTCCCATGTGGCGGCTATTCTGACCTATAAGCCGGTGTTGGACGACATCGTCGCCAATCTGATGGCCCCTGAAAGCGTTGCCCGGATCGATGACGTTTTCCGCCATTACGATGCCAGCTTCGCCCGCCTCGAGAAACAGGCCGATGTGTACCGTCTTCTGCTCTATGGGCTGTCGGTCCTGTTGCTGCTTTATGTCGCCTACATCCTCGTGCAATTGAAGCGTGCCGCCCTGTCATTGGAAAAAGCCAATGCCGAGCTGGAGGATCGAGTGGCGGCGCGAACCGCCGAGCTGGAGGAAATGAACAGTTCGTTGCGCGTGCATCTGGACCGCATCTGCCTGGCGATGGAGCGGGCGGAAGGCGGCGACCTCGGGGTCCAATTGCCGATCCTGGGCGAGGACGTTTATGCCACGCTCTATCAGCGCTTCAACCGCATGATCGAGGGCATTCGCGACGAGGCGCAGATCCTTCAAGTGGCGCAGGAATTGTCCGGCGAGCTGAAACTGGAGGTGCTGCTGCCGCGGATCATGGCCACAACGACGGAATTGCTGAACTCCGATCGAAGCACCATTTTCGTCCATGACCACAGGACCAAGGAATTGTGGACCCGTGTGGCCGAAGGGGTCGATGCCAAGGAAATCCGTATCCCCGAAAACTCGGGAATCGCCGGCAAGGTGTTCACCAGCGGCGAGTCCGAAAACGTCACCGACCCTTATTCACATGCATTGTTTAATCCGATCATGGACCGGACCACCGGTTACAAAACCGAAAGCATCTTGTGCATGCCGATCGTCGAACAAACCGGCAAATGCATCGGCGTCACACAAGTGTTGAACAAAATCGGCGGCGAGTTCCTGGCGCGGGACGAGGCGCGGTTGAGGGCATTTACCGCGCAAGTGAGCATATCGCTCGCCAACGCCCAGTTGTTCGCCGACGTGACACGGGAAAAAAATTACAACGAAGCGACGTTGAACAGCCTCAGCAATGGTGTGATTACGTTCGATGCGGAGAACCACGTCAGCACCATGAACCCGGCCGCCGCCCGTATCCTGGGGCGCGATCCCAAGTCTTTATTGGGCAAGGACGCCCTGACCGTTCTGGGCGGGCACGAAGGCCGGGTCACGACCCTGGCGGCCGAACATTTGCGGACCAACCGGGCCGACAACTTCTTGGATGTCGACATTGACCTGGAGGATGGGAATAGCGCCTCGGTCAACCTGGCGGTGGTGCCGTTGCGCGACGAGGATAACGAAGCTATCGGCGGCATGCTGATACTGGAAGACATTACCACCGAAAAGCGGGTGAAGAGCACGATGGCCCGCTATATGACGCCGGAAATCGCCGAGCAGTTGATGGAGGCCGGCGAGGACGCGCTAGTGTTCCGATCGAGACATTTCGTTCCCATTAAATCTACGCAAACTGCGACCTTCACCCCCGGGCTCAGGAACCAAATGTTAGAATCGCAACACTAGGAGGGCGCTCCCAAACCGGGACCGTATTATTTTCCGATATCCGGGGCTTCACCACGATTTCCGAGGAGTTGGGGGCGCGGGCCACGGTGTCGATGTTGAACGAGTATTTCACCGAGATGCTCGAAGTGATCTTCGAGCATCATGGCATTCTCGACAAGTATATCGGCGACGCGATCATGGCGGTCTTCGGCACGCCGTTTCCCACCGCCGAGGATACGGACAACGCCATCATGGTCGCCAACCGCATGATCGAGGTTCTGCGTCTTTTGAACGCCCGCCGGCACGCGGCCGGCAAAGCCATGATCCATATCGGCGTCGGGCTTAGCACCGGTAACATCATCTCCGGCAATATCGGCTCGCCCAAACGCATGGATTACACCGTGATCGGCGATTCCGTGAACCTGGCGGCCCGGCTGGAAAGCGCCACCAAGTATTATGGCGTTTCCGTCCTGGTGAGCGAATTCACCGTCGCCGCCGCCCGTGGTCGGCATCAATTCCGCGAATTGGACCTGATCGTGGTCAAGGGACAATCGAAACCCGTCGCGGTTTATGAGGCGCTGGGCCACCACAACGACAAGACCTTTGTCAACATGGAGGCGACCCTCGCCGCCTTCGAGCAGGGGCTTGTCAATTACCGGCGGCGCGACTGGGATGGCGCCCAAGCCGAGTTCGCCCGCGCCCAGAATTTCAGGCCGGACGACAAACCGTCGGCCCTCTATCTAGCCCGAATTATTCACGGCGCTGATTGAAAATGCTGGTGAGCGTAGATTAACCTGTTGAAATGCCGTATGATTTTGGTGTCAAGACAAGATCACATGGCAACAGAACAACCCACGGCTCACCATGAACGAGATTACCCCCTATCTCCCTGGTTTGTCACCCGTTGGAGGCAAGCCGCTTTGCGCCCGCTTCGACGGCGGACGGCTGTCGTCGGACGGCGGGGTGTTGTTGTTGGGCGAGATCGACAGGCGGCTCGGCATCGCCGACGTGCTCGCTTCCTGCGTCACCGACGTGCGCGACCCGGCGAGCACGACCCACGCTTACGTAGACATGATCCGGGCGCGCCTGTTCGCTATTGCCTGCGGGTATGAGGATTGCGACGACCTCGACGTTCTGCGTTTCGATCCGGCGTTCAAGCTGGCCTGTGGCCGTTTGTCCGAGAGCGGCGACGACCTGATGAGCCAACCGACCCTGTCGCGCCTCGAGAACGCGCCGTCATGGCGCGCGCTCGGGCGCATGGGGCTGTCGATGATCGATCTGTTTTGCGCCAGCTTCAAGCGCGTTCCGGCGCGCATCGTTCTCGATATCGACGACACCGACGACGCCGTTCACGGCGGCCAGCAGCTGGCGCTGTTCAACGCCCATTACGACGACTATTGCTTCCAACCCATCCATATCTTCGAGGCGGCCACCGGCAAGCCGGTGATGTCACTGCTGCGTCCCGGCAAGCGGCCCTCCGGCGACGAGGCGGCGCGGATCCTGAGACACGTCATCGGCCGCATCCGCCGCAACTGGCCACGGGTCGAGATCACCGTGCGGGGCGATGGCCACTACGCCACGCCGGAGGCCATGGAATTCCTCGAACGTCAGGGCTGCGGCTACATCTTCGGGCTTTCCGGCAACGCCCGGCTGAACAGGATCGGCCAGCCGTGGTGCGAGGACGCCGCCGTGCGCCGGGCGGGGCAGGGAAAGGATAAGGTGCGCCGCTTCTTCCACACCGGCTACCAGGCCAAAAGCTGGTCACGGCAACGCTCGGTCATCGCCCGCGTGGAAGCTACCGCCAAGGGCTGTGACGTCCGCTTCGTCGTCACCAACCTGAGCGGCCGCGCCAAGGCGCTCTACGAGAAGGTCTACTGCGCCCGCGGGCGGATGGAAAACATGATCAAGGACCACAAGCTCTACACCAAGTCCGACCGCACGTCGTGCCACCGTTGGGAGGCCAACCAGTTCCGCCTCTTCCTGCATACCGGCGCCTACTGGCTGCTGCATCAGCTTCGCCAAGCGGCGCCTCGGAAATCGCTGTGGCGAACGGCCACCTTCGAAACCCTGCGCCGGGCGTTTCTCAAAATCGCCGTCCGCGTCGAGGAGCTCAAGTCGCGCCTCAGGATCGCCCTGCCTTCGGCCTATCCCTATCAGCCGGCCATGATCGCCATCGCCGGGCGCATCACCGCCCAAGGGCCCTGAACCAAGCGGCAGGTGCCGCCGGACGAGCCCCGAACAACAACCTCCAACCTCTCCGACAATCCGTCTCAAAAATCGCCGTCAACCCGGTCGCTACCGCTCGTCCCGCTGAAATCCGATGGCCGTCATGAATAATTGGGGCTAGAACGATGCGCCCACTACCGCGACAATCCACCGCCGGACGACTGGACCGGCGCCTGGGAAATGACCAGCAAATAAGACGATAAACGCACATTTGAGGCGGCGAGCGGCCAGAGACGGGGTCAGTCGTTCAGGATATCTTGCATTGTGAAAAGCGATTCGAAGTGAATGCCACGCTGCGAAAAAGCGTCTCTGGCTCCCTCTTCTCGATCCACAACCGAGATGACGGCGACCAGTGTGCAATCCCGATCCGCGACAGCTTCCGCGGCTCGCATCGCCGAACCGCCCGTGGTCGTGACATCCTCGACCAGCAGGACCCGCGAGCCGTCCTCGACGTTTCCATTGATGCGCTCCCGCACACCGTGGTCCTTGGGTTCGTCGCGCACGTAGAAGGCGGGAATGGGTGGACCGTCTTGGTAGCTTCTCAGGCAGAGTTGCGCAACGAGCGGTACCGCGCCAACCGCGAGCCCGCCAACCGCATCGAATTGGAACCCCCGGACAGCCTTGAGCAGCTCGCACGTCAGATAGTGGCTCCCCTCGGGATCGAGCATTGTCTTCTTGAGATTGAAGAATGTGCTGCTGGTTTTGCCGGACGCGAGTCGGAACGACCCGCCTGTCAACAAAGACTGCTTCTTGATAAGCAGCCTCAACCGCTCACGATCCCGGTCTATCGGAATGGCGTCCGTCGCTCCTGGCATGGCCGCCTCTCCGTTCGGTTTCCCCAAGGCACCCGCATCGAAGGGCGGCGAATCAGGCGTATCGAGTATCGCACCGTACCCGCGAAAGACGCCGTAAACCATACTTGCCCCAGCCTGACAAGACTGCCGAAACGAAGTGGGAGTTTGGCGCTTTGCCCCTTCCGGGTTCTCTCCTTGTCGCCTATCGCAAGCGGAAAATCGTTTATTTACAACGTGGTGCCGGCGGCAGGACTTGAACCCGCAACCCCCTGATTACAAATCAGGTGCTCTACCAGTTGAGCCACGCCGGCATTACTTCTTTATTCAATGCGTTGAGGAGACTTGTCCCGTCGTCACATGCTCCCTCGTCAAACGTCTGGCAGGCAAGGAGCGTATGGATTTGTGCGCCTGCTTAACACCCTTTTTCGACTGAATCCACGTACCAGGCAGTGCACCCCGATGGCGGGGTCGTGGCCTACGACGCCGTTCCCGCCGGTGCGCCGGCGGCGCGCAGAAGCATGCCATAGAGATCCCGCGGATCGTCCGGGTCGGCCAGCATGTCGAGCTCCTGATACAAACCAGTATCCGCCAGCTGGTCGCGGATGTAGCGCAGGGCCGAGAAGTCCTCGATCGCGAAGCCGACCGAATCGAACAGGGTGATCTGCCCGGCGTCGCGCCGCCCATGGGCCTCGCCGGCGATGGTCCGCCACAGTTCGGTCACCGGATGGTCCGGCGCCAGTTGCTGGATCTCGCCCTCGATCCGGGTCTGGGGCGCGAACTCGACGAAGATGTCGGAGCGCAGCAGGATGTCGGGATGCAGTTCGGTCTTGCCCGGGCAGTCGCCGCCGACGGCGTTGATGTGGATACCGGCGCCGACCATGTTGTCGGTCAGGATGGTGGCGTATTGCTTGTCGGCGGTCACGGTGGTGACGATCCGCGCCCCCTCCAGCGCCTCTTCCGCCGTGGCGCAAGTGGTGACCTCGATCCCGGTTCCGGCAAGGTTGCGGCGGCATTTCTCGGTGGCGGCCCGGTCGATGTCGAAGAGGCGGAGTTTGCGGACGCCGAGCAGGGCCTTGAAGGCCAGGGCCTGGAACTCGGCCTGCGCCCCGTTGCCGATGATCGCCATGCAGGCGGCGCCCTCGGGGGCCAGGTGCCGGGCGGCGAGGGCCGACGTGGCGGCGGTGCGGAGGGCCGTGGCGATGGTCATCTCCGTCAACAGGATCGGGTAGCCGTTGCCGACGTCGGCCAGGACGCCGAAGGCGGTCACGGTCTGGCGGCCATGGCGGTTGTTCTTGGGGTGTCCGTTGACGTACTTGAAGCCATAGGCGTGGCCGTCGCTGGTCGGCATCAACTCGATGACCCCTTCGGCGCTGTGGGAAGCCAGGCGGGGGCTCTTGTCGAACGACTCCCAGCGGCGGAAATCCTCCTCGATGTAGGCCGCGAGTTCGACCAGGAACCGCTCCACGCCGACGTGCAGCACCAACGTCATCATATGATCGACGCTGACGAAGGGAACCACGTTCAGCTTCGGAATCATGATCCATAACTCCTCGTCGGGCGGTCCATCACCCGGCGGCCCATGAGGCTCGCCACCAGGTCGACCAACAGGGTCGCGGTGCGGCCCCGTTCATCCAGGAACGGGTTCAGCTCGGCCAGATCGAGGCTGCCGACCAAACCGCTGTCATGCAGCATCTCCATCACCAGATGGGCCTCGCGGAAGGTCGCGCCGCCGGGGACGGTGGTGCCCACGGCGGGGGCGATGGCGGGGTCGAGAAAATCCACGTCGAGGCAGACATGCAGCAGCCCGTTGGCCTCTGACACCCGTTTCAGGAAGGCGCGCAGCAGCGGGGCGATGCCAAATTCGTCGATCTGGCGCATGTCGTGCACGGTAACGCCGGCGGCGTGAAGGTTATCTTGTTCAGCCGGATCGACACTGCGAATACCCAGCATGCAGATATTGGCCGGGTTCACCCGGGCCGGCGGCACCGGGAAGAAGCCTTCGAACCCGGGCCGGCCGCTGGCATAGGCGAGGGGTACGCCGTGAAGGTTGCCGCTTGTCGTGCTGTCCAGGGTATGGAAGTCCGGATGGGCGTCCAGCCACAGGACGAACAGTTCGCGCCCGGCCTCGGCCGCCCGCCGCGCCACGCCGGGGATCGTCCCCGCCGACAGGCTGTTGTCGCCGCCTATAAAAATCGGCATCGCTTCGGCGCTGGCCGTGTAGGCGGCCTCGATGAGCGCCCCGGTCCAGGCCGACACCTGAGGCAGCGCCTTCAACGCCCCGTTGCAGTGATTCATCGGCTTTGGCGGGGCAGGGGCCGCGTTGCCCAGGTCCGTGACGCGAAACCCGAGCTCGGTGATTGCCTCGGCGATCCCGGCGGTGCGCAGGGCGCTCGGCCCCATTTCGCAGCCGGGCCGACCGGCGCCATCCTGAATCGGGATTCCCAGAAGTGCGCAGTGTTTTGTCGCCATGGCGGATCATCCTTTCCTGGCGACGATCCTATCGGCCGGAAATGGCGTAATGAACTCTTATTATTGGCAAATTGAAGCCGGATATATATCATATTGAAACATATTGATTATCGAATTGGACATATATGGACTCCCTGGATCAAAAACTCGTCACGCTGCTGCGCCATGACGGGCGGCGCAGCGTCTCCGGCTTGGCGGCCGAACTGGGTGCGTCCCGGGCGACGGTGCGGGCGCGGATGGAGCGGCTTCGGCGATCGGGCGAGATCATCGGCTACACGGTGATCCTGCGCGCCGACACCGTGGACCTGCCGGTGCGCGGCATCATGCTGATCCGCATCGAGGGGCACGCGGCCGACCGGGTGATCCGTGCCCTTGAGGGTTTTTCCGAGGTTTCCGCCATCCACACCACCAACGGCCGATGGGATCTGTTGCTCGAGCTCGGGGCGTCCAGCCTGACCGATCTGGACGGGGTTCTTCGCAAGATCCGCCTCACGCCCGGCATTACGGGCAGCGAAACGAACCTCCTGCTGGCAACGCCGCGGAGCACCAAGGCGCGGCTGTGACGGCGACGTTGCTTCCGTGACGGGATGCCGCTCGGAAAGCGCCCGTCCCAGAGTGGCGTCCAAGAGACGCGGGCGAGTCACCAAAACGCTCACCGGTATCAGGCGCCGCCCGAGTTCCGGGACAACTCGTAGAGGGCGACGGCGGCGGCGGCGGAGAGGTTGAGGCTGCCGGCATGGGTCGTCATCGGGATGGACACCATGGTGTCGCAGGTTTCCTGGGTCAGCCGGCGCAGGCCCTCACCCTCGGAGCCTACGGCCAGGGCGACCTTGTTCCCCAGGTCGACGCGCCACAGGGGCTCCTGGGCATCAGCGGCCAGGCCGACGATCCAGTAGCCGCGGGATTTCAACAAGATCATCGCCCGGTTCAGGTTCGGCACCCGGATCAGGGGGATGCGGTCGAGGGCGCCGGACGCCGCCTTTGCGAGGGCCGGTGTGTTCTCGGGGGAATGGCGGGCCGGCAGGAGAACCGCTCGGGCGCCGAAGGCGGCCGCGGAGCGCATGACGGCGCCGATATTGCGGGGGTCCGAGGCCCGGTCGATGAGCACCACGATGTCGCGCCCCGCCGGCGCGGGGGCGGACAGGACGTCCTCGAGAGACGCCGGGGGCAGGGGATCCACCTGGACGGCCATACCCTGGTGCACGGCGTCACGCGGCAGGCGGCGTCCGATCTCGCCACCCTCGACCACTTCCAGGCCGGGCAGGGGACGATTGCCCTGCGCCTTGTCCGGCAGGGCGCACAAGGTCTCGGCCATCGGCGCGGTGGCGAGAAGGTGGTGGCACAAGCGGTTCGGATTGGCGATGGCCGCGAGCACCGTATGGAAGCCGTAAAGCCACGTTCGGCCCGCGGCGCGCGCGCCGTCCCGCCGCGGGGGCTCGCCGGGATCCGCCTGACGCGGGCGGCGTTTGGGGCTTGGCCGGCGGGGATCGCCGACCTGGTTCTTGTCGTCACCCGCCCTGCCCGGGCGGTTGCTCCGGGACCGCTTTCGCGACCCGGCGGCGGGAAAAGTGTTTTCGTGCCCCTTGTGTTCGGTCATGGCGCTGCTTAGCATGGCCACGAAGGCGATGTCTGCAATGGCGTACCGCGCGGCTTGGGCGCGGGCGATAGTGCCGTTCGCCGAATTGAGAAGTTGACAAACCCCGCCAATCCTCGCTACTCCACCCGTTCGGCGCGGGATCTTCAATCGACGTAGGGAGGGGTGCCCGAGTGGCTAAAGGGGACGGGCTGTAAACCCGTTGGCATTGCCTACGTTGGTTCGAATCCAACCCCCTCCACCATTTCGGGCGTTTCCACGGCGGCATGCGCTGGGGTGGCCTGCGCCGCCGCCACATGAGAAGGAATCCCTGGAAGGCGAAGGAACCCGGCGCGGGTGTAGCTCAATGGTAGAGCCCCAGCCTTCCAAGCTGGTTATGTGGGTTCGATCCCCATCACCCGCTCCAGCCGGGGCAGCGGGCGGGGCCGTACGGGACCAAATAACGCGACCGACTTGGCGTAACGAATAACACGGATTGTCAAAGCGATGGCGAAGGCGAAATTCGAGCGAACGAAGCCGCACTGCAACGTCGGCACGATTGGCCACGTGGACCATGGGAAGACGACGTTGACGGCGTCGATCACGAAGGTTCTGGCGGAGACCGGCGGGGCGGAGTTCACGGCGTTCGACCAGATCGACAAGGCGCCGGAGGAGCGTGCGCGGGGGATCACGATTGCCACCGCCCATGTGGAGTATGAGACGGAGAACCGTCACTACGCGCACGTGGACTGCCCGGGCCACGCGGATTACGTGAAGAACATGATCACCGGGGCGGCGCAGATGGACGGCGCGGTGTTGGTTGTCTCGGCGGCCGACGGCCCGATGCCGCAGACCCGCGAGCACATCCTGCTGGCCCGCCAGGTGGGCGTTCCGGCGATTGTGGTTTACCTGAACAAGGTGGATCAGGTGGACGACCCGGAGCTTCTGGAGCTTGTGGAGCTGGAGGTTCGGGAGCTGTTGTCGAGCTACGACTTCCCCGGCGACGACATTCCGATTGTCATGGGCTCGGCCCTGGCGGCGCTTGAGGGTCGGGACGACGAGGTTGGGAAGAACTCGGTTTTGGAGCTGATGAAGGCGGTTGACGAGTACGTGCCGCAGCCGGAGCGGGCGCGGGACCGCCCGTTTTTGATGCCGATCGAGGACGTGTTCTCGATCTCGGGCCGGGGAACGGTGGTGACGGGTCGGGTCGAGCGGGGAGTGGTGAAGGTCGGCGAGGAGGTGGAGATCGTCGGCATCCGGGAGACGACGAAGACGGTGTGCACGGGGGTGGAGATGTTCCGCAAGCTCCTCGATCAGGGGGAAGCGGGGGACAACATCGGGGTTCTGTTGCGCGGCACCAAGCGCGACGACGTTGAGCGGGGCCAGGTGCTGGCGGCGCCGGGCTCGATCACGCCGCACACCAAATTCAAGGCGGAGGCCTATATCCTGACCAAGGACGAGGGCGGCCGTCACACGCCGTTCTTCACCAACTACCGGCCGCAGTTTTACTTCCGCACCACCGACGTGACGGGCCAGGTTGCGCTGCCGGAAGGGACCGAGATGGTGATGCCGGGGGACAACGTCTCGATGGAGGTGACGCTGATCGCGCCGATCGCCATGGACGAGGGCCTGCGCTTCGCGATCCGCGAAGGCGGCCGCACGGTGGGCGCCGGCGTCGTCGCCTCCATCGTCGAATAGAAAGCGTCGCGGGAACCGCCGGTGGGGCGCGTGTTCTGAAGGAGTGTAGCTCAATTGGCAGAGCACCGGTCTCCAAAACCGGGGGTTGTGGGTTCGAGTCCCTCCACTCCTGCCAGCATCGCACTGGCCATCCGGGCCCGCCGGCGGACAGCGGGCGCGCGGGCCCAGTGAAGAAGGCCCCGCGAGGGCTTGATGAAGGTTGAAATGGCGAAGACGAGCCCGGCACAGTTCCTTCGACAGATCCGCCAGGAGGCCGCCAAGGTCACCTGGCCGACCCGGCGTGAGACAGCCATTTCGACGGCGATGGTCTTTGTCATGGTGTTCCTTGCCGCCGTGTTCTTCTTTCTGGTCGATCAGGTGATGGCGTGGGGCGTGAAGCAGATCTTCGGGCTCGGAGGCTGAAGCCATGGCGGCTCACTGGTACGTCATTCACGTCTATTCCGGCTTCGAGAAGAAGGTGGCCCAGTCGATCGAGGAGCAATCCAGGCAGGCCGGCCTGGAAAACAACATCGATCAGGTTCTGGTGCCGACGGAAGAGGTTGTCGAGATGCGGCGCGGTTCCCGCGTCAACGCCGAACGCAAATTCTTTCCCGGCTATGTGCTGGTCAAGATGGACATGACCGACGAGACCTGGCACCTGGTCAAGAACACGCCCAAGGTGACCGGCTTTCTGGGCGGCGGCGGGCGTCCTCAGCCGATCAGCGACAAGGAAGCCGAGCGCATCATGCATCAGGTGCAGGAGGGGATCGAGCGGCCCAAGCCGTCGATTACCTTTGAAGTCGGCGAGCAGGTGCGGGTCAGCGACGGGCCCTTCACCTCGTTCAACGGCCTGGTGGAAGACGTGGACGAAGAGCGGGCGCGCCTCAAGGTGGCGGTGTCCATCTTCGGGCGTTCGACCCCCGTGGAACTGGAATACTCCCAGGTGGAGAAACTTTAGATCATCGCGCCGTTACCTGGACGTAGGCTAAGGAAACTCGAGAACCGCCATGGCGAAGAAGATCAAGGGATACATCAAGCTGCAGGTGCCGGCGGGGCAGGCGAACCCATCGCCCCCCATCGGGCCGGCCTTGGGCCAAGCCGGCCTCAACATCATGGAGTTCTGCAAGGCGTTTAACGCCCACACCCAGAACGTCGAGCAGGGCATTCCGATTCCGGTCGTTATCACCGCCTATCATGACCGCACGTTCAGCTTTATCAGCAAGACCCCGCCGGCCAGCTATTTCCTCAAGAAGGCGGCGAAGCTGAACAAGGCCTCGGAAACGCCGGGCCGGGAGATTATCGGCCGGGTCACCATGACCCAGGTGCGCGAAATCGCCGAACAGAAGATGCCGGATCTGAACACGACCGACGTGGAGCAGGCGATGAAGATGATCGCCGGCTCGGCCCGGTCGATGGGATTGGAAGTGGTGGGATAGGGAGCCCAGACCATGGCGAAGAACAAAGGCAAGCGATTGAATGCGGTCTACGAAGAGGTGGACCGAGAGCAGGGCTACGCGCTCAACGACGCGGTGGCGCTGATCAAGAAAAGCGCCAAGGCCAAATTCGACGAGACCGTCGAGGTATCCGTCAACTTAGGCGTCGACCCCCGCCACGCCGACCAGATGGTGCGCGGGGTCACTTCCCTGCCCAACGGCACCGGAAAAGCCGTACGGGTCGCGGTCTTCGCCAAGGACGCCAAGGCCGAGGAAGCCCAGAAAGCGGGTGCCGACCTGGTGGGCGCGGAGGATCTGGCGGAAAAGATCCAGGGCGGCGATATCGGTTTCGACCGCTGTGTGGCCACGCCCGACATGATGGCCGTGGTGGGTCGGCTGGGCAAGGTTCTCGGCCCCCGGGGATTAATGCCCAACCCCAAGTTGGGGACAGTGACCAACGATGTCGGCGAGGCCGTAAAGGCGGCCAAGGGTGGCCAGGTTCAATATCGGGTGGAGAAGGCGGGTATCGTCCACGCGGGCGTCGGCCGTGCCAGCTTCTCCGACGAGGCCTTGCGCGAGAACGTGCGCTCCTTCGTCGATGCGCTGCTGAAGGCCAAACCCAGCGGCGCCAAGGGCACCTATTTGAAGAGAATCAGCCTCAGTTCCACCATGGGGCCGGGGCTCAGGATCGACGTGTCGAGTGTGATCGGCTAACGGTTAGGAGATTTCGAGGTTTCCCGGTCGTACCCCTTTGGGACGCGGCCCGGGATCGGGGACCGGACAAAGTCCCCTGCCTGTCCAAGACCGCAGGTACCGCGGCCACCGAGGCGGCGGTCTAAGGGGTTTCCGCCTGCGTAGACAGTGGAGACAAGCGTTTTGGCCGGTCCAGAGGACCGATCGGGAGCTTGAACGGCTGTTCGGGACAGGATTGCGAGGCTTGGCACGCCCCGTTCGCGCGCCGGGTCTCTGGGTCCAACCGCCCCGGATCGAGGCATCCAGCCCCGGTCCTGGCAACTGAAGCGGAGGCGTTCCGTGAACCGAACGCAAAAAGGGGAACAGGTCTCCTCGCTTCGCGACATATTCGAGGGCAATACGCTGGTGGTGGTGACCCACTACAGTGGACTGTCCGTGGCCGATATGAACAATCTTCGAGGCCGCATGCGCGAGGCCGGAGCCCGGTTTAAAGTGACCAAGAACAGGCTGACCCGCCTGGCCTTGGAGGGTACGCAATTCTCTGGTTTGACGAATCTGTTCCAGGGCCCCACGGCCATCGCCTTTTCGACCGATCCGGTGGCGGCCGCGAGGGCAACCGCGGACTTCGCCAAGTCGAACCAGAAGCTGGTGATCCTCGGTGCTGGCCTGAACCAAGCGCTGTTGGATCAAAACGGCGTCAAGGCGCTGGCCGCGCTGCCGTCCCTCGACGAATTGCGAGGCATGCTCGTGGGCATGCTGGGTACGCCGGCAACGCGCATTGCCGGCGTCCTACAGGCGCCGGCCGGACAACTTGCCCGGGTCGTTCAGGCCTATTCCGCCAAGGAAGCCGCATAATCCTCACATCAATGTAACCGTTCGAGCCCAAGGAGATATGAACCAATGGCCAATCTGGAACAGATCGTCGAAGACCTCTCCAAGCTGACCGTCATCGAGGCGGCCGATCTCAGCAAGATGCTGGAAGAGAAGTGGGGCGTTTCCGCCGCCGCGCCGGTCGCCGTGGCCGCCGCCGCGCCGGTCGCCGAAGCCGCCGAGGAAAAGACCGAATTCGATGTCGTCCTGGCGGCCTATGGCGAAAAGAAAATCAACGTTATCAAGGAAGTGCGCGCCATCACCGGCCTCGGCCTGAAAGAGGCCAAGGACCTGGTCGAGGGCGTTCCTCAGCCGGTGAAGGAAGCGGTCGGCAAGGATGAGGCGGAACAGCTGAAGAAAAAGCTGGAAGACGCCGGCGCAACGGTCGAACTTAAGTAGCGTGGTGCGTTTGACAATCGACCCCGACGATACCACATTGCCTAGAATACCGGTCGGAGAGGCGCGGAAGCGCGCGTCTGCGGACCGGTTTCTGCATGCTTTGTGCATCCGCCCGCATGGGCTCTGCCGCGGCCGGAAAAGCGGATGCACCCCACACTTCACCACGGGATCGCGGCGCCCGCTGTGTTCGGGCGTCGAGGTGAAGTGACTCTGGAGCCAGTCCTCCGGGCCCGAGGCGCGGATCGGGTGCGGTGGTTTTTTTCGCAATGTTTTGAATAGTGGGGACTATCGATGGCCAGGACCTTCACGGGTCGTAAGCGCGTCAGGAAAAATTTCGGCCGCATCTCCGCGGTCGCACCCATGCCCAACCTCATCGAGGTGCAAAAGAACTCCTATGACCAGTTCCTGCAGGTCGATGTGCCCAAGGAGACTCGGGTCGGCGGTCTGCAAGAGGTGTTCAGATCGGTATTTCCCATTACCGACTTTTCGGAACGGGGCACCCTGGAATTCGTCAATTACGAGTTCGAGGAACCCAAGTACGACGTCGAGGAATGCCAACAGCGGGGCATGACCTATTCCGCGCCGCTGAAGGTCACCCTGCGCCTTGTGGTCTGGGACATCGACGAGGATACCGGTGCCCGTTCGGTGCGCGACATCAAGGAGCAGGACGTCTACATGGGCGACATGCCCCTGATGACGACCAACGGCACATTCGTCATCAACGGAACGGAACGGGTCATCGTCTCCCAGATGCATCGTTCACCGGGTGTTTTCTTCGATCACGACAAGGGCAAGACCCATTCGTCAGGCAAGTTTCTCTTTGCCGCGCGGATCATCCCCTACCGCGGTTCCTGGCTGGACTTCGAATTCGACGCCAAGGATATGGTCTACGTACGCATCGACCGCCGGCGCAAACTGCCCGTGACCACCCTGCTGATGGCACTGGATAGTCAGCGGACCGCCGATCTGCGGGTGGAGAGAGCGGTGGAGGGTCGAAGCCTCGACAGCGCGGAGATCACCGGCTTGTCGGCGGAAGAAATCCTCGCCCATTACTATAAGCAAGTGGTCTACACGCTTACAAATAAAGGCTGGAAGAGCGACTTCATTCCGGAGAGTCTGCGCGGTGCCAAGCTGGGCGCCGACCTGGTTAATGCCAAGACCGGCAAGGTCGCGGCGGCCGAGGGTACAAAACTAACCCCGCGCCTGGCTCGCCAATTGGCGGAAAAGGGGCTCAAGGAGGTCCTCGTTGCCCGCGACGAGCTGATCGGACGTTACGTGGCCGTCGACATCGCCAACCTCGAATCGGGCGAGATTTACGTGGAGGCGGGCGATGAGTTGACCGAAGAGAAGCTGGCCGAGTTGGAGGCCGGCGAAGTCCAGGTTCTCCCGACCCTGGCCATCGACCATGTCAACGTCGGCCCTTACATCCGCAACACGCTTTCCGTCGATCGCAATTCCGCCCGCGAGGAGGCGCTGATCGACATCTATCGGGTCATGCGCCCCGGCGAGCCGCCGACGCTGGATACGGCCGAAGCGCTGTTTCGCAGTCTTTTCTTCGATCCGGAACGCTACGATCTGTCGGCGGTCGGGCGGGTGAAGATGAACTCCCGCCTCGGCTTCGAAACCGACGATTCGATTCGGGTCCTCCGGCGCGATGACTTGATGGAGGTGGTTCGGGTTCTGGTCGAGTTGAAGGATGGCCGGGGCGAGATCGACGACATCGATCACCTGGGCAATCGCCGTGTCCGCTCGGTCGGCGAGTTGATGGAAAACCAGTACCGGGTGGGGCTCCTGCGCATGGAACGGGCCATTCGGGAGCGGATGAGCTCGGTCGATATCGACACCGTCATGCCCCACGACCTGATCAACGCCAAGCCGGCGGCGGCCGCGGTGCGGGAGTTCTTCGGCTCCTCGCAGCTCAGCCAGTTCATGGATCAGACCAATCCCTTGGCCGAGATCACCCACAAACGCCGGCTGTCCGCCTTGGGGCCGGGCGGCCTGACCCGCGAGCGCGCGGGCTTCGAGGTGCGCGACGTCCACCCCACCCATTACGGACGAATCTGTCCGATCGAGACCCCCGAGGGTCCCAATATCGGCCTCATCAATTCGTTGGCGACTTACGCCCGGGTAAACAAGTACGGCTTCATCGAAACACCCTACCGGACGGTCGAGAAAGGCCGCGTCTCCAGCGATGTCATCTATCTGTCGGCCATGGACGAAGGGCGCTATACCATCGCCCAGGCCAACGCCGAGGTGGATGACAAGGGCCGCTTCACCGGCGAACTGATCAGTGCCCGCCGGGGCGGCGACTTCGTCTTGAGTCGGCCCGAAGACATCGAGTTCATCGACGTCTCGCCCAAACAGCTTGTGTCCGTGGCGGCGGCGCTGATTCCGTTCCTGGAAAACGACGACGCCAACCGGGCGCTCATGGGATCGAACATGCAGCGCCAGGCGGTGCCCCTGATCCAGGCGGAAGCGCCCCTGGTGGGTACCGGCATGGAGGAGGCGGTGGCGCGTGATTCCGGTGCCAGCATCGTGGCCCGCCGCGACGGCGATGTGGTCCAGGTGGATGCCACGCGAATTGTCGTTCACGCCATGGAAAGCAACGAGGAAGGCATCCCCGGCGTCGACATATACAACCTGCTGAAGTTCCAGCGTTCCAATCAAAACACCTGCATCACCCAGCGCCCGCTGGTGAAGGTAGGCGACAACGTGACGGCCACCGACATCATCGCCGACGGCCCGTCGACGGAGTTCGGCGAATTGGCCCTGGGGCGGAACGTGCTCGTCGCCTTCATGCCGTGGAACGGTTACAACTTCGAGGACTCCATCCTGATTTCCGAGCGCATCGTCCGCGATGACGTGTTCACCTCGATTCACATCGAGGAGTTCGAGGTCATGGCCCGCGATACCAAGCTCGGCCAGGAGGAAATTACCCGCGATATTCCCAACGTGGGCGAAGAGGCGCTGAAGAACCTGGACGAGGCCGGCATCGTTTACATCGGCGCCGAAGTGAAACCGAGCGACATCCTGGTCGGCAAGGTCACGCCCAAGGGCGAATCGCCCATGACCCCGGAGGAAAAGCTGCTTCGGGCGATCTTTGGCGAGAAGGCCTCCGACGTTCGCGATACGTCCCTAAAGCTGCCGCCCGGTGTTGCCGGCACGGTGGTCGAGGTCCGCGTGTTTTCGCGGCGCGGCGTCGACAAGGACGAGCGCGCGCTGGCCATCGAGCGGTCCGAAATCGAACGCCTGGCCAAGGACAGGGACGACGAACGGGCCATCCTTGAACGCCATTTCCATACGCGCCTGAAGGAACTCCTGATCAACCGCAAGGCTGTCGGCGGCCTCAAGGGCGTTGCCGAGGGTACCAAGCTCACGGAAGAGGTGCTGGCCAAGTACACCCCGGGGCAGTGGGCGAAGATCGTCGTTGGCAACGACAAGATCATGACGGAAGTGGATGCACTGCGGAATCAGTTTGAGCAAAGCATCGCCGGCCTGGAGCAACGCTTCGAAAACAAGGTGGAGAAGCTGCAACGGGGCGACGAACTGCCGCCGGGCGTCATGAAAATGGTCAAGGTCTTCGTGGCCGTGAAGCGCAAATTGCAGCCGGGCGACAAGATGGCCGGTCGCCACGGCAACAAGGGCGTTATCTCGAAGATCGTTCCGATCGAGGATATGCCCTATCTGGACGAAGGCTCGCCGGTCGACATCGTGCTCAACCCCCTGGGCGTGCCCTCGCGCATGAACGTGGGACAGATCCTGGAAACCCATCTCGGCTGGGCCTGTCACGGCCTGGGGCGCCAGATCGGCGAATTGATCGAGGGCATGAACGGATCCGGCGATGTGCGCAAGGTGCGCGCCAGGCTCAAGGACGTTTACGGAACTGTCGGCTACAAGCGCGACATCCAGGATCTGGCGGACGAACACGTCATCGAACTGGCCGGCAACCTGCAGCGGGGCGTGCCCGTGGCGACGCCGGTCTTCGACGGCGCCCACGAAGCAGACGTGGTGGATATGCTGACCGCCGCGGGGCTCGATTCCTCCGGGCAGGTGACCCTGGTCGACGGGCGGACGGGCGAGACCTTCCACCGTCCGGTGACCGTGGGCTACATCTACATGCTTAAGCTCCACCATCTGGTGGACGACAAGATCCACGCCCGGTCCATCGGTCCCTACAGCCTGGTGACTCAACAGCCCCTGGGCGGCAAGGCCCAGTTCGGTGGCCAGCGGTTCGGCGAAATGGAGGTATGGGCGCTGGAAGCCTACGGCGCCGCGTACACCCTCCAAGAGATGCTGACCGTCAAATCCGATGACGTCTCGGGCCGTACCAAGGTCTACGAGGCAATCGTGCGGGGCGACGATACATTCGAGGCTGGCATCCCCGAATCCTTTAACGTGCTGGTCAAGGAACTGCAGGCGCTGACCCTCAATGTAGAGCTGAAGTAGGCCCGCGCCCGTTTCCCGATCCCCGCAAGCGACCACCCCGACCCGGTCGAGGAGAGCCTAGATGAACGAGTTGATGAAGATCTTCGGACAGGTGGACAGCACCGAACGGTTCGACGAGATCCGCATCTCTATCGCCAGTCCGGAGCGTATCCGCTCCTGGTCCTTCGGCGAGATCAAAAAGCCCGAGACCATCAACTACCGCACCTTCAAACCGGAGCGGGACGGGCTCTTCTGCGCCCGCATATTCGGTCCGATCAAGGACTACGAATGCCTGTGCGGCAAGTACAAGCGCATGAAATACAAAGGCATCACCTGCGAGAAGTGCGGCGTCGAAGTGACCCTGGCCAAGGTGCGGCGCGAACGCATGGGCCACATCCAACTGGCCTCGCCGGTTGCTCATATCTGGTTCTTGAAGTCCCTGCCGTCGCGCATCGGGCTGCTTCTCGACATGACCTTGAAAGACTTGGAGCGGGTCCTCTATTTCGAGAACTACGTGGTGGTGGAACCGGGCTTGACGCCCCTGAGCCTGCACGAGCTCTTGAATGAGGACCAGTACCAGAAGGCGGTGGACGAGTTCGGCGAAGACTCGTTCCAGGTCGGCATCGGGGCCGAAGCGATTCGCGAACTGCTGGCGGTCATCGACCTCGAGACGGAGCGGGAGACCCTGCACATCGACCTTAAGGAAACCGGCTCGGAGGCCAAGCGCAAAAAGTACGTCAAGCGCCTCAAACTGATCGAGGCGTTCATCGAATCGGGCGCCCGTCCCGAATGGATGATCCTCGAAGTCGTGCCCGTCATTCCGCCGGAGCTGCGTCCCCTGGTGCCTTTGGATGGCGGCCGCTTCGCCACCTCGGACCTCAACGACCTCTACCGCCGGGTCATCAACCGCAACAACCGGTTGCGCCGCCTGATCGAACTCCGCGCCCCCGAGATCATCGTGCGCAACGAGAAGCGCATGCTCCAGGAAGCGGTGGACGCTCTGTTTGACAACGGCCGGCGGGGCCGGGCCATCACCGGCGCCAACAAGCGGCCCTTGAAGTCCCTGTCCGACATGCTGAAGGGCAAGCAGGGCCGCTTCCGGCAGAATCTGTTGGGTAAGCGCGTCGATTACTCGGGCCGCTCGGTGATCGTGGTCGGGCCGGAGTTGATGCTGCACCAATGCGGCCTGCCCAAGAAAATGGCCCTGGAGCTGTTCAAGCCCTTTATCTATTCGAAGCTGGAACTCTACGGCATGGCCACCACCATCAAGGCAGCCAAGCGGATGGTGGAAAAGGAGCGCCCGGAAGTCTGGGACATCCTGGAAGAGGTGATCCGCGAACATCCGGTGTTCCTCAATCGGGCACCGACCCTCCATCGCCTTGGCATTCAGGCGTTCGAGCCGGTGCTCATCGAAGGTAAGGCTATTCAGCTCCATCCCCTGGTCTGCACGGCCTTCAACGCCGACTTCGACGGCGATCAGATGGCCGTCCACGTCCCGCTGTCCCTGGAGGCGCAGCTGGAAGCCCGGGTCCTGATGATGTCCACCAACAACATTCTCAGTCCGGCCAACGGCAAGCCGATCATCGTGCCTTCCCAGGACATCGTGCTGGGGCTCTACTACCTGACCTTGGAGCGCGAAGGCGAGCCGGGCGAGGGGATGGCCTTTGCCAGCCTGGAAGAGATCGAACAAGCCCTGGAAGCCGGCGTCGTCAGCCTGCACGCCAAGGTGAGGGCCCGCTTGCGGACCGTGGACGACGACGGCAATCCGGTTACCCTGCGGGTGGATTCCACGCCCGGACGGATGATTCTGTCGCGCATTCTTCCACACCATCCCAGCGTCGGGTTCCAGCAGATCAACCGCCTGCTCACCAAGCGCGACGTCACCAACGTCATCGACGCGGTGTACAGGTTCTGCGGCCAGAAGGAGACGGTGATCTTCGCCGACAGGATGATGGCGATGGGCTTCCAGTATGCCTGCCGCGCCGGAATTTCATTCGGCAAGGACGACCTGGTGGTCCCCGAAGCGAAGGAGAAGCTGGTTAACGAGACCGAGGACCGGGTCAAGGAATACGAGCAGCAGTACCTGGACGGCCTCATAACCCAGGGCGAGAAGTACAATAAGGTCATTGACGCCTGGTCCCACTGTACCGACCGTGTCGCCGACGAGATGATGAAGCGGATCTCCTCGCAGGAACCGGGCAAGCCCGTCAACTCGGTTTACATGATGGCCCACTCCGGCGCCCGGGGTTCCGCGGCCCAGATGAAGCAACTGGCCGGCATGCGAGGCCTGATGGCCAAGCCGTCGGGCGAAATCATCGAGACGCCGATCATCTCGAACTTCAAGGAAGGACTCTCCGTGCTGGAGTACTTCAACTCCACCCACGGCGCTCGAAAGGGCCTCGCCGACACGGCGCTGAAGACGGCCAACTCCGGTTACTTGACCCGGCGCCTGGTGGACGTGGCCCAGGACTGCATCATCAACGAAGAAGACTGCGGCACCGTCAAGGGCATCACCCATCGGGCGATTGTCGAGGGGGGCGAGGTCATTGAATCCCTCGAGGAGCGCATACTCGGGCGCAGTGCCGCCGAATCCGTGCTGCATCCGGTAACCGGCGAGGTCATCTCGCCAGCCGGGGAAATCATCGACGAGGAGACCGCCGCCGCTGTCGAGGCGGCGGACGTCGAGGCGGTGTTGATCCGATCCGTCCTGACCTGCGAAACCCGGGGCGGAGTCTGCGCCACCTGCTATGGCCGTGACCTGGCGCGGGGCACCCGGGTCAACGTCGGAGAAGCGACCGGTGTCATCGCCGCCCAGTCCATCGGCGAACCTGGAACTCAGTTGACCATGCGCACTTTCCACATTGGCGGCGCGGTACAGCGGGGTGCGGAGCAATCCCGCATCGAAGCCTCCCATACTTCGACGGTGGAGCTGAGAAGCTGCGTCACGGTGAAGAACAGCGTCGGCGCCCTGGTGGTTATGAACCGCAGCGCCGAATTGTTGCTCGTCGACGACCAGAACCGGGAACGGGCCCGCCATCGCCTGCCCTACGGCAGCCATCTGTTGGTCAAGGAGGGTCAGCGGGTGGAACGGGGCGATGTTCTCGCCGAATGGGACCCCTACACCCTGCCGATGGTGACCGAGAAGGAAGGGACCGCCAACTACGTCGACCTCGTGGAAGGCGTCTCCATGATCGAAAAGCTGGACGAGGCGACGGGCATCGCCAGCAAGGTGGTGATCGACTGGAAGCAGCAGCCAAAGGGCAGTGAGTTGAAGCCGCGGGTCACCCTGCGGAACGACAAGAACGAAGTGATCACCTTGGATAACGGGCTGGAGGCGCGCTACTTCCTGTCGGTGGACGCGATCCTGTCCGTGGAGAACGGCCAAAGCGTTCACGGGGGCGACGTTCTAGCGCGTATCCCCCGCGAATCGGCCAAGACTCGTGACATTACGGGTGGTCTGCCCCGGGTGGCGGAGCTGTTCGAGGCCCGCAAGCCCAAGGACCATGCCGTGATCAGCGAGATCGCCGGGCGGGTTGAGTTCGGCAAGGACTACAAGTCCAAGCGGCGGATCGTCGTCGTGCCCGACGGTGAAACCGATGAGTCCCGCGAATACCTGATCCCCAAGGGCAAGCACATCAGCGTCCAGGAAGGCGACTACGTGGAGCGGGGCGATCCGCTGATGGACGGCAACCCGGTGCCGCACGACATTCTGCGCGTCATGGGGATCGAGGCCCTGGCTTCTTACCTGATCAAGGAGGTCCAGGACGTGTACCGGTTGCAGGGCGTGCGCATCAACGACAAGCACATCGAGGTGATCGTTCGACAGATGCTTCAGAAAGTGGAGATCACGGCTCCAGGGGACACCACGTTCCTGGTCGGCGAGCAAGTGGACAAGCTGGAATTCGAAGCGTCCAACGCCGAGGTCGAGGCGGCGGGCGGCAAACCGGCCGAGTCGATTCCCGTTCTTCAGGGCATCACCAAGGCCAGCCTGCAGACCCAGTCCTTTATTTCCGCCGCATCGTTCCAGGAGACCACCAGGGTACTTACAGAAGCGGCGGTTTCGGGCAAGGTCGACAAGCTGATGGGCTTGAAGGAAAATGTGATCGTCGGTCACCTCATTCCGGCGGGAACCGGCAGCGTGATGAACCGCCTGCGGGTCGTCGCCGCCGAGCGGGATCAGGAAATGGAAGCCCTGGCCGCCGAGATGACCGAGGACACGGAACTGCTACCCGACGCCGCCGGGGAAGAAGAGATCGTCGAGACCGTCGAGACCGTCGGCGAACACGTCCCCGTCAAGTAGCGGGTCGCGGCGCGGCGGTCGCCATCGAGGCTCGAAAACAGCCTCGATGGCAATAAAAACAATGGTCTTCGGCCCTTGACGGGACCAAAGGCCAGTCATAGTATGCGCCGCCTTCAAGGGGCCGGCGGTAGAGTCCGCGATCTTCTGTAAGATCCCGCGATCTAGACGCGGCCCTTGCGTGAGAAGAAATGTGTTTTGGGACGCCCCCCAGGGCGGTGGGACTACCGCCCAAGGGGGTTTTGCATATTGTTCTCAGTCTGTTATGGGCCACTCTCGCCGGGGGGCGGGTTGGCACAAAGCCAACGGACAAACAAGTTGAAGCAGGAATGGGGTCGGGATGCCGACGATCAACCAGTTGATTCGCAAGCCGCGCCAAGCACCGGTGACGCGCAACAAGGTGCCGGCGCTCGAGGCCTGCCCTCAAAAGCGCGGCGTCTGTACCCGCGTCTACACGACGACGCCGAAGAAGCCGAATTCGGCCCTGCGAAAGGTAGCCCGCGTCCGCCTCACCAACGGGTTCGAGGTGACGAGCTACATACCGGGCGAGGGTCACAATCTGCAGGAACACTCGGTGGTCATGATCCGCGGCGGTCGGGTCAAGGATCTGCCCGGGGTTCGCTACCACATCATTCGCGGCACCCTCGATACCCAGGGGGTGCCGGAACGTCGCCAGCGCCGGTCCAAATACGGCGCCAAGCGGCCGAAATAGGAACATAAGCTAATGTCACGACGTCGCGCCGCCGAAAAGAGAGACGTTTTGCCGGACGCCAAGTTCGGGGACCGTCTGGTCACCAAGTTCACCAACGGCCTCATGCTGGACGGCAAGCGGTCGGTGGCCGAACGGATCATCTATTCGGCCTTCGACGTTATTAAGTCGAAAACCGGGCAAGAGCCGCTGAAGGTCTTCCACGAAGCCGTCGAAAACGTAAAGCCAACCCTGGAAGTGCGGTCACGACGGGTGGGCGGCGCGACCTACCAGGTTCCGGTGGAGGTGCGGACCAGCCGCCAGCAGGCGCTGGCCCTTCGTTGGATCATCGACCTCGCCCGCAAGCGCTCCGAGAACACCATGATGGAGCGGCTTTCCGCCGAGCTTCTCGATGCCGCGAACAGTCGGGGGGCAGCGATCAAGAAGCGTGAAGACACCCACCGCATGGCCGAGGCCAACAAGGCTTTCTCGCACTACCGCTGGTAACCGTTCGTTCTCGAAAGCCACCGTCATGTCCCGCACCACACCCCTGGAGAGGTACCGCAACATCGGCATCATGGCGCATATCGATGCCGGTAAGACGACGACCACCGAGCGGGTGCTCTACTACACGGGCCGCTCGCACCGCCTTGGCGAGGTCCACGACGGTCAAGCGACCATGGACTGGATGGAGCAGGAGCAGGAGCGGGGAATCACCATTACCTCGGCGGCGACGACCTGCCAGTGGAACGACCATCGGATAAACATCATCGATACGCCGGGGCACGTGGACTTTACCATCGAAGTCGAGCGGTCCCTGCGGGTCCTCGACGGCGCTGTCGCCGTGTTCGACAGCGTCGCCGGCGTGGAGCCCCAGTCGGAAACGGTGTGGCGCCAGGCGGATCGCTACAACGTGCCGCGCATCTGTTTCGTCAACAAGATGGACAGGGTGGGCGCGGATTTCTTCCGCTGCGTCGACATGATCATCGACCGGCTGGCCGCCCAGCCCCTGGTGGTTCAGCTGCCCATCGGCGGCGAGCAGGATTTTGCCGGTGTCATCGACTTGGTTCGCATGCGTGGCGTCATCTGGAAGGACGAGACCCTCGGCGCGGAATTTTCCGTGGTCGATATTCCGGCGGAACTTCAAGACTTAGCCGCCACGTATCGGGAAAAGCTGGTGGAAACGGCCGTCGAGCAGGACGACCAGGCGATGGAAGCCTACCTGGACGGCAAGGAGCCGGACGAGGCAACGTTGGTCCGTTGCATCCGCAAGGGTACCGTGGGGCTTGTATTCGTGCCCATTCTCTGCGGGTCGGCCTTTCGCAACAAGGGCGTGCAGCCCCTGCTTGATGCGGTTGTGGACTTTCTGCCCAGCCCCATCGAAGTCCCCCCCATTCGCGGCGTCAAGGCCGGTACGGACGAGGCCATCGAGCGGCACAGCTCGGATTCGGAGCCGTTCTCGGCCCTGGCTTTCAAGATCATGAACGATCCCTTCGTCGGCTCGCTCACCTTCATTCGGATTTATTCGGGCGTCCTGCGCAGCGGATCGGCCCTGCTGAACACGGTCAAGGAAAAGCGCGAGCGGGTCGGCCGCATGCTGCTCATGCACGCCAATGACCGCGAGGACGTCAAGATCGCCCATGCTGGCGATATCTTGGCCCTGGCCGGACTCAAGAACACCACCACCGGAGACACGCTCTGCGAACTCGCCTCGCCGGTGGTGCTGGAGCGAATGGAGTTCCCCGAGCCGGTCATCGAGGTCGCCGTCGAGCCGAAGACCAAGGTCGATCAGGAACGCATGTCGACCGCCCTGGCCCGCCTGGCGGCGGAAGATCCCTCGTTCCGGGTCTCCACGGACGCGGAGAGCGGCCAGACCGTCATCAAGGGCATGGGCGAGTTGCACCTGGAGATCATCGTCGACCGCATGCGCCGTGAATTCAGGGTGGAGGCCGCGGTGGGCGCGCCGCAGGTGGCCTACCGGGAAACCATCCGCAACACGGCCCAGGTCGACTACATCCACAAGAAACAAACCGGCGGCGCCGGCCAGTTCGCCCGCGTGAAGATGCGTTTCGAGCCCGGTGAGTCGGGCACCGGCGTCGTCTTCGAGAGCTCGGTGGTGGGCGGTTCGGTGCCGCGCGAGTACGTTCCGGGCGTCCACAAAGGTGTCCGGGAGGCCGCGCAGTCGGGCGTCGTCGGCGGATTTCCGGTGACCGACATCAAGGTGAGCTTGTACGACGGCGCCTATCACGACGTGGACTCCAGTGTCCTGGCCTTCGAAATCGCGTCCCGGTCGGCGTTTCGCGAGGGCATGGTGAAGGCGGGGCCGACGCTGCTCGAGCCCTTGATGCGGGTTGAGGTGGTGACGCCGGAGGAGTACATGGGCGACATCATCGGAGACCTGAACAGCCGCCGCGGCCAGGTGACCAGCATGGACCAGCGCGGCAACGCGCGGGTCATCGTCGCCTTGGTGCCCTTGGCCCCCATGTTCGGCTACGTCAGCAATCTGCGGGGCATGAGCCAGGGCAGGGCCCAATTCACCATGCACTTCGAACGCTATTCGGAAGTGCCGCAGCAGTTGTCGGAGCAGGTCAAGCATCGGCTGGCGGGTTAGCGACCAGTGAACGCTAAGGAGTAGGGAGCGATGGCGAAGGCGAAATTCGAGCGAACGAAGCCGCACTGCAACGTCGGCACGATTGGCCACGTGGACCATGGGAAGACGACGTTGACGGCGTCGATCACGAAGGTTCTGGCGGAGACCGGCGGGGCGGAGTTCACGGCGTTCGACCAGATCGACAAGGCGCCGGAGGAGCGTGCGCGGGGGATCACGATTGCCACCGCCCATGTGGAGTATGAGACGGAGAACCGTCACTACGCGCACGTGGACTGCCCGGGCCACGCGGATTACGTGAAGAACATGATCACCGGGGCGGCGCAGATGGACGGCGCGGTGTTGGTTGTCTCGGCGGCCGACGGCCCGATGCCGCAGACCCGCGAGCACATCCTGCTGGCCCGCCAGGTGGGCGTTCCGGCGATTGTGGTTTACCTGAACAAGGTGGATCAGGTGGACGACCCGGAGCTTCTGGAGCTTGTGGAGCTGGAGGTTCGGGAGCTGTTGTCGAGCTACGACTTCCCCGGCGACGACATTCCGATTGTCATGGGCTCGGCCCTGGCGGCGCTTGAGGGTCGGGACGACGAGGTTGGGAAGAACTCGGTTTTGGAGCTGATGAAGGCGGTTGACGAGTACGTGCCGCAGCCGGAGCGGGCGCGGGACCGCCCGTTTTTGATGCCGATCGAGGACGTGTTCTCGATCTCGGGCCGGGGAACGGTGGTGACGGGTCGGGTCGAGCGGGGAGTGGTGAAGGTCGGCGAGGAGGTGGAGATCGTCGGCATCCGGGAGACGACGAAGACGGTGTGCACGGGGGTGGAGATGTTCCGCAAGCTCCTCGATCAGGGGGAAGCGGGGGACAACATCGGGGTTCTGTTGCGCGGCACCAAGCGCGACGACGTTGAGCGGGGCCAGGTGCTGGCGGCGCCGGGCTCGATCACGCCGCACACCAAATTCAAGGCGGAGGCCTATATCCTGACCAAGGACGAGGGCGGCCGTCACACGCCGTTCTTCACCAACTACCGGCCGCAGTTTTACTTCCGCACCACCGACGTGACGGGCCAGGTTGCGCTGCCGGAAGGGACCGAGATGGTGATGCCGGGGGACAACGTCTCGATGGAGGTGACGCTGATCGCGCCGATCGCCATGGACGAGGGCCTGCGCTTCGCGATCCGCGAAGGCGGCCGCACGGTGGGCGCCGGCGTCGTCGCCTCCATCGTCGAATAGAAAGCGTCGCGGGAACCGCCGGTGGGGCGGGGACGGGACGGGGAATAACGGGCTGAAAGCATGGAAAGCCAGAACATACGAATTCGGTTAAAGGCCTTTGATCACAGGATCTTGGACCAGTCGGCGAGCGAGATCGTCAGCACGGCGAGGCGAACCGGCGCCCAGGTCAAGGGACCCATTCCCCTGCCCACGCGAATCGAACGCTTTACCGTCCTGCGCGGCCCGCACATCGACAAGAAGTCCCGTGAACAGTTCGAAATCCGTACCCACAAGCGGGTTCTCGATATCGTGGATCCGACCCCGCAAACCGTGGATGCCCTGATGAAGTTGGACTTGGCGGCGGGCGTCGACGTGGAAATCAAGCTCTAGGGCGCACACCATGCGGACCGGTCTCATTGCACGCAAACTGGGTATGACCCGCCTCTTTGGCGAGGACGGCACCCATGTTCCGGTGACCGTGTTGTCGTTGGACGGCTGCCAGGTGGTGGCCCACCGCATCGCCGACAAGGATGGCTACACCGCCCTGCAACTGGGCGCCGGCAGGGCCAAGGCCAAGAACACCATCAAACCCATGCGCGGCCACTTCGCCAAGGCAAAGGTGGAACCGAAGCGCAAGCTGGTGGAGTTCCGGGTATCGCCCGACAACCTGGTGGCGGTGGGGTCCGAGCTTTCAGCCGACCATTTTCTCACCGGGCAATACGTGGATGTGACCGGCACGTCCATCGGCAAGGGCTTCGCCGGCGCCATGAAACGGCACGGGTTCTCCGGTCTGCGCGCGTCCCACGGCGTTTCCGTCAGCCATCGCAGCCATGGCTCCACCGGCAACAGCCAGGACCCCGGAAAGGTGTTCAAGGGCAAGAAGATGGCCGGCCACATGGGCGACGAGCGGGTGACCACCCAGAACCTGGAAGTGGTCGCCACCGACGAAGAGCGGGGCTTGATCATGATCCGTGGCGCGGTGCCCGGGGCCAAGAATGGATGGGTCCTGGTGCGCGACGCCTTGAAGAAGCCCCTTCCGGAAGGAGTCCCGGTGCCAGCGGCGGTGCGGGACGGCCCGGCGGAGGCGGCGGAAGAGACGGCCGAAGAGGCGGCTGCCGAGGACGCCGCGGCGGAGCCGGCGACCGATGACAACGCGGCCGAACCCGAAGCGGCATCGGACAGTCCGCCGGAAGCCTCGGCCGAAGACGATGCCGGCGACGCCGAAAAGAACAAGGGCTGATCGGCCATGAAGCGCGAGATCATCAACCTGGACAACGAAACGGTCGGCGAGATCGACCTCGACGACACCGTGTTCGGGATCGCGGTACGGCGCGACATTCTCGCCCGCGCCGTCAACTGGCAACTGGCCAAGCGGCGGGCTGGCACCCACAAGGTGAAGGGCCGCTCGGAAGTGTCGGCGACGGGCCGCAAACCCTTCCGGCAGAAGGGCACCGGCCGCGCCCGCCAAGGAACATCGCGGGCGCCGCAGATGCGCGGCGGCGGCGTGGCGTTCGGCCCCGTCGTGCGCAGCCACGAGATCGATTTGCCGAAAAAGGTGCGCCGGCTGGCCTTGAAGTCGGCTCTGTCCTCCAAGTGTGCCGAGGGTCGACTGGTGGTGCTCGACAGCGCCACCCTGGACGAGCCGAAAACCCGGCTGCTGGTCCAACGCCTGGCCAAACTGGGCTGGGGCCACACCCTGCTGGTGGATGGCGACGAGATGGATGGCAACTTCCGGCGCGCCGCCGGAAACATCGTCGGACTGGACGTGCTGCCCAGTGGTGGCGCCAATGTCTACGACATCCTGCGGCGCGACACTCTGGTCCTGACCCGCGCCGCGGTGGAGAGCTTGGTGGAGCGGCTGAAATGAGCATTCGACCGTCCCAAGCGCCCGTCGTATCGACGGAACGGATGTACGAGATCATCCGCGCGCCGATGATTACGGAAAAGGCGACCCTGCTGGGGGAGCACAACCAGGTCACCTTCCGGGTGTCGCTGGATGCCAGCAAGCCTGAGATCAAGGCCGCCGTCGAGACTCTGTTCAAGGTCAAGGTGGCCGCCGTCAATACATTGCGCAGCAAGGGCAAGACCAAACGATGGCGCGGCCGGCCGGGTCGCCGACCCGACACCAAGAAGGCCATCGTCACCCTGGCCGAGGGCAACTCCATCGACGTCATGACGGGGGTCTGACGCCATGCCTCTCAAGAGCCACAATCCCGTAACGCCCGGCCGCCGGGGCCTGGTCCTGGTGGACCGCTCGAAGCTGTGGCGGGGCAAGCCCTTGAAGTCTCTCACCCAGGGGCTGAGCGGATCGGGCGGGCGCAATAATACCGGTCGCATCACGGCGCGGCGCCGCGGCGGCGGGCACAAGCGCCGCTATCGGATCGTCGACTTCCGGCGCGTCAAGACGGACGTGCCGGCGACTGTCGAGCGGCTGGAATATGATCCCAACCGCACCGCCTTCATCGCCCTCATCCGCTACGAAGATGGCGAGCAGAGCTACATTCTGGCGCCCCAGCGCCTCGCGGTCGGCGACGTGGTCGTGTCCGGCCCAGGTTCGGACATCAAGCCCGGTAATACCCTGCCCATGACCAACATTCCGGTCGGTACGATCATCCACAACGTGGAGATGAAGGCGGGCAAGGGCGGGCAGCTGGCGCGGGCGGGCGGCACCTACGTGCAGCTCATCGGCAAGGACCAGGGCTATGCCCAGCTGCGCTTGAGTTCAGGTGAATTACGCATGGTGCGGGCCGAATGCCTGGCCACCGTCGGCGCCGTGTCCAACCCGGACCAGGCCAACATCAAGCTGGGCAAGGCGGGGCGCAAGCGCTGGCTTGGCAAGCGGCCGTCGGTGCGCGGGGTGGCGATGAATCCCGTCGACCATCCCCACGGCGGCGGCGAGGGCCGGACGTCGGGCGGACGCCACCCGGTGTCGCCCTGGGGAAAGCCGACCAAGGGCAAGCGGACGCGCAACAACAAGCGTACGGACCGCTGGATCATGCGGCGCCGCCGCCAGAAGAAGTAATCGAGAGGCTGGAGGAAAACGATCGTGCCACGCTCCGTCTGGAAAGGCCCGTTTATCGACGGCTATCTCTTGAAGAAAGCCGAGAAGGCGCGCGCCTCGGGCCGCAACGAGGTCATCCGCAGCTGGTCGCGGCGATCGACCATCCTGCCCCAGTTCGTCGGCCTTACGTTTGGCATCTACAACGGCAGGAAGTTCGTCCCCATGCTGGTGACCGAGGACATGGTGGGTCACAAATTCGGCGAATTCTCGCCCAGCCGGACCTTCTACGGCCACGCCGCCGACAAGCGGGCGCGGAGGGCCTAGGCCAATGGGCAAGCAACGGATGGAACGGCGGCTGGGCGACAACGAGGCCATGGCCTACGCCCGCATTCTGCGGACGGGCCCGCAGAAGCTGAACCTGTTGGCGCAAAGCATCCGGGGCAAGTCCTGCGCCGCGGCGTTGACCGAACTCACCTTTTCCCCGCGCCGCATCGCCAAGGACATGAAGAAGGTTCTCCAGTCGGCCATCGCCAATGCGGAAAACAACCATGATCTGGACGTCGACCAGCTCTTCGTGGCCGAGGCCTCCGTCGGCCGCGGCCTGGTGATGAAGCGCTGGCGGGCGCGGGCCCGGGGCCGGGTCGGGCGGATCGAGAAGACATTCAGCAACCTGCGGCTCGTCGTGCGCGAGCGCGAGGAGGCGAACTAATGGGTCAAAAGGTCAACCCGATCGGACTACGCCTGGGGATCAACAGGACCTGGGACTCGCGATGGTATTCCGACGCCGGCTATGCCGGTCTGCTGCACGAGGATCTGCGCATCCGCGATTACCTGCGCAAGCAGCTGGTCCAGGCCGGGGTGTCGAAGATCGTTGTCGAACGGCCGGCGAAGCGGGCTCGCCTGACCATCCACACGGCGCGACCCGGCGTCGTGATCGGCAAGAAGGGCGTCGACATCGAGCGGTTGCGGGCCGAACTGTCCAAGATGACGGGCAACGACGTGCATTTGAACATCGTCGAGATCCGTAAGCCGGAAATCGATGCCCAATTGGTGGCCGAGAACGTCGCCCAACAACTCGAGCGGCGGGTGCATTTCCGCCGCGCCATGAAGCGCGCCGTTCAGTCGGCCATGCGCCTGGGGGCCCAGGGCATTCGGATCAACTGTGCCGGTCGTCTTGGCGGCGCGGAAATCGCCCGTACCGAGTGGTATCGCGAGGGCCGTGTGCCCCTTCATACGCTGCGCGCGGAACTGGACTACGGCGAGGCCACGTCGCGCACCACTTATGGCTCCTGCGGCGTCAAGGTATGGGTGTTCAAGGGCGAGATCATGGCCCATGACCCCATGGCGACCGAGAAGCGCGCCATAGAACAGCAACCCCAGCGATAGCCTGGACACAGCACCATGCTCAGTCCGAAGCGAACGAAGTATCGCAAGGCCCACAAGGGCCGCATTCATGGAAGCGCCAAGGGTGGCACCCAGCTGGTGTTCGGCGCCTACGGACTGAAAGCTCTGCGCCCGGCGCGCATCACCGCCCGCCAGATCGAAGCCGCGCGGCGCGCCGTTACCCGCCACATGAAGCGCGCCGGACGGGTATGGATCCGCATCTTTCCGGACGTACCGGTGTCGCAGAAACCGGCCGAAGTTCGCCAGGGCAAGGGCAAGGGCACGCCGGAATTCTGGGCCTGCAGGGTGAAGCCGGGCCGCATTATGTTCGAGGTCGACGGCGTGTCGTCCACCATCGCGCGCGAGGCGTTTCAGCTGGCGGCGGCGAAATTGCCTATCGACACGCGATTCGTGTCGCGCCTGGACGACGAGGGCTAGGACGATGAACATCGGGGACTTGCGGACGAAAACCGACGACGAACTTAAGCAGTCGATCGCCGACTTGCGCAAGGAAGCGTTCAACTTGCGCTTTCAGGGGGCGAGCGGACAGCTGGAGAACACCAGCCGGATCCGCCGGGTGCGCCGCGACATCGCTCAAGTGAAAACCGTACAGCGGCAGCGCAAGGGCGTCGCCGCGGCACCCGGAGCCGGAGAGTAATTCATGCCTAGGCGCGTCATGCAGGGAGTCGTCGTCAGCGACAAGATGGACAAGAGCATCGTTGTCCGTGTCGAGCGCCGGGTCATGCATCCCATGTACAAAAAGTTCATCCGGCGGTCGAAAAAGTACGTCGCCCACGATGAAGAGAACCGCTCCAAGATGGGCGATGTGGTGCGTATCCGGGAGTGCCGTCCGTTATCCCGGCGCAAGCGGTGGGAATTGCTGCGGCAGGAATCGTGACGGGACACTAAGGAACAAGAACGATGATTCAGGCGGAAAGCAACCTGAGCGTGGCGGACAATTCGGGCGCGCGACGGGTCCAGTGCATCAAGGTGCTGGGCGGTTCGAAGCGCAAGTCGGCGTCGGTGGGCGACGTGATCGTGGTTTCCGTGAAGGAAGCCATTCCCCGTGGCCGGGTCAAGAAGGGCGAGATCATGCGGGCGGTCGTGGTGCGCACGGCCAAGGAAATCCGCCGCGCCGATGGTTCCGCCATTCGCTTCGACGACAACGCCGCGGTCCTGATCAACAATCAGGGCGAACCCATCGGCACCCGCATCTTCGGCCCCGTCACCCGCGAATTGAGGGCCAAGCGCTACATGAAGATCATCTCCCTGGCGCCGGAGGTGCTGTGATGGCCGAGAAGTTCAAGGTCAAGAAAGGCGATCAAGTCATCGTCATCACCGGCCGCGACAAGGGAAAGAAAGGCGAGGTGCTGCGCATGCGGCGCACGGAACGCCGCGCCATCGTCCAGGGTGTCAACATGATCAAGCGTCACACCAAGCCTTCGGCGACGAATCCGGGCGGGATCGTGGAGAAAGAGGCGCCTATCCAGCTCTCCAACCTCGCTCACGTGGACCCCAAGGACGACAAACCGACGCGGGTCGGGTTCCGCGTGCTCGAAGATGGCCGCAAGGTGCGTTTTGCCAAGCGGTCCGGCGAAATCATCGATCGTTGAGGAAGACGGATATGTCCCGCCTTCAAGACATCTACAAAAGCGAGATCAGCCCCGCCCTGCGGCAGGAGTTCGGCTACGCCAATGTCATGCAGATACCCCGGCTTGAAAAAATTGTTCTCAACATGGGTGTCGGCGAGGCGTC
>CBDFHV010000022.1:0-35458 GCA_965247705.1 Rhodospirillales bacterium | reverse complement strand
CAAAAGTTTCCTCGCTTGATGGAAGTATCCGAGAAACTAGGATATAACGTTAAAGATATTGATGAATTAGAAATTAAATCCCGTTATGTGGCTAAACAAGGAGAGCGATGGCCAAAATATATCGATAGAATTAAACCAGAAATGGTGATCCAGGATTCTCCATGTTTTTGTGGTTCAGATAAAACTCTCAGCCAATGTCATGGAAAAGTTAGTTAGTTATCTTGTATCAAATAAGAAATATAAAAATCTACTTCTATAGTGTCAATGAGAACGCGCTTTCTCGACAAACGTCTACTCCGAACGGCGTTGGCATGTCTGAATAGGATCAATGGACTAGTGTTGCGATTCTAACATTTGGTTCCTGAGCCCGGGGGTGAAGGTCGCAGTTTGCGTAGATTTAATGGGAACGAAATATCTCGATCGGAACACTAGCCCGAATTATTCACGGCGCTGATTGAAAATGCTGGTGAGCGTAGATTAACCTGTTGAAATGCCGTATGATTTTGGTGTCAAGACAAGATCACATGGCAACAGAACAACCCACGGCTCACCATGAACGAGATTACCCCCTATCTCCCTGGTTTGTCACCCGTTGGAGGCAAGCCGCTTTGCGCCCGCTTCGACGGCGGACGGCTGTCGTCGGACGGCGGGGTGTTGTTGTTGGGCGAGATCGACAGGCGGCTCGGCATCGCCGACGTGCTCGCTTCCTGCGTCACCGACGTGCGCGACCCGGCGAGCACGACCCACGCTTACGTAGACATGATCCGGGCGCGCCTGTTCGCTATTGCCTGCGGGTATGAGGATTGCGACGACCTCGACGTTCTGCGTTTCGATCCGGCGTTCAAGCTGGCCTGTGGCCGTTTGTCCGAGAGCGGCGACGACCTGATGAGCCAACCGACCCTGTCGCGCCTCGAGAACGCGCCGTCATGGCGCGCGCTCGGGCGCATGGGGCTGTCGATGATCGATCTGTTTTGCGCCAGCTTCAAGCGCGTTCCGGCGCGCATCGTTCTCGATATCGACGACACCGACGATGCCGTTCACGGCGGCCAGCAGCTGGCGCTGTTCAACGCCCATTACGACGACTATTGCTTCCAACCCATCCATATCTTCGAGGCGGCCACCGGCAAGCCGGTGATGTCACTGCTGCGTCCCGGCAAGCGGCCCTCCGGCGACGAGGCGGCGCGGATCCTGAGACACGTCATCGGCCGCATCCGCCGCAACTGGCCACGGGTCGAGATCACCGTGCGGGGCGATGGCCACTACGCCACGCCGGAGGCCATGGAATTCCTCGAACGTCAGGGCTGCGGCTACATCTTCGGGCTTTCCGGCAACGCCCGGCTGAACAGGATCGGCCAGCCGTGGTGCGAGGACGCCGCCGTGCGCCGGGCGGGGCAGGGAAAGGATAAGGTGCGCCGCTTCTTCCACACCGGCTACCAGGCCAAAAGCTGGTCACGGCAACGCTCGGTCATCGCCCGCGTGGAAGCTACCGCCAAGGGCTGTGACGTCCGCTTCGTCGTCACCAACCTGAGCGGCCGCGCCAAGGCGCTCTACGAGAAGGTCTACTGCGCCCGCGGGCGGATGGAAAACATGATCAAGGACCACAAGCTCTACACCAAGTCCGACCGCACGTCGTGCCACCGTTGGGAGGCCAACCAGTTCCGCCTCTTCCTGCATACCGGCGCCTACTGGCTGCTGCATCAGCTTCGCCAAGCGGCGCCTCGGAAATCGCTGTGGCGAACGGCCACCTTCGAAACCCTGCGCCGGGCGTTTCTCAAAATCGCCGTCCGCGTCGAGGAGCTCAAGTCGCGCCTCAGGATCGCCCTGCCTTCGGCCTATCCCTATCAGCCGGCCATGATCGCCATCGCCGGGCGCATCACCGCCCAAGGGCCCTGAACCAAGCGGCAGGTGCCGCCGGACGAGCCCCGAACAACAACCTCCAACCTCTCCGACAATCCGTCTCAAAAATCGCCGTCAACCCGGTCGCTACCGCTCGTCCCGCTGAAATCCGATGGCCGTCATGAATAATTGGGGCTAGGTCACCGACTCATTAGATCGCAGCCATATTCGCAGTGAAGCGAGTTTGATTGAAGCGAGATAGTTGTCTGTACAGCGTCCCTATCCGGTTAAAGCAGGTAGCGCACCCTGCGGTTGAAGACTGTCGACCAGCTCCTTGTAGGTGATGGTGGGTTGGTCCATGGCGCGGCGGAGGACGAAGTCGGCCAGATCGGTGATGCGTGTGCGGCGGTTGAAGCGGTAGCTCCATTCCCGGGCATAGCGCGGCAGGTGCTTGGCGCCGACACCGTGATAGGTGCCGTTGAGCCAGGTCTTCACGTTGGAAAACAGGACATGGACGACCGGCATCAAGCGCTCGGCATTCTTGCCTTCGCCTTGCACGACGGGGTGGTGGCGATAGGTGTCGCGGAGTCCGGCGTACCCCTTGAAGGCGTCGCTGGCGAGGCGGCTTCCGGGCCTGACCGAGGCGCGCACGAAGCCGCCCAGCTCGCGGGCGGTGGCCGCCGGGAGGATGGCGAGCCGCGCCCGGCCGGCGACGAAGCCGCTTCCCTTGATGCCCTTGCCCGGCCCGACCGGCCGCTTCTCGACGGCCATCACCAACAGGCTCTTGTTCGGGTTGGAAAGGCCCCGGCCCCGGCTCTCCGGCTTGCCGCGCCCGCCATAATAACTCTCGTCGACCTCGACCAAGCCCTCGAGCGGAAATTCCGAGCGCTCCGTCAGGGCATGACGCAGCTTATGAGCCATCAGCCACGCTGTCTCGTAGCGCAGATCCAACTCGCGGGACAGCAAAAGGGCCGAGACCCCACGCTTGTCGCGCGCCATCCACCACGCCGCCAGGAACCATTTGCGGAGCGGCGTGCGGGTGCGGTGGAAGATCGTCCCCGCCGTCACCGATTCCTGATGACCGCAACGGGCGCATTCGAAGATCCTGGGCCGCGCCGTCATTCGGTAGCTCCGCCGTTCGCCGCAGCGGGCACAGACATAGCCCTGCGGCCAGCGCAGCCGGGCCAGCGCCTCGATGCAGGCCGCTTCCGATCCGTGCCGTTCTTGAAACGCCAACATCCTGCCCATCGCACCGCCCTCCAAAAGCCCGAGACAATGCGATCAGCCTACATCCTCTACGTGAACATAACAAGAACATTTAGGTCGATCCTGTTTTAACCGGATAGGGACGCTGTACAGATAGGGTATTCACCTGACACTACCGCCCCGTATCCGCGCGCACGCGGGGGGGGTGATTAAGCGGCTTTTGCCTTCTTCATCTTGGTCGGCGTCTCCTTTTTCGGCAATCCGTCCTTGAATGCCCTGGCCGGCGTGCGACCGTTCATGCCGCGACCCTGGTGCGGCCGTCGGGTGTTGTAGCCGACCAGGTAGGTGTCGAGATCGGCCTGCATCTCGTCGACGGACTCGTAGAACTTCTTGCGCCCCATGACGCGGAAGTGCTCGTCGAGCAGGGTGCGGTGCAGCCTTTCGACATAACCGTTCGACTGCGGCCGCCGGACCTTGGTCGTGCGGTGCTCGATCTCCTCCAGTTGCAGGAACAGCTCATAGGGATGGCGATCCGGGCGGCCGCAGAATTCCCGGCCATTGTCCGACAGCACCGTGGTGATCCCCGCGTCGTGGGCCTCGAAGGTCGGCAGCACGTCGTTGTTCATCACGTGCACGGCGGTCAGCGGCAGTTTGGACGTGTAAAGTCTTCCCCAGGCATAGCGGCTGAAGCAATCGATGACGCTTTGCAGGTAGATCTTGCCGACTCCCTTCAGATGGCCGACGAAAAAGGTGTCCACGGCCACCAGGTCACCGGTGTGGTGGGTCTCGATATGGCGCTCGCGGAACTCGGGGCTGAACCGTTCCAGCAGCCGGATCTGCTCGTCGCTGAGTTCGATCTTGCACCCGCCGACGTGCTTCTCAAGGCGCAGCAGGCGATCGTGCTTGGTCAACAGATCGTGCCGGCTCCAGACACCGCGAACGCCGCCGGACGAAACCTGGATGCCCTTCAGCGCCAATTCCTGCGCCACCCGCAAGGGACCGTGGCCGGGGTGCTCCAGGGCATGATCGAGCACCGCTTTCTCGACCGCCTCGGAAACCCGGTTGGGATGCGGGCCGCGGGCGCCGGGCAGCCGGTCGATAAGCCCTTCCGCGCCATAAATCTGGAAGTTGCGCCGGATCTCGTAGAACTGCTGGCGGCTGTAGCCCATGATCCGGCAGGCCTTGGAGACGTTGTTCATCTCGATGGCCAGCTCGAGCATCGATAGCTTGCGTCGTGCTACTTTATCCTTCGTGGTCATGTCGTCTCTCCTGGTGCGGGTTGCGATGAAGCGTCAACTCCATCCTACAACCCCCCAGGGGCGGCATGGCCACGCCTCTCAGCGGGCCAAAATGTCAGGTGATTACCGTCTCAGCACAGTCATCTCGTTTGTCATAGCGTGTAGCGACGGCGCGGAAGTGTTCGAGCGTCTTAAAGAAACGCTCGACGGCATTGCGCTGCCTGTAAAGCCAGCCGCTGAAGGCCGGCGGATCAATGCGATGGGGCATGGGGCGGATATTGCCCCACGCCCCGCGTTCGGCAAGCCGCTCGCGAAGGGCGTTGGAATCATAAGCCCGATCCGCCAGGAGAATGGTCCCGGCCCGTACGCTGTCGAACATAGCCTCGGCGCTCCGCCCGTCATGGGCCTGGCCTTCGGTGAGCTTCAAGGCGATGGGCCGCCCCATAGCGTCGACGAGGGCATGGATCTTGGTCGTCAACCCACCCCGCGAGCGGCCCATGCAACGGGATCGGATTTGTTTTTTTTCCGTTCGCGGCATGCTGACGAACGCGGATGGAAGAGGCGTCGATCATCTGGATGTCGCCGTCATAAGCCTCTGATACAGCGTCCAAAAGACGGTCCCATACACCCGCCTTGCGCCACCGGTTGAAGCGGTTCACGCAGGTCGTATACGGCCCGTAGCGTGGCGGAATGTCAGCCCACGGCGCACCTGTCCGCAGACGCCAGAATATCCCATTCAGCACCCGTCGGTCATCAACCCGCTTCACGCCCCGCAACTTCTGCGGCAACAACGGTTGGATCACCGACCACTCGAAATCCGTCAGATCCAATCTCGTCATCATGCACCTTCCCTTCGTCGCCGAAGAAAATCACGCAACGACAATCTTGGGAATCCCTTTTACGGGTATGTGGCCTAGTGTTGCGATTCTAACATTTGGTTCCTGAGCCCGGGGGTGAAGGTCGCAGTTTGCGTAGATTTAATGGGAACGAAATGTCTCGATCGGAACACTAGTGTTACGATTCCAACATTTGGTTCCTGCGCGCGGGTGTGAAGGTCGCATTTTGCGCCGGTTCATTGGGAACGTAGTGTCTCGAACGGAACACTCGCCATTTGGTCGACATACGATTGGCCTTTCTATTCAGCAACAAATTTCAATGCTCTATTTTTTTTACAATTTCAGAAGAAGGGTCCGCATCAAATGGTTGACTTGTTAAAGAATATCAGAGGCCTGAATGAAGCAGTCAATTTTGAGAAGGAGTCCATTTTCGTTGCTATTCCAAAAACGGGATCGACCACCGTCCGGATACAGCTCACACCAGAAGGGCCATACTTCGTAGCGGCCAACCATCTGAACATCGTTCAGATTCGCGATTTGATGAGGACATATTTATTGCTTAATCAACTCGGAAAGAATAGCACATTTCCAACCCAAAACGTCCTGGCAAACGCCGACGTGGCGGAACGGGCGGACCGAACATTCGAGAGCTTCTTCAAGTTCGCCAGTGTACGCAATCCCTGGGCTCGCGCTGTCTCGCTGTTTTTTCGACAGGAGGGTGTCAGGGTAGCCAGCGTCATGTCATTCGAACAGTTCTGCGAGCGCCATATCTTTGCCAGTGACCCCGGCTTATTCACCAACCCCCTTGCCGTAGACTTTTCTGCATGTGATGCGAGTCTCGTTGCAGGGTCATTCGCGGCTGGCGAGTCACGGGTGCTTCCCCAGCTGTGCGATAGCCACTTGAGGCATGAAAGGCGTGAAGAAGCCGCCGTGGAGGCGAGCGGGACCGCCACCGGCGATCCGGCGGTGGCTTGAAGTCTAGCTGGCCGACTTGGACGGGGTTACGGGTCGGCGTATCGCAAGCGTTCCAAGCGCGGCCAGAGCCGTTGCCAGAAGCGGGCGAATGTTTCCCCGATGACCATGGTGATGCGTCGGCCGGAAACGACGACCCGGGCGGCGGCGCGCAGAACGCGCTCGCGGAACCGGCGAAGGCTCCACCCCTCGCCGGTCGCAGTCTCCATCAGGCACCGCCCGGCATGAACCAGTTCATAGGCCAGGATGTTGAGCAACAGGACGACCTCGTTGTGAGCGAAGGCATCGACCGTGCTCTCGCGCTCCGGCAGGCAGCGCCCCCGGTAATGACGCTTCCTTCGCGACGCGGACGACAGCGCCGGGTCCATCACGTCCATGAGTTCGCCCATGTGGGCCTCGGCACGGCCGCGCTGGCGGTAGTGATCCAGGAGATCGGCCGCCGGCACGGCCTCGGCATCAAGGCTGGTGATCAGCCAGAAGTGATCAACCAGAAATTGGTCTGGCCGTTCCAACACCACCAGGACCACTCGGCGCTCTTTCGACCACGACTTCGCCCGGTAGGTCATCTCGTGGAACCACGTCCGCGGCTCTGCCGGAGGCCGTCCCGGCGGCCGTCCAAGACAGGGCTGAGCCATGCGGTCCAGGACCTTGTTGGTCCGCAATCGGGCAACATAGGGCGTCCCGCGACGCTCCAGGCCCGACAGCAGGGGATCGCTGGGGAACCCAGCGTCGATGCGCACCAGAGCGACTTGGCACAGCGTCTCTTCGGCTCGGTCCACGAGATCAAGGATGAAGTCCAGCGCCCCCTCGGCGGTGTGGGCGTTGCCCTCCCGTAAACGAGCGTCCAGAAGGTCGCCGGTTTCGGCGATGCTGGCCACCAAAGGGTGGTACATGCGCTGATGGTAATGGCCGTTCCAGGCCGAGCCGGGTTGATGGCCGTGGACCTCGATCGGCAGGCTGTCCACGTCGATGGTCAGATATCGCTGCCGGTGACCGCCGCGCAGGCCCCGGAACCGCCGCCCCGCGAGCTCGGTGATCGCCTCATGGAGCACAGTGCGGGCCTCCGGCGTGCTCAGAAGCGCGATCAGACGCGACAGCGTGGGTTGCGAGGCCAGGTGCGCCTCGGTGGACAACGGCGTGACACCCCGTGAACCGCTTGCAGCCAGGCGTAGGCCCGCATCATGGCGGAGCGCGTCGGCGTCGTCTTGGTCGTGCCAACCCTGGCCAAAGAGAAGCAGAACCGTGCGCAGCAGATCGGCCAGGGGATAGGTGACACGATCGGCCTTGCGCGGATCGTGCAACCGCTCGGTCAGCCACTCGATGATCCGGGTGCGCTCCATGATCTCGCGCAAGAGCACGGCCCCCGGTTCCCCGGTCAGCCGCTCGGGTCGGGATTCGATGCGAAGGGACTTGTTGAACGAGGAACCGAACAGAGATAGCGTTTCACCCATGGCGCACGGCGGAGGTTTGTTGTGAATCCTTCTAGCACATTGATTTTACGTCAAAATCCGCCGCGCGCCAGTCATTTCAGGCCCCTTGGGTGAATAAGGCGGGGTGACACCTGCGTTTGGCCAACACTGCACAAGAACCAGATAGATTGGATTACAGATGACGATGGAAACGTCCTTGTCGATTATTTTTATAAAGTAGAGGAATTCTACGACAGAATTGAGGAAATCGCATCTATGTCAGGCGGGAGGGTAATTCTGAAAAAGCTAAAATTAAACTCAAATCCAGATAGCCTGTCTGATTCTTATAAGAAGCTATATACAGATAAAAGTCGAAAAATGATTCAAAAAAACTTCGAGAGGGATATCGATTATTTTAAATATAGTTTTGACTAGAGAAATATCGACTATTTTTGAAATGTTACAACAGATTTCAGAACGTGTTCGGGATCAAAATTAATGTGACTGATGAGTTTTTTTGCATAGTAGGCTCTGGCCCGCCCTGAGTTTAACGTTATGTCGCTTGCTGCTGGTGCAGTATGCGATGGTTGGTAAACACCAAAACCCACGACATATTAGCCATGGACATCGAGGGGTACGACGCCACCGATCTGAAGGAAGCAAAGGCACTGCTCAACGATCTCATCTAAAAGAGTTGAACACGCATAGGTCGTATTTTGTGAAAGCGTTCCGGTCCATTCCCGTCTATGAAGCGAAGTTCAGCACACTACGAACGACTTCCGATATGGCCTGCAAGCAGACCTTTTCAGCGCGGACGCGGTCTTCCGTTAGGGGTCATGACCGGCCGATTGGGCGGTGTCGGCATGGCGCCCCGTTCAATCCAAATGTAGTGGGTGTCCGCATTAGCCAGATAGGCACGGGTGTTACTTCTGCAGGCGCGGGTTCAGCACTTCGCGCAGCTGATCGCCCATCAGGTTGATGCTGACGATGGTGATCAGCAGGGCGATGCCGGGGAAGAAGCTGATCCAGTAGCGGCCGCTCAGCATGTAGTCGAAGCCGTTGGCGATTAAGAGGCCCAGGGACGGCTCGGTCGGCGGCAGGCCCAGGCCAAGGAACGACAACGTCGCCTCCAGGGCGATGGAGTGAGCAACCTGCACCGTGCCGACCACGATCAGCGGTGGCATGCAATTGGGCAGAAGGTGCTTGAAGACGATCCGCCGATGGCTGAGGGCCAGGCAATCGGCGGCTTCCATGTACTCGCGGCGGCGTTCGACGAGCGCGCTCGCCCGCACCGTCCGGCAATAGTAGGCCCACTGCACCACGACCAGGGCGACGATCACCTTGTCCACCCCCTGGCCGAGGACGGCGAGCAGAATGAGCGCCACCAGGATCGTCGGAAAGCCCAGCTGCAGGTCGACGATCCGCATGATGATGGTGTCCACCTTGCCGCCGAAGTAGGCGGCGGTCAGGCCGATGGACATGCCGAAGCAAAGGGCGATCACGCCGCTCATGACGCCGACGATCAGGCTGGTCCGCAATCCGTAGAAGATGGCGCTCAGCATGTCCCGGCCCTGGCCGTCGGTGCCCAGATAGTAGGTCTTGCCCGTGTAGGCCATGGAGCCCGGCGGCAGCCGGTTGTCGAGGATGTCGATCGTCGCCAGGTCGTAGGGATTAGTGGGCGAGATCCACGGCGCGGTCACGGCGATAATCAGAACGACCACGAAGGTAAAAAACCCGATCATGGCCAGCTTGCTTTCCGCGAAGTCGGAGAGAAAGCGGCGGAACGGGGTCTCCACCGCCGCCGTCGCGGCAATGGATGTCACCGGCGTCTCCGATGCGGTCGTGGTCATGCCTGTATCCTCGCCAGGCGTACCCGGGGATCGAGCACGGAATACAACAAATCAACCACCAGGTTGATGATGATGAACATGAAGACGATGATCATCAGGTAGGCGACGATAATCGGCCGGTCGAGAACCTCGATGGAATCGATGATCAGCTTGCCCATGCCGGGCCAGGCGAAGATCGTCTCGGTCACCACCGCGAAGGCGATGACGTTGCCCAGCTCCAGGCCCAGCACGGTGACCACCGGGATCATGATGTTCTTCGTGACGTGGCTGAAGATCACCCGCTTTTCCCGCAGGCCCTTGGCCCGGGCGAACTTCACATAATCCAGCGGCAGGACCTCGCGCATGCCGGCCCGGGTCAGCCGGATCACCATGGAGGTCTTGTAGAGGGCCAGGTTGATGGACGGCAGGATCAGGTGCGACAGCCCGTCCAGGGTGAGGAAGCTGACCGGTACGCCCAAGAGGTCCACCGTCTCGCCGCGACCGGTCGTGGGCAGCAAGCCCAGTTCGACCGCGAAAACCATGATGAGGATGATGCCGACCCAGAAACTGGGAAGGCTGAAGCCCAGGATGGACCCCCCCATGATGACGCGCCCGGAAAAGCTATCGGGCTTCAGGCCCGACCACATGCCAAGGGGGATGCCGATCAGGATAGCGATGAACATGGCGCACATGGCCAGTTCCAGGGTCGCCGGCATGCGCTGGACGATCATGTCCATGGCCGATACGCCGAGGACGAAGGATTTCCCCATGTTCCCTTCGAGGGCGTTGTCGACGAAGATGAAGTACTGCTGCCAGATCGGCTTATCGAGGCCGAGGGATACGACGGCGGCGTCGTAGCAGGCCTGGTCGCAGTCCGGCGGCACCAGAATGTCCACGGGGTTGCCGATGACATTGACGCCGAAGAAGACGATCAACGACATCACCCACACCACGAAGACGCTCTGCAGAAGCCGGCGGATGATGAATACGGTCAAGGGTCACAGCCCTCCCAAACCCGAACGCCTTTGCGGAGGCGTAGTCGGGGGTCCCGAGGCGGCCTAAAGGGTCGAAACGGCGTGCCGTCTCCGGCGCGCACAGCTTGCGGCTGGGTCGCCTGCCCCCGCGATGATGGCAAGTTGAACGCCTTCAATCAACCGCAAAGCCCGCGAGGGCAACCGCAAAGCCCGCGAGGGGGCCCCACGCCCCTCGCTGCCGCGCGGTTTGACAGGCGTCGAGACCCGACCTACCGTCACCGAAACCATCAATCGGCACGGCTCCCGGTGGGCCGGCATTCGGGAAATGATCCTTGAAGCTCGACCCCATCACCCTGGAAATCCTGGGTCGCAAGGTGGCCGCGGCCGCGGACGAGATGTTTTTCACCGTCCAGCGGACGTCGCGTTCCACCTACGTCAAGGAAGCCTGCGACTTCGGGACGGCGCTGGTGGACACCAAGGGGTTCGTTTTCGGCTATCCCCCGTCGGCCACCGTCCAGTTCCTGATCGACAGCGACTGCATGCCGATGATCAGGGCCGCCGGCGACCTGGAGCCGGGGGACGTGATCATCTCCAACGACCCCTATACCACCGAGGGACTGGTCACCCACCTGCCCGATATCCACTTGCTCCAGCCCTATTTCGAGGACGGGCGCATTGTCGCCTACGGCTGGACCTTCATCCATTTCACCGACGTGGGCGGGCGTGTCCCCAGTTCCATATCCCCGTCCAGCCACGACGTCTTCCAGGAAGGCCTGCGCATGCCGCCCATGAAACTCATGCGGCGGGGCGCCTGGAACCAAGATCTGGTGACCGTCTTCACCGCCAACTGCCGCACCCCGGAGATCAACATGGGCGACATCCGGGCCATGTTGGGCGGTCTCGGCGTGGGCGAACGGCGGCTGCACGACATCGCCGTCCAGCATGGGGCGGACGCCCTTGTCGCCTCCCAGGAGCAGCTCCAGGACTACACGGCCGAAAAGGCCCGCGCCGTGCTGCGGCGCATTCCCGACGGCGACTACCCGTTCTGGGACTTCATGGACGACGACATGGTCAGCAACATCCCGCTCCGGGTGCGGGTCAACATGAAGGTGCGCGACGGCCGGGTGACCCTCGACGTCACCGGTTCCGACCCCCAGGTGGCCGCCGCCTACAATGTCCCCACCATGGGCAAGCGCAACTACTGGATGACCATGCGCCTGACCACCTTCATGACCACCCACGACCAGACCATGGCGATGAACGTCGGGCTCTACCGGACGGTGGACGTGATTAACCCGCCGGGCACCCACCTGAATGCCGAGTTCCCCGACGCCATTGGCATCCGCCAGGCGCCGGCGCGGCGCCTCAACGACGCCTTGACCGGGTCGATCCTCAAGGCGGCGCCGGACCTGATGTCGGCGCCCACCTGCGGCGCGTCGGCACCCCTGGTCCTGGCCGAGGCCGACGAGTCCGGCAACGGCCGGTCGGTACAGGTGCTGGAGCCCCTGCGCGGCGGCATGGGGGCGATGAAGGGCCAGGACGGTGTCGACGGCCGCGATAGCACGTTGAACAACATGAAAAACCACCCCCTGGAGACGGTCGAGTCCGACGCCGGGGTGGTCATCATCCAATACGACGTCAGGCCCGATTCGGGCGGACCTGGACGCTGGCGAGGCGGCGTCGGACAGGCGGTGGGATTTCGCTTCCTGCGCGACGGCGGCTCGGTCTTCGCCCGCGGCATGGAGCGGCTGCGCTTCCCCCCCTGGGGAGTCGGCGGCGGCCGGCCGGGGGCGCCGTTCCAGGCGGTCTTCAACCAGAGTACGCCCAATGAGAGACCAGTGTTCAAGATCGACGAGCTTCGGGTCGATGCCGGCGATACGCTGCACATGCTGCTGCCGGGCGGCAGCGGCTTCGGGGATCCGTTCCTGCGCAACCCGGCTCGGGTGCTGGACGACGTGGAACAGGGTTTCGTCAGCGACGAGGGCGCGCGGCGGGACTATGGCGTCGTGCTGACCGACGGCGCGATCGACGGGGCGGCCACCGAGGCCCTGCGGGCCCGGCGGGTGCGCGACAACGTGCGGGCCGACTTCGACTTCGGCCCCGACCGGGAGGCCTGGGAATCGGTGTTCGACGACGAGACCATGGACCGCTTCAACCGGGCCCTCATGACCCTGCCCAAGTCGGTGCGCCAGGCCCGCCGCCGGTGGATCTTCGACCAGGTGCTGCCGGACCTGCCCGTGTCCGGCTCGCGGCCCATCTCGGAGATCATCGCCGACCCGGACGCCGTCCGCGCCCGGCTGACCGAAGCCATGGCCGAGGTCTTCGGCGAGGTGACCGCCCAGGCCGCACAGTGACCATTTGGGAGACCCCGCGATGACCACGTCGATCGCCGAACACCCCCGCTTCCCGTCGGTGCGCGAGCGGGTCAGCCCCGAGGAATGGCAGGTTCGGGTGGACCTGGCCGCCGCCTACCGCCTGGTGCACCTGCACGGCTGGGACCACCTGATCTACAACCACATCTCGGCCCGGGTGCCGGGCCGGGACGAGCACTTTCTGATCAACCCCTGGGGTTTCTGCTACGAGGAAATCACCGCCTCCAGCCTGGTCAAGCTGGACCTGGAGGGCAATCCGGTGGACGAGACGCCCTATGGGGTCAACCGGGCCGGCTTCGTCATTCACGGCGCCATCCACGGCGCCCGGTCCGACACGAAGTGCGTGGTCCACACCCATTCCGACGAAGGGGTGGCCATCGCCGCCCTCGAGGACGGGCTGCTGCCCATCAGCATGGCGGCCATGCGCTTTTACGACAACATCGGCTACCACGACTACGAAGGGCCGGCGGTGGACCTGGACGAGCAGGAACGCCTGGTCCATAGCCTCGGCCCGCACATGGCCCTGATCCTGCGCAACCACGGGCTGCTGACGGTCGGGCCAAACGTGGCGGCGGCATTTATCGCCATGTATCACTTGCAGAAAGCCTGCCAGGCACAGGTCCTGGCCCAGTCCTGCGGAAGGGTGGTGATGCCCACGCCGGAGGCCCGCGATCACCCGCAGATGACCTCCTGGCGCCGCGGCGAGGGGATAGGGGAATCAGAATGGCCGGCCATGCTGCGCCGCCTCGATCGCATCGATTCGTCGTACCGGACGTGATCCAGAATGCTTCAATGCGTAGGGGCGGGTCTCAGACCCGCCCGCCCGACGGTCAAGGGCGGCGTCCGTCCTCGGCCCCGTCCCGGGCGGGTCTGAGACCCGCCCCTACGCTCGCTATTCACCTGTGAACTTTGGAGCCCCCCATGAAGCTCGATCCCATCCTCCTCGAAATCCTTCACAGCAAGGTCCAGGCCGCGGCCGAGGAGATGGGGACGACGCTGCAGCGCACCGCCCGCACCCTCTTCGTCAAGGAGGCCGCCGATTTCGCCACCGCCCTGGTCGGCCTCGATGGCAAGCTGTTCGCCCATCCGCGCACCAACGGGGTGTCCCTGTTCGTCGATTGCGACTGCACGGAAACCATCGCCGCCGTGCCGGACCTGGAACCGGGCGACATCATCGTCACCAACGACGCCTTCACCTCCGGCGGGCTGGCCACCCACCTGCCGGACATCCATGTGATCGAGCCCTATTTCCATAATGGCAAGATCGTCGCCTACGGCTGGGCCTTCATCCATTCGACCGACGTCGGCGGCACGGTGGCCGGCAGCATCCTGCCGTCCAACCACGAGTACTTCCAGGAAGGGCTGATCATTCCGCCCATGAAGTTCATGAAGCGGGGCCAAATCAACGAGGATTTCCTGACCCTGTTTCGGGCCAACTGCCGCATCCCGGAGGAGAACATGGGCGACATCCGGGCCATGCTGGCGGCCATGCACGTGGGCAAGCAGCGCTGCAAGGAGATGATCGAACGCCACGGCATCGAGGCCTTCCTCGCCTGCCACCAGGATCTGCAGGAATACGCCGCCCTGAAGGCCCGCGAGGTGCTGCGCCGGGTCCCCGACGGGGTCTACGAGTTCTGGGACTACATGGACGACGACCTGGTGACCGCCCTGCCCATCAAGCTGCGCTGCAAGCTCACCGTCAACGACGGCTGTGTGCACATCGATCTGACCGGCACCGATCCCCAGGTGGACGCCTCCTACAACACCGCCTCCATGAACCGCATGCACGAATGGCTGACCATGCGGTTCACCTCGTTCCTGATGACCCACGACACCACCATGCCCCTGAACGCCGGGCTTTATCGGCACCTGACCATGACCAATCCGCCGGCCACGGTGCTGAACGCGGAGTTTCCCATCGCCATCGGCCTGCGCTCGGCCCCGGCCCGGCGGCTGAACGACGCCATGACCGGGGCGCTTTTCAAAGCCGTGCCCGAGATGACACCGGCCCCCAGTTGCGGCGCCGGGCTCACCTTCGTGCTCCACGAGTACATCGCCGACGGCAGCCAAAGCCAGGTGGTGGTGGTGGAACCCATGCGCGGCGGCATGGGCGCCTATAAGGGACACGACGGAGCCGACAACCGGGACGCCTCCATGTCCAACATGCGCAACCATCCGATCGAGAACATCGAGGCCGAGGCCGGTATCCTGGTGCGCGACTACGACATCCGCCCCGATTCGGGCGGCGCCGGGCGCTGGCGCGGCGGGGTGGGGCAGCTCTTGACGGTCGAGTTCCTGCGCGACGGCGGGCGCATCTACGCCCGCGGCATGGAGCGTTTCCGCTTCCCCGCCTGGTCCGTCGCCGGCGCCAGCCCCGCCGCCAATTTCCGTGCCGTCTTCAACCAGGGCAAGGCGGACGAGCGCGAGGTGGGCAAGATCAACGTGGTGCCGGTGGGCGCGGGCGACACCATGACCATGATGATGCCCGGCGCCGGCGGCTACGGCGATCCCTACGAGCGGAACCCGGCGGCGGTCCTCGACGACGTGACCTGGGGATTCGTCACGGCGGAGACGGCGGAGCGGGACTACGGTGTGGTCGTGCGGAACGGCGCCGTGGACGAGGCCGCCACGCAAGCCGCCCGGGCGGGCCGCACGCGGAGCAACCTCGGCACCGATTTCGACTTCGGCCCGGCGCGCCAGGCCTGGGAGACGGTCTTCGACGACGCCACCGTCAACGATATCAACGCCCGCCTCTTCACCCTCCCCAAATCCATCCGCCAATCAACTCGCCGCCGCATCTACAGCGAAGCCGTTCCCGACCTGGAACCCACCGGCGGCAAGCCGCTTGCCGAAGTCTTCGCCGACCCGGACGCCATCCGGGCGCGGTTAAGGAGGGTGATGGAGGACGTGTTCGGGGAGGAGGAAGCGAGGGCGGCGGAGTAGGGCCTCGAAAACGAACGTGAAGGAGGAGAGGAAAGAAGGCTTGCGGGACCTGACGATCGAGGAAGTGCAGGCAACCGTCGAATCCCTGGGACTGGCGATGAGTCCGGAGGAGGCGGTGGAGGTCACCCATTACGTCAATGCGTTGCGTGACGCGATGCTGCCGTGGGACGACATCGACCTGAACTCCGTGCCGATGCGGGTGCCGTTCTTTGTCGGCAAGGAAGACGACGATGTCTGACGACGTCGTTGGTAAGACGGTCGCCCAATTGGGTGCCTTGTTGTGTCATCGCAAGTTGTCTCCGGTCGAACTGCTGCAGGCATGCTTGAGCCGTGTCGAGGCGCTTGACGATCGGGTTCACGCCTTCACCAGCCTGTTCCCGGACAGCGCCCTTGAACGCGCCCGGAAAGCGGAGGCCGAGATCGCGGCTGGCGATTGGCGGGGTCCGCTGCACGGGATTCCGATCCCGGTGAAGGACGGGTTCGAGGTCGCCGGATCGCCGTCCGCCTGGTCGTCGAACCTGTTCGCGCCGCCCGCGCCGGCCGACGTGGCGCGCTACACGCCGGCCGAGGATGCGACCGTTGTGGCGCGGCTGCGGGACGCCGGGGCCGTGGTCTTTGGCAAGACCGCCATTCGTCAGGCGGGGGAGTGGAGCGAGGACGCCAAGGCAGGCGAAAGCCTGCTGCCGAGGAACCCGTGGAACCTGGACCACAGCGTCGGCGGATCGAGTTCCGGTTCGGCCGCCGGCGTGGCAGCCGGCTTTTTTCCCGCCACCGTCGGTGAGGACACCGGCGGGTCGACCCGCCTGCCCGCCGCCTATTGCGGGATAACGGGTCTGCGGCCGACCCAGGGGCGCATCAGCCGCCGCGGCTCGTTCGAGATGTCCTGGCAGATGGACATGCCGGGGCCGATGGCGTGGACGGCGGAGGACTGCGCCCTTGTCCTGCGCGCGGTCGCCGGTCGAGATCCGCGCGATCCCCTCTCGGCCCACGCGCCGGTTCCCGACTATGGGCGCGCGATAGAGGAGAAGCCCAACGGGTTGCGGGCATGTTTGCTCACGGACCTCACCGACGCTCCCTACGTCAGTTCCGAGGTCAATCGGGCCGTCCACGAGTCCGTGCGGGTGCTGGAGAAGCTTGGCGTGGTGGTGGAGAGCCGAAGCATCCCGATCCTGGAGCTTTCCGTGCCCGTATTCCGCATCCTGATCGACACCGCCACCGCGGGCGGCAACCAGGCGCGGCTGCGGACCCAACCCGAGGCCTATTCCCGCACGGCGCGGGTACGCGCGCTGACCGGCAGCGTTCTACCGTCCGCCCTGGTCACCAAGGCAGAGCGGGCGCGCCTGGTCATCCGCCAGGCGGTCTTGGACCTGCTGCGGGAATACGACGTTCTGCTGTCGCCCACCGCGCCGGGTCCCGCGCCGCCGGCGGTCCAAGCCTCGAAACCCATCGAAAGCAAGGCGCAGGCGGCGATACAACTGAGCGCCGGTCGCCAGACCCTGTCCGCCTTCAGCCTGGCGGGCGTGCCGGCCCTTTCGGTCCCCTGCGGCTTCTCCGGCTCCGGGCTGCCCCTGGGACTGCAGATCGTCGGACGGCCCTTCGACGAAGGGACGCTCCTGCGCGTGGGGCATGCTTTTCAGCAGGCAACGGAATGGCACAGCCGCCGACCGGAACTCAGTCCTTCGATCTCGAAGGCGGTCGCTGTCTGAGCCGAACAACAAGAGGCAACTTCGATGAGCAAAGCCCCGCCGTTCTCTTTCGTACCGATCGATGCGCGACGCAGCATGACCAAGCCCCGATCAAGCGGCCTCACCATGACCATCGACTACGGGCTCAGCGTCTCCCAGATCGAGATGCTGATGGAGACCGCCGCGCCCTATGTGGACATCGCCAAGATCGCCACGGGCACGGCGCGCCTGCACGACCGCGATGTGCTGATGCGGAAACTTCAGGCCTACCGGAATCACGGCGTCAAGACCATGATCGGCGGTCAGTTCCAGGAGTATGTCTACTTTCACATGGGAGAGGGGGGCATTCCGCAATACCTGGCGGAGGTCAAGGCGCTCGGGTTCGACATGGCGGAAGTGTCGGACAACACCGTGCCCCTCACCGACGAGGAACGACGGCGCCAACTGACGTGGGTTCAGGATGCGGGCCTGGAAGCGATCGGCGAGGTCGGCTCGAAGACGGACTCGATCACCGCCGAGGAAATGATCCGCCAGGTGGAAATGGTCCTCGATGGGGGCGCCGTGATGGCGATGATCGAGGCGATGGAACTGATCCCGGACGGGGCGATCAACGACGATCTCGTCGATGCCCTGAAGCAACGGCTGGACCCGGCCACGATCATGCTGGAGCTGGTCCACCCGCGGGTCGGCGCGACCCTGCCCGACATTCACCGGCTGCGGCTGCGCCTGATCGATGCGTTCGGACCGGACGCCAACATCGGCAACGCCGACGTGACAACCATCTTCGAACTGGAGACGGTGCGCTTGCGTTTGGGGTCGGCCGGACCGAAGGGCGCCCAGACCTGAATCCGACCGGTGCGGGCGAGCCTTGTGCGGTTCTCGGAGATCGGCCTACAGTCGTCGCGCCCCGTGGACCCCCCAGCAGCGGAAGAACGACCATGCCACACCACACCTATCGGCCCGACCTCATGGGGTCGGCGACCATCGACCCCGGCGGCCGTTTCGAGGCGGGATCGTGGCATAGCTTCACCCTCACCTATACATGCGGCAAATTCGGCATCGACGACCGGGGCAGCATCAAGGTCGTGCTGCGTTCGCAGACCGACCAGTCGATGATTCAGTCGGATGATCCGGCGGCGCCCGGATTTACCACCGCCGAGGCGTCCACCGGAATTCCGCTTACCACGCGCTGCGAACACCGCCGCAACATCCGCCCCTGGGGCAGATCCATCTACATCCGCTGTGACCGGTACCTGTCGGAAGGCGAGCAAATCGTGGTCCGCTTTGGGGACCAGCGGCAGGGCTCACCGGGGATCCGGGTGCAGACCTTCGTCGAACCGACCTTCGAGTTTCGCGTTCTCGCCGATCCGTTCGCCAGCTACGAATACATCCCGTTGCCCCCCGACGCGCAAGCCACCATCGCCATCGTGCCGGGCCCGGGCGTGATGTGGAAAGCGATCCTGCCGACCCTGCGCCGGGCGGGGGACAGCTTCAGGCTGTGCCTCAAATGCGAGGACAAGTGGGGAAACCCGAGCGACCAGATCGACCGGACGGTTCGCCTCCAGGCGGATGGGCCGATCGTCGGATTGCCTGAGACCGTGACGTTCAAGCGGGGAGAAATCGGCAAGGTGGTGGATGGTCTTTCCGTCGATGCAGCGGGAGATCGCCGGCTCAATATCCTCTCCGAGGGCGGCACGCTGTTCGCCGAATCAAATCCACTTCGCATTGATGCCGACACGCCCTATCGGCACTATTGGAGCGATCTCCACGGTCAGAGCGAAGAGACCATCGGCACCAATTCCGCGCGCGAATACTTCGAATTCGGCCGCGACAGGGCGTTTCTGGACATATGCGGCCACCAGGGCAACGACTTCCAGATCACCGATGAATTCTGGAATCATCTGAACGACCTGACGGCCGAGTTCAACGAGCCCGACAGGTTCGTCACCCTGCCGGGTTACGAATGGTCGGGGAACACTTCGCTCGGCGGCGATCACAATGTCTGGTACCGGGAAGAGGGCAGGCCGATATACAGGTCGTGCCGATCCCTGGTCTACGACACCACCCACCCGGAAACCGACTGTCATTCGGCGAAGGATCTGCTGACCGCGCTCAAGAACGAGGACGCCCTGGTCACCGCCCATATCGGCGGCCGCTATGCCGACGTCAAATTTGCCCACGACGCCAAGATCGAGCCCTCGGTGGAAATCCACTCCGCGTGGGGAACCTTCGAGTGGATCGTGACCGACGCCCTGGAGGCCGACTACCGGGTCGGCATCGTCGCTTCGAGCGACGGTCACGACGGGCGACCCGGCGCGAAGTACCCCGGGGTGGCGGAATTCGGGTCCTACGGGGGCCTCACCTGCCATGTGTTGGAGGGGCTGAACCGGGATGCCCTCGTCGAGGGGTTTCGCCGCCGCCATCACTATGCGACCACCGGCGCGCGGCTCTATCTCAAGACCTCGGTGGACCTGGCGGCGCCCGGCATTCTCTATCACCGCAACCCGGAGCTCGGCGACGTTGGAAGCGAGCCCTGTGACCGCGCCATCATGGGCGACATCGTCAAGACCGGTGATGACGAGGTCACTTTCAACCTGGACGTGGTGGGATCGGCGGCGATCGAGAGAATTCAGTTGCGAGACGGCCTCGACGCCTACGAAACGATCCGCCCGTTCGAGGAATCCGACCTTGGCCGCCGCATCCGGATCGTCTGCGAGGGCGCCCACTATCGGGGTCGGGGACGCAACGTCAATTGGGTTTGCTCGGCGGAATTCGAAGGTGCGCGGATCGAACGGCTGGCGCCGATCAATTTCTGGAACATCGAAAAACTGCCGCAACAGATCGGCGATCGCGGCATCGAATGGAACTGCGTCACCACCGGCGGCTATTCGGCGATCGACGTGTGGCTCGACCAAGTCGAGGACGGCGTTCTTCACCTCCGCACCAGCGAGGTCGATTGCGATATCAGTCTCGCCGATATCGGGCTCGAGGATGTGCGCTTCGATTGCGGCGGTCTGTTCAAGGCCCTTCGCGTCTTCCGGCTGCCCGATGAAAACAAGACGCGGGCGATGACCCTCAGCCGTAAGGTCAACCTCCGCAAGAGCAGCGATACCCGGCTCTATGCCTGCGTCACCCAGGAGGATGGCCATCAAGCGTGGTCGAGCCCGATCTACCTGTTTAGCTAGCGTCCCTATCCGGTTAAAGCAGGTAGCGCACCCTGCGGTTGAAGACTGTCGACCAGCTCCTTGTAGGTGATGGTGGGTTGGTCCATGGCGCGGCGGAGGACGAAGTCGGCCAGATCGGTGATGCGTGTGCGGCGGTTGAAGCGGTAGCTCCATTCCCGGGCATAGCGCGGCAGGTGCTTGGCGCCGACACCGTGATAGGTGCCGTTGAGCCAGGTCTTCACGTTGGAAAACAGGACATGGACGACCGGCATCAAGCGCTCGGCATTCTTGCCTTCGCCTTGCACGACGGGGTGGTGGCGATAGGTGTCGCGGAGTCCGGCGTACCCCTTGAAGGCGTCGCTGGCGAGGCGGCTTCCGGGCCTGACCGAGGCGCGCACGAAGCCGCCCAGCTCGCGGGCGGTGGCCGCCGGGAGGATGGCGAGCCGCGCCCGGCCGGCGACGAAGCCGCTTCCCTTGATGCCCTTGCCCGGCCCGACCGGCCGCTTCTCGACGGCCATCACCAACAGGCTCTTGTTCGGGTTGGAAAGGCCCCGGCCCCGGCTCTCCGGCTTGCCGCGCCCGCCATAATAACTCTCGTCGACCTCGACCAAGCCCTCGAGCGGAAATTCCGAGCGCTCCGTCAGGGCATGACGCAGCTTATGAGCCATCAGCCACGCTGTCTCGTAGCGCAGATCCAACTCGCGGGACAGCAAAAGGGCCGAGACCCCACGCTTGTCGCGCGCCATCCACCACGCCGCCAGGAACCATTTGCGGAGCGGCGTGCGGGTGCGGTGGAAGATCGTCCCCGCCGTCACCGATTCCTGATGACCGCAACGGGCGCATTCGAAGATCCTGGGCCGCGCCGTCATTCGGTAGCTCCGCCGTTCGCCGCAGCGGGCACAGACATAGCCCTGCGGCCAGCGCAGCCGGGCCAGCGCCTCGATGCAGGCCGCTTCCGATCCGTGCCGTTCTTGAAACGCCAACATCCTGCCCATCGCACCGCCCTCCAAAAGCCCGAGACAATGCGATCAGCCTACATCCTCTACGTGAACATAACAAGAACATTTAGGCCGATCCTGTTTTAACCGGATAGGGACGTTAGCTAGACTAGTTCGCGCCTCTTGAATGCCACTCCGGGACGGTGATGGGCGGGTCTGAGACCCGCCCCTACGAAGGTTTCCTCAAGTGCGTAGGGGCCGGTCTCAGACCGGCCCGTCTCGGCTACTCGGCGGCGGGTTGGAGCTTCGGCATCGTGCCCAAGACTCGCGGCGCCACTTCACGTACCAACTCGGTGAAGCGCCGTGCCAGCACCGACACCGGCCGATCGGTCGGATACAGAAACCCGTACACCCGTTCGAGTCGGGGCTTGAGTTCGCGGACCGCGATCCGCCCCGGCAGGAAGCTCCGTGCCGTGAAGGGGTCGACGGTGGTGACGCCGATGCCCTCGGCCACCATCTCGCAGGCCGATGCCATCGACGAGGTCTCGACCCGTACCCGGGGGCGAAGTCCCTGGGCCATGAAGGCGTCCTCGATCTGCATGCGGAACAGCGTGTGGGTGGGCAGCATGATGAACGTCTCCTCGGCGAGATCGGAGAGCGTGAGCGTCCGTCGGCGGGCGAATCGGCTGGTCGGCGGTACCGCGGCCACCAAGCCGACCTCGACAAACTTCTCGCACTCGACAGCCGGGTGGTCGATCGGCAGCGCCGCGAGTCCAAGGTCGAACTGCTTGCCGGCAATCCAGTGCTCGACATCGCGCCGGCCATGGACTTGAAGCGAGACTTGAAGCGTTGGATTGCTGGCCAGGAAGCCGCGGAGCACCGGGGGCAGCAGCCCGTTGGCAACCGCCGGCATGGCGACAAGCCTCAGGCGGGCCCCCCGATTGAGCCGTATGTCGCTGCCGATGCGCAGGACCTCGCTAATGCCGGAGAGTACCCGCTCGGCCTCGCGGTGGAAGTTCGATCCCTCGGCGGTGGGCACCAGGCGGCCACCCTGGCGAACGAACAACTTGAAGCCGAGCTCGGTTTCGAGTTTGGCGATCATGCGGCTGACCGCGGGTTGGGAGAGGTTGAGCCGCTCCGCCGCGCCGGTCACGGTGCCGACGGTCATGATCGCCCGAAACGCCTCGAGTCAGCGAAGCACCATGTCCCGGCCCTCTGCCAGTATGCAAATTTAGCATAGGGTCATAGCACTTAATCATTAGACAACATAGTTGGCCCTTACTAGCGTCAACGGAAGCTTCTGGCCAACGGCGGACGCGGAACGTGTTTCGGTCTCCAAGCGGTCAAATATCCAGGCTTCTCATGGGCGGTGGCGCCATGGCCAATCCGCGAGCCCGCGGGCCGCGACCACCACCGTTCGGGTTGACAGTCCACCGGCATTGCCGGACATTTATCGATGGCTTGTCGAACAAATCAGGCAATCAGGGAGGAACGTGACATGCGAATTCGCTCCACCATTCTATCAACCGGCCTCAATCTCGCCCTCGTCACAGCGGTGGCGGTCGGGTCCGCCTGGGCGCAGCGTATACCGCCGAAGGACACACTCAGGGTCGTGTCATTCGATGTGAAGGTGCTGGACCCCCACTTCGGTGGCGGCGGCACCACGGAGTTTTTCTCCTACAAAGTCTACGACATGCTGTTCTCCTTCGATTCCAGCATGAAGCCCCAGCCGCAGATGGTCGATACCTACGCCTGGAACGGGGACAATACGAAGCTGACCATGACCTTGCGGCCCGACCTCCATTTTCATGACGGTACGCCGATCCGCGCCGCCGATGCGGTGGCCTCGCTGATACGCTGGGGAGCCGGGCCTCGCGGCCGGGTTTTCAAGCGATTGACCAAGTCGGTGGAGACGGTGGACGACAAGACTTTCGTCTGGAACCTGAAGGTGACAAACGGAATGGCTCTGGAGATCCTGACCGGTGTTCGCTACCCGCCGGCGATCATGCCGGAACGCCTGGCCAAGACGCCGGTCAAGGAAAAGATAACGGACTTCACCGGCTCCGGCCCGTTCGTGTTTTTGCCGAACGAGTACATCCCGGGCAAGCAACTGCACTACGTGAAGTTCGAAGGCTACAATCCGCGGTCCGAGACTCCCACCTATGTTGCCGGCAGCAAGAAGGTCTACTTCAAGCGACTGGAAGAGAAGATCATCACCGATGAGGCCACCATGGTGGCGGCGCTCAAGAACGGGGAAGTGGATCTGATTCAGGAAGCTCCCGCCTCCCTGCGGGACGATCTGATCAAGGATCCGAACATCACGTTGGCCCCGTTGCGCACCGGTCGACAGGGGCTCATCTACCTCAATCACCTAGCGCCACCTTTCAATCATCCCGCGGCACGGCAGGCGCTGCTGTGGATGATCAACCAGGAAGAGATGCTGACCGGAGTCGTCGGCGACCCCAAGCTGTTCAAGGTATGCCCGGCCTACTGGACCTGCGGCGGGCCCTATGCCACCGACGTGGGTTCCGAGGCCTTGATGGGCCAGGATTTCGAAAAGGCCAAGCGGCTTATGAAGGAGGCCGGGTACAACGGCGAGCCGATCGTGATTCTGACCAATCCCGGTTCGGCAAGCAGCCGGTCTACCGCCCTGATCATGTCCAGCTACATCCGCAAGATTGGCGGGAAGGCGGATATGCAGGAGATGAACTACGGCGCCATGATGTCGCGCCGGCGCAACAAGGACAACCCGATCACCAACCCCAGGAAGGGCTGGCACATGATGCCGCTGGCCACCCAGACGGTGACCCCGTCACTTCCCGCGCTGACCGGCTTCCTGTCCGGCGGCTGCGAGAAGGGCTTCTACGGGTGGCCCTGCGACAAGCGCATTGACGACCTCAAGCTCGCTTTCGGCAACGCAAGTGACGGGCCCGAGCGCATGAAGATCGCCATCGAGCTTCAGAAGGCGGTTTACGAGACCGTGCCCTACATACAGTTCGGTGAATACGCCAACGACGCCGCGTTCCGGAAGAACATCTCGGGAATCGTCCGGGCGCCCTCACCCATCTACTGGAGCGTCAAGAAAAACTAACCTCACGCTGATGGCCTCGGGGCATTTTCCCCGGGGCTATCGAATTTCGAGGTCGATCCGACGATGCTGGCCTATATCGTTCGCCGTGTATTCGCCGCCATCCCGGTGATGGTGATCGTCGGCACCATCGTCTTCCTTTTGATACACCTGACCCCGGGGGATCCCGCCGATGTGCTGAGCGATGAAGAGGCCACCCCGGCGGAAGTTGAGATGCTCCGCGAGGCGTTGGGCCTGAACAAGCCCATTTACGAGCAGTTCCTGATCTGGTCGGGCAAGATCCTCAGCGGAGACCTCGGCGACTCCATCGTCTTCAACAAGCCGGTCACGATGCTGATGGGGCAGCGCGTGGAGCCCACCCTGTCCCTGACGGTGACGACGATCGTCTTTGCCGTCCTGATGGGTGTTCCCCTCGGCGTGCTGGCGGCGTGGAAGGCGGGCAGCCTGGTAGATCGGCTAGTGATGATATTCGCCGTTCTCGGATTCTCCATACCCGGGTTCTGGCTCGGATTTATTTTCATATTCGAGTTTTCGGTCAATTGGGGCCTGTTCCCGGCCCAAGGTTACGTCAGCATTCGGGAGGGGTTCCTCCCCTTCATCCACCACATGATTCTACCTACCGTCACCCTGGGTCTTGTCTATGTCGCCTTGATCACCCGCATTACCCGCGCCACCGTCCTGGAGGTGTTGAAGGAGGACTATGTCCGAACCGCCTACGCGAAAGGGGTGCCGCCGCTGCCGGTCCTGTTCAAACACGCCCTGAGGAATGCGTCGGTGCCCATCGTGACGGTTATCGGTATTGGCATGGCCTTGCTGCTCAACGGTGTCGTTGTCATCGAGAGGGTCTTCAACCTTCCCGGATTGGGATCGCTGACCATCGATGCCATCCTGAACAGGGACTACCCGATCGTCCAAGGGGTGATCCTGGTGTTCTCGGGCGTCTACGTCCTGGTCAATCTGGCGGTCGATATCAGTTACACGTTCCTCGATCCCCGCGTCCGGCACTAGTGTCATGGCTTTCGTTTTCACAGACGCAACAGAAACGGAAACACCGTCCTACGCGGAGCTGCCGAGGCACCGTCAGGCTTGGCATTTCGTCCGCCGCCACCCGACAATGATTGTCGGGCTTGTCATGACCACGTTCTTCGTCGTCGTGGCGCTCGCCGCCCCCTGGATTTCCGGCAAAGATCCCCTCGACATTAGCGTGTTTGACCGGCTCAAACCCCCATCGGACGCGTACTGGTTCGGTTCGGACATGTATGGCCGGGACGTCTTCACAAGGGTCGTCTACGGCACCCGCATCTCGTTGATTGTCGGCCTGTCGGTGGCACTGTTTGGCGTATCCATCGGCATGCTGGTGGGTCTGGTGAGCGGCTATGTGCGGCGAATCGATGCGTGGCTGATGCGGATAATGGACGGATTGATGGCCATTCCCGGGCTGCTTCTGGCCATCGGTCTGATCTCCCTGCTTCCAGCGAGTGTCGAGAACGTCGTCATTGCGCTGACGGTTCCCCAAGTGCCCCGCGTGGCCCGCTTGGTGCGCGGCATCGTGGTCGTGGCCAGGGAGATTACCTACGTCGAGTCGGCGGTTGCCTGCGGCGCCCGAACGGCCAGGGTGATCTTCAAGCACATCACGCCCAATACTATCGCCCCGCTGATCGTCCAGGCGACGTTCATCTGCGCCGATGCCATGCTGTCCGAAGCCGCGTTGAGCTTCCTGGGGGCCGGCACGCCAACGGAGGTACCGAGCTGGGGCAACATCATGGCCGAAGGCCGGTCCTACTTGGCCAACGCGAGCTGGATCATTCTGTTTCCCGGACTGTCCCTGGCGGCGACCGTTCTGGCGATCAATCTGGTCGGCGATGGTCTGCGGGACCTCCTCGACCCCCGGTTCGCCCGCGAGGTGTGACCTCATTCCCTAAATGGCCGCGCACCGACTTGTCACCCTAACCGATGAATGGAAAGACCATGGCCAATAATTCCGAGTTCAATGTTTGGGCGATCAGTTGCGCCCACGTCGGCACCGACAAGTACAACGGGCGCGAAAGCCTCGCCGATGCCATCCGCCAGTCCGAGGGCCGGGGCGGGGAGGAGTATCCGCCGTTCCCCTGGGACATCGCCGTCAACTGCGGGGACAATACGGGCGCCCAGGGATTGCCCAAGGATGACGAAGGCGAGGAACTCGTACGCCAGTTCGGGGCCATGAGCGAACACCGCCGAGAGCAGATCTATGACGTGTGCGGCAACCATGACCGCAGCGGAAAGAACGAAGAACCCAATTGGTGGTGGCGCAAGTGGGCCGACCCCATGGGCCAAAGCACCCAGTTCTCCAAGGTCGACTCGGCCAAGCGTCCATATCCGGTGGACGGCACATGGGAGCGCTACTCGTTCCGTGTCGGCAACGCGTTGTTTCTCATGATGAGCGACGTCAACGACACCTCGGACATGGAAGGTCGCGACACACTCGGCGGCAATCCGGCCGGCGTCGTGCGCGGCGAGACGTTCGACTGGTGGAAGGATCATGTGGAGTCCAACCCGGATTCCCTGATCGTCTCGGTACACCATTACGTCCTTAAGGACACGACGGTTGCCTCCGGCGAGTTCGAGGGCATGTACCGGGATTGCGATGGCGGTCTGCGCTCCGGCTACCACGGGTACAAGAACCACGAGGCGGATCGGGGCGCGTCCTACCTGTACTATCTGGATGGCCAGCCCGATGCCCAGGCGTTCGAGAAATACCTGGAACAGTCTCCTGGCGCGACGGACTTCTGGATTGGCGGGCATACCCACACCCATCCCGAAGATCGGTTGGGCGGCAAGTCCCACGTCGAAACCAAGTGGGGCACGCATTTCATCAACTGTTCGGCCCTGACCAGGTTCCACGGTCTGCAGCATAACTGCCCCATGAGCCGGATCCTTACCTTCGTCGACGGCAGCGACGAAGCCCGGGTCCGCTGCTACCTGCACGACAAATCTCATCCAAACATGTTCAGCAAATTCCACGCCCCGCCGGGCTGGTACCCAAAGGCGGACCGGGTTCTCAAACTGCAAAGGCCCTTCGAGAAGGGCTAGTGGAACCGGCTGCGTGGCCAGCGACCGGATAAGCGTCCACGAGAACATTGAAGGAGAGATGCGGGACGGCACCATCCTGCGTGCCGACCTTTATCGTCCGGCCGGGAGTGGGCCCTATCCCGTGCTGGTCTGCCGCACCCCCTACGACAAGCGCGACGAGTCCGTAGCCCGGGTCGGGCGCCATCTGGCCGCCCACGGCTATCAGTGCATCATCCAGGACATCCGCGGCCGCTACGCCTCGGACGGCGAATTCAACCTGGCCCAGCTCGGCCAGGTCACCACCCACGACGCCGACGACGGTTACGACACGGTCGAATGGGCGGCGGGCCTTCCCGACAGCGACGGTCAAGTGGGCCTGTGGGGCCACTCCTATTCCGCCTGGACAAGCTGGACCCTGGCGCCCCTTCAACCGCCGCACCTGAAAGGCATGTTCGTTGGCGGCATGAGCGCGCGCATCCTCGACCAGACCCGGGGCGTATTCGACATCGGTCGCCGCCTGCACTGGATGTATCAGCAGGGCGCCGACGCCCGTCGTCGCTCGGGCGCCAAGTATGGCCCCCCCAACCGCGCCGCCGCCAATGAGGACTGGTACGAGGTCGAACGCTACAAGTGGATTTGGTTCCTGCCCTTGGGCGACATCCCGGACGAGGCGTTCTCCACCCTGACGCCCCTGGTCAGGGATTACATGCGGGTGCAGGACCAGGAGACCTGGGGTTTCGACGCCGTTCACCGCAAGGTCAACGTGCCCACCTATTCGGTGACCGGATGGTACGACCGCCTCATCAGCACCATCGACCAGTACGAGGGCATGGAGGCCCATGGCCCGCCCCAACTCAAGGGGAAGCACAGGTTGATCGTTGGGCCCTGGAGTCACAACAACGGGGACTACGTACAACACCAGGGGCCGATGGATTTCGGCCCCGTCGCCAACGCCGACTATGCCGAATTGGTGCGCCACTGGTTCGACCACGGCATCAAGGGCATCGCCAACGAGCTGGCCGAGGAGCCTCCGGTGAAGCTGTTCATCATGGGGGAGAATGCCTGGCACTACGAGAACGCGTGGCCGCTGGCCCGCACCCGCTATAGGGAGTTCTTCTTGCGGAGCGGAGGCGGGGCCAACACCGTCTTTGGCGACGGCGTCCTGTCGCGGACGGCCCCCGGCGAGGAGCCCCACGACTCCTATCGCTACGATCCCCGCGATCCGGTAATGAGCCTGATGAACCCCGACAGCCAGATTGCGCCGCGCAATCAGGCGCCCTTGGACGGGCGCCGGGACGTGCTGGTCTACCAGACGCCGCCCCTGGATCAGGCGATCCAAGTGACCGGACCGGTGAAACTGATCTTGTGGGCGGCCAGCGACGCGCCGGACACCGACTTCACCGCCAAGCTGATCGACGTCCATCCGGACGGCATGGCGGTGAACCTCACCTATGGCGTGTTGCGCTGCCACGACCGGGACGGCTACGCCACCAAGGCGCCGCCGCTACGGCCCGGCCAAGCCTACGAACTCACCGTCCCGCTCAATCCCACCGGCGTCCTGTTCGGCAAGGGACACCGCATCCGCCTCGACGTCTCGAGTAGCGATTTCCCCAACTTCGACCGCAACCACAACACCGGCCGGGACTTCTGGTCCGACGCCGAACTCAGAACCGCCAGCCAGACCGTGTTTCACGATGCCGGCCGCCCGTCGCGGCTGGTCCTGCCGGTCATCCCCCGGTAAGGGTTCAAGCGTTGGGCGGCTCTACGGGGGGGCCGACGACGCTCAGCCCGACCCGCAGCGCTTCCGTTTCCCAGATCTGCTCCGGAAAGACATTGGCGATGTTGACGTCGGGCCCGAACTCGGTGACCAGGAACTTTTTGAGTTCGTAGACCTCGGAATTGGTTGTCTCGGGAATCCACACACCGCTCAATTCGAACATCACTTTCGACAGGTCCAGACCCGATCTCAACGCATCGAGAAGCGACACGCTGAGCACGCCGTCGTCGATCAGCTCCGCGCCTTCGACCAGCACCAGATCGGCACCGGCCGACAAGCACACCTCGGCCTGCCGGATCAGGGTAGCGGCGTCGGTGTTTTCGCTCTTGGATCCGACCTCCCCATGGACTTCCAGCCCGCAATCGATTGCCGTGCCGATCAGCCGCCCCCGTTCGTTGTCGTTAAGGGGAACGCAGTTGTCGGACACCTCGATCGCCCGGAACCCCAACCTGTAGGCTTCCTCGCAATAGGGCTTGACGCCGGCAAATCCCTGGAGCCCGTACACGTACTCCAGGAACTGCCCGCCAATGAACGGATGAATGTCGAACTGACGATAGAGATCGAGTTTTTGGCGCAGGTAGTCTTCCTGGTAGAGCCGAGACGTGCCGACGACGAACTTGGCGAAGTCCACATAGGGCGCGATCAATCCCAACCAGTCCTCGAGGTGACCTAGCGGCAGACCCCAATCCATCATCATCGTCAGGCCTCGCTTGCGCGGCTTCGCCGTGCTGCGTTCGGCGGGAAGCGGGATCATGGCGAAGGGAAACTTGGACATTCGAAACTCCGCGGTCATTCTGGCGGTTTGGCACGATACTGTACGCCCCGATAGTCTGGGGCGGGAACCCTTCATCGGAGATGAAAACGCAATGAGCGACACTATCGCCGTCCACGAGAACGTCGAAGCGACGATGCGCGACGGCACCGTCTTGCGCGCCGATCTCTACCGCCCGGCCGGGGGCGGACCCTATCCCGTCCTGGTATGCCGCACCCCTTACGACAAGCGCATGGACGCGCTGTCGCGCACCGGGCGTTATCTGGCCGCCCATGGCTATCAATGCGCAATTCAGGACATTCGCGGCCGCTACGCCTCGGACGGCGAGTTCAAGCTGGCACGGCTGGGTCAGTCGGCCACCGACGACGCCCATGACGGTTTCGATACGGTGGAATGGGCGGCGGGCCTCGCCGACAGCGACGGCCAGGTGGGGGTGTGGGGTCACTCCTATTCCTCGTGGGCGATCTGGACCCTGGCGCCAACCCAGCCGCCCCATTTGAAGGGGATCTTCGGCAGCGGCATGGGCACCCGTATCCTGGATCACACCTTCGGCATATTCGATCTGGGGCGACGGTTTCACTGGATGTATCAGCAGGGCGCCGACGCCCGCCGCCGCTCGGGGGCGAAATTCGGTCCCCCCAGCCGCGACGCGGCCGACCAGGAATGGTACGAGGTCGAGCGCTACAAGTGGATCTGGTACCTGCCCCTGGGCGACATCCCGGACGAGGCGTTCTCCACCCTGACGCCATTGGCCAAGGACTACATGCGGGTTCAGGACGTGGAGACCTGGGGCTTCGACACCATTCATCACAAGGTCAACGTGCCCACCTGCTCGGTGACCGGATGGTACGACCGCATCATCGGCACCATCGATCAATATGAGGGCATGGAGGCCAATGGTCCGCCCGAGCTCAAGGGGAAGCACAGGCTGATCGTCGGACCCTGGGGCCACGCCAACGCGAACTATGTACAGCACCAGGGGCCGATGGATTTTGGCCCGGAGGCAAACGCCGACTATGCCGAGCTGGTGCGGCGCTGGTACGACGACAGCTTCAAGGGCATCGCCAACGGGCTCGCCGAGGAGCCTCCCGTAAAACTGTTCATCATGGGGGAGAATACCTGGCACCACGAGAACGAGTGGCCGCTCGCCCGCACCCGCTATACAGAGTTCTTTCTCCACAGCGGGGGCGGTGCCAACACCGTCTTTGGCGACGGCGTCCTGTCCCAATCGGCCCCCGGCGAGGAGCCCCACGACGCCTATCGCTACGATCCCAGGGACCCGGTGATGAGCCTGATGAATCCCGACAGCCAGACCGCGCCGCGGGATCAGGCGCCGTTGGCCGGGCGCCAGGACATTCTGGTCTACCAGACGCCGCCCCTGGAACAAGCGGTTCAGGTGACCGGACCGGTGAATCTGATCGTATGGGTGGCCAGCGACGCACCGGACACCGATTTCACCACCAAGCTGATCGACGTCCATCCGGACGGCATGGCGGTCAACCTCACCTATGGCGTGTTGCGCTGCCACTACCGGGACGGCTACGGGACCAGGGCGCCGCCACTGAAGCCCGGCAAAGCATACGAGCTTACCGTCCCGCTCAACCCGACCGGCGTTCTGTTCGGCAAGGGACACCGCATCCGCCTCGATGTCTCGAGCAGCGATTTTCCCAACTTCGACCGCAACCACAACACCGGCCGGGACTTCTGGTCCGACGCCGAGCTTCGGCCCGCCAATCAGACCGTGTTCCACGACGCCAAACGCCCGTCGCGGCTGATCCTGCCGGTCATACCCCGGTAACAACCTTAGCCCAAGACAGGCAGTGCCATGGAGGAAGGGCGGCTGTTGTCGTGGTACAGCCGGGCACAGAAGGGGTCGAAATAGGGAAACACGGAGTCGGCGTCGTAGTTGCTCACGACAACGCGCAGGCGATGGCCCGCCTCGACACGGTACAAGACCGCTCGCCCCTCGATCTCGACCGTCAGGTGCCGGCCGGGCTCGGTCGTTCGCGTCCCGAAGTGTCCCCGTGAGATCCTGGTCGCACGACCATCGGCCGACACGTCGTAGAGCTCCGCATGCACTTGCAGGAACGGCCGGTTGCCAAGAAGGTGGAAGGTGAACCGGGGCATTCCCGCGATCTCGATCGCATCGTCCAGGGGATCGCCGTCGAACGCGGTCTCCTCCCGGCGTAGACCCTCCGCCACCCCGGCGAGGTCGTCGAAAATCGCCGACTTCAACGTGTAGTCGGGGTCGAGGGGCACGTTCGCCACGTTGGAATGAAGAGCCGGTCCTTCCGGCGGTTCGGGCTTTAGGGTCAGGTCGGGCCGCAGGTACAGCGTCCGCTCGACCGCGTCGGGCGCGGGGAAACTCTCCAGCGCGGTGTGCTCGCCGCCGGGCTTTCGCGCGCAGAGCACCGCCGGCTCGTCCATCACCCCATTCGGTTCGTCCTTGAGCCAATGATCGAGCCAGCGTTCGATGAGGTCCCGGCGAATGCGATCGGCGTCCTCCGTATCGGCGGCCTCGTGACCGCCGGCGCCCAGGTAGAGCCGCTTCGGGACTGTCAACCCGTTGAAGGTCTTGATCACGCCGTTCGCCGGCATGCCCCTGTCGTCCCAACCATGGATCGCCAGCACCGGGCATCGAATGCGACCGGCGAAGTTTTCCGGCGACATCACGCAGAACACTTCGCGGATCAGGTCCCAGCTGCCCTCCAGGGCCCATTGCCGGCAAAGATCCTGCAGCCCGGCGGTCATGATCCGCCGGCGCATGGTCCGGGTCAGGAACCATGTGGACAGGCATCCATCCCGGACCGCGAAGTCCGCCATGTCGGTGGATATGTTCTGGGGAACCACGGTGGCGACGTTCGGGTGGTGGGCGGCGGCCATCCACGAATGCCAGCCGCCCTGGGAGCTTCCCAGCACGCCGAGGCGCTCGGGGTTAACCGGCTGCTCGGCCAGCAACCAGTCGATCATGTCCTGGAGGTCGAACATTTCCCGGGCGCTCAAGTGAAGGCAAAGCCCTTCCGACCCCCCCTGTCCGCGAACGGAATAGGAAACGCAGAGATAGCCCTTATCGGCGTACCGTCTGGCGTCCTCGAGCCAGTCCGCCTTGCTGCGGTCCTCGCCGTGACCGTGGACAAACAAGAGGCCCGGCCATCCGCCCTCCGGCGCCTCGCCAACCGGTGCGCAAACGGACGCATCCAGCCTGACGCTGTCGTTCATCGTCACCCAGAATTCGGATTCGCGATTGGCCATGAGCCCCAGAATATAATAGGATTTGCGCCATGTCCGAGACGAATTCACGCTTATGTTCGGCGGCCGTCGATGGGTCGTTTCCGGTGCGACAAGAAGGCTTGACCACGGGGTTCCGCGATGAGTGAGGTTGACACAGCGGAACGGCCCGCGCCGGCACCCAGCGGGGGCGCCGGCGGGCATGCGATGCTCGAGATTGAGGACCTGCACACCCAGTTCTACACCCGTGACGGCACCGTGCGGGCGGTCGATGGCGTGTCATTTTCGGTCGGCCACGGCGAGACGCTGGGCGTGGTGGGCGAGTCGGGCTGCGGCAAGAGCGTGACGGCCCTGTCGGTCCTGCGGCTTATCGCCGATCCACCCGGCCGCATCGTCGGCGGGGCGATTCGTTTCCAGGGCACGAACCTGCTCGATCTCGACAGTTCCGAGATGCAGAAAATTCGCGGCAATAAGATCTCGATGATATTTCAGGAGCCGATGACGTCGCTCAATCCGGTGCTGACAGTTGGCGATCAGATCAGCGAGTCGCTTTTGTTGCATCGCGGGTTGTCGCGCCAAGCCGCCTGGAACGAAGCCGTGGAGATGCTCAATCTCGTCCGAATTCCAGAGCCGGAGCAGCGGGTGAAGGAATACCCGCACCAAATGTCGGGCGGCATGCGCCAGAGGGTGATGATCGCCATGGCGTTGGCGTGTCGACCGCAAATCCTGATCGCCGATGAGCCGACCACCGCCCTCGACGTCACCATCCAGGCCCAGATCCTGGCCATCATGCGCGAACTGCAAGCCAAACTCGGCACCGCCATCATGTTGATCACCCACGACATGGGTGTCATCGCCGAGAATACCGAGCGCGTGGTGGTCATGTATGCGGGCAAGAAGGTCGAGGAGGCTCCGGTCAAGGCGCTCTTCGCGTCTCCGTGCCACCCCTATACCAAGGGCCTGCTCGCCTCCATTCCGCATCTTGGCGCCGCATCGGCCGCGGACGCGGAGCGCACCAGCCTGAACGAGATCAAGGGCACCGTGCCGTCCCTCTACCGCCTGCCGCCGGGCTGCGTGTTCGCGCCGCGCTGCCCCCATGCGGACGCCAAGTGCGGAGAGGCTTTCCCGCCATTCGAGGAGAAGCGCCCCGGCCACTGGGCGGCCTGCTGGCATGCCGAACGCCTCGCCGAGGCCGCGACATGAGTCAGCCATCGACCACGGGCGCGGCGACGCAAGACGACGCCCCGGTGCTCGAGATCGCCGACCTGAAGACGCACTTTCCCGTCCGCAAAGGCATATTTTCCCGCGTGGTCGACAAAGTCTACGCCGTCGACGGCGTGTCGTTCACCATCGGGGCCGGCGAGACCCTGGGCCTGGTTGGCGAAAGCGGCTGCGGAAAAACCACCGTTGGCAAGACCGTGCTCAAGCTTATCGAGCCGACGGCGGGCAAGGTCGAGTTTCGCGGCCGCGACATCACCCATCTCGACAGGAACGAGATGCGGGAACTGCGCCGGGAAATGCAGATCATCTATCAGGATCCCTATTCCTCGCTCAACCCGCGCATGACCGCCGCCGACATCGTCGGTGAGCCGCTCATCATTCACGACGTCGCGGCGGGTCGGGAGTTGAAGGATCGGGTGTCCGCGCTTCTCCAGCGGGTGGGCCTGCGCCCGGACCAGAACGTCGATTTTCCGCACCAGTTCTCCGGCGGTCAGCGCCAGCGTATTGGAATCGCGCGCGCCCTGGCGCTGAGTCCGAGCCTGATTATCTGCGACGAACCGGTGTCGGCCCTCGACGTTTCGATCCAGGCTCAAGTCATCAACCTGCTGGTGGACCTGCAGGATGAATACGGACTCTCCTACCTCTTCATCGCCCACGACCTGGCGGTGGTCGAGCACATCAGCCATCGCATCGGTGTCATGTACCTCGGGCGCATCGTCGAGTTGACCGACAAGCGTACGCTCTTTACCAACCCGCTCCACCCCTATGCCGAGGCCCTGCTTTCGGCGGTCCCGGTCCCCGATCCGGAAAATACGCGGGACAAGCAGATCATCCTCGCCGGCGACGTGCCGAGCCCGATCCATCCGCCAAAGGGCTGCCACTTCCACACCCGCTGCCCCTACGTCATGGAGCGCTGCAA
>CBDFHV010000021.1:0-38659 GCA_965247705.1 Rhodospirillales bacterium | reverse complement strand
CGTAGGCAACGCGAATTCGGGCCGACCGCCCGCTGTCGTACACACGCTTGTAGGCGCGCACGACGCCGGATTCTGCGACGGCGGCGCCTTGAATTTCGCGAAGATCGGCAAAGGGACCGGCCGCGTCTTGGGATCGGGCCGCATTGAGGCGCGAGACGTCGGAATATTCCCGCTGTTCGACCAGGCGGTTAATCCGGGCGCCGCAGAATTCGATGCGGTATCCTACCATCCCGGAATCGTCGAGCCGATAGAACTTGACGTTGCCGTCCGCGATCCCTCCCTCGATGAGCTGTTCGAGCGTGGTCGGCCACGTTTTGCTAGTGTTCCGATCGAGACATTTCGTTCCCATTAAATCTACGCAACGTCCCTATCCGGTTAAAGCAGGTAGCGCACCCTGCGGCTGAAGACTGTCGACCAGCTCCTTGTAGGTGATGGTGGGTTGGTCCATGGCGCGGCGGAGGACGAAGTCGGCCAGATCGGTGATGCGTGTGCGGCGGTTGAAGCGGTAGCTCCATTCCCGGGCATAGCGCGGCAGGTGCTTGGCGCCGACACCGTGATAGGTGCCGTTGAGCCAGGTCTTCACGTTGGAAAACAGGACATGGACGACCGGCATCAAGCGCTCGGCATTCTTGCCTTCGCCTTGCACGACGGGGTGGTGGCGATAGGTGTCGCGGAGTCCGGCGTACCCCTTGAAGGCGTCGCTGGCGAGGCGGCTTCCGGGCCTGACCGAGGCGCGCACGAAGCCGCCCAGCTCGCGGGCGGTGGCCGCCGGGAGGATGGCGAGCCGCGCCCGGCCGGCGACGAAGCCGCTTCCCTTGATGCCCTTGCCCGGCCCGACCGGCCGCTTCTCGACGGCCACCACCAACAGGCTCTTGTTCGGGTTGGAAAGGCCCCGGCCCCGGCTCTCCGGCTTGCCGCGCCCGCCATAATAACTCTCGTCGACCTCGACCAAGCCCTCGAGCGGAAATTCCGAGCGCTCCGTCAGGGCATGACGCAGCTTATGAGCCATCAGCCACGCTGTCTCGTAGCGCAGATCCAACTCGCGGGACAGCAAAAGGGCCGAGACCCCACGCTTGTCGCGCGCCATCCACCACGCCGCCAGGAACCATTTGCGGAGCGGCGTGCGGGTGCGGTGGAAGATCGTCCCCGCCGTCACCGATTCCTGATGACCGCAACGGGCGCATTCGAAGATCCTGGGCCGCGCCGTCATTCGGTAGCTCCGCCGTTCGCCGCAGCGGGCACAGACATAGCCCTGCGGCCAGCGCAGCCGGGCCAGCGCCTCGATGCAGGCCGCTTCCGATCCGTGCCGTTCTTGAAACGCCAACATCCTGCCCATCGCACCGCCCTCCAAAAGCCCGAGACAATGCGATCAGCCTACATCCTCTACGTGAACATAACAAGAACATTTAGGCCGATCCTGTTTTAACCGGATAGGGACGCTACGCAAACTGCGACCTTCACCCCCGGGCTCAGGAACCAAATGTTAGAATCGCAACACTAGGAATGTACTGGTTCTCCAACGTGGCCTGGAGGACATCGCGTAAAGACAGGCCAAGCCGAAAGTGACCCACGGTCACGTCGTTGACCCGGGTATCGAAGGTCTCCGTCGGTTCCGTCGCGGGCGTGCCCGCGGCCGTATCCATGGCGGCCAGGGTCGCCGCGTCCGCTTCGCCGGCGGCTGATTCCACGCCGGAAGTCGACTCTTTGTTGGGGCCCATGTTCGCGCCAGTGAAGAAGGCAAAAATGCCAACCCACACGCCAACGGCAACACTGAAACCTACGACAATGTCGACGCGCCGCCCCCACCGTTTGGGCGCCGGCACCTCAGAAACGATACTATCGGGAGACATGGTTGACGACGAACCCTCCTTCGTCGTTTCAGTAGTTTCTTCCGTGTCGACCCTGGCTTTCATCATGGCGATCGGTGCCCATGTTGTCAATGGTGAAGCGGCCGTTTTCGGCGGTGGATAGCCGATTTTCGTGCTGCCGCCGGCACAATCTTGATCCGGACAGGGTAACGGTAAAGCAGATTTCGCGAGGTATTTTGTTAAGCCGAGCACTAAGCAATCGTTAACCCGGCCAAAGAACAGGTACGGGCGAACGCGGTCGTTCGACGGCCCGCGTCACGCTACGGCCAACATTAGTGTGAAAGGATTTGGTAAGGAATGTGTTCCTAGCCCCAATTATTCATGACGGCCATCGGATTTCAGCGGGACGAGCGGTAGCGACCGGGTTGACGGCGATTTTTGAGACGGATTGTCGGAGAGGTTGGAGGTTGTTGTTCGGGGCTCGTCCGGCGGCACCTGCCGCTTGGTTCAGGGCCCTTGGGCGGTGATGCGCCCGGCGATGGCGATCATGGCCGGCTGATAGGGATAGGCCGAAGGCAGGGCGATCCTGAGGCGCGACTTGAGCTCCTCGACGCGGACGGCGATTTTGAGAAACGCCCGGCGCAGGGTTTCGAAGGTGGCCGTTCGCCACAGCGATTTCCGAGGCGCCGCTTGGCGAAGCTGATGCAGCAGCCAGTAGGCGCCGGTATGCAGGAAGAGGCGGAACTGGTTGGCCTCCCAACGGTGGCACGACGTGCGGTCGGACTTGGTGTAGAGCTTGTGGTCCTTGATCATGTTTTCCATCCGCCCGCGGGCGCAGTAGACCTTCTCGTAGAGCGCCTTGGCGCGGCCGCTCAGGTTGGTGACGACGAAGCGGACGTCACAGCCCTTGGCGGTAGCTTCCACGCGGGCGATGACCGAGCGTTGCCGTGACCAGCTTTTGGCCTGGTAGCCGGTGTGGAAGAAGCGGCGCACCTTATCCTTTCCCTGCCCCGCCCGGCGCACGGCGGCGTCCTCGCACCACGGCTGGCCGATCCTGTTCAGCCGGGCGTTGCCGGAAAGCCCGAAGATGTAGCCGCAGCCCTGACGTTCGAGGAATTCCATGGCCTCCGGCGTGGCGTAGTGGCCATCGCCCCGCACGGTGATCTCGACCCGTGGCCAGTTGCGGCGGATGCGGCCGATGACGTGTCTCAGGATCCGCGCCGCCTCGTCGCCGGAGGGCCGCTTGCCGGGACGCAGCAGTGACATCACCGGCTTGCCGGTGGCCGCCTCGAAGATATGGATGGGTTGGAAGCAATAGTCGTCGTAATGGGCGTTGAACAGCGCCAGCTGCTGGCCGCCGTGAACGGCATCGTCGGTGTCGTCGATATCGAGAACGATGCGCGCCGGAACGCGCTTGAAGCTGGCGCAAAACAGATCGATCATCGACAGCCCCATGCGCCCGAGCGCGCGCCATGACGGCGCGTTCTCGAGGCGCGACAGGGTCGGTTGGCTCATCAGGTCGTCGCCGCTCTCGGACAAACGGCCACAGGCCAGCTTGAACGCCGGATCGAAACGCAGAACGTCGAGGTCGTCGCAATCCTCATACCCGCAGGCAATAGCGAACAGGCGCGCCCGGATCATGTCTACGTAAGCGTGGGTCGTGCTCGCCGGGTCGCGCACGTCGGTGACGCAGGAAGCGAGCACGTCGGCGATGCCGAGCCGCCTGTCGATCTCGCCCAACAACAACACCCCGCCGTCCGACGACAGCCGTCCGCCGTCGAAGCGGGCGCAAAGCGGCTTGCCTCCAACGGGTGACAAACCAGGGAGATAGGGGGTAATCTCGTTCATGGTGAGCCGTGGGTTGTTCTGTTGCCATGTGATCTTGTCTTGACACCAAAATCATACGGCATTTCAACAGGTTAATCTACGCTCACCAGCATTTTCAATCAGCGCCGTGAATAATTCGGGCTAGTGTTGCGATTCTAACATTTGGTTCCTGAGCCCGGGGGTGAAGGTCGCAGTTTGCGTAGATTTAATGGGAACGAAATGTCTCGATCGGAACACTAGGGTGGCCCGAATCGGGCTGTTCGCCGCAGTGGAGAGACTTGGCGTGGGAGAGGGCACCCGGACGATGCCGATGGGCCGCTTTTCGAGCAATGAATTTGAGACGGACTCCAATGTCGGCCGTTCGCCCGAGGACCGGCGAAGGTGCCAGGATCGGAGGGGCGGTCCGGATCGTCGCTCCGAGTCCGACCGCCAGGAGCGGGGCCGCCGTCTCGGCATGGATCGCCGCCGCGGCCGCGATCGCAGAGCATAACCCCACGCCCGTGGGTCTCCGCTGACAGGTCGCTGGTGGGCCCGGACGAAACCTATACAATCGCGCACTTTGCCGTGTCGCCGTCCTGGGCTAAAGTTCCCGATTGATGCGCATGCAACTGGGGCCGTTTGACGTGCGCGAAACTGGGGTATCCCGATGCCGATCGTCGGTACCGGCCCGCAGTTCCCGGTCGCGATCAATCCACCCGCCGGTCGGGATGGAGCGCAGTCGGCTGTCGATGCCGTACGGGAACAGGGCCGTCGTGGAGATCCGTCCGGCCGGCTCCAACGCCGCGCCTCGGCACGGGATGAAGTCCCGCGTCAGGCCGCGGCGGAGACGGTCGCCGAACGCCGTGCGGTGGAACGGGAAACCGGCGCCGAAGGAGACGCGCGCCGGGCCGCCGCCGGCCGTCCTTCGGCGGCCTTTCTCGCTCAGCTGATCGCTCAGTCCGACGCCCGTCGCGAGACGATCGACGATAGCGTGGAACGCCTGCGCGCCCGGCGCCGGGAACGCGACGGCGTCACCGGCGACGACACCGCGGAAGCGCGAAACCTGGAACTGGCGCGGGAACGCCGCGGCACGTTCCCGGAGCAGTCGGTCGACGCTTACCGGCGGACAAACGCCTTTAGTCGGGAGTTTGTGGCGCAGCGTTACCAAGTCCTTCGCGACGCGGACGGCGTCTTCATCTTTCAGTCCAGCATCGTCGACATTTCAACTTGATCGGATTTCGCTTTAGGGGGAAGGCGGTTTTTCGTAGAGGCGCGACATGGCCTCATCGGCGAGTCCCAGGCCCCGGTCCAGGGCGCGCCGGGTGCGCAACCGGTCGGGGCTGCCATCCCGGCACCACAGTGCGAGGGTGGCGAGGAACAGGATCGTCAGCCCCACCTCCTCGACCTGTCGCCGGCGGCCGCCCGCGTCCAGTCCCGCGCTATCGCGCAACCAGTGGACAAGCCGCGACAGGTTGAAAATCAGGGGCACCCAGTGGTGGGGATGGGACGGATAGAGCTTCGCCGCCAACATCTGCACTGTTGTCCTGCGATGGGGCGCCAGGGTGTCGAACCAACGGGACAAAAGCACGTTGAGGCGATCCTTCGGTGCCAGGCCGGCAAGATCCTTGGTCGGTGTGCTTAGCATGGCGTCGAGGCCGCGACGAAACCAGGCGTCAGCGACCGCGTCGAGGTCCCGGTAGTGGGCGCGGACGGTCCGCAGGTCGACACCGAGGTGCTCGGCCACGCGGCGCAACCGCACGTCGTCCCACCCCGCCGCCTCGGCTTGCGCCATGGCGGTATCCAAGATGCGGTCGGCCGTATGGTGACGGCGCCGTTTGCCTGTTCGTGTCGTTTCCGCCATGGACGCGGAACCCAATTGGGCGTTACGCATCGCCATTCTATCATGACGACGCCATGGCCGACGAACCCGCGATTTCGGTGATCATCCCGACCCTGAACGAGGCCGGGAACCTGGACACCCTCATGGGCCGGCTCGGCGTCTCGGATATGCATCGGGAGGTCATTGTCGTCGACGGCGGTAGCACGGACACCACCCGAGACGTGGCCCGCCGTCACGGTGCCCGATTGTTGCGTGCCGGACCGGGACGGGGCCAGCAGCTTGCGGTCGGCTCCGAACAGGCACGGGGGGAAGTGCTGCTGTTTCTCCATGCGGACAGCCGACCCGCCCTCGATGCGCTTGGGGCGGTCGTTCACGGCCTCGAGGCGCGGCCCGAGGCGGTGGGCGGCAACTTCCGGCTTCTGTTCGACGGCGGCCGCCGGTTCGACCGCTGGCTGATCCGCTTTTACGCCTGGATTCGGCGCCGCGGACTGTATTACGGCGACTCGGGTATCTTCGTGCGCGGGCACGTTTACCGGGCCATCGGCGGCTTTCGGGACATGGCGGTGATGGAGGACTACGACTTCGTCCGCCGGCTGGAACGAGCGGGAATCACCATCTGCATCGCGGAGCCGCCCCTGATCACGTCATCGCGCCGCTTCCAAGGTCGCCATCCGGCGCGCATCGTCTGGGGCTGGCTGAATATCCACGCCCTCTTTCACCTGGGCGTGCCGCCGGCGCGCCTGGCTCGGCTTTACGACTCGCTGCCTTGAGAGTCCTCCGCCATGTCGCCATGAAGGCGGGCGCCCCGCTGCAGGCGCCGGGCGATGGCGGCGGTCTGAAAACTCGACCGTTCCGTAGGCGCGTGGGCGGCCAGGTAGCGGACGGCGGCGATCAGGGGCACTTCCGCTTCCGGCGCCTTGCCCCAGGCCCGGAACTGGCGCACGCCGGCTTCCAGGGACTGGTAGGCATGAAAACCGGCGTCCTCCCGAAGAAGGGCATAGGCGAGCGTGGCAATCAGTGCCTCGGCCGGCAGATCGAGCCGCAGGTAACGGGCGACGAGGCGGGCCGTCTGGTTCACCTGCTGGCGCCGGTCGAAGGCCTCCAGAAGATGGGCCCGGAGCTCCCGGTCGCTCACCGGCAGGCCGTCCAGGGTGTCTCCCCGTTCCCCCGGCAGGCGTGCCGGCGGCACGTTGAGGTAGCGATTGAGGTACAGCCGCAGGGCGCCGTGGAACAGACCCCGCAGGGCCTCCCACGATTCCGGCCCGGCAACCGGATCGGCACGGGCCAGCAGGGCATCCATGGCATTGCAGTAGGTGAAGGTATGGTGGGCGGCGTCCCAGTCGCCGTGCTCGTTGACGGTACCGAAGCGGGCCAGGCGCAGCGCCGCGCCGTGGGCGACGGCCCGGCCCAGGTCGGTGGGCCGGGCGCCGCGGCGCAAGGCGGCAAGCAGGGCCTCGACGACGGCCCGGGGGTCGTCGACCAGCAGTTTTTCGGCCAGGGCGCCGTGGTCCCGGAACGGGCGCTGGACGGTGACGCCCTCGGCTATCGCGTCCGGCAACGCGGCGTCGACGTCGCCCAGCAGGGCGATGAGATCCACCGGCTGCCGCCAAGCCTGGGATTCCTCGGCGCCCCGGGCGCTGGCCAGGTCGCCGACCACCGTCGGCAATACGTCGGCGGCGTGGGACCAACCGATGACGTCCAAGCTCTCGAAGGCCTTGTTGACGAAATCCAGGGCATGGCCGCCGTCGGCGAAGACTCGATCCGAGGCTGCGATCAGCAACATGTCCGCCAGGCTGGACGCTGGGGTGCCGGTATCGATAGCGGTAAGGAGGACCCGCTCCGCGCCCTCCCGGTGGCGCACCGCGACCATCCGCCGGAACCAGCGCTTTAGGGTAATCATGGGCGCGTCGGCACGCTCCAGGGGCCGACGCCGATGGCGCGGCGGGGCTCCCGCACAGTCCGCGGCCACCCGCCGGGCGCCGTGAAACAGCGCCAGGTAGATCGTTTCCGGAGGCAGGCCGGGCAGAAGGTTGGCCAGGGCGGTCAGGATCGTCGCGCCGACGCCCCAGCCATCCCGGTGGCGCATCCCGAACAGCATGGCCCGACGAACCACCTCGGTCGGCGGCTCGGCGGCGGTGAGCAGGCCGTGAACCGACTTGCCCAGCACCAGTTCCAAATTGTGGGCCATGGCCTCGTCGAGACGGCGGTGCCAGCGCTCCGCATCGTCCCCCGTCCCGTCGTCCCGGACCCACAGCCGGCCGTGCCGTTCTTCCACCGGGAACACGGTCACGTCGTCGGCCCAGGGATCGAAGGTGCAGCCGCTCGACAGTTCGAAACGGGCATGATGCCAATGGCACGTCAGGATGCCGTCGTCCACGGAGCCCCGATGGAGCGGAAAGCCCAAGTGGGGGCAGCGGTTGTCCACCGCGAAGACACGTCCATCATGGCGCAGGATCAGGATCGGGCAGCGCGATCCCTGGACGACCAGATGTCCATTTTCCTCGAGTTCGTCGACGGCGCCGGCGTCGATCTCGTAGCGGGGCTGGTCATCCATCGGTGTGCCTTTCGACGCGTGCCATGGCCGGCGCCGCTCAATAGCCCCGCGCTGGATCGGTGACGTGGAGAACGGGCTTGTCCGCCATCCACCGTTCCAGGTTGTCGCAGAAATGAGAGGCCACGTGGCGCTGCCAGTCTATTCGGTCCCCCGTATGGGGGGTGACGATGACGTTCTCCTGTGCCCACAGCGGGCTATCGGCGGGCAGGGGCTCGGTGGCGAAGACGTCGCTGAAGACGGCGCCGAGCGCGCCCGACGCCACCGCCTTGGACAAGGCGTCCTCGTCGACGATCCCGCCCCGGGCCACGTTGACGAAGCGGGCGCCCGGCTTGCAGGCGGCGATGGTCCCGGCGTCGAACAGGTTTCGCGACTCCGCCGTCAGGGGCAGGGTCAGAGCGACCACGTCCGCCTCGCCCAGGGTCTCGTGCAGCCGGTCGAGACCGCGCACCTCGTCCGCGTCCGCCGACGGCTCGGGCCGCACACGCACGCCAATCACCCGCATGCCGATGGCCTTGGCGCGCCGTCCCAGTCCCTGGCCGATGCCGCCGAAACCGATCACCGCGATGGTCTCGCCCATGACGCTGGGCAGGTCTTGGTTCCGCCACTCGCGCCGGGCCTGTTGGGCGATGAAACGGGGCATGCCCAGGTTCAGCATCAGAACGCCGCAGAGGGCGAATTCGGACATCACGTCCCGATGGACCGGCGAGTTGGTGACGGTCACCCGGTCCGGGTCCCATGGCATGATGTGGTCGATGCCGATGCTGCCCACCTGGACCCACCTCACCGACGGCGCCTCGACCAGAGTTTCCCGCGGGAATGGGTTGCCGAGTTTGAAGGCCAGTACCGCTTCCGGGCGATGGCTGGCGATCAATTCCGCCAGATCCTCGGGTTTTCGGCAGACGGCCAGGTCGAGGTCGGGAAACCGGGTCTCGAATACGTCGCCGTAATCGTCGAAAAGATGGTGGTAGACAAGGACGCGACACTGGTCCGGTGTGCGGGGCAAGGATCACCTCCTGGGCGCAGGGCACAAACGCATGGGTCCGGCTCTTGCGCCGGCCACGCCCTTGGATCATACCCGCGAGGGGATGCTTCTGGGAACGGCCGCGTTGAAAGGGAACGCCGTCGGCGCCGCCAAGTCGGAGGGACCATGGCGCGCGGCGGTGCTGGCGAGCGAGGCGTGACGGGGTTAGGGACATGCCCATGATCGACACTTCCAATTCCCGACACCTGGTGTTCGTCTACGGCACCCTGAAGCGGGGCTTTCCCAACCACGACGCGGAATTGCAGGGCGAGATGTGCCTGGGGAAATTCGTTACCACCGAGGCCTATCCCCTGGTGATCGTCGGTCCCTGGCGTTCTCCCGTCCTGATCGACGAACCGGGGCGCGGTCACCGGGTCCGCGGAGAGGTCTACCAGGTGGATGACGGGGTCCTCGCCGCGCTCGATCGACTGGAAAGCACCCACCTGCACACGGGCTACCACCGGATCCTCGTTCGCGCCGTCCCGGCGGGGGAGGATGACCGCGATGTCGGCAACTACTGGGCCTATCTGAAACACCGGGATCGCATCCCGGCGGTTCTCTCCGAACCCATGGCGGAATATCCTCTGGACACGCGCTACGTGCCCTCCGCGCAGCGTCCAACCTGACCGGTTCTCGAAAAAAGTGAGATTGTTGACAATTGGCAATTCGGTTGCCATGGTGCGCGTCCCTGGAACGGTTGCCCGCCGTCCCGACCCAATGCCGGACCTCCCTTCGTGTCCCCCGCTCGCGAGACCATCCGTCTGTTGCGATCAAAGTCCCTGACCAGCGTGGTCCAGGAAGAGATCGAGCGCCGTGTCCTCGACGGCGAACTGGAACCGGGTGACCGGGTCAATGAGAACGGGCTGGCCGGCGAATTCTCGGTCAGTCGCGGCCCCGTCCGCGAGGCCTGCCGGGCCCTCGCCGAGGCTGGGCTGCTCACCTTCGTGGTCAATCGCGGTTTCTTCGTGCGCGAGGTGACCGAGCAGGAGGTGATCGATGTCTACGAGGTTCGCGCCGGGCTGATGCGGCTTGCCGGTCAGCTTGTCGCCGAACGGATCACGCCCGATGAGGTGGCCGAGCTTGCCGTCTTGGTGGACCGCATGGACGCGGCGAAAGGTCGTGGCGATTTCGACAGATTCTACCGGCTGAATGTAACCTTCCATGACCGCACGGTGGCCTTTACGGGCAACGCCCGCCTCCATGCCCTGTGCGGCGGCCTGGTGCGCGAGCTGCACCTTTACCGACGCCGCAGTCTGATGGCCGGCGGCGGCCTGCGGGCCTCCAACCAGGAGCACCGCGAGATCGTCGATGCCCTGCGGGCGCGGGACGGCGCGCGGGCGGCACTGGCCATGGAAAGCCACATCCTGGCCGGCAAGGCTAGGTTTCTCGTCGCCACACAAATGGCCGCGGCAGAGTAAGCGATAGCCCCGGAAAGCGAACGCCAACAGCATGAACGATCCCAACCCTAGAGATCCTTACGCGACCGGGCAGGCACAGGGCCGGCGGGACTGGCCCCACGTGCCGCTGGAGGCCCGATTCGTGGCCGTGCTCAAGGACCATCGGGACGGTCGCGGCATGCAGCTTATCCGCCCCCGGACCCGGGCCATCCGCCGCTACGAGATCCACGAGTTCATGATCACCGACGCGGTCGATACCGCCATCCCCGGCAACGAGGTCGAGAACGTCTCCTACATCGCCTTCGCCGAATTCATCCGTGGCGGCATGCTGGTGGAAGGGGATCAAGTGTCGATCAACGGCCGGATCATCGGCGAAATCGCCGGCTTCGACGAGACTCACATGCCCAACCATCAGAACATCGTTATCCGGGGACCGAAGCGGGTGACGGGGCGAGAGCTGGGCGCCTCGCTGGGCGACATCATCCACTTCATTCCCGTTTACACACCTTATGAAGAGCAGGGGGTCTGACATGCCACGCATTTACGTTGAATGGTTGAGCACACGCACCAACAAGCAGCGCCAGGACCTGGCCATCAAGCTGACGGCGGCCATGTCGGAAGTGGCCGGCGTGCCGCCCGAGATGGTGACGGTGGTCTTCGACGAGATCGACCCGGCGCGCCAGACCCGGGCCGGCGTCTTCTGGTCCGACGCCATGAAGAAGAAAAAGAAACCGGCGGCCAAGGCCAGGAAACCGGCGGCCAAGGCGAAGAAGGCGTCACCGGCCAAGAAGGCGTCACCGGCCAAGAAGGCGTCACCGGCGAAGAAGAAGCCGGCGGCCCGCAAGCCGCGCGCCGCCCGGGCCTGACGGCCGACCCTTCACGACACGACATACGCGGCCCGCCAGGCGGCGGGCCTCCGACGACCAGACCGAACGGAGTTGAGACATGGGCACGTGGAATTACAAGATCGAGATGTACAACCATCTTTCCAACGTCAGCGGAAAGATCTACGCGGACGGCAAAAAGATCCCCGGCAAGATCGGCATGCCGGACGAACTTCTGGGCAAGATCGGGTTGTCGGGCACCGTCTCCGAATGCCACGGCCTGTTGCGCAAGAAGGTTTCCGATGCGGTCGAAGGCGGCAACCGCAAGGTGGTGAACAGCGGCAACCTGGACTTCGAGGTCCGCAAGCTGGTCAAGAGCTACTACGGCGATGGCTACGACGCCGTCACCGCCAGTACCTGCGAAGCGCTGCTGATGGTCGCCTTCGAGACCATGTATACGCCGCCCCTGGCCGGTCGTGGCGAGAACTACCGCACCCGCTACATCGCGCCCTATGAGCGCCATGCCCACCACCAGGCCGGCTATGGCCGTCCGTTCCCGCCCAAGTACAAGGACATCTACGCCGACCGCGGGGTGACGGCGGGCGAGTATGGGCAGATGGGCAAGCGGCTTTCCGGCCTCGACACGGTGCTGGTGCCCATGGAAGGCGCCGAGTACGACTGCCACGGCCTGCGCTACCACCCCTGCACCCTGCTCACCCACGTGAACGGGGCGGCAACCGCCAAGCGCATGGAAAAGGTGGCGAAGCGCCACGAAGATTCGATTTCGGGCTTCGCGTCCATGGGCTACACGGCGCCGTCCTACGGCTACGGTGACGTCGACGACGAGGGTGTGCCGGTGTTGCAGAAAGCCATGGCCGGACTGGCCAAGGAATACGACGTGCCCTATCTGGTCGACAACGCGGCGGCCATTCCGTTCCAGTGCGTCGATCCGCGCAATATCGGCTGCGACCTTATGGCCTTCAGCATGGACAAGACGGGCGGCGCGCCCACTTGCGGGCTGGCCATCGGGCCCGAGTCCGCGATCCATCCCATGTCCCGCGCCCTCGGCACCGCGGGTCCCCGTGGCGGCGGCATGATTTCCCACGGCAAAGCCATGTTCGTGCAGATGGACCCGGGAAAGGAGTCGCTCCTCGGCCTGATCGCGGCGCTGGAAGTGCTGCTGGAGAAGCAGGACCAGTTTAAAACCAATTGCGACGCTTTCCACCAGATCGTTGTCGAGGAGTTCTCCAAGATCGACCAGGGCCTGATGGACGGCGTGCTGATCAGCAAGGACTATGGAAGCTGCGGCGTCGAGATCAACTACCAGGACACCTGGAAGGACGGCCGCATGGGCTGGCCCATCTTCTCGATCGAGGACATGTACGCCGGGACCTCCATCCCCCAGACGGGCATGCGGGCCATGGGGATCATCCCCTGCATTTCCTACGACGCCAACATCCGCATGTCCTTGGGCCTCGGCACCACTGACGAGAACGGCAACATCATCGAAGACAACGTGCGCTGGATGGCCCGTGCCCTGGCGCAGTTCTGCGCGCTGATGTGCCAGCACGCGGGCGTCATGGACCAGAAGACACCGGTGGCCCAGGCCGCCGAATAGGGTATCGGAGCGGGCTCGAATGCAAGAACCATGAGCGGCAACGACGATCATACCCTCGAGCCGGTCGACGTCCTGGTCCTGGGGGCCGGTCCGGCGGGGATGGGGGCGGCGGTGGAGGCGAGCCGTTGCGGCCTTGGGGTGACCATTGTCGATGAATCGGTATTGCCGGGGGGCCAGATCTACCGCGCCGTGGCGCCGGAGCTTCCCATTCGCGATAGCGCCAAGATGGGCGAGGATTTTCCCGAGGGCGAGCGCCTGCGGGCCGAGCTGGCGGCAAGCCCGGTCACCACGGCGCTGGGCCAGCGGATCTGGTTCGCCGCGCCGGGCTTCCGGGTCGAGGCGGTGGGCCGGGATGGCCCCCGTGCGTGGGAGGCCAAGGCGGTGGTGGCGGCCACGGGCACGTCGGAGCGGGTGATCCCGATGCCGGGCTGGACCCTGCCCGGGGCGATGGGCCTGGCGGCGGCGACGATCCTTCTCAAGGCCCAGCAGATGATGCCGGGCCGTGCCACCGTGGTGGCCGGTTGCGGTCCCCTGCTGGCGGCGGTGGCGTCGTCCATCGTCAAGGGCGGTGGAAAGGTGGCGGCCTACGTGGACCTGGCGACCCGGGCCGACTGGGCGAAGTGTCTGCCGGCGATGCTGGCGCGGCCCCAGCAGATTGCCCGCGGCTTCAAGTGGCTGAAGATGATCCGCGACGCCGGGACGCCGATGTATTACGGCCATGCTTTGACGGCGATCCGGGGCACCGACGGGGTGGAGGGGGCGGAGATCCGCCCGGTGGATTCCTCCTGGCGGCCGAAGCCGGGCGGCGCGGTCACGGAAGTGGCGGCGGACGCGGTGGCCATCGGCCACGGCCTGGTGCCGGGCACCGAGGTGGCGCGCCTCTTACAGGCGGCGTTGCATTTCGTCGCCGACCGGGGCGGCTGGATCGCCAAGCGGGACGGGGATTTTCGAACCACGGTTTCGGGCCTTTACGTGGCCGGGGACGGCTGCGGCATCTCCGGCGGCGCGGTGGCGGAGATCGAGGGCCGCATCGCCGGCCTGACGGCGGCGCTCGATTTGGGCAAGATCGAGCGGGCGGAGTACGACCGCCGGGTGGCCGGGTTCAAGGCCAATCACGCCAAGGCGGAACGCTTCGGCGCCACCATGAGCCGGATGATGACGCCGCGCCCCGGCCTGATGGGGACGGTGACCCCGGAGACGGTGGTCTGTCGCTGCGAGGACATCACGCGCAAGGACATCGAGGACGCCATGGACGACGGCGCGCTCGAAGTGAACCAGCTCAAATCCTGGACCCGCTGCGGCATGGGCCCGTGCCAGGGCCGCATGTGCGGCGAGGCGGCGGCGCGGCTGGTGGCGGACCGGGTCGGCGGCCGGGAAAACGCCGGCATCTGGACCGCCCGCGTGCCGATCCGCCCGGTGACGGTTCAGGACCTGATCGGCGAGTACACCTACGACGACATTCCAGCGCCCGCCCCGGCCCCGCGCTGACCGGGCGAGCAAGACGAGACTATGGAGGACACGACCATGATGGAAATGAAAGGCGTCATTCCGGCGCTTACCACCCCCTTCAAGGACGACCAGTCCCTGGACCTGGACGGCTTCCAGGCCCTGGTCGATCTGGTCATCGAGGACGGCGTACACGCTCTCGTGCCCAACGGCTGTACCGGCGAGTCCTGGGCCCTTGACGACGACGAACGCCTCGAACTGTTCAAGGCCGCCGTGGAGGCCTCGAACGGCAGGGTGCCGGTAATCCCGGGCTGCGGCGATGCCTTGCCGAAGAAGGCCATCGCCAAGGTGCGTCAGGCGGAAGCCGCGGGTTGCGACGGGGTGATGATCCAGCCGCCCTGGTACGTCATGCCGGGCGAGGAGGAGATCCACGACTACTTCAAGGCGATCCTCGACGCCACCGAGCTGCCGGTGATGCTCTACAACATCCCGCGCCGCACCGGCATCTGCATGTCCGTCGACCTGGTGAGCCGTCTGGCCGACGAGCCAAAGGTCGTGGCCATCAAGGAAAGCTCCAAGGATTGGATGTACCTGTCCGCCGTGATCCGCACCTGCCGCGACCGGATCAACATCCTGGTCGGCTATTTCCAGTACCTGGGCCTGGCCGGTTTCGCCGAAGGCGCGGTGGGCTACGTGGATTCCACCACCCCGGTGGTGGGCAAGATGTCCCTGGACTTCTACGACGCCGTCACCGGCGGCGACATCGAGAAAGCCCGCACCATCCAGGTCCATCTGGCGGCCCTCAACAAGAGCTTCTTCGGCTACGGTACCTTCCCATCGGCGACCAAGGCGGCGCTTGACATGCTGGGCCGTCCGGGAGGGCGGACCCGCGATCCGATCCGGCCCCTGGGCGAGGCGGACAAGGCCAAGATCCGTGCCGCCCTCGAATCGGCCGGACTGCTGGAATCGGGGTTGCGCGCCGCCGAATGACGTCGGCCCCCGCGTTCGACGCCGCCGTTATCGGCGGCGGCGTCATCGGCTGCTCGGCGGCGTTGCATTTGGCCCGCGGCGGCCAGTCGGTCGTCCTCCTGGAGCGGCAATTCCTCTGCGCCGGCGCCTCAGGCGTCAACGCCGGCACCATGGCGCTGCAGCACGCGCCGCGGGTTGAACTGGTGCCCTACGCCCGAAGCGGTCACGAGATGTGGCGCACGGCGAGCCAGTGGCTGGGCACCGACATGGGGTTCCGGGAGACCGGCGGTTTGGTCCTCGCTTTCACCGAGGACGAGGCTGAGCGCCTGGAAGCCAGGGCGCGGTCGCTTCAGGCCCTCGACGTGCCGACCGAAGTGGTGTCGCTGGCACAAGCCCGGCGCATCGAACCCCACCTTTCGGACCGGGTGACGCTCGCCACCCACGGGCGGCGCGACGGCTCGGCCAGCGCCAACCTGACCGGCGCCGCCTTCCGCCGCGCCCTGGGGGCGGCGGGGGTCGACCTCAGGGAGTGGACGCCGGCGCAGAGTCTGCAGGCGGACGGCGGCGGCTGGAGCGTCGTCGCCGGAGATACGCGCCTCCGCGCTCGCCGGGTGCTGCTGGCCGCCAACTGGTGGAACCGGCGGCTTCTGGCCGGTCTGGGCCTGACGCTCGACATGACCTACGCCATCAATCAGATGACGGTCACCGAACGCCGGCCGCCGGTTTTCACCACCAATATCGGCGTCCTGGCCGGCAATCTGTCGCTGAAAAGCGCTTCCAACGGCAGCATCCTGATCGGCGGCGGCTGGCAAGCGGAGGGGCATCCGGACGCCGGGGGCGCCCGCATCATCATGGCCAATCTGGTCGGCAACCTGCGGCTCGCCCACCAGGCCATTCCGGCCATCGCGGACGCCCGAATCGTCCGCACCTGGATCGGTTTCCGCGATCATTCCCGCGACGCCCTTCCCATCGCCGGCGAGGTGCCCGGGCACCCGGACCTGTTCGTGGCCGGCTGCGTGCGTGACGGCTATATGAACGGCCCCTATGTCGGCAAGCTGATGGCCCAGCGCCTGATGGACGAGGAGCCCGAGTTGCCCCTGTGGGACCCGGCCCGCCTGCTGACGGCAACGCCCGTGCGCGAGGCCGCGTGAGCGGCGGTCCCCTCTTCGATGCGGCGGTGATCGGCGGCGGCCTGTCGGGCGGTGTCACGGCCCTGTTCCTGGCCCGTGGGGGCATGCGGGTGGCCCTGATCGACAAGCGTGGCCTGGCGGCCGAAGCCTCGGGGGTCAACGCCGGCACCCTGTCGGTGCAGGTGAAGGAGGCCGCCCTGGTCCGCTACGCCATGCGCTCCAACGAGCTGTGGGAGACCTCGGCCGAGTGGCTGGGCTTCGACATGGGGTTCCGGCGCCTGGGCGGGCTGACCATCGCTATCACCGATGAGGAAGTGGCGCTGCTGAAAAGCCGCATGGACCCCCGCATCGAGGCCGGCGCCCCTATTACCTACATTGGCGGCAACCAGGCCCGGGAGATCGAGCCGGCGCTTTGCGAACGCATCGCCCAGGCCACCTACTGTCCTCTCGACGGCTACGCCAACTCGACCCAGGTAGGACCGGCGTTGCGCGCCGGCCTGATCCGCGCCGGGGTCGATGTGATGGAAGGGAAGGCGGTAACCGGTGTCGACCGGGACGGCGGCGACTGGGTGCTGCGGCGCGAAGGCGGCGACCCGGTGCGGGCTCGGCGAATCGTGCTCGCCACGGGCGTGTGGCTGAGCCGGCTGCTGCCCTGGTTCGGCTTCGAGCTGGACGTGGACGTCCGGGTCAACCAGGTGTCGGTGACCGAGCGGCGACCGCCCCTGCTGCGCACCATCGTCGGTTTCGCCAACGGATTTCTGTCCCTGAAGCAGGTGGCCAACGGCACCCTCCTCATCGGTGGCGGCTGGCAGGGCATCGGCGACATGGACCAAGGCGGCGTGCGGCCCCTGCCGGATCGAGTGCTGGGCAACATGCGCCTCGCCCGCTTCGCCGTGCCCGGTGTCCGGGATGCCCGGGTGGTCCGCACCTGGCTGGGGGTGGAGGGTCACTCGCCGGGCTACATTCCCATGGTCGGCGACCTGCCGGGCCATGAGGACGCGTTCGTGGTCGGCCTGGTGCGGGGCGGCTTCACCATCGGACCCTTGGCCGGCAAGCTAATGGCCGAACACATCCTGGGCCGGGAGCCGGAGATGCCCATCTTCGACCCGGCGAAGCTGCTGGGCCCGGGAGCGGCGAAACGGGAGGCGACGGCATGAAGGCCGATTTGATCCTCTGCAATGGCAAGGTGATCACCGTCGACGGGGCGTTCCGCATCGCCTCGGCCCTGGCGGTGAAGGATGGGCGCCTCCTGGCCGTCGGCGACGACCGTGACATGGAAGAATTGCGCGGCCCCAAGACCCGCACCATCGATGCCGGGGGACGGGCGGTGATCCCCGGTCTCATCGACGGCCACGCCCACATGGACCGGGAGGGGCTGAAGGAGATCCCGCCGTCCCTGGCCGGGGCGAAATCCGTCGACGAGATCGTCCACCGCATCGCCGCCCTGGCCGCCAAGGCGAACCCAGGCGAGTGGATCGTCACCATGCCCGTGGGCGACCCGCCGGACTTCATGGGCGTCCCCGAAAGCCTGGCCGAGAAACGCTATCCCAACCGGCACGACCTGGACCGGGCGGCGCCCGACAACCCGGTCTACATTCGATCCATCTGGGGTCCCTGGCGCCATGCTTTCCCCCTGGTTTCGTCCGCCAACTCTCGCGCCCTGGCCCTGGCCGGCATCGGCCGCGACACCCCGCCCCCCGACGACACGGTGACCATCGAGAAGGATGCCGCCGGCGAGCCTACGAGCGTGTTCCTGGACAACAACCTCTATCCCCTGGTCGAGTTCACCCTGATGAAAGTGGCGCCCCGCTTCACGACCGAACAGCGGGTCGCGGGCCTGAAGCGCAGCATGGCCATCTACAATTCCGTCGGCACCACCAGCGTCTTCGAGGGCCACGGCATCGCGGCGGAAGTGCTTCAGGCCTACAAGGCGCTGCATGCCCGGGGCGAGGCCACGGTGCGGGCGGAACTGGTGTTCAGTCCGTCGTGGAAATCGGTGGGCGATGCCGACCCTGACGACCTGCTGCGCACCTGGGCCAACTGGCTGGCCGGGCCCGGGCTGGGCGATTCCATGCTGCGCATGCGCGGCATCTACGCCGCCATCGCTCACGGGGTCGCGCCGGACCCCCGCGCCGACCTGCTGCCCTACGTGGGCTGGTCCGGCTTCTACTACGACGCCTACATCCCCCGCGATCGGGTCAAGGCGATGATGGTGGCGGCGCTGCGCCACGACATCCGGGTGGTGGGCATCACGCCGACCATCCTGCCCCTCTACGAAGAGGTGGACAAAGTGCTGCCGCTGAGGGGCCGGCGCTGGGTGCTGGGCCACATCAACATCCTCAGCGACGCCGACGTGGCCGCCTGCGCCCGCATGGGCCTGGCCCTGACCACCCACTCCAACCGCTACATCGTCAAGGAAAGCCACAAGGCCGCCGAGCGCCTGGGGCCCGAGGCCGAGCACACAATCGTGCCGCTGAAATCCTTGCGCGAAGCTGGCATCCCCATCAACCTGGCCACGGACAACGTGCCGGTTTCCCTGTTCAAGCCCCTGTGGCACGCGGTTGCCCGCAAGAACCGGGACGGCGCCCCGGTGGCCGCACCCGGTCAGCGCCTGAGCCGCGAGGACGCCCTGCGCTGCCTCACCAACGACGGCGCCATGCTGACCTTCGAGGAGGGGGTGAAGGGATCGCTCGAACCCCGCAAGTTCGCCGATTTCGCCGTGCTCAGCGCCGATCCGCTGACCTGTCCCGAGGACGAGATCCCCCTCATTGAATCCGAGCTGACGGTGGTTGGGGGGAATGTCGTGTTCGATCGCGGGAACGTGGCGCGGGATTGAAGGGGAACCACAGAGACACAGAGAAGGAAAAATATTTTTCTTACTTCTCTGTGTCCACCTCTGTGCCTCTGTGGTTCACCTATCTTTCAACAGGCGCCCCGCTCGCACCCCCGCATCCGGGCTCCCCGCGATCTCCAGGATCATCTTCTTGCGCACCGCCTCGGCGAACCTGGCGCGGCTGTCGGCGGAGATGACGAAGGCGCCGGGGCCGCCGATGATGATCTGCCGGTAGGCGGCTTCCAGGTCGTAGCCGACGGGGCGGCCGCTGCAGTCTTCGTGGCGGCACAGGATGGCCAGGCCGTTGATGACGATGCCGTCGGCCAAGGCCTCGGCGCGGGCCTCGGCGATGCTGATGCCATTCCAGTTGTTGGCGCTGTCGCCGGAGAAATCGATCACACGGCGTCGGGCGGAGAAGTCGTTGCCTTCGATCATGGCGTGGGCGGCGGCGATGGCGCTGCCGATGGCGTTGCGGCCGAAGGCCTGGCGGGGGGTCTCCATCAGCACACGGGCGAAGGCGGCCGCACTTTCCTTGCCGTCGACGATGGTCCAGGGGGCGACCACGGCCTGGTTGAACTCGTCGCCCCATTCCATATAGGCGACCGCGATGCGCTGGTTATAGCCCTGTTCGATGGCCGCCAGCACCCGGGGGTGGGTGATGGCCTCCGCATAGCCCTGGCGCTGAAAGCGGATCTCCATCTCGTCGATGGAGCCGGAGGCATCGGCCAAGAAGACAAGCTCCAGGTCCACTTGTTCGGCGGCGCGCGGGCTACCGCCCGTTGCCACCGCCAGAAGGAACAGGACAGAAGCGAAAAGCCGGCGGTTCCGAACCATCATTTCCTTGTCTCCCTGCCATGCCCCAGGGCCGAGCATGCCATGAATAGAGGCCGCCGGGGATAGAATATGGTACCTCCATGCGGGGAACCTGGAACGTCCGGGCACCTGGAGGTAAGGAGTTCGCCATGACCACGCTGCGTGACCTGTTCGACCGCAAGGCCCCGGCCCTGGGAAGCGGAGTCCTGGAGATCGCCACCCCCGGTATCGGCCAAATCCTCAAGGCCGCCGGCTGCGACTTCGCCTTCGTCGACATGGAGCACAGCGGCTTCGACATCGGCACCATCAAGCAGGTGCTGCGCTACATGCAGGCCGCCGACCTGCCGGCCATGGTGCGCCCGCCCAGCCAGGCCTATCACCACATTGCCCGCTGCCTGGACGTGGGCGCCGAGGGGCTGATCCTGCCGATGGTGGAAACGGCGGAACAGACCCGCGAGATCGTCGCCTGCATGAAGTATCCGCCGCGGGGCAGGTGCGGGGTGGGCCTGGGCGTCGCCCACGACCGATATACGGCCGGATCGCCCGCGCCGAAGCTGCGCGCCGCCAACCGCAACACGGTCTGCATCCTGCTGATCGAAAGCCGGGCGGCCGTCGAGAACATCGAGGCGATCGCCGCCGTGCCCGGGGTCGATGCCTTGTGGGTCGGCCATTTCGACCTCAGTTGCGACCTCGGCAAGCCCGGCGACTTCGCGACCCCGGACTTCAAGAAAGCGGTGGCCAGGGTGCTGGCGGCGGCCAAGGCGCGGGGGATCCGCTGCGGGCGGACCACGGCCGATATCCGCACCGGCCGCGCCCTCCTCAAGGCGGGCTACGACATGATCTGCTACGGCATGGACGTCGAGCTTCTGCGGCGCACGGTGGCGGAGGGCATGGTGGGGTTGCGCAAGGGCGGTCGCCGAGCCTGACGGGCCGCGATACGGTTCGGCGCGGAGGTGTCATCGGCCATGCACGCGGCCTTCCTGCTTGTTCTGATCCTCATGGCGGCGCCGCTTCAGGCAGCGGCGGCGGAGCCCCCTCGCGTTGCCCTGGTTGTCGGCAACGGCGCCTACCGGGACGGCGTCTTGCGCAATCCACCCAACGACGCCCGCCTGATGGCGGCGACCTTGCGGGACATCGGGTTCGAAGTGACGGAACTCGTCGACGCCGGCCTGACCGACATGAAGCTGGCCATCGTCGATTTCGGGGAGCGCCTGGAGAAGGCCGGGGACGAGGCCGTGGACCTGTTCTACTACGCTGGCCACGGGCTTCAGGTAAGGGGCGCCAACTACCTGCTGCCGGTGGACGCCCGCATCCGCCGCGAGGCGGACGTGGATATCGTGGCCGTGGCCGCCAACTGGGTCCTCAGCCAGATGGAGTTCGCCGCCAATCCGGTGAACATCGTGATCCTGGATGCCTGTCGCAACAACCCTTATGCCCGTGGCTTCCGTTCCGGCGGCAGCGGCCTGGCCCGCATGGAAGCGCCGCGGGGCACCTTGATCGCCTATGCCACCCGCCCAGGCGACGTGGCCGCCGATGGGGGCGGCGACAACAGCCCCTACACCCAGGCCCTGTCTGTGGCCATGAAGGAGCCGGGCCGGACCCTTTCGGACGTATTCATCCAGACTCGCGTCGCCGTGATGGCGGCAACGGACGAACGCCAAGTCCCGTGGGAGGAGGGCGGCCTGACCGCTAACTACTACTTCCTGCCGCCCCAAGACCGGGCGCCGGCGCCGGCCGAAAGCCAGGCCGCCACGGCGGAACCGTCGCGGGGCGCCACGGGCCAGACCCGTGGCGCCGGCCGCGCCGACCTGGAGATCGCGTTCTGGAACAGCGTCAAGGACAGCGCGGACGGCGCGCAAATTCAGGCCTATCTGGACCAGTTTCCCGACGGCACCTTTGCCGCCCTGGCCCGGGCGCGCGTGGCCTCCCTGACCCCGGCGCCAACGGCGACCGTCGCCGGGCGTTGGCAGTCGGAGGAGATGAGCAATCCCTTCGACCGCAAGGACACCTTCGTCCTGACCATCACCCTGGAGCCCTTTGGCGACATGATGACCGGCGGCCTCACCCAGGCCTCCACCGCCACCCGGCGCTACAAGATCGAGCGGGGCATGGCCAACGGTCGGTTCGATGGCAAGATGGTCAGCTTCGACGTGCCCCACGAAGAGATGCACTACGACTCGGCAAAGAACGATTGGATCCGCAAACCCTACACCCTGCGCTACCGGGGCGTTCTCGAGGGCGACACCATGCGGTTCATCATCGAGGACAGCCGCGGCAACAAACCCCAACGGTTCACCGCCCGCCGGATGGCGCCGTAGGGGGGCGGGCTCAACTTCAGAAGATTAACCACAGAGAGCACAGAGAAAAGAAAGAATATTTCTTATTCTTCTCTGTGAATCCTCTGTGTTCTCTGTGGTTAATCTTCGAAAGGGTGAGTGCGCGAACAACGTGCGGACGGGGGAAGGGGGCGGGTCTTAGAGTCCGTCCGGAAAGTTCATGAAGGATAACAGCACCTGGTGAGTCTTCGCAGCATGAGCCTGATGCTGGCGAGGCGGATGAAGGCGAGAGCGGTTCGGTTGCGGTTCTCATAGTCCTTGGCGAGGCGACGGCAGCGATTGATCCAGGCGATGGTACGCTCGACGACCCAGCGCCTGGGCAGCGGCTCGAAGCCCTTGGCGGTGTCTGAGCGCTTAACGACCTCGATCGTCCATGCGGCGCCGGCCATGGCCTTGCGCAGCTTGTCGCCGCCATAGGCGCCGTCGGCGAAGATCTTCTCGAGGAAGGGAAACAGCCGGCGGGTGTGGCGATCCAAGACCAGAATGGCGCCGTCGCGGTCCTGCACGTCGGCCGCATGGACGACGACATTGAGGATCAGGCCGAGGGTATCGACAAGCAGGTGGCGCTTCTTGCCCTTGACCTTCTTGGCCGCGTCATAGCCCGGGCGATCGATGCGCGCCCCCCTTTTTCCGCGCCTTTCACGCTCTGGCTGTCGATGACACCGGCGCTCGGGCTCGCCGCGCGGCCCTCCAGATCGCGGGTCATCACATAGAGCGCATGGTGAACCCGCTCCAGCGTGCCGTCCCAGTCCCACAGCATCAGATAGTCGTGCACCGTCGACTTGGGGGGCAGGTCCTTGGGCAGGGCGCGCCACTGGCAGCCGGTCTCCAGAACATAGAGAACCCCGTTCATCACCTCGCGGACATCGACCTCCCGCTTGCGCCCGCCGTGCTTCGCCGGTGGGATCAAAGGGGCGATCAACGCCCACTCCCCGTCGGTCAAGTCGCTCGGATAGCGCGCACCACGACGCTCATAAAGACGCCGGTTCTCATCCGTCCACATCGGCCACCTCCGTCAGGGCGAATCGGTGGCCAATACAGAATCACAACCGATTCTTCCGAATCAACTTCTTTCCGGACAGACACTTAGTCCCGCCGCTACGAGAGAGGACGCGAAAGGGCTGGCGCGTCCGCCGCCGCAAGCTCCACCGGTTGGCCGTGGGGGGTATTCAGATAGGCGCTTCGCCAGGCTTCGATGCGCGCTTCAAGGCTGTCCCCGGCAATCGCGCCGTTCGCCGCCATCAATCCCTCCAGGGCCGCCAGGGCCGCCGCATAGTAGGTCTGTGGGTGTCCGGGTCGCCCCGGGACGCGGCGCGGCGCAATTGAGCGCCCAGGGCCGCCGCCCATTGGCCGGGCGTGAAGGCGCGTTCCCGTGTGAGGGCATGGGCGATGGCCAGGACCTGGGCGTGCCAGGGCTCGTCGAACACCGGCCCGCCCTTCTTGGCGGGGGGTGGCGCGATGGGCGGCGCCTCATCCCGCTTCAAGGTAGCTTTCCCACAGATCGAGATAGACCCGGTCGTTGCCACCGGCCGAGTCTGGCCACAGGTCTGCGACCTTGAAGGCCACCGTATAGAGGGGCTCCGACCGCTCCTCACCTGTGGCATTGGCGTCCGGGAAGACATGACTGCCACGCACCGCGTGAACCGTACCCGACTGGCCGCGCACGTAGGCGGGAAGCCGGCTGTGGCCGGCGATCCCATGGGTCCTGGCCCGCACCCCATCGCCGGCCTTGAAGGCGGGGGGCGGCCCCTCCCGGTCGAAGCGGGGTACCGCCTTCTTGGCCGTGTCCACCGCGTCCGGCGTCATGGGCGGGGGCAATCCCGCTGCTGCGCCTTCGGCCTTGCCGGTGGCCAGTTCCTCGATCGTGGCGACGCCGGAGACGATCATCATCGCCCCGTAGGCTTGCAGCCACTGGTCGTAGTAGGGGCGGGTCAAGTAGTCGGTGGGCTCGATCAGTTCCCGGCAGTGGCGGAACCAGTCGATGCTCCAGTCGCCTGGACGGCTCATGGCCTTGGTCATGCCGAGCATTCGTCCCTCCCACGGGGCGTGGAAGGGCTCGTCCTTCTCGTGGATTTCGACCGGGCCGAAGCCCTGACGGCCACCCAGGTCGTGAATGCCGTCCATCACCCGCTCTCCCCGCCGGTGGGCGACAGGTCCCGGTCGGTCCCGATCATGGAATTGCGGGTGACGATCCCGGCCAGCTTTCCGGCGTCCCAGCCGTCCGTCCCATGGGGCCGCTGGGGCAGGACCATGTAGCGCAGCTCGGCGGTGCTGTCCCACACCCGCACCTCGACACGATCGGGCAGGGCGACGCCGAACTCTTCGAGGACGGCGCGCGGTTCGCGCACCGCCCGTGACCGGTAGGCGGCCATCTTGTACCAGGTGGGCGGAATGCCGAGGATCGAAAGGGGGTAGCAGGAACAGAGGGTGCAGACGACGACGTTATGGACGCTGTCCGTGTTGTCGACCACGTTCAAGTGGCCGCTGGCCTGGCCTTGAAAACCCAGTTCCTCGACGGCCCGGGGTGCGTCGGCCAGCAAGCGCTCCTTGAACGCCGGGTCGGTCCACGCCCGGGCCACCATTTCGGCGCCGCGCTTGGGGCCGATCTCTTCGCGGTAGAGTTCGATCCATCGGTCCACGGTCCGGGAATCGACCATGCCCTTCTCCACCAGCAGACTCTCCAGGGCCTTGACCCTGAGCGCCGGTTCGGGCGGCAGATGGCTGTGGAGTTCCCGGTGAATGCAGGCGACCGTATCGGAATCGTGCTGGGTCATGGGATCGTGCCTCGGCGCGGGAGACGGAGCGCCCATGGTAGCGCCAGCGGCGAAAATGCCAAGCCGTTGACGCGGGGCCTAGCCGTCTCCCGTCTCGGCAATCGGACGTATTACCAGATCGAACGCACAGCTCGAGCGATCTTGGTGCGCCACACCGCCCATTGTCATTGCCGGGCCTGTCCCGGCAATCCATGGAACAGGGCGGACTCCGGCGGGGGCGGATGAATGGGTACGCGGAACAAGTCCGCGCATGACAGTTGGAGGGGCCGTCGTCGCGCGCGCGGCCCGACCGAGCAGCGTCCCGCGATACACCTCGGACTCGGCCGATCTATCCAACGTCGAGTGCCCTTAGCCGGTTAGCCGTGGTCGTTGTCCATCGACCGTATCAGTGAAGGGCGTGACCGGCGACATGGCCGCCATCCACATTCATGATCGTGCCGGTAATGAACGCGCTGCCTGCCAGCAGCAGCGCGGCGTTGGCGATGTCTTCCGGTTCGCCGATGCGCTCCAGCAGATGCAACCCACCGAGGCTGTCCATGTCATCGATGCCGTTGCGGGCGTGGATTGGCGTGCGGATGATGCCGGGCGCGATGGTATTGACGCGGATGTTGTCATTGCCGAATTCCGCGGCGAGCTGGCCGGTGAGGGCGTGATTGGCCCCCTTGCTGGCCACCGCCGCGGTGGCAGGAACGCCGCCGATGGCGTGGTCGACCAGGACCGTCCCGACGTTGATGACCGCGCCGCCGCCAACCTGCTTCAGATGGGGGATCACCGCCTGGGTCAGGAAGTGCGTGCCCTTGAGGTTGATGGTCAGGAACCGGTCGAGATAGGCCTCGTCCACTTCGAGAAAAGGGCGGGGACCGAAAACTCCGGCATTATTGACGAGGACGTCGATGCGCCCGAACCGGGACAGCGCCGAATCGACAAGGCGCGCCCGGTCCGCCGCGCGCCCGACGTCGGCAACGACCGCCAGCACCGCTTCGGGCGAACCCATCGCGGCTCGTGCGGAGGTGAGCTTGTCCTCCCTAGTTCCCGTGAGGACGACGTTGTAATTGTGATCGAGAAATACCTTGGCCACGGCCTGTCCGATGCCGCCCGAGGCGCCGGTGACAATGGCGGTTTTCCTTGATTCTGAGATACGTAGCTCCTTTCTCGGATCTCTGACGCGAAACATCGCAAATTCTGATTTTGGACTACGGGGCAAAAGAGACGAGGGTGCGCACCTCAATGCTTTCGCGGGGCGGCGCATCGACGGGCATCGTCGGATCGTCGAATGCGGTGTGGGCGGTGAACCGGGCCCGACCGTCGGTCGCCGAGTCGTAAACCTTGAGCAGCAACGCCTCGTCCCGGCGCATCTTGGGGAAATAGAACCAACGCTGGTCCGGGCCGTGGGCGACTTGGAAGATCTCGCCGGTGCGATCGGCGTAGACCAGGTCGGTCGCCACGAAATCCTCGGGCGCCATGCTCCGTGCGTCGGCCATGGCCAGAGGCGTCGTCTCGACCGGCGCGCCGATGGAGCGCCACACGTTGACGACGGCGAAGCGATGGCGGAGAAAGGCCTCGGCGTCGTCCGCATCCAGGAGATCGCGCACCCGTTGCGGACCCGAACGCTCCGTGTAGTCGTTGTGCACCGCACGCACGGGCGCGCGCACGGACCGTTCGTCCCGTAGGGCCGGGTCCTCATTGCGCACGGTGTGATCGAATATGACGACGCGGCTCGCCCCGGTCGCCGCCTTCACTAGCCCCAATTATTCATGACGGCCATCGGATTTCAGCGGGACGAGCGGTAGCGACCGGGTTGACGGCGATTTTTGAGACGGATTGTCGGAGAGGTTGGAGGTTGTTGTTCGGGGCTCGTCCGGCGGCACCTGCCGCTTGGTTCAGGGCCCTTGGGCGGTGATGCGCCCGGCGATGGCGATCATGGCCGGCTGATAGGGATAGGCCGAAGGCAGGGCGATCCTGAGGCGCGACTTGAGCTCCTCGACGCGGACGGCGATTTTGAGAAACGCCCGGCGCAGGGTTTCGAAGGTGGCCGTTCGCCACAGCGATTTCCGAGGCGCCGCTTGGCGAAGCTGATGCAGCAGCCAGTAGGCGCCGGTATGCAGGAAGAGGCGGAACTGGTTGGCCTCCCAACGGTGGCACGACGTGCGGTCGGACTTGGTGTAGAGCTTGTGGTCCTTGATCATGTTTTCCATCCGCCCGCGGGCGCAGTAGACCTTCTCGTAGAGCGCCTTGGCGCGGCCGCTCAGGTTGGTGACGACGAAGCGGACGTCACAGCCCTTGGCGGTAGCTTCCACGCGGGCGATGACCGAGCGTTGCCGTGACCAGCTTTTGGCCTGGTAGCCGGTGTGGAAGAAGCGGCGCACCTTATCCTTTCCCTGCCCCGCCCGGCGCACGGCGGCGTCCTCGCACCACGGCTGGCCGATCCTGTTCAGCCGGGCGTTGCCGGAAAGCCCGAAGATGTAGCCGCAGCCCTGACGTTCGAGGAATTCCATGGCCTCCGGCGTGGCGTAGTGGCCATCGCCCCGCACGGTGATCTCGACCCGTGGCCAGTTGCGGCGGATGCGGCCGATGACGTGTCTCAGGATCCGCGCCGCCTCGTCGCCGGAGGGCCGCTTGCCGGGACGCAGCAGTGACATCACCGGCTTGCCGGTGGCCGCCTCGAAGATATGGATGGGTTGGAAGCAATAGTCGTCGTAATGGGCGTTGAACAGCGCCAGCTGCTGGCCGCCGTGAACGGCATCGTCGGTGTCGTCGATATCGAGAACGATGCGCGCCGGAACGCGCTTGAAGCTGGCGCAAAACAGATCGATCATCGACAGCCCCATGCGCCCGAGCGCGCGCCATGACGGCGCGTTCTCGAGGCGCGACAGGGTCGGTTGGCTCATCAGGTCGTCGCCGCTCTCGGACAAACGGCCACAGGCCAGCTTGAACGCCGGATCGAAACGCAGAACGTCGAGGTCGTCGCAATCCTCATACCCGCAGGCAATAGCGAACAGGCGCGCCCGGATCATGTCTACGTAAGCGTGGGTCGTGCTCGCCGGGTCGCGCACGTCGGTGACGCAGGAAGCGAGCACGTCGGCGATGCCGAGCCGCCTGTCGATCTCGCCCAACAACAACACCCCGCCGTCCGACGACAGCCGTCCGCCGTCGAAGCGGGCGCAAAGCGGCTTGCCTCCAACGGGTGACAAACCAGGGAGATAGGGGGTAATCTCGTTCATGGTGAGCCGTGGGTTGTTCTGTTGCCATGTGATCTTGTCTTGACACCAAAATCATACGGCATTTCAACAGGTTAATCTACGCTCACCAGCATTTTCAATCAGCGCCGTGAATAATTCGGGCTAGCTGCTCCATCTCCGGGTAGTAGATCGTCCGCACCGCCTCTTCGTCATAAAAATTCGGTACCGTGGTGTCGTGCGGGCGCAGCTCGAATCCCTCCCCGTCCAGGGACAACCGGTCGGCGACAGGGCGACCGTCGGCGATCGAGACGCTTCGCCACTGGAAGGTGCCATCGATTTGCGGCGCGGGGGCGCCGGGCGCCGCCCTGTAGGACACCGGCTTCTGGTCGGCCTTCACCAGGAATTTCAACGGTGCCTGGATCATGCCCTGTAGGGGCCCTGTTTCAGCGGGAACTGCCATTTTCTGATCTCCTATGCGTGTGTTCGTTTCTGTGATTCCGTGTCGCTCGGGACGGCCTCAGGCATGCAGATGGAAGACCTTGTTCATGATCTTCCACGACCCATCGACCTTGAGCAGCGTGAACAAATCTGTGAACCGGTGGCCGGTCCAGTTGTCGAGCTCGAGGCGCACGGTGGCGACAGTGTCCACAAGATCGATGTCGGCGATCCGTGCCTGCAGTTCCGTCGCCGCGCCATTGGCGTCGTTCCAGTCGAAGAGTTGCTGGATGGGGCCGGCGAAGAGGTCGGCGCCGACATAACCGAAGATCGTCGCATCCTCATGAAAGGCGGGTTTCATGTCGCCGCCCCGGCCGGACTTGGCGCCATCGATGTAGTGCTGAAGGGTCTCGGCGATCGCGTCGTGCTCGCGCACGGTTGTCGGTGCAGTGCTCATGGGTCGTACTCCTTGCTGAAGGGGCGGGGGAAGCCGCGTTCCGACTAGGCGTCGAGCAGGATCTTTCGGGGTTCCTCGGCGATCGTCGGTCGGTTGCGGATCGTCTGGGCGCTCTCATAGGTCCGTTCGACCGCGGGTCTTTGGGAAATGGTCTCGTGCCACCGCTTGACGTTGGGGAAGCCGTCGAGGTGACTGGCCCCTCCCTCCAACAGGTGGATCCAGGGATAGGCCGCCATGTCGGCGATCGAATAGTCGCCGGCGACAAAATCCCGGCCGTGAAGCCGGTCGTCCAGCACTTGGTAGAGCCGTTCCTTCTCCCGGCCGTAACGGCCTTGCGCGTAGGGAACGGTTTGTTCGGCGTTGGCGAAATGGAGGTATTGACCCAGCATCGGACCGAGTCCGGCCATCTGCCAGAACAACCACTGCATCGCCTCGGCGCGCTCGGGCTGGGATTGGGGCAGGAATTGCCCGCTCTTTTCCGCCAGGTACTGCAGGATCGCCCCCGACTCGAAGAGGGTCACGGGGGGGCCGCCAGTGGTCGGCGTACGGTCGACAATCGCCGGGATCTTCTGGTTCGGCGAAATCCGCGTGAAGGGTTCGGAAAATTGCGCGCCCCGGGAGATGTTCACCGGGTGAAGGACGTGCTCGAGGCCCGTCTCCTCCAGAAGGATCAGGGGTTTCATGCCGTTTGGCGTGGGCCAGAAATAAAGGTCGATCATGGCGCTGTCCTAAAACGGGTTTCGATTGCCCATCCATATACGTGCCGTTGGCCCTTGTGATAATGTGGATAATTAGGAAATAACTTTTCCAATATTCGGAAAGATGTGCGGCCATGGACAGTCTCGCCGCCATGCAGGTGTTCGTCAGGGTGGTGGAAACGGGTGGGCTGTCCGCCGCCGGAAGGGCGCTCGGACTGGCGCCGTCATCCGTGTCCCGCCGTATCGGCGAACTGGAGGACATGCTGGGAGTCCAGCTCCTCCGGCGGACGACCCGCAAGCTGAGCCTGACCGAGGCGGGGGAGACCTACTACGAGCGGTCCCGCGATATCGTTCGGGCGGTCGAAGAGGCAAATCTCGCGGTAACGGAGAAGCGCGCGGGACCGAGCGGCATTCTGCGCGTTACCGCTCCGTCGAGCGTGGCGCGGCTCCATGTCGCGCCGGCCATTGCTGCCTTCCAAGCGGAATTCCCCGCAGTCCAGGTCGTCATGGTGGTCAGCGACCGGGTGGTCGACATCGTCGGCGAAGGGCTGGACGTCGCTATCCGTGTCGGGCAGCTCGAGGACTCGAGCCTCATTGCACGCAAGGTGGCACAGAGCCGGCGCCTGGTTTGCGCCAGCCCGTCATACCTGAAACGGGCCGGCATCCCGGCACACCCGGCGGATCTCCGTGATCACGCCTGCCTGACGTTCCGCAGACACCCGGGCAGCAATCTCTGGCGGTTCCGCCATGGCGGCGAGAAGATCGAGGTTCAGGCAACGGGCTCGTTTTTCGCCGACGACGGCGACACCCTGGGCGCCGCGGCCTGTGCCGGGCTCGGGGTGATCCTGGTACCCGAATGGATCGTCGGTCTGGAGATCGGCGCCGGTAATCTGGTCGAAGTGCTTGCCGACTACGCCCCCGATCCCGCCATAACCTCGCTCCACGCCGTCTATGCGCCCGGCCCCTACGTTCCGCCGAAGATCCGCGCCTTCGTCGATTTCCTCGCCGGGCGGTTCTCCGGAGGCTACGGCTGGGCGGAGCGCCATTAGAGCGGCAACTGGCGGCCGCGTGCTACCAGAACCGCCCCGACGAGCCCACCGCGGTGGTAATCAGGCCGAGGATCAGGTTGGTGGCGACGATGCGGCGGATGGCGGCCAGGTGGCCGCCGGCGGTGGGCCAGTCCTCGCCGGCCACCGCCTCGACAAGCCCCCGGTAGGGGCCGCCGAACAGATAGACGAACAGCCCGATCATGACGATGGCGATGGCGTGCATGATGTGGACATGAATGCCGGCGTTCGCGAAGCCGCCGAAGTCCACCATGATCGCCCAATAGCCCGATGCCGGCAGGATGAAGACGGCCGCCCACACCCAGGGGAAGAAACGGTCGAAAACGCCTTTCCACAGACGCAGCCGCTGGGGCGGCTCCAGCGCGCCCGCCACCGGGCGCAGGACCATGTAGGCGAAAAACATGCCGCCCACCCACAGGACGGCGGCGATGGTGTGTAGCCCGTTGGCGAGGGCGGAGGCGAGCATGGCGGGTCCTCCCGTCGGTGTGGGTGCGGGGAATCGCCGAGAAAGCTTAGCGGTTCGACCGCCATCAGTGGAAGTCCCGCGAGGCAACGGGCGTTCACGGGACAGGAGTGTCCTTGCTGAAGTATGAGTAATTGCTCATAATTTGCGGATGGCATCGAACACCATCCGCCCCCTTGTCTGGATGGGTTCCAGCAAGCGGGACTACAGGGCGTTTCCGGAAGACGTTAAGGGCAGTTTCGGGTTCGCTTTGTATTTAGCTCAGACCGGCGGACGGGCGCTGCACGCAAAGCCGTTCAAGAGTCTAGGAGGTGGCGTGGTCGAACTCGTCCAGGACTATGACAAGGGCACCTATCGGGCAATCTATACGATCCGATTTTCGGGCACGGTGTATGTCCTGCACGCGTTCCAGAAGAAGTCCAAGAGAGGTATCGGCACACCTCGTCAGGATGTCGAAATGGTTCGCAGGCGCCTGCGGGACGCCGAGATGTTGCATCGGTCTCGTCAGGAAACGAGACGAAAGAGAAGGAAACCAAAACGTGACTGAACGGAAAGTCCCTGAGCATGAGGTGGGCTCGGGCAATGTGTTCGCCGACGTGGGGCTTCCCAATGCGGCCGAGCACATGCTCAAGGCGCAGATCGCGGGCGAGATCCATCGCCTCATCAAAGGCCGCAATTTGACCCAGACGAAGGCGGCCGTGTTGATGGGGATTACCCAGCCGGAAGTGTCACGGCTGCTGCGTGGGTATCTGCGGGAGTATTCCGTGGGGCGCCTGTTGCAGTTCCTGACCGCGTTCGAGCGCGACGTCGACATCGTCATCCGACAGCACGACCGTGACGGCGCACGGGGTCAAGTGAGCGTGAAAGCCGCTTGAACGAGGGGTAGGCGCCCACCATCAGTGGAAGTCCCGCGAGGCGACGGGAATTTGGGCCGTATCGGTGCTGGCATTGGCCACGTCCCGGTCCAGGCGGCGGAGCAGCGGGGTCAGGTTCTCCACCTTCCGGGCCAGCAGGTGAATGACCATGCCGTCCCGCTGCACGGTGCCCTCGATGCCGATCAGGCGGGAGCCGATGACGGCGCCGCGGTAGCGTTCGAAGGTGTCGGGCCAGACGATCAGGTTGCCGATGCCGCTTTCGTCCTCGATGGTGATGAAGACCACCCCCTTGGCGCTGCCCGGGCGCTGGCGGGCGGTGACCAGGCCGGCGACCGCCAGCCGATCCCCTTGTTTCCGCGTCTGTAGCCGGGCGCAGGGGACGTAGCCCCGGCGCGCCACATCGGGCCTGAGAACGGCCAGGGGGTGGGCCTTGAGGGACAGGCGCAGGCTGCGATAGTCCTCGGCCACCGCCTCGCCAAGGGCCATGGGCGGCAGGGTCACGGCCGGCTCCCGGTCGGGCGTTGGCGCCAACGCGCGGGCTGCGGCGGCGAACAGGGGCAGGGGGCCGTCGTCCAGGCCGCGCACCGCCCACAGGGCCTCGCGCCGGGTCAAGCCCAGGGAGGCGAAGGCGTCGGCCCGGGCCATGGTCTCGATGGCGCCGCGCCCCAGGCCGCCGCGGCGCTGCATCTCGGCCACGTCTCGATAGCCCTCGCCACGAGCCGCCACCAGCGCCTCGGCATCCCGTTCGGCGAGCCCGCTCACCTGGCGGAGCCCCAGGCGCAGGGCCACTTGCGGGCCGGTCTCAGACCGGCCCCTACGCCCTCGAAATTCGTTGCGTAGGGGCGGGTCTAAGACCCGCCCGCCGAGGGCGGAAACCGCGCCAATTCCCGGCCCGTCCACGTCTTCGAGGGTGCAGTCCCAGTCGCTCATGTTCACGTCCACCGGGCGCACCTCGACCCCGTGTTCCTTGGCGTCGCGGACGATCTGGGCCGGGGCGTAGAAGCCCATGGGCTGGCTGTTCAAGAGCGCGCAGGCGAAAGCCGCCGGGTAATGGCACTTCAGCCACGAGGACACGTAGACCAAGAGGGCGAAGCTGGCGGCGTGGGATTCGGGAAAGCCGTAGTCGGCGAAGCCCTCGATCTGCTTGAAGCAACGCTCGGCGAAGTCCCGCTCGTAGCCGCGCCCGACCATGCCGGCGACGAAGCGGTCGCGGAACTGATGCACCTCGCCGAAACGGCGGAAGGTGGCCATGGCGCGGCGCAGCTGGTCCGCCTCCGCCGGGGTGAAGCCGGCGGCGACAATGGCGATGCGCATGGCCTGCTCCTGGAACAGGGACACGCCCAGGGTCTTGCCCAGCACGTGGCGCAGCTCTTCGGAGACGTAGTCGACCTGCTCCTCCCCGTTACGCCGCCGCAAGTAGGGATGGACCATGTCCCCCTGGATGGGGCCGGGGCGGACGATCGCCACCTCGATCACCAGGTCGTAGAAGGTGCGGGGTTTTAACCGCGGCAGCATGCTCATCTGGGCCCGGCTTTCCACCTGGAAGACGCCCACCGAGTCGGCCTTGCACAGCATGTCGTAGACCGCCGGGTCCTCGGCCGGCACGGTGGCGAGGCTCAGTCGCCGGCCGTGGTGGCGGCCGAGCAGGTGGAAGCCCTTGCGGATGCAGGTCAGCATGCCGAGGCCGAGCACGTCCACCTTGAGGATGCCCAGCGCGTCCAGGTCGTTCTTGTCCCATTCGATGACCGTGCGGTCCGCCATGGCGGCGTTCTCGATGGGCACCACCTCGGACAGCGGACTGCGGGTCATCACCATGCCGCCGGTGTGCTGGGACAGGTGGCGGGGGAAACCCATCAGTTCGCCGGCCAGTTCCATCGTGCGGCGCACGGTGGGCTCGTCGGGGTCCAGGCCGACCTCGCGGATCTGTTCGCCGCCGACCTCTTCCCGGGCGCGGCGCCAGGAGGCCCCCTGCAGGGCGACGATGGAATCCTCGGAAAGACCCAGGGCCTTGCCCACTTCCCGCAGCGCGCTCTTGGTCCGGTAGGTGATGTGGGTGGCGGTCATGCCGGACCGGTCGCGGCCGTACTTGGCGTAGATGTACTGGATCACCTCCTCGCGGCGCTCGTGCTCGAAATCCACGTCGATGTCGGGGGGCTCGTTGCGCTCGGCGCTGACGAAGCGCTCGAACAGCAGGTCCAGGCGGCCCGGGTCGACGGCGGTGATGCCGAGGCAGTAGCAGACCGCCGAGTTGGCCGCCGAGCCGCGGCCCTGGCACAGGATGCGCCGGCCGCGGGCGAAGCGCACGATATCGTGGACGGTGAGGAAGTAGGGGGCGAAGCGGAGCTCGCCAATGAGCTGAAGCTCGTGGGCGAGCTGGGTCCGCACGCGCTCGGGGATGGCGTCCGGGTAGCGGGTCGCGGCGCCCTCCCAGGTCAGCTTCTCCAGCTCCTGCTGGGGCGTGCGGCCGTCGGGGACCGGGTCCACGGGGTATTCGTAGCGCAGTTCGTCCAGGCTGAAGGCGGCGGCCTCGGCGATGCGCATGGTATTGGCGATGGCGTCCGGGTAGTCGGCGAACAGGCGCGCCATCTCCGCCGGCGGCTTCAGGTGGCGCTCGGCGTTGGCGGCGAGACGAAAGCCGGCCTGGTGAATGGTGCAGTGCTCCCGGATGCAGGTGAGCACGTCCTGCAGGGGCCGCCGGGCGGCGCTGTGCATATGCACGTCGTTGGCCGCCACCAGGGGCACCCGGCTGTGCCGGGCAAGGTCGGCCAACGTGGCCAGGCGCCGTTTATCGTTCCCGTGATAGGAATTGTTTCCAATGAGATAGAGGTTCTTCCCAAAGTGTTTTCTGAATTCCTTCAGGGTGGCGGCGAAGCCCTCGTCGGGTGCCGCCGGCGGTACCGCCAGGAGAATCTGTCCACCGCCGCCCTCGAAGGTCTCACCGTGGGTGAGGTCGTTCCGAGTCAGCCGGCAGTCCCCCTTTTCCACCCGTCGCTTGCCCATGGTCAGCAGCCGCGAAAGACGCCCATAGGCGGCCCGGTCGGTGGGGAAGCAGAGCACCTCCGGCCCGTCCTCCAGCACCAGGTGGCTGCCCACCACCAATCGGATACCGGCCCGGATGGCTGCCCCGTGGCCCCGCACCACCCCGGCCAGGGTGTTGCGGTCGGCGATCCCCACCGCCCCATGCCCCAGGGCGGCGGCGGCCAGCACCAGCTCCTCCGGGTGCGAAGCGCCGCGCAGGAAGCTGTAGTTGCTGGTGACCTGAAGCTCGGCGTAGGCGGTCATGGGGCCCTATTACGTGCGTTGGGGCGGGTCTGAGACCCGCCCCAACGCACCAGATGCGAGGTTCCTCACGCGAACACCCCGTGCAGGTACCAGCGCGGCGGGCGGTCGGGGCGGTAGAGGCCTTGGCGGAAGACCCAGAAGCGGCGGCCTTCCGTGTCTTCCACCCGGTAGTAGTCGCGCAACCGGCCCGGATCCTGGGCGGCCGGGGGGTCGTCCTCCAGCCACCATTCGGGGGCGATGCGCTCCGGCCCCTCGGCCCGGGCCACCCGGTGATGGCGGCGGCGCCAGCGGATCATCACCGGCGGATGGTCGGGCACCGGCGCCACCGCCTCGATGGGCTCGGGCCAGGGCAGCAGGCGCAGGGGCCGGGGCTGCATTGGACCACGACCGGCCTCCCCATGGTTGGGCGGCGGCGGGGCGGCGAGGGCGGAGACCGCCCGGCAGGCCCGCTCGGGCAGGTGGCTGGCGTGGAGGACCAGGCGCTGCACCCGCTTCGTCCCCAGGCGGCTACCCAGCCGGTCCACCAGTTGGGCCATTTCCTCGGGGCGGGCACGGTCCCCGGTCGTCAGGCCGGCCTGGGCCGGCGGCAGGGGGGCCAGGGTCAGCGCCGCCAGGATCGCCGTTTCCACCCCGAAGCCGGTGTCCAGGCCGTCCAGGTCCTCGGCGAACAGGCGGGCCAGGTGCGCGGGGTCGCGGGTGGGCCGGCTGGTGCCGACCACCAGCCGCGCCGTGGTGCCGTCCACCCGGTAAAGGACGAAGGCGGCCCGCCGCACGCCCGCGTCCTCCCGCTCCAGGCGCTGGTGGAGGTCCCGCAGCAGCCGGTCCAGGGCGGCCCGGACATCCTCGATGCGGCCGATAGGCTCGGGGAAGGCCAGGCGCAGGCGCAGGGGCGGCGCCGGTCGGCGGGGCGAGACCGGCTCCTCCACCCGACCCAGGGCCATATCCAGGCGGCCCAGCACCACCGCGCCGAAGCGGGCGGCGAGCGGTGCCCGGGGGAGGGGGATCAGATCGCCGATGCGCCGCAAACCCATGCGGGCGAGCCCCGCCACCACGGTGGCCTCCAGGCGCAGGCCGGCGATGGGCAGGGGCGCCAGGGCTTGGGCGGTCTCTCCCACAGGCACCAGCAGGGCGGGGGATTCTGGTTTGCCAGCGAAACGGGCGGCGGCCCAGGCGGCGCCGGGGGTATCGGCCACCGCCGCCCGGGCCTGCAAGCTGGCGGCGTCCAGTCGGTCGAGCAGATCCGTCAACAGCGCCGCCTCGCCATCCCACAGGTGGGCGCAGCCGCTGATGTCCAGCCACAGGCCGGCGGCGCCGGGGCTGCCCAGGCCGCCGTCCCCATCGACGGCCACCCAGGGGGTGTAGCGGTCGCACCAATCGGCGAGCCGCTCCAGGGCCGCCCGGTCCCCCGCCGGGTCGGCGTCGGCGACGACCAGGCGGGGGACCATGGCCCGGGCGTCGGCCAGGGGCAGGCCGGGGCGCAAACCGGCGGCGGCGGCGGCGGCGTCCACGGCGGCCAGGCGCTGTCCCCCCTGTACCGCCGCCGTGGTGGCGAAGGGTCGGGGCGGTCTACCCCTGTCAGCCGGCCCGGCGGAAGCCGACGACGGCGCCGCGTTCCGGGATTGTTGCCGGCCTTGCCGCCGTTTCATCCGGTCCGTGGCGAAGGTCGGCAGCCACAGCGAAACCACCCGTCTCGTCATCACGCCACTCCACGATCCAGGCCGCGGGCCGACCGCCCCGGCAATGAAGAAGGTCCACCCGCCATCGGGGGCGGCCGACACCGGCGACCGACTCCTCCCCGGGGACCGGGCGGACCCGCCAGCGGGTCATGGCCGGCAGGGGCGGTTCATTACGATTGCCGGGCAGGAGCAAGAGGCCGGTGCCGCCGCCCGCTTCCGCCGCCAGTTGCAGGCGGCGGGCGGCGACGGGGGGAACGTCGGTGGCCTCGCCCAGCACCGCAGCCGGGGCGCCGCTGCGCAGGCCTTCCTCCATGGCCCACAGCAGGTCGGCCGGCCGGCGCACCCGGGCCAGGATCAGCCGCGCGGGCGTCAGGCCGAAGGCGTGTAGCCCCGGCCCGTACAGGTCGCCCTCCCGCCGGCACCACAGGACCGCGCCCCGCGCGCCCGCCAGCCGAGCGGCGAGCCCGGCGCAGAACCCTGCGACCACACCACCATCCCCGGTCACCGCGTGCAGCACCGCCCGCTTCAGCCCGCCCCAGGGCAGGGCGCCGTCGATCTCCGGCGCTCCCAACGCCGCCGCCGCACCATCATCCTCGGCCGCTGGCGCGCTGCCCTCGAGGCGGCGAATGCGGGCGCGCAGGCGTTCCAGCACCGCTGGCGCGGCATGGTTGGGGGACGGGGCCATGACAGGTTCGACCATGACACCCTCGATAGGGCTCCCTGGGATAGTTTGTTCTCATTTTGTTCTAGTCCCACAAAGCAATCCGGTCAAGGGCAATCTGGGGCCGGGGAGGGGGAAAGGGGGACAACGACGGACTGCACCGCCGGGCCTCGTGGGAGTACACTGACTGCAAGCGCCCCCATCACGGAGACGTACCATGCGATCCCTGCTTCTTCTGGCCGCGATGCCGTTCCTGGCCCTCTGCGCCCAGGCGGCCGAGCCCCGCAACCCGGTCGACATCCGGGAATGGGAAGTGCCCTACGGCGGCCATCCCCGGGATCCGGCGGTGCGCGATGCCGAAGACGTCTGGTTCGTCGGTCAGCGGGGTCACTACGTGGCCCGCCTGGCGCCGAAAAGCGGTGCCTTCCGCCGCTACGACCTGCCCGACAACGCGGGCCCCCACAACGTGATCGTCGGCTCAGACGGGATCGCCTGGTACGCCGGCAACCTGAAGGGCTACATCGGCCGTATCGACCCAGGGACCGGAGCCGTCGAGAAAATCCCCATGCCCGACGGGGCGGCGCGGGACCCGCACACCCTGATCTTCGACCGGGGCGAAAAGAACATCTGGTTCACCGTCCAGGGCAGCAACTTCGTCGGCCGCATGCGGCTCAGCGACAGAAAAATGGACCTGATC
>CBDFHV010000020.1:0-13563 GCA_965247705.1 Rhodospirillales bacterium | reverse complement strand
GACCGCAAGTGCGGCGACGCGACGGCCGCGCAGCCGCTCGCCGAGCAGGCTGATGGCCAGCACGGTGGCAAAGAGGGGCGTGGTAAAGCCGATCGCCGTCACCTTGGCGAGGGGCGCCAGGCTGTAGGCAAATACCAGCAGGAGCACGGTTATCGTTGACAGTGTTCCGCGCAGTGCCAGCAGCCCAGCCTTTCGGGTCTTCAAGTGCCGGACACCGGCTCCGAGGAGCACCGGCGTGAGGAGAATCAGCCCAAACACGGCACGCAGGAAGGCGATCTCGAGCGGGTGCAAGGTGGCCGAAACGTGACGGACCAGGGTAAACATGAAGGAGTTGGCGAGCGCCCCGATGAGAACGAAGAGAATTCCCCTGAGCGTGCGCGAGGTTTCGGCGGCGGGCGGTTCCATCGGCGGGCGGCGACTGGCGGGGGGCAAGGGTAATCGTTTCCCCTTCTACCACGGGGGTCCCTGCGAGTAGCGATGTCGAGCGCGGTGCTGCTTGGTATTAATTGTGCAGCCCACATGCGCGGCATAGACTGAATGCCCTGCCAGAGGGGCGAACGGCCATGTCACTTGCGAAGTACGTCTGCATGAACGGCGATATCGTCCCCTGGGACAACGCCAAGGTTCATGTCTTTTCGCCGATCGCCAAGTATGCCACCGCCGTCTTTGAGGGCATCCGCGGCTATTGGAACGCCGAGCAGGAGGAGATGTACCTGTTCCGGCTCGAGGACCACATGAAGCGGCTGCGCTATTCCCAGTCGTTCATGCGGTTCGACGAAATCATCGACGGCGACGACCTGATCGACAAGACCATCGAACTGGTGCGGGCCAACGGATTTCGCGAGACCATCCACATCCGGGTCATGGTCTTCGTCGACGGGGAGAACGACCTGAGCGCCCTCGGCCCGGTGAGCACGGCGATCACGGCGGTGCCGCGGCCCTTGCCCAAGAAGGTTGTCGACGGCTGTTCGGCCCAGGTCAGTTCCTGGCTGCGCATCCCCGATCAGGCGATGCCGCTCAGGGTGAAATGCAACGCCAACTACAACAACGGTCGCCTGGCCCTGATTCAGGCCCGGGCGGATGGCTACGAAGCCGCCATCATGATCAACACCCAGGGCCATGTCTCGGAAGGTCCGTCCATGTGCATGTTCATGGTCCGCGACGGGCTGCCCGTCACCCCCAGCGTGACCAGCGGCATTCTGGAAAGCATCACCCGCGAGACCCTTCTCCATATCAGCCGGGAGTATCTGGACCTCGAGCCGGTCGAGCGGGAGATCGATCGCAGCGAGCTTTATGCCGCCAAGGAGGCGTTTTTCTGCGGCACCGGATGGGAGATTACGCCGATCACCAGCATCGACCGGCTCAAAGTCGGTGACGGCCAGGTGGGTCCCGTGGTCCGCCGCCTGCAGGAAGTCTATTTCGACCTCGCCGACGGCAAGAACCCGGATCACCCCGAATGGCGCACGCCGGTCTATGGGCAATAGAGAGACGGTATTCCCCTACGGCGCCTGACGAAGGTCGATGACGATGTTGCCGAAGCTGTCGAGCTCGGCGCGGGCGCCCGGCGGCACGATGCAGGTGGCGTCGTATTCCTCGACGATGAACGGTCCCCGGCGCCGCTTCTTCAGGTCCGAGCGGGCCAGCACCCTGACCTCGCGCCATCCCGCCTCCGGGCCCAGAAACGCCCGACGCTTTTTCGGTGCCACCGGGCTGGCGCCGCCCACCTGAATGCCGTCCGGCACCCGGGGTTTGTCCGGCACCCCTTGGCCGACCACCTGAAGATTGACGATCTCCACCGGTTCATCGGGGCCGGCCCGGTGACCGTAGGTGTATTCGTGCTCCTCGCCGAAGGCCTCCTCCAGCGCCTTGAGGGAGCGGGCGTTGATGGCCCCCTTGCCGATGGGCACGGTCAGTTCGAAGGACTGCCCCTTGTAGCGCATGGAGGCGGCGCGCCGCACCCGGGCGCGCTTTCCGGTGAACCCCTGGGTCTTGAGCGCCGCCAGTGCCTCGGCCTCCATAGTGGCGACCGCCTTGGCAATCTCGGCCGGATCGGTGTCGCGAATGACCCGCCAGAAGGTGCGCGAATGGTGGTGCTCGATCTCCGAATAGAGGAGGCCAAAGGACGAAAAGACCCCCGGGCACGGTGGGACGACGATGCGGGACATGTGCAGGGATTCGGCGGTGACGGCGGCGAACAACGGGCCGTTGCCGCCGAAGGCGAAGAGCGCGTACTCGCGAACGTCGCGGCCGCGCTCGCTGGATACCGCCTTGATGGCGCGGATCATGTTGGACGCGGCGATCTTGTGGGTGCCGTACGCGGCATGCTCGACGGACAGCCCCAGGGGCTCGGCGATCTCCTTGGCGAAGGCGGCGCGGGCCTTCTCGGCGTTGATCTTCACGGCGCCGCCGACCAGGTAATCGGCGTTCAAGTATCCAAGCACCACGTTGGCATCGGTCACCGTCGGCACCGTGCCGCCGATGTCGTAGCAGACCGGACCTGGCACCGCGCCGGAGCTGGTGGGACCCACCTGGAGCGAACCGGCGGGGTCGATCCACACGTGGGAGCCGCCGCCCGCCCCCACTTCCGCCAGATCAATGGCCGGTACCTTGAGCAGATACCCGGCGCCGGTCAGCAACCGCGAACCGATCATGATGCCGGCACCCACCGAATATTCCGTGGCCCGGGTGACTTCCCCGTTCTCGATGATCGAGGCCTTGGCGGTGGTGCCGCCCATGTCGAAGGTGATGATCTTCGACAGTCCCATCTTCCGCGCCAGGGCCTGGGCGCCGACGACACCGGCCGCGGGGCCCGACTCGACGATGTGCACGGGCATTTCGCATGCCGCGGCGGCGGTGGTCAGCCCGCCGTTGGACTGCATCAGGTGCAACGGCGCCGTGATCCCGCGGCGGTCGAGATCGGCCCGCAGGTGCGAACAGTACTGGCGCACGATGGGCAGGACGTAGGCGTTGATCACCGTCGTCGACGTGCGCTCGTACTCCTTGATCTCGGGCAGGACCTCGCTCGAAATGCAGACCAGAAGATCGGGCGCCTTTTTCTTTACGATCTCCTTGATACGTAACTCATGGGCGGCGTTGACGTAGGAGTGGAGAAGGCACACGGCCAGAACGTCGATGTCTTCGGCCAGCAATCGGTCGAGGGCCCTTTCCACGTCGGCCTCGTCGAGGGGGATCTCGATGTCGCCCTTCTCGTTGAGGCGTTCGGTCACTTCCATGCGCAGATAGCGATCGACCAGGGGCGGTGGCTTCTCCCACGCCAAGTCGTAGAGCCGGGGCATGCGCAAGCGCCGGAGTTCCAGGACATCGCGGAACCCCCGGGTGGTGATTAATCCGGTTTTGGCGCCCTTGTATTCGAGGATGGCGTTGGAGACCACGGTGGTCGCGTGCAACACCTCCTCCACGTCCGCGGCCTCGACGCCGTTCTCGGCAAAGACTTCCTCGATTCCCTCGACGATGGCGCGCGCGTAGTCTTCGACGCTGGAAGATACCTTCTTGGTGAAAAGCGTTCCCCTGTCGTTCAAGAACACAATGTCGGTGAATGTTCCGCCGATGTCGGCCCCGACGCGGAATCGAGACGGGCGACGTCCTCCTCGGTCTCCGTTTTTCATTTTTGCGTCCATGTTGGTTGGTGATTTAGGCACCTGGAGGCAACGGACCACGATCGATAAAGGGCGCCTTCCTCCAGTCCCGTTGGCGACGAAGGACCTCGCGCAGGGCCGTCGTTTCGTCCTCGTTCACCCGCCATGCCCGGTCGTCGACGATGACCCCATAGGCTTCGCGCGCGTTGTCCAGGCTGATGTATTCGTTGCGAACGTCCCACAGCACACGCTCGGGATCGCGCTCGAGGGGATCGCCCCAACCGCCGGCGCCGGCCATTTCATAGCGGAAGACGTCGCCACTGTGAATTGTCCGGGTGACCTTGCCGGTCATGATCTCGTCGTCCCTGCCCGGATTGAAAATATTGCACGCCAACTGGCCGTGCCCGCCCCCGTAAAGGCCGAAGGGATGAAAGGCGCAGCGGTCGTTGCGGATTTGCATGGTTCCTTCTTTTTCGCGCATGCGGTAGTCGCGCCGGAAGGGGGCGCCGCCGCGGAACTTGCCCGCGCCCATGGCGTCCTGGATGAACTCGTAGGTGAGGATCTGCAGGGGTGTCTCGACCTCGGTCACCTCGGTGGAGACCGACGACAGGTTGGCGCACAGACTGGCGTTGCCTTGCAGGCCATCCGCCCACGGCCGCCCGCCCCAGGCACCGGCAAAGAAATCGACGTAGATGTAGGGGCTGCGGTCGTCCCGATAGCCGCCCAGGGAAACGCCGACGTTGCCGCCGTCGGAAGCGGCGCAAACCCGGTCCGGCACCATCTTGGCAAGCGCCCCGAAACAGCAGTCCGCCTGGCGAAAGCCGGTCAGGCCGCGGGCCGCGGTCGCCGCCGGCAGGACCGCGTTGGCGATGGTCCCCGGCGGGGCGGTCACCTCGATGGCGCGGAAAAACCCCTCGTTGGCCGGGATGTCGCCGGGCAGGATCGATTTGACGGTCGTATAGACCGCCGCCGCGGTGAACGAATGGGTGCAGTTCAGCGCCCCCTTCACTTGCGGGTCGCTGCCCGACCAATCGGCGGATATCTGATCGCCATGCTTGCGGAACTCGACCGCGATGCGCACGGGCTGGCCGAAGTCGATACCGTCGTCGTCGAGCCAGTCCTCGAAGTCGAAGACTCCGTCCGGCAATTCGCGGATGGCGGCGCGGGTCAGGCGTTCCGTATAGTCCATGATTTCGGCCATGTGGGCGCGGGACGTGGCCGCGCCGTGGCGTTCGACCAACTCCAGGAAACCCGTCTCGCCCGTATGGCATGCCGACAGCTGGGCCCGGATATCGCCCTGCAGGAGAATCGGCGCCCGCACGTTCTTCTCGATCATCTTCCACAGGGTGTCGTTGCGCTCGCCCGCCTCGAACAGTTTCAACGGCGGAATGCGCAAGCCTTCCTGGTAACACTCGGTGGAATCGGCGGCGTTGGAACCGGCCACCCGGCCACCCACGTCCGTGTGGTGACAGATGGTGGCGGCGAAGGCGACACGCCGGTCTTCGAAATAGATCGGCTTGAAGATGAAAATGTCGGGCAGATGCATGCCGCCGTCGAAGGGATCGTTCAGGATGTAGACATCGCCCGGCCGCATCTCGTTGTCGTAGTGGCGCAGGACCGAAGCCAATGCCGGGGGGATCGAGCACAGATGCTGGGGCAGGGTGAGGCCCTGGGCCACCATCTTTCCGTCGGCGTCGCTGTCGCCATTTGCCCTATCAATTTCGCTCATCATATCATCCCGGCTTATTCACCACCCCCCTTGCCGTAGACTTTTCTGCATGTGATGCGAGTCTCGTTGCAGGGTCATTCGCGGCTGGCGAGTCACGGGTGCTTCCCCAGCTGTGCGATAGCCACTTGAGGCATGAAAGGCGTGAAGAAGCCGCCGTGGAGGCGAGCGGGACCGCCACCGGCGATCCGGCGGTGGCTTGAAGTCTAGCTGGCCGACTTGGACGGGGTTACGGGTCGGCAGATGGCGGTGGAGTAGTCCATGCTGCCCTTGAGGACGCTGGAATAGGCGGTTCTGAGAACCGTGAGGGCCATCTCGTCGGCAATCGAATAGGCCGCGTTCTTGAACAACTCGAACGCAAACGGATATTGATCCTTTTTCATCTTCGAATGGTCCTCCCAAGTGGGATTATTCGCCCCGGGGACAGGCCGTCATGCGCCAGTCTGACGCTTTAAGCCCCTGGGGGCAACGGACCGCGATCGACAAGGGATGCGCCAATCCGTGTGTCTTGGCTCATGTCGGGATGTTGCTGATCCGCTGTCGCCATTTGCCCTATCAATTTCGCTCATCATATCATTAGAATGTGCTTCGACAGCAATTAACAAAATCAATGCCATCCTCGATTGGAATTGACCAAACAAAGACAGGCAAGGAGGAAACTTTGACATCAAAACGGCTTATCGTCGCCTTGGGGGACACGCGCTACACGGTACACAATCCCTGGGGGACCTTCGCGGGATCGCCGCGAATTCCCGCGGTGAGCAAGTGCGCGGCGGATTCCGAGGGATACCTTTACATTTGCCAGCGGGCCGATCCGCCGATCCTGGTCCTCGACCCGGACGGGCGCTTCGCCCGGTCGTTCGGCCAAGACCTGGTCGTGGATTCCCACGGCATCTTCGTCACCGACGACGATCGGGTGCTGGTGGTCGACCGGGATGGCCATCAGGTTATGGGATTCGACAAACACGGCAAGCTCCTGTTCACCATTGGCGATCGGGAGCATCCGAAATTGCAGGCGCCGTTCAATCACCCGACCGATGTCGCGGTCGGCCCCAGCGGCGACATCTACGTGTCCGATGGCTACGGCAACTCGCGGGTCCACCGGTTTTCGGCCGACGGCAAGCTGATCCATAGCTGGGGCAGTTGGGGGAAAGGCCCCGGCGAGTTCACGACGCCCCACGGCATACGCGTCCTGTCCGACGGACGGGTCGTGGTCGGCGATCGGGAAAACAGCCGGCTCCAGGTGTTCGACCCCGAGGGCGAATACCTGACCGAATGGCACCACTTCTACAAGCCCATGGACATTCACGTGCATGACGACGTGGTCTATGTGACCGACCAGATTCCGAGACTCACGGCGGTGAACGCGGATGGCACCGTCATCGGCGTTTGCAAGCCGTCCGCATCCATGCCCCACGGCGTTGGCGGCGACAAGGAGGGCAACCTCTATATTGTCGATCGGCGCTCGAACAGCATCACGAAGCTGGCGCCGATCCCGTAGGCGCCGTCCGGGCACGCAAGGCGTCGGAGGCGGTTTTGTCGAGCCGCAGGGTGCGGGGATCGATGACGACGCCATAGGCCTGGCGCGCGTGTTCCACCGTCACCTTGCCTTGGCGCACATCCTCGTACACCGCCTCGGGGTCGCGGGCGTAGGGGTCGCCGTAGCCGCCCGAACCGGGCAATTCGCCGCGCAGCACGTCGCCCCTGGTCATGGTGCGGATGAATTTCGACGGCAGTATTTCGGCGTTCGCGGCCGGGTTCAGCAGCGTGCGAGCCGCCGCGCCGGGGCCGCCGCCGGCCAAGCCCCACGGGGCGTGGCGTTGGCGGTCGGAGCGTAGCTGCACCACGGCGCTTTCGGCCAGCAACCGATACTGACGCACGATGCCCAGGGCGCCCCTGTGGCGCCCGGCACCGCCCGTGTCCGGCAGGAACGCATAGGCTTCAAGAAGGACGGGGCTTTCCGCCTCGATCACTTCCGCCGGCACGTTGGCGATGTTGCTCAGCCAGTAGGGTCCGCCGTCCTGTCCGTCCCCCTCGGGGCCGCCGCCGAGGCCCGACATGTTGTGGAACTCAAGCAGCAGGAACGGCGCCTGGGCCGAGTCGTAGCCGGAAAAGGCGACCGCGAATTCCGAGCCCCCGGGACAGGCCGGCATGCGGCCGGGCAGGAGTTGGGCCAGGGCGCCGAGGACGGCCGAGCGCACCCGGTAGCCCGCCTGGCCGCGGGCGCCCAAGGGGGCGGGAAAGCGCGGATTGACGAAGCTGCCCTCGGGCGCGATCACACGGATCGGCCGAAAGAAGCCCGCGTTGTTCAGGATGTCGGGGCTGAGCACGGTTCGGATCGCGGCGTAGGTGCAACTGGCGGTGAACCATATATTCGGATTGACCGCGCCCGTGGTCTGGGGCGAGGTGCCCGTGAAGTCGACCACCATCTCGTCGCCACGCACGGTGAGCTTGACGCGGATTTCGACCGACTCCTCGCCAACGCCGTCGCTGTCGAGCCAATCGGAGAACTTAACCTCACCGTCGTCGAGCGCCGCTATGGACGCGCGGGTCAGACGTTCGGAGTATCCGACAAGGTCGGTCATGTAGGACTTGAACTGTTCCGTTTCATAGCGCTGGAGCAGTTTCTGGAATTCTCGCTCGGCCACCCGAAGGGCGGCAATCTGGGCCTGCACGTCCCCGAGCACCAGGCCCGGCACCCGAACATTCGCTTCGAGGATGCGCAAAAGTGTCCGGTTGGGCACGCCACCCTCATGGATCTTGGACGGCGGGATGCGCAATCCCTCCTGAAAGATCTCGGTGGAATCGGCGGCGTTGCCGCCGGCGACCCGACCGCCCATGTCGGTGTGGTGAAGGATCAGCCCCAGAAAGGCGACACGCTCGCCGCCGGGCGCGAACACGGGAAGATACATGAAGATGTCGTTGAGGTGGCTGGCCCCGGAATAGGGATCGTTGCTGGCCAGGATATCGCCCGGCGCGATGTCGTCGCCGAAGACTTCCAGACAGCCATTGAGCGCCGGCATCATCGCCCCGAGATGGGGTGGAAGGGCCAGGCCCTGGGCCACCATGATCCCGTCGCCATCGCAAATGGCGGCCGAGAAATCAAGGTTGTTCTTGACCACAATGGACCGCGAGGTGCGGATCACCGTCACCATCATGTTGTCGGCGATGCCCTCCAGGGCCCGGCGCAACAGCTCGCGCTTGATCGGGCTTAGGGCAAGATCGGGTTTCATCGGCATTGCCCCTCACCCGCCCCGCGGGGGTGGTTTTTCGAGATCGACATTGCCCCACCCATCCTTTCGCGCCCGCCATCCGGGGCGAACGACGATCGTGGCATCGTAGTCCTCGACAATCAGCGGGCCCTTGCGCGCCCGCTTGCCCAGATCGTCGCGGGTCAAGACGGTGGCGGGCAACCAGCCCGTCTCCTCGCCGAAGTAGGCTTCGCGCTCCCCGGCACTGGTCGGCCGGGGATGATCGCGAAAGTCGAGCGTGAAATTCTCGGAACCTTCCAATCCCCGCCCAACGACCCTGAACGCCACCAGTTGCAACGGCCCGTGGTCCGAACGGTAGTGATAGGCCCGCTCGTGGGCGTCGCCAAAGGCGGTTCTCATGGTCGCAAGAGTGGCGTCGGTTACCGGATAGGCCCCGACGGGAACGACCAGCGTCCAGGTCTGGCCGACGTACTTGGTTTCCGCCAGCATCTCGATCCGCCGCGCGTCCGCGGTCGTGAACCCGTCCTGGGACAACAGATCCTCGACCCGCGCGATCAGTGGTCCGAAGGCCCGGTTCACCTCCTCCGGACCGGTCGAGTCGAGGCGGCGATAGAACCCCTGCACAGCGTGGTGCTCCACATCGGACAGGAGCAGACCCAGGGCACTGAACAGCCCGGCGGTTTGCGGGACGACGATGCGTTCGATTCCCAGATCCTCGGCAAGGCCGCAGGCATGGACCGCCCCGTTACCGCCGATGGCGACCAGGGTGAACGACGCCGGATCGATCCCTTGTTCCGACGTCACCGCCCTCAGGGCGCGCATCATGTTGGCGTTGGCGATCTGATGGATCCCGTCGGCGACCTCCACCAACGACCGGTCCAGGGCGCGGGCCAGTTCGGCGACCGCTTCTCGCGCCTTCGAAACGTTGATCTTCAAGTCGCCGCCGACCAGGGCTTCGGGGTTGAGGTAGCCCAGCGTCAGGTTGGCGTCGGTGACCGTGGCCCTGGTGCCGCCGCGTTCGTAGCATACGGGCCCGGGGTCGGCGCCGGCGCTTTCCGGGCCGACCTGAAAGCCGCCCGCGGCATCGACCCGGGCGATACTGCCGCCACCCGACCCCACTTCGGCAATGTCGATCGTCGGCACCTGTACCGGGTAGCCCCCGCCTTGCAACAGGCGGCTGCCCATTTGCGCCCCTCCGCCCACCTCGCACTGGGGCATGATGGTCACCGCGCCATCCCGCACGATCGAGGCCTTGGCCGTGGTGCCGCCCATGTCGAGGACGATCAAGTCGCCCCAGTCGAGGCGCTGACCCAGGCGTTGACAGCCGACGACGCCGGCCGCCGGACCCGATTCGATGATCAGCGCCGGGTTGGCCCCCGCCAGGGGTGCCGGGATAAGGCCGCCGCTCGACTGCATGATGTTGAAGGGCGCCTTGATCCCCATGGCCTGAAGCCGCCCGCCGAGGGCCTTCACGTAGCCCTCCACCACCGGGCGAAGGTAGGCGTTGATCACCGTCGTGCTGGTCCGCTCGTACTCTTGAATCTGCGAAAGAAACTGGCTCGATGGCGTCACGATCGCCCGCGGAAGCCGTCGCCGGATGAACGCCGTCGCCTGGATCTCGTGCGCCGCGTTCACGTGTGCATTGAGGAAACATACGGCGATCGATGTGATGCCCTCGTCCTCCAGGCTTTGGCATACGGCGTCCAGGGCGGCCTCGTCCAAGGTCTCCAACACCGAACCGTCGCCGCCGATGCGCTCAGACACTTCGAAGCGCAGTCGCCGCTCGACCAGCGGTTCGGGCTTGCGGAAGTGCATGTCGTAGAGCCTCGGGGTGCGGAACCGTCCCAGTTCCAGGATGTCGCGAAATCCCCGGGTGGTGATCAGGGCCACCACTGCGCCCCGGCGCTCGATGATGGCGTTGGTGGCGATGGTGGTGCCGTGGGCGAGACCGGTGATCTCGCCCGGCGGGACGTCCGTTTCCCTCAAAAGATCGACAACGCCGTCCTCGATGGCGAGGGAATAGTCCCCGGGCGTCGACAGGATTTTCTTGCCGAACAGGGATCCGTCCGATCCCAAGAGGACGATATCCGTAAACGTTCCACCGATATCGACGCCCAGCTTGTAGGAGGTCATGTCGCGTCGTCACCGGTGCAATTCACGCTCAGCGTCATCCCAAATTGTATGGCTCTCACCGATTCATGATCATCAGTTTGGGCAGGAACATGACGATCTCGGGGAATATGGCGAGGATCGCGATGCCAACGATCATCAGCAGGAAGAAGGGCAGCGCCGCCACGGTGATGCGCAGGATGTCCCGTCCGGTCATCGCCTGCAGGATGAAGAGGTTGAGCCCGATGGGCGGCGTGATCTGGGCCATCTCGACCACGATCACGATGTAGATGCCGAACCACAGCAGGTCGATGCCCACCGCCTCGACCATGGGCAGGATCACCGAGGCGGTCAGCAACATCATCGAGATGCCCTCCAGGAAGCAGCCGAGGAAAATGTAAAAGAAGGTGAGGGCAATCAGAAGCGCGTATTGCGACAGATTAAACTCTGCGACCCAGGCCGCCAGTGCCTTGGGAATGCCCGTGAAACCCATGGAGATGGCCAGGAACGAAGCGCCGGCGACGATGAACGCCAGCATCACCGAGGTCTGCATGGCCTTGAGAAGGCCGTCGACGAACATCCGGCGATTGAGGTCGCCGCTGACGGCAGTGAGCCCCAAAGCGCCCAGGACGCCGATGCACGCCGCCTCGGTGGGGGTGGCGTAGCCGCCGTAGATGGACCCCAGAACCAGGATGATCAGGATCACCGTCGGGATCAGCAGCCGCGAACGCCAGATCTTTTCGCGGAAGGACAACCGCTCCGTATAGGCCGGCACCTCCTGGGGATGAAACAGGGACCAGATGGCGACGTAACCCATGAACAGGAGGACCAGCATGAGCCCCGGAAGGACGCCGGCGATGAACAGCCGCGCGATCGAGACCTCGGCGACGATGCCGTAGACGATCATCATGATCGACGGCGGGATCAGCAGGCCCAGGGTGCCCGATCCGGCCAGGGTGCCGATGGACATCCCCTCGGGGTAGCCGAGTTTGGCCAGCTCGGGCACGCTCATGCGCCCGACGGTGGCGCAGGTGACCGATGACGAGCCCGACAGGGCCGCCATGATGCCGCAACCGACAATGTTGACATGCAACAGCCGCCCCGGAATCCAACCCACCCAGGGTGCCAGGCCGGTGAAGAGCTGCTCGGACAGACGCGAGCGAAACAGGATTTCGCCCATCCAGATGAAAAGCGGCAGCGCGGTCAGCGCCCAGCTCCAGCTCGCGTCCCAAACGGTGGTGGCGAAGACCGGTCCCACCGGCGCCGGCGAGAACAGCGCCATGGCGACCAGCCCCACCCCCATCAAGGAGATCGCCACCCACAGGCCGCTGCCCAGCAATACGAACATGACGGCGACGACGATGACGGCGGCGGTGATGGGATCGTCCATGGAGTCCGCCTACCCGGATCGACCTGGGGTTTCCGGGCCGGGCCGTTCGTCCTCGGGCGATCCGGACAGGTGCAACAAGGTGTGTTCCTCCGCGTCCACTTCGCCGTAGCGGGGCTGGCGCCCGCCGAGAACCCAGATGAACTCGTCGGCCATGGCGGTGGTCAGGATCACCGCGCCCGACGCCATGGCGAACTGCGGGATCCACAATGGGATGGCGACCAGGTTGGTGCTGACGTCACCGAAAACGTAGGACGTCCACACCATGATGACGACGTAGTACGAGAAATAGCCGAGGAGCAGCGTCGCGGAGCCGCAGCACCAGATCTCAATCGCCCGTCGAACCCGTTCGTTCGCGTAGCGGATGACGAGATCGACCCGGATATGAGACCCCCTGCGGAAGGTATAAGCGAGCCCGAAATAGGTCGTCGCCGCCAGGCAGTACCCCGCCAACTCGGTCGCATCGACGGCCACATTGACGAATCGACCGACGACCTGGGCGGCGATCAGCACACCGATGGAAACGAGAAATACGCTGGCGATGTAGCCGCTGACGACGTAGATCCTGTCCAGCGCCTGGCGAACCATGCTTCTACCGCATCCCAAATGGCGGCGCGGGCCAGGCCGTGATCGCCGGCCTGGCCCGCATCCAGATTGGTGCGAAGATGCCTATTACCTTGTGGCGGCCTACATTGTGGCGGCGTGGAAGGCGTCGAGAATCTTGATCGCCTCGGGAGACGCTGTCTTACGCCATTCCGTGACCATCGATTTGCCGACCTTGATGAGGTCCTTCATGACCGCATCGTTGGCGTTGCCGGCAGTCATCCCGTTCTTCACCAGCTCTTTCATGTAGGTGACGTTGGCTTCGTCGATCGACGGGAAGCTATGCTCGTAGGCGAGTCGGCCCGCCTCGATCAGGGCATCCTGAGACTTCTTGTCGAGTTTCTTGAATGAAGCCTCGTTGATCGCCACGGCCGAGGTGGCACTACCAACGATGGACAGGGTGAAGTGCCTCACGTGATCCCAGGCCTGGCTGTCGACGCCGGTCTGGGCGCTGGTGAACATGGCGTCGATCAGCCCCGTCGAAAACGCCTGAGGGACCTCCGCCGATGGCAGAATCGTCGAGTTGAATCCCAGCATGTCGCCCATCTGCTTCGTCTGGGTGGACGAAATGCGAAGTTTCTGGCCCTTGACGTCGGCGAAAGTGTTGATCGCGTTCTTGGTGTAGAAACCCTGACCGGGCCAATGACCGACGTAGAGAATGCGCATGCTCCGGGCGGCGAAGAGCTTGTCGAAATAGGGTTTCTGCAGCTCCCACAGGGTCCTCAGCTCTTTCAGGCTGTTGACCAGCCCCGGCGTGTTGATGAGGACGTACATGGGGTCCTCGTTGCCGTACTGGTTGAAGTCCATCTCCGCGAGATCTATCTGGCCCTCTTGCAGGACGCGCTTGTGCATGGCGCGCTTGTAGAGAACGCCGTCGGTGTGAAGATTGATCTTCAGGTTGCCGCCGCTCAACCTCTCGGCGTCGGCGAC
>CBDFHV010000019.1:0-11521 GCA_965247705.1 Rhodospirillales bacterium | reverse complement strand
CAGTTGCTGCGGTTCCAGAGGAGGCTCGCCGGGTACAAGATCCTGATCATCGACGAGCTCGGCTTCGTGCCGCTGTCAAAAACCGGCGCCGAGTTGCTGTTCGAGGTCTTCAGCCAGCGTTACGAGCGTGGTTCCGTCCTGGTCACCTCCAACCTGCCGTTCGATGAACGGACCGAGATATTCGGTTCCGAGCGCCTCACCGGCGCCTTGCTCGATCGCCTTACCCACCACGTCCATATTCTCGAGATGAACGGCGAGAGCTACCGGCTCAACCAGAGCAAAAACCGCAGAAAACCCGAAAAATCAGCCTGACCTACCTCGCGTCGCTTGCCCCCGTGGGTCCACAGGCCCCTCCCACGCGCGCCGCCGCGTCAGCCAACTGAGAGGCACGCCGCGCCGCGCGCGGGTCCCTCCTATGGACTACGGGGACAAGCCTCAAACACCGAGTGGCCCCTTTTTACGCCGCCCAATGGCCCCTTGTTACTCCGCCGTTGACATGCCCGAGCGTATGCCCAAGGGGGAGAACGATGGCCCGTTCGGCTCGGCGATCCTGGCCAAGGCCATGGCCGCCCTCGGTCACCAGACGGCGGTGTTCACGGACGCCGAATGCGCCGAGGCGTTCCGGTTCCTGCGTGAACGATACGGGCTGGATACTCCGGTCCAGACGGTCGCCCTTGGCGACCAGGCGGAGCAGGAATCCATCGCCCAGGCATGGGACGTATTCGTCGCCATCGAACGGCTGGGCGGCAACATCAACGGCAACCTCCACGGCGTCACCGGTGTCTCCCGCGACGCTCACCGAGCCAACCTGGACCACTTGTTCCATCGGGCCCAAGCGCTGGGCAAGACCACCATCGCCATCGGCGATGGCGGCAACGAAATCGGATTTGGCATTATTCACAAGGAGTTATCGGAAATGTGGCCGCAATTCTCCATGGCCGATACGACCCCCTGCGGCGGCGGCATCTATTCGGTCGTCCAGACCGATGCCCTGGTGACGGCGGCCACCTCGAACATCGGCGCCTACGGGGTCGTCGCCGGTCTGGCGCTGCTGCGGGGCGATCCCACCCTGTGCCATACGGCGGAAGAGGAACTGGCCCTCCACAACATCGGCCTCGGCCTCGGCCTCGCCGACGGCAGCACCGGCAAAGTGATTCCCTGGTGCGACGGCGTGCCCGCCGAAAGCAGCGCCGCCATCGTTCAGATCATGGCCGACATCGTGGAACAGACCGCGATGCCGCCCATGGAACGGGGGTTCTGACCGGGATCAGGTTGCGGAGGGGGCACTCTCGCCGTCGTCGATAACGGCGTGCGCGTCGATCTCCACCAGCATCTCGGGGCTGGCCAGGCCGGACACCACCACCCCGGTGGAACAATAGCGGCCTCCCCGCATGAACTCGGAGATGGCCCTATACACCGCGGGCCGGTGGGCACGGTCGGTCACATAGATGGTCATCTTCACCACGTCGCCCAGGCGGGCCCCGGCTTCCTCCAGGAGAATGCGGATGTTCTCCAGCGCCTGACGGGCTTGGGCGCCGGGATCGCCGACGCCGACCATCTCCCCGTCCAGGGTCTGTCCCACCTGGCCGCGCACGAAAACGTGACCCCCGGCGCGGATGGCCTGGCACACCTCGTTCTCGAAGAAGCCGCCCGCAACGTCCGGGTCGGGTTGGCGGCTGGTGAACGGACGGATGACGGTACGGGTCATGGATGTATTCTCTTGCCAGATCGTGGTTGGCGCTGGAAGCGGGCCGGTCTGAGACCGGCCCCTACGCACAGGACTTTCGAGCGTAGGGGCGGGTCTCAGACCCGCCCGTCCTCGGAAGCACGTGATGTCGGGCGAGGACTCAAGCGAGTTGCGGACTCCACTTCAGACATACCCCCCGTTTCAACCGCCGGCGAACGGATTGCTCTTGTCGTAGTCCGCCGCCGCCTGGCCCATGGTCCGGAACACGGCGCCGCCTTGGCGCAAGCCGTCGATCAATTGCTCCATCATCAGCATGCGGTGGCCGCGGCCGATGATGTAGGGGTGGCAGGTGTAGGTGATGACGCCCTGATCGTACTCGCGGACCATGTAGCGAAAGTCGTCCATCCAGTTGCTGAGGACGCCGTCCGCCGGCTTCAAGCCGTTCTGCACGGTGCCTTCCCGGCGGTGGTATTCGAAGTGCGGCGCGTCATCCAGGGACCAGGCGATGGGTGCCTCGATCAGTTTCGTTTGGGGGCCGAACTTGAGGGGCTCCAGAACATCGACCAAGTCGCCAGTCCGCGTCCGGTAGAATTCGTAGTCGTGTCCCATGAGGCTGCTGTCGTAGACGAAACCATGCTTCAGCAGTAGGTCGAGGGTGCTCTCGCTCAGGTCCCACGAAGGCGACCTGTACCCATTGGCGTAGTCGCCGGTGAGGTCCTTGATCGCCTCGTTGGCGCGGACCAGGTCCGCCTCCTCATCTTCCGGCTCCATGCGGGCCGGCGGAATATGGGACCAGGAGTGGTGACCGACCTCGTGGCCCTCGTCGACGATGCGCCGGCAGATTTCAGGATAGGTGGCGATGGTGATGCCGGGAATGAACCAAGTGGCGTGGATTTGGTGCCGGGCGAGCAACTTCAGCAGGCGATCCGCGCCGACGACGCCGAATTCTCCCCGCGACACAGACGATGGGGTGGTCTGGCCCCGGGCGACGAAGCCGGTAAACGTATCGAAATCGAACGACAGGCAGACCACGTGATTGCCCATGGCGGCGTTCCCCTTTGTCTTCGGCTTGGCTGTCGGCAGGCCGAAGAGCGGGCCGGTCTGAGACCGGCCCCTACGCTCCGTGGTTGCTTTCGTAGGGGCGAGTCTCAGACCCGCCCGTCCTTCGGTCGGCGCGCATTAGACCACGAGAATCTCCTCGTTGTCGAAATAGTCGGACAGCAGGACCGGCGCGCCGGCGGTGATCTCGTACAGATCCTCCATGTGGTAGCCCACCTTGTTGACCCAGCGGACGCGGGTCTCGACCGTCGACACCATGCCCGGCTCGTAGGGGGTTTCTTCGTGGGGCCCGAGGATCGGGTGCTCGTGTACGAACAGCCCGATGCCGTGCCCGTTGTGGGCGAAGGGAAACGGCACGCCGTGCTTTTCGTGAAGCTGGGTCGCCCGCTCGAAGAGCTGACGGCCCGTATTGCCCGGGCGCAGCATGTCGACGATCTCGAGATGGATGTCCCGCAGCCGCCGCCACCAGGAATTGTCCTCGTCCGTGGGCTTCCCCACCTTTGCGGTGCGGCCCACGTTGGACATGTAGCGTTTGAAATAGCCGCCGCAGTCGGCCTTCAGGATATCGCCCGGGCGAACCCGATAGTCGGTCGCATCGATGTGGGGAAAGCCGGTGTTGGGCCCGGCGTTGACATGGCGGAAGGCCACGTCGTCGGCGCCGTAGCGAACAATGCCGTCGCTGAGCCGCAGGGCCATGTCCTTCTCCGTGTCGCCCACCTTGGTCGCCACGTAGGTCGACATCAGGGCCTTCTCCGTGGCCCGGAAGGCATCGGCCAGAATGGCGCGCTCGCGGGGCGTCTTGTGCATCCGCACCCGATCGAACAGGGGCTCGCAAGGCTCCACGACGAGATGGGGCAGGCGGTCCATGAGCTGCTGGTGGTAGACGACGGGGAGATACTTGAGCTCCACCCCGATCCGGCCCTTGTCCAGGCCCATTTCCGTCAGGGCGTCGGCGAGGAGGTCGATCGGCGAGGTGACGAATTCCTTGTAGGGGCGCAGGTCCTCGATCCACGAGGTTTCCCGCACATAGCCCTCGTCCACCCGGCAGAAAATGAACACCGGCTCCCGGCCCTTGGCCCACAGCACCAGGGACAGGCGGTCGCGAATGATGATCTGGGTCGCGATGTGGGCATCGGCGACGTAGCGTAGGTTCTCCGGCGACAGGGCCACCACCCCGTCGAACGGGCTTTCCTCGATGGCGGCCTTCAGCCGGCGAAGGTCGCCCATGGCATCGTCCATGCGCTTCACGGCGCAGCTCCCTCGTGGTTGACGTCGGGCCATCCAAGCACATCCACCGTCCCGGCTTCCAGATTCCCCCGTCTCACGCAACCGGTGACCATGGGTGCGCGGAGGGATTAGACTTTCCCGATGATGGGCAGGTTCCTCTTGATGGCCATGGTTCTCCTCGCCGCCGCCGCGCCCGGCGCGGTGGGTGGCGCCGACGACGGGGTATTCGCCGAACGTCGCGCCGACCTGATGCGTGAGGTCGAGACCATGGGCCTGCGCGATCTGCGGGCGCTCGGGCGCCGCGATTTCGATTCCCGGGTGATCGCGGTGATGGAACGCACGCCGCGTCATGAGTTCGTGCCCGAGTCCCTAAGCGGTCGGGCCTACGCCAACCGGCCGCTGCCGATCGGTTACGGCCAGACCATCTCCCAGCCCTATATCGTCGCCTGGATGACTGATGCGTTGGCTCTGGAAGCGGGCGACCGGGTGCTCGAGGTCGGTACCGGATCTGCCTATCAGGCGGCGGTGCTGGCGGGAATGGTCGAAGCGGTGTTCACCATCGAGATCATCGCCGGCCTCGGCGAGGCGGCGAAGGCGCGTCTGAAGCGCCTCGGCTACGACACGGTGAAAACACGCATCGGCGACGGCTACTTCGGCTGGCCGGAGGAAGCCCCCTTCGATGCCGTCATCGTCACCGCCGCCGCCTCCCACGTGCCGCCGCCGCTGATCCAACAGCTCAAGCCGGGGGGCCGCATGGTCATCCCGGTCGGCGGCCAGTTCGAGGTCCAGTACCTGATTCTGGTGGACAAGGATGGGGACGGCCGCGTCACCATGCGCCAGACCCTGCCGGTGGCCTTTGTACCGCTGACCGGTGACCATTGATGGGCGGGGCCGGCGCCGGCCCTCTCCCCCGGCGGCCGCCCCTGCTGGCCATCGCCCTGTTGTCGGGGGCGGCCCTGGCCTTCGAAGTGCTTCTGCTGCGGCTGTTCGCCATCATCCAGTGGCACCACTTCGCCTCCATGGCGATCGGGCTTGCCCTGCTCGGGTGGGGGGTGAGCGGCAGCGTCCTGGCGGCGATGGGGGAACGGTTGCAGTCTCGCTTCAACGCCTTTTTCATTGGCAACGCCGCCGGGTTCGGACTCTCCGCCGTGGCGGCTTTCGTCCTCGTCCAGCAGATCCCGTTTCACCCGCCCCAGTTGCTGTGGGACTGGCGTCAACCCCTGTGGCTGGCCGCCATCTATCTGATCCTGTCGGCGCCGTTCCTGTTCGCCGCCAACGGAGTCGGCGCCGCCTTGATCGTCTTCCGGCGGCAGACCGGGCGAATCTATGGCGCCGACCTGCTCGGCGCCGGCGTTGGCGCGATGGCCGTCGTCGGGGTGCTGACATGGCTGCCGGCGACGACCGCCTTGACGCTGCTGGCCGGCCTCGGCCCGCTGGCGGCCGTCCTGGTGGCGCAAGGCGACCGGCGCAAGGTGGTTCTGCTGGTCGTGGCGGTCGTTCTGTGGGCAAGCCCGGTCGACCTTCGGCCGTCGCCCTTCAAGCCCTTGAGCCGCACCCTGCAAGTGGTGGGCACCAAGGTGGTGGCCGAGCGGACCGGTCCCCTCGGCCGTCTGGTGGCGGTCGCAAGCCCCCGGGTGCCCCTGCGCGACGCGCCGGGCCTGGCGCCGACCAGTCCCGCCGGGCCGCGCGAGCAGCGTGCCCTGTTCGTCGATGGCGAGGGTCCGCAAATCGTCGATCGCCATCGCCCGGACACCCCGTCGCCGGTTTATCTGGATCACCTGACGTCGGCGCTTCCCTACCACCTGGGCCGGCGTAACCGAGTCTTGATACTTGGCCTCGGCGGCGGGCGGGGGGTGCTGCGGGCGCTGGGCCATGGCGCCGAGCGCATCGACGTGGTGGAACCGGACGCCCGGCGGGTGGCGTTGCTGCGCCAGGACCTGGCCGACTTCGCCGGCCGTTTCCTGGAGGATCCGGCGGTCCACGTCCATATTGCACAACCGCGCGGTTTCCTGGCCGCCGCCGAGGACCGCTGGGATCTGATCGCCCTCGAGGCCGGCGGATCCGCGGCCGGGTTGGGCGCCGCCGGGGCCGACTACCGGCTGACGGTGGAAGCGTTCGTGGCCTATCTGAAGCGCCTTGCGCCCGGCGGGCTGTTGGCGGCGAGCGGACGGATCGACCTGCCGCCCCGGGGCGCCCTGCGCCTGATTGCCACCGCCGTCGCCGCCTTGCGCGAATCCGGCGCGCAAGGCGGCGAACGCCATCTCGCCATGATTCGCAGTTGGCGGACCGTCACCATGGTGGTGGGCGCCAGCCCCCTGCCGGGCGGAATCGCAAACTCCCTTCGCCAATTCGCCGATGCCCGCGCTTTCGATCCGGTGCAATTCCCCGGCATGGGGCCGGAGGAGGCCAATCGCCGGGTGATCCTCGACGCCCCGTGGTATCGGGACGGAGCGGCGGCGCTGCTCGGTCCCGATGCCGCGGACTTCATTGGGCGCTGGAAATACGCCATCGAGCCGGCCACCGACGACCGACCGTTCTTCCACGATTTCTTTCGCTGGCCGTTGCTGGCCGAGGTCGTTGCGCTGCGCGAGCGGGGCGGTATGGGCCTCTTTGAGTGGGGACATCTGGTGGTAGCGGCGGCGCTGGTCCAGGCGGTGCTGGCCGCGGTCATCCTGGTACCGTTGCCGCTGTTGCTTGCAGGCCGCCGCGGCGTGGCAAAGGTCTCGGGCGTCTCGCGGCCCCGCACCCTCGCCTATTTCCTTGCCCTCGGCCTGGCTTTCCTGTCCGTCGAGATCGCATTTCTGGAACGCTTCGTCCTGTTTCTCGGCCATCCGGTCATGGCGGCGGCTGTCTGCCTGGCCGCCTTTCTGGTCTTCGCCGGACTGGGAAGCCAGGCGTCGGAGCGGATCGGCCATCCGGGCCGTGCGGCCGTGGCGGCGGCGATCCTATGCCTGGCCTACGGGGCGGGACTGCCTTTCCTGTTCGATCTCCTCGCCCCCCTGCCCATAGCGGTCCGAGGCCTGGCGTCGGTGGCCCTGATCGCGCCCCTGGCCTTTTCCATGGGCATGCCGTTCCCCCTCGGACTGGCGGCGCTGGGGGTTCGGGCACCGGAGTGGGTGCCGTGGGCCTGGGCGGTCAACGGCTGCGCCTCGGTTGTCGCGTCGGCCCTGGCGGGATTGCTGGCCCTCGAGTTGGGCTTCGCGGTGGTGATCGCACTGGCAGCGATCCTCTATCTGGCGGCGGCGGCGGTGGCACCACCCGCGCCACGTCCTTTCGCGTACACTCCCCGAGAAACATGAGCGAGGCGGCCATGCCCCTTCTCACCACCACCATCGGGTCCTATCCAAAGCCCGACGACGTGCCGGTGCCGGGATGGTTCTCCATTCGCGACAGGCATCGCGGGCAGCCGACGTGGACCTACACGGAATTCCTGCGCCACCGGCCGGACGACGTCGAGGCACGCTTCGACCGGGCGACCCAAGACGTGGTGCGCGAGCAGGTCGCGGCCGGGATCGACGTGCCCACCGACGGCGAAATCCGGCGCGAACACTACATCTACTATCACCTGCGCCATCTCGACGGCTTCGACTTCGACAGCCTCACCATGCGGTCCATGCGCGAGGGCAACTGGCAGGCGGAAGTGCCGACGGTGGTCGGCCCGATCGCCGCCGGGGAGCCGTTCCTGGCCGCCGACTGGCGTGTGGCGCAGGCGGCCACCCGCTGCCCGGTGAAGATCACCGTGCCCGGCCCCCTGACCATCATGGATTCGACGGCCGACGCACACTATGGGGACGAGGCGAGGCTCGCTTATGCCCTCGCCGACGCGCTGAACGTCGAGGTTCGGCGCCTTGCCGAGGCGGGGTGCCGCTGGATCCAGGTCGACGAGCCCGTTTTTGCCTGCCAGCCGGACAAGGCCCTCGCCTACGGCGTCGAGGCGCTCGCGCGTACTTTCCATAAGACGCCGCCCGGCACCACCCGCGCCATGCACATGTGCTGCGGCTACCCGGCCGGGCTCGACTTGGAGGACCACCCGAAGGCCGATCCGGAGGCCTACTTCGCCCTCGCCGAGGCCCTCGACGCCGGGCCCGTCGACGCGGTGTCGATCGAGGACGCGCACCGGCACAACGACTTGACGCTGCTGGAGAAATTCCCCCGCACCAAGGTCATATTCGGGGTTCTGGCCATCGCGCGATCGCGCATCGAGGGGACCGAAGAGATCCGGGCGCGGCTCGCCGCCGCACTGCAACATATCGACGCCGACCGCCTGATCGCCGCGCCCGACTGCGGCCTGATCATGCTCGATCGGGCGACCGTCGTGGCCAAACTGGAGCGATTGTCGGCGGCGGCCAAGGCCCTGCCGTAGCGGTCCTTGAAGTAAGGTACCCTGTTGCGCGCCAAACTGCCCAACACCGAGCGCACCGAATGACCGGAGGTAACATGGCCGAACCAACTCCCAGAACCGTTCTGATCACCGGCGCCTCCGCCGGTATCGGCGAAGCCTGCGCCCGGCGGTTCGCCGCCGGCGGAGACCGCCTGGTGCTGGTGGCCCGGCGGCGCGAGCGTCTGCAACAGCTCGCCCGGACGTGTCAGACGCCAACCCACATCATGGCCGTGGACGTGGCCGACCGTGAGTCCGTCGGCCGGGAATTTGGCGCGTTGCCGGCGGAATTCGCCGAAGTCGACATCCTGGTCAACAACGCCGGTGTCGGCCTCGGCATGGGGCCGGCCCAGGAGGCCGATCTCGACGACTGGCAGCGGATGGTGGAGACCAATATCAGCGGCGTTCTGCACCTGGTTCACGCCGTTCTGCCCGGCATGGTCGCGCGAAACCGGGGTCACATCGTCAATATCGGGTCCGTGAGCGGCAGCTTCGTCATGCGCGGCAGCCATGTCTACAGCGCCACCAAGGCCTTCGTGCATCATCTGTCCCGTTCTCTGCTGGGCGATTTGTCGGGAACCCGGGTCAAGGTTACGACCCTGGAGCCCGGCATGGTGGAGACCGAGTTCCTGGATGTTCGCCTGCGTGGCGATCGGGAACGTCGCGCCGCCATCCGGGCCAACGTGGATCCCCTGACCAGCGATGACATGGCCGAACTCATCCACTACTGCACCGGCCTTCCGGAACGGATCAACGTCAGCCGCCTGGAGGTCATGCCGATCACTCAGACCTATCCGCCCGGCTTTCCCCCACCAGCGCGACCTGAAGGCTCTGGTTAGTGGCGCAGGCCGAACGATATCGGTTGGGAATCGACATCGCGGGCGCCTTCTCCCGAGTCGCCGCCGATACGCCCTTGGCATAGGCCCACTTTCCGCGGGACGTCACGGGAGGAGAACCGCCGGTCTCCAGAACCCGTCGCATGGCGAAACGGGACTATGGTGTGATGATCGACCGGTAGGGTCGCGTGAACGCCGCGGCGACGCGCCGCCCGCGAAACCCGCAATGGAGGCCTGGGATGTCCAATCCGAAGTACATGTCCGTGGACGGCAAGATCGTCCCCAGCGAGCAGGCGACGATCCATTTCCTCAGCCCGGCGGCCAAGTACGGCGCCTCGGTGTTCGAGGGCATCCGCGCCTATTGGAACGGCGATGACAACGAACTTTATGTCTTCCGCCTTGACGAGCACGTGCGGCGACTGCGCAACTCAATGAAAATCATGCGCTTCGATGTCGACTACACGGAGGCCCACCTCAAGGACGTGGTGCTGGAGACGATCCGTGCCAACGACCTGCGCCAGGACATGCACATCCGGCTGAGCGCCCTCGTCGTGGGCCAGGGGCTTTACGACAGTACCGGCCCCATCTCCCTCATGTGCGCTGCCCTGCCCAGCGCCAGCAAGCCCCTTGCCGACAAGGTCACCCGCGTCGGGATCAGCACCTACCGCCGCATTTCCGACGATGTCATGCCGCCGCGGGTCAAGGCCGGGTCCAACTATCAGAACGCCAGGCTGGGCATGTTGGAAGTCCAGGCCGGCGGCTACGACAAGGTCCTTTATCTGACGCGAAACGGCAACGTTGCCGAAGGCGCCGGCGAATGCGTGTTCGTGCTTCGCGACGGGGAACTGCTCACGCCGCCGGTCACCGACGGCATCCTGGAGAGCATCACCCGCCAGACGGTGATCGACATCGCACCCGCGCACCTAGCCCGGGAAGCACGACAGCGGAGCATCGACCGCACCGAGCTCTATCTGGCCGAGGAGGTTTTCCTGGTCGGCTCCATGGCCGAGGTGCGGCCGGTGGTTAATATCGACGGCTACCAGATCGGCGACGGCGAAGTCGGGCGCCTGACCACCGCCGTGTGGCAAAAGCTCGAGGCCATTTGCCGCGGCACGCTGGCCGACAACGCCGCCTGGCGAACGCCCGTCTACGGTGGGGCTTGAGCCGCGCCGATACCACGGTTCGCGATGTCACGCGTCTGGATAAAGGGGGCCTTCGGTCAACTGTTCCGCCTGCGCATGGAGACGGTCGAGCAGGGCGTCGAGGGTCTTGCGCTCTTCGGGGGTCAGGGCCTCCAGCAGGCGCGCTTCGTAGCCCAGGGCCACCGGGGCGATGCGCCGGTAGATCGCGTGTCCCGCTGGCGACAGCCGCAGCCTGGTGCGGCGCCGATCATGGGTGTCGGTCTCACGCTCCAGGCGTCCGGCGCCCCTCAGCGCCGTGACGGCGCGACTGACCCGGACCTTGTCCATGGCCGTGCGCGCCACCACGTCCGCCGCCGACAGGCCGGGGAAACGGCCGAGCACGGCCATCACCCGCCATTCGGGGATGGTCAGCCCGAAGTCCTTGGCATAGGCCCCGGCGATGATGCCGCTGACCCGGTTGGCCAGCACCGACAGGCGGTAGGGCAGGAACCGTTCGAGCGCAAGGACGGGCCGCGAGGCCTCGCGGTCGCGCGCATTCCCTGATTTGGCGATGTTCATGCTTGAAATTAGGTACACCAAAAACCATATTGGTTTCAAGTGAAACTATTGCCGAGCATGCCATGACCGACCTCTTCGACAACCCCATGGGCACCGATGGATTCGAGTTCATCGAATACACCGCCCCCGATCCCGACCAGTTGAAAGCCCTGTTCCGCCGCATGGGATTCGCCGAGACGGCCCGCCACCGTTCCAAGGACGTTTCGCTGTTCCGCCAGGGGGCGGTGAGCTTCATCGTCAATGGCGAACCCGACAGCTTCGCCCAGGCGTTCGCCAGGGTGCATGGCCCCTCGGCCTGCGCCATGGCGTTTCGGGTCCGTGACGCGGCCGCGGCTTTCGACAAGCTGGTCGCCTTGGGCGCCAAACTGGTGCAGAGCCGGGTCGGCCCCATGGAGCTCAACATCCCCGCCATCGCCGGGATCGGCGGCTCGATCCTGTATCTGGTCGACCGCTACGGCCAGGACGGAGACGTCACCATCTACGACGTGGATTTCGTCAAGACCGACCAGTGGGATCAGGCCTCCGAGGTCGGCCTGACCTACATCGACCACGTCACCCACAACGTCCACCAGGGCCGCATGGACCAGTGGTCGGCATTCTACGAGCGCCTGTTCAACTTCCGCGAGATCCGCTT
>CBDFHV010000018.1:0-7948 GCA_965247705.1 Rhodospirillales bacterium | reverse complement strand
CCATGGAACCGTCCCTGGAAGCCGCGCTTGCCGCCGTCTTCGAGGGCACGAAGCTGCCCGCCGCGGACGTGGCGCCGGAATCCCCCCCACGGCCGTCGCCGGCCATGGAGGGCGCGCCGACCGACGCGCGGGCTGCCTTGGACTCCGCCGAACGGGCTCTTGCGACGGGAGACTGGGATACGTTCGGCAAGGCCATGCAGCGCTTGAAGGGACTGATCGGGCCGTGACGTCACTCGATCGTGCCGCGCAATTCCTTCCACACGCGCTTGTTCCACGATGTGGCTGCGATCTCGAGGGCGCCAAGCAACGCATCGGTCACCGATTCCGCGGTCGCGGTTTTCTTGGGAGAGGCGGATCGGTATCCCTTGAGAGTCACCCGATCGAAGGACAGTTTGGCCTTGTCCTTGCGGTACAGGATGATGGTGCTCAGAACGTCGTCGTAATCCCCGGCGATTCGGGGGACCTCGACACTGATTTGATAGAGGGGGGTTTGGGATATGGCGAACGGCCCTTCGGTGATGAACATGAAGCTGTAGAATTCGAGGGGTTCCCCGACGCCGATGCAGCGCCAATGAACGTCATAGTCGAAGGTCTGAAAGGGGGCGCCGTACATCTCCCCCTTGCCGCCATAACGGACGACGAATTCGCACCGCGGGCCGTCGGGAACCAGAATTGTGCCGGTCAAGTCCGCGTCCAGCCGCCCGTCAACGAGAGGGACCAGCAGAGGCGCGTAAACGAACCCCAGATCCTTACCGTCCTTGCGAACCGCAAGCCAAGCGGTGCCGGGCGGGCCGCCGACGGTTTCCACCCGGGACATGGATTCGAGTTTGCCCAGCCGCTTGCTTCCGGTCCGGGGCTGGCTGCGGACGTTGGCGTTCTTGAGGACCAGGTAGTGGCCTTCCTGGCGCTCGATCACCGTGCCCCGGAACTCGAACTCCTCGGCCATTCCGATTGCGGCGAAGGCGGGCAAGATGCCAAGCGCGACCACCGCCCCGGCGACGGATCGCCTGCGCGTGCTCACGGTGCCGGGCGAATGCCTCACCATGGCCTCTCTCTACTCCGGCGGCCACGACGGGACCAGCATAACCGATCGCGGGTGACGCCACCACGGGGCCGCGGCCGGTCGCGGCCGTGGAAGATCTGACGGTTCCAGAACTGCGGGCGGGCCTTCGATCGGGCGAACGCCTGCTCGGCCTCGACGTGGGACGGCGGACCGTGGGGCTGGCGATCAGCGATCCAGCCCTGATCGTGGCGACGCCTCTCGAAACCATTCGCCGCGGCAAGTTCAAGGAGGACGTGGCGGCATTGAAGGCAGTGATCGAGGAATGGAACGTCGGTGGCTTGGTACTCGGCCTTCCGGTTAGCATGGATGGCAGCGAAGGGCCGCGATGCCAGTCGGTACGCCAGTTTGCCCACAACGTAACCGACATTGTCCATCTTCCAGCCGCCTTCTGGGACGAGCGGCTGTCCACCGTGGCGGTGGAGCGGATGCTGGTTTCGGAAGCGGATATGAGCCGCCGCCGGCGGTCCGAGGTGATCGACAAGCTGGCCGCCGCCTACATCCTCCAAGGCGCTCTCGATTCTCCCTCGATTGCCCCATGACTCGTCTTGCACCGTCCGACAGGCAGGTCTTATAGTCCCCGTTGATGACCGTCGAGGCCGCCGATTCCCGAGATCCCGCGCCCTTCGCGCATCGACATTTGCTTGGTATCGAAGGACTTGCGCCCGAGGAGGTGACCTACCTCCTCGACCAGTCCGAATCCTATGTCGAGCAGAATCGCCGGGCCGACAAGCGCCAGTCCACCTTGCGCGGCCGCACGATCATCAATCTTTTCTTCGAGACCTCGACCCGCACCCGGACCTCTTTCGAGCTCGCCGGCAAGCGCCTGGGCGGCGACATCATCAATATGTCGGTGAGCGCGAGCGCGATCAAGAAGGGTGAAACCCTGATCGACACCGCCATGACCCTGAACGCCATGCATCCCGATGTCCTGGTGGTCCGCCACCCCGACTCGGGCGCCGTGCAGCTTCTGGCGGAGAAGGTCAACTGCGCGGTTATCAATGCCGGCGACGGCTCGCACGAACATCCCACCCAGGCCTTGCTCGACGGCTTGACTATCCGCCGGCGCAAGGGACGCATTGGGGGTTTGACCGTGGCGATTTGCGGCGACATCACCCATTCTCGGGTGGCTCGCTCGAACATCCACTTGCTGAACGTCATGGGCGCCCGGGTTCGGGTGGTGGCGCCGAAAACACTTGTCCCCGCGGATATCGAGCGATTGGGTGTCGAGGTGTTCCACGACATGGATGAGGGGGTGGAGGGCGTCGACGTCATCATGATGCTGCGTTTGCAGACCGAAAGGATGCACGGCAACTTCTTCCCTTCGATCCGCGAATACTTCCAGTTCTTCGGCCTGGATTACGCGAAGGTCGCCCGCGCCAAGCCCGACGCCGTGATCATGCATCCGGGCCCCATGAATCGGGGCGTCGAGATCGATTCGGACGTGGCCGACGACTTCGGCCGCAGCGCCATCCGGGAACAGGTGGAGATGGGCGTCGCCGTACGCATGGCGGTCCTCGAGATCCTGTCTCGCAACCTTCCCGAAATCGATCTGAGGAACCTGTGATGGCGGCCGACCGGTCGCCCTCGGATCGGGTTGCCTACGTCAACGCCCGCCTTCTCGATCCCGCCAGCGGCCTGGACGCGCCGGGGGGACTGCTGGTCGTCGGTGAATCCATCGCCGACCTGGGGGCCGGGCTGTTCGCCGACGGGGTGCCCGAGGGTGCCGGGGTCATCGACTGCGACGGCCTATGTCTGGCGCCCGGACTGGTCGACATCCGGGTGCAGCTTCGCGAACCGGGCGAGGAATACAAGGAGACCCTGGCCACGGCCGGGCAGGCGGCCACGGTCGGCGGGGTGACCACCATGGTCTGCCTCCCCAACACCAATCCGGTGATCGACGACATGTCGGTGCTGGAATACGTGGCCCGGCGGGCGCGCAAGGTCGGGCTGTCCAAGGTCTATACCTATGCCGCCGTTACCAAGGGGCTGAAGGGCGAGGAACTGGCCGAACTGGGCCTGTTGGCCGAATCCGGCGCGTTGGCGTTCACCGACGGTACCCGGGCGGTTGCCGATGCCTTGGTCATGTCTCGCGCTCTATCCTATGCCGCTACTTTCGGCCTTCTCATCGTGCAGCATCCGGAGGAGCCGAGCCTGGCCCGGGAAGGGGCGATGAACAACGGGGAGACGGCCACCCGCCTCGGCCTGGTCGGAATCATCCCCGAGGCCGAGGTGATCATGGTCGAAAGGGACATCCGTCTGGCCGAACGAACCGGCGGTCGTATTCACTTCGGCCACGTCTCCACCGCCGAAGCCCTGGAGGCGATTCGTGCGGCCAAGGCGCAGTGTCTGGCCGTCACCTGCGATACGGCGCCGCCCTATTTCGCGCTCAACGAAACCGCCGTCGGCGACTATCGTACCTTCGCCAAGCTGTCGCCGCCGCTGCGGACGGAGAACGACCGTCAGGCGGTGGTCGCGGCCCTGCGGGATGGCACCATCGACGCCATCGCCTCGGATCATGCGCCCCAGGACCAGGATGCCAAGCGGCTGCCTTTCGCCCAGGCCGCCTTCGGCGCGGTCGGGCTGGAGACCCTGTTTCCCATCTCGCTGGAGCTCTACCAGAACGGATCCCTGGGGCTTCTCGAGACCCTGCGCCTGGTGACCGCGGCGCCGGCGGATCTCCTCGGCTTGGGCGCCGGTCGGCTGCGGGTCGGCGCCGCCGCCGACTTTATCCTGTTCGATCCGGACAGGGGCTGGCGCCTGGATGGCGACGCGTTGCACAGCAAGTCCAAGAACACGCCGTTCGACATGCGGCCCGTCCAGGGGCGGGTGCTGCGCACCGTGATCGACGGGCGCACGGTGTTCGAATTCGACGGCTGAGGCGGCAACCGTGGAAGGCACCCTAATGTCCGCGGAGTTGGCGATCGCGGCGGCCGTGGGCTATCTGGCGGGTTCCATTCCGTTCGGTCTGATATTTACCCGATTGGCCGGCCTGGGTGACATCCGTAGCGTCGGGTCGGGCAATATCGGCGCCACCAACGTGCTGCGCACGGGCAACAAAGCCCTGGCGGCGACGACCCTACTGTTCGACGGGGGAAAAGGGGCGGCGGCCGTCCTCGCGGTCCATGGCCTGCTGGGGGTGGATGCTGGCCTGATTGCCGGCCTCGCTTCCGTGGTTGGCCACAACTTTCCCGTTTGGTTGCGTTTTCGCGGAGGCAAGGGCGTCGCGACAACACTGGGCGTGCTGTTTGGCGTGGCATGGCCCGTTGGCCTGGTCGCCTGCCTCGTCTGGCTGGCTGCCGCATTCCTGTTTCGCTTCTCGTCGCTGGCCGCCCTGATCGCCCTGGGCACGTCGCCCTTTACGGCTTGGTGGCTGGCCGACCAACCGGTCGCCTGGCTGGCCGCGTTACTGGCTTTGCTTGCCTTCGTCCGCCATCGCGCCAATATCCGACGCCTCATCGAAGGCAACGAATCGAAGATCGGCGGCGCCAAGAACGAACCGTCTTCCGCTGCCGCGGACGATGCGCCGCCCTGATCCTGGGTTCAGCCTGCCCCTTCATTTCGCGTCTTCGTTGCACGGCACCCGGGCTTGGGCCAAGGTGAGGGCATGAATGTCGAGCAGCGAACGCCCCTGAATGCCGCGGAGCGGCTGGACTGGCTGCGTCTCATTCGCAGTGAAAACGTGGGGCCGATCACATTCCGACGGTTGCTGGAGCGCTTCGGTTCGGCGGCGGCGGCACTCCGTGCCGTTCCCGACTTGGCCCGGCGCGGCGGCCGCGCCCGAGCCATCCAAATCTGTCCGCGGGACCGCGCGGAAGCTGAACTGGCGGCGGTGGAGGCCGCGGGCGCCCAGTTGGTGGCGCTCGCCGAGCCCGACTACCCGCCCGCCCTGGCCCACGTCGAGGACGCGCCGCCGATACTTTGCCTTGCCGGCAATATCCACCTTCTACAGCGAACGGTGGTCGCCATCGTCGGCGCGCGCAATGCCTCGATCAATGGACAACGCCTGGCGCGGGACCTGGCCGGCGACCTCGCCGCCGCCGGCTACGTGGTGGCCTCGGGGATGGCGCGGGGGATTGATGCCGCGGCCCACCAGGGGAGCCTTCAGGGCGGCACTGTCGGCGTGCTGGGCGGCGGTATCGATGTGATCTATCCGAAGGAAAACAAGGACCTGTTCGAGGCGGTGCGGGCTCAAGGCGTCCTGGTCTCGGAATCGCCGCCGGGGACCGAGCCCCAGGCCCGCCACTTTCCGCGTCGCAACCGTATCATTTCCGGCATCAGTCTCGGCGTGGTGGTGATCGAGGCCCGACCCCAGTCCGGCTCCCTGATCACCGCCCGCATGGCCCTCGAACAGGGGCGGGAGGTGTTTGCCGTGCCCGGCTCGCCCTTGGATCCTCGCTCTCGGGGAGCCAACGACCTGATTCGCCAGGGGGCGGTCCTGACCGAGACCGCGGCCGACGTGCGGGCGGTGCTCGATGCCATGCAGCGTAGTCCTCTCGCCGAGCCGTGACCTGCATTTCTGTCACCCTCGACGAGCCCCGACGAGACCTCGGTGGATCTGCTCCAGGCCCGGGATTCGATCGTCGCCGCGCTCGATTTTCATCCGGTCACGGTTGACGAAGTGGTTCGAAGTAGCCAAATGTCCCCCGCCGTGGTTGCCACGATCCTTCTTGAGCTGGAGCTCGCCGGGCGACTAGAGCGCCATTCCGGCAACCGGGTTTCCCTCATCGGAGCGCCCTGACGGAGCCGCATGAACGTCGTCGTGGTCGAATCGCCTGCCAAGGCCAAGACCATCAACCGGTACCTTGGCAAGGACTACACCGTGCTGGCCAGCTACGGCCACGTGCGGGACCTGCCGTCGAAAGACGGCGCCGTGCGGCCCGAAGACGGCTTCGCCATGGACTGGCAGACCGACCAGCGCGGACAGAAGCAGGTCCGTGCCATCGCCCAGGCCCTGAAGGGGGCAAGCAACCTCTATCTGGCCACCGACCCGGACCGGGAAGGCGAGGCCATTTCCTGGCACGTGCGCGAAATGCTGACACGGAGCAAGGACCTCGTGGGCGTCGACGTGAAGCGCGTCGTCTTCAACGAGGTTACCAAGGACGCGGTGCTGGAGGCCTTCAGCCATCCTCGCGAACTGGACCAGGAGCTGATCAACGCCTATCTGGCTCGCCGTGCCCTCGACTATCTGGTGGGATTCACCCTGTCGCCGGTGCTGTGGCGCAAGCTACCGGGCAGCCGCTCCGCGGGCCGAGTCCAATCCGTGGCGCTGCGCCTGATATGCGAGCGGGAAACGGAGATCGAGAGCTTCGTCGCCCGGGAATACTGGACCATCAAGGCCCAGTTCGACACCGACAAGGAAGAATCCTTCGAGGCATTTCTCACCCATCTAAACGGCGTCAAACTGGAACGGTACGACCTCAACGACGAGGCCGTCGCCCTGGCAGCCGCAAGCAAGCTGGATGGGACCGGCTTTTCCGTGTCGGGCGTGGAGCGCAAGCGCACCCGGCGCAATCCCTCGCCACCCTTTACCACGTCGACCTTGCAGCAGGAGGCCTCCCGCAAGCTGCAGTTCGGCGCCCGCAGGACCATGTCGGTCGCCCAGCGGCTGTATGAAGGGATCGACTTGGGCGGCGACACCGTGGGCCTGATTACCTATATGCGTACCGACGGGGTGCAGATGGCCCGCGAGGCCATTACCGACGTCCGCGGTCTGATCAGCCGGGATTTCGGCGACGGCTATCTGCCGGAGACTCCCCGGGTCTATAAGACCAAGGCCAAGAACGCCCAGGAAGCCCACGAGGCGATTCGACCCACCGATGTCAGTCGCCACCCATCGAAGATGTCAGCCTATCTGGATCGGGACCACGCTCGGCTCTATGCGCTGATCTGGCAGCGCACCGTGGCCAGCCAAATGGCATCCGCCCTTGTCGATCAGGTGGCCGTCGACGTGATCGCCGACCACCGTGGGGCGCAACTTCGGGCCACTGGCTCGGTCATCGCCTTTGATGGGTTTCTCAAGCTTTATCAAGAAGGTAAGGATGACGCGAAGGAGAACGGCGAGTCCCGTCGCCTGCCCGATGTCAACGAGGGCAACCGTTTGCGGCGCGGCGAGGTCACGCCGGAACAGCACTTCACCCAGCCGCCGCCGCGCTATAGCGAGGCCAGCCTGGTCAAGCGGTTGGAAGAACTGGGAATCGGCCGGCCATCCACCTATGCGACCATCATCTCCGTTCTTCAGGAACGGGACTATGTGCTCCTCGATCGGCGGCGATTCGTGCCCGTGGACAGGGGGCGTTTGGTGACCGCCTTTCTCACCAGCTTCTTCGAACGCTACGTGGCCTACGACTTCACCGCCCGGCTCGAGGAGCAGCTTGACGACATCTCCGGCGGGCGGGTGGCCTGGAAGGACCTTCTCCAGGAGTTCTGGCAGGCGTTCAAGGCCGCCGTCGACGAGACCAAGGACCTCCGGATCACCGAGGTTCTGGATGCCTTGAACGACCTCCTGGGGCCTCACTTTTTCCGCGAAGACGGCAGCGGTCGGAACCCGCGGGCGTGTCCCTCCTGCACCGATGGACTATTGTCCCTGAAACTCGGCAAATTCGGCGCCTTCATTGGCTGCAGCACCTATCCCGATTGCCGCTACACCCGGCGATTGGCGGTGCCCCAGGGCGACGGAAAGGAAGGGGTCGAGGATGGGGCGCCCAAGATTTTGGGTACGGATCCGGACAGCGGACAGCCCGTGTCGCTGCGCCACGGCCCTTACGGCCACTATGTACAACTCGGCGAAGGCGCGGGGTCCGAGAAGCCGCGTCGCGCCTCCTTGCCGCGGGGCGCCGAACCCGAAACCGTGGATCTGGAAAGGGCACTCGCCTACCTCTCCCTGCC
>CBDFHV010000017.1:0-20033 GCA_965247705.1 Rhodospirillales bacterium | reverse complement strand
GCAATGTCATCAATTCTCTTTCTGCGGTCATTGGTATTCACCTCCACCGCCCTACAGTAATTCCAAGGGGGGCCGGTGTCTCAGTGATGTTGGCAGAGAGGGCCCGGCACTGGCCTGGCCTACGGGGTCGCGCGGGTCTGGTGCGCCAGGCGAACTGGCAGAAGGTAGGGGGTGCAAGTCCCCCGAAACGAAGGAGTAACCGAACCACGTTTCTCCGCGAGCCGTGCGTTGGCTCCCGTGAGGGGGCAGGCGAAGCGTCGGTAGCGGCATGGATGGGCAGGGCTATTGAGCACCGTAAAAGCGATGGTCCGGGGTGCCGAGGCTTTCAGATCGGTCGAAGGCAATATCGCAGGCGTCGTTTTGGTGAGATGTCGGCGAGCCCCGCGGTGTCAGAGAACCCATGCACGTTCGCACGCCTTCTGTTGGGACCCTGGGAGGTCTTCAAACTGCCCCGGTTGTCGTAAAGGGGCCGCGTAGGGAATGGAGAAAACCGAAGCCTATGATGAACGGTTTGAAGAAGTCGGATGAGGCCGTACGACCTGTGAGGGCGGCGAACAAGGGAGCGCGAGCTTCTGCGGAGTCGCCGGAGGAAAGGGCCTCAACTAAGGGGAATCCGGATTGCCAAATCACGCACCGAACCCAGTGTCGGGGAAGCGTGCCACAGGCGGCGGCCCGGATACGGAAAGCTGCAGAGAGAAACCCGAAGGAGCGTCTCACTGCGCTCTTCCACCACATTACGCCGGACGCGCTGCACCGGGCGTTCCACGCACTGAAGCGGGACGCTGCGGCGGGCGTCGACGGCGTCACGTGGAACAAGTACGGCGAAGGCCTGGAAGAGCGACTGCTCGACCTGCACCGACGCCTGCACACAGGGGGAGCGTACCGGGCGCCGCCGGTTCGGCGGGTAGAGATACCCAAGCCGGACGGCGGGACACGACCGCTCGGGATCGCGGCGCTGGAGGACAAGATCGTCCAGAAGGCGGTTGTGGATGTGATCCTGACACCGATTTACGAGGTGGAGTTTCTTGGTTTCAGTTACGGGTTCCGACCGGGGCGGGGGGCGCACGATGCGCTCGACGCCCTGGCCTTCGGGATAGAACGGCGCAAGGTCAGCTGGATAGTCGATGCAGACATCCGGGCGTACTTCGACACAATCCCGCGGGATTGGTTGATCACGTTCCTTGAGCATCGCATTGGCGACAGGCGGGTCATCCGTCTGATCCGGAAATGGCTGAACGCCGGCGTCATGGATGGTGGATCATGGGCAGATACGGGCATGGGCACGCCGCAGGGGGCAATAGTCTCCCCCGTCTTGGCGAACGTGTTCCTGCATTACGTGCTCGACCTGTGGTTCCACAAGAAATGGCGCCCGAACGTCCCGGATGGCGAAGCGATCATCGTCCGTTACGCCGACGATATCGTTGTCGGGTTCCAACACAAGCGGGATGCGGAGCGGTACCTCCGCGACGTTCGGGAGAGGCTGGCCCGGTTCGGTCTCAGCCTCCACCAGGACAAGACCCGCCTCGTGGAGTTTGGCCGGTTCGCGGATTTGAACCGGCGCCAGCGCGGGGTGGGCAAGCCGGAGACTTTCGACTTTCTGGGCCTCACGCACTATTGCACGACGACCCGGAGAGGACGCTTTCGGCTTGGTCGCAAACCGGTTGCCAAACGGGTCAACAGGACCCTGGCGCGCATCGACGAGGTGCTCCGCAAGCGCTGGCACCACGACATCTGGGAAGTTGGTAGGTGGCTCGGGCGGGTCTGCGAAGGCTGGCTCAACTACTTTGCCGTCCCGGGGTCAGGCCGGTTCATCCGTGCGTTCCTCCGCAGGCTGCAACGCCGGTGGATGCGGGCGCTGCGGCGCCGGTCCCAGCGAGCCCGATTCAGTTGGAAGCGACTGGAGCGCATGACCGAATTCCTGTGGCCACGCGCCTCCATCCGCCACCCATGGCCGGACCAGCGGTTTGCCGTCAAGCACCCGAGGTAGGAGCCGGATGGTTCAGCGACCATGTCCGGATCTGCGCGGGGGGTGCGCAGCAATGCGCATTCCTACCGCAACTGCGGCCTGGGATTTTGCCCGTTCCTCGTTCTACGCCCTGAAGTCCCGGCAGCATGCCACCGCTGAGCCCCTCCCAGCAAAGCCCTCTCTGCCAACATCACTGAGACACCGGCCCCCCTTGGAATTACTGTAGGGCGGTGGAGGTGAATACCAATGACCGCAGAAAGAGAATCGATGACATTGCAAGAGATGGACGCTCCGGCCCTGGGGGTCGAGGAGCGTCGCGACGAGGCCCCCAGGGCCGGAGCCAGCCACGCGCGGCCAACGCCGGACCCGGAGGTCGTGGCCAAGCCGAAGAGGCGCAAGTTCACCGCGCAGTATCGACTGCGGATTCTGGAGGAGGCAGAGAGCTGCACGCAGCCCGGCGAGGTGGGCCGGCTGCTTCGCCGCGAGGGTCTGTACAGCTCCCATCTGACGGAATGGCGCAGGGCGCGGCGTGAGGGGTCGCTTCAAGGCCTGACCCCGAGCAAACGCGGTCGGAAGCCCGCCGAGCGCAACCCCCTCAGCGCGAAGGTGCACAAGCTCGAGGCGAAAGTGGCTCGGCTGGAGAAGGAGCTGCACACCGCCCATACGATCCTGGACGTCCAGGGAAAAGTTGCCGGACTGCTGGGATTCAGCCTCGAACACGGGAAGGACTGCTGATGGCCGTCCAGCCGCTCGCATCGCAGGTCGGCATGGCGCCGGCGTGCCGAGCGCTGGGGATGCCACGGGCTTCCTTCTACCGTCGTCAGAGGCCCGCTCCCGGGCATCAGCAGCCCCGTCCTACGCCCGCCCGGGCCCTGTGTGCGTCCGAACGCGCGCACGTCCTCGACGTGCTCGCCAGCCCGCGCTTCGTCGACCGGTCACCGGCCGAGGTCGTCGCGACGCTGCTCGATGAAGGCCAGTATCTGTGCGCCGAGCGCACGATGTACCGGATCCTGGCCGCGAACCAGCCGGTGCGAGAGCGGCGCAATCAGCGCAGTCATCCCTGCTACACCAAGCCCGAGCTGGTGGCCACGGGCCCCAACCAGACCTGGTCCTGGGATATCACCCGGCTCCGGGGGCCCAAACGCTGGACGTCCTTCTACCTCTATGTCTTGCTCGACATCTTCAGCCGCTGCGTCGTGGGCTGGATGGTTGCCGATCGGGAGAACGCCGCGCTCGCCGCGACGCTGATCGAGGAAACCTGTCTCAAGCAAGGCATCGAGCCCCAGGTGCTCACCCTGCATTCGGACCGCGGCGCGCCGATGACCAGCAAGTGCACCGCCCAACTCCTCGCCGACCTCGGGGTCACCCGCTCTCTGAGCCGCCCCCAGGTCAGCGATGACAACCCGTTCTCCGAAGCGCAGTTCAAGACCCTGAAGTATCACCCCGGCTTCCCTGGGCGCTTCGAAGACATTACCGCCGCCATCGCCTTCTGCCGGTCGTTCTTCCCCTGGTACAACACCGAGCACCGCCATGCCGGGATCGCGATGCTCACCCCCGATGATGTCCATCATCACCGGGCACCGGATGTGCTGGCTCAGCGCGGACGTACCCTGCAAGCCGCCTGGGCCCTTCACCCCGAACGCTTCGTCCACGGCACCCCGAAACCCGCCCCGCTTCCCGAAGCCGTCTGGATCAACCCACCCGCCACTTCCACAACAGGAGAAACGAGTCAGTAAATAGAAACCGTCGGTGTCTCAAAGTCGTTGACAGGTTCCGCTGCGGGACGCCGTCCGCGGGTTCGTCAAACAGTACAATGCCCAGTGGATCGTGGAGAAGAACCGCTACTTGAGCCCCGCTCAAGCCCGTCTGGCGTGGGACGCCACGACGTCACTCAGGCCCGCCGCTTGAGACAAACTTGTGTCCAAGGAACCGGGTGCGATACACGAATTTATGCAGCGACTTTACGCTCCTAATTTTTGCCATCGCTCACTCTCGTCTCCGGATCGGCTGATGTGAATTCTCGGCCCTATCGTTGAGCCAACGCCCAGTCTCCTGACGTTCGGCATTTCCGATGACGTTCATCGCCGCGCGGTAGGACCGAAGCCGATCCGTCACAACCTGTCTCTCCCATAAATCCTATCGACCGCGGAAATCATAGCGTTTTCGGCCAACGGCAGATACTGTTGTCTCTTCCAGAAACCCAGATTCATGAACGAAGAGTGAGTGTAACGCTGCACGGATCACGCCGTGACGGATCGCTTGATTGTATTGACGGCATGGGCGTAAACGCCTCTGCCGAGGACAGCCAAGCGCTGGACCTGGTCTAGGTTCAGGCCACCGTACTCCCGACGCCAACGGTAGTAGCTTTGCTCCGACACGCCGATGTGACGATAGGCCCGCCGACCATTTGCCTCCGGGCCAGAAGGACTTCTGCTTCCCGCAGGTGATTGATGACCTGCTCGACGGAAAGTCGCTTCCCGGGCATCTTGTTACCCCCTTCTTCCAAGGACCCAGATGCCCAGCTTCTCTAACCAAACATTTGGATCCGGTTAAGGGGGGCAGGTCACACGTTCTGATGATGAAGAAGCGACCCCGGGACACCTGATCGGGCCGCCACGGACCGGCGCCGTCACCCCGTCCCGTCGTTCAGGTGGCAGGCAGAAAGGCGACCCGGCGCGATCTCTTTGAGCACCGGCGCCTCGGCCTTGCAGCGCTCCATCGCGTGGGGGCAGCGGGGGTGGAAGTAGCAGCCAGACGGGGGATCGATGGGCGACGGGATTTCGCCCTTGACGGGGGCGAACTTGCGGCGCCGGATTTCGATGCGCGGCACCTCCTCGATCAGCGCCTTGGTGTAAGGATGGTTGGGTTCGCGGAACAGATCCTCGGCCTTCGCCACCTCGACGAGGCGCCCCAGGTACATGATGACCACCCGGTCGCTCAGATGTTCGACGACGCCGAGATCGTGGCTGATGAGCAGGTAGGTGAGCCCCAGCTCTTGCCTGAGGTCCATGAACAGATTGAGGATCTGGGCCTGGATCGAAACGTCGAGCGCCGCCACCGCTTCGTCGCAGATCAGGAAATCCGGTTTGACCGCCAGCGCGCGGGCGATACCGATGCGCTGGCGCTGGCCGCCGGAGAACTGATGGGCGTAGCGTCGCTTGAAGTCGGGCTCAAGGCCACACAGTCTCATTATTTCGTCGAGATAATCGTCCAACTCGGCTGAACTGACGATCTTGTGGGCCACCGGGGCCTCGCCGATGATGTCCTTGACCCGCATGCGCGGATTGAGCGACGCGAAAGGATCCTGGAAGATCATCTGCGATTTCAGTGAAACCGTCTTGCGTTTGGCCGCCGGCAAGGAGAGCAGGCCCTCGCCACGGTACTGGATGGTCCCCGCCGTGGGTTCGAGGATACCGGCGACCATGCGCCCGATGGTCGACTTGCCGCAGCCGCTCTCGCCGACCAATCCCACCACCTCGCCCTCGCCGATGGTGAAGCTCACGTCGTCCACCGCCTGGACGACCTCCTCGCGGTATTGGGCGCCTAACAAATTGACGAACTTGGTGGTCAGGTCCAGCGATTTGACGAACCGCTTGGTGATGTTCTGCAACCCCACCAATGGTGCGCCTGGCTCGGTCATTGGGACCTCTCCAGGTGGGGATGGAAACACCGCACGCCGCGGCCGTCGATCGGCGACGTGATCTCGGGCCGCACCTGACACACCTCGTCGGCCAGCGGGCAACGGGTGCGAAAGGCGCATCCCTTGGGCAAGCTGAGCATCGACGGCGTCATGCCCGGGATCTGACTCAAGGGCTGGCCCCGGGTATTGCGGCTGGGAACCGAGCCGATCAGGCCGTGGGTATAGGGGTGCAGGGGATTATCCAGGACCTCGTCGACGTTGCCGGTCTCGACGAGCTTGCCGGCATACATGACGCAGATTTCGTCGGCAAGGCCGGCAACCACTGACAGGTCGTGGGTGATCCAGATCATCGCCGTGTCGCTGTCCCGGCACAGCTCCTGCACCTCGAAAAGGATTTGGGCCTGGATGGTCACATCGAGCGCCGTCGTCGGCTCGTCGGCGACGATCAACTCCGGCCGATGGAGCATGGCGATGGCGATCGCCACCCGCTGGCGCATCCCGCCTGAAAACTGGTGCGGGTACGCCTTCAGCCGCTCGTCGGGGGAGGAAATGCCGACTTGCCCCAGGGCATCGCGCGCCCTTTGCCGCGCCACCTCGGCGGTCATCTGTTCATGCGCCAAGAGTGCTTCGATCATCTGGGTATCGATGCGCAGCACCGGGTTGAGCGTCATCATGGGATCCTGAAAGATCGTCGAGATGCGCTTGCCACGAATGCGCCTCATACGGTCTTCCGGCAGCTGGACCAAGTCTTCGCCACCAAACAAGATGCGTCCGTTGACGACCCGTCCCGGCGGGTCGACGAGGCCGAGGATGGAAAACCCGGTTACCGTCTTGCCCGAGCCCGACTCCCCGACCAGCCCCAAGATCTTGCCCTTTCCTACCTGGAAGCTAACGTCGTCGACCGCCTTCACCTCGCCTGCCTTGGTGAAGAATGTCGTGCTCAGGTTTTCGACGGAGAGGGTTGTAGCCACGATTGCCTACTTGATAATTCCCAGATAGCCTTCAAATCCACGGCGATAGTACCCAAATGCCACCGCGGCTGGAATAGCTTTCCCCCCGCAGCCTTCTGACAGGCACTGTCAACTTAACGACATCAGCACCGGTGGCTTTGTCAGAGCAAATCGGCTTGAGCCGGGATGTGGCATTCCGTAGCCTCCGGCGATGCAAAATCCCTTCCGTTGTTTCAACAGTTCGCCCGAGGTGATCCGCCTCGTGGTGATGCTGTATATCCGCTATCCGCTGTCGCTTCGGCAGGTAGAAGATATTCTGTTCGAGGGTGGCATCGATATTTGCCGCGAAACCGTACGGTTCTGGTGGAGCCGGTTCGGTCCGATGTTCGCGGCCGCGATCAGGAACCGACGCGTTCATCATCGGTCGTTTTCGCTATGGCGATGGCACTTAAATGAGGTGTTCGTCAGGATCAATGGTGAGACGTACTACCTCTGGCGTGCAGTCGATCATGAAGGCGAAGTGCTTGAAGTTTTGGCGACAAACCGCCGGGATCGCAGGGCTGCGCTGGAGTTCCTGAAGCGCACGATGAAGCATTACGGCCGGTCACGATCAATCGTAACCGATCGTTTACGCTCATACCGTGCTGCGATGAAGATGATCGGAAATGCTACCGATCATGAGTGCAGCCGCTGGCTTAACAATCGAGCCGAAAACTCACACCAGCCGTTCCGGCGACGAGAGCGGGCGATGGCGTCCTTCAGGGATATAAAAACTCTTCAGAAGTTTGCCGCCGACCATGCCTCGATCCACAATCACTTCAATCATGACCGCCACCTTATCCGCCGCAATATCTTCAAGCAAAACCGCGCTGCCGCGCTCGGTGAATGGCGACATCTCGCTGCGCGAGACTTGACCGCACCTGATCGGTCGGCTCACGCCCAGTTATTCTGACAACGCTGGATTTAGGGCCCGAGTATACAACTTGGACGGTCCAGCGGCTATCGACACTTTGGCCGATAATTCTTGACTCGCTGGCATGTCACTCAATTATACTCAAAAGAAGCTGTCGGAATTCGGGTCGAACAATCACTCAAGAAACTTATCGGGGCTCGTTGCCGCTCCGCGACAGAGGGGCCGTGGTTGCGCGGCTCCGCATCGATGCTGGCGGCGAAGTCCTCGGAAGCCGGTGACCGGGCCGCCATGCAATTCTCGGGAGGTACTCTGATGAGAAAGCTATTCGCTGCCCTGATGGGCACTGCTGCCCTCGTGGCCGTACACGGGAGTTCGTCAGCCGATACTCTGACCTTGGGGATCAAGACGGAAACCACGTCCATGTCTCCCCTCTTCTTCAACTGGAACCCCAACAACCAGATCTTCACCCATATCTACTCTCACCTCATCGCGCGCGGCCCCAAGCACGAATTGCTCCCGGGGCTCGCCGTCTCGTGGAAGCCCATCGACGATAAGTGGTGGGAGTTCAAGCTCCGCAAGGACGTGAAGTGGCACGACGGCTCGCCGTTCACCGTCGACGACGTGCTGTTTACCGTCGAGGAGGCAAAGAAGATCAAGGGAACCGGGTCTCCCGGCGGGCGCTACCTGTTCGGCAAGGAGTTCAAGAAGATCGACGACTACACCTTCCACGTCACCACCGGCAGTCCCTATCCCGCGATGCCCCGCGATATTGCGGTCTGCGCCATCATTTCGAAGAAGCACGGAACGGGGATGAAGACGGAGGACTACAACTCGGGAAAGGCGGTTATCGGCACAGGACCTTACAAGTTCGTCACGTGGCGCCCGGGCGACGTGCTCGAGATGGAGGCCTGGAAGGACTACTGGGGAGGCGGTCCCGACGATTTGATCACCAAGCCCCGCTGGGACAAGATCATCTACAAGCCGATCCCCTCCGACCCGACGCGGGTGGCGGCGTTACTGAGCGGGGACGTCGACATGATCGACTTCGTGCCGACGCCCGACATCGCCCGGCTGCGCAAGAACCCCAAACTCACTATCAGCGAGACCGGGAGCGACCGGGTCATCTACTTCCAATTCGACCACGGCCGGGACGTGAGCCCCGATGTCTTCGACAACGCCGGCGAGCCGATGTTCCCCAATCCGCTGAGGGATTGGCGGGTGCGCAAGGCCATCTCCAAGGCCATCAACCGCCAGGCCATCGTCGACAGGGTCATGGAGGGCGCGGCCGTCGTGGCGTCCCAGTTGTCGCCGCCCTACATGGACGGCGCCAGCCCCAACCTGAAGCCAGAGCCCTACGACCTCGAAGGCGCCAAGAAGCTCCTGGCAACGGCCGGCTACGCGGACGGTTTCAAACTGATCATCCGCGCCCCCAACGACCGCTACATCAACGACGCAAAGATCGTGGAGGCGGTCGCCGGCATGCTAAAAAGGTTGGGCCTCGATGCCGAGGTGCAGACCGAGCCCAAGGCCACCTACTTCCCCCGCAACCGCGGTTACAGCTTCATGCTGGTGGGCTTCGGCACCGACACCGGCGATTCGTCCTCGATCCTCACCAGCATCCTCCACACCTACATTCGCAGCGCCAACTTGGGCTTCGCGAACAGGGGGGAGTATCACAACATTCGGGTCGATAAGCTCATCAAGAATGCGATGGTGGAGATCGACGACGCCAAGCGGTTGAAGTTCATGCACCAGGCGACGGAGATCGCCATGCGTGACGTCGCCAACGTCCCACTCCACTTTCAAAAGAACATCTGGGCGCTCCGGAAGGGTCTCGAGTATCCGGCACGAAGCGACGAGCGGACCATCGGGCTTTTCGTCACCGGGAAATAATCTTGGCGCGTTCTCTATCCGCCGTTCGGGCGGCCCTCGCCGGGGGCCGCCCGTTTCTTCCTGGGGGGGCGGGCACCCTCAGCCTCGTCGCCGAACACCGCCACCATGGCGGCGCGTAGCCGCGCCCGCGCGGCGTCCGGGTCAGCCGTGACCTCGGCGACAGTCTTGCCGCCTGCGGCCTCAAGGTCGGGCACCGCCTGCATGTAGATCCAGCGGCGCTTCTCCTGGCGGATGGACCGCGGCAACCCGAACAGGCGACGGTTCAACTCCGAGACGGTGGCGTCGTCGAACACCGATTCCCAGGCCTCGCGCTCGGGCCCGAAATCGAACTGGGCGCGGACGTTTTCCTTGACCCGGCGGGCCCGGAACCGCTTCGTGGCCGCCTCGTCGATCGCCCAGTCGGTGCCGGCCCAGATCACCGCCACGCCGTAGTCGCGCTCGGCGGCTTCGGCGCCGACGAAGCCCCAGGCGACGTCGTCGAGTACGGCCTGGGGATCGCGCTCAAAGGGATCGCCGTAACCGCCGGCACCCGGCGTCAAGATCGTCACCGTGTCACCCTTGCCGACTGGGATCTCGTCGATCTTTCCGAGGTCCCGCTCATCCGCGCGGCCCAGGTTGAGGACGGAGCGGAAGCGGGCGGCGGGCTTGCCGCCAGCGACGCTCCAGGCGGGGAAGCGAAACCGCTCCATGCCGCGGGCGTATATGCGCCCGCCATCGCGCAGGAACTCCAAGGTGAAATGCTGGCCGACGCCGCCGCGCCAGCGCCCCGCGCCCCCGGAATCCGGGTGGATGTCGTAATCTCGGACGATGACGCCGGACTCGGCCTCGATGTTCTCGATCGGGTGGTTGCGCAAGTTGGACAGGCTGGAGTCGCGCGTGTCGACGCCGTCGTGACCCTTCCGGGCGCCCATGCCGCCGCGCATAGGCTGGACGTACATGACGTGGCCGTGTGCACCGCTCGCGTCGTATTCGTGCAGCACCAAACCGAGGCCCGCCCCAGAACTCGGCGCCGGTGTCATGTCGGGGGCGGCCTTAAAGAGCGCCCCGGTCATGGCATCGTTGAGCCGCCGCGACGGCGCCGAGCGCAGCCCGATGGCGGCCGGAAACTCCGCGTTGAGCACGGTGCCCGGCGGGTTGGTCATGCTCAGGTGGCGAAAGAGACCGGCGTTCAGCGGCATGGATTCGTCGTGGGTCATCAGGAACGAGGTGAACCGCATGGTCAGCCACTCATGCATGCGATTCATGGACGCGGTGTTGTACGACGCGGCGACCTGGGGATCGGTGCCGGTCAGGTCCAGGTGTACCTTGCCATCGTCCACCGTCATCTTGACCCGGACCTTTATGGGAAGCGCCGTCACCAGGTCGTCATCCATGTAGTCCCAGAACTCGTAAGTGCCGTCGGGGATGCGGCGCAGCACTTCGCGCGCCTTGGTGGCGGCGTAATCCTGCAATTCCTCGTGGCAGGCGAGGAACGCGTCGATGCCGTGGCGCTCGATGATGTCCAAACAGCGCTGCTTGCCCACGTAAAGCGCCGCCAGCATGGCCCGGATGTCGCCCATGTTCTCGTCGGGAATGCGGCAGTTGGCCTTGAAGACGGTCACGAAGTCCTGGTTGATCGCGCCCCGGCGCATGAACTTCATGGGCGGGATGATCAGGCCTTCCTGGAAGTACTCGTGGTTCGACGGCAGGATGCTGCCGGCCACGGTGCCGCCGACGTCCGTCGAATGGATGAAGGCCCATCCGTAGGCGACGATCCGGCCGTCGTGATAATAGGGCTCGATGAGATGAAGGTCGGGAAGGTGGGTAGAGAGCCCCCCCGACGTGAACGCGTCGTTGGTGATGATGATGTCGCCGGGCTCCAGGTTCGGCACGGCCCCGATGGTGGCCGTGCAATCGCAGTCGACGAAGAGCGACACACCGCTGGCGCGCGGATGGGCGAACAGCTTGCCATCGAGGCCGACCAGGGCGGTGGCGAAATCGGCCGCCTCCTTGACGAACATGGTGCGGGCCGTGCGCTGCAGGGTGGTCCCCATCTCGTCCGCGGCCGCCTGGACCTTGTTGTGCAGGATCTCGAGGAGGATGGGGTCGAGGGACATGGGAAATACCTGGACGGTCTCGGGCAAGGGGGTGGATTCAGATTACCGTTGTACGGGCCGTCGCACAACGGTAACCGCAAGACAGGCTCGCCCCGTGCGTGGAAGCCATGGCGCGGCTCGGGGTTCGATGGAAGTGGAAACCTTTGGCCGATGAATCTGTAGGTAGCTAATCAACTTGACCGGTTTATGTAGCACATCAATTGACCGCTCAGTTGGGAAAATGGGTATCGCAGTAGGGGCGCGAAAGGGGCTGGCCCAGCCGGCGCGGTTAGAGCAGGATGCGTTTGTGGAAGAGGAAGCAAGGACCACCGGATGGAATTGGCGGCCGCCACGAGTGCGCACGGGGGCGGCCGGCGGTCGTTTGATGGCATGGCGATAAGAGGCTGACGGCGTGACGGTCTTTATCATCCGACGGCTCCTGCAAAGTGTCCTGGTGATCATCGCCATGTCGGTGATCGTCTTCCTGGGCGTCAACGTGATCGGCAACCCGGTCGATATCCTGGTTCCCGATGACTGCGACCAAGCCTGTTACGACGCGGCGATCAAGGCGTTCGGGCTCGACCTGCCCCTCCACGAGCAGTACTTCGTGTTTGTCAAAAACGCCCTGACCGGCAATCTCGGCAGGTCCTTCGTGATCGGGGTGCCGGCGCTGCCGTTGATCGTCGAACGCATGCCGGCAACCCTGGAACTCGCCTTCAGCGCCGTGTTCATCTCCGTATTGATCGGCATTCCTTTGGGCATGTGGGCGGGGCTGAAGCCGGATGCCACCAGCAGCAAGTTCATAATGGGCGGCTCGATCCTGGGGTTCAGCCTTCCCAGCTTCTGGGTCGGGCTGATGCTCATCATTGTCTTCGCCGTCCAACTCCAGTGGCTACCCTCGACCGGGCGCGGCGACACCGTCGAGGTTCTCGGTGTACGGGTCAGCTTTCTTACCCTGGACGGTCTCTCCCATCTGATCCTGCCGGCGACCAACTTGGCACTCTACAAGATTTCTCTCGTCATCCGGCTGACGCGGGCGGGCATGCGGGAGACCCTTCTGCAGGACTACGTCAAGTTCGCCCGGGCCAAGGGGCTGACCACCCATCGGGTCATCTTCGTCCACGTGTTCAAAAACATCCTGATCCCGGTAATCACGGTGCTGGGGCTCGAGCTAGGCAACGTCATTGCCTTCGCCGTGGTGACCGAGACCATCTTCTCCTGGCCCGGCATGGGCAAGCTGATCATCGACTCGATCCAGGTGCTCGACCGGCCGGTGATGGTCGCCTACCTGATGCTCACGGTGTTCATGTTCATCTTCATCAATCTGGTGGTCGACATCCTCTATTCGGTGCTCGACCCCCGCGTGCGGCTGCAGGGGGCCGCGACATGACGGTACTGGCCAAGGTATTCTCCCTGGCGCAGGGAGAGGCGGGGGCCGCCGCGGAGGTCCAGACGCCGTTTCGGCGGTTCCTGGACGACTTCTGCGAGAGCAGGCTGGCCGTGGCCGGGTTCATCGGATTCCTGGTGGTGATGTTCGTGGCCCTGGCCTCGCCGTGGATCTCGCCGACCAACCCCTACGATCTCATGCAGGTGGACATCATGGAAAACCGGCTTCCGCCGGGATCCCAGGGGCTCGACGGCATGACCTTCTGGCTGGGCACGGACGGCCAGGGCCGCGACATGCTGAGCGCCATTTTCTACGGCCTGCGCACGAGCCTCTTCGTCGGTGCCATGAGCGGCGTCCTCGCCCTCGTGGCCGGCAGTTGCGTCGGCCTCGCCGCCGCCTATTTCGGCGGCCGGGTGGACACCGTCATCATGCGGCTTGTGGACCTTCAGTTGAGCTTCCCGTCGATCCTGGTGGCCCTGATGCTGCTGGCCATGCTGGGTCAAGGCGTGGACAAGATCATCGTCGCCCTGGTCGCCGTGCAGTGGGCGTACTATGCCCGGACCATCCGCAGCTCGGGCCTGGTGGAGCGGCACAAGGAATACATCGATGCGGCGCTATGCCTGGCGCTCGGCCACCGCCGCATCGTCTTCCGCCACCTGTTGCCCAACTGCCTTCCGCCGCTGATCGTGGTCGCCACCGTGCAGGTGGCGCATGCCATCGCGCTCGAGGCGACGCTTTCGTTCCTCGGCCTCGGCCTGCCGCCCACGGAACCCTCGCTCGGGCTCTTGATCGCCAACGGCTTCGACTACATGCTGAGCGGTCGCTACTGGATTAGCTTCTTCCCCGGCGTCGCGCTACTGATTACCATCGTCACCATCAACCTGATGGGCGACCAGCTGCGCGAAGTGCTCAACCCCCGACTCCGGAAGTAACGGGCCGCGAGCGGCGGAATTTGGAGCTGAGCCCGGCAGTCATGGCGGGGCATGGACGGCGCTGCGATCACTCAAGGTCTCCGCGCATCAATGCCCGGACCCGCCGGCTCCGGGCCGTTCGTCGATGGTCGGTCCGAGGGGCGCCACGCGCACGCCCGGGCGCAGGTTCCTGTACGCGAGCTTCCGCGTGTCCGCGGTGTTGGGCCCCGGCGCCACGACGACCAGGATCTCCGCGGCGATGGGGGCGAAGTCGGCGCGGAAGTGGACGGAGCTTTTGAGCGCGATGATCTTCTGCGCCGCCGGCTCGATGCCCAGGTGCCGCAGGATGGACTGGTCAGCCGCCTGCGTTTTGCGGCTGGCGACCACCACCCGCACCCCACCGGTCCTCAAGAGGGCCATGGGGCCGATGCGGAACCGCACGCCACGGAACATGGGGCCGGTGCCGGTGAACGCGCCGTCGCCCAGGCGCTCCACGGCGAACCGGGCCGTAAACGGGCCGACGCCGGGGAAGCCCGACTTGCCGCCCAGCGCCGCATCGATCTCGGCGCCTTCGCCGGCGCCGTGGGCCTGGCGGGCCACCTCGGGGTCATGCATGACGGCCACGACGGCGTCCCGGGCGCCGTGGCGGACCAGGGATTCCAGCACACCCACTGTATCGGACGTGCCGCCGCCGCCCGGGTTGTCCTGGGTGTCGGCCAGGATCATCGGCCCTGACGCGCCGCAGGCGACGTCGATGGCCCGACGGACCGCCTCGTCGGGCTCGTGCAGGGTGCCGGCGAAGTCCTTCTCGCAGCCCATGATCTCTTCCACCAGGGCGTCCACGGCGCGATCGACGGCGGCCTGGCTGCGCCCGTATCCAAAGACCGCCGGCCCGCAGTCGTGGATGTCGGCCAGCGGGAACCCCGGCGTGAAGCTGAGCGTAGCCACATCGCCGCCCTCGAGGTCTTCCAGCGTCTTGAAAATGGACTTTGTTGGCTCGGCGTCGGTGCACTGCCAGGTGAGCGGAATGATGAAGGGGATCTGACGGAAGGCCCTGAAGGTTGCTCCGTTTCCTTGCGAAAGCCCGTGCAGGTGGCGGGCCGCCCGGCGTCCGGTCTCGGCACGGTCCACGTGGGGATAGGTGCGGTAGGCGACCATGCCGGTGGCCAGTTCGATCATGGCCGGCGTCATGTTGGCGTGGAAGTCGAGACTGGCAACGACCGGCAGATCACCGCCGATGATGCCGCGCGCCCGGCGCAACAACTCGCCTTCGCCGTCGTCGACGTGCTCGGCCACCATGGCGCCGTGCAGGTCCAGGTAGAGGGCGTCGAGCCTTCCTGCGGCGGCCATGTCCTCCAGCAGCCAGGCGCCGATGGTCTCGAAGGCGCGCTCGGTGGTCTCGGCGCTGGGAACGGCCGCGCACCACACCAGCGGCACCAGATCATGGCCCTGGGCGCGCGCCTCGTCGACGAACCCCGAGACCGAGATGTTCATGTCGGCGATGGCATCGAAAAGGGCCGGGCCACGGGTCAGGCCGGGATAGGCGCCGCCGGTTTGGTAGTCCTCCAGGTCCGCCTTGACCGGTGCGAAGGTGTTGGTTTCGTGGCGGAACCCGCCGATCGCGATGCGTGCCATGACGTTCGTCCTTCCTGCGGGACCCCGGGATGCGCCCTGGGGGATGCCGTCTATTGCGAGCGCACAAGCGCCGTTGGGGCTTGAGCTGGAACCCCGCCGTTCCGCCGTCCCGCCACCAGGGCGTAGCGGTTGCTCTCCAGGTTGAAGCCCAGGAGGGCGATGCGCGGGGACCCATCGGTCATGGCGATCACGAACCTCCCATCTTTACAGCGGCGCCAAGGACATTGTACACCATGCGGCGATCCGAATGCCATCGCGCCAGGGAGCGCCTGGTGCGTCCGCCGACGCCGGAGCCGTTCGCAAGGGTCCGGAACTCGGGAGAGCAAGCCATGAAGAGTGAGTCGGGAAGGAACCGTTGCCGGATCGGGATCGACGTGGGAGGCACGTTTACGGATTTCGTGCTCGCCGACAGGGCGACCGGAAAGCTGACCTACTACAAGGTGCCCAGCGTTTCGGAGGACCCGTCCATGTCGGTGGAGCGGGGCCTTCCGCCGCTGATCGAAAATGCCGGCGTCCAGCCCGAGGACGTGGAGCTCATCGTCCATGGCACGACGCTCGCCGTGAACGCAATCATCCAACGGCGCGGCGCAAAGATGGGGCTCGTGGTCTCCAAGGGCAACCGGGGGGTTTTGGAGATCGGCCGGGCGCGCCTCGCCAACTCTTACGACTTCAAGGTGCAGAAGGAGGAGCCACTGGTGCGGCGCAACCTGGTGCTGGAGACCACCGCGCGCATCATGTTCGACGGCACGGTGATCGGACGCCCCGAGGCCGGCGAGCTGGAGGCCGTCGCCGAGACCTTCAAGGCGAAGGCCGTGGACTCGGTAACCGTGATGCTGCTGCACTCTTACGCCCACCCCGAGATGGAGCATGAGGTGGCCGAGCGCCTGCGCGAGTTCATGCCCGGCATCCCGGTCACCGAGTCGGCCTACATCTGGCCGGAGCGCCGCGAGTTCGAGCGCTGCCTGGTGGCGCTGATGAACGCCTACGTTCAGCCGCTGATGGACGATTACCTGCAGAAGCTGAAGGCGCGGATTGAGGCGCTCGGCATCAAGGCGCCGATCTACATCACCGCCAACAACGGCGGCACCTTGAGCATCGACTCCTCCCGCGACCGGCCCATCGACACCATCCTCTCGGGCCCGGCCTCGGGCGTCGTGGCGGCCACGATGGCGGCCCGCGAGACCCCGCACAAGCGGATGATCACCGTGGACATGGGCGGCACCAGCTGCGACATGGCGGTCACCCAGGGCAGCGAGCCCGAGTACACGACCCAGACCCACGTCGGCGACTTTCCGCTAATCGTGCCGGTGGTCAACGTCTCGGCCATCGGGGCGGGGGGCGGCTCGATCATCTGGGTCGATCCCCAAGGCGTCCTCAAGGTGGGCCCGCATAGCGCCGGCGCCGCGCCGGGGCCCGTTTGCTATTGCCACGGCGGCAAGGAACCGACGGTGACCGACTGCTACCTGCTCGTCGGCTACATCCATCCCGACCACTTCCTCGGCGGGCGCATGAAGCTGGACCCGGAAGCGGCGAAGGCCGCCATGGAGGAGATTGCCGACAAGATCGGCATCGACGGCGAGGACAAGGCCATCAAGGCGGCAGAGGCGGCGCTTCGGGTGACGACGGCGATCATGTCGACCGAGCTCTACAAGGGCCTCGCCCAGCGCGGCGAAGACCCCCGGGAGTTCGCGCTCATGGCCTTCGGCGGCGCCGGTCCCACCCACGCCAACATGCTGGCCCACGAGGCACGGCTCGCGACCATCGTCGTTCCGGCAGCGCCCAGCACCTTCTGCGCCATGGGGGCGATCCTTGCCGACGTCAAGCGGGACTACGTGCGCTCCCGCCACCTCAAGTTTGAAGACGGTCCGGAAACCCTGGAGAAGCTGGCCGCGCTGTATCGGGAGCTGGAATTGGAGGCCTCGCGCTGGATCGAGACCGAAGGGGACATCCTGGGCGAGACCCGTTTCACGTCAACGGCCGACATGCGCTACGCGGGCCAGGCCTTCGACCTGCAGGTGGCCGTGCCGGATGAATTGCGCAAGCACCCCGACACCGAGGCGCTGTCCGAGCTGTTCCATCAGGAGCACGAGAAGATCTACAGCTTCCGCGACCTCGAAAGCGGTGTCGAGGTGACCACCGAGCGCATCCGGGTTACCGGCACGATCCCGCCGATCCGCCTGCCGCGTTTGCGGTCCAGTCGTCGGTCCAAGTCCGTGGACCGGCGCCGAATCTACCACGAGGGCAGTTACCTGGACGCCGCCGTCTACCGGCGTGCCGAGCTGGGCAGGGGAGACACCATCGCCGGACCCGCCGTGGTCGAGCAGGAGGACACCACCGTCTGGATCCTGCCCGACTGGGCGGCCAAGGTGGATGCCCTTGGCAACATCGTGATCGTCGCCGCGTAACGGGCGACGAGCATGGTGCTGTCAACTTAACGAAGGCAGGCCGCAGTTGAACGTCTGAATTGAGCGGCTCAAGCAGCAGCGGTCACGGTCCGCCACGTGTTCATCGCGTCACCGCGGAATTGGCGCATTGTCTTGCGAGTGATCAGATGACGTTGGACATTGAAGGTGTTGTAGATGGCGGCGTGGGTGGAGAGAAACCTTTGCGCCGATCCTGATGACTTGAAGCCCTGCATCCTGCGTTCTCGTTGTCGAACCGGCAGGTGCGAATTCTCCGCCCGATTATTGCTCCGTCCGCCGGTAACGTGTTTCCCCGTCATGTTGAGATCACGCAATGCTGCCCCGTAAGATGGCAGTTTATCGGTCACCACCTTATTCGGCGCATACCCCTGCTTCTTGAGCAGTTTGCGCATCAGCTTGAGTGCTGCTTTCTTGTTCCTCCGGGACTGAACCAAGATATCCAGCACCTCACCCTCGCTGTCCACCGCCCGCCATAGATACATCCGTTTTCCGTTGATGGAGGAAAACACCTCATCAAGGTGCCACCGGTCGTCTGGTCGAGGGCGTGATTGTCTCAGTTTTCGGGCATAGGCCTGCCCAAACTTTAAAGACCAGCGCCGTATCGTCTCGTAAGAAACATCGACACCACGTTCAGCGAGCAGATCCTCCACATCGCGGTAACTGAGCGGAAACCGGAAACACAGCCAGACGGCGCGCTGGATTATCTCTGCAGGAAACCGATGTCGGCGGTAGCTGATCTTGTTCATAACAGGAAGCTACTCGCCACCCGCAGCTGACACCAGCCAGTTACCGTGACAGCACCTCAAGTGGTGCATTTTTACGCCGGCCAGTGGTGTACTTTTACTCCGGCGTTGACACGCCTTCCATCTCAAAAAAGATCGAAGGCTACAGGGGGCAGAGTTTTACTCCGCCCGCGGATGGGAAATCCCGCCGCTTCCGTGGACTAATTTGTCACCGCCGTTCTCAGGGAACCGCTGGCCTTGATGGATTCCGCGGATCGGGTCCCATTCTGCTTAGCGGACTATGACGTCCAAGACCTCTAGCGGGTTGTCCCCATCCCCGGTCTGACCGGTTCGCCATCACTTCTCATCGCCCTCGCAATCGTTAAAGGTTCCAGTCGTTTCCAGTGATCAATCCCTCATACGGCCACCTCCGTTGAAGATTAAGGCGTGTGGTAAATCTCACCGCGGGTCATGACAACCCAGGCGATGCGCGCAATCTTGTTGGCCATGGCGACGGCAACCAGCTTGGCCGGTTTCCTGTGCAACAGGTTGGCGACCCAGGGATCAGCGTCCGGGTTGAGCCGGGCCCAACGAAGCCGTGACGTCATCCCGTTCACCAGCAGACGGCGGAGATACCGATCGCCCATCTTGGAGATGCGTCCCAACCGCTCCTTACCGCCGCTGGAATTGGCTCTGGGCGTCAGCCCCAGCCAGGCGGCAAACTGCCGGCCCGACGTGAACTGGTGCGGATCGGTGACCGTCGCCGCCAGAGCCGACGCCGTAATCAAGCCAATCCCCGGAATGGTCTCAAGGCGTCTCGCGACCTCGTTGCCGCGGAACCACTTCATGAGATCCTTATCAAGGTCTCCTAACCGGGTCTGCAGATCGCGCACCTGCTCCGCCAGGGTCATCAGGACCTTGATCGCCAGTGGAGGAATGTCCGGCGCCTCGCCATCGAGAAGCTGCCCCACAAGCCTGAGGGCATGTTGGATTCCTTTGGCCAGCGGAATGGCGAACTCGGCCAGCTGGGCGCGCATCATGTTCACCAGTTGAGTGCGCTGCCGGATTAGCATATCCCGCGTCCGGTGCAGCGCCAGAACCGATTGCTGCTCGGGCGACTTGATCGCCACAAATCTCATCGTGGGTCGCTGTACCGCTTCACAAATGGCCTCCGCATCGGCGACATCGGTCTTGCCGCGCTTGACGTAAGCCTTCACATACGCCGGCGGCATCAGCTTGACCTCGGGCCCCAACCCAGACAGCTCCCGCGCCCAGAAGTGACTCGTGGCGCAGGCTTCCATGCCGATCAGACAGGGCTCAAGCTGGCTGAAAAACGGCATCATCTGGCGGCGACGCAGCGCTCTGCGGACAACAATTTCTCCCGCATCATCAATGGCGTGTACCTGAAAAACGTTCTTGGCCAAATCAAGCCCTACGGTGCTAACATTCATAGCGGATGGCTCCTTTTGCTCGTGGTTGCAAATGACAACCACACTTTGGCACTTTGATGCCGGGAGC
>CBDFHV010000016.1:0-58469 GCA_965247705.1 Rhodospirillales bacterium | reverse complement strand
TGACGAGCTGCCCCCCATACTGGCCGGCAAGCGCTACGAATCGCCCTCGGCCTTCACGCCCGAGAGCCTGCTGCGGGAGGCGCGGCGGCAGAAGTCGGCGTCGATCCAGCCGGTGCCGGCGGTTTGCCTGCTCGATCCGGACGGCGACATCGTTCGTCGCTTGCAAGCGGACGGGCGGGCGCGGCGCCATGACGGGTGGGTCTGCTATCACACCGACCTCCATGTCTTCGAAGACAGCGGCCTGACCATCGGCGTCGTCGGCTGCGCCGTTGGCGCGTCGTTCGCCGTCCTGGTGGCCGAAGAGCTGTTCGCATCGGGCTGCAAGTTGCTGATCAGTATGACGTCGTCGGGGCAACGGGTGCCCATCCAGGCGCCGCCCTATTTCGTCCTCATCGACCGGGCGTTGCGGGACGAGGGCACCAGCTATCACTACGCGGCTCCGGCGGCCTATGCGGCCGCACCAGAAGCCCTGATCGGCGCCCTCGAAGGCGCCTTCGACGATGTGGGCGTGCCGGTGCCGCGGGGCGCCACCTGGACCACCGATGCGCCCTTTCGCGAGACCGAGGACGCCATCGAGAGCATGCGCCGGCGGGGCCTGCTCGCCGTCGAGATGGAAGCCGCGGCGCTCTACGCCTTTGCCCGGGCGCGCGCCAAACCGGTGGTCTGCTTCGCCCACGTGACCAACCTCATGGGCCGGATCGAGGGCGACTTCGAGAAAGGCCACGCCGACGGTACCACGGATGCGCTGCGGGTGGTGGTCACGGCCGCCAAGTGCCTCGTTGGTACTGGGAGACATCTCAACCGCGTGCAAAGGACATCGGCATGACAACGGAAAAAAGCGTCTTGCTGGTCGCCGACATGATCAACGATCTGGTGAACAGCGACGGCGGCACCCCTTACAAGGCCGAACTGGCCCGCACGGGAGTGGTCGCGAACATGGCCGCCGCAATTGCCAAGGCGCGCGCGGCGTCAGTGCCGGTCATTTACATTCGTGTCGGCTTCTCTGCGGACTACCGTGAGTGTTCCACCCGGTCGAAGCTTTTTCTGGCCGCCCGGAAAGCCGAAAAATTCAAGCTTGGGACGTGGGGGACGGAGGTTCATCCGTTGCTGGCGCCCCGGGACGGCGACTTCGACATCGTGAAACACCGGGTGAGCCCCTTCTACGGCACCGCCCTGGAGCCGGTGCTTCACGCCATCGGCGCCCGCAGGCTGGTGATCGGCGGCGTGTCGACGGGGGGCGTCGTGCTGTCCGCCGCCAAGGACGGACACGATCGCGACTTTCAGATGACCATCCTCGATGACTGCTGTTGCGCCGGCGGCGAGGCCGAGCACGGCGCCCTGATCGCCAACATGAAACGCTACGCCGACATCACCACGTCCAAGGCGGTCGACTTCGCTGGATGACGGCGCGAGCTGTCGGCACTGGCGCTCGCGTCGCCGCTTGTCAGGCCGCGCGACCCCGGTCTAGGGTCGGCGCACGGTTCGCGGGCGTGGCGAAACAGGTAGACGCTAGGGACTTAAAATCCCTCGGGCGAAAGCCCATGCCGGTTCGAGTCCGGCCGCCCGCACCACTTATAACGCATTGATTTATTGACGCATTTTTTTCGCATAAGTTTATGTTCGTAGCTATCGAACGCATAATCGTTTGAAATTAAACGCGTTTGGGTTCAGATCCGATTGCCCGCAAAACGCTCGTCAAAGACCGCCCGTCTTATCCATGCAGATAAATTGACAATTTTTGTCAAATTATGCCATATAGTTAAGGTAAAATTGGAGACCGTAATATGGCTACGATGAACGTATCTCTACCCGACGCTATGAAAGACTGGGTTGAAGCGCAGGCGCGGTCCGGTCGCTATGGTAATGCGAGCGACTATGTTCGTGACCTCATTCGTCATGATCAGGAGCGCAAGGACAAAATCGCTCACATGCAATCGCTTGTCGATGAAGCGCTGGAAAGCGGTCTCAGCGAAAAATCCGTTGCCGATATTCTAAAACGGGCCCGCGCAGCGGCACAGGCTACACAGGGAGATCATGGCCTATAGGCTCAGCGTCAAAGCCGAAAACGACATCCTCAAAGCATACCTGGAAGGCGTTCGGCTGTTTGGCGTCGAGCAGGCCGAAAAATACTACGCTGATTTGGAGCATGCATTTGAATTTCTATCGGATACTCCCAACGCGGCAAGAGAGCGTCTTGAAATTACGCCACCAGTACGGGTTCATCCCTATCGGTCGCACATTATCATCTACTTAATCGATAACGATTGTGACATTCTAACCCCAATTATTCATGACGGCCATCGGATTTCAGCGGGACGAGCGGTAGCGACCGGGTTGACGGCGATTTTTGAGACGGATTGTCGGAGAGGTTGGAGGTTGTTGTTCGGGGCTCGTCCGGCGGCACCTGCCGCTTGGTTCAGGGCCCTTGGGCGGTGATGCGCCCGGCGATGGCGATCATGGCCGGCTGATAGGGATAGGCCGAAGGCAGGGCGATCCTGAGGCGCGACTTGAGCTCCTCGACGCGGACGGCGATTTTGAGAAACGCCCGGCGCAGGGTTTCGAAGGTGGCCGTTCGCCACAGCGATTTCCGAGGCGCCGCTTGGCGAAGCTGATGCAGCAGCCAGTAGGCGCCGGTATGCAGGAAGAGGCGGAACTGGTTGGCCTCCCAACGGTGGCACGACGTGCGGTCGGACTTGGTGTAGAGCTTGTGGTCCTTGATCATGTTTTCCATCCGCCCGCGGGCGCAGTAGACCTTCTCGTAGAGCGCCTTGGCGCGGCCGCTCAGGTTGGTGACGACGAAGCGGACGTCACAGCCCTTGGCGGTAGCTTCCACGCGGGCGATGACCGAGCGTTGCCGTGACCAGCTTTTGGCCTGGTAGCCGGTGTGGAAGAAGCGGCGCACCTTATCCTTTCCCTGCCCCGCCCGGCGCACGGCGGCGTCCTCGCACCACGGCTGGCCGATCCTGTTCAGCCGGGCGTTGCCGGAAAGCCCGAAGATGTAGCCGCAGCCCTGACGTTCGAGGAATTCCATGGCCTCCGGCGTGGCGTAGTGGCCATCGCCCCGCACGGTGATCTCGACCCGTGGCCAGTTGCGGCGGATGCGGCCGATGACGTGTCTCAGGATCCGCGCCGCCTCGTCGCCGGAGGGCCGCTTGCCGGGACGCAGCAGTGACATCACCGGCTTGCCGGTGGCCGCCTCGAAGATATGGATGGGTTGGAAGCAATAGTCGTCGTAATGGGCGTTGAACAGCGCCAGCTGCTGGCCGCCGTGAACGGCATCGTCGGTGTCGTCGATATCGAGAACGATGCGCGCCGGAACGCGCTTGAAGCTGGCGCAAAACAGATCGATCATCGACAGCCCCATGCGCCCGAGCGCGCGCCATGACGGCGCGTTCTCGAGGCGCGACAGGGTCGGTTGGCTCATCAGGTCGTCGCCGCTCTCGGACAAACGGCCACAGGCCAGCTTGAACGCCGGATCGAAACGCAGAACGTCGAGGTCGTCGCAATCCTCATACCCGCAGGCAATAGCGAACAGGCGCGCCCGGATCATGTCTACGTAAGCGTGGGTCGTGCTCGCCGGGTCGCGCACGTCGGTGACGCAGGAAGCGAGCACGTCGGCGATGCCGAGCCGCCTGTCGATCTCGCCCAACAACAACACCCCGCCGTCCGACGACAGCCGTCCGCCGTCGAAGCGGGCGCAAAGCGGCTTGCCTCCAACGGGTGACAAACCAGGGAGATAGGGGGTAATCTCGTTCATGGTGAGCCGTGGGTTGTTCTGTTGCCATGTGATCTTGTCTTGACACCAAAATCATACGGCATTTCAACAGGTTAATCTACGCTCACCAGCATTTTCAATCAGCGCCGTGAATAATTCGGGCTAATTCTCCGTGTCCGCCATGGGCGCGAAGACTGGAACAATGACCCAGTGCAAACACAAACCTTAATTGCCCCGGTCTAAGGAGATGGGCCGTCATATTCGGGAAGCGATTCCAGAACAGCGGACCATTGCGCGAGGATTTCGGACAAATGGTTCGAACTTTCTCCGCTTAGGCGCACCAGTGCGTTGGCCGATCGCTGCCCCACTCCCGCCGTTGGACTCTCGCCCCCCTTCGTGAAAGCATGACGCCGGCACCAACGGCTCGAGGCGCGATTGTATGGCCGGGTTTCGCTGGCTTGCCCTGGTCCTGGTTCTTCTGTCCGCTCCGGCGCTGGCCCAGGCGCCGCTCAGGGGTGACGAGCGACAGGCGATGGCGGCGATGATGTTGGAGAACGCCCAGGCCATGGCGGCCGTGGTGCCGGCCATGGCCGAGTCCGACCGCGCCGCGATCCAGGCGGCGCGGGACAAAGCCCTGGCAGAGAACGACCGCAAGACCTTCATGGCGCTCCGCCAGTCCCCGGACTACGTGGTGTGGACAGCCCGCGGCCTGCTGGACCCCCTGCTGGCGGCGCTGAAGCCGCTGTCCGGGGGCGACTACGCCACACTTCCGGCCGAGATGGATCTGTGGGCCGAAGCGGTGCGCCAGATCGGCAACACGGACCTCTATTGGGGCCTGGACTGGCTGGCGCGGAAAGGGGTGGTGGCCGAGCGGGTCACATTCGACGGCGTCGAGCCGCAGACCCGCTTCTGGGACTACCTGACCACCATCCAGGATAGCGTCATTTTGCCCTACATCCAGGGCCGGCTACCTAACCCCAATTATTCATGACGGCCATCGGATTTCAGCGGGACGAGCGGTAGCGACCGGGTTGACGGCGATTTTTGAGACGGATTGTCGGAGAGGTTGGAGGTTGTTGTTCGGGGCTCGTCCGGCGGCACCTGCCGCTTGGTTCAGGGCCCTTGGGCGGTGATGCGCCCGGCGATGGCGATCATGGCCGGCTGATAGGGATAGGCCGAAGGCAGGGCGATCCTGAGGCGCGACTTGAGCTCCTCGACGCGGACGGCGATTTTGAGAAACGCCCGGCGCAGGGTTTCGAAGGTGGCCGTTCGCCACAGCGATTTCCGAGGCGCCGCTTGGCGAAGCTGATGCAGCAGCCAGTAGGCGCCGGTATGCAGGAAGAGGCGGAACTGGTTGGCCTCCCAACGGTGGCACGACGTGCGGTCGGACTTGGTGTAGAGCTTGTGGTCCTTGATCATGTTTTCCATCCGCCCGCGGGCGCAGTAGACCTTCTCGTAGAGCGCCTTGGCGCGGCCGCTCAGGTTGGTGACGACGAAGCGGACGTCACAGCCCTTGGCGGTAGCTTCCACGCGGGCGATGACCGAGCGTTGCCGTGACCAGCTTTTGGCCTGGTAGCCGGTGTGGAAGAAGCGGCGCACCTTATCCTTTCCCTGCCCCGCCCGGCGCACGGCGGCGTCCTCGCACCACGGCTGGCCGATCCTGTTCAGCCGGGCGTTGCCGGAAAGCCCGAAGATGTAGCCGCAGCCCTGACGTTCGAGGAATTCCATGGCCTCCGGCGTGGCGTAGTGGCCATCGCCCCGCACGGTGATCTCGACCCGTGGCCAGTTGCGGCGGATGCGGCCGATGACGTGTCTCAGGATCCGCGCCGCCTCGTCGCCGGAGGGCCGCTTGCCGGGACGCAGCAGTGACATCACCGGCTTGCCGGTGGCCGCCTCGAAGATATGGATGGGTTGGAAGCAATAGTCGTCGTAATGGGCGTTGAACAGCGCCAGCTGCTGGCCGCCGTGAACGGCATCGTCGGTGTCGTCGATATCGAGAACGATGCGCGCCGGAACGCGCTTGAAGCTGGCGCAAAACAGATCGATCATCGACAGCCCCATGCGCCCGAGCGCGCGCCATGACGGCGCGTTCTCGAGGCGCGACAGGGTCGGTTGGCTCATCAGGTCGTCGCCGCTCTCGGACAAACGGCCACAGGCCAGCTTGAACGCCGGATCGAAACGCAGAACGTCGAGGTCGTCGCAATCCTCATACCCGCAGGCAATAGCGAACAGGCGCGCCCGGATCATGTCTACGTAAGCGTGGGTCGTGCTCGCCGGGTCGCGCACGTCGGTGACGCAGGAAGCGAGCACGTCGGCGATGCCGAGCCGCCTGTCGATCTCGCCCAACAACAACACCCCGCCGTCCGACGACAGCCGTCCGCCGTCGAAGCGGGCGCAAAGCGGCTTGCCTCCAACGGGTGACAAACCAGGGAGATAGGGGGTAATCTCGTTCATGGTGAGCCGTGGGTTGTTCTGTTGCCATGTGATCTTGTCTTGACACCAAAATCATACGGCATTTCAACAGGTTAATCTACGCTCACCAGCATTTTCAATCAGCGCCGTGAATAATTCGGGCTAAATGAATGGCGACGGCCTGATCTGAGCCTTGGTGGCGGGCAAGACGCGGCCGCCGGCTGCCGATCACCAGCCGCCAACCACCGCGGGAATAGGGGGTGAATATTGCTTGCCTTTCCAGCCGACTGCCGCAAAATGGGCGGTATCAGTGCCTATGGAGTCCAGAGCGACTCTCGCTTTGTCTGGCTGACCAAGCCCCCGTACTCCCTGGATTCGAAGGTACTGAAACCCGCCTTTGCCCCGTGTGGCAAGGGCGATAGCGGCTACTCGACTGGGAAGACTTCGATGCAAACAGGCACCGTGAAGTGGTTCAACCCCATCAAGGGCTATGGCTTCATCGAGCCCGAAGATGGCTCGAAGGATGCTTTCGTCCACATCACCGCCGTGCAGAAGGCAGGCCTTCAGGACTTGCGGGAAGGGCAGCGCGTCCAATTCGATCTGACGGAGGGCCGCAATGGCAAGACGGCGGCGGAAAATCTTTCGCTTCTCGATTGAACCATCGCCCAAACACCGGAAAGGCCCGCCTTGCGCGGGCCTTTCTATTTCGGGCCAATCGTCCGACTGTCGACCGTGACCATGATCCAGTGACCATAAACCCGTGACCGTGAATTCTTGGCGATGAACTCTCGGCAGGACATCTACCGGGCGGCTCATGCCCTGATCGAGCGTCACGGCAAGGCTGCCCGTGACGAGGCGACGCGGCGGGCCCTTCAGTATCGGGACGCCGGGGACGAGGACGCCCGCATGGTCTGGTTGTGGGTCTTGGAGGCCGTGCGCGAGCTTCAGTCCCAACGGGCATCCGACGGCGGCGGACCATCGATCTGAATTCGCCGGGTTCTTGATCTCGATCAGGGCGATCCCGTCGCCCCCATGCCAAACCTTCACCTCAATCCACGCGACGATTTCGACGCTGCGTGCCCGGGCCACGGGGCATGCAATCGATGCTGTGACGGGTGTCACTGCGACACGGGGTCGCCCTCTCGATAATCCGCACCGTCGTCGCCGGGAGCAGCTTCGACGCACGGTGGTTGCTCCGGGGGGTGACGACAGGACCCAAAGGGAGGCGTCAATGCGTCTGTTCCGTCACCACGTGGCCATTCCGGGTTTGTCTCTGGCGTTCGTCGAGACGGTACTGTTTTTCTGTCTTCTGTACACGCTGGTGCGGTTCAACCTGGGGCCCGCGGACGTGCGTCCGGTGGATGTCGCAGGACTGGCGGAATCGGGGCAGTCTGCTGATTTGATCCTCCTTCTGCTGGTGACGCTGGTGACTTGCGTGACCATGATCTCGGTCGGCCTCTACAACAGGAAGATCTTTTTTCACGCCCATTCGGGTGTTGCCCGGGCGGCGGTGACGTTTCCCCTGATCCTGGTTCTGGTCCTGGGCCTGCTGAATCTGGTCGAGATTTTGGCCCAAGCCGATTACCAGGCTTACTACGCGGTCTGCGCCGTCGCCATCGTGATGCAATTCCCCCTGATCCTGGTGGTCCGCCGCTTATTCGTTGCCGCGGTGAGCACCGATTTATTCCAGAAACGCGTGCTGGTCATCGGTGCCGGTCCCCAGGCCGCCAAGCTGATGGGCCTGGCGGAGCAGAATGACAACGGCCATTTCAAGCTGGTCGGCATCCTGCGGATGGGCGACGAGGCAGTGGACAATCGTGTTGCGCCGACCTTGCCCGAAGAGATGCTCCACAAGCGCCACGCCCTGTCCAGCTTCGTGCGCGACAGCGGCGTTGACGAGATCGTGGTGGCGACGCGGGAGAAGCGCGGTCTTCCGGTGCGCCATCTTCTGGAGTGCCGGTTTTTAGGTGTTCGGGTGACCGACTACGCGACCTTCTGGGAGCGGGAATCGGGCCAGGTGGACCTTCAGGAGCTGCAGCCGAGCTGGCTGATCTTTTCCGACGGCTTCCGGGCCAACGGGTGGCGGGATTTCGTGAAGCGTCTGTTCGACGTGGTGCTCAGCGTCGTCTTCCTGCTGTTCACCCTGCCGCTGACCCTGGTGACGGCGCTGGCGGTGAAGCTGGACAGCCCCGGCCCGGCGCTCTACCGCCAGGAGCGGGTGGGCCGCCACGGTCGCCGGTTCCACGTACTGAAGTTCCGCTCCATGGGCCAGGACGCGGAGAAGGATGGGGTGCCCCGGTGGGCGGCACGGCGGACGACCGGGTCACGGCGGTGGGCCGCTTCATCCGCAAGACCTGGATCGACGAGATCCCGCAGGTGCTCAACGTGCTGATGGGCGACATGAGCTTCGTCGGCCCGCGCCCCGAGCGCCCCTACTTCGTCGACCAGCTATGCGAGCGCATCCCGTACTTCTACCAGCGCCACCAGGTGAAGCCCGGGATCACCGGCTGGGCCCAGATCAACCACGACTACGGCGCCTCCGAGGAGGACGCGAAAGCCAAGCTCGCCTACGACCTCTACTACGTCAAGAACAACAGTCTGTTCCTGGACTTCGTGGTGGTTCTGCAGACGGTACGCGTGGTCCTGTGGACGGAAGGCGCGCGCTGACACTTCGTCTTTAGTTGCCCGGGGTCGCCGGTTCCGGCCCGGCGGCGGGCGCGAAATCCTGAAGTTCCCGTACGTCCTTGTCATCGGCGATGAAGTCCGGATCTCCGGGGCTGAATCCCAGATAGAGCCCGGCCAACAGAACCCAGAACAGGGAGCACAGGACGGCGAGCATCGCCACCGTGTCGGGCCAGGACATCCGCCATCCATTTTCGGAACGCTTCAGATCCGGCGGCTCCAGGGTCATGGTGCGGTCGGCCATAATCGCAACTCGCCTTGGCCCCGTCGACACAACAGGGCTGTGCTGCAAACAACCGTCAACCGGGTTTTCTCCCGCGAATCGTTTCGACTAACGATGTAACCCATTGGTAAAGAAACGGTTTAGCTTTTCGGGCCGAGCCTTCCGAAGACGGAAGTTGGAGCGGCCGTTTCCCGCCTGATAGATTTGTCGCCAACCCTCGCGCGACTCGGCACGGCGTTTCCCGTTCAGACCATTAGGGAAGGCGAGAGATCCATGGGTGACGAGGAAGGGCGGATCGACCTGGTCGTCACCTACCTGGAAATGACGGCGCCGCCGACCAGTCCGCCGCCACCGCCGCTGGCCGTGAAGCATGCCCTGCTGCGGGCCGAGCGGCCACCCGTGTCGTTCTACCGCTACCTCTACAGCACCGTGGGCGATCCCTGGTTGTGGTACGAGCGTCGCGCCATGGACGACGCCCACCTGGCGGAGATCATTCACCATGACGATGTGGCGATCTATGTGCTCTACGTGGGGGGCGTCCCCGCCGGCTTCAGCGAATTGGACCGTCGCCGAAAGCCGGAAGTGGAGCTGGCCTATTTCGGCCTCACCCCCGAGTTCATGGGTCGCGGCCTGGGGGCCTATCTTCTTCGCTGGACGGTGGACGAGGCCTGGGCGAGACAGCCCCATCGACTCCGGGTCAATACATGCAATCTGGACCACCCAAAAGCGCTGGCGATCTATCAACGGGCGGGCTTTACCCCCTACCGCCAGGAACGGACGCGCATCGCCGATCCGCGCCGTTCGGGACTGTTCGATTGAACGGGCGACAACGGAGAGCCTCGTGGGTTGCCCTGCTCCTTGTCGTCTCCATGACGCTTGGGGGGTGCGGCGAGGTAGTCCGACCGCAGGATCTTCGCAAGCTCGACAAGGTGCCCCTGGGCAACGCGTTCCTGGCCTGCCGGTCCGATCTCTGCAAGGCGCCGGCCTCGATTGTTCCGCCGGCCTTCGAACTGTCCCCGGCCCGGCTCGTCGCGGCGGTGCGCCGGGCGGTCGGGCGGCAGCCACGGGTCGAACTGATTTTCGAGACCTTCAACTTCCGGCAACTGGTCTGCGTGCAGCGCTCGGCCGTGTTCCGCTTTCCGGACGTGGTGCGGATTCAGTTCTTCGACCTCGGCGGCGGGCGCTCGACCATCGCCCTGTTCAGTCGCTCGGTTTACGGACGCAGCGATTTCGGGGTCAACGAAGAGCGGGTCCGGGCCTGGCTCGAGGCGATGGTCGAGGAAGCGGCCCGGCCAGCGCCCTAAGCGGGTTACTGGGCCAGGATCTGGCTGAGGAACAGCTTGGTACGGTCGCTCTGGGGGTTGTTGAAGAAGGCGTCGGGTTCGTTCTGCTCGATGATCTCACCGACGTCCATGAAGATGATCCGGTCGGCGACGGTCTTGGCGAAGCCCATCTCATGGGTCACGCACAGCATGGTCATGCCCGATTCCGCCAGCTCGACCATGACGTCGAGCACTTCCTTGATCATCTCCGGATCGAGGGCCGAGGTGGGCTCGTCGAACAGCATGATCTTGGGGTTCATGCATAGGGAGCGGGCGATGGCGACCCGCTGCTGTTGCCCGCCCGAAAGCTGGCCCGGATATTTCTCCGCCTGTTCGGGGATCTGCACCCGCTCCAGGTAGCGCATGGCCGCCTCGTCCGCCTCGCGGCGGGGCATGTTTCGCACCCAGATCGGCGCCAGGGTGCAGTTCTCCAGCGCGGTCAGGTGGGGAAACAGGTTGAACTGCTGGAACACCATGCCCACTTCGCGACGCACCGTATCGATCTGCTTGAGGTCGTTGGTCAGTTCCGTACCCGAGACGACGATCTTCCCCTGCTGATGTTCCTCCAGCCCGTTGATGCAGCGGATCAGGGTCGACTTGCCGGATCCCGAAGGCCCACAGACGACGATCCGCTCGCCCTGATAAACGGTCAGGTTGATGTCTTTCAGCACGTGGAAACTGCCGAACCATTTATGGACGCCGATCATCTCGAAGGCCGGCTCGTTCTTGGCGGACGGGTCGGTGTTACCGGTGGGCGCCACATTCGTGGTGGAAGTCACGGGGCGCCTCCCAAACGTCTGTGCCCGGTGTGGAGCTTGTTTTCCAGGTAGATCGAATAGCGGGACATGCCGAAGCAGGCGATGAAGAACAGTATGGCGATGAACACGTAGATCTCGGTCGACAGGCCCATCCAGTTGGCGTCGGCCAGGTTGGCGCGGCCGACGCCCAGCAGGTCGAGGAGGCCGATGATGAGGACCAGCGTGGTGTCCTTGTAAAGGCCGATGAAGGTGTTGACGATACCCGGAATGCTGATCTTGAGGGCTTGCGGCAGCACGATCAGGCGCATGCTCTGCCAATAGGACAGCCCCAGGGACTGGGCGGCCTCGGTCTGGCCGCGGGGGATCGCCTGAAGTCCACCGCGGATCACTTCGGCCATGTAGGCCGAGGCGAACAGCGTCACCATGATCAGGACCCTGAGCAGGGTGTCGAAGTGGACCCCCGGCGGCAGAAACAGGGGCAGCATCACCGACGCCATGAACAAAAGCGTGATCAGCGGCACGCCGCGGACGAGCTCGATGAAAAGCACGCAGACGGCACGGACGCCGGCCATGTTCGACCGCCGCCCCAGCGCCAGAAGGATGCCGATCGGCAGCGAACAGACGATGCCGGTGACGCCGATGACCAGGGTCAGCATCAATCCCCCGAACTGCGACGTTTCCACCGGTTCCAGGCCGAGAAACCCGCCCACCAGCAGCCAGAAGGCGACGATGGGGTAGCTCACGGTGAAGATCAGAAGCGGCCGGCGGTAGGGGGTCTTGTCGAACAGGATCGGCGTCAGGGCCACGAATAGCAGGATGAAGGCAAGGTCGATCCGCCAGCGTCCGTCGGCCGGAAAATAGCCGTAAATGAACTGGTCGTGGCGCGAGGTGATCAGCGCCCAGCAGGCGCCCGCGGTCTCGCAGCCGAACCGGGTCTCGGCGAAGAAGGTCGCGTCGCGAATGGCCCAGACATAGAAGCCGGTGACGATCTGGTAGGTCAGATACAGGGATACAAGTGTCAGAACCGTATCGGTCACCGACCCGAACAGATTCCGGCGGATCCAATAGAGGGGACTGTCCGTATTGACCGGCGGCGGCAGGTCCGGATGCTGCCCCGGGTCGTAGCGCCGGGCGCTGATGGACTCGGCGCTCATGATCGCTTCCTAACGCTCCACCACGGCGACGCGGCGGTTGTACCAGTTCATGACCGACGAAATGAACAGGCTGAAGGCCAGGTAGGTGGCCATGGTGATGGCGATGCATTCCAGGGCCTGACCGGTCTGGTTGAGAGTGATGCCGCCGATGGTCGCGGTCACGTCCATGTAGCCGATGGCGATGGCCAGGCTCGAGTTCTTGGTCAGGTTCAGATACTGGCTGGTCAGCGGCGGCACGATCACCCGCAGCGCTTGGGGTATGGTGATCAGGCGCATGGTCCAGTTGGGGCGCAGACCGAGGGCGTAGGCGGCCTCGGTCTGACCATGGCTGACCGACTGGATGCCGGAACGCACGATCTCGGCGATGAAGGCGCCCGTATAGACCGCCAGCGCCCAGGTCAGGGCGACGAACTCGGGCCGCAGGTTCATTCCGCCCTGGAAGTTGAAGCCCTTGAGCGCCGGCACGTCGAAAGACAGCGGCATTCCAGTCGCCAGATAGGCAAGCAGCGGCAGGCCAAGTACGACGCCGGTGCCGATCCATCCCACGGGCAGGTGTTCGCCGGTGGCGTCCTGACGGCGTTTCGCCCAGCGCGCGAAGGCAATCGTTCCGATTACGGCGACCAGCAGGGCCAGGGGCACCAGCGAGAAGCCCGGTTCGGGAACCGGCGCCGGCATAACCAGGCCACGGTTGGACAGATGAAAGCCGGGTGCGATCTCCAGTGCCTGTTTGACCTGTGGCATTTGCAGAATAACGCTGTACCACAGCAGGATCTGCAGCAGCACCGGCACGTTGCGGGTGAATTCCACCCAGACATAGACGAGGCGGTTGATCAGCCAGTTGCGGGAAAGACGAAGAATGCCGGCGACGAAACCGACGATGGTCGCCAGAACGCAGCCGCAGACGGCAACCAGGAGCGTGTTCAGCAGCCCGGCCAGATAGGCCTCGAAATGGGTCGACCTGGAAGAATAGTCGATGAACGTCTGGTTAATGTCGTAGCCGGACGGCTGCCACAGGAAGTCGAAGCCGCTGGAGACCCCCAGCCGCTGAAGGTTTTGATACGTGTTGCTCCAGATGAAGGCGATGAACAGGGCCAGCGCGCCGATGATCGCCACTTGCGAGATCATCGCGCGATATTCCTTGCTGAACCATATGCGGCCGATCAGGCCACGCCGCGGCGCGTGATCTATCGGAGACCCGGTAGTCGCCGTCATAGGGCCGAGAGTCTCATGCCAGCGGCACGCACGCGCCGGCGCCGCGGGTGAAGAAGCGCCTATTCATCGTCACGAAAACACGAGGGCGACCCCCATGGGTCGCCCTCACCCGTTTCCCGTGTGCTCAGCGCATCGGCGGTGCGTAGAGGATACCGCCCTTGGTGTAGAGCTGGTTGACTCCACGCTGCAGGCCCAGCGGCGTGTTGACGCCCAGATAGCGCTCGAACACGTCGCCGTAGTTGCCCACCTGCTTGATGATGCGGTGCGCCCACTGCTTGTCGAGGCTGATCATCGCGCCCAGGTCTCCCTCGGAGCCGAGAAGTCGGTTGACCTCCGGGTTTTTGGTGCCCTTGGCCATTTCGTCCACGTTGGCCTGGGTGACACCATATTCCTCGGCGTTGATCATCGCGTTCAGAGTCCAGCGCGCAATGTCCGCCCACTGATCGTCACCCTGGCGCACCAGCGGGCCGAGGGGCTCCTTGGAGATGATTTCCGGGAACACCATGTGGTTGGCGGCATCCGTGAAGGTGGACTTGGTGGCCGCCAGGCCGGAGGCGTCGGTCGTATAGACGTCGCAGCGACCGGCCATATAGCTCACCCGCGCCTCTTCGTTGGTCTCGATGGTCACCGGCTCGTACTTCATGTTGTTGACCCGGAAGAAGTCGGCCAGGTTCAGCTCCGTGGTGGTGCCGGTCTGGATGCAGACGGAGGCGCCATCCAGTTCCTTGGCGCTTTTGATGCCCAGGGACGTACGGCCGATGAATCCCTGGCCGTCGTAGTAGTTGACGCCGATGAAGGTGAAGCCCAGGTCGGTGTCGCGGCTGAACGTCCAAGTGGTATTGCGCGACAGAACGTCCACCTCGCCCGAGGCCAGGGCCGGGAAGCGGGTCCTGCCGGTCAGCGGCGTGTACTTGACCTTGCTGGCGTCGCCGAGGACCGCGGCTGCCATGGCCTGACAGAACGACGGATCGAAACCGACCCAGTCGCCCTTGGCGTCCTTGAAGGCGAAGCCCGGCACGCCGGTGTTGACGCCACACTGGATAAAGCCCTTGGCCTTGACGTCATCGAGGGTCGCGGCCCCCACGGTCCCCGCCAGCACTGTGGCGGCGGCGAAGGTGCTTAGGGCGACGAGGGAACTTTTCATGATGGTTCTCCCAGTAAACGTTTGACGTATCGACGTGTTCCCTGGCGGGAAATCGTCATGGTGTCAATGTGGTGGCCCATGATGGAACCGACCCTTCGCGAGAGTCAACCGTATCGAATCCCCGCCTCGATCCACCGTTCGTTGCGAGCCTGCGATCACCCCAATGCGGCGCGGACGAGTCCCGCGCTGGCGAGCCCGATCAGCAGGATCAGGGTGAACCGCCGGAACGACTCCGGCGACGCCTCGATAAAGTGGCGTTTTCCCAGGGCGACGCCGGCGAACAAGGGAACGACGGCCAGAACCACCAGCGCCGCCACGTCCATGGTCATCAGGCCTTGCGTCCCGGCGACCGCCGAGGCGTAGAGGTCCATGGGCAGGATGTAGGCGATCAACAGAGCCCGAGAGGTCGGCGCGCCGACCGCGGTGGCGAGAAGGAACAGAACCACCGGCAGCCCGCCGATGGCCGCCGCCCCGTTGGCGATGCCGGACACCACGCCGGTGATCAGGCTGGCCGGGGCCGACGGGCGAAGGCCGGACTGGTGACTCCTCCACAGCAGCAGGCTGGCGGTCATGACGGCCAGGGAGGCCGCGGCGCGCATCGGCGCCGCGGGCATGGTGGCCAGCAAGTAGAGGCCGATGGGGTTGGCCACCGCCGAGCCCAGGATCAGCCAACCCAGGGTCCGCCAGGGCACGCCCCGCCACACCCCGGGTAGCAAGTGGAGGCTGGCGATCACCTCCAGCAGCAGCGACGCCGGCACCACCTGCGCCGGCGGCAGAACCAACGACAGGCTGAGCACGAAGAGGGCAGAGAAGCCGAATCCGCTGTAGCCGCGGATCAGTCCGGCGCCGAAGACCGCGGCGACGATGTAGGCGGTGACCGCCGGGCCGAGGCCGCTGATTGTGCCGGCAAGGGCGTCGATCACGTTTCTATCAGATCACTCGGGCGATCAGGCCGCCAGCGCCTCCCCGGGATCCTGGTAGTCGTACCCCAGGTCACGGGCTACCGCTTCGTAAGTGACGTGGCCCTTGTGCACGTTGAGACCGGCCATCAGGTGGGGGTCCGCCACGAGGGCCGACCGGGCGCCCTTGTCGGCGATGGCCAGGACGTGGGGCAAGGTGGCATTGTTGAGGGCGAAGGTGGAGGTCCGCGGCACCGCGCCGGGCATGTTGGCGACGCAATAGTGGATCACGTCGTCGACCACATAGGTGGGGTCCTCGTGGGTGGTGGGACGGGCTGTCTCCACGCAGCCACCCTGGTCGATGGCCACGTCGACGATGACGGCGCCGGACTTCATGCGCCGGATCAGGTCCGCCGACACCAACCGGGGCGCCGCCGCGCCGGCGACCAACACGCCGCCGATCACCGCATCGGCGCCGATCACGTGTTCCTCGATTGCATGCCGGGTCGAGAACACGGTTCGCACCCGGGCGCCGAACTGATTGTCCAGGTCGCGCAGCACGTCCAGCGAGCGGTCGATGATGGTCACCGTGGCGCCCATGCCGACGGCGATCTGGGCCGCGTTGCGGCCGACCACGCCGCCGCCGATGACGACCACCGTCGACTGGGTCACCCCCGGCACGCCACCCAGGAGCACGCCCAAACCGCCCTGTTCCTTTTCCAGGCAATGGGCGGCGGCCTGGATCGACATCCGTCCGGCGACCTCCGACATGGGCGCCAGCAGGGGCAGGCCGCCGCGGGACGAGGTGACGGTCTCATAGGCGATGCACGTGGCGCCGCCCTTCACCAGGTCCGCCGTTTGGTCCGGGTCCGGCGCCAGGTGAAGATAGGTGAACAGGATCTGTCCCTCGCCGAGGCGCGCCCGTTCCCCGGCCTGGGGCTCCTTGACCTTGACGATCATCTCCGCACGGGCGAAGACCGCCTCGGCCGTGGGGACGACGGTCGCGCCCTCGCGCTCATAGTCGTCGTCCTCGAAGCCGATTCCGGCCGCCGCGCCGGTCTCCACGATCACCTCATGGCCGTGGGCGACGAGCTCGTGGACGCTGGCCGGCACCAGGCCGACCCGGTACTCGTGCACCTTGATTTCCTTGGGAACGCCGACCAGCATGAAGACCTCCGGAAGTTGAGCCCGCGCGACGCCTGATGCAAGCGCGCGAGTTATAGGGGTTGCATCCTTCCGCTTCAACGAGTCCCCGACCGGGACCCTTTCGGTCAGACCGCCCGTTGGCTACAGTGCCGCCTCTTGGGAACATACCGGACGTCGCGGCAGAGAGGGACCCCACGCCATGCAATACACGTCCAACACCCTTGAAAACCACTGGATGCCGTTCACGGCCAATCGGGATTTCAAGGCCGAGCCGCGACTGGTGGTGCGCGGCGAGGGCCCCTACTACTGGAACCACAAGGGTCAAAGGGTCCTCGACGGGGTGTCCGGCCTATTCTGCTGCGCCTTGGGTCACGGCCGAGCGGAAATTGCCGAAGCCGTCCACAAGCAGCTCCTCGAGATGGACTACAGCCCGTCCTTCAATATCGGTCACCCCGCGCCCTTCGAGCTGTCGGCGCGCATTTCCGCCATAACGCCCGAGCCCTTGAATCACGTGTTCTTCACCAACTCGGGCTCCGAGTCGATCGATACGGCCATGAAGATCGCCCTTGCCTACCATCGAGCGCGGGGCGAGGGGCAGCGCCAGCGCTTCGTATCCCGGGAGCGGGGCTACCACGGGGTCAATTTCGGCGGCACCTCCCTCAGCGGCCTGATGAAAAATCGGGAGACCTTCGGAAACCTGCTGCCGGGCGTCGTCCACATGCGCCACACCCACCTGCCGGAGCACAGGTTCGTCAAGGGCCAGCCCGACACCGGCGCCGATTTGGCCGACGATCTGCAGCGCCTGGTCGAGCTTCTGGGGGCAAGCAGTATCGCCGCCTGCTTCGTCGAACCCATCGCCGGGTCGACGGGCATGCTGGTGCCGCCGAAGGGCTATCTGCGGCGACTGCGCGAGATCTGCGATGCCCACGGAATCCTGCTGGTCTTCGACGAGGTGATCTGCGGCTTCGGGCGCACCGGCAAGGCGTTCGGGGCCCAGAGCTTCGGCGTCACCCCGGACATGATGACCATGGCCAAGGCTCTGACCAACGCCGTCCAGCCCATGGGGGCGGTCGCGGTGCGCGATGACATCTACGAGACGGTGACCGAGAAGGCGCCGCCGGAAACCATCGAGCTGTTCCACGGCTACACCTTTTCGGCCCATCCCGCCGCCTGTGCCGCCGCCATCGCAACGCTCGCCATTTACGAGAAGGAGAACGTGTTCGAACGGGCGGCATCCCTGGCGCCCTACTTCCAGGACGCGATCCACACCCTGAAGGACTTGCCCATCGTCACCAACATCCGCAGCTACGGCCTGCTCGCGGGCGTCGACTTGGCGGCGACGGGGACACCGGGCCAGCGCGGCTACGAGATCATGAAGGACCTGTTCTGGTCGGGTCTCCACATCAAGATCACGGGCGACACCATTTGCATCGCGCCGCCCCTGGTCTGTGAGCGCGAGCATATCGACGAGCTTGTCGAGACGATGCGCGGCGTCCTCGGCAAATACGAACCCTGATGCCCGCGGTCGGTGCGCAAGCCCCGGCGTTCGAACCCGCAAAGAGGCCAACCATGTCCGAGACACTCCATCATTTCATCGGCGGCGAGAAAGTCGCCGGCGCCAGCGGTCGTTTCGGCGACGTGTTCAACCCGGCCACCGGCGAGGTCACCAAGCGGGTGCCCCTCGCCTCCGCCGACGAGGTGCGCGGCGCCATCGCGGCGGCGGCGGCGGCGCTGCCGGACTGGGCGGCGACCCCCCCGGCCCGCCGCGCGAAGGTGATGTTCGCTTATCGCGACCTCCTGATCCGCCACATGGACGAACTGGCGGAGCTCTGCTCGTCCGAGCATGGAAAGACCCTGGAAGACTCCAAGGGCTCCATCACCCGGGGCCTGGAGGTGGTGGAGTTCGTCTGCGGCATCCCGCAACTGTTGAAGGGCGAATACAATCAGAACGTAGCCTCGGGCGTCGACGTTACCTCGGTGCGCCAGCCCGTGGGCGTGTGCGCGGGCGTCACGCCGTTCAACTTCCCCGCCATGGTGCCCATGTGGATGTTCCCGGTGGCGATCGCCTGCGGCAACAGCTTCATCCTCAAGCCGTCGGAGAAGGTGCCGTCGTGCAGCCTGCGCATGGCCGAACTGATGCTGGAGGCGGGTCTGCCCCGTGGCGTCCTCAACGTGGTCAACGGCGACGCCGAGGCGGTGGACACCCTGCTGACCGATCCTGGGGTGGCGGCCATCAGCTTCGTCGGCTCGACGCCGGTGGGCGAGCACATCTACACCACCGGCTGCGCCCACGGAAAACGGGTCCAGGCCCTGTGCGGGGCCAAGAACCACATGATCGTCATGCCCGACGCCGACATGGACCAGACGGTGGACGCCGCGATGGGTGCCGGATTCGGCTCCGCCGGCGAGCGCTGCATGGCGATATCCGTCGCCGTGACCGTGGGCGAGGAGACCGGCGATCGCTTCATCGGCCAATTGGCGCCGAAGGTTCGGGCCCTGAAGATCGGCCCTTACGCGGACCCGGACGCGGAGATGGGGCCGATCGTCACCAAGCAGGCCCATGACCGCATCAGCGGCTACATCCAGTCGGGCGTGGACGAGGGCGCGGATCTGGTAGTGGATGGCCGCGGCTTCAACCTGCAGGGCTATGAGAACGGCTTCTTCATGGGCGGCACCCTGTTCGATCGGGTGACACCCACCATGAAGATCTACACCGACGAGATCTTCGGCCCTGTCCTCAGCGTCGTTCGCGTGGACAGCTACGAGGAGGCCGTGCGGCTGGTGGACGAGCACGAATATGGCAACGGCACCGCCATCTTCACCCGGGACGGTGACGCGGCCCGGGACTTCGTCATGCGGACCAAGACCGGCATGGTGGGGGTCAACGTCCCCATTCCCGTGCCGGTGGCCTACCACAGCTTCGGCGGCTGGAAACGATCCCTGTTCGGCGACCACCACGTCCACGGCGTCGATGGGGTGCGCTTCTACTCCAAATTGAAGACCGTTACCGGCCGCTGGCCCTCGGGCATCCGCACCGGCGCCGCCTATCACTTCCGCAGTGGCGCCGATCTCTGAGGCGAAGGCTGTGCGTAGGAGCCCCCTCTCCCTGTCCCTTCCCTTCCAGGGGGGAGGCCGACGCACGGCAAGCAAATTGCCATGAAAGCCCAGGTCACTTGGTTGGACGGGGTATCCTTCGTCGCCGAGGCGGGGTCGGGTCACGCCGTCGTCGTCGACGGGGCGCCGGAGGCCGGGGGCCGCAACATCGGACTTCGGCCCATGGAGCTCATGTTGCTGGGGCTCGGCAGTTGCTCCGCCTTCGATGTGGTCCTGATCCTGCGCAAGGGCCGGGAACCGATCACCGACTGCCGGGTGGAACTCGAAGCCGAGCGGGCCGCGGACGACCCCAAGGTTTTTACCCGGGTGCACCTGCGCTACGTGGTGTCCGGCGCCGGCCTGTCCCGGGCCAAGGTGGAGCGGGCGGTGGCCCTGTCGGCGGAGAAATATTGCTCCGCATCGGCCATGTTCGCCGAAACGGCGTCCCTGTCCCACGAAGTGATCGTCAATTCCGACCCGCATTTGAATTCATAATCAGTTGATTTCACAACGCTTTTCGCTCTCAAGGATATTTTCTTGCGAAATCGAAGGCTTGTGTGAACCGGTTCACAGAAGGATGGGCTCCCTTCTGGCATCCTCTGATCATCTTGTTGGACCCCCCTCCGCAAGATCTCCCTACCCCCCTGACCCCCGGCGGAGCCCCTCCCGCCGGGGGTTGTTTCTTTGCGCCGGCGTATCAGTCGGCCTCGAAAGTGATGGCGGCGGCACCGAGGCCCGATATCTCGATCTCCGCCCGGGCCGGGCGCTCCAGCCATTGCACCACCACCATGGTCCCGGTCAGCACGAGTTCCCCGGCTTTCAAGCCGCGGCCCCGCTGGGCCCAGGCGTTGGCCAGCCATGCCAGGGCCTCATAAGGGTGGCCCATGACATCCGATCCCCGCCCGCGCCCGGTTTCGACACCATCGATCCGGATCACCGCCTGGACCGCCGCCAGGTCCAGGGACGCCGTGTCGGTGACCGCAACGCCGACAACCGCCGCCGCCTGAAAAAAATCGTCGCCAATCAGGGTCGGCGTGCCGACGGCCCGGAAGTCGGCGTAGCGATTGTCGACCACCTCTATGGCAGCCATACAGGCGGCGACCCGGGAGGCCACGGAGTCGCTGGTGAAGGGGGCCTCGTCGGGCGACAGGTCGGCGCCCAGGCGGACGGCCACCTCGCACTCGACGCCGGGTGCCACAAAACGGGAAAAGGACAGGATGGCGGGAGAATTTACCAGGTCGCGGGCCATGACCGCGCCGGCCGCCGGGTGGGGAATGCCCAGCATGTCCTGCATGAGCTTGTTGGTGCAGCCAATTTTCCAGCCGGCCCTCGTCCCCGCGCCGTCCCGTTCCAGGCGGGCATGCACCGCATCCTGAAGATCGTAGCCCGCCGCCGTATCCGCCGGTCGCGATTCCACGGGCAAGGTCTGGAGGGGCGTTCGGTCGCGGCGGGCCGACAGGATGCGGTCCACGGCAAGGTCATGTGCATGGTCGGTCACGGCGATTCCTCCGGGTCGGGTGGTGGGAGTGTCGAGTCACTATTCGCCGTCCAGGTCCGGCGGCTGGCGGCGCTGCTTGGCGCGCGACCGCTGCCGCTTGGACTCCAGACGGGCAAATCGGGCCGCCCGCGTGGGCTTGGTGGGCCGGCGGGGGCGGGGCGGCTCCAGGGCCCGGCGAATCAGGGCGACAAGGCGTTCCCGGGCATTCTCCCGGTTGCGTTCCTGGGTGCGAAAACGCCGTGCCTCGATGATCAGAACGCCGTCCGTGGTCATCCGCCGACCGGCAAGGCGGCGCAGGCGCTCGGCGACGGAGTCGGGCAGGGTATCGCAGCCGGCAACGTCGAAACGAAGCTGAACGGTGGTGGCGACCTTGTTGACGTTCTGCCCGCCCGGGCCCGAGGCCCGAATGAACGCTTCCACCAGGTATCGCTCGTCGATCTGAACAAGGGGGCTGACGAACAGCATGGCATTTACTAAAACCCGTCGGTCGACAATGCCAGCGCCCACTGCGACACGGTTGCAATCGAAGCTCGATGCTCCCACTGTTTTGGAATGTGACACTCGTTTGGTGCGTGATTCGGGACCGGAGGCGGACATGGACGGTGGTACGGCAAAGGCGCGGCGCTCCCACTGGCCCGACATGCCCGACTATCGGGTCGACTTCTACCCGACCGCGAAGCGCATCCGTGCCGCGTTCGGGGGCCAGACCATCGCCGACAGCCTTCAGGCGCACCTGCTTCTGGAGACCCGGCACGTGCCCGTCTACTACCTGCCCCGTGACGACGTGCGCATGGACCTGCTTCATCCCACCGAACACACCACGTTTTGTCCCTTCAAGGGGGAAGCGCGCTACTGGTCCGTGGGCGTCGGCGACCGGACGGCGGAAAACGCCGTGTGGAGCTACGAGGATACCTTCCCCGAGGTGGCCGCCATCGGCGGCCATCTGGGATTCTACTTCGATCGCATGGACGCTTGGTACGAAGAGGACCAGGAGGTCTTCGTCCATCCCTCCGATCCCCATGTGCGCATCGACATTCGCGACAGCGGGCGCGCGGTGCGGATTTCCCTGGGTGGGGTGACCATCGCCGAGTCGGTTCGGGCTCGCTTTCTCTTCGAAACCGGGTTGCCCGCCCGCTACTATTTGCCCCGCGAGGACGTGCGCATGGACCTGCTGTTCGCGTCCGAAAAGCGAACCCGCTGTCCCTACAAGGGCGAGGCTCGATATTTTTCCCTGCGAGTTGGCGATGGGGTCGTTTCGGACGTCGCGTGGACCTATGCGCACGCCCATCTGGAAAGCGCGGCCATTTCGGGTTATGTGTGTTTCGATCCGAAGCAGGTCGACGCCCTTGCGGGGGCCGAACGGTCCATTGAGAAGTCCGCGAAATCGGCTCCCACCCCAACAGAACGCGAGAGTTGACGATGAGACGGCGCCTCCCCGCACTGTTCCTTGGCTTTTTCCTGTTTCTGCCAGCATCGGTTGTCGCCGCGTCGACCGATTTGGAGGGTGCGAAGACCTTCATCGATTCCCTGGCCGACCGCGCCATCGAAGCCCTGACCGACAACGGCGTCGCCCGGGACGAGCGGATCAGGCGGTTTCGCGCGATCCTCGATCGCGACTTCGATATCACAACCATCGGCCGTTGGGTCTTGGGGCGATACTGGCGCTCGGCGACCACGTCGGAGCGGGCCGAGTACTTCGATCTCTTCGAGCGCCTGATCGTCGCCAATTACGTGGACCGGTTTTCCCGCTACTCGGGCAAGACACTGGAAGTGCTCAAGGCCCAGGCGAAGGGGAAAAACGACGTCATCGTGTCGACGCGCATGATCCGTCCGACCGGGGGGGAGCCCGTGGACGTTGCGTGGCGGGTACGCATGGGCGACAGGGGCTATCGCATTATCGACGTCATCGTCGAAGGGATCAGCATGGGTCAGACCCAGCGCTCGGAGTTCTCGTCCGTGATCCGCAAGAACGGGGGACAGGTCGAGGGGTTGCTCAAGGAACTGCGCCAGATCTCCCTGGAGCCGTGATCCGGGCGGGATTCGTCGCGCCGTGACCGTCGCCTCCGACGCCATAGAGACGCCCTCGGGGAAGGACGCGGCCGGCGAGAATTTTCCGGTGGGCTCCTGGCTGCTGCCGGCGTCACTGCGGCCCCACATCGCCACCTTCTACCGGTTCGCCCGGGCCATCGACGACATCGCCGACAACCCGGACCTGGCGGCGGAGGTGAAGATCCGGCGCCTTCAGGCCTTCGAGGACGCCCTCCTCGGACCCGGCGGTGACGACCCGGCCCTCGAAACGGCGTTTCGCATGCGGGCCAGCCTGAAGCGGACCGGGGTCGCGCCGCGTCATTGCCAGGATCTCATCGCCGCCTTCAAGCGGGACGCCACGAAACTGCGATACGACGATTGGGACGACCTGATGGGTTACTGCATCCTGTCGGCGTCCCCGGTGGGCCGCTACCTGATCGACCTGCACGGTGGTGCGCGGCACGGCTATGGGCCCTCTGACGCGCTGTGCAACGCGCTCCAGGTGCTTAATCACCTTCAGGATTGCCAGGATGACTACCGGGCCCTGAACCGGGTGTATCTCCCCCAGGACTGGATGGTCGCCGAAGGTGCCACCGTTGAGGACTTGGACCAAGACGCCGCGATGCCGGCCTTGCGCCGGGTGCTCGATCGCTGCCTCGACAACACGGCGGCATTGCTGGCGGAGGCCCGGCTTCTTCCCGGAGGCATCGTCAACCGTCGCCTGGCCATGGAATCCTCGATGATCGTCACCATCGCCGAGCGGCTGACCGGACTGTTGCGGCGCGGCGATCCTTTGGCCGGCCGCGTGGCGCTGTCCAAACCCGCATATCTCTGGTGCGGAGTACGGGGTGTGGCGCGGGTCGCCCTAGGCCGGCGATGATCATGAATCCGTGGATGGCGTTGGCCGCGGCGTCCTTAATTGCGTGGCTCTATCTCGTTTTGGCGAGGGGTCGATTCTGGCGGGCCGACCAGCGCCTGGCGCAAAGCCAGGTATCGGCCGACCCACCATTGATCGCGGTCGTCATTCCCGCACGGAACGAATCGACGACAATCGGCGGAGGCGCCTGGAAGGGCCGCTATTACGGGCGTACGACCCGGGCGGACCCGTGACGGGACGGGACGCATCCTGTATCCCTCTTGTGAAATGGAACACAGCGCGCCACCTCTTCCCAGCGATCAAGACCGGGCCCATGTGGAAGAGGTGGTTCGCCGGTCGGGGTCGTCGTTTGCTTCCGGCATGCGGATTCTGGCCACTGATCAGCGGCAAGCGATGTTCGCGATCTACGCCTTTTGCCGCGAGGTGGACGACATCGCCGACGAACCGGGCAGCGTGGCCGGGAAGCGGCGGCAGCTCGCGGAATGGCGCCGAGAGATCGATACGCTTTTTGCCGGCCGTCCCACCACGGCGGTAACCCGTGCCCTGGGACCCGCGGTACGACGCTACGCCCTTCGGCGGGAGGACTTTCTGGCCGTGATCGAAGGCATGGAGACGGACGCCGCGGACCGTCTTCGGTTTCCCGACATGGCTGCCTTGCACCGGTATTGCGATCGTGTGGCCTGCGCCGTGGGGCGCCTTTCCGTGCGGGTGTTCGGTGAGGACACCGAGGCCGGCCAGGACCTGGCGAGCAGCCTTGGCGAGGCCTTGCAGCTCGCCAACATTCTCCGCGACATCAAGGAGGACGCGTCCCGGGACCGGCTCTACCTGCCCGCGGAACTGCTTCGGGATCACGGTATCGAGGATGCGCGCGACGTGACGGATATCCTCTCTCACCCGGCGCTGCCCGCCGCCTGCGAGCACCTGGCGGCGATGGCCAACCAACGGTTCGCCGAAGCTGAGAGCGCTCTCGCACGGTGCGATCGTCGGCGGGTGCGACCGGCGGCCGTGATGATGCGCGTCTACCAGCAGGTTTTGCGGCTTCTTGCCCGGCGAGGCTGGACCCGCTTGGACGAGCCGGTGCGAGTGTCCCGTTTGGCAAAGCTGTGGATCGCGTTCCGCCACGGGTTCCTGTGAGGTGACGGGAACGATCCACGTGGTCGGCGCCGGCATGGCCGGACTCGCCTGCGCCGTCGCCTTGACGGCACGGGGGCGCCCGGTCGCGCTCTACGAAGCGGCGGGCCACGCGGGCGGCCGCTGCCGGTCGTTCCATGACGACCGGGTGGGGCGGGAGGTGGACAACGGAAACCACCTTATTCTGACCGGCAACGAATCGGTGAACGCCTACCTGTCCCGCATCGGTTCCGAGGACGCCTTCTGGACCCCACCCCGGGCGGCCTTTCCTTTCGTCGATTTGAAGTCCGGTCAGCGCTGGACCGTCGCGCCGGACCATGGTCGTATCCCGTGGCGCCTTCTCGCCGGTCCCGGTCGGGTGCCGGGGGCGGGCCTGGGCGAGTATCTGCGCGCCCTGGGGCTGGCCCGCGCGGCGGACGGCGAAACGGTCTCCCAAAGCCTCGGCGGTCCCGGTGTTCTTTACGGCCGGTTCTGGCATCCGCTGGCGCTCGCCGTGCTCAACACGGATCCGTCGGAGGCCGCGGCCCAACTCATGTGGCCCGTCCTGAGGGAAACCTTTGGCCGCGGCGAGAGCGCCTGCAGGCCGCGGGTGGCCCTGGAGGGACTGAGTCACGCCTTGGTGACGCCCGCCGTGGCCTGGGTGCGGAATAAGGGCGTCGCCGTGCGCTTCTCGGCGCGACTTCGTGCCCTCCACCTGTCGGACACCCGGGTCGTCGGCCTGGGGTTCGGGGACATACGGGTTCCCGTGGGCGACGACGATGGTGTCGTGCTCGCGCTGCCGCCGTCGGTTGCCCGTGAGCTGTTGCCCGGCATCGTCGCCCCGGAGTCCCTCCGGCCCATCGTCAACGCCCATTTCCGCCTGCCGGCCGAGGGTAGCGCCATATCCGTTCTCGGCATCCTGGGCGGCACCGCGCAGTGGCTTTTCCAGCGCAACGGCATCGCTTCGGTCACGGTGAGCGCCGCCACCGACCTTGTGGATTTGCCTGTGGAAGCCCTGGCGAAGACCCTGTGGCGGGACGTGGCGCAAGCCTTGCACCTGGATGAGTCACCCATACCGCCGCATCGGGTGGTCAAGGAGCGCCGGGCCACCTTCGCCCAAACGCCGGCCGAATTGCGGCGCCGTCCTGGGCCGCGAACGCCGTGGCACAACCTGCTGCTGGCCGGCGATTGGACCGACACGGGTCTACCGGCCACCATCGAGGGGGCGGTTCGGTCCGGCGATGCCGCCGCGTCGATTCTTTCTCCCCATGGGACACGCTCATGAGCGACGATGCCGCCTGCCTCGGCATCGTCACCGGACTTGCCAGCGAGGCGTTTGTCGCGGGGGCGGGTGCTGGTAAGGGCGCTCGCGTTCGTTGCGCCGGGGCCCACGCATCCCGGGCCGCCGAACACGCGCGGGCGCTGATCGATGCGGGCTGCGAGGCGCTTCTCAGCTTCGGAATCGCCGGTGGGCTGGATCCAGCGCATGCGCCGGGATCGGTCATCGTCGCCGAATCCGTGGTGTATTCCGATGGGGAGCGCCTGCAAGCCCACGCGCCCTGGGCCGATTCCCTTTGCGCCGTGACGGCCGCTCGGCGGGCAACACTTGCGGCAAGCGATCATCCGGTTCTGGGCGTCCAGGACAAGGCGCGCTTGTTCAACGAGACAGGCGCCGCCTGCGTCGACATGGAAACAGGCGCCGTGGCCCGCGTGGCCCACGATGCGCGGCTGCCGTGGTTGGCCCTGCGCTGTGTGGCCGATCCTGCCGGGCGGGCGCTTCCCCCGTGGCTGACGGAGGTCGTCGGCGCGGATGGTCGGATACGGCCCCTGAAGGCCCTGGCCGGCCTGATCGGCCGCCCCCATGATTTTCCCCAAATGATACGGATCGGCGCCGACAGCCGCCGCGCCATGGCCGCCCTACGCCGCGTCGCTCTTCTCGCGCCGTTCCGTTTCGGGTTTGGATAGGTCGGCGACCATCTTCTCGAACACGTACTCGGCCGGGCGCTGAACGTCGAGGGGAATTTCGGGGGCCATGGGGGCCTCGGTCTCGATGCCTCGCACGGCGCGCAGCAACGCTTTCACGGGATGGCGGACCGTATCCATCACCGCCGTCGGCTCATAGCCGCAATGGACCATGCAGTCAGCGCACTTCTCGTAGTTACCGGTGCCGTAGCGGTCCCATTCGGTCTCTTCCATCAGCGCCTTGAAGGTCGGCGCGTAGCCCTCGTTGAGTAGATAGCAGGGGCGCTGCCAGCCGAAGATGTTGCGGGTCGGGTTTCCCCATGGGGTGCAGCGGTATTGCTGGTTGCCGGCCAGAAAATCCATGAACAGGGTGGATTGGCTGAAGCGCCACTTGCTGCCCCGTTGGCGTCCGAGGCGGAATACGGTGCGGAAAAGCTCCTTGGTCCGGCGACGGGTCAGGAAATGCTCTTGGTCCGGGGCACGCTCGTAGGCGTAGCCGGGCGAGACGGTGATTCCCTCGACTCCCAGATCGTTGGTGGCGAACTCGAAGAAATCGGCGATCTCCTCGGGTGTCATCTGGTCAAAGAGAGTGCAGTTGACGTTGACCCGGAATCCCTTCGCTCGTGCCGTTCGAATGGCGGCCACGGCCTGCTGAAACACACCCTTCTGGTCCACCGCCCGGTCGTGGTGATGCTCCAGGCCGTCCAGATGGACTGAGAAGGTGAGGTATGGGGAGGGCTCGAACAGATGGAGCTTCTTTTCCAGCAGCAGGGCGTTGGTGCACAGATAGACGAACTTCTTGCGCCCGACGATCCCCTTGACGATGGCGTCGATCTCCTTGTGGATCAGCGGCTCGCCACCGGGAATGGAGACGATGGGTGCGCCGCATTCATCCACCGCGTTCAGGCATTCCTCGGCACTGAGGCGGCGGTTGAGAATCGGCGTCGGATAGTCGATCTTGCCGCAGCCCGGGCAGGCCAGATTGCAGCGGAACAAGGGTTCCAGCATCAGCACCAGGGGATAGCGCTCCACGCCCCGGATTCGCTGACCGAAGACATAGGCGCCGACGCGGATTTGCTGGATCAGGGGAACGGGCAAGGGAAAGTCTCCGGCGTAAGGGGTTCAGGCGACGCCGTGGCGGGCATCAAGCGGTTCCGTCAACTGGCGGGGCAGCTTGAACTGAACGGTTTCCTCGACGCCGGCAACTTCCTCCACCGACACGGGGCCGCGTGCCGCGATGGCGCGGATCAACTCCTGAACCAGTTCCTCGGGCGCCGAGGCGCCGGCGGTGAGGCCGATCGTCCGCACACCCGAAAGCCACGACGACTCGAGGGAGTCGGCATCGTCGATCAGATAGCTCGGAATGCCCATCTGGGCGCCGATCTCCCGCAGGCGGTTGGAATTGGAGCTGTTCGCCGCCCCGACGACCAACAGCAGATCCACTTTGGCGGCGATATGGCGCACCGCTTGCTGCCGGTTCTGGGTGGCATAGCAGATGTCGCGCACGTCGGGGCCGACGATTGCCGGAAACCGGGCCTTGAGCGCGTCGATGACGTCGCGGGTGTCATCGACGCTGAGAGTGGTTTGGGTGACGTAGGCCACCCGCTCCGGATCCGACACCTCCAGCGCACCCACGTCCTTTACCGACGCCACCAAGTGGACACCGCCGGGAATCCGGCCCCTGGTGCCATCCACCTCCGGATGGCCGGCATGGCCGATGAGGATCACCTCGCGGGACTTGCGGGCGTGATTCTGGCCTTCCTTATGGACCTTCGTCACCAGGGGACAGGTGGCGTCGATCACCGGCAGGCTGCGAGCCTTGGCCTCGTTCTCGACGCACTCCGACACCCCGTGAGCGCTGAAAATGGTTACGGCGCCGTCCGGCACCTCCTCCAATTCCTCGACGAAGACAGCCCCCTTGGCGCGCAGGCTCTCCACGACTCGCTTGTTGTGGACGATCTCGTGACGGACATAGACCGGCGGTCCGTACAGCTCCAAGGCCCGTTCTACGATTTCGATGGCCCGCTCGACGCCGGCGCAAAATCCACGGGGTTTGGACAAGAGAATCTTGAAGACGGATTTGGTGGTTGCAGGCAAGGTGACGCCTCGATATTGGAGTAGGGGTGCGGCAACGTCAGGCGATTGACCCAAAAGTTCGCACATACATAGGGTCGAACGATCGTTTGCTGAACCCCCGACGTGCGACATTCGTTTCTTATCACGTTTCTAGGGTCCAGACTCATTCAAATCCAATAACAGATGAGTGCGGCGAGACATAGTCCGGCGAGAAAGTTTTCCGCCTTCTTGTCGTATCGCGTGGCGATGCGTCGGAAGTCCTTGAGGCGTCCGAACATGCGCTCGATGGTGTTTCGGTCTTTGTATCGCTCTGTGTCGAAGGGATGAGGTTGTTTGCGGTTCACCTTGTTGGGGATGACCGGCTGGATTTTCTAACCGATGGCGTAGCAGGCAGGCGCGCCAGTGGTCGGCGTCATAGGCCTTGTCGGCGAGAAGATATCGCGTCCTCGGCAGATGCGCGGCGAGCATGACGGCGCCCTTGATGTCGGCGGTCTGGCCGGGGGTCAGGTAGAAGGCCAGGGGCCGGCAATGTTCGTCGCTCAGGGCATGGACCTTGGTGTTGCGTCCGCCCTTTGTGCGGCCGATGGCCTGAGCAGAGGCCCCCCTTTTCCGCCGCCGGCGCAGCGATGCGCCTTGACGTGTGTGGTGTCGATGGAGACCTGTTGCGGTGTCCCTGCCAGGCTCTCCGTCAAAGCCGAGAACAGGTACTGCCAGTGACCACGTTGCGACCACCGGTTATAGCGATTGTAGACCGTCGTCGAAGGCCCGTACGCCGGTGGGCAGTCCTGCCAGCGGCAGCCCGACTGGAGAACGTGAAGGATGCCACTGATGATCCGCCGATCATCCTCGCGCCGCTTACCCGCCGCGTAGTAAGGAAGATGCGGCTCGATCGCCGCCCATTGCTGATCTGAGAGCCAAAATGATCCGCGCATGCCTCAAAACCTCCTGCGTTCGGTTCCAAGACATTGAATCAGATAATGGTTAATGAGTTATGACCCTAATGCGCGATCATAGGGATCGCGACCGCTGTTCTGCCGGATCGAGGCCACGACCAAGTGACCGCCATGACGTTTACGTTCCCCACGGAGAATCATCGGTGACGGTGCTTGTCACCGGCGCCACCGGTTTCGTCGGTGCCGCGGTGGCTCGGCTGTTGCTGCGCCGCGGCCGGTCCGTCCGCGTTCTGGCCCGTCCCGGCGGCGACCGGCGGAACCTTGCCGGGCTGGACGTGGAGGTGGCCGAAGGCGATTTGACCCGGGTCGACTCCCTTTCCCGGGCTATCGCGGGGTGTGACGGCCTGTTTCACGTCGCCGCCGACTATCGCCTATGGACCCCGGACCCCCGGACCATGTTCGCCGCCAACGTGGATGGCACCTACCAACTTATGCTGGCGGCCCTTGACGCGCGCGTCTCGCGAATCGTCTACACAAGCAGCGTGGCCACCCTTGGCATCCCCGCGGACGGCCCTGGCGACGAGGAAACGTCGGTCGGGTTCGAGGACATGATCGGCCCCTACAAGCAGTCGAAGTATCGGGCCGAGGAACTTGTGCGGCGGATGGTATCCGAGGAGGGCCTGCCGGCGGTGATCGTTAATCCCTCGACGCCGCTCGGGCCGCGGGATATCAAGCCGACCCCCACGGGGCGGATGATCGTGCAGGCCGCCACCGGCGGCATGCCGGCTTACGTGGACACGGGATTGAACGTGGTCCATGTGGACGATGTGGCCGAGGGACATCTGCTGGCCTATGAATCCGGCCGGCTGGGCCGACGCTACGTTCTGGGCAGCGAGGACATGAGCCTGAAGCGTATTCTGGAGGAAGTGGCCCGGGCGACATCGCGCAAGGCGCCCCGGTGGCGCCTGCCCCACGGCGTCGTGCTTCCCATGGCATATGCGGCGGAGGCCGTGACCCGCCTCGTCGGCCGGGGCGAACCCTTCGTCACCGTGGACGGGGCGCGATTGGCCCGCAAGCATATGTACTTTCGCTCCGACCGGGCCCGGGATGAACTCGGCTACCAGCCGCGGCGGGCGGCCGAAGCCATTGGGGATGCCGTGGCCTGGTTCAGAGACAACGGCTACTTGACCTGATGCCGCGCGGAGGGATTGTCCACCGAATGTGGCGGTTGGGAACGTGGCGCCCATGACGGATCGTGCGGCGGGAACCTTGGCGAGGCTGCTCGCGCGCTGGGTGGGCGTCGTGGGGCGACGCGCCAGGACCGTTCTGGTCGTCGCCCTGGCGGTGAGCGCGCTGTCCGTCGTCGCGGTGGTGGAATGGCTGGGAATAAACACCGATACCACGGACATGCTGGCGCCCGACCTGCCGTTCCGGGCGAACAGCCGGGCCATGAACGCCGCCTTTCCCCAGCTATCGGATAGCCTGCTGATCGTCATCGACGGCGACACGCCGGACCAGGCCGACGACGGGGCTCGAGCCCTGGCGCAGAGCCTGCGGCGCGAACCGGCCCTGTTCCCCTATGTCTACGACCCCCAGGGCGATCCATTTTTCCGTCGCAACGGCCTTCTCTTTCTGGACCTGGACGCGTTGGACCGACTGGCGGATCGCCTGGCCGAGGCGCAGCCCTTTCTTGGCTCCCTGTGGAAGGATCCCAGCCTACGCGGCCTCGCCGACGTGTTGATCCTGGCCATCGACGAATCGGCGAAAGGCGACCGCCCGCCGATCGACATCGCACCGGTGCTCGACGCCATGGCCGAAGTGGCCGAGGCCCAGGCCAGGGGTCGATACACGGTCTTGTCTTGGCGGACCCTGATGACCGGTGACGCGGCGACAGATTCGCCCTATCGCCGGTTCCTGGTGACTCAGCCGGTGTTGGACTTCGCGAGCCTGAGCCCCGCCGGAAACGCTATGGTGGCGGTGCGTCGTACGGCCGACAGCCTGGGATTGACGGCGGGACGGGGTGTCCGCGTCCGCCTGACCGGGTCAGCGGCCCTGGCGGCGGAGGAATTGCGGAGCGTGGAAGAAGGCCTTGGTCTGGCCGGGGCGCTGTCCCTGACCCTGGTCATCGGCTTGCTGGCGATCGGGCTGAGGGGCGTGCGAATAGTGGCGGCAGTCCTGGTGGCCCTGGTGATCGGATTGGTGTGGACCGCCGGCTTTGCCGCCCTGGCCGTGGGCGACCTGAACCTGATCTCGGTCGCGTTCGCCGTTCTCTTCATTGGCCTGAGCGTGGATTTCGGCATCCATTTTGCCTTGCGTTACCGGGAATCCATCGATCGCGGGGTTGCCAATCACGATGCCCTGGGAGAGGCGGCGACGGGCGTCGGCGGCGCTCTGGTACTATGCGCCGTGGCGGCGGCCATCGGATTTCTGGCCTTTCTGCCCACGGACTACGTCGGACTCGCGGAACTGGGGCTGATCGCCGGCGGGGGCATGGGAATCGCCCTGGTAACGAACCTCACCGTCGTGCCGGCTATGCTGTCGCTGCTGCCGCCGACGCCCCGTCCGGTCGACGCCGAACCCAGGGCTGCGTCGACATTTCTTCCGTGGATTGGGGCGCACGGGCGCGGCGTCGCGGCGATATCGCTCGCCATGTGCCTCGGCGCGACGATCCTGGCGGTGGATACGGATTTCGACTTCGACCCTCTCAACCTCAAGGACCCGAGAACGGAATCCGTGGCCACACTGCTCGACCTGATGGTGGATGAGAGTCGGGGAACCTACGGCTTAACCGCCATGACGAAAAATCTGTCCGAGGCGCGACGGGTTGCCGGACGCCTGGGGTCGCTGGAACCCGTGAAACGGGCCGTGAGCGTCGCCGACTATGTACCGAAGGACCAGGCGGACAAGCTGGCCGTTATCGAGGATATGGCGTACTTCCTGGCGCCGGCCCTGGTGACCACCGATATCGCCCGCCCTCCAGGACCCGACGAACGGGTGGCCGCCCTGGGACGCCTGCGGGATGCATTGACGCGTACGGCCGAGGACAAGGGTAGCGGGGCCGCGGGGGAGGCGGCACGGCGGCTTGGGCGCGCCCTCGACGCTCTGAAGGGAACCGGCGCGGCAGAGGCCGATCGATTGATGACGTTGGAGCAGCGATTGCTGCGCACCTTGCCCCAGCGGCTGGAGGACCTCCGCCAATCCCTGGACGCGGGACCCGTCACCCTCGAGGACCTGCCGCCGGACCTAAGGGCGCGGCAGGTGGCCGCCGACGGACGGACGAAGGTCGAAATCGCGCCACGGGAAAACCTGCACCGAAATCGGGCGGGGCAGCGCCGGTTCGTCGAAGCCGTTCAACGGGTCGCCCCGACCGCCACCGGGACGCCGGTCACCATTCTGGCCGCCGGCGACGCCGTCGTGACCGCGTTCCGCGAGGCGGCCCTCTTCGCGCTGTCCGCGATCGCGGTGCTTCTGGCCGTGGTCACCAGAAGCTTTCGGGACACCGTGCTCGTGTTCGCGCCACTCTTGGCGGCGGCGCTGCTGACGCTCGCCTCGGCGGCGACGTTCGGGCTTTCCTTCAACTTCGCCAACGTGATCGTGCTGCCCCTGTTGTTCGGGCTGGGCGTGGCCAACGGCATTCATCTGGTGTTCCGCGAGCGCGAGGCGTCCCACGGGGGCGACGCCCTCGCCACCAGCACCCCCCGGGCGGTGGTGTTCAGCGCGCTCACCACCATCGGCTCTTTCGGCAGCATCGCCCTGTCAAGCCATCCGGGGACCGCCAGCATGGGCATTCTGCTGACGATCGCCATTACGCTCACCCTGTTGTGCACGTTGACGGTGCTGCCGGCCTTGATGTCCCTGTGGCCGCGGCCGGCGTCGCCGTTCCAGTCTTCAAGGTGAGAGGAGTTGGTCGGCCTTGCCGTTCAGGATGTCGATGAGGCCGGCGGCCCCGCCCTTGGACAGGACTCCCCGGTATTCTGACCGCCGCACGGCCAGTTCGCTGATGCTGTTGTCGAGCAGAACGTCGGCAATGCGCCACTCCCCATCGCCCCGGAACATCACGTAGGTGATCGGAACCGCCTCGCCGTCGCTCTTGACGATCTGGGTTTCCACCAGCCGGGTGCCCCGGGGGCCATCGCGTGACTTCACGAATTCAAACGATTCGCCGTCATGGGACTTAAATTGGGATGCATAAGTGGCCGCGCTCATGCGCCCGAACGCGGCAAGCAGGGATTCCCGCTGGGCGGGGGACGCTTTCCCCCAGTGGCGGCCGCTCGCTACCCGAATCATGCGCGACAGGTCGAAAGCCCTTTCCACCGCCGGCGCCAAGCGGGCGAACCGCCCGTCGATTCTCAGAGTCGGTCCCTGCTTCATGACCGCCAGCAGGGTTTCGTGAAAGGTCTCCACGATGGCGCGCGGCGCCGCCGGCTCCTGAGCCGGCGCGCTTGCCGGGGACCCCAACACCATTGCCGTCAGGATCAGGAGAGCGGCCACGGGTCGAAGCCCGCCGGAATCGCGGAATCCCCCGTTCGGAGATAAAACCGACATAAAATTACTGTTCCAGGAGTTCGTCCGCTTTGCGGTCCAAGGTGACGATCAAGGCTTCGATGCCGCCTTTTCGAAGGACTGACCTATATTCCGACTTTCGCACTTTCAACTCGCTGATATCGCCGTCCAACAGCACGTCGATCACATACCAGCGGCTGTCGAATTGCCTGGTGACGTAGGCAATGTCGACGGGCGAGTCGTCGACGCGAAGGATCTGAGTTTTCACCACCACCGTACGCTTGATCGGTGGGCGCTCCCCCTCGATGGCGAAGGTTTCGCCGCTGTAGCCGTCGAATAGCGTCGCCAGCGTGCTCACCCCCATCCTCGCGAAGGAGGAGACGAATCGGCGTTTCAGGGAACCGTCCGCACGGTCCCAATAGGACCCCGCGATAATGCGCGCCATGACGGGCAAGTGGAAGGCTTGCTCGACCAGGGGGCGCAAGCGCTTGTAACGCCCCTGAACACCCAGTTCATCGGCTTCCTTCATCACGCCAAGAAGGCCGCTCTGGAACGTCCGCACCACATCGGTCGGCGACATTGGGTCGGCAATTCCATGGCATGGCGCAATGGCGATCCATGTCACCACCAGGCTCAAAGCCCAAATGCCGCGCCGCATGGCGTTCCCCCTGCCCTTTTCGTCCGAGGCAAAACTTATGCGCAACAGCGCGGTCTGGCAACAGATGTGGGCGCTGGGCGAACGCCTGCGCCGGTCGTCATAGGACTGCCGAGCGGAAAACTTTTCTTGAATCGGCTCTCGGGATCAGGAATAGTGCGCTCAGGTCGCGGGTGGAATCCTGTAAGGGACGTACGCCCGGCGATTGAGGGCCTGGTTAGATTTACGGAATTAGGGGGCTTGATCGTGATCAACGTCCGTTCGAGGGTTCTGCACCCGCTCTGCGTTGCCACGGCGGCGGCATTTGCCGTTAGCGGAGCTCTGTCGGCCCACGCCGCCGATTTCGACAAGGAATTGGAAGCGCAGTTTGTGGCCGCCGAGGTCTATCAGGTCGCCCAGGCGGACGACGATTCGGTCAACGATCCCTTGGAGTCCGTCAACCGGGGTATCTTCTTCGTCAACGAGTTCTTTTACGATCTGCTTCTGCGGCCCGCCGCGGGCTTGTATACGGGGTTCGTGCCGCCACCCTTGCGCAACGTGTTCGGCAACTTGATCGACAACTTGCGCACGCCCATCATCCTGGTCAACGACCTGTTGCAGGGTGAGCTGGATCGGGCCTGGGTCACCACCCAGCGGTTCGCCATCAACACCACCTATGGCATTGGCGGAATGTTTGACCGGGCCACCGGCCTGGGGTTCGAGCGGCACGACGAGGACTTTGGCCAGACTCTCGCCGTCTGGGGCGTTCCAGAGCCTGTCTATCTCGTGCTTCCCCTTCTCGGACCGTCCAATCCGCGCGATGCGGTCGGCAAAGTCGCGGACGGTTACCTGGACCCCCTGAACCACTACCTCGACAACATCGACGAGGACGAGGCCTTTTGGGCCCGTATGAGCACCGAGGCCGTTGACGAATATTCGGGGATTAGCGACGAACTGGACCAGATCAAGAAGACTTCGGTGGATTATTACGCGGCGATCCGCTCCATGTACCGCCAAAAGCGGGCGGCCGAGATTCGAAATGGCGCCGAGGCGGATCTGCCGCCAATTCCCGACCTGGGGCTGGATAATGACCTCAAGGACGGTGATTCGCAGCCAGCGGCCACCCAGCCGTCCGCGCCGGCGAAGGGCAAGGACCAGATAAGCCAATGGCGACCCGGCCCGCCAATCGCTCTCGTCCCGTCTCGGGATCGAATTGAAGGTGGTCGGCTGGTCTTCGCCGTTAACTAGCATCGGGCTCGTATCGCGCCGAGCCGCCGCGAGGTGACAATCCCGAATTCGATGTTGGAACGCTTCTAATTAAGTTGTTAAGTCTCTAAGGGAATGCGGGAAGAACAGATTCTACTTCCCTTTTCCCCTCATTTCCTGTATAGAGCGATCTGACTGGTGCTCCATGGGAGGCCGGTCTTAGGTCGCGAACCCGACTGCTGGTGGGTTGAGTGGCATGTATCGCTTCGCATGAAGGGTATGGCCGACGATGGATCAAGTGACCCAAAGATCCCTTCACCACGAGTAGACCATTGGCATGCGCCCGGCATCCGGGCGACGTCCAATGTGGGGATTGCGGTGTGTCGATGCGCGTCGTTGCCCCGGCTTGAACCCGCGGGGCTACATCACTGCCGCGGAGTGATGGTACGCAAACGAGGAGATTGAACCCGATGGCCAGTTACGCTTTGCCGGCCGTTCCTCTCGAGGACGGCATGTCCCGCTATTTCAGAGAGATCTGGCGCTTCCCGGTGTTGGAACCGGCGGAAGAGTTCATGCTCGCCAAGCGCTGGCGCGAGCATGGCGACGTCGATGCCGCCCACAAGATGGTCACCAGCCATCTGCGCCTGGTCGCCAAGATCGCCATGAAGTACAGGGGCTATGGGCTGCCCGTGTCGGACCTGGTGTCCGAAGGCAATATCGGGCTCATGAAAGCGGTGAAGAAGTTCGAGCCCGACAAGGGTTTCCGCCTCTCCACCTACGCCATGTGGTGGATCCGGGCGGCGATCACGGAATACATCCTCCGCACTTGGTCACTGGTCAAGATGGGGACCGTGGCCGCGCAGAAGAAGCTGTTCTTCAGCCTGCGGCGCCTGAAGGGGCATATGAACATTCTCGACAATGGCGAACTGACGCCGGATCAGGCGGACGCCTTGTCGGAGGTCCTTGACGTGCCCGCCCTCGAGATCATCGACATGAACCGCCGCCTGTCGGCGCGGGACGCCTCGCTGAACGCCCGGGTGTCCCACGAGGACGACGCGATGGAGTTCCAGGATACCCTGGTCGACGACGCGCCCTTGGCCGAGGAGCAAGTGGTCGATCGCCTGGAAATGGACCACCGCCGCGGCCTTCTGAGCGCCGCGATCGACCAGCTTTCCGAGCGGGATCGGCGAATATTCGTTGAGCGGCGCCTCAGTGAGGATCCCGCGACATTGGAGGAACTGGGCCGGGAATACGGCATCAGCCGGGAGCGCGTGCGCCAGTTGGAAGCGCGGGCCTTCGGCAAGGTGCAAAAGGCGATGTGCATGGCCGATACCGCGTGACGCGGCGTTAACGGGAAACTTTTAGGCCCGTGCCTCTCCAGGTGCGGGCCGTTATCTTTTCGTCCCAAGCTCTACATGGTTGAGGCCGACGTCGCTCAGTGAAGGGTTGACAAGGCTTGGGCGAATCGTAGCGCGCGCGGCCTCGGCCGACGGGTGCTGGCGACGGTTACCGAATGGAGACGACCCTCCAAATTGTGCTCCCAGAAGGTCAGAAAGCGCTTCAAGGCGGGAAACTTGGGCGCCTGATCCAGGTCTTGCCAAATGTAGGATTGAAGGAGTTCGGGATAGTCCGGCAGGTGATAGAGGATTTCGGCCGTCGTCAGGCGAACCACGCGGGGGTCTGTGCTGAACAATTTCATGGCGGAATTGCCTCGCTTCTCTGTCTCGGGCGTCGCCCCATGGAATGGCACTCTTCATAAATGTCAGTCCGCGGCCGGCGGAAATCAAGAAATAAATTCTTTGTTTCAATAACTTAGCAGCATCCTGGGAAGAGTGCTGCCAGGTCTGGGCGCGCCAAAATTTTTCCTTGGGCCGCACTTGACGACCTCGGGACCTCGACTAAATGTTTGGCACTCTCTCGGTGAGAGTGCTAACAACGCGTGCCGCCGGCCCCTTTCGGGTGTGGCGGCCCGAATCAGGATGGAGAGAAGACATGACATTTCGGCCGTTGCACGATCGGGTTGCGGTGCGTCGCACGGATCAGGATGAGAAGAGCGCGGGCGGGGTTATCATCCCGGACACGGCGCAGGAGAAGCCGATGGAGGGTGTGATTGTCTCGGTGGGCTCGGGTTCGCGGGACGAATCGGGAAAGCTGGTTCCCTTGGATGTGAAGGCTGGGGACCGTGTTTTGTTCGGCAAGTGGTCCGGGACCGAGGTGAAGCTCGACGGCGAGGAGCTGTTGATCATGAAGGAATCGGACATCATGGGCGTTCTCGAGGTCAAGGCCTCGAAGCGCAAAGCCGCCTAAGGGAGTGACGAGAGATGGCTGCGAAGGAAGTTAAATTTGGTACGGAGGCGCGCGACAAGCTCCTCCATGGGATTGACGTTCTGGCCAACGCGGTGAAGGTGACGCTGGGTCCGAAGGGGCGCAACGTTGTGCTGGACAAGTCGTTCGGCGCGCCTCGGATCTCGAAGGACGGGGTGACGGTGGCCAAGGAGATCGAGCTTGCGGACAAGTTCGAGAACATGGGCGCGCAGATGATTCGCGAGGTTGCCTCGAAGACGTCCGACGAAGCCGGCGACGGGACGACGACGGCGACGGTTCTGGCCCAGGCGATCGTTCGCCAGGGGGCCAAGGCGGTGGCCGCGGGGATGAACCCGATGGACCTGAAGCGCGGCGTTGACGCGGCGGTAACGGCGGTGACGGCGGACCTGCGCAAGCGGTCGCGGAAGGTGTCGACCAACGAGGAGATTTCGCAGGTCGGGACGATCTCGGCCAACGGCGAGCGGGAGATCGGTCAGATGATCGCCGACGCCATGGCCAAGGTCGGCAACGAAGGGGTGATCACGGTGGAGGAGGCGAAGAGCCTTCACAGCGAGCTCGAGGTTGTCGAGGGGATGCAGTTCGACCGCGGCTACACGTCGCCCTACTTCATCACCAACGCGGAAAAGATGACCTGCGAGATGGAGAACCCGTTCATCCTGATCCACGAGAAGAAGCTGTCGGGGCTGCAGCCGCTGCTGCCGGTTCTGGAGTCGGTGGTTCAGTCGAGCCGGCCGCTTCTGGTGATCGCCGAGGACATCGAGGGCGAGGCCCTGGCGACGCTGGTGGTGAACAAGCTTCGCGGCGGCCTGAAGGTGGCGGCGATCAAGGCGCCGGGCTTCGGCGATCGTCGCAAGGCGATGCTGGAGGACCTGGCGATCCTGACGTCTGGGCAGGTGATCAGCGAGGACATTGGGATCAAACTGGAGAACGTGACCCTGGACATGTTGGGGACGGCGAAGCGGGTCCTGATCACCAAGGAAGAGACGACGATCATCGAGGGCGCCGGGAAGAAGGGCGAAATCTCGGGCCGCTGCGGCCAGATCCGGGCGCAGATCGAGGAGACGACGTCGGATTATGACCGGGAGAAGCTGCAGGAGCGTCTGGCCAAGCTGGCCGGGGGTGTCGCGGTGATCCGGGTTGGCGGGGCGACGGAAGTCGAGGTGAAGGAGCGCAAGGACCGGGTCGACGACGCGATGCACGCCACCCGGGCGGCGGTCGAGGAGGGTGTTGTCCCCGGCGGCGGGGTTGCCCTTCTCTATGCGGCCAAGGCGCTGGACAAGCTGGACGTCGAGAACGACGACCAGAAGGTCGGCCTCGACATCGTGCGCCGGGCGTTGCAGATGCCGGTGCGCCAGATTGTCGAGAACGCCGGCGTTGACGGCGCGGTGGTGGTCGGCAAGCTTCTCGAGCAGAAGGACCGCAACCGGGGCTTCAACGCCCAGACCGGCAGGTACGAGGACCTTGTGAAGTCGGGCGTGATCGACCCGACGAAGGTGGTGCGCACGGCGCTGCAGGACGCGGCCTCGGTGGCTGGGCTGTTGATCACCACCGAGGCGATGGTGGCCGAGAAGCCGGAGAAGAAGGGCGCCGCCGGCGGCATGCCGCCGGGCGCCGACATGGGTGGCATGGGCGGCATGGACTTCTAAGCCACCCGGGCCAACACAACAGCGGGGCCGCGCGGCGCGCGGCCCCAATGCCCCGGAAGCTTATATGTCCTCCATCGGGATACAGCGGTACGCCGACACCGCGGCCACGACAAGACCACCGGGCAGACCTCGTTGATCGGCCTATCGAATACGAAGGGCGAGGCCAATTCGCGGCGAAACAGGGACGACTGTGAGGTTGGGTCATGGCGGAGATGATCAACATATCCGGGCTGACGAAGTCTTTCGGCCCGCTCAAGGCGGTCGATGACGTCAACCTGACCGTGCGCGGCGGCGAGGTACTGGGTTTCCTGGGCCCGAACGGGGCTGGCAAGACCACGACCATGCGCATGATCACGGGATTCCTCGACCCCACGGCGGGTAGCGTGAGCGTATGCGGCCACGACGTCGCCACGGATGCCATCGCGGCGCGGGAGAAAATCGGCTACCTTCCCGAAGGCGCGCCCCTTTATGGGGATATCACGCCGCAAGCCCTTCTGGAGTTCGTTGCCGGAACCCGCGGATTCAGCGGCGCCCAAAAGGACGAACGCATCGCGCGGGCCGCCGAGCGCCTGGCCCTGCATGAAGTGCTGTTCCGCCCCATCGATACCCTCTCCAAGGGCTTCAAGCGGCGGGTCGGCCTGGCACAGGCCATTCTTCACGAGCCCGACGTTCTTATCCTGGACGAACCCACGGACGGTCTCGACCCCAACCAGAAGCGCCAAGTCCGCGACCTGATTCGCACCATGGGGCGCGAACGGGCGATCATTATCTCCACCCACATTCTCGAAGAGGTGGAGGCGGTGTGCACGCGGGCGGTTCTCATTTCCCACGGGCGGATCGTCTTTGACGGCACCCCGCACGAGCTGCAAGCCCGGTCCGATCGGCACAACGCGGTGTGCGTTCGGGTGCGGGGCGACCTGGTGACCCGCGTGCGCCCCGACTTGGAAGCCATGCCGGGCGTGACGGCCGTGGAGGTGGACGGCGCCTTGGAGCGTCACGCCACCCTTCGAGTCCTGCCCACGAACGGCCGCTCCATCGTCCAGGACGTGAGCGAACGACTGCGGGCGGGCGGTTTCGAGATCGAAGGCCTCTATGTGGAGCAGGGCCACCTGGACGAAGTCTTCCACAAGTTGACCGCCGGACACTAGGATCAAATGTTTGCCGTCCCGATTCCGAAATTCGAGCAAACGAATTTCGGAATCGGGACACTAAGGGAGAAACATCGATGGCCAAAACCATCGTCATATTCCGCCGGGAGTTCGCGGCCTACTTCGCGACCCCCCTGGCCCATGTGTTCATCGTCATCTTCCTGGCTTCCAGCGGCGCCTTCACGTTCTATCTGGGCGGTTTCTTCGAACGTTCCCAAGCCGATCTGCAGTCGTTCTTCGGGTTCCACCCGTGGCTCTACCTGCTGCTCATCCCGGCGGTCGCCATGCGCTTGTGGGCAGAGGAACGCAAGAGCGGCACCATCGAGCTGCTGATGACCCTTCCCATCACCACAACCCAGGTGGTGCTGGGCAAGTTCCTGGCCGCCTGGGCCTTTATCTGCGTTGCCTTGGCGCTGACGTTTCCGGTTTGGATCACGGTGAACTACCTGGGCAATCCGGACAACGGGGTCGTCGTCGCCAGCTATATCGGCAGCGCCATCATGGCCGGCGCCTACCTGGCGATCGGGTCCTGCATCTCGGCCCTGACCCGCAACCAGGTGATCGCCTTTATCCTGTCGGCGGTGGTGTGTTTCCTGTTCCTGACCAGCGGCCTGGACATCGTGATCTCGTTCTTCCGCGGTTGGGCGCCCTCGTTCCTGGTGGATGCGGTGGTTGGCATGAGCTTTCTCACCCACTTCCAGGCCATCCGCACCGGCGTGATCGACCTGAGGGACCTGATGTTCTTCGGTTCCCTGATCGGCATCGCGCTCTTTGTCAATGTGGCCATCGTCGAGATCAAGAAAGTGGGTTGAGGGAACGCCATGATGCGAGCAGACAAACGAACCCTGACCGCCGGCGCCATCGTCCTGGCCGCGATTCTGTTTTTGTGCCTGAACATCCTGGTGGCCAATGCCATCAAGCCCTTGCGCCTGGACTTGACCGAGGACGCGCTGTTCACTCTATCGGACGGGACCCGACAGGTGCTGCGCGACATCGACGAACCGATCCAAATGCGGTTCTACCTATCGCGCGCGCTGGCCGACGAAAGCCCGGTCCATGCCAACTACGGCGAACGGGTGCGCGAGGTCCTGGAACACTACGTGCGTCTTGCGGACGGCCGGCTGGAGTTGGAGATCTACGATCCGGAGCCGTTTTCCGCCATCGAGGACGAGGCCGTCGCCTTCGGGCTCCACGGCATCCCCCTCACCAGCGCCGGAGACCTGGGCTATTTCGGGCTCGCCGCCACCAACAGCACGGACGACCGGGAGGTGGTGCCCCTGTTCGATCAGCGGCGCGAGTCCTTCCTTGAGTACGACCTGACCCGCCTGGTCTACAACCTGGCCAATCCCAAGAAAAAGGTGATCGGCCTGGTGGACAGCTTCCTGATGGAAGGTGACCCCATGCGCGGCCAGGGGCCGTGGGCCATCATTCAGCAGATGCGCCAGTTTTTCGAAGTCCGCAACCTGGGCCCCGATTTCAGCCGGATCCCGGAAGACGTGGACGTGCTGCTGATGGTGCATCCCCGGGGACTGAAAGCGGAATCCCTCTATGCGGTCGACCAGTACGTCATGCACGGCGGCAAGGCCATGATCATGGTCGACCCCAACGCGGAAAGCATGCTGACGACGCCGCGCGGCCGTGAACCAGGCATCACCGAGTCCGATCTCGGCAATTTGCTCGATTCCTGGGGCGTGATCTTCGATAGCAAGAAGTTCGTCGGCGACGCGACCACGGCAATGCGGGTTTCCACCAGCAGCGGCAACCGGGAGGTGACGGCCCGCTACTTGGCCTGGTTGGGGATGGGGCCGGCCAACTTCGACCAGCAGGACGTGGTGACAGCCCAACTGAACCTCCTCGTCATGGCCGGCGCCGGCGCCTTCGCCAAGAAAGAGGATGCCAGCATCGAGTTGGAGCCCCTTATCCTCAGCGGCGACAAGGCGGCCCACATGGACGCCTCCGAGATAAACTACTACCCGGATCCGGTGGCGCTGTTGAAGAAGTTCGTACCCGAGGACAAACGCTTCACGCTTGCCGGTCGCCTCAAGGGAACGGTCAAGAGCGCCTTCCCCGACGGGCCGCCCGAGGTCGAGGCCGAGCCCGCGAGCGAGGAGGGAGACAAGAAGAAAAAGGACCGGGAAGCGCTGGCGGAAGCGCACCTGGCTGAATCGGCGGCGCCGGTGCATCTGGTGCTGGTGGGCGACGCGGACATGCTGGCCAACCGTTTTTGGCTGGATCAGCAGAGCTTCCTGGGCCAGCAAATCTCCATACCCACATCCAACAACGCGGACTTCGTCATCAACACCCTCGATAACCTCATGGGCAGCGAAGGGCTTATCAGCCTGCGCAGCCGTGGCAAGTCATCCCGCCCGTTCCATGTACTCGAGGGAATTCAGCGTGCCGCGGAGGTCGAGTACCGGCAGACCGAGCAGGGCCTGCTGGCCAAGCTGGAAGAGACGGAAAAGAAGCTGGGCGAATTGCAGACCCGGGCCGGGCCCGAAGGCGGGGTCATCCTGACCGACGAGCAGAAGGATACCATCCAGGAGTTCCGCAGCGAGATGTTGTCGATCCGCAAGCAGCTACGGGACGTACAGCACGCCCTTCGCTCGGACATCGAACAGATCAACACCATGGTGAAGGTGGTCAACATCTGGTCGGTACCGCTGCTGATCAGTCTGTTGGCCATCGTGATCGCCTTGATCCGCAGGTCCCGTTTCCGGCAGCGCGCCACGGCCCATTGAGCCACGCGCTCAGCCCGCAGGAGAACCCGTCATGACCCCCAAGGCATTCATCGGACTGGCCATCGTCACGGTTTTAGTGGCCGGCGGTGCCGCCCTCAGCGTCATCGACCGCTATGGCGTCGCCCAGACCAGCCGATCGGAGGAACTGCTGTTTCCGGACCTGGTGGACAAGGTCAATCAGGTCACCGCGCTGGAGGTCCAGAACAAGGACGCCACCTTGGTCATGGAACGTCGCGGTGACGGCTGGGTGATGGCCGGCAACCACGACTATCCGGTTCGCCAGGGCAAGACCCGCCAGGCCATTATCGGCTTGTCCCAGCTTAGGGTCGTCGAGGCCAAGACCCGCAAGCCCGATCGTTTCCAACGTCTTCAGGTGGAAGACCTGTCGGCGGAAGACGCCCAGTCCATTCTGTTCCGGCTCAAGGACGGCGACGGCAATTCAGTGGCCGAGGTGATCCTGGGCAAGCGCCGATACAACTTGGGTGGCAGCGAGGAACAGGGCGTTTACCTTCGCCGACCGGGCGAAAATCAGGCCTGGCTGGCGCGGGGGCGACTGACCGTCGACAAGTCGGCCAAGGACTGGCTGGAACGGGATATCGTCGACATCCGAATCAAGCGGGCGCGGCGGATCACGACGATCGACGCCGAAGGCAACACCCTCGTTGCTGAGAAACAGGCGCCGGGCGACGAACACTACGGCCTCCTCGATATGCCCACGGACGTCAAGCTCAAGGAGCGCTGGCAGTGGGACGTGGACGGCCTGGGCTCGGCCATGACCACGCTCGAACTGGACGATGTGGTGCCGGCCTCGGAGAAGGAGCTTGCCGCCGATCAGGTGGTCAAGGCGGAAGTTGAAACCTTCGGCGGCCTGATCGTGAAGATCGCCATGGTGCCGGACGGCGAACATACGTGGGCGACGTTCTCCGCCGAAGTGAATGCGGAGGCCAAGGCCGAGCCCGAAGGCGAGGACGAGGAACGCATCCGCACGCCCGAGGAGGTCAAGAAAGAGGTGGAAGAGATCAACGCCCGGGTGAATGGCTGGGTCTACAAGCTGCCCGACTGGAAGGTGAAACCGTTACGCCTGCGTCTTGTCGATCTGAAGGCCAAGGAAGAGAACAAGGACAAGTCTTCCTGATCTTGGCGACGGTTACGGCGGCCTAGTGGTCCAAATCTAACAGATGGTACCCATACGACGACCGACCGAGTTCATCCGGCCAGGCGCGGGACGCGCGGCGATGCTGTCGCATCGCAAGCGTCCCGCAACGCCGCCGGGGGGTCTCAGGGGGAGCCCCCCCGGATTTCGATCCCGGGGACACCCCGTGGCCCCGGGGGGCTCGGTCGGCCGCCCTGTGGGTCGCGTTTCCCGTTTCCTCGGGGCGTCAGGGACCCTTGTCGATGCGACAGCATCGACGGCGCGTCCCTTCCTGCCGAGGAAACGGGAAACGCGATCGTATGGGTACCATCTGTTAGATTTGGACCACTAGAAGCGCCGTCGGACGCGGTGATCGTCCTTTTTACGGACTTCGGCCGGAAAGGCCCCTACACGGGCCAGATGACAGCCGTGCTTCGGCGCTTGGCGCCGGAAGTGGAGATCATCGACCTCATCGCCGACGCACCCGCCCACGACCCCCAGTTGGCGGCCTATTTCCTGGCCGCCTACGTGGACGAGTTCCCGCCCCAGACCGTGTTCCTGTGCGTCGTCGATCCGGGCGTGGGTGGCGATCGGTCCCCGGGCGTCCTGCAGGCGGACGGCCGGTGGTTCGTGGGACCCGACAATGGCCTGTTCGAACCGATCATTCGGCGCTGCCGCGACGATGCGCGGTGGCGGGACATCCTGTGGCGGCCGTCGACCCTATCGGCGACATTCCATGGGCGGGACCTGTTCGCGCCCGTCGCCGCCCGGCTCGCGCGGGGGCTTCCGGTGCCGTGGCGAGCGCGCTCCATCGTCGACGTTCAGCGACCTCAATGGCCCGACGACCTGCTCCGGGTGGTCTATATCGATGGGTTCGGAAACGCCATGACCGGTATTCGCGCCTCGAAATTGGCCCAAGATGCCATCGTGCGCGTCGGCGCGCACGTTGTGCGCCGGGCCAAGGGTTTCTCCGAGGTTTCCCCCCAAGTGGCGTTCTGGTATGAAAACGCGAACGGTCTCGTGGAGTTGGCCGTCAACCGCGGCCGCGCCGACCAAATACTCTGCGTGCAGGTAGGATCGGAAATATCCGCCGGGTTGTGTGATCTGCATCACAGAACCCATGCACCAACGGTGAAATAAGACGAGAGGCAGTCTAAGTTGGGGAGCCGACGGCAAGGGGGCGCAAGCCAAGTGGCAAGGCCACAACGCCACCCTGTCGGGGTCGTGTGAGGATGAGCTTTCAAGTCAAGTTTTGGGGCGTACGCGGCAGCATCGCCTGTCCGCAACCCACCCATATCGGGTACGGGGGCAATACCAGTTGTATCGAGGTTGCCGTCGGCGGCCACAGGATCATTCTGGACGCCGGGACCGGGGTCCGGGAACTGGGCAAGGACATCATCAAGAACAGCGAATTGAACCACTATATGTTGCTGACCCACACCCATTGGGATCACATCAACGGCTTCCCCTTCTTCGTGCCCGCCTACGACAGCCGGCGGAAATTGCAGGTCATGGCCGGCCATCTGAAGCATTCGGGGGGCGTTCAGGCGGTGATGTCGAGCCAGATGAACAACCCGGTTTTTCCGGTGCCCATCGACGCCATGCAGGCGGAGATGACCTTCATCGATTTCGAGGCCGGCGAGTCGTTTACGATGTACGAGGACGTACAAGTGCGCACCACTCTTCTCAACCATCCCAACGGCGCCACCGGCTATCGCATCGAGCATGGCGGCGCGTCGGTTTGCTACATCACCGACACGGAACATGTGCCGGGGAAACCGGACGCGAACATCCTCGGCCTGATCGAGGGTTCCAATTTGGTGATCTACGACTGCACCTACACCGAAGCGGAATTTCCCTCCAAGATCGGTTGGGGACATTCCACCTGGAACGAAGCGGTGCGGCTCTGCAAGATGGCGGACGTTGGTAGGCTGGCCATCTTCCACCACGATCCCGATCACGACGACGACTTCATGGATGCTCTCGGTGCCGAGGCCAAAGACACGTGGCAGAACACCGTCGTTGCGCGGGAACTCATGACTCTCGACGTCGGCTGACCGGCGCCAATCGCTGAAGACTCCGGTGATCAGGGGGTGTCGTTTTGGTCCGGCGTCTCGGCGCCGGGAACCAGGGAATTCACATCCACCTTCTTCAATAGATCCTTTTGCTCGTCCAGGGAGGCGGGATAGACAAGCACGACCGCCCGCCGGTTGGTGGCCTGATTCTCCCGAATTGGCGCCCCTTGGGCATCCCGGTTGGGCACCTTGGGTCGGGAGGCCCCGTAACCGGACGCCTTCAGCCGTCTCGAGTCCAAACCCAGCTCGATGAGGAAGCGGATCACGCGTGTGGCTCGGGCCGTCGACAGCTCCCAGTTGGAAGGATATATGGGCGTGCTGATGGGGTCGTCGTCGGTGTGGCCTTCCAGTTCGACGACAAATTTCTCGTATTTTGGCGACATGACCGTCTTGCCCATGGATTCCAGCACCGCAAAGGCTTCCGGCCGGATATCGGCGGACCCGGGCAGGTAGAAGGCCGAGCTTGCCAGCTCCAGCACGATTCCTTTCTCGTCGGTGGACACGTCCACGACCTTATCGGCCTGCATGGTGTAAACCACGTCCTGCAAATCGATCATCATGAGTTCGGTCGGCGTGTTGATCTCATGATTGCCGATTTCGGAGCGGATGCCCGCCGCCACCTTGTCGAAGGTGGGAACGTCGACCTTGGAAAAGGACACCAGCATGACGAAGAAGGCCATCAGCAACGTGATGGCGTCCGCATAGGTCGTCAGCCAGTCCTCGGATTCCTCCTCTTCCTCGACCTGCATGTTGGGCCGGGGCTGGGCCATGGTCAACAGCCCTCGGTCGAAGGTCGATGACGACCCGAAGTCATCGCTTCATCTTGTCGATGTTGAAGTGGATGGCCGGGTCCAGGAAGCTGTTCATCTTGTCCTGGATGTAGCGGGGGCTTTTCCGATCCGCGAGCAGGGCCAAGCCTTCGGCGACCAGGTAATTGCGGAAGCGAACGATCTGCTCGCGCTGCATGATCTTCGACGCCGCCGGCATGTAGATCAGGCGCGCAAACAGGATCCCATAGAGGGTCGTCACCAGGGCGATCGCCAGGCCCGGTCCCAGTAACGTCGGGTCGCCGCCCATGTTGTCGAGCATGACGATCAAGCCGACCAGGGTGCCGATCATGCCGAAAGCCGGCGAGGCCGACGCCATGCTCTTGAAAATGTTCACCGGTACGGTATTGCGCCCGAACGTCGTCTCGATGGTGTTGTTGAGGATCTCGCGTACTTCCTCACCGGAGTAACCGCTGACCACCATCTCAACGCCGAAATGAAGGAAGCGGTCACCGCGGACTGCCTTTGAGTCGGACCCGATTTCCTTGGACACAGAATTGGCTTAATCGAAGTGTCCAAGGAGGACCGGAACATGACCGATAATTTTGAGAAGAAAGTTGCTGTTGATGGGCCTGTGGTAAATGCGGGCGAGCTTGGCTCGTCCACGTTTTCCCCAGGACAGGCTTTGCCGGCAGGCCCGCTGGGACTTGGCCAGCGATGGACGGTGGCGCGCAAGCGTGAGGTCGTTCTGCGGCTTTTGCGTGACGAGCCGGTGCAACTTCTGTCGCGCCAGTTGGGCGTAGAGATCTTCCGGCTCGAGCAGTGGCGTGAGAAAGCGATCGGCGGGATCGACGCCTCGCTCAAGCAACGCAAGGGCGATCCGGTGCAGGCGGAACTGGATAGCGCCATGAAGCGGATCGGAGAGTTGACCATGCAGGTGGAACTGCTGGAGGCCAAGACGGAGACCTTCGGCCCTTTGGGGCGGCGGAGGTCGCGGCGATGAGTGCCGCCACCTCGCCCGGCACGGGTCTGGCCTGCGGCCTGCGGCGGGTCTGCGCCGCCTGGGGCATGGCCCGCTCCTCGTTCTACGCCGTGACCTCCGGCCAGCACGCCGAGCAGCCGCCGGCAAAGCGTCGGGGACCGAAGCCCGCGATCTCGGACCAGGCGCTGCTGGTGGCGATCGAAGCCGACCTGGAGGCATCGCCCTGGGAGGGCGAGGGCTACCGCAAGGTCTGGGCTCGGCTTCGGGTCTGTCGCGACATCCGGGTTGCCCGCAAGCGGGTGCTCCGCCTGATGCGCGAGAACAATCTGCTCTCGCCCCATCGCTGCCGCCGCCGTGGCGGCAATCCCCATGACGGTGAGATCATCACTCATGCCCCGAACCTCATGTGGGGCACCGATGGCGTTCGGGTGTTCACGGTGGACGACGGCTGGGGCTGGATCTTCACCGCCGTCGAGCATTGGAACGCCGAGTGTGTCGGCTGGCATGTCTGCAAGCGCGGCGACCGCTTCGCCGCCCTGCAGCCGATCTCCATGGGGCTTGCCGGGCTGTATGGCTCGACCGCGGCCGGCGCGGCTCGGGGGCTGGCCTTGCGGATGGATCACGGCTCCCAGTATCTGTCGGACCACTTCACCAACCAGATCAAGTTCTGGGGCATCCAGCCGTCCTACGCCTTCGTCGCCGAGCCCCAGACCAACGGCGTCGCCGAGCGGTTCAATCGCACGCTGAAGGAACAGATCATCCATGGTCGCATCTACCGCAACATCGCGGAGCTGCGGGACGCCGTCCGCGACTTCGTCGAACTCTACAATGCCCAGTGGATCGTCGAAAAGAACGGCTACCTGAGCCCCGCTCAAGCTCGTCAGGCGTGGCACGCCGCGATCTCAATCAGGCGCGCCGCGTGAGACAAACTTGTGTCCAAGGAACCGGGTGCGCTACACCGCGGACTGCCTTCTTGGCCTCCGATTCCAGTGCCGGAATTCCGCTCTTCTGGACCGTATAGGCCCAGCGGATCACGCGGCCAACCTCGGATTTGAGTATCTCGCGACCCACCTTGGCCGAAAACATAATTCGCCAGATCAGCTTTAGGGACAGCAGGACATAGCGGGGTTCGTAGGAGATGAAGGTGGCCGCCAGAGTGCCGCCGAACACGATGACGAAACTGGAGCCGCTGACGAAAATGATGGGATTGTTGGTCGATGTGAAGACCGCGCCGAAAAACAGCGCGAAGGAGGCCACGGTGGCGATGATGGTGGTGAAGGACATGATCCGGCCCGCGGCGCCCTTAAGGGAACGAACTTGTTAGTGTCAGGCGCCGACGATCAAGTCGGACGCCAAGCGGAGAGACTGACCACGCAATCGCCGGTGTGCCGTCCGTTGGAGCCAGACCACGAGTTCCCATTCGATCGCCAGTCACCGTTCCCGAAATGCTTCGTGGCGCAATTTCAGGACGGGCTTGACCAGATAGTCCATGACCGATTTGCGTCCCGTATGGATGTCCACGGTCGCTTGCATGCCGGGCGTGATGGGCATATCTCCCGCTTCCACGCCCAGATAGGTCTTGTCGGTTTCCACGACGACCCGAAAGTACGTGTCGCCCGATTCGTCGGTATTGGTGTCGGAACCGACAAGGATCACGTTGCCGTCCAGCCCGCCGTAGCGCACATAATCGTAAGTGGAGATCTTCACGACGGCCTTCTGACCCACGGCCACGTAGCCCCGGTCGATGGGGCTGAGCTTGACATCGATCACCAGATTGTCGGCCGTGGGCACGATCTCCATGATCGCATCGCCGGGTTTAACGATGCCGCCGAGGGTGTTGAAGCGCAAGTTCTTGACCACGCCGGCCATGGGGCTCTTGATTTCGGCGCGCAGGCGCTGGCCGGTCGCCTCGGACAATAGTTCCTGGATTCGCCCGATGGACTGCTCCACCGTGCTCATCTGTTCCTGGGCTTCGCGCCGGAACCGAATCTCCGCTTCGATGACGCGCTGCTCGGCTTCGGTCACGGCGGCTTGGGTTCGTGGCACCGCGGCGACGAGGGTCGCCCTTCCGCCGTCCAACTCCGCCACCTCGGCCTCGAGTTCCAGATGGTCGATCTTGGGCGTCAGTCCGTCGACCAGCAGTGTTCTGGACAGCTCGAAACGTTCCTTGGCCAGCCGCAAGTTGTTGTCGACGGCCCGCTTGCGGGCGGTGAGCTCTTCGACTTCCAGTTCCCTTTGCCGCATCTGCTGGCGCAGAACGTTGACCGTCGACAGGAATTCCTCGTGGCGCGCGTCGAATGCCCGCTGCTGCGACTGTAGCAAGGCCGGGTTTCGGCCGGCGACATCCTCCGGGAAAGAAGGCTCATTCCCCCGCGCCTCAGCCTCGAGCCGTGCCCGTTCGAGAATTTGGGCGTCGAGCCGTACCTGAAGCTCCTCCCGATTGACGCCGGATGTGGCCAGGTCCAACTGCAGAAGCGGCTCGCCCACCGTCACCTGGTCTCCCTCCCGGACGTGGATCGCCTCGACGATGCCGCCCTCCAGATGCTGGATGACCTTGACCTTGCCCTGAGGCACCACCTCGCCGTTCGCGATGGCCACCTCATCCAGTTCGGCGAAGTTCGCCCACACCACGCTGCCGGCCAGCAGAATGATGACAGCCCAGGCGAACTTGCGCCACGTGGGCAGGGGGTGGGTATCGACCAGGGCATCCAGACGGCTCATGTCGTGGACTCCTCGGTCGCCCGGGCGGCGATGGATGGCGCGTTCGGTTGGGCCGCGCCGCCCCCCTTGGGATTCGTCCCGGCCTGCAGTCTGACCATCCCCGCTCCGACCTTGGACAGGGGCGCAGCATTGCCGGCGAGCCCCACCGTCGGCGTCAATCGCAGTCCCGGACTGCCGCCGGCACGTGCTCCCTGTCCCGTCGTCGCGGCATCAGGGCGCGATGCGTCGGCCGACGACGCGGCAACGGGCGGGGCTGCAGCGGGCGGGGCTGCAACGGGTGGGGCTGCAACGGGCGGGGCTGCAACGGGTGGCGCTACCGCGGGACCATCCGTCGGCAGCCGCGGCGGGTTGGGCGTCGTCGCCGCCGACGCAGCCGTCATCCTTGCCGTGGCCGCTCCTTGCGCCGCCAGACCGGCGGTGGGAACCCCTTGCGCCGGCGCTGCCCCGGGTCGGGGCGCCGTCGCCGAGTTGTCGCTCCCCGGGGGTCGTGGCGGGGTGCGGGCGGCCGATCCGAAGAGTCGCGGCAAGATCTCCTTGGCCGGACCGGCGAGGGACACCTTGCCCCGATCGAGGGCGACCAGGTGATCGCATGCCGCGAGCAGAATGGGGCTATGAGTAACGATAACGACCGTTCGATCCTGGCCGATCTCTTGCAGTGTCTTGCGAAGCTCCAGTTCGGCCTGCCGGTCCAGACTGCTCGAGGGTTCGTCCAGAAGGACGACGGGCGGGTCGCCGATCAAGGCCCGGGCGATAGCGATGCGCTGTCGCTGACCGCCGGAAAGGCGGCGCCCCGCTTCGCCGATCTCCGTACCGTAGCCGTCGGGCAGGTCGATGATGAAGTGGTGGCCGCCCGCCGCGGTGGCCGCCTTGATGATGTCGTCGTCGGTGGCCTCGGGCCTTCGGTGCGAGATGTTTTCGCGCACGGTGCCCGCGAACAGAATCGATTCCTGGGGCACGTAACCGATCCAGTTCGCCAACTGAGGCCGCCCGAACTGGGCGATGTCGGCGCCGTCCAAAAGCACCCGCCCCTGGGTGGGCCGATACAGGCCTTGGACCATTTTCAGCAGCGTTGTCTTGCCGCAGCCGTTGCGCCCCACCAGCGCATGGACGCCGCCGTGGGGAATGGTAAGTTGCACATTGTCGATGACGGGCGCGGAGTCGGGCGCGTAGCTGTAGGAAACGCTTTCCAGGGTCAACTCGCCCCGCGGCCGATCCATCTCGACTTCGCTCGATTGGCGCTCCGTCTCCGCCTCGAAAACCTGCCCCAGGCGTTCGACGGACTGCTTGCAGGAGGCATAGGTTCGCCACTGGCCTACAAGCTGGTTCATGGGGCCGATGATGCTGCCACTCAGCATATTGGTCGCGATCAAGGCGCCGATGGTGAGCGCCCCGTCGATGATGGCAAGGGCGCCCACGGTGGTCATGGAGATGGTGGTCATCATGGTGAGCAGGGCGCCCATGTTGGCAAATCCGTCGGACCGGCCGCCCCGCGAGATCGAGTTCTCGATGTTGTCGGCGTGTTTCTGTTCCCACAAGGGGCGCATGGAGCGATCCAGCGCCAGAGCCTTGATGGTGGTGCGGCCGCCGATGAGCTCGGCGATCAGCCCATCCCGCGACATTGATGTGGTCCGTTCCTCCTTGTTGGCGCTGGCAAGCACCGTGCCCGAGCGCCAGGCGATGATCACGAAGATGGGGACGATGACCCACAGCACCCAGAATATGGGCTTGGCGATAACCCAGATGAGGCCCATGAACAGGAACACGAACGGCAGATCGGCGAAGAGGATCGCGGACGCGCCCGACAGGGTATTGCGCACCACGTCGACGTCGCGAAACAGGGATTGCCAGTGGGCCGCCGGCGCGCTTTCGAGGGTTTGCAGCGGCAGGGCCATCATGCGCTCGTAGAGCTTGCGGCCCACTTCCACGTCGACTCGCAAGGCCACCGTCTGCATGATTCGCGAACGGGACTGGCGCAGCACGTAATCGAAGACCAGGACCAGGGCCATGCCGATCACCAGCCCCTCCAGGGTGCTGATGCCGGCGTGAAACACCACCCGGTCATAGACCTGCAGCACGAAAACGGGCACGGCGAGGGCAAGCATGTTGATGAAGAACGACATCACCGCCACTTCCCGAAACACAGGCATGATGGGCTTGAGGAAGGCCCTCAGCCATCCCTGCGGCGGCTTGGTCGTCTCGGCTGCTGTCCCCGTCATCAGGCCGGGGAGTATAGTTGCCCGGCCGGATTCGCGCCAGCGTCGTGCGACGGACGTGCTTGACCTTCCAGTTCCGCACGGAGGGCTCGGATGGTGTCGTGCAGCTGGAAGCCCTCCCGGCTCGCTTCCCTGGTCGCGTCCTGCACCGCCTCCACCTTTTCCGCCTGTGCTCGTTCGAGGGCCTGGCGGATGGAATCCACCGTCTGTCCAAGTTGCCGGTTCTCCCGTTGCGCCTCGGCACCTGCGGCGTGGACCCGTTCCTGGGCATCCCGCTCGGTGCGCTCCAGGGCCGCTCGCAGTTCGGAAATTGTCGCCTGGGCGAGGAGCAGTTCCTGGTGGCTGGTGGCCACCCCATCCTGGACGTCGTCAAGTCGCCGTTGTTCCGCCCGTTCCAACTCCCCGCGCAGGGTCTCCACCGTCCGCCGCAGATTGGCGGTGTCCGCGGCGAGGTCCGTCACGTGATGGCCCGTGCTTCTGCTGGCCGTGGCGCGAGACATGGTAGCCTCTAGGAGATTCAAACACTTGGCGATTTCGCCGCGCCATAGTTACCGCCCACCCATGGGCCGTCAAGGCGATGGTCCCTCACGAGGCGGCACGTGGTGCGGTCGGCGGCCCTGTGCTACGGTGCCCGCGCTGATATCGCATGATGCCGGAACGACGGGAGCCCCGGGATGACCGCAATCGACATTGAACTTTACAGCGACACCCAGTCCCTGCCCACGGCGGGCATGCGCAAGGCCATGGCGGAAGCCGAACTGGGCGACGAACAGAAGGGCGAAGACCCCTCGACAAATCGACTTTGTGAGATGGCGGCCGAACTCCTGGGCAAGGAGTCGGCGGTTTTCCTGCCTTCGGGAACCATGTGCAATCAGATCGCGATCCTGGTCCACTGCCGGCCCGGGGACGAGATCATCTGCGACAGGACGTCCCACATCTGGAACTCGGAGTGCGGCGGTCCGGCGGCCTTGGCGGGTGTCCTCCTCAATCCTATGGGAGGCGACCGCGGGATTTTCACCGCCGATCAAGCGCAAGTGGCCATTCGCCCCCCCCAACGGCGCCATTCGCCGCGAACGCGCATGATCGAGGTGGAACAAACCTCCAACGGCGGCGGCGGCACCTTCTGGCCCCTTGACAGCTTGCAGTCCCTGGCGAACCTGGCACGGGAACGCGATCTGATCATGCACATGGACGGCGCCCGGTTGATGGACGCGGTCGTGGCCTCGGGCGTGTCCGCCCGCGACTATGGGGCCACCTGCGACACCTTGTGGCTGGATCTGAGCAAGGGGCTCGGCTGTCCCGTGGGCGCCGTGCTGGCGGGGTCGGCGGGCTTCATTGACGCGGCGTGGCAGTGGAAGCACCGCCTTGGTGGTGCCATGCGCCAGTCCGGCGTCATCGCCGCGGCGGGGATCTATGCGCTGGAAAATCACGTCGAGCGATTGGCCGAAGACCATGCAAAGGCCCGCATGTTCGCCGAATCCATCGCCGACATTCGGGGCATTTCCGTCGACCTGGACTCGGTTCAGACCAACATGGTGTTCTTCGACGTGGCGGGAACGGGGTTGTCGGCAATGGAATTGAGCGATCTGCTTCTGGCGGAAGGCATCCGAATCGGTGCCAGCGGGCCCACCCGCATGCGCGCGGTCACACATCTGGACGTAGACACGGATCAAGTGCGCCAAGCGGCGGTTGCGCTGCGACGCATGCTGGAGGCCCGAACCAAGGCTGCCTGATAGCCTCCGACCTGTCTCGCTGTCCCTTTATCGGCCAGCTGATCGTCTCGGCCCGTCAGGGTTGCGGTTCTTCGACGCCCGCCGCGGGCGCGAAATTCAGAATCTCCTGAAGATTTTCGTCACTGGCGATGCGCTCCCCATCGCCGCCTCCCAAGGAAATCACCGTCACCGCATTTACGGCCCAACCGGCAATCGACGTCACCACCCAAAACGGCACCGCCGTGAGAAGGGTCATGCGCCGCTTACGGGGCACAGATTCCTCCGGATCTCGGCTTTCTGAGGCCATGCCTGACCCTCCCATGCGCGGACCCGTCGGAACCCTTCAAGATGCTTCAAAAGGCAAGGTTCCGCCGCGACCGCAATGTACGACCCACAGTTTTTTTAAGCAAATTTTGTGCCAAGTTTTAATAATGGTTTGTTCTCAATAGGTTGATGGGTAGGGCGGCGCGGGGTGTAGGAGGCAATTATGTGACAAGTGTTGTCGAATCCGACAGTGGGCGTGGTCCGGGGAGGCGTCGTCTACGACTAGAACGCGAAGTGCGTCGCAGAATCAAGCCGTTATGCGAGCCGGTCCGCCGAGACGAACTGTCAAATAATCCGACACATGCGCTTGTTGGGTCGTATCAGTCAGGGCTTCCCGTCACGACCGGGGTTCGCCGCGGCCGATCCTGTTTTAACCGGATAGGGACGATGGTTTGTTCTCAATAGGTTGATGGGTAGGGCGGCGCGGGGTGTAGGAGGCAATTATGTGACAAGTGTTGTCGAATCCGACAGTGGGCGTGGTCCGGGGAGGCGTCGTCTACGACTAGAACGCGAAGTGCGTCGCAGAATCAAGACGTTATGCGAGCCGGTCCGCCGAGACGAACTGTCAAATAATCCGACACATGCGCTTGTTGGGTCGTATCAGTCAGGGCTTCCCGTCACGACCGGGGTTCGCCGCGGCGATGCGCCCGAATGGAGAAGGAAACACGATTCCGTGTGTCGCAACAGCGATTTCACGCTGTCGTCGACGGTCTGCTGGCCGGTTGGCACCACTACTTCGGGATTGAGGGGTGCCTCGTAAGGGGCTGAAACGCCAGTAAATTCGGGAATCTCGCCCCGCCGCGCACGCTCGTAGAGGCCCTTGGGATCTCGCCGTTCGCACTCGGCCACGTCGGCACTCAGGTACACCTCGTGGAACGGGTCCTTGGCGCAGTGGCGGGCGATGTCCCGGTCTTGCCGGTAGGGCGAAATGAAGGCCGTGATCACGAGATATCCCGCGTCGGCGAACAGACTGGCAACCTCGCCGATGCGCCGGATATTTTCCGCTCGATCCCCGGGAGAGAAGCCAAGGTCGCTGCACAAACCATGACGCACATTGTCTCCGTCCAGGACGTAGACGTGCCAGCCACCCTGGAACAGGTGACGTTCCAATTCGAAAGCCAGGGTCGACTTCCCGGAACCGGACAGACCTGTCAGCCACAGAATGCCACCCCGGTGACCGTTGCGATCCCATCGCGCCACGTTGTCTACACGATGCTCGACCAGCGTAATGTTTTTGGACTTGACGACCATAAGACTGGACTTTCGGTGTTTCAGGCTACTCGTGGCGGAATGGGAGTCGCTCAAGGCCGGCGCAGAATACCGCGAAAGAGGTCCAATTGCCCCAGCGTGGTGGCGTCCCAGTCGAATCTTTCCGCGTAAGCTCACGTCTGTTGCCGTCGTGGCGGCCTTGCAAACAGCCGACCGACCGCATCCACGATGCCCTTCACGGTGCGTTCGCCCATGAGGACCCCGGCGGCGGGTTCGGCGACGACCTCGCCCGTTCCCCACACGTCGCTGGCCACGACGGGGGTGCCGCAGGCCATGGATTCCAACAGGACATTGGCCCAGCCCTCGCGACTGGAGGCCAGCACCAGGGCATCGGCGGCCGCATAGAGGTCCTTCAGTTGTTCGTGGGGCACGCGCCCAAGCAGGGTCACCCTGTCGTCCAAATCCAGCTTTTGGATCAGCGCCTCCAGCCTGGGGCGTTCCTCGCCGTCTCCAGCGATCAGCAGGCGCTTGCCGGGAAGGTGTGCCATGGCCTCGATCGTTAGGTGGTGCGCTTTGCGGGGGATCAGCAGACCTACGGAAAGCAGGACTTGGCTGTCGAATTCCAGGCGTCGTCGCAATGCGTCCCGGTCGCCGGGCCGAAATGCCTCCAAGTCGACACCGTTGCGCAACACCCGGACCCTATCGGGCGCAACGCCCAATTCCACGAGCTTGCCCTTGAGAGCCTGGCAAACGGTGATCAGGCCCGCGGCATGGCGTGCCGCCCACTGGATCTGCGCCCGGGGGCGAGGCAGTTCCGCCAACTCGCTAAGGTCGGATCCTCGCGCGGTGATCGTGACGGGCTTGCCAAGCGCCATACCAAGGCGCACGGCCGCGACTCCGTCCGGGTAAAAGTAGTGGGAGTCGATCAAA
>CBDFHV010000015.1:0-95597 GCA_965247705.1 Rhodospirillales bacterium | reverse complement strand
GTGGTCGATAGTTCCCCACGCGGACAGAGGGGCATGCCGGTGACGTGCCTGGCCAAAGCCCGCAATCACCGTCTTCGACGCAAGCGCCGCTCTATCTTTCCTCTGAACTGCGTTGAGTCAAGTATGCTAATGGTGGTGAAAATGTTGATTGGGTAACAAACTGAGGTCGCATGCCCTCAACATCCTACGCGCCTTCCGAAGCCGCCATCGAAGCTAGTATCGAGTTCCGTATCGGCAGCCCGGGTTTTTTTTCAACGCGTGGCCGAGCAGCTTGCGCGGGGGATCTACCTTGAACTGGCGGGACGGATTGGTCCCTTTTGGCCGCCGGCCCGACGACAAGCCGGTCCCAGGCTGGCCCGACGCCTATCTGATCAAGGCCAACGGCGCGATCATCGCCATCGAAGCGACCACGGCAGGCGATGCAAGAACCGATCACTGGCCGGCCGACCTTGCCAAGTTGGCAGCCAGATTGGCGCCCCAAGACCGTGGAGGCTTGATCTGGGTGGCTTGGTGTCCTGCGTCGACGCTCACCGACGTGGTGGAGATGCGCAACCAAGCGCGCCTACAGGGCCTGCCTGGCGAGGAAGTTCACATAGTATTTCGAAAGGAACTTTGCGCCCGATTGCGCGAGCCCTTCCATGCCAGGTTTTGGATCAACGACCTCCAGCTAAAAAGTGACATCCGGACCGTTTGGTCGCGTCGAAGACGTCATAAGGCGCTTCAACCTCCGCCGATCCACGGGTATTTTCCCGACAGTTGAGGAGTATGAAGAAGACCGCGTCTACGCCCCGCCTCTGCTCGCAACGGTCGAGAGCACATTGGCTGATCAGCATGCGGCTATAGTCGTTGGGCACGGAGCCGCAGGCAAGACCACGCTCGCATTTGTTCTGGCGCACCGACCGCGGTTCAGACACGCGCCCACCTACTATCTTTGTAGCGCACCCGGTTCCTTGGACACAAGTTTGTCTCACGCGGCGGGCCTGATTGAGATCGCGGCGTGCCACGCCTGACGAGCTTGAGCGGGGCTCAGGTAGCCGTTCTTTTCGACGATCCACTGGGCATTGTAGAGTTCGACGAAGTCGCGGACGGCGTCCCGCAGCTCCGCGATGTTGCGGTAGATGCGACCATGGATGATCTGTTCCTTCAGCGTGCGATTGAACCGCTCGGCGACGCCGTTGGTCTGGGGCTCGGCGACGAAGGCGTAGGACGGCTGGATGCCCCAGAACTTGATCTGGTTGGTGAAGTGGTCCGACAGATACTGGGAGCCGTGATCCATCCGCAAGGCCAGCCCCCGAGCCGCGCCGGCCGCGGTCGAGCCATACAGCCCGGCAAGCCCCATGGAGATCGGCTGCAGGGCGGCGAAGCGGTCGCCGCGCTTGCAGACATGCCAGCCGACACACTCGGCGTTCCAATGCTCGACGGCGGTGAAGATCCAGCCCCAGCCGTCGTCCACCGTGAACACCCGAACGCCATCGGTGCCCCACATGAGGTTCGGGGCATGAGTGATGATCTCACCGTCATGGGGGATTGCCGCCACGGCGGCGGCAGCGATGGGGCGAGAGCAGATTGTTCTCGCGCATCAGGCGGAGCACCCGCTTGCGGGCAACCCGGATGTCGCGACAGACCCGAAGCCGAGCCCAGACCTTGCGGTAGCCCTCGCCCTCCCAGGGCGATGCCTCCAGGTCGGCTTCGATCGCCACCAGCAGCGCCTGGTCCGAGATCGCGGGCTTCGGTCCCCGACGCTTTGCCGGCGGCTGCTCGGCGTGCTGGCCGGAGGTCACGGCGTAGAACGAGGAGCGGGCCATGCCCCAGGCGGCGCAGACCCGCCGCAGGCCGTAGGCCAGACCCGTGCCGGGCGAGGTGGCGGCACTCATCGCCGCGACCTCCGCCGCCCCAAAGGGCCGAAGGTCTCCGTCTTGGCCTCCAGCAGTTCCACCTGCATGGTCAACTCTCCGATCCGCTTCATGGCGCTATCCAGTTCCGCCTGCACCGGATCGCCCTTGCGTTGCTTGAGCGAGGCGTCGATCCCGCCGATCGCTTTCTCACGCCACTGCTCGAGCCGGAAGATCTCTACGCCCAACTGGCGCGACAGAAGTTGCACCGGCTCGTCACGCAAAAGCCGCAGAACGACCTCACGCTTGCGCGCCACCGTCCATCGCTGGCCAAGTCCCAGCGGGCCTGCCGGCAAAGCCTGTCCTGGGGAAAACGTGGACGAGCCAAGCTCGCCCGCATTTACCACAGGCCCATCAACAGCAACTTTCTTCTCAAAATTATCGGTCATGTTCCGGTCCTCCTTGGACACTTCGATTAAGCCAATTCTGTGTCCAAGGAAATCGGGTCCGACTCACCACCTACTATCTTGACCTCACCGAGACGGCGGCCGATCCGACCTTGGTAGAACGAGCTGGCGAGGCGTTCACAGCAATCGCTGATCGTGGTGTGCTCTTTGTAATTGACAATGCCCATCTCGATCCCGGCGCGGCGGTTCGATTATTCGAGCAGTGGGAAACTCTTGGGGGCGGATCGGAACTCTTGATCCTGACGCGTCGCATTCGCACCAAGGCGGAGGTTTGGGACGATGAGCCCGAACTCGAAACGATCCCGCTGCCGTGCTTCGATCTCATCATCGAGGCGGTGGATCTTGAAGGAGTTTACCGGCGCCACTTTCGGGCGCGGACTGGTGGCGAATCGCCTCCAGTGCAGCCGGAAGTTCTTGCCCGATGGCACGAGCTATTCGGCGGCGACCTCGTTGTTTTCAGTGCAGCCGTGCTCGGTCTTCTCGACCGGGGTGGCGAGGCCGCTGCCCTCGAAGCCGCAGATGCCCGTGCGTTCGTTCGCCGTCGCTATTTGACCGACCCGGAGTTGGCCCCCGAGCAGTCGGCGCTTCTGGACCTTGCGGCGGTTGCTACGGTCGAGGGGCTTGTGCCAGTCGAGGGTTTCGCCGGCGACGCGCTCAAGGCATGTATTCGGCATGGGCTGGTATGGGTCGAGAGCCGGGGCTTCAGGGGTGCCTACAAGCTCTACCGCCTTGCACACCCGGGCCTCGGTGCGTTGCTCCGCGACGCAGCCGGCCGCACGGAGGCGTCGCGGGATGACCGCATGCGCGTTCTTAAGGATCATCCATTTGCCAGCATCGCGACTGCGTTGAGGCTCCGGAAGAACAGTGAAGTCACCGAAGCGGTCGCCCTGCTCAAAGCACTTTGGCGCAATTCGGAATGGCCTTTGAATGGCGCTCGCGTTGCGTGGTGGCGTGAGGCACTCATCGCAACCCAGGAGCTGCAACTGATTACCGCAGAGGAAATCTCAGCGAGGGTTACAGCTTGGTTGGCCCAATCGGAGAGTCGTGACGCGCTGGTCAGGCAGGCTTTGGCGACGCCGCTGGAACAGCTCCCGTCGTTCCTCACCTATGCGGACACGGCGATGCCCGCGGTTGCGAAGGCCATCCGTGACGGGCTTGCGAAGGACCCCGACGCGCTGGTCAGGCAGGCTTTGGCGACGCCGCTTGAACAGCTCCGGTCGTTCCTCACCTACGCGGACACGGTGATGCCCGCGGTTGCGAAGGCCATCCATGACGGGCTTTCGAAGGACCCCGACGCGCGGGTCAGGCAGGCTTTGGAGACGCCGCTGGACCATCTCGCGTCGTTCCTCACCTACGCGGACACCGCGATACCCAAGGTGGCGAATGGCCTTCGCGACGCTCTCGTGTCCGATCACCTGCTTCCAGCCATGGTCAATCGCTGCATTCTCGATGGTCCCGGAAAGATTGTTGCCCTTTGCAGACAGGACAAAGCGTTTACTCAAATTCCCCCACGATAGACACAGAGGCCTGGTCGCGGCGATGGGCAAATGCCCACCTCGGTCGACCCGACTGGTTCAGGGGCTTCGCTTCGTTTTGCTATGGTGCCGGCCGTGGCGATCTGGTCTGTCCCATTGCAGAGGCAATCATTCGGATCGCTCGCGCAGAGGATTTTCCGTCACCGGGTGTCACGATCATCCATCTTACGTTCATCCTGACGTCGCCACACCGCTGTAGCCCCGGTGAAGTTGAGGAATTCTTCGCTCAGCACCTCCCGCCCGACTGGCTGGCTGCACAATACAGTTCGCCTCACGCCACGGTCGGCGCGCTCGCCGGGGCGGTGCGGTCTGTCGCCATGGGCGAGCGAGACTGGCTCGGACAGCATTTCTGCAATCCCGACCGATGGCGGCGGGTTCTCGTGGACCAGCCCGCAAAGGGCCATTCGCCACGCCAGATAGCGGAATGGCTGCAACTGCTGAGCGCAGCCCGGCTTCTGGGCTGCGATGGAATGGACATGCGGCCGATGGGCTGTCAGCCAGTGTCCAAGGCTTCGGAGGTTTTACCGCTCGGTCCACTTAATGACGGCATCCAGCCGATGCAGCCAGGCCTTTGGGCTGGCTTAAGGGAGTGGTGCCACCTCACCCGCGAGCGGCCGGTCGTGAACGCCGCGTTGGCCGATGGCATCCTTGCACAGTTCCGGGCGGCCGATCCAGTGGGCCGGCCGCGACTGGCAGCGATGAACGTAGTCATGATCGACTGGCTAGAGCGCTGCCAGGGCCAGGAATGGCGTCTTGTTGTTGAGCAGGACACATTGCTCGATGCGTTGAAGCGCCAAATCCGCGTTCAAAACGCGGGCGACTTGGGTGCCGCGACGTAGTATCTCGTACGCTTTGCAATCGTCAGCGAGGGCGTTCTCGAAAGTAGCTTGCTTGAAGATGCCGACGTCTGTGAAAAGGCCGCTTCTGTGAGGTGCCCGCTTCGGACGCGAGGGACGAGTTCTGAATGACTACTCATAGCTAAGAGCGCCAGATTGGAACGCCCCCACGAACGGCCGGAATAGCCCACTGAGCTGACACCTGGCTTCACTACGACCGCCTACAACCCGCGACGGACCTGGTCAAGCATGGCCCCAATCGGTTCCCTCCACGGAGGAGCGACACGGTGGGGGTGCGCCTCTTTGGCCACCCACCGGAGTCAAACCACGACCTCGGCCAAGGCCCGACCCGCACCTCGCCCGGCGACGGCTAGCGCTCGCCCGACGGGCGGCAGTGCGTCTCGCGGATGCAGAGCATGGCAACGAGGGCGAGACACTGGGACGCGATGAGCGAGAGAAACGCCATCTGGTAGACCGCCACCGAATAAACCCTGGCGCCGGCTTCCAATCGCCCATCCCAGCCAATATCCAGGAGCCAGCCGATCAAGGGTTGGAAAGCCGCGCCGACAAGCATGTAGGTCATGTTGACGACACCCAACGTCGCCCCCACCGCGTCGTTCGGCCCGTGCTCGCGGCTGGTCGCGTAGGCCAGAAAGTAGGCGCTCGACCCAAGGCCACAGGTCAGGCACAGGACGTAGACCGCGGTCAACGGAAGCCCCGGGACGTAAACAAGCATCGCCATGGAGGCCAGCGCCGCCGAACCGCAGGTCAGCATGGGCGGCCTGCGGCGTCCAATGCGGTCGGACCACCAGCCGATCAGGGGCGAGCCACCGCCGAAACCGATCAGGACGAGGGACGTCGCGGCCGCCGCCGCCGGCCGTTCCACGTCGTGGGCCTGCATCATGTAGGGGACCCCCCACAGGCTGGCGAAGGCGGACACGTTCGGCACCAGCAAGGCGCCCCCGCAGGCGGTCACCCAGACTTGCGAGCTTGCCAGGACCCGGCCCAGGCCCCGCAGCACGCCGCCCGCCGCCCGTGCCGTCCGTTGCGGCGCCACGTCGTCGCGCGCCACCAACCAGATGGCCGCCGCCAACAGGCCCCCGGCCCCGGCGCTGCCGATCAGGGCCGCACGCCAGCCGCTCACCTCCACAAGGGCGGCAAGGGGGGCCTGGGCGCCGACGGCGCCCACCATCCCCAGCAGCGAGCACACCCCGGTGACCAGGGCGAATCGCCGTGGCGGGAACCACATGGATGCCAGCTTGGCGGCGCCAATCCAGGCGAAGCCGGCACCGGCCCCGATCAGCACGCGCCCCGCGTAGGCCCAGGCGATGCCGCCGGCAATCGAGAACAAGAGGGTACCCAGCGCACAGACGGTGATGGCTCCGGCCAGGCACCGGCGCGGACCGAAGCGGTCCAGCATCACGCCGCCGGGAACCTCGAGGAGTGCGTAGGCGTAGAAATAAAGCGCCGCCAGGTTGCCCAGAGCCGCGGCACTGGCGCCAAAATCCCGCATCAGCTCCGGGATCATGGCGCTTGGCGCAACCCGCTGGAAGTAGCCGAAACCGAAAAACAGCCCGCCAAGCCCACACACGATCCAAGGCAATAAACCGGTCGATGGGGCGGACTCTGAAGGGGCTGGTGGATCCGGGTCGTGCGCGCTTGCCATGGAAGGTTCCGACTTGCGGCGGGTCTCATCAGGCCGCGCTTGGTCGGCCCGTCATTCCACGGCGACCGACAAGGCAATAGCTGTCGGGGAGGTACGGGAAGGGAGCTCGCTACGGGCCCACGCCCGAGTCACACCACCAGCTTGTTGGTCTGACGGATCCGGTGGGTGAGAGTGACGGCGAGAGAATGATAGAACCGCCCGGCGAAGGTGGGGTCGGCGGCCATCATGCGCTGCACCGCGTCGGGTCCGATGTGCACAACTTCCGAGTCTTCCTCGGCCACCACGCGGGTGGTGGCCGTGGCCTGCACCAGGAAGGACATCTCGCCAAAAATCTCGCCCGGTCCCAATCGCTGGAGGACCAGATGGGTGCGGTCCGCGTCGTTCGGGTCCCGGTGCCGCTCGACCCGTTTCGACCCCTGTTGCATGCGGTAGCTGGCACGGACGCGAAGCTCCCGCTCGATTCGAACGCCGCCCCGGGTCACCACGAACATGGTGCGTTCGCGGGTGCCGCCTTGGGTAAGGATCGGCTGGCCCACCCCATAGCTGTTGGGGGCGCCAGCCGCGAGAAGGGCTTTCCGCTCCCCCGGCGTCAGCTTGCTAAAGCTGCCGTCCATTTCCATCGACATCTCCCCGCCCCGCTGGGCGCCACCATATGGCCTCAATAATGTCCAACGACTGCCACGAACCCGTGACAAACACAAGCCGTCTTGGCGCCCGAGGGCTTGTGACACCCGTCACTGCGCGGTTTCGCGCCGCCGCCTAGGGTGGCCTTCAAGGTCAAGAACGAATTCAGGAGGATATGATTTTGGCAGCTTTGATCGTTTCGCTCGTGTTTGTCGCCGTCCTTGCCTACACCCTGTTCGAACGCCCGCCCAGCGCGCCCCGCAACGACGGTTAACCCTCGAAGCGAAAGCCCCCTATCCCTCGGGCCACGGCCTGATGGGTACGGTGGAAAGGCTGTTTTTCGGGCTGCCTTCGATCAGCTTGTCGCTGTAGATCAGATTGATCAGCACGTTTCGCTTCTCGTCGAGGAAGCGCACCACGTGCAACTTCTTGAACACCACCGAAGTCCTTTTGGTGAACACCTCTTCGCCCTGCTCCAGGGGATGGGCGATGGTGATCGGACCCACCTGCCGGCAAGCGATTGAGGCATCCGAAGGGTCCTCGGCGAGGCCGACGGCGCCGGTGATACCGCCCTTCTTGGCCCGGCTGAGGTGACAGGCGACCCCGGCGACGTCCGGATCGTCGAACGCCTCGACGACGATCTTGTGGTCCGGGCCCAGCAGCTTGAAGACCGTGTCGACGCTGCCGATTTCCTCGGCCGCGCCCGGGGCGGCGAAAAGCAGTCCCAGCGCCAAACCCCGCCAGGCGCGGCCCAAGGGGCGAAGAGACAGCGATAGCGACGTCGCGCATTGGGGTTTCACACCAGGGATTCCTTTCGTTTCCGATCGGTGAGCGTGACGCTGTCCAAGGTCCGGCACCGGCCCGGTGTCAGGGCGAGACCATCCGTGGCCGCACGGCGGCCGACCGTGGGCGCCAGGACCAGGGAGGCGCGTCCATCAGGGACGCCGCCTCGCGGGCTTCGAGACCGGGAGCGAAGAAGAAGCCCTGACACATGGCGCAGCGAAGGTCGCGAAGAATGCGCACCTCTTCCTCGGTCTCCGCCCCTTCCGCCACCACCTGCTTGCCGAGAACCCGACCCAGTTCGATGACCGTACCGACGATCTCGCGGCTTTCCCGGCCCTCGGTGATGGTGGTGATGAAGCTGCGGTCGATCTTGAGCACGTCGAAGGGAAAGCGGCGCAGGTAGCCGAGGCTGGAGTAGCCGGTCCCGAAGTCGTCAATGCAGAGCTTAACGTCCATGTCGCGGATTTCCTGCAGCATTTTGCCGGCCAGGACCGGATTGTCCATCAACAGGGATTCGGTGACCTCCAGGCGAAGCATGTCGGGGGTAACGCCATCCTGGGCGATGGCCCGGCTGACGTCCTCGGTCATCACGCCCTCCGACAGTTGCCGGCTGGAGACGTTGACGCTGATGTAGACGGGCGTCTGCATCTGCCGCCGCCAGGCGGCGGCCTGGCGGGCGGATTCCAGCAGGATCCAGCGGCCGAGGGGAACGATCAGCCCGGTGTCTTCCGACAGGGAGATGAATTCTCCCGGTGCCAGCAGGCCCCGTTCCGGGTGACGCCAGCGGACCAGGGCCTCGAACCCGGCGACCAGGCCGGTTTCGAGATCGACGATGGGCTGATAATGGAGGACCAGTTGATCGCCCTGTTCGATGGCGCGCCGGAGGTCGGATTCCACCCGCAACAGGCCCGTCGCGCCGGTGCGCATGGAGGGGTCGAAGACCTTGAACCGGTCCTTGCCCGCGGTCTTGGCTTCGTGCAGGGCCAGGGCCGCGTCCTGAATCATGCTGTCGGCACGGATATAGCCCATGGAGCCGACGGCGACGCCGATGCTGACGGTGCAGAAGATCTCCTGGGCCTCAATCATGAAGGGGGGCGCCAGGCTCTCCCGGATGCGCCGCCCGCAAGCCGCCACGTCTTCCGGCCGCGTCAGGTCGGCGACCAGGATGGCGAATTCGTCGGCGCCCACCCGGGCCACGCTATCGCCGGGGCGGACCGTGGCGGTGATCCGCTCGGCCACCGCCAGCAGCAGCTCGTCCCCGGCCAGATGGCCGAGGCTGTCGTTGACCACCTTGAAGCGGTCCAGGTTCACCAGCAACAATGCGAATGTTCGGGTTCGTTCGCGCCGGGCGGCGCGAATGGCGTGGTTCGTCCGGTCGATCAGCAGATCCCGGTTCGGCAGGCCGGTCAGGCGATCATGGAAGGCATCGTGGCGCAGGGCATCCTCGGCCCGCTGCCGCTCGGCGACCTCGTGGCGCAGGGATTCGTTGGAGGTCACCAGTTCCTTGGTGCGATCCGCCACCCGGGCTTCCAGCTGGTCGTTGGCCTCCTTCAGGGCCCGGCGTGCCTCCTGCTGTTCGACGATGTCGTCGCCGATACGCCGGATCATGCCGTTGAAGGCTTCGCTCACCTGGCCCAGTTCGTCCCGGCGCCGGGTCTCGAGGACATGGGCCGACGGGTTGGCGGGATCGTCCCGGGCGGCGTCCAGGCGCCGATGCAGCTCGCCGATCGGGCGGCCGACCAGGTGACGGAAGACCAGCATGGTCGCTGTGCACACGACCACCGAAAGCAGCAGCACCAACCCGGCGATTCGCCACACGAAGGCGGTCAGCTCCGGGCCGATGAAAGTGGCGTCCAGTCGGCCGACGACGGTCATGGGGAGTCGGTTGTCGGCGTGGGGCCACAGTACCTCCAGCCGGTCTCCGTCCGCGCTGCGTCGCCGCGGCGCCTCGCCCGCCGCCACCATGGCCGGCGTCAGCACGGGCGTTTCCCCGAAGGTGCCGATGAGGGTGCCGTCGGCCCGATAAAGGGCGCCGCCACTGAGGTCCGTGGCGCCGAGGATGACCTTCGCGTAGATCAGCAGGCTGCGTTCGTCGGCGTGGGACTGGGTGCGGAAGGCGGCCATCACGCCGGCGCGGCCCGCGTGCTCCAGGCGCGCCAGCAAATCGCGTTCGTAATTGCGGACCGACGGGATGAGGATGGCCGCTTCGACGGCGGCGATGCTCAGGAACACCACCAGCGCGAAGCGCACGCCCAGCATGCCGCCGAACCAGGCGCGCAGCAACTCCACTACCCTTGCCTCACTCAATGGCCGAACTCCGCCCGGATCAACCAACCGCGACATGTGGAAACCCTACCACGAACGAACCCCGTCGTCGGTGACGCCGCGCACGCCCGCGATCGACAGGGCCACACCGGTTGTCCCCATGGGGTTCGGCGCTATATACCCCGCCAAGTACCCCGCAAGGCAACCGCCCGACGGCCAACCGCCGCCCGATAAGAGGAACCTCCCCATGGCATCGCACGCCCCTTTCCAGTGGGACGATCCCTTTCACCTGGAAGATCAACTGGACGAGTCAGAGCGCCTGATCCGCGATACGGCCCGCGACTTTGCCCAGGAAAAGCTCATGCCCCGGGTGCTGGAGGCCAACCGGACGGAACGTTTCGACCGGGCGGTAATCGAAGAGATGGGCGAACTGGGGCTCCTCGGCGCGATGATCCCGCCCGAATATGGCGGCGCCGGGGTCAGCCACGTGTGTTATGGCTTGGCCGCCCGCGAGGTGGAGCGGGTGGATTCCGGCTATCGCTCCACCATGAGCGTCCAGTCCTCCCTGGTCATTCATCCGATCCACGCCTACGGCACCGAGGATCAGCGCCGCAAATACCTGCCCAAGCTGGCGACCGGCGAATGGATCGGCGCCTTCGGGCTGACCGAGCCGGACCACGGCTCGGACCCCGGCGGCATGCGGACCCGGGCCGAGGCGGTGGACGGTGGCTATCGGCTGACCGGCGCCAAGATGTGGATCACCAACGCCCCCCAGGCGGAGGTGTTTATCGTCTGGGCCAAGCTGGACGGCGTCATTCGCGGCTTCATCCTGGAGCGGGGCATGGAGGGGCTGAGCACGCCCAAGATCGAGGGCAAGTTCTCGCTTCGCGTCTCGCCCACCGGCGAGGTCGTCATGGACAACGTCTTCGTGCCGGCCGAGAACCTGCTGCCCGACGCCCGTGGCCTGGCCGGCCCCTTCGGCTGCCTCAACAAGGCCCGCTACGGCATCGCCTGGGGAGTCATGGGTGCCGCCGAGTTCTGCTGGCAGGCGGCGCGGCAGTACGTGCTCGACCGCAAACAATTCGGCCGCCCCCTGGCCGCCAACCAGTTGATCCAGAAGAAGCTGGCCGACATGCAGACGGAAATCGCGCTGGGGCTACAGGCGGCGCTCAGGGTCGGCCGCCTCTTGGACGAGGGCCGCTGCGCGCCGGAGAATATCTCGCTGATCAAGCGCAACGCCTGCGGCAAGGCCCTCGACATCGTGCGGGCGGCCCGGGACATGCACGGCGGTAACGGCATCGTCGACGAGTTCCACGTCATCCGCCACCTCATGAACCTGGAGACGGTCAATACCTACGAGGGCACCCACGACATCCATGCCCTCATCCTGGGTCGTGCCCAGACGGGGATTCAGGCCTTCACCGGGTAGCCGCCGCCGACGGGGCGGAAACTTATTTCTCGCAATGTGGCGCGGTTCACAGAACGACCACGGCCGGTGGTCCATGATGGTGACCAACATGGATACCTACTCGCCGACAGAGGCCACGACGATGAACCAAGCACACACCTTCGATCCGATAGCGGTGATCGCCGTCTCGACACTGATCCTGTGGTTCGCCCAACTGACCGTGATGACTTTGATGGGCTGACGGACCGGGGCGGGCAACATGTTGCCCCGATCCCCCCACAAGGCCATGGGCCCGCGCCACGCCACGTGATGAAATCTCATCCGTGGGATGCTTTCCTCCCGCACATCTCAACTGAGGCCGCCATCGCGGCCTCTTTTTTTGTGAATCAAGGCATCTCTTGGGGACCAAGGATTGTCCCCGGTCATCTCTGGGGGGGGGGGGGGGCAGCGATGCAACCAATTTGAAACTCACCACAGAGAACACAGAGAACACCGAGGATTCACAGAGAAGGACTGATAGAAAAAATAAGACTTGGTTTCGCGCGAAGCGCGATCTCTTCTCCTCTGTGTCCATCTCTGTGTTCTCTGTGCTCTCTGTGGTTCACCTTCAGGCCCGAGGATCTGGTGACGGCCGTCAATCGGCGAGCGCCACGCACTCGATCTCGATATCGAATTCCATCGGCCACGAGCCGACGGTAACGAAGGTCCGCGCCGGCGGGTCGGTGGGGAAGTACTCGGCATAAACCTGGTTCACCGTCGGGAAGTAGGCGGCGTTGGCGATATAGACGACCACCTTGACCACACGGTCAAGGGAGCTCCCCGCGGTCTCCAGGATCCGTTTCATGGCCTCCAGGGACCAGCGGGTCTGGGTGGCGATGTCGCCCCGCATCATCTCGCCGGTGTCCGGGTCCAGGGGCGGCATACCGGAAACGAACACGAACCCGTTCGCCTTCACCGCCGGCGACAACGGCGCCTTCACCTTGGCGAGAGTCTCCGAGATGCCGGGGACGTGAATAATTTCTTTTGCCATGGGGGAATCTCCTCGCTTGTTGGCGTGCAAGACGGCCATCTGAAGCGGGGGCAGCTTCGCGCCGGGTCGAAATCTAGCGGATATCCGCCCGTGGCCGGGGGGCAATGTTGGATGCGGACACCAGGACCTTGCTCGGGTCGCCCTGAATGGACGCCGTCTGCTCTCGGCCGTAGCGGCGTCGCGCCGCGTAGGTCATCTCCCGGTCGAGATAGTCCTTGACCTCGCCCATGATGATGTCGCCGTCCCCATTGCCGTATCGCTGGCTGTCCGCCGCGCCGCGCATTGCTTCGAGGAGATAGCGGGTGAACAGGCCTTGGCGGGCTTCCTCGTCCCAGCTCGCGACCTGGTTCCCCTGGGCCGCCGTGATGACCGAGATCGTCCCGTTGCCGGGAAATCTCGGCGCGACACCGATGCCCGAGGCGGAACGGATCAACATGCCGCGCGGGGTTTCGCCCGAAAAACACGCATCGAGGAACACCGTCAGCGAGCGCACCTTCAGCCGAGCGAGGTTCCCGTACAGCAGATTGATCGGGTAGCCGTTGATTTCGGGCGCGTCGGGTGCGGCGTTGACGGGCAGCAGATAGCCGAGCCCATCCTTCAACCCGGTTACGCCGTGACCCGAATAGTAGACCACCACGTCCGATTCCCCGGGACGCACCCAGCGCCACAGCTTGCCCTGGTGGGTTCTTTCATTGCCGAACGCCGCCGTCATGTCAGCCTGGGTGGCGTCGCGCAGATCGATGATGTTGCCTTCGCGAAACCCCTGGACTTGGACCAGAAACCGTTTCATGGCCTCGGCGTCATTATGGGCGTAATCGACGTGGGGCACGCCCGACCCATACGCCTTGTTACCGATGATGACGGTGATCGCGTCGGGCCGGGTGGCCGAAGCTCCCCGGGCCGTCGGCGTCTCGCCCGCTCTCGTCCCCGCCGGCGCCCCATCGAGCCCCGCGGTTCGTGCCGGCGATTCGGCGACGACGATTCGAAGCTCTTTCTCGAACGTCGACCAGAACTTGCCGAAGCCGATGCGGACCGCGGTCGGCGGCGCCTGGGTGCGGCGGATGCGGCCCGTCACCACCTTCCTGTCGCGAAGCCGAATGCCGAGGGATACCTCGACGCCCTTGCGGGTGTCGGTGACCAGCACGTTGGCAAGCACGTCTTTGGCCGTCGGGTCCAGGGTGACGAACCAGCTGGCCGGGCCCACTGTTTTGGCGATGATGGCGCGCAGTTCCGGCGTATCGGCCTTGCGGACCCTTTCCCACTCGGCGCCGGTCAGGGGCGTGGGCGCGGGAGAGGAGACGAGCAGAAACCCGGAGTCGTAGTTCTGGTCTTCGATAACCATGCCCAGCCGTTGGACCGTCCGCTGGGCAGCCAGAAAGGCCTGCCGGCGGCTCGCCGCGACGACGCGGCGGCCGGCTTCGTCCACGAAGCGGGCGTTGATCTGCCCCCATCGGGCGTCCACGTCCCCGATCGCCGTATTGTAGGCCTTGTCGGACACGCAGCCCGCAAGGGCCAGTCCAAGGACGACGATGCTCCACTGTCGGCATGTGCGCATGAGCTCGCTCCTTACGCAGGAACTAAAGCACACCCGCCAAGCATTGGCCATGTCCGAGTTCCCGCCTCGCCGGTAATTCCAGTTGTTCCATCACCACCCTTTGGTCGGTGAGGCTTCCAACCGGGGGGCTTCCGACGTCGATACGCGGGCCACAAGACCGTCACCTTCAAGTGACTCTTTGCCTTGACGGGTTCCCTGGGGTCAACAAGTGCGGTACACCACTGCTGTAATTCGCTGCCACGCGGCGCCACCAAGTGATTGGGTCGAAATTTTTGGTCCCGTCGGCGCCGAGTCATTGCCCCGTCATCATTACGCAAGATCGCCAATCGTGACCTCAACCGCGCACAAGAGAGGAAAGCATTCCAATGGCATCAGAGAACGGTACAGGCGGCCGCGGCGGCCCATCGGCTAGCGGGGCCCCACCCGTTTCCGATATCGAGGCGCTGATCCGCCAGGTGCAGGGTCAGATCAAACAGATCTTGCCGGGCGGTGGCCCGAGCGGGGCCATCATCCTTGTCATCCTCGGCCTGGTCGCTTTGGGCGCATACACAGCCTATTACACCGTACCCAGCGACTCCGTCGCCGTGGTTCAACGGTTTGGCAAATACATCAAGGAGGTTCCGCCGGGCCTGCATTTCAAGCTGCCCCTGGGCATCGACGCGGCGACCATCGTTCCCGTCAAACGGCAGTTGAAACAGGAATTCGGCTTCACCACCCCGGGCGCCGGCGATCGATTCCAGAACCCTCGCCCGCGCGAACAAATGCAGGAAACCCAGATGGTGACGGGCGACCTGAACGCCGCCCTGGTGGAATGGGTCGTGCAGTACCGCATCTCGGATCCGGCCAAATTCCTGTTCGAGGTTCGGGAACCGAGCGAAACCCTGCGCTACGTTTCCGAATCCGTCATGCGCGAAGTTGTCGGCGATCGGACCGTGGACGAAGTGATCACCATCGGCCGACAGGAAATCGAAATCGAAGCGCTGACCAAGATGCAGGCGCTGTCGACCAAGTACGCCATGGGGCTCAGCATCGACCAGGTGCAATTGAAGAACATCAATCCGCCCGAGCCGGTGCAGGAATCGTTCAACGAGGTCAACCAGGCCCAGCAGGAAAAGGAGAAGTTGATCAACGAAGCCCGGCGCGATTACAACAAGGTGATCCCCCTGGCCGAAGGCGAGAAGGATCAGCGGATCCGCGAGGCCGATGGCTACCGGCTCAAGCGGGTCAATGAAGCGGAGGGCGATGTGGCTCGCTTCACCGCCCTGTTGGCGGAATACAGCAAGGCCCCCGAGGTCACCCGCCGGCGCATCTATATCGAGACCATGCAGGACGTCATGCCGAACATTCGCTCCAAGATCGTTGTCGATGATCAGGCGCGCGGCATCCTGCCGTTGCTCAACCTCGACACTCCGCCGGGAGACAAGCCATGACGGGAATATTGCGACTGGTCATACTGGTGGTTCTAGGTGTCGGGGCCTTCGTCTCGCTGAATTCGCTCTATACGGTGAGCGAGGTCGAGCAGGTGATTATCACCCAGTTCGGCAAGCCTATCGGCGATCCCGTGACGACCGCCGGCCTGCAGTTCAAGGTGCCCTTTGTCCAGGACGTCAATCCGATCGACAAACGGATTCTCGAATGGGATGGCAGTCCATCGGACATGCCGACCAAGGACAAACTTTACATCTCGGTCGATCTCTTCGCCCGCTGGCGGATCACCGATGCCCTCCAGTACTTCCTGCGGTTGCGCGACGAACGCAGCGCCCAGTCCCGCCTCGACGATATCCTGGGCAGCGAAACCCGCAACGCCGTCGCCAAGCACGAGCTGATCGAGATCATCCGCACCACAAAGGATCGGGTGCCGTTGCGCGACACCCTCTTGACCGACGCCGAAAAGGAACTGGACATGGGGGCGCTGGTGCCGATCCAGAAGGGACGCCAACTGGTCGAACAGGAGATCTTCGCCGCGGCGGCCGAGAAGGTACAGGTGTTCGGTATCGAACTGCTCGATATCCGGTTCAAGCGGATCAACTACAATGAGAGCGTGCGCCCGAAGATCTACGATCGAATGATCAGCGAACGGCGCCAGATCGCCGAACGCTTTCTGTCGGAAGGCAATGGCGAAGCCGCCAGAATCCGCGGCAATCGGGTGCGCGACCTGAACAAGATCCAGTCCGAAGCCTACCGCCAGGTCGAGGAAATCCGCGGCGTCGCGGACGCCAAGGCCACCGAGATTTACGCCCGGGCCTACAACCAGACACCCGAAGCGGTGGAATTCTACGAATTCACCCGGACCATGCAGGCCTTCAAGTCCCTGATCGCCGAAAACACCACCCTTGTCCTTTCCACGGACAGCGACCTGTTCAAGTTCCTGAAGGGGATGTCCCCGGGTAGCGACGACGACTAGGCCCGACGCCAAGGCGGCAAACGCCGACGACGGCGCGCCCTTTCGTCAAAACCGCCCGGCCTGAAAATCGGCGAAGGCCTGCTGGATCTCCTCGCGGGTGTTCATGACGAAGGGGCCGTGGCGGGCGATGGGCTCGCCCAGGGGCTTGCCGGCGATGAGCAGGAAGCGGGCGTCGCCGCCGTCCGCCACCGCGTTCAGGTGGTCGCCGGGGCCGAGGACGGCCAGGGTGTGGTCGGGGATCGGCTCGGGCCCGTCGCCCACCCGAACGCGGCCTTCAACCACGTAGAGGGCGGCGTTGTGGCCCGCCGGCACCGGTTGGGCGAAGGCATCGCCGGCCTTCAGGGTGACGTCCAGGTAGAGGGGTTCGGTGGGGATGCCGGTGACGGCGCCGCCGATGCCCGCCCCGGTGGTGCCGGCGATCACGCGGACCGTGCTGCCTTGCCCGAAAGGCGCCACCGGCACCTGGTCCGGCGGCAGTTCCTGGTAGCCGGGCTCGGTCATCTTCAGCCGCGCCGGCAGGTTTACCCAGCGTCCCTATCCGGTTAAAACAGGATCGGCCTAAATGTTCTTGTTATGTTCACGTAGAGGATGTAGGCTGATCGCATTGTCTCGGGCTTTTGGAGGGCGGTGCGATGGGCAGGATGTTGGCGTTTCAAGAACGGCACGGATCGGAAGCGGCCTGCATCGAGGCGCTGGCCCGGCTGCGCTGGCCGCAGGGCTATGTCTGTGCCCGCTGCGGCGAACGGCGGAGCTACCGAATGACGGCGCGGCCCAGGATCTTCGAATGCGCCCGTTGCGGTCATCAGGAATCGGTGACGGCGGGGACGATCTTCCACCGCACCCGCACGCCGCTCCGCAAATGGTTCCTGGCGGCGTGGTGGATGGCGCGCGACAAGCGTGGGGTCTCGGCCCTTTTGCTGTCCCGCGAGTTGGATCTGCGCTACGAGACAGCGTGGCTGATGGCTCATAAGCTGCGTCATGCCCTGACGGAGCGCTCGGAATTTCCGCTCGAGGGCTTGGTCGAGGTCGACGAGAGTTATTATGGCGGGCGCGGCAAGCCGGAGAGCCGGGGCCGGGGCCTTTCCAACCCGAACAAGAGCCTGTTGGTGATGGCCGTCGAGAAGCGGCCGGTCGGGCCGGGCAAGGGCATCAAGGGAAGCGGCTTCATCGCCGGCCGGGCGCGGCTCGCCATCCTCCCGGCGGCCACCGCCCGCGAGCTGGGCGGCTTCGTGCGCGCCTCGGTCAGGCCCGGAAGCCGCCTCGCCAGCGACGCCTTCAAGGGGTACGCCGGACTCCGCGACACCTATCGCCACCACCCCGTCGTGCAAGGCGAAGGCAAGAATGCCGAGCGCTTGATGCCGGTCGTCCATGTCCTGTTTTCCAACGTGAAGACCTGGCTCAACGGCACCTATCGCGGTGTCGGCGCCAAGCACCTGCCGCGCTATGCCCGGGAATGGAGCTACCGCTTCAACCGCCGCACACGCATCACCGATCTGGCCGACTTCGTCCTCCGCCGCGCCATGGACCAACCCACCATCACCTACAAGGAGCTGGTCGACAGTCTTCAACCGCAGGGTGCGCTACCTGCTTTAACCGGATAGGGACGTTACCCAGAGCTGGAAGCCCTTGAGCAGGCCATTTTCCTGCTCCGGCATTTCCGAATGGACGATGCCGCGTCCGGCGGTCATCCACTGGATGCCGCCGGGCTCGATGACGCCCTCGTTGCCGGCGCTGTCACGGTGGCGCATGCGCCCGGCCAGCAGGTAGGTGACGGTCTCGAAGCCCCGGTGGGGATGGTCGGGGAAGCCGGCCACATAGTCGTCCGGGTCGTCGGATTCGAAGCAGTCCAGCAGCAGGAACGGGTCCAGCATCTCCAGCCCCGGCGCCCCGATTATGCGGGTCAGCCGCACCCCGGCGCCGTCCGAGGCGGGCATGCCCCGGGTGACCCCGGTGACCCGACGGGCCTCGCCTGGATGGATGGCATTGTCGGTCGTCGCGGTCATGGGCCTGCTCCCCGTACAATGTCGTACTTTCTGTCGCCTCATATGGGCGCTCATGCGCTCAATCGCAAAACGTCCATCGTCGCCGGCCCCGCCGAGATGACGGGAGATTTGGGGTAGGATACCGACACTCGGTAGCACCACGCGGGGTGAACAACCCGCAAGGCATTCAATCACCGACAAAAAGAGGACGCACCCATGACCATCTCCATAAAGAAATTCCCCACTGCGCCCGCGGTCGACTACGCACAATTCCGGTCCCGGATTGCCTCCGGCGACCTGCTGCTCTGTTCTGGCTCGGGCATATTCTCGCGCATGATTCAGGCGGGGACGAGCAGCGCCTGGAGCCATGTGGGCTTCGTGATGCGCCTCGACGCCATCGACCGGGTCATGGTCCTGGAGAGCGTCGAGCCCCTGGGCGTTCGCACCGTACCCTTGAGCAAGTACCTGACCGACTATGACAGCGAGGACAATCCCTATCCCGGCGGTTTCGTGATCGCGCGGCATGACGACTTCGAGGCCAAGGCCACCCAGGCCAAGCTGCGCAAGTTCGGCCAGTTCGCCGTCAACCTGTTCGGCTACCCCTACGACAAGGACGAAATCGCCAAGATCGCCGCCCGCATCGTCGCCGGATTCCTGCCGTTCTCGGCCGCCGACAAGAAGGCCCTGAAGCGGGACCGGGAGTACATCTGCTCCGAATACGTGTGGGAGTGCTACAAGTCCCTCGGCATCCGCGTCGAGCACGACAAGAAGGGCTTCATCGCCCCCGCCGACTTCTCCAAGGCCAAGGAGGTGAAGCTGCAGGCGGTGCCGAAGCCGAAGCCGTAGCCCGCCACCGACCCGCGGCATTGCGGGAACCGAACGCACTCGCGTTGTCTGCCCGCGGGCCCTTGCGCTAAACAGGGCCACGTTCCAACCCCCCGCCGCGCTGCCACTTGAGGAACCCCATGGCCAGCTACCAATACGTCTACGTGATGAAGGGCCTGACCAAGGTGTTTCCGGGGGGCCGCGAGATCCTGAAGGGGGTATCGCTCAGCTTCCTGCCGGGGGCCAAGATCGGGGTGCTGGGGGTCAACGGGGCCGGTAAGTCGACGCTGCTTAGGATCATGGCCGGCCTCGACGAGGACTATGGCGGCGAGGCGTGGGCGGCCCAGGGGGCGCTGGTCGGTTACTTGCCCCAGGAGCCCGAACTGGATCCGGCCAAGACTGTCGAAGAGAACGTGCTCGAGGGCCTGGGGGAAGCCAAGGACTTGCTCGACCGGTTCAACGAAGTCAGTGGTCGTTTCGCTGAGCCCATGGACGACGACGAAATGAACACGCTCCTGGCCGAGCAGGGGGAGCTTCAGGAGCGCATCGACGCCATCGATGGCTGGGACCTGGAGCGTACCGCCGAGATCGCCATGGACGCGCTCCGCTGCCCGCCGGGGGATGCCGACGTCAGCTCCATTTCCGGCGGCGAACGGCGCCGGGTGGCGCTGTGCCGGCTGCTGTTGCAGAAGCCGGACCTGTTGATGCTCGACGAGCCTACCAATCATCTGGACGCCGAATCCGTGGCCTGGCTGGAGCGCTACCTGCAGGACTACGCGGGCACCGTCATGATCGTCACCCACGACCGCTATTTCCTCGACAACGTCACCGGCTGGATCCTGGAGATCGACCGCGGCCGGGGCATCCCCTACGAGGGCAACTATTCGGCCTGGCTGGAGCAAAAGGCCAAACGCCTGGAACACGAGGACCGCCAGGAATCGGCCCGCCAGCGGGCCCTGGCCCAGGAACTGGAATGGATTCGCGCCTCGCCCCGCGCCCGCCAGGCCAAGAGCAAGGCCCGCATCACCGCCTACGACACCCTGCTCGCCCAATCCCAGGACCGCGCCCCCGGCACCGCCCAGATCGTCATCCCCGCCGGCCCCCGCCTGGGCAACCTGGTGATCGAGGCCGAAAACCTGCGCAAGGGCTACGGCAACCACCTGCTGATCGAGGACCTGAGCTTCCGCCTGCCGCCGGGCGGCATCGTCGGCGTCATCGGCCCCAACGGCGCCGGCAAGACGACCCTTTTTCGCATGATCACCGAACAGGAACAGCCCGACGGCGGCGCGATTCGCCTCGGCGAGACGGTGGTGCTGGGCTACGTGGACCAGTCCCGCGATACCCTGGATGCCGGCAAAACCGTGTGGCAGGAGATCTCCGGCGGCCTCGACGAGATCGAGCTCGGCAAGCGGCGCATGCAAAGCCGGGCCTATGTGGCCCAGTTCAACTTCCGTGGCGCCGACCAGCAGGCCCGCGTGGGCCAGCTTTCCGGCGGCGAGCGCAATCGGGTGCACCTGGCCAAGATCCTCAAATCCGGCGCCAACGTCATCCTGCTGGACGAGCCCACCAACGACCTGGACGTGGAGACCCTGCGCGCCCTCGAGGACGCCCTGGTCGAATTCGCCGGCTGCGCCGTGGTGATCAGCCACGACCGCTGGTTCCTGGATCGCCTGGCGACCCACATCATCGCCTTCGAGGGCGACAGCCAGGCCACCTGGTTCGAGGGCAACTACGAGGACTATGAGGCCGACCGCCACCGCCGCCTCGGCGCCGAAGCCGACCAGCCCCACCGCATCAAGTACAAGCCGCTGACCCGGTGAGGGATCGGTCTTGCTGACAGTGACCGAAAGGGTTAATTCGTCCGGTATGTTTTCGTTCTGGTCATACCGCTAGTTGTGGGTGGAAGTGCGGGTCTGAGACCCGCCCCTACGCCAGAGAAAACACGTGCGTAGGGGCCGGTCTCAGACCGGCCCGCATCCCAGCCGCTGCCATGGGACGTATGAGATGGCCCAACGGGTGTCGATCATGGAAACGCTTGATGCCGATAAGGCGAAGGTACGCCTGTCCGAATTACTGGACCGGGTGGCCGAGGGCGGCCGGATCACCATCACCCGTCACGGCATTCCCGTGGCGGAACTGGTGCCCCCAATCATCCCGCATCGGGTCGCGCCGAGGGACGTCGTGGCGGCGTTCCGTACCGCGCGGCAAGGCCTGAGGCTGGATGGCCTATCCCTGCGCGATCTGATCGACGAAGGCCGCCGTTGATCGCGGCCGCCTCACGGCCGGGGGTTGGCCTTTTCGCTGCCTGAGGGTGGCGGCCCGTCGGCGCCGGAGGGGAGCGGCGCCGCCGGATCTTCGATCCAGGCCAGGATGTCGTGCCACACGGTCTGTGCCTGCAAATCCCTGAGCAACATGTGAAAGCCCTCGGGGTAACGGGCGATGCGGTGTCGTCCGGCACTGGCGGCGGGCAGGCCGTCGATCATGCGGGCGACCGGGCTCTTGGGAATGATCTCGTCGTTCTCGCCGTAGAGGATCAGGGCCGGCCCCATGAGGCGGGGCGCCGCCGCCAGGGCCCCGTCCATCAGGTTGGCCATGCCCCACAGGGCATCGATGCGGGTCTCCTTGATGACCAGGGGATCGCGGCCGAGCGCGCGCAGCATCTCCACATTGTCGGACGCCCGGCGCTTCAGACCGCGCCCGGTGACCGTCACCCAGGGCAGCGTATGGGCCGCCAGCCACAGGGCCGCCCGCTGATAGGCCGGCATGGTGGCGCGACCCCAGACCGCGGGCGCCGACAGGACCACGCCCTCTACGGTTGGCGGATTATGGTCGGCCATGGCGCTCAGAATTACCGCGCCTCCCATGCTGGCCCCCACCAGATAGAGAGGCAAGTCCCCGTGCCGCCCCCGCAACGCCGCCACGGCGGCCCTCAGGTCGTCGGCCAGGACCTCGGTCCCCGGCCACAGCCCCGGGTTGGGCGCGGCGCCGAAACCCCGCTGGTCGTAGGCGTAGACCGCGAAGCCCCGGTCCGCGAACCAGGCGCCCGGTTCCTTGAAGAACATGCCGTAATCGTTGAACCCGTGCAGAGCCAGCAGCATTGCCCGGGGTTTTCCGGCCGCCGGCAGCCAGACACGCAACGGCAGGCGTGCCCCGTCGGCGGCGATCAGCACGTCCGGTTCCATCCGCGGCCTCTCCGTCAGCGGGCCCAGATTCTGCACCCGCGGCGCGCAAGCCGCCAGTGCGGCGAGGACGACGAATGCCGTCATGGTCCCTCGACGAATTGAACGGCTGGCCGACGGGCGGCGCGGAGATTTTTGCTTCGGGGGCATGGGAACGTTGATCAGCGGGCGCCTTTCGCTATCATTCGGCCCCCACCCGGTCAATGCAGCGAGGCCATTGCCGTGACGGAACCCGACGAGACCATCACCGTCGAGGACCCCGTGGTCCATTGCGACGGCGGCGGCGGACCCCTGGGTCACCCCGCCGTCTATCTTCACATCGAGGACGATGGCGCGGTGGTCTGCCCCTACTGCAGCCGCCGCTTCCTCCTCGCCGAAGGCGCGTCGTCAGGCTCGGCGCACTGATCGCACGATCTCCTCGGGCGTCGCAATGCAATTTAGGGCATGGAGGCCCTCGACGAGGGCTTGATCCTCGGACGAACATCGGCGTCTGAAGCAGGCGGGTCTCAGACCCGCCCGCCCTCGCCCCAAAACCCGTATCCACCAGAAGGATGCCCAGGGAGCCCGAGGGCTCGAAATGCCCTAGAAGCGGAGCGAGCGGAGGCCCACCAGTTTCTCGGTCAAGATGATGGCGACCAAGGTGATCAGGATGCTGACCGTGGCCACCGCCGCCGCCGTCGGATCGTAGTCCCAGCGCACGTAATCGAAGAGCTGGATCGGCAGGGTGGCGATCCCGATGCCCTTCAACAGCAGCGAGATGGAGAACAGGTCGAAGGAGATGATGAAGCACAGAAGGGCGCCGGCGATGATGCCGGGCTTGATGATCGGCAGGGTGACCCGACGGAAGGTGGTAAAGCGCCCGGCGCCGAGGCTGCGCGCCGCCTCCTCGACGGCCATGTCGAAGTTGTAGAGGGACGACGAGATGCCCAGGAAGACGAACGGCAGGGTGATCAGCACATGGCCGATGAGCAGCCCAAGGATGGAATTCCGAAACAGGCCAACCAGCAGGTCCAGACCCAGGGCGCGCATTGAGGCGTCGAAGTTGTAGTAGAGGAAGAGGAGGGCGATGGCGGTCAATATCTCGGGCAACAGCAACGGCATCAGGATGAGCAGGCGCAGATGTTCGCGCCAACGGCCCGAGAAGCGGACCACGTAAAGGGCCACCGACGTTCCCAACGCGGTCGAAATCAAGGTGCAGATCACCGCCACCTTCAGCGAATAGAACAGCGAGCCCATGAAGGATTCGCTTTCGAAGAAACTGACGTACCAGCGGAGCGAGAATCCTTCCGGCGGGAACGTCAGAAATTCCCCCGAATTGAACGACGCCAAAACGACGATCACCAAGGGCGTCAGCAGGAAAGCGTAGACGGCTGTAATGAAGCCCAGATAAACGGCCCGTCCGGCCCGTGGGACAATAGCGTTCATGGCCTCAGGTCATCCCCTTCATGAGGCGCGACGTGAACTTGAAGTAAAAAAACACCGCCGCCCCCCCGGTGACCGAGAGGATGAACGCTAGCGCCGCGCCGAAGGGCCACAGCATCGCCTCCAGCAACTGCTGCACCACCAGGGTCGGCATGATCATCACGTTCAATCCCCCCAACAGGATGGGAATGACGTAGGAACTGATGGTCAGCACGAAAACCAGCACCGTCCCCGCCTGTATGCCGGGCAGGCTCAAGGGAAGAACCACCCGGAACATGGTCCGCGTCCGCGACGCGCCCAGGGACTGGGCGGCTTCCTCCAATGCGGGATCGATGGACTGGATGGCGCCCAGCAGGGGCAGGATCATGAACGGCAGGAATATGTGCACCAGTCCGACACCGACGCCGAAGGTATTGTACATGAGGGGAATGAAAGTCTCGATGACGCCGGCATTGCGCAATGTCGTGTTGATCAGGCCGTCCTGGTTGGCGAGGATGATAATCCAGCCGTAGCAGCGCACGACCACGCCGACCAGCAGCGGCGACAGCACAAACGCATAGAGAAAGTTTTGGTAGCGGGACTTGGTGCGTGCCAGGTGGTAGGCCACCGGATAGCCGATGATCAGGCAGAGAAGCGCCGTTCCCACCCCGAAGACCATGGTATCCCACAGGATCTCAATGTAGTAGATGTCTGCGTCGAGAATTGCCTCTAAATAGTTGCCGGCGGTGAAACCGGGTGCGAATACTTGACTCGTCGAGGGGTTGCGGAAGCTCATTACCACCATGTTGAGATAGGGAAAGAGCAGAAAGGCGACGAACAGGCCAAGGGTCGGCAGCAGCAACAGGAGCGCCATGTTGTCGCGCAGCCACGATTGCCTTCGTTGTCCCGGGATGGGGCCCCTAGCAGTCATCTGTGACGTGGTCATGGGCCGGGCCGGTCGCGGATGATCCAGGCCTTGTCCGTGTCGAAGACGCACCAGAGCTTGTCGCCGACGGCAAGGTCCGCCCATGGTTCCGCCTGCACATGCATCACCGAGTCGTCGCCGCAGGCGATCCGGTAGCCCTGGATGTTGCCAAGAAAATACCGTTCGCTGACGGTGCCCGGAATGCCGTTCGCCGTGCCGTCCACCGGCTTCGCCGGTTGCAGGCGGATGACCTCGGGGCGGACGATGACCGTTACCGCCTGGCCGTCGTCGAGACTGTCCGCGTAGCCGCAACGGAGCTGTCCGAGGGGGCTGTCGAGGGCGTATCCGCCATCCCCGTCCCCGCCGGTAACCCGGGCGGTGATGAAGTTCGAGAGACCGATGAAGTCCGCCACCTCGCGACTCACCGGACGGGAGTAGATTTCTCTGGGACCGCCGATCTGATGGATGCGGCCGTCGAACATAACGACGATGCGGTCCGAGATGACCATCGCCTCCGCCTGATCGTGGGTCACGTAGACGGTGGTGATGCCGACCCGTTTCTGGAGATGGCGGATGAAGAACCGCATCTCCTCGCGCAGCTTGGCGTCCAGGTTGGCCAAGGGCTCGTCAAGGAGCAGGACGCTGGGCTCGATGACCAAGGCCCGGCCCAAGGCCACCCGCTGCTGCTGACCGCCGCTCAGTTGCTTGGGGTAGCGGTCGTCGAGGCCGGTAAGCTGCACCGTATCGAGGACCTTGCCGATGCGCCCGTCCAGTTCGCTCTTCGCCACGCCCCGCATCTCCAGCCCGAACGCCAGGTTCTGGTGGACCGTCATGTGGGGAAAGAGAGCGTAGTTCTGGAACACCATGCCGATGTTCCGCTTCTCGGGTTCCAATCCCACCACGTCGGTGGCATCGAACAGGATGTTGCCCGCCGTCGGCGTCTCGAAGCCGGCGATGCAGCGCAACGTCGTGGTCTTGCCGCAGCCGCTCGGCCCGAGAAGCGAAATCAACTCGTGATCGTCTATCTCCAGGTCGATGGCGTCGACGGCCACGACATCGCCGAAGTGCTTGATCAGCTTGTTGACGGTCAGTTTTGTCATCGCAGGTTAGGGACCGGGGGCGCCCAAGAGGCCCCACCCCGCTGGTGGCGGGGATGGGGTTCTCTTGCGGCGGCGTTCCGGAACCCCGGGATGCGCCCTAGCGCCGCATTTCCTTGTTCCAGCGCTTGATGACGTGGTCGCGGACCTTATTGGCCGACTGCCAATCCCAGACGATGATCTCCTTCATCCGTTCGCCGGCGATGGGGACCGCATCCTTCAATTCGCTGGGGATCGCCAGCTTCTTGTTAACCGGCGAATAGAAATAATTGCGGACCCATTTTACCTGGACGTCGGGACGCAAGATATAGTTGATCCACTTGTAGCCGTTTTCCTTGTTCTTAGCGCCCTTGAGCACATTGAAGACCTGGTCGAACATGAAGACGCCTTCCTTGGGCGCCACCACTTCCACCTTGATGCCCTTCTTCTTCATGCGCGCCACGGCCGGGAAATCGAGGGGGCCGATGATCGCTTCTCCCCGGGTCAACACCGTTTCCAAGGTGCCGGAGAAGTCCACCTGGTTGAAGGGTTTCAGTTCCTTGATCTTGTCGATGGCCTTGTCGACCTCGTGCTGCGAGCCGTAATACATCTTGGCGGTTGTCAGGGCGAACATGTAGCCGGCCGAATTGGTGATGGTGTACATGGCCGTTTTGCCCTTGAACTCCGGGTTGTCCCACAGGTCCTTCCAGGAGGTGGGCGGAGTCTTGACAAGGTCGGTGCGGTAGCAAAGCCCAATGGGCGCCAGCATGCCAATGACCGCGTCGTCGTTGGCATAACGGGCGACCGGCCAGCAGTCCTTCATGTTGGGCACCTTGTCGACAGGGATCGGCTCGAAGTGGCCTTCTCCGCGTTCGACGCTGGCCCAGCTCTCGTTGGTCATCAGCACGTCGTAGGGCGGGTGCTCGGTACCTGCGGCGCGCAGGTTGGCGAGCCAGCCTTTGCCCAGTCCGATGTCGAGCGTGAGGTCGATCCCGGTTTCCTTGACGAAGGGCGGGACGATGTCCTTGCGCATGAATTTCTCGAAGCTGCCGCCGTAGGAATTCACCACCAGCGGCCCGGCGGCCTTCGCCACGTAGGGAAACCCCAGGGACGATGCGGCGGCCACGCCAGCCGCGCCCTTCAAGAATTTTCGTCTTTTGATCGGCGTAGTCATCTCCAACTCCTCCCGTTTTTGCGACGGCGACGCTGCCACCATGGGGACAATTTGGCAAAGTATCCTGCGGGTGACAAGAGGGGTCGCGAAACCGGGTTGAATTGTCCCACGGATGGAGGTTGGATCTTCCGACGGCGTCTCGGAGTTGCTTCGTCAAGGGCGGATCGGGCGTATCTTCGGCACTGATCGATTTGGAAACCGATTCGCGGTACCATATTCGCCATCCTGGAAGAGCAAATTGGGGAATCCCGGTTATACTCGCGGATGGACAAGTGGGAATTGCGATGACCGACGGGGCGATTGGACAGCGCGACGAGCGCGGCGACTGGCAGCCCCCGGGCTTGGTCCAGATGCCGGCGCCGTACCGCTGGCCGCCGCGGCCGGCTGCGTTGGTAAAGTGGTTCGGCGGCTATCTGTGGCCGTGGAACTGCATTTACCTCGGCATCGCCCTGGTGACCTGGTTCTTTCTGACACCGGAACTGGCCAGCATGAGAAGCTTCGAGCCCGGTTGGATGGCGATCGTCTTCGGGCGGAACCTGGCCCTAACGCTCCTGATCTTCGGCGGCTTCCACCTCTATCTGTACGTCTTTAAGGGTCAGGGGACGGACTTCAAGTACACGACCCGGCCGCAGGCGACGGAGAGCCGCACCTTCCTGTTCGGCCGTCAGGTCTGGGACAACATGTTCTGGACCACCGCCAGCGGGGTGACGATCTGGACGGCCTACGAGGTGGTCACCCTGTGGGCCTACGCCAACGATCTGCTGCCCTTCATCAACTGGGAAACCCACCCGGTATGGTTCGTCGTCCTCTTGCTGTTGATTCCGACCTTTCGCGATATCCACTTCTACCTGACCCACCGCCTTCTCCATTGGCGTCCCCTTTACGACTCGGCCCACTACCTGCATCACCGCAACGTCAATCCCGGGCCGTGGTCCGGCTTGTCGATGCATCCGGTGGAACACCTGCTCTATTTCTCCGGGGTGCTTATCCACTGGGTGGTCGCGTCGCACCCGATCCACGTCCTTTATCACCTGCAACACACCGCCCTGGCGCCGGCGAAGGGGCATTCCGGCTTCGACCGGATTGCCGTCAAGGGCGACAAGACGATCGGGCTCGGCGGCTATTTTCACTACCTCCACCACAAGTACTTCGAGTGCAATTACAGCGGCGCCGGGATGCCGGTGCTCGACAAGGTGTTCGGCACCCTTCACGACGGCTCCGACGCCGCCCACGCGCGGATGAAGCAGCGCCTGGCGGAGCGGCGGGCACCGGCGTAGGAACCTCGCGACCAAATCCACTCGATCCGGATCGGCACATTCTCGATCCAATGTCATGCCACGATGCGACAACGGGTCGATCCGCCGCGCCGCGAATTTTTCTTGACAGGTCGGAATTATAGGTGCATATACACTCAATCATGAATGCAAACACAAATACCCCCCAACCGCGCCCCCTGGATTTGGCGGCCTGCACCTGCGCCAATCTGCGCATGGCGACTCGGGCGGTGACCCAGATCTACGACGCCGCCTTGCAGCCGAGCGGCCTGAAAGCGACCCAACTCAACCTGCTGGCCATGCTGCAGGGGATGGGCGAGACCCCGATGACCCGCCTGGCGGAGGCCCTGGCGATGGACCGCACCACCCTGACCCGGAATCTGAAGCCCCTGGTGGCCAAGGGTCTGGTGGTGGTCGAACCCGACACGGATCAAAGGGTGCGCCGGATCGTTCTTACCGAGGCGGGGGCGCGGGCCCTGGAAGCGGCGTTGCCCCTGTGGCGAACCGCGCAATCGCGCCTGGTCGACGGCCTCGGGCAGGCGCGATGGTCGAACCTGATCGACGATCTCGCCCACGCTGTCACTGTCGCCCAGGCCGCCCAGGGCAAGTGAGTTTTTTTGAACCTGTACGTGCATATGCACGTATTATCAAGGAGGAGAGACCATGCAAAAGACCAATCCCGTGACCGGGTGGAGTGGGGCGGAGCGGATCGGAGTCGCGACGCTCCTGCTCGTATGGTTCGCCGCCGCCTATGCCATCGGCGTCGAAGAGCTGCTGCACAATGAAGGTGGCGCGGTGTTCCCGCCGATCGCCCTTTCGGCGGTGATTCCGGTGGCCGCCTTCCTCGGGCTATACGCCCTTTCCGACCGTGTCCGGGCGTTCGTGCTGCGCCAAAACATCCGGACCTTGACCACGCTGCAACACTGGCGGGTCGTCGGTTTCGTCTTCCTGCCCCTCTACTTCTTCGATGTCCTGCCCGGATTGTTCGCCTGGCCGGCGGGGTTGGGCGACGTATCGGTCGGGCTGGCCGCCGCCTACGTGGTCGCCCGGTTCGCCCGCGACCCGGATTACGAGACCTCCTCGGGTCTGGTGCGGTATCAGTTCCTGGGGCTGTTGGACCTGGCCGTCGCCATGGGGACGGCGGGCCTCGCCGGTGGCGGGTTCCCGGCGCTGATCGCCAATGGCATCACCACCGCGCCCATGGACGTGTGGCCCCTCAACCTGTTCCCCAGCTTCATCGTCCCGATCTTCATCATCCTGCACCTGAGCGTGCTGCTGAAGGTGCGCTACCTGCGCCGCCAGGCGGGTCGGAGCCAACAAACGGTGGCGCAAGCCGCCTAGCACCGACCGGCGGGCGCTCGCCATCCCGGGCGCCCGCCGAGCCATCTCGCCGCAAGCCAATGCAAGGAGACACGTCCATGACTCAGGCTGTTCCATTCACCGATTTCGTCGCCAAGCCAAGCGCACTTGGCGCCCTCCGCGTGCATCTGAACGGGGGCGTATTGCGCCGCGCCGTTATCGCCGCCGCCATCATCGGCAGTCTCTTGACCGTGGCCACCCAGTCCCAGGCCTGGTTCGGGTCGGCGGCGCTTCAGTGGTTGCCCCTGCTGCTCGCCTACGTGACCCCCGTGGTCGTCGTGACCTTGTCCCAGGTGCTGGGTGCCCGCCAGGCGGTCACCGACCGGCAGCGGCGGGCAATCCAAGGCGCCGCGGCGGAAAGCTTCGCGCGGACCATCGTCGGTCATGGCATCCCCGGTCGGGCGGTCCTCATGGGCCTGGCGGCCGCCAGCGCCACGGCCGCCATCGTCACGGCGACCGGGTGGGCGGCGCACGGCGGCCCCGGACCGCTACCCACGGCGCTGCTCGCCCGGGCCTTCATCCTGCCGGCGATATTCGGTGTTCTGTCCCAGGCGATCGCCTACCGTCGCGCGATGATGGCCATGGGTGGCGGGGGGACCGAGTCCTGACGGTCCTACCGCTCCTTGTTATAAGGTTCCGACCCAGTGGCTTAGTCCACAGCAGGGTGGCGCCACGGTGAGACATGAGGTCCAGACGTGCCGGCTGATTTCACGATCCGCGTTGCAACCCCGGACGACGGGTCGGCTGTCGGTGCGTTGCTCAAGGCCTCCTATCCGCCATTGATGCGTTCCAGCTATGACGCCGCGGTCCTGGCGGCGGCACTACCCATGATGATTCGGGCGCACCCGCTGTTGCTGGCATCGTCAACCTATTACCTCGTGGAATTCGAAGGCGGCCGCATTGTGGGCTGCGGCGGCTGGACTCGGGAACGGCCCGGAAGCGGCGAGGTCGAAGCCGTGCTTAGCCACATCCGCCACTTTGCCACCCACCCCGACTGGATCGGGCGCGGTATCGGGCGCGCCCTCTATGCCCGCTGCGAGGAAGAGGCACGATCGGCCGGGGTGCGCCGCTTCGAATGCTTCGCTAGCCTCAATGCGGAAGGATTCTACGGGGCGCTGGGGTTCGAGTCGGTTCGGCCCCTGGACGTTTCCATGGGCTCGAGGGTGACGTTTCCCGCGATCCTCATGGCGCGCGCGATTTAGGATTTCTTCGCCGGTCGCAACGGGTGACGGGCTTTTGGTATAAGCGCCGTCATGACCCTGCCCCTGTGGACGAGCCTCGGGACCATCGTCGGTGTATGGTTCGTCACCGTCCTTACCCCCGGCCCCAACTTCCTGGCCACCGTTTATACCGCGACCACCCGGTCGCGCCGACTTGGCCTGATGGTGGCCGCGGGCATCCTGGTCGGCACGGCCATCTGGGCGACGGGCAGCTTGCTGGGGTTGGCCTTGTTGTTTCAGACGGCGACGTCGCTGTTTCAGGTCGTCAAGCTGGCGGGCGGCGTCTATCTGATCTACTTCGGTGCGAAGACGATCCACTCGGCGCGAAATGAGCCGACTACGACGGGCACTCGCATACGCCCCCTGTCGGCCCGACAAGCCTTCTGGCACGGTCTTGTGGTCGACCTGAGCAACCCCAAGGCGGCCGTGTTCTTCGCCAGTCTGTTTGTCGTCACCGTGCCGCCCGACGCGGCCCTCTGGTTCAAGGCCCTGGTCATCTCCGTCGTGGTGATCATGGCCGGCGGCTGGTACGCCCTGGTGGCGTGCGTGGTGAATTTGCCCCCCGTCGCCACCGCACTGAAAAAGGTCCAAAAAGCGATTGTCTATGTGACCGGCACAATTTTCATCGCCCTCGGCGCCCACATCGCCGCGGACTATTAGCCGCTCGGCGGGATTTCGGCGCGGGCGCTGCCGCCGAGGACGAAGGCGCCGTAGACGGCGGGGGCTCGCCCGCCTGGCGGAGCACGTCGCGGGCGGCCAGCCAGGCACGCCCGTAGTCGCCCTTTTGGGCTATGCGGTGGAAGGTTTCCATGAACGTCCGTGTGGGCTGGTCGACCACGGGATACAGGCTGTTGACCACGGCCAGGGCGCCGCCCAGGTAGAAGCTGCGGGCAAGGCCCAGGAAGTCATCGCCGGCCCGCGCCTCGCCCGCCCCCGTCTCGCAGGCGGACAGCACCACCAGGCGGGCCGGAAGCGGTCGCGCGAAGATGTCGGCCGCCGTCAGGATGCCGCCGCCCACATCCGCCGCACTCAGCACGACCCCGGAACGCATGGGCTCGGCGGCGTCGAAGAACCCGTGGGTGGCGATGTGCAGAACGTTGCCGCCGGCGCCGAGACGGTCGCGCAGCCGGTTCTCGGAGGCTTGGGTTCCGATCATCGGCGTGACGCCGTGAATGCGGGCCACCGCGCGCGCCTCGGCCCGGGCGCCCGGTAACTGGGGCCACGGCCGCGCCATGTCCGGATCGCCCACCACGGCCGCCGGGGTCGCGACGCTCACATCATGGGCGTCCCGCAGCAGCCAGCCGCCCGTGGGCAGCACCACCACCTCCAGGGACATGTCGAGGGCGCCCCAGGGCACGAAATAGACGGGGCCGCTGAGCACCACATAAAGTGTCTTCGTCGCCCCCCAGTCGGCTATCCCGAGACCCTCGGCAATGACCCGCGCCGCGGCTTTCTGGGCGGAAACGGTGGCATAGGGATTGCGGGTTCGGAAGGCCTCGACCGCGTCGAGCAACTGCTCGGGCGTCAAATCGGTGGTCACCAAACGAGCGCCCCCACGCTGCGCCAACAGCACCCGAATAGGGGAATCCGGCGCGGTCGGCAGGACGTACGCCAGCGCTTCGTCGGGCCCCAGCCGCGCTCGCACCTGGGACAGATCGCGGGCGGACACGGACAGCAGTTCGGCCACCTCGGGATCACGGTCCGCGAGCTCGGCGACGGCCCGTCCCCGCCGGGCCAGCAGGCCGCGTTCCTTGTCGATGCTTTGCGCCGTCGCCAGGCCCGGGGCGGCGTTGCGCAGGCGAATGCCGCGCACGTCCGCATCCAGGGCGCGTATTTCGGCCACCCGTTCGGTTTCCCGGCCCAGGGCTAGCGGCCGTTCTCCCAGCAGATCGACGAAGGCCCTGGCCCGGCCCTTCTCCATGTCGGTAAAGAGCGAGTTCAGATCCCCCTTGGCGACGTCGATGTCGACCAGGTTTCGCGTGATGTCATCCTTGCCGACGCCGAACCGCTGCTTGGCCCGGTCCGACGACAGCGCCCCCGAAACCAGGGTGACCGCCTGGTCGGCGGCGCGGAAGGCTATCTCGGCCTGGTCCCGTCGCCCGAGGGACAAAAGCGCCTCCCCCTGCATGGCCCGGATGCGCCATACCGCGTCGGCCAGTCCTCGATCCGCCGCCCGCCGGCCCGCCTCCGCGGCCAGGGGCGCCGCAAGGTCGGGACGGTCGATGTCCATCAGGGCGCGGATTCGGAAGGCATCCACGCTCGCCCGGCCGGCCGCGTACCCCAGGGCATCGAAGTACGCGTTCGCGGCGTCGAAAAACGACTCACCGGCGGCGGGATCGCGCCTGGAGGCCATGCGGGCGGCCCCCAAGATGCCCAGGTTGACTCCCCGCACGTAGTAGAGGTCCGGATCTATGGCCGCATAGGAACGGTAAAGCGGGTGGTGCACCACGTAGAAGACGTCGGTAAACAACTCTTCCACCCGTTCCGCCCAAATCTGGGCCTCGTCATAGTCACGGCGCAGCATCAGGGCGCCGGCCATTCCCATCAGCGCCCGGAAGTGGGCCCGCGTCAGGGCCACGGTGACCGGCACCTCGGGCGGCGGGAAGACGAAAAGCGTCGGCAGACGCCATCCGTCCAAGGCGCGTATCACCTGGGCAAAATCGCCGATGGCCCCCTCCAGGTCGCCGATCCAGAGCCGCGCCTCGCCCCGCAGCGCCCGGGCATTGAGGTTGCTGCCGAAGACGGGCCGCTCCAACCGATCGATATGGCGGATCGACTCTTCCGCATCCGCGGCCCGGCCCATCAGAATCAACACCTGCGCCCGCAAGTAGGCGATGTACCAGGCGCGTAACCCATCGCCCTTCGCTTCCTGTTCCGCGGCGTCGAGGGCGGCCAGGGCCTCGCGGGCCTCCCCGGCCAGATAGTGAGTGAACGCTCGCGACAGGGCCGCCGTAACGGGGAAGCCGTAGATACTGCGTTCCCCCACCGCCGGCATGGAGACCGATCGTGGGGCGGGTATGGGAAGGGCGACCGATTCCCGTGCCGTCGGCCGATCGGGGTTGGCCTCCAACAGGCCGGAAAGATCCACCGCGCCCGCTACCGGCTCGCCGAGAATGCCGATGCGCTCCGTCCCGCTCGGCGCCAAGCCGGTACGTACCACCACATTCTCGCGCACCGAATCGACCGCCAGATCGCCGTCGACAAATTGCCCGGCGGCGAAGTAGTCGCGGGCCTTTGCAAACAAGGGATCGGCGGCGTCCACCGTACCGCTCTCGCCGGCGATGGCGCCGGCCAACACCGTCAAGTGCCATCCGTGGGCCAGGTAAAACCCCGTCGTCGGCTTGATGAACAGGCCGTAGAGGGGGTTTTCCGTCAGATCGATCATCGCCTGGAAGCGTTCCTCCCCGGCCAACCCCCAGTCGACGGCGGCCGCGTAGTCCCCTTGCAGGATTTTGGTGCCGGTCATGCCCGTAAAGGCTCGGGTTTGGGCGATCCACGCTTGACCGGCGTCCTTGATGTTGAAGGGTGGAAAGACGAACAGGGTCGGCAGTCGCCAGTCGCCAAGAAATTCAAGGACACGTCCGTAGTAGGTGGCGGACGCGTCCAGGTCATGGCTCCACAGACGTTCCTCCGCCATCCGCGTGAGACTGTCGATGTTGGTGCCGAACAGCGTGATTTCCCGCGCCATCGCCACTTTGACGGCTTCCCGCTGTTCGACCGTGTGCCCGGTCACCAGGAGCACCTGCGCCCGCAGGCGGGTGGCCACATAGCGCAACAGCTCGTTGTCGGTGGTGCGTTCTGCGGCTTCGAGGGCACGAAGAGCCTTGGCATAATCCTTGGCATAGTAGGCCGACGAGGCATCCGCCAGTTCCTGGGTGATGCGAAACATCATGCCGACGGAGTCTCCGGCCTTGGGGGGCAGGATCCCCGGGTCGGGCGGGGGCACGGAAAACCGGCCGTCCCGCGGCAAGGGGGATGTGCGGGGCCGGGTCGCGGCCAGTCTCGCCGACTCCTCGACGGTGAGGGAGGGCGCCACCGACAGGACACTCAGTTCGGGCAGGGGAATCGTGCAACCGCCCAACAGGGCCGCCAGCACCATTGCCGCCCCAGTCCGCGCCGGGCGCGCCGACGACTCCCGGAGGTGCCCTGTTGGATCGTTAGCCCCGAACGGCATTGGCACCCCACCAAACAGAATTGACCGCGACAGGTCCGCGATTGTCGGGTCGATCGTCCATGTACCCTCCTGAGGAGCGAATTCATGTGCGGAGGCCGTGTCGCGGGAATTCTAGACCCCATGTCCGACTGGGATGTGGGTGACCCGTCTCACATTATGCGGGTGTCGAGGGTTGCACCGGATGGTCCGGTGTCTTGCCTCATGCATAGGAGACGGGTCATGGAACAGGTTATCACGTACGTGGGTCTGGACGTTCACAAGAAGAGCATTTCGGTCGCCATTGCCGATGGCGGCTTGCGCCGGGAGGCGCGCTATTTCGGCACCATCGCGAACCAACCGGCGGCGTTGCGGAAGTTGGCGCACAGGCTGGGGCGCGAGGGACGCGCGCTGCGCTTCTGCTACGAGGCCGGGCCGTGCGGTTACGGGGTCTATCGGACGCTAACATCGCTCGGCCACGACTGCGTGGTGGTGGCGCCGTCGCTGATCCCGCGGCGTCCTGGCGATCGGATCAAGACCGACCGCCGCGATGCCTTGGGCTTGGCCAAGCTGGACCGCGCCGGCGAGCTGACGCCGGTGTGGGTTCCCGAGCCCGAGCACGAGGCCCTGCGCGATCTGGTGCGGGCCCGCGCGGCGGCGGTCAAGGCCCTGCGCCGGGCGCGTCAGCAGTTGAGCGGCTTCCTGCTACGCCACGCCCGCACGCGAGACGGCAACAACTGGACCCTGGCCCACCGGCGCTGGCTGGCGAGCCTGCGTTTCGAGCAGCCGGCCCAGCAGATCGTCCTGGAGGACTATATCCAGGCCATCGAGGATGCCCAGGCGCGGCGCGACCGCCTGACGGCCGAGATCGAAGCATTGGTCCCCCGTTGGTCCCTGGCTGCCGTCGCCCAGGCCCTTCAGGCCATGCGCGGCGTGGCGCTGATCACCGCCGTCACCCTGTTGGCCGAGATCGGCGACCTGACCCGTTTCGACAGCCCGCGTCAGCTCATGGCGCACCTCGGTCTGGTGCCCTCGGAGCATTCCAGCGCCGCTCACATCCGGCGCGGCGCCATCACCAAGGCCGGCAACGCCGAGGCGCGCCGCGTCATGATCGAGGCCGCCTGGTGCTACCGCCTGCCGGCGCGGGTCAGCCGCTGCCTCCTGGAGCGCCTCCAGGGCCAACCCAAGGCGGTCCGCGACATCGCCTGGAAGGCCCAGACCCGCCTCTGCGCCCGCTACCGCCGCATGGGCGCCCAAGGCAAGGATACCCCCCTGGTCACAACGGCTATCGCCCGCGAGATGCTCGGCTTCGTCTGGGCCATCGCCCGCGAGGTCGCGCCGTGCAAGGCCGGCTGAGAAAAAGCAGGGAAAAATCGTCACCCCACAAGAGGAGGACCGAAGCAGCCTACCAACAGTCCGCCGGCGCCCATGCCTGGGGGCGAGACCACGGTGAGGGGAACCCTCGACTGCTCTACGAGCGGGACTTGTCCCACGCTCGTCATCTAGACCGAGGCAGCCCCACGACGAACCCAGGGTCATGCGGTCCCAACCCGCGCATCAGAGATCGATCAACCGTCGTCAGGACGGTTTCGCCCCCTGCCATGTGCGCTGGCGCTATACGTATCTCGACACCGGCAACACGGTGAGCGGTGATCTTCGTCCGAAACCTTGAATTCGGACATGAGAGAGCATGCAAGTCGCGGCGCAATCGCCGACTCTATCCGGCTCGACCCGGACACGATGCTGCGAGAAGCGTATTAGAGCACTTTCACTTTAATTTGGTTCATATCCTGAGTTTGCAAAATAGTTGGCGCATTCGTTTGGCCTGATGGTGTTGATGATATCTCCGATGGCGCGCCACAGGTCATCGATGGTTCGCACGGCGGCTTTTCTGAGCATCGCCTTGAGCTTTGCGAAGAACTGTTCGATCGGATTGAAGTCGGGTGAGTAGGCCGGCAGATAGGCCAGTTTGGCGCCCGCCGCCTCGATGGCCTCGCGTACGCCGGTGACTTTGTGTGAGGACAGGTTGTCCATGACGACGATGTCGCCTTGCGCCAGCGTCGGGACCAAACAACGTTCCACCCAGAGCCTGAAGATGGCGCCGTTCATCGGGCGATCAACGACGAACGGTGCGGCGATGCCATCGTGACGCAGCCCGGCAACGAAGGTCATCGTCTTCCAGTGGCCATGCGGCACGGCGGCGACCAGACGCTCGCCGCGCCGGCACCGCCCGCGAAGGCGCGCCATCTTGGTGTTGGCACCGGTCTCGTCGATGAAGACCAGCCGGGTCGGGTCGAGCGCCGGCTGTTGCGCGCGCCACAATCGCCGGTTCTCGGCGACGTCAGGACGTTCCTGCTCGGCTGCGTGCGCGGTTTTTTTTTAAAGCTGATGCCGTGACGATGGAAGAAGTTCCACAATCCCCCAATACTGCTCTTGACGCCCTTTTCCGAGCTCAACCGGGCAATGATCTCTTCAAGCGTGAGGTCCGGCGCCGCGTCGATCTGCGTCAACAACCAATCCTCATGAGGGTCAAGCTTCGAGCCCTTGGGTGCGCCCATCGCAGCCGCCTGAACGCTGCCCGTCTCCCGCCAGCGCCGAGCGTAGCGGATCGCCGAACTGACGCTGACGCCAAATCGCCTCGCCGCCTGGCGCCGCGAAGCCCCGCCATCAATCGCATCCACGATCCGTTGCCGAAGGTCTGCCGAGTAGGCTTTGCTCATCGGAAACTCCCTTTGCGAATCTATAACAAAGGGAATCAGAACAAGATCAGAATGGGAATCCCCTTTCTGAATCATCCTTCAATGAAATTGCTCTAGAGGCGGAGGTCAACCCATCGGCGGCATGGCATATAGCTCGGATCAACGTGGCGACGGCGCTTCATCCGCTCGACGATCCGCGCCCTCTACCGTCCCCAATTTATTCCGGGAAAGACCCAAACGCGCAGCTTGTGGGAGGCTGAGGCGACCGAGCTGGCCGCGCGTCGCTGGCGGGGCGAAGCACCCCACGGACTTCCGAATTCGTTCGCTGCGTCGTTTCGCTCATTTTCTCGAGGAGGGCTTCGACCGATCCGCCACTATTGCGAATGACCGACGCAAACGCGACCCGTTGGGTCTGGGCGAAACTTACGCCCTCGAATATCACGTCGATGACCCGAAACGTTTCCTGGTGTTGCCGCAAATACCAAAGCAGTTTCAGTTTCGCGTTCTTTTGCGGAAGATGGACTATGGAACGAACAATCACATCCCTTTTTCCCCTCGCCGCGGCCCCCTTCACGTCGAGCAGGTTTTCATCGAGTTCAACCAGTCGCTTGGCGAAGCGATCGAAGATCATCTCCTCGAACAGGCGCAGGTAACGGCGTCGTTGTTCCACGGTCGCTGCGTGCCAGTGTCTTCCGAGCACCCAGCGCCCAATCCACGGGACATCGAAATAAGTCGCCAGGAGCGTTCGAAAACGGCATTTTTTTTCGTCTTCGGTGATGTCGTTGGTCGCCAGCTGCCTCGTCGATTCGACGGCAAGTCTCGCGACGAACGCTTGGGCGCTGGCAAGAACTTCCGCCCCATGGGAACTACGGATGTCGACGGAAACGACCGCCAACGCGGCAAGGCCGATCAACAGGCTCCATCGTCTCGATCTCATGGTGCCGTTCTCGGCTCAGAACTTGTAGGAAATGCCGAGTCGGATTGTTTCGGAGTTGGTCTCGACATTTCGATTTGCTCCGGAGAGGGTGACATTGTCATCTCCAAATTCGTAGGAGAGTCCCTCCAGCCGTAGGGACCACTTTTTGTCCAAGGCAACTTCCACACCGAGGCCGTATGACAAGCCGATCTTGAAATCGTCGTTGCCGCCCGTCGCGGCCTCGACACCCATATCGGACACGGCGGGACCAACGGTTCCATAAAGGTAATACTTCCGCCACGCGTAGCCGCCACGAAGGCGCAGCGAAGCGATGAGGCTGGAATCCGTCTCGAGAACGCCGAGAGTAGGGTCACGTTGGCTGTCGCTGGCCGTCGAATGGGTCAGTTCGGCTTCCCCGCCGAACAGCAATTGACCAACCGACGATCCCAAACCAATGGCGGCAATATGACGACCGACAAGGGCGCCCCCCGTGAAGCCGAGGCCGCTCAATTCAAACTCGCGACCGCCCGCGGCCCCTTGCACATCGGCGTCGATCCATCCCGCACCGAGCACCAATCCGCCATAGGAACCGGACCAGCGACCGGTTGGCTGGAGGTCCATTCCGCGCGGCGGCGGCGCCTCTTGCGCGGTCGCCGCGCGGGGCAGTCCCGTTTCGGCGATGATCGCCACCGACAGAATCGCTAAGCAGGCATGCACTTTCATGAACCAACCTCATCGTTAGGGCCACCAGGTAACGCTTGGGTTCTGGGAGGGTAGACGACGTTATTCGTATTTCAAGAATTAATTATTGTATAACAATAAAATATTGCCGTTATACGCCAGTCCATTTCGTGCCATAGTTTTTTCCACGGGAGCAATCTCCGCGCGGTGCGCCGACCATGCCGGACAGCAGCGAGGAAACTGAAGTGAACGAGATAGCGGAAAAAATCGCCCAGGACGTCGCGGTGCAAAGGTTGAAACGCATTCGCCTTTTGAGCGGCCCCCTCGCCTGGGTATGTATCGGGGTTTCGGTCTTCTTGCCGCTGTGGACCGTCTATGCCTGGATGTCCCTTCCGGCGAACGAGATCATCGAAGAGGCGGTCGAAATTCCGGCACTGATACGCGATGGAGTCGCGGCGGCGCAGCTTGATTCGATGAAGCGGATCATCGGTGCGGCCGTGGCGCTGTTCGGGGTCGGTGCGTTTTCCTGGGGCCTGTGGCGCTTGGGGACGTTGTTTCGGCTCTACCGGTCCGGGCAGATATTTACCATGGGTAACGTTTCGGCGATGAAGGCGGCGGCCACGTCTTTCGTCCTCGCCGCAACGTTCACAATAATCGAAACGCCATTCTTGAGCCTGTTGCTCACGTTTGATTTTGCGCCGGGCGAGCGTCTCTTCATCTTTCAGTTCGACGAGGACGAGATTTATACTCTCATTGCGGCTGGCGGCGCCTTCATCATTTCCTGGGTAATGGCGGAAGGTCAGCGATTGTCCGAGGAAAACGCGTATTTTGTGTGAATGGGATTTCGTGTAGAGGCCAACCATGGGAATAGTCGTTACACTCGACGTGATGCTCGCAAGACGCAAGGCGAAGTCAAGGGACTTGGCCAACTACGTCGGCATTACAGAACAAAACATCTCACTTTTGAAATCGGGTAAAGTTAAGGGAATTCGCTTCGATACCTTGGAGAAAATTTGCGAGTACCTTACGTGCCAACCCGGGGACATTCTCGTTCACGAACCCAGCGGCTCGCCCGAAGGCAAGCTGCCGTGAGGTTGTTGGGCCCGTCCGGGGCAACAGACCACTAGCCTTGCCGGCCGGCGGATGGGCTACAATGGTGCGCTACATCCGTTCCCGGGATCCCCTTTTACACAGCAGGGCCAGCCGTGAGCACAGAAACCGAAAAACCGAAGCACGTCTTCCTCATCGACGGGTCGGGGTTCATCTTCCGCGCTTTCCATGCGCTGCCGCCGATGACTCGGGCGGACGGAACGCCGGTGAACGCGGTCTACGGCTTCACCGCCATGGTCATGAAGCTGCTGACTGACACCGACGCGGGCCACATCGCCGTCATCCTCGATGCCGCGCGCAAGACCTTCCGCAACGATATTTACCCTGACTACAAAGCCAGCCGCCCGCCGCCGCCGGAAGAGCTCATCCCCCAATTCGAGCTGGTGCGCGACGCCACACGGGCGCTCAACGTGGCCTGCATCCAGATGCCCGGCTTCGAGGCCGACGATCTGATCGCCACCTACGCCCGCCAGGCGGCGGCGGACGGGGCTGTGGTCACCATCGTCTCGTCGGACAAGGATCTGATGCAGCTCGTCGACGACAAGATCACCCTCTATGACGCCATGCGCAATCGCACCATCGGCCCCAAGGAAGTGGAGGAGAAGTTCGGCGTCGGTCCCGACAAGGTGATCGAGGTGCAGGCCTTGGCCGGCGATTCCACCGACAACGTACCCGGTATCCAAGGCATCGGAATCAAGACCGCGGCCCTGCTGATCAACGAATACGGCGACCTGGAGACGCTCCTGGCCCGCGCCGGGGAGATCAAGCAGCCCAAGCGTCGCCAGTCTTTGATCGAGCAAGCGGACATGGCCCGGGTGTCCCTCGAGTTGGTCACGCTCAAGGTCGATGTTCCGGTGGAGCATCCCCTGTCCGACTTCGCCGTTGCCGAGCCCGACGCGGAAACCCTGCTCGACTTCCTCAAGGCCCAAGGCTTCAAGTCCTTGATCGCCCGCGTCGAAAGCCGACTGCCACAAGGCGCCGCGGGGGCCGCGGGCGCGATGGATCTGGCGGAACGGCCCGTGGCCGAGGTTACCTACCAGCTGGTGCAGGATGCGGAAGCACTCAGCCGTTGGGTGAGGTTGGCGACGGCCGCCGGCATGGTCGTCGTGGATACGGAGACCACGTCGCTGAACGCCCTGCGGGCCCGGTTGGTGGGGGTCTCCCTGGCCCTCGAACCGGGAAGCGCCTGCTACATCCCGCTCACCCATAGGGGCGCCGCCGCCCAGGGTCAGCTCGACCTGGGCGGCGGTGGCGAAGAGGGGGACGGGGAAGGGGCGCCGAAGCAGGTGCCGCTGGCCGAGGCGGTGGCCCTGCTCAAGCCGCTCCTGGAGGACCCGACGGTCCTCAAGGTCGGCCAAAACATCAAATACGACATGCAGGTTCTGGCCCAGCAAGACATCCGCGTTGCCCCCGTGGACGACACCATGGTGCTGTCCTATGTGCTCGACGGAGGCCTTCACGGCCACGGCATGGACGAACTCGCCGACCTGATACTCGATCACCGGACCATCAAGTTCGCCGAAGTCGCCGGTTCGGGGAAGAACCAGGTGACCTTCGACCAGGTGCCCCTCGACAAGGCCCTGGACTACGCGGCGGAAGACGCCGACGTCACCGGACGCCTGTACGAGGCCCTGAAGCCCCGGCTGGTGCACGAACGCATGGCCACGGTCTACGAGACCCTGGACCGGCCCCTGATCCCCGTGCTGGCGGATATGGAGCGCCGGGGAATTCTCGTCGACGCCGCGTTCCTCAAGGACCTCAGCCGGGACTTCGCCGCCCGCATGGGGGATCTGGTGACGGTAATCCACGAATTGGCCGGGCGGGACTTCAACGTCGGTTCGCCCAAACAACTGGGGGAAATTCTGTTCGACGAGATGAGCTTGCCCGGCGGCAAGAAGGGCAAGACGGGGGCCTACGCCACCGGCGCCGACGTGCTGGAGGACCTGGCCGCCCAGGGCCACGACCTGCCGGCCCGGGTGCTGGACTGGCGCCAGCTCGCCAAGCTCAAAAGCACCTATACGGACACCCTGGTCGAGGAGATCAACCCTGACACCGGCCGGGTCCATACCAGCTATGCCCAGACGGTGGCTTCGACCGGCCGGCTCAGCTCCAACGACCCGAACTTGCAAAACATTCCGGTGCGCACCGAAGAAGGGCGCAAAATCCGCCGTGCCTTCGTGCCGGAGAAGGGCTGGGTGCTGCTGTCGGCCGACTATTCCCAGATCGAGCTGCGGCTGCTTGCCCACGTTGCCGGGATCGAGGCCCTTCGCCAGGCCTTCTTCGACGGCGCCGACATCCACGCCATGACCGCGTCGCAGGTTTTCGACGTCCCCGTCGAGGGCATGGACCCCATGGTCCGGCGCCAGGCCAAGGCCATCAACTTCGGCATTATCTATGGCATCTCCGCATTTGGGCTGGCCCGTCAACTGGGGATTTCGCGGGGCGACGCTGCGGCCTATATCGATGCTTATTTCGAGCGCTATCCGGGCATTCGGGATTATATGGACCAGGCCAAGCGCCAGGCCCACGAAGTGGGCTTCGTGACCACGCTCTACGGCCGCAAGGTGCACCTCGCTTCGATCCAGGACAAGAACCCGGCGCGGCGCGGCTTCGCCGAGCGTGCGGCCATCAACGCCCCCATCCAGGGTGGCGCCGCGGACATTATCAAGCGGGCGATGATCCGCCTGCCGGGGGCTCTGGAGAAGGCAAACTTGGGAGCCCGCATGCTGCTGCAGGTGCACGACGAACTGGTGTTCGAGGTGCCCGAGGGCGAACTGGACGAAACCCGGGCGTTGGTGCGCCATGTGATGGAATCGGCCGCCCACCTCGACGTACCCCTGGTCGTCGACGCCGGTAGCGGACTAAACTGGGAGGAAGCCCACTGACCCGCCCCTCCGGGACCATGGGTCGACAACAATAACCCGCGCCGCGCCTCAGATGCCGACCGAAATTCGAAAAATCATCTTCACCAAGGCTGAGATCCAGGCCGCGGCCGTGGATCACTGCCATCACAACCGCATCACCATGCCGAACGCCAACATCGGCGACGTGGTGGTTCACGAGGACGACGAAGCCACGGTCGTGCTGACCTTCACCACCAGCAACCCGGCCCATCCCAACGAGGTGAAGCTGGATCGGGAAAACGCCGCCGCCGCCCTGATCCGCTTCTGCCGGGACCTGGGCATCCCCCTGCCGCGGCGCGGCCGCAAGATCCTCAAGCACGAAGGCGACAGCCTGGCCCTGATGGTGCAGGTGGTGGGCGGGGGCTGATACCAAGGGTCACTGACAATGACCCTTGGTGTGAGGCGCCGTCGTTGGCGTGTGGAGCGGGCCGGTCCGAGACCCGCCCGCTCAGGCCGGTTGCGCGCCGGCGCTGCGTCGTCGCTGACGGCCGGCCCGCTCGCGAAGCGCAACCACCAGCCGAGAACCCAGCAGCACCGACAGGATCCCGGCGTAGACCAGAGGCTCGGTCACGTCCGCCTTGACCATCATGTAGAAGTGGACCACCCCGGCGATGCCGGCCACGTAGACGATCCGATGCAGGGCCTGCCAGCGCTTCCCGCCCAGGCGCTTGATCATGCCCTTGGTCGAGGTGATGGCCAGCGGCAGCAGCAGCAAAACGCCCAGCATGCCGACGGTGATGAAGGTGCGCTTGACGATGTCCGACCAGATCACGGCCCAATTGAAGAAATGATCGAGCACCACGTAGCTGGTCAGGTGCAGGAGGACGTAGGCGAAGGCGAACAGGCCCATCATCCGGCGGAACCGGGTCAGTGTCGCCCAGCCGGTCAGTCGCCGCAACGGGGTCACCGCGAGCGCGATCATCAGGAACTTCAGCCCCCACTCGCCCAGATAGCGGTTGAGGGCCTCGATGGGGTTGGCGCCCAGGCCGTCGTTGAACGCCTGCCACGCCACCCACGCCAGGGGCGCCAGAGACAGGGCGAACACTGTCGGCTTGGCGATCCAGCGGACGCGCGCGTTGGGGCTCACGGGCTTCTCACGACCGGGCGATGGGCGATGGGGTTTCGAACCGACCTGTTCAGAATTTCGCCGCCAGGTCCATGTCGCCGTACATATGGGCCACCTGCTCTTCGTAGCCGTTGAACATCAGCGTGTCGCGGCGGAAGAACTCGCCGATGCGCCGCTCCGTCGCCTGGCTCCAGCGGGGATGATCCACCGTCGGATTGACGTTGGCGTAGAACCCGTACTCCCCGGCCGCCTGGATGTTCCAGGTGGTGGGCGGCTCGGACTCCTGGAAGCGGATGGAGACAATGGACTTGATGCCCTTGAACCCGTACTTCCACGGGGTCACCAGGCGGATCGGCGCCCCGTTCTGATTGGGCATCACCTCGCCGTAGAGGCCCACGGCCAGGATGGTTAGCGGGTTCATGGCCTCATCCATGCGCAGGCCCTCGACGTAGGGCCAGTCGAGGACCCTGGACTTCTGATTCGGCATGCGCTCCGGGTCGACCAGGGTCTGGAACGCCACGTATCTGGCCTTCGAGGTGGGTTCGAAGCGCTTGATGATATCCGCCAGGGGGATCCCCACCCACGGCAGGACCATGGACCAGGCCTCGACGCAGCGCATGCGGTAGACCCGCTCCTCCAGCTGATGGGGCTTGATCAGGTCCTCGAAGCCGAACTCGCCGGTCTTCGCCGCCTCGCCTTCGATGCTGACGGTCCAGGGTTTGGGGTTGAAGAAGCGGGCATTGCGCGCCGGGTCGCCCTTGCCCGTGCCGAATTCGTAGAAGTTGTTGTAGGTGGTGGCTTTCTCGAACTCGGTCACTTCCTCGTCCGTGCCGAAGGGGCCGGGCACGACGCCTGCCAGCTTTTCCCCTCGAGGGGTTGCGGCCAAGGCCAGGCCAGGGGCCAAGGCGGCGCCACCGGCGGCGGCGATGAAGGCGCGGCGATTGAGGTAGGTATCCTTGGACGTGATCTCCGAGGACTTCACGTCCGAACTGTTGGCGCTACGAATCAGCATGGCGAGTATCCCCGTCAGTGGCCACGTGCGGCCGGATCGCCGGCCAGACTATGGTGAACATGCGGATTGCGCGGCTCGAAGGCAAGATCCGAGCTTCCGGATCTTGCCCACAACGGGTCACAAAGCCGGGAGCGGGCGGTGTGGTTTGTCCTTGAAATCGTTACGTTCTGTGGACTTCGCGATGGGACCCCTGTAATCGAGCCGCCATGCGTCTGCTTTATCACCTGTGGCTGTCGCCTCCGTGCCGGACCGTGCGCATCGTCTTGCGGGAAAAATCGGTGCCGTTCGAGCTGCGGGTGGAAAAGACCTGGGAGCGGCGGACAGCGTTCCTGGCCCTCAACCCCGCCGGCGAGGTGCCAGTGCTGGTGGAGCCCGAAGGCGCTGTCCTGTGCGGCGGCGGCCCCATCGCTGAGTATCTCGACGACGTGCATCCCGAACCGCCGCTGCTGGGCTCCGAGCCCCTGGCGCGGGCCGAAGCCCGCCGTCTGGTGGCCTGGTTCGATGAGAAGTTCGACCGCGAGGTGACGGCGATCCTGGTGAGCGAGAAAATCACCAAGCGCTTCCTCAAGCTGGGCGAGCCCAGTTCGGCGGCGATTCGGGCCGGCAAGGCCAACATCCACCATCACTTGGACTACGTGGGTTGGTTGACGGAGCGACGGACCTGGCTGGCCGGCGAGACCATGACCATCGCCGACCTGGTGGCCGCGGCGCACCTGTCGACGGTGGACTACCTGGACGATGTGCCGTGGAGCGATCACGAGGCGGCCAAGACCTGGTATGCGCGCATGAAATCCCGGCCCAGCTTCCGCGACGTATTGGCCGACCGCATTCCGGGCCTGGCGCCCCCGGCCCACTACGCGGACCCCGATTTCTGAGATGGGCGAAAGCCCCGGGTCTCTGTTCTGTTTCGGCCTCGGTTACAGCGCACGGGTGCTCGGCCGCGGACTGTCGGCCGAGGGCTGGTCAGTGGCTGGAACCACGAGGGATGCCGTCTCCGCCGCCGGTGATGCGGACGGGTTCGACGTGTACCATTTCGACGAAGGGCGTTCCCTGGACGAGGCCGGTCTTGTCGCCCTGGCCGCCGCCTCCCACATCCTGTCGTCGGTGCCACCGGGCGCCGACGGCGATCCGGTGCTGGCACGGCACGGCGCGGCGGTCGCCGAGGCGCCCGGGCGCCCCTGGGTGGGCTACCTGTCGACCACCGGCGTCTACGGGGACTGGGGCGGCGGCTGGGTGGACGAGGACTCGGACCTGCGACCGACGTCCGAACGGTCCCGGCGCCGGGTCGCGGCGGAGGCCGCCTGGTTGACATCGGTGCCCGTGCACATCTTCCGGCTGGCCGGCATCTACGGTCCTGGGCGCAGTCCCTTCGGCCGCATCCGCGCCGGCGCCGCCCAGCGGGTGATCAAGCCCGGGCACCGCTTCGGGCGCATCCACGTGGACGACATCGCCACCGTTCTTCGAGCATCCATGGCCCGGCCCCGGCCCGGCGCCGTCTACAACGTCTGCGATGATATGCCGGCCGAACCGGCCGAGGTCACCGCCTTCGCCTGCGGGCTGCTGGGAGTCGATCCGCCGCCAGGCATCGACTTCGAGGCGGCAGAACGAACCATGTCGCCCATCGCCCTGAGCTTCTGGCGGGACAATCGGCGGGTCCGCAACCGTCGGATCAAGGAGGAACTTGGCGTCAGGCTGGCCTATCCCGACTACCGGTCCGGCCTGCAGGCGGTGCTGGCGGTGGAATCCTGCTGATCTAATGCACCGCCCCCCAAGCAAGGCGAACCACAGAGGCACAGAGACACAGAGACACAGAGAATTAGCAGAGAAGAATTTTCCGCGCGAAGCGCATTTTTCTTTCTTCTCTGTGCCTCTGTGCCTCTGTGCCTCTGTGCCTCTGTGCCTCTGTGGTTGTCTTCGAAGGGTATTCACAGACGCCGCAAGTGGAGGTTTCGTTCTCAGATCCGCCCCTCGCCGATGCCCGATGCCAGATCGTCCAGGGTGCGGCACAGGCGGTCCAGGTCCGCCGGCTCGGACAGGCGATGGTCGCCGTCCTTGATCAGGGCAACCTCCACGTCCGGCGACTCCAGCGCCTCCGCCAGGCGAAGCGACGTCCGCCACGGAACGTCCGCATCCCCCATGCCGTGGATCAGGCGCACCGGGCAGGCGATGGGCAGGCGATCGCGCAGCACCAGATGCCGGCGTCCCTCCTCCAGCAGGGTGCGGGTGATCAGGGTCGGCGCCTCGACGTAGGGGCTGGGCACGGAAACGGCGCCGTCCCGGTCCAGGCGGGCCCGCTGGTCGTCCGAGAGGCGGGCCGGGATCAGGTCCTCCGTGAAGTCCGGTGCCGCCGCCAGGCCGATCAGGCCGGCGATCCGTCGGGGCCTGGCGAGGGCCGCCAGCAGCATAACCCAGCCGCCCATGCTGGAGCCGACCAGGATCTGCGCCCCGTCCGTCACCCCGTCCAGCACGGCCACCGCGTCGTCGGCCCAGCGCCCAATGGTGCCTTGGGCGAAGTCCCCGGACGACGCCCCATGGCCGAAATAGTCGAAGCGCACGAAGGCTCGCCCGGCGGCCCGGCAATGGGCTTCCAGGTGGCCGGCCTTGGCCCCGGTCATGTCGGAAGCGAAGCCGGTCAGGAACACCACCCCGGGGTGCCGCCCGGGGATCCGCCGATAGGCGACCGAGGCGCCGTCCGGCCGTGCTAGAATGTCCGGAACTGAATCGGCGATGACGGCGGCGTCGGACATGAAAGACCTACAACGAGCCCGGCCCCGGCGGGGCGCGGGGCCGGGGCCATGACGGTGGTCGCCGACCTTAACACCGGCGCCGAGGTCGGGGAACGCGCCCCGGCGCCGGTCCCGTCGGCCACGTCGAGCCGGCGGGCCACGGTGCTGCAGATCCTGCCCGCCCTGGGCCAGGCCGGCGGGGTGGAGCGCGGCAGCGTGGAGATCGCCGCGGCCGTGGTCGAGGCCGGGGGGCGCGCCATCGTGGTATCGTCGGGCGGCCCCCTGGTACACGACCTGAGCCGCGCCGGGGCGGAACACCTGACCCTGCCCGTGGACCGCAAGACCCCGTGGGCCATTCGCGCCAACGCCGAGAAGCTGGCCGAGATCGTCCGCGCCGAGAACGTCGACATCCTCCATGCCCGGTCCCGGGCCCCCGCCTGGAGCGCCGCCATGGCCGCCCGGCGCACCGACCGGGCCTTCGTCACCACGTTCCACGGCACCTACGGTTCCAGCAACTGGCTGAAACGCCGCTACAACGGCGTCATGGTGCAGGGCGACCGGGTGATCGCCATCTCCAACTTCATCGCCAGTCACGTGCGGCGCCTCTACGGCGTGCCCGTGCGGCGCATTCGGGTCATCCATCGGGGGGTCGATCTGCGCCGCTTCGCGCCCGAGCAGGTGAGCGCCGAGCGGGTCATCAAGCTGGCCACCCAATGGCGCCTGCCGGACGGCGCGCCGGTGGTGATGTTGCCCGGGCGGCTGACCCGCTGGAAGGGCCAGGAGTTGTTCATCGACGCCATCGCCGAGCTGGGGCGCGGCGATCTCTGCTGCCTGCTGGTGGGTCCGGACCAGGGTCGGACCGCCTATCGCCGCGAACTGGAAGCGCGCATCGCCGACAAGGGGCTGGAACGGGCGGTACGGCTGGTCGATCACTGCGACGACATGCCCGCCGCCTACATGTTGGCCGACGTGGTGGTCTCGGCCTCGACGGCGCCGGAGGCCTTCGGCCGGGTGGTGGCCGAGGCCCAGGCCATGGGCCGCCCCGTCGTCGCCACGGACCACGGCGGCGCCCGGGAGATCGTGATCCCCGGCGAGACCGGGCGCCTGGTGACGCCGGCGTCGGCCGCGGCCCTGGCCCAGGGACTGGAGGTCGTATTGTCCCTTAGCGGCGCCGCGCGCCAGCGCCAGGCCGAGCGGGCCATCGGCAACGTGCGCGCCAACTTCTCCACCGAGGTGATGGCGGCCAAGACCCTCGACGTCTACGACGAGGTGCTCGCCCCCGCCGCCACGTCCGGATGAATGCCGGCACTGGCCGGGTGCTGGTCATCAAGCTCGGCGCCCTGGGCGATGTGGTGCAGGCCATCGGCCCGTTCGCCGCCATCCGCGCCCACCACGCCGACGACCGCCTGACTTTGCTGACCACCGAACCGTTCATGGACTTCGCGAGAGCCGGCGGCTGGTTCGACGACATCTGGGCCGACCGCCGACCCCGTGCCGGGCGCATCGGCGACTGGCTGGCCCTGCGGCGGCGCCTGCGGGGCGCGGGATTCCGCCGGGTCTACGACCTGCAAACGTCCGATCGCAGCTCGGCCTACCATCGCCTGTTCTGGCCCGGGCGGTGGCCCGAGTGGTCCGGCATCGCCCGCGGCTGCTCCCACCCCCATGCCAACCCGGACCGGGACTCGATGCACACCATCGAGCGCCAGGCGGAACAACTTTGCATGGCGGGTATCGACCACGTGCCGCCGCCGGACCTCACCTGGGCCCATGCGGACACCGCCCGCTTCGCCCTCTCCGAACCCTACGCCCTGCTGGTCCCCGGTGGCGCTCCCCACCGCCCCGAAAAGCGCTGGCCGGCCGCGCGCTACCGGGCGCTGGCCCAGTGGCTAGGGGAGCGGGGCACGACGCCAGTGCTGCTGGGGACGGCCGCCGAGGCGCCGTTGACCGGGCAAATCGCCGATGGTCTTGCGGGCACCCGCGACCTGGCGGGACAAACCAGCCTTCTCGACTTGGCGGCCCTCGCCCGCACCGCCGCCGTGGCCGTCGGCAACGACACCGGCCCCATGCACCTCACGGCCGTCGCCGGCTGCCCCTCCATCGTCCTCTACGCCGCCGCGTCCGACCCGGCGCTATGCGCCCAGCGCGGCCCGGCGGTGACGATCGTGCGGCGGGAACGGCTGAACGACCTGGAGGGGGCGGACGTGGTGGCGGCGCTTTCTTCCGTCGTGTCTCAAGATTGAAAGCTGACCTGGATCATGGGGCACAAGCCCTTGCTGAGATAATTGAGCTTTGTGTCCCCGTAATTGCCCCGTAATTGCCGTACTTGTGTCTATCCCGGGGACCCATGGGACCTGACGGACTCTTAGCGGTTCGAGGAGAAACAAGTAAGGTATCCCCGCGGTGTGCGACAATTATGGAATCAGCCAACCACCACATGGATAAATGCCGAACCTTGCAATATTATGCCGTATATGATATATTATGAACTGGACCGTAGAAACACTGAACGGGGCTGTCGACCGGGAGCTTGAAGCGCTACCGGTGGACCAGCGGGCCAAGTTTCTGCGAATCGCGGAGCTGATCGAGTCCAAGGGGCTCGACCGTGTCCGAGAGCCTTATGTCAAACATTTGGAAGGCCTCTTGTGGGAAATTCGCATGCGAGGCCGGGACGGGATATCGCGGGCGCTTTACGTAACGGCGAGAGAACGCCGGGTCGTGGTGGTCCGGGTGTTCGTTAAGAAAACCCAGAAGACGCCTCGCCGGGAAATCAATTTGGCCCTGGAGCGGGCGAAGGAGGTCACATGACCAGTATTGAGAGGCTGGGCAAGAATTGGCGAAAGGACCCTGCTTTCCAAGCCGAATATGCGGCCATGGAGGAGGAGTTCGCTTTGGCGGCGGCGCTGATCGACGCCCGCGGGCAAGCTGACTTGACCCAGGAGGAGATGGCCGAGCGCATGGGAACTTCCCAGGCCGCCATCGCACGATTGGAAGGCAACAAGGGCAATCCGTCCTTGAACACCTTACGGCGTTACGCCGAAGCGACGGGAACACGGTTGAAAATCACCTTCGAGACGGCGCCGGAAGGACAATCACGGCCTTGAATCGTTCGGAGCATGATTTTCAAATACGGTGACATGGCCGCAATTGTGACACCTTCATATGGCTCGTAGACGGCGGCAGCTTGCCGAATGTCGGCGGCCACGTTTCGAGCCGGGGTACATCTTCTCTCCTCATCGCTTGACAGCATCATGGCGTTCCCCGATATAAACCGCCATGAAAGCCGGTTGCGCGAGCCTGACCACTACCACCGCGACCCCCTGGGAGGGGCCGTGACGTCTGGCGCGCTTTGACACTGGATGCACGAACCCTCCCACGGATCGCGGGGGGGTTTTTTGATGGCGAGAGAAGATTGAGGACACTTCGATTGAAGACGGGCCGATGATGGACGGCGAGCAACTGGTACGGGGGCCGGTGAACCTCACCCTCCCCGATGGCAGCGTGCGCGGCTACGACCATGCGGTCACCGGGGCCGAGCTGGCGGCCGACATCGGGCCGGGGCTGGCCAAGGCGGCGCTGGTGGTGCGGGTGGATGGGGAGCTGCGGGATTTGGCCCGGCCCATCGAGGCGGACGCGCCGGTGGCCATCGTCACCGCCCGTGACGACGACGCCCTCGAGCTGATCCGCCACGACGCCGCCCACGCCCTGGCCCAGGCGGTGAAGGAGCTGTGGCCCGCCACCCAGGTGACCATCGGTCCGGCCATCGAGAACGGCTTTTATTACGACTTCGCCCGCGACGAGCCCTTCACGCCCGACGACCTGGAACGGATCGAGGAGCGCATGCGCGACATCGTCGCCCGCGACTTGCCGATCACCCGCGAGGTTTGGGACCGCCACGACGCTATCCGCTTCTTCAAGGCCCAAGGCGAGCACTACAAGGCCCAGATCATCGAGGAGCTGCCCGAGGGCGAGGTCATCACCCTCTACCGCCAGGGGGAATTCGTCGACCTTTGCCGCGGGCCCCATCTGCCCTCCACGGGCAGGCTCGGCACGGCCTTCAAGCTGATGAGCGTCGCCGGCGCCTACTGGCGGGGCGATCACCGCAACGCCATGCTGCAGCGCATCTACGGCACCGCATGGCCGACGGAAAAGCAGCTCGCGGCCTACCTCCACATGCGCGAGGAGGCGGAGCGCCGGGACCACCGCCGCCTCGGGCGCGAGATGAACCTGTTTCATCTTCAGGACGTGGCCGCCGGGTCGGTGTTCTGGCACCCCAAGGGCTGGACCCTCTATCGGGTTATCCAGGACTACATGCGCCGCCGGCTGGACCGGGCCGGCTATGTGGAGGTGAACACGCCGCAGATGGTCGACCGGGTGCTGTGGGAGGACTCGGGCCATTGGGAGAAGTTCCGCCAGAACATGTTCGTCGCCGAATCCGAAGAACGGCTGCTGGCGCTGAAGCCCATGAACTGCCCCGGCCACGTGCAGGTGTACAAGCAGGGCACGAAAAGCTACCGCGACCTGCCCATCCGCATGGCCGAATTCGGCGTCTGTCATCGCAACGAGCCCTCGGGCGCGCTCCATGGCCTGATGCGGGTGCGCGCCTTTACCCAGGACGACGCCCACATCTTCTGCACCGAGAACCAGATCAATGCGGAAAGCGCCACCTTCTGCGACCTGTTGCTGAGTATCTACAAGGACTTCGGGTTCGACGACGTGGTGGTGAAGTTCGCCGACCGCCCGCCGGTCCGCGCCGGCGCCGACGAAGTCTGGGACCGGGCCGAGGCAGCCCTGGCCAGCGCCACGGAGGCCGCCGGGATCGAAACGTCGGCCAACCCGGGGGAGGGCGCCTTCTATGGGCCCAAGCTGGAATTCGTGCTGCGCGACGCCATCGGCCGCGACTGGCAGCTTGGCACCCTGCAGGTGGACTTCGTCCTGCCGGAACGGCTGGACGCCACCTATGTCGGCGAGGACGGCCAGAAGCACCGCCCGGTGATGCTGCATCGGGCCATTCTGGGCTCCTTCGAGCGCTTCATCGGGGTCCTGATCGAGCACCACGCGGGGCGCTTTCCCCTGTGGCTGGCGCCGGTGCAGGCGGTGGTGGCCACCATCACCAACGATTCCGACGCCTACGCGGCGAACGTGGCGGAACACTGCGCCGCCGCCGGCCTTCGGGTCGAGCTCGACCGGCGCAACGAGAAGATCAATTACAAGGTGCGCGAACACAGCCTCGCCAAGGTCCCGGCGATCATCGTGGTCGGTCGCCGCGAGGCCGAGGCGGAGGAGGTGGCGCTGCGGCGCCTCGGCGGCAAGAGCCAAGAAGTTCTTGCGCTCCATGAGGCCGTGGCTAGACTAAGGAGTGAGGCGGCCAGCCCGGCCGAACGGCTCTCGTAAGTCCGTCGCGGGCTGGACGCAGGGGAAAAGTGCGCGCATAAGGCTTTTTGAGCAGCGATTGTGTTTGGGCACCGTTGCACCAGGGGGGGGGGGGGGGTGCGGTCAAGATAGGAGGTTGATACATCAGAAGGCCACGGACGATCGAGCCGCCCGTCAAGAAGGGCCCTCGAATTAACGAAGACATTGTCGTACCCACCATCAGACTCGTCGGCGCGGATGGCGAAATGGTCGGCGTCGTATCCCGGGAAGAAGGCGTGAAAGCGGCCGAGGACGCCGGTCTCGACCTGGTCGAAGTCGCTCCCATGGCGGAGCCCCCGGTGTGCAAAATCCTCGATTTCGGCAAGTTCAAATATGTCGAACAGAAAAAGGCCAACGAGGCCCGCAAGAAGCAAAAAACCATCGAGGTCAAGGAAATCAAGATGCGGCCCAGCATCGACGTCCATGACTACGACGTCAAAATGCGCAATGCCGTCCGCTTTCTGGACGAGGGCGACAAGGTCAAGATCACCATCCGCTTCCGGGGCCGCGAGATGGCCCACCAGGAGCTGGGCATGAAGGTCCTCGATCGGGTGCGCGTGGAGCTTGACGAGCGGGCCAAGGTGGAGCAGTTCCCCCATCTGGAAGGCCGCATGATGACGATGGTCATCGCGCCGCGTTGATGCGCCGTCCGGTTCCGGGCCGACGCCTAGTGTAGCGATTCCAACGCTTGTTTCCCTCGGTTGACCTTATCGATGATGGAACTGGCGGAAGCCGTCCAGGCGAAAGGCTTGGGGTCGGCGTTGTGCTGGTCGAGGTAGTCGTTGATGGCCATTTGCAATTCGACGATGGAGTGAAACACGCCGCGACGGATGCGCTTTCGGGTGATCTCGGCAAAGAAGCGTTCGACCAAGTTGAGCCACGACGCCGAGGTCGGCGTGAAATGCAGGTGGAACCGGGGATGGCGTTTCAGCCAGCGCTTGACCTCCGGCGTCTTGTGGGCGGCGTAGTTGTCGACGATCAGGTGGAGAGCCAGGTGCTTCGACGTCGCGCGGTTGATCTTGTTCAAGAAGCGGATGAACTCCTGATGGCGATGCTTCTGCATGCATTGGCCGATGACCGTGCCGTCGAGCACGTCGAGCGCCGCGAACAGGGTGGTGGTGCCGTGGCGCTTATAGTCGTGGGTCATGGTGCCGGCCCGGCCCTTCTTCATCGGCAGGCCCGGCTGGGTGCGGTCGAGTGCCTGGATCTGGGACTTCTCGTCCACCGACAGGACGATGGCGTGCTCCGGCGGGTTGACATACAGCCCGACCACGTCCTCGACGTTCTCGGCAAACCGCGGATCATTGGACAGCTTGAAAGTCGCCACCAGATGCGGTTTCAGCTCATGTGCCTTCCAGATCGCCTGAACGCTCGACGGCGCGATGCCCACCGCCTTGGCCATCGTTCGCAGGCTCCAGTGGGTCGCGTCCGGCGGCGTTTCCGTCTTGGTCTTCTCGATCACCCGCATGACCACATCCGCCGCAAGCGGTGCCTTGCCCGGCGGGCGCGTCTTATCGCGGCACAAACCGTCCACGCCGGCCTCCACATAGCGCGTCCGCCAGCGTCGGATGGTCGGTTTGCTCACGCCCAAGCGGCGCTGGATCTCATCGGTGCCAACGCCGTCGCCGGCCAGCCGTACAATCCGAGCCCGTCGGACATGCTTCTGCGGCGTGTTGCCATTGGCGATCAACGCCTCCAGCCTGTCCTGATCCCCAGGCGCCAGCTGGATCCTCACTTTCTTCCCCATGAACCCAGAATCGCATCACACCTGCCCGATGGGAATCATTTGTTTCGAGCGGAACACTAGTTTGCCGCACCCTGGCTTGCATTCCCCTGCCTGGCCCCGTATAAGCCGGGCCTTCGTCACGGACGGCGCGGCGCGGGCATGCCCAGTCGTTCGGATCGACCCAGGTGAACGAACCGTGAAACAGGCGGCCCGGCCAACCGTATGGCGGGACTCGCCGGGCCCCGCCGGGCCTCATCGACGAGGATCGAAATGCCCAAGCTAAAGACCAAGTCCAGCGCCAAGAAGCGCTTCCACGCCACCGCCACGGGCAAGGTGCGGGTCAAGTATTCGTGCAAGAACCACATGCTGCGTCGCCGCTCCCAGAAGATGAAGCGTAACTCCCGCGGCACCAAGGTTCTTTCGCGGGCCGACGCGCGTATGGTCCGCTCCTACATGCCGTACCTGTAGGGGAGCCGGGACCATGGCACGAGTCACACGCAGCGCCCCCCGTCGCGCCCGCCACAAGAAAGTCCTCAAGCTTGCCAAGGGCTATCGAGGGCGGTCGAAGAACAATTATCGCCTCGCCCTGCCGCGGGTCGAGAAAGGCCTTCAGTACGCCTATCGGGACCGCCGCGCCCGCAAGCGCACCTTCCGGCGCCTGTGGATTCAGCGCATCAATGCCGGCGCCCGGGAACATGGCCTCACCTATTCCCAGTTCATGAACGGCCTCTTCAAGGCTGGAATCGAGATCGACCGAAAGATGTTGTCGGATCTGGCGGTGCGCGAACCGGAATCGTTTCAAGGCCTCGTCCAACAGGCCCAGGCCGCCCTCGCCCCCGCCGCCTGAGAAAGGCAACATCCTAAAAATGAGACAAGGGAGCCGGCCCCGGGGGCGGCTCCCTTTGGCGTTCTTGAGGTTCGAACCATGACCATGGAAGACCTGGATACACTCCGCGACCGGTTGCTCGACTCCGTGGCCGGGGCGGCCGACCTGGAGGCGCTGGAAGCCCTGCGGGTCGACGCCCTCGGCCGCAAGGGGCGCATCACCGCCATGATGAAGGGCCTCGGCCAGATGGCGCCGGACGACCGCAAGGCCGCCGGCATGGCGTTCAACCGCCTCAAGGACGAGGTCGCGGCCGTCATCGACGCCCGCAAGGCGGACCTTTCCGAGGCGGACCTGGACCAGCGGGTCGGCGGCGAGACCATCGATGTGACCCTGGCGCCGCGCCCGGCGCCCGAGGGATGCATCCACCCCATCAGCCAGACCACCGACGAGGTGATCGCCATCTTCGGCGAGATGGGCTTTTCCGTCGCCGAGGGGCCGGACATCGAGGACGACTGGCACAACTTTACCGCCCTGAACATCCCGCCGGAGCATCCCGCCCGCCAGGAGATGGACACGTTCTACCTGCCCAACGAGAAGGACGGGCACCGCATGGTGCTCAGGACCCATACCTCGCCGGTGCAGATCCGTACCATGCTGACCGAGAAGCCGCCGCTGCGCATCATCGTGCCGGGACGCACCTACCGTTGCGACTACGACGCCACCCATTCACCCATGTTCCACCAGGTGGAAGGGCTAGTGATCGACGAGTCCACCCACTTCGGGCACCTCAAGGGGTGCCTGATCGAGTTCTGCCGGGCCTATTTCCACATGGACGACCTGCCGGTACGGTTCCGGCCCAGCTATTTCCCCTTCACCGAGCCGTCGGCGGAAGTGGACATCGGTTGCACCCGGGCGGGTGGCAGCTTGCGCATCGGGCACGGCGGCGACTGGCTGGAGATCCTGGGCTCCGGCATGGTCAACCCCAAGGTGATCGAGAACTGCGGCCTCGACCCGGCCCGCTACCAGGGCTTCGCCTTCGGCATGGGGTTGGAGCGGATCGCCATGCTCAAGTACGGTATCCCCGACCTCCGGACGTTCTTCGAATCCGATATCCGGTGGCTCAGACACTATGGTTTCGCCGCCCTCGACGTCCCCAGCCTGGTGGGAGGGCTCAACTCGTGAAGTTCACCCTGAGCTGGTTGAAGGAGCACCTGCAGACCGAGGCTTCCGTCGACGAGATCGCCCATACCCTGACCATGGTCGGCCTCGAAATCGAAAGCGTGGAGGACCGGGGCAAGGACCTGGCCGACTTCGTGGCGGCCCGGGTGGTGGAGGCGCGGCAACATCCCAATGCGGACCGCCTTAGCGTTTGCACAGTAGATTCTGGCGCTCATACAGTAGACGTCGTCTGCGGCGCGCCCAATGCCCGCACCGGCATGATCGGTGTCTTCGCGCCCACCGGCAGCTACATCCCGGGTACCGGCATCAGCCTCAAGAAAAGCAAGATCCGGGGCGTCGAAAGCAACGGCATGCTGCTGTCGGAGCGGGAATTGAGCCTCAGCGACGACCATGAGGGCATTATCGAACTGCCGGCCGATTCGCCGGTGGGCGCGCCGGCGGCGCGAGTCATGGGGCTCGACGACACCCTCTTCGACATCGCCGTGACCCCCAATCGGGGCGATTGCCTGGGGGTCCGGGGCGTCGCCCGCGATCTCGCCGCCGCCGGCCTGGGGACCCTGAAGCCCCTGGATGGCGCGCCGGTGTCGGGCGGCTTCGACAGCCCCATCAGCGTCACCCTGGATTTGGATTCGGAACGGGCCGACGCCTGTCCCTACTTCGTCGGTCGGTTCGTGCGCGGCCTGAACAACGGCGAAAGCCCCCGCTGGCTCAAGGACCGGCTGCTGTCGGTCGGCTTGCGGCCCATCTCGGCCCTGGTCGATATCACCAATTATGTGACCATCGGCCTATGCCGGCCGTTGCACGTGTTCGACGCCGACCATGTGGGGGGCGACTTGCACGTGCGCATGGGCCGACCCGGCGAAACCATCGAGGCCCTCAACGGGCGCACCTACGAAATCGACGGCGAGATGACCGTGATCGCCGACGACCATGGGGCGGAGGCCCTGGGCGGCGTCATGGGTGGCCAGCGCACCGGCTGCACGGAAACCACCGTCAACGTGATGGTGGAGGCGGCGCTGTTCGATCCCCTGCGCACGGCCGCCACCGGCCGCAAGCTCAACCTCACGTCCGATGCCCGCTATCGGTTCGAGCGTGGCGTCGACCCCAGCTTCCTGACCGACGGCATGGAGATCGCCACCCGGTTGATCATCGAGCTCTGCGGCGGCAAGGCCTCGCACTTGGTCGTCGCCGGCGCTCCGCCGCCGGCCGCGGCGACCCTGACCCTGCGACCGGCCCGGGTGCGGGAACTGGGCGGCGTCGAGGTCGCGGACGCCGACATCCGGCGCATCCTCGGCGATCTGGGTTTCGGGGTGGCGGCCGACGGGGATGCCAATCGGGTAACCACGCCACCCTGGCGCAACGACATCGTGGGCGAGGCCTGCCTGGTCGAGGAAGTGGTGCGCATTCATGGCTACGACCAGGTGCCGGCCGTGCCCCTGGAACGTTCCTCGACCCTGCCGACGGCGGCCATCAGCCCCGGCCAGCGGCGCCGGGCCGATGCACGCCGCACCCTGGCCGGCCGCGGCCTGGTCGAGGCGGTGACGTATTCCTTCGTTGGCGAAGCCGAGGCCGACCTTTTCGGCGGCGTTCCCGACTCCCTGCGGCTGGTCAATCCGATCAGTAGCGAACTGAACGTCATGCGGCCCAGCATCCTGCCGGGCCTGATCATCGCCCTCGGCCGCAACGCCGACCGGGGGTTCGCCGATGCGGCCCTGTTCGAGATCGGCCCTCAATACGCCGGCGACCGGCCCCAGGACCAGGCCATGGTGGCGGCCGCCGTGCGCGGCGGGCAGGCCGCGCCCCGACACTGGGCGGCGGCGTCCCGGCCGGTGGATGCCTTCGACGCGAAGGCCGACGCCCTGGCCGTCCTGGGGCGTCTGGGATTGCCGGTGGGCGCCCTGCAGACAAGCACCGACGCGCCCCCGTGGTACCACCCCGGCCGATCCGCCGGACTGCGGCTGGATCCCCGTCGCGTCCTGGCCTGGTTCGGCGAAATTCATCCGCGAGTCCTGCGGCGCCTGGGCGTGCGCGGACCGATGTCCGCGGTCGAGATCCTGCTCGACAACCTGCCCGAGCCCCGCGACGGCAAGGGCACGGCGCGGCCGGCCCTGACCCTGTCGGCCTTCCAACCGGTGGAGCGGGACTTCGCCTTCGTCGTCGGCGCGGAAGTCGCCGCCGAGGCCGTGGTGCGGGCGGCGCGGGGGGCCGACAAGGACCTGATCATCGAGGTACGGGTGTTCGACGTCTTTACGTGCGAGGCGCTGGGCGTCAACCGCAAGTCCCTGGCCATCGGCGTCGTGCTGCAGCCCAAGGACAGGACCCTTACCGATCAGGAAATCGACGCCGTGTCCGCCCGCGTCGTCGAACGGGTTACCAAGGCGACGGGCGGCGAACTGCGGCAATAAGCAACCGCGAGGGCCGTGGTCGATGCAACCCCTGGCGGAGTTCCCCCGTGACGCGCGACGCCGGGTTCGCGCCGTGCTCACCGACATCGACGACACCATCACCACCGACGGCCGCCTGACCGCTGCCGCCTATGGCGCCCTGGAGCGACTCCACGACGCCGGGTTCCTGGTGGTTCCCGTCACCGGCCGGCCGGCGGGCTGGTGCGACCACATCGCCCGCATGTGGCCGGTGAGCGCGGTGGTGGGCGAGAACGGCGCCTTCGCGTTCCGCCATGACCCCGCCGCCCGCCGCCTGCAAAGGCGCTTCCTCCTCGACCGGGCGGCCAGGGCGGCCGGCCGGCGGCGGCTGGAAGCTGTGCGGGACCGCATTCTGTCCACGGTGCCGGGCACCGCCCTGGCTTCGGACCAACCCTATCGGGAGGCCGACCTGGCCATCGACGTGCGTGAAGACGTCGCCCCCCTGGACGGCGCCGCCATCGACCGGGTGGTCGCCATCGCCCACGATGGCGGCGCCACCGCCAAGGTCAGTTCCATCCACGTCAACATCTACTTCGGCGACTACGACAAGCTGACCATGGCGCGGCGCTTGCTGGCCGAGGATTTCGGTCTCGACACCGACCGGGACCGTGATCGTTGCGTTTTCGTTGGCGACTCCCCCAACGATGCCCCCATGTTCCAATTCTTCGCCAACGGCATCGGCGTCGCCAACGTGATCGACTGGGCCGACCGCATGGAAGCCCTGCCCGCATACGTGACCGAAAGCCGATCGGGCGCCGGCTTCGTCGAGGTGGCCGAATGCCTGCTGTCGGCGCGAGGGGGCGATCCGTGACCGACGCTGTGTTGGCGCACGTCTCCGACGCTGTGTTGGCGCACGTCTCCGACGCTGTGTTGGCGCACGTCTCCGACGCTGTGTTGGCGCACGTCTCCGACGCTGTGTTGGCGCACGTCTCCGACGCTGTGTTGGCGCACGTCTCCGACGCTGTGTTGGCGCACGTCTCCGACGCCGTGGCGGTGATTGATGGCAAGGGGCGTATCACCGCGTGGAATCCGGCCGCCGCGGACCTTCTGCGACACAGCGAGGCGGTGGCGGTGGGCAGCGACGCGGGCCAACTTCTGGGAGGCGATGAAGGAATCTTTCCGCCGCAAGTGGCGAGGCAAGGGCTCGCCGCGGGGGGAACCTGGCGGGGCGAGCTATCGCTGCCCAACGCCCAAGGCACCGCCGTCCGAGTCCATGCGCGGTTCGTTGCCCTTGCGGAAACCGATGGCTTGCTGGTCCTGTTTCGGGACGCCGCCGAGACCGGCGCCGCCGACCGCCGCCGCCGGGAGACCGAGGAGCGCCTTCGCGCCGTGGCCGATCACGCCCAGGCCATCATCGTGGTGCGCGACCCCGAGGGCTGCTACCTGATGACCAACCGGCGTTTCGACGACCTGCACCGATTGCCGCCGGGGGCGGCTATCGGCCGGACGCCCCGGGACCTGGTCGCCGCCGACCGGGCGGAAGAGCTTCTCAGCACGGACCGGGAGGTGCTGCGCAGCGGCCAGGTTGTCGAAGTTGAACAGGAGCTCTCCTATGCCGACGGCTCGACGCGTACGCTGCTGTCGCTGAAGTTCCCCGTGCCCGGTCCCGACGGCCGACCGGCGGCCGTGGGTGTGGTGGCGACAGACATCACGGGCCGCAAGAAAGCGGAGACGGACCTTCTGACCCTGAATGACGAACTGACCCAGTTCGCCCACGTCGTATCCCATGACCTGCGAGCGCCCCTGCGGGCCATCCTCAGCTACGCCGATTTTCTGGTCGAGGACCTGGGGGATCGGCTGGGCGAGTCGGACCGGGAGACTCTGGATGGCCTGGTCACCGCGACCCGTCAGTTGCATCGGCTGGTGGACGATTTGCTCGCCTTCGTTCGCGTCGGGCGGGACGACAGGGCCGCCGAATCCGTCCCCTTGGGCAACTTCCTGCGCGACCTGATCGAAGGCCTGGCCCTCGAATCCGATCAGGTGGTCGTGGTCGAGGGACCCTGGCCGACCATCGAAACCTCCGCCTCGCTGGTGGGCCAGGTGTTCCGAAACCTGATTCTCAACGGCCTCAAGTTCAACCGATCCCAGCCCCGCCGGGTCGCCGTGACATGCCGCGAGGTCGACGACGGTCGGATCGCGGTTTCCGTGACCGACAACGGTATCGGCATTCCGGCCCGCTACCATCGTCACATATTCTCGGTGTTCAATCGTTTGCACGACGCGGAATCCTTTCCGGGCACCGGAATCGGGCTGGCCATCGTGGACAAGGCCGTCACCCGCCTCGGCGGGTCCATCGAGGTGGACTCCCAAGACGGTCGCGGCAGCGTCTTCACCGTGATCCTGCCCCGATCGGTGCCCGTAGCGCGGTGACAACCCGCGCCGTTGCCAAGGGGGCGTTCAAATCCCTAAACTGGGGATCGACGGCGCCCATCGCGTCATCGTGACGCGCCGAGAAGGGAAGGGTATCGGAATGGAGGTACCGGAACCTGTCGTTTACATCGTTGACGACGATCCCGCGGTGCGCGATTCGCTGCAGTGGCTGGTTGCGTCGGTAAATCTGAAGGTTCAGGTCTTCGCTTCCGCCGCGGATTTTCTCGAAACGTGCGAGCCCGGACTGGTGGGCTGCGCCCTGGTGGACGTCCGCATGCCGGGGATGAGCGGTCTCGACCTGCAGGAGGCCCTGTCGCGGCGACGGATCGACCTGCCGGTCATCGTCATCACCGGGCATGGGGATGTGGAGATGGCCGTGCGGGCCATGAAGGGCGGCGCCCTGGACTTTATCCAGAAGCCTTTCAACGACCAGGTGCTACTGGAGCGGGTGCAGAACGCCGTCGAGTTGAGCCTGACGCTTTATCGCGAAAACCTCGAGCTATCCGAGATCCGAGACCAGCTCGCCCAGCTCACTCCCCGCGAGCGTCAGGTCCTGGACCGGATTGTCGCCGGCGATCCCAACAAGGCCATCGCCGTTCACCTGGGCCGCAGCGAAAAGACGGTCGAATTCCACCGCGCCAAGGTCATGGAAAAGATGCGGGCCCGATCCCTGGCCGAACTCATGCGCAAGTTCATGGTCGTTCAGCCCAGTGGCCAGGACGCGTTGACCTGACCCTTCCGGTCGTTTTCGACAGGCGCGCGCTGTGCCGCCACCGGGACCGGGCGGCGGCCGGGCTGGAGGGGCACGATTTCCTGTTCCGCGAAGTGGGCGAACGTCTGCTCGATCGCCTCGACGACGTGAAGCGCGACTTTCCCCTGGCCCTCGATCTGGGATGCCACGGTGGTCTCCTGGCGACGCTCCTGGGCAATCGCGGCGGCGTCAAGCGGTTGATCAGCGCCGATCTGTCCGTTGCCATGGTGTCCCGCGCACCGCCGCCGCGCCTGGTGGCCGACGAGGAAGCTCTGCCGGTGGCCGCGGGCTCCCTCGACCTGGTGATCAGCAGCCTGGGGCTTCATTGGGTGAACGACCTGCCGGGGGCGCTGATTCAGATCCGCCGCGCCCTCAAGCCGGACGGTCTGCTGCTTGCCGCCATGTTTGGCGGCGCCACCTTGCGCGAACTGCGAGACTCCCTCACCGAGGCGGAGATTGCCGAAGAGGGCGGCTTGAGCCCCCGGGTGTCGCCCTTCGCCGACGTGCGCGACGTCGGCGATCTGTTGTTGCGGGCGGGATTCGCCCTGCCCGTCGCCGATTCCGAAACCCTGACCGTTTCCTACGGCGATCCCCTGCGCCTGCTGTCCGACCTCAGGGGCATGGGCGAAACCAACGCCACAACGGAGCGACGCAAGACCTTCAGCCGGCGGGGCACCATGATGCGCGCCATGGCCACCTATCGCGACCAGTATGGCGACGGGGAAGGCCGGGTGCCGGCAACCTTCGAGGTGATTTACCTCACCGCCTGGGCGCCCCACGCCGCCCAGCAGCAGCCCCTGCGGCCCGGCTCCGCCCGGTCCTCCCTGGCCGCAGCCCTGGGCGGCGAGGAAGTGCCGGCGGGCGAAACCGTACCCCGCCGCTGACCGCTTGCGCCGCGGCTGCCAACCGGTTAGGTCTCCCGCCATGAAATACCCCGATCCCCTGATCCCCGGCACCCTGGTCAAGCGCTACAAGCGGTTCCTGAGCGACGTGGCACTGGCGGACGGGGAGACGGTGGTTGCCCACTGCGCCAATTCGGGCACCATGCTCAGCGTCAAGGAGCCCGGCGCCGAGGTGTGGCTGTCGCCGGCGACCAACCCGGCGCGCAAGCTTCGCTACACCTGGGAGCTGATCCGCATCGGCGACGGCCTGGTGGGCATCAACACCGGGCTTCCCAACGCTCTGGTGGCGGAGGCGGTGACCGCTGGCGCCATTCCCGAACTGGCGGACTACGAGGGTTTGCGGCGCGAAGTAGAGTACGGACGCAATTCCCGCATCGACCTTCTGCTCTCCGCGCCCGACCGGCCCCCCTGCTATGTGGAAGTAAAGAACGTCACCATGCGGCGGGGGCTCGCGCCCGGAACGCCGGCCGAGTTCCCCGACGCGGTAACGGCGCGGGGAACGAAACACCTTGTGGAGCTGACCGACATGGTCGACGAGGGCGCGCGGGCGGTGATGTTCTACCTGGTCCAGCGGGAGGACTGCGAGGAAGTGCGCATCGCCGACGACATCGATCCGACCTATGCCGCGGCGCTGACCGAGGCCATGTCCCGGGGAGTCGAGGTCCTGTGTTATGCTTGCCGCGTTCGCACCGACGAGGTGACGGTGACGCACCGCCTTCCCATGGACCATCCTCGCGCGATCAGTTGACATGAGAAATCGGCCTGCCCATACGGAACCCATGAACGACATGTTGAGCGAGCCGGTCGGCCTCGACGGCCGGCGGATCAAGATACACGGACCGGCCGATTTCCGCGGCATGGCCGCCGCCGGGCGCCTGGCGGCGGAGACCCTGGACTACATCGCGCCCCATGTGAAACCGGACGTGACCACGGAAGAGCTCGACCGCCTGTGCCACGACTTCATCGTCGGCAACGGCGCCGTGCCGGCGCCGCTGAACTACCGGGGCTTTCCCAAATCCATCTGCACCTCCATCAACCACGTGGTTTGCCACGGTATTCCCAGCGAGCGCCACCTCAACGAGGGTGACACGATCAACATCGACGTCACCGTGATCCTCGATGGCTGGCATGGCGATACCAGCCGCATGTTTCCCGTCGGCCGCATCGGGGTGAAGGCGCGCAAGCTGATCGACGTCACCTTCGATGCCATGTGGTGCGGCATCGAGGTCGTGCGCCCCGGCGCCACCGTCGGCGACATCGGCCACGCCATCCAGACCTTCGCCGAGGCGCGGCGGTTCTCGGTGGTGCGGGATTTCTGCGGGCACGGGTTGGGGCAGGTGTTTCACGATGCCCCCAACATCATGCACTTCGGCGAACCCGGCAGCGGCCCGATCCTTCGCCAAGGCATGTTTTTCACCATCGAGCCGATGATCAACACCGGCCGTTACGACGTCAAAATCCTTTCCGACGGCTGGACCGCGGTGACCAAGGACCGCTCGCTGTCCGCCCAGTTCGAACACTCCATCGGAGTGACCGCCGATGGTCACGAAGTCTTCACCCTGTCGCCCCAAGGGCTCCACAAGCCGCCCTACGACGTCTGAGGCGGCGCCCGGCGGGCACGCCGGCCACAGGTCCCGCCTGCGGACGCGGTTTCTCGACGGCGGCGCCGGGGCGCTGGCCGACTACGAGCTTCTGGAACTGCTGCTGTTTCAGGCCCTCCCGCGGCGCGACACCAAACCCCTTGCCAAGGCGCTGATCAAGCGATTCGGCAGCTTTGCCGAGGCGATCTCCGCCGAACCGCCCGCCCTCAAGGAGGTGCCCAACGTCGGCGACACCGTGGTCATCGCCCTGAAGACGGTCCGCGAAGCCGCCCTGCGCCTGTCCCGCGAGCAGGTGATGAACCGCCCTGTCATCGGCAGTTGGCAGAGCCTCATGGACTATTGCCGGGCCAGCATGGCCTACGGAAAGACGGAACGATTCCGCATCCTGTTCCTCGACCGCAAAAATGTTCTCATCGCCGACGAGGAGCAACAGCGGGGCACCGTCGACCACACCCCGGTCTATCCCCGCGAAGTGGTCAAGCGGGCCCTGGAGTTGGGCGCCTCGGCCCTGATCATGGTCCACAACCACCCCTCCGGCGACCCGACTCCGTCGAAGGCCGACATCGCCATGACCCGGGAAGTCCAGGAAGCGGGGACCCGGCTCGGCATCAGCCTCCACGACCACGTCATCGTCGCCCGCGGCGGGACCCAGTCCTTCAAGACCCTGGGGCTGCTGTAACGGTGCGGTACGAATTCCGCATAAATCATAGTATCGACGTCACAGTGAGATAATCGACAGGGCGCGCACCTTGCCTTGTTGCGCCATGGGGCAAGACAATGCCCAAAATCGCAGATCCGAGCATGTTCATGGCGCTGTGAATTGTGCCAGTGTCCGCCGATGTACCCCTTTTCGCCCCATCCGAAGGGCGTCGACGGCGGTTTTCAAGATCCGGCATGGAGGGTTCTGAGCAATGAATATGTTCACCGCAAAAGCTGCAATTCTCGCGATCGCGGTCGCGGTCGCGTCCACGGCTCAGGCCGATGACCGAACCGAGGCAAACCGGCTGTTCGTCGAAGCCATACGGATCAATGGCGAGGCGGCGGCAAGCCAAGACCTGGCGCGCCGCGCCGCGCTTTATCAGCGCGCTCTTCAGCGACTGGAGCGCATCGTGGCGGAGCACCCGGGGAGCGATATCGCCGTCAGGCTGGTCTCCAACGATAACCTGGGCGGGCTCAGCTTGCCTCTTCTCAGGGCCCAATCGGCGTCCGCGGCCCTGCAAAACGAAGTGTCGCGCGTCAATCCAACCCTTCAGGAGCAGGCGGCAACCATCGCGCTTCTGGAGAAGGAGACGCAAACCCTGTTCGACGTCATCGACAACATGTCGCCCCGCTTGACCCAAGCCATGAGGGAGCGGGACGTCCTCGAAGCTCGGGTGGCCGACCTGAAATCGGAACGGCCGCGCACTGGTGGGCAATACCGGCGATGGCAGGGTTCGGGCTATCAAGCCACGGACGTCGCGGACCTCGAGAAGCAGACGCAGGTCCTTTACGACATCATCGACACCATGTCGCCTCGCTTGGTGGCGGCCGAGACGGAGCGGGACGCTCTCAAGGCCCGGGTCGCCGCGCTGGAAACGGGGCGACAGCCCGCAGGCAGGCAATCCCGTGCGAGGCGGCAGGCCTCGGGCTACCGGTTCTCCCGCCCCAGCGAAGCCAGCCGCCGCGCCCACCGCGCCGCGCCCCCTCAGCGCCTGGCACGGGACGCTGGCCCTGCGGGACACACTTCGCGTGGCATCCGCGACCGTGACGGAGAAGCTTGGTCGTCGCGATGGGTTCAACGCCGATCCCCAGGTGCACGTGCCGCTTCCCGGGGCCCTGGGGGTGGCCGACAAGGCCTTGGGCGCCATCGGCATGGGCCAATTGACCCAGGACCTGGAGCTCCGTCTCAACCGGTCCGCGGAATCCGCGGCCGCCAAGTCGAAGCCCCTCCTGTGGCAGGCCATCGCCAACATGTCGCTGACCGATGCCAACGCCATCGTGAAGGGATCGGGGGATGCCGCGACCCGTCATCTGCGCGACACCATGTCGCCGACGCTGACCGAGACCCTGCGCCCCGTCGTGATCCAAAGCCTGTCGGACTCCGGCGCCACCCGGGCCTATGACAGCCTGATCGGGCGCTACAACGCCATACCCTTCACCAAGGAAGTCCAGGTGGATATCACGGAACACGTCCTGCGGCTCACGTTGCGGGGGCTGTTCCACTACCTGGGGGCCGAGGAAACGGCCATTCGAACCGACCCCTCGAAGCGTTCCACGGGATTGCAGCAGAGCGTGTTCGGAGCGACTCAACGGTAACTCACTCGCAACAATTGCCGGCGCGTCAGGCCGCCGCCGTCATCCGCAGGATGTCCCGTTCCAGCGCCGGCACCAGGGCGACGAGGTTTTCGAGCACCGGTGGGAGGTGGTCCGCCGGCCCATGGCGGGCCAGTTGCTGGGCGGCGATGGTGGCCCAGCGGACGTGCGCCATGACTTCCCAATAAGCGACCGCGTCCCGGGCGATCGCGCGGCCGGAGGCGGCCTCGTAGGCGGCGTAGAAGTCGTCCCGGCCGCCGACGCCGCCGGCCTCGAGATGGTCCTCGCCGCTTCGCCAGCAGCGGGCGCAGAACCAGCCGATGTCGGCATCGGCATCGCCCCAGCCGGCGAACTCCCAGTCAAGAACGGCGGTCAGGCCGGTCTCGTCCACCAGATAGTTGCCGCTGCGAAAGTCGTTGTGACAGAGGACGAGGCCCTCGGCCGGTAGTGGCGGCGCGTGCTGTTCCAGCCATGCAAGACCCTGTTCTAGTCCCGGATAAGGCCGGTCCAGGCGGTCGATGGAGTCCCGGTAGCGCGCCACCAAGGCCCGTGCCGGGCTCGGTTCCGGGACGGGCAGGAAGTCCAACGGGGGACAGGGCGGCCGGATAGCGTGAATGCGGGCCAGTTCGGCGCCCAGTCTGTGGGTCAGGCCGAGCCGGTCCGGCGCCAGTTCCGGGTCAGCGACGATGGCGAAGCGGTCGGCCACTCCGGGCCGGTGCCGGGTGACGAAGAAGGGCCGGCCGATGACGCTCGCTTCGGAACAGCACCACAAAGGCTCAGGCGTGCACACCCCTGCCGCGTGGGCACGGCGCTGGATCGCGAACTCCCGCGGCCGGTCCCAGCTTTCGGGTAATTTCGTGGCGGCATCCCGTCTGAGGACGGTCGCCAGGTCGCCGTGGTGGGCACCGCCGTCCACCGCCAGATCCAGGCGCCAGTTCTCCTGCACCGCGCCGCCTTCCAGGGGCTCAAGCGCCGTCACCGTGACCCTCCGCGCGCCGGCGGCCGCGGCGAGGAACCGTTCAAGCTTGTCGATGTTCTGGCGCACGGGCGTCCGTCAACGGGTATCGGCGGGCCTCACCGGCGGGCGCCAACGGGCGCGGTCGCCGCTTTCAGCCACCGGGCAGTGGCCTTGTCCAGCAGCGGGGTCAGGGTCTTGCGCACCCGGGCGTGGTAGGCGTCGAGCCACTGGAGTTCTTCCGCGGTCATCAGCCCGGGCTCGACCAGGGTCAGGTCCACGGGGGCGATGGTCAGGGCCTCGAAGGCGTAGAATTCGCGGCCCCCTTCGCCGTCGATATTTGCGGGAACCACAATCTCAAGGTTCTCCATGCGCATGCCATAGGCCCCGGTCTTGTAGTAGCCGGGCTCGTTGGACAGGATCATGCCGGGTCTGAGGGCGACACCGCTACTGCCCTTGGCGATGCGCTGGGGTCCCTCGTGGACGGCCAGGTAGCTGCCCACCCCGTGCCCCGTGCCGTGGTCGAAATCCAGCCCCGCTTGCCACAAGGCCATGCGGGCCAGGGCATCGAGCTGAGAGCCGGTGGTGCCCTTGGGAAAGCGGGCCGTGGCGATGGCGATATGGCCCTTGAGCACGCGGGTGAAACGCTGCCGCATTTCGGCCGTGGGCTTGCCAATGGCAATGGTCCGGGTGACGTCGGTGGTGCCGTCCAGATACTGGCCGCCGGAATCGACCAGGTACAAGGATCCCTTGTCGATTCCCCGGTTGGTCTCTTCGGTGACCCGGTAGTGGACAATGGCCCCATTGGGCCCGGCGCCGGAGATGGTGGAAAAGCTCGGTCCCCGGAACAGCTTGTCCTCGGCGCGGAAAGCGCGCAGGCGCTCGGCCGCGGTCAGCTCGGTCAGGCCACCCTGGGACGCGGTCGCCGACAGCCAATGCAGGAAGCGGGTCAGCGCCGCTCCGTCCCGTCGGTGGGCCGTTCGCGTTCCCTTCAGTTCGACCGCGTTCTTGCAGGCCTTGGGCATCTGGCAGGGATCGGGTCCCCGGTCGATCCGGGCGCCCGCCTTGCGGGCCCGCTGGCCCAGCCAGGCGGGGGCGGCGTGGGGGTCCATGCGCAACATCTTGGCGGCTTTGCCCAGGCGGTCGATCACCGGACCCAAATCCGATGGCGCCCGCACCCGCACCGCGTTGCCCAGGTGGCGGTCCAGCCCCGGGGCCAACTTCCGACTGTCCACGAACCAATCGACGCTGGCATCGGCGTGAAGCACCGCGAAAGACAGGGGCAGCGGCGTGCAGGGCACGTCGCCGCCGCGCACGTTCAGTAGCCAAGCGATGGAATCGGAGGCCGAAATCACCGCCCCGTCGGCCTTGGCTTCGAGAAGGCTCTCCGCCGCCTCCATGCGCTTGCGGGCCGAGGTTCTGCCCGCATAGCGCTGGGGATGCGGTACCACGGGCGACAGGGGTTGCGGCGGCTGAGCTGTCCACACCGCATCGAGCGGGTTGTCGGCACAGGCCACCAGCCGCCCGCCCGCCCGTTTGCAGGCGGCGGCAAGTATGGCGACATGGGATTCCGTATGCAGCCACGGATCGTAGCCCAGGCGGCCGCCGGGCCGCAGGCTGTCGGCGATCCAGGCGGTCGCTGGTTGATCGGTGATATGGCGATAGTCGAACAGTCGCCCGTCCACCTGGCCGCGAACTTGCAAGGTATAGCGGCCATCCACGAACATGGCGGCTTTGTCCCGCAGCACAATGGCCAGTCCCGCCGAACCGCTGAAGCCGGTCAGCCAGGCGAGGCGCATGGCCCGCGCCGGTACGTACTCGCCCTGATGCTCGTCGGCCCGGGGAACGATGAAGCCGTCGAGACGGCGCCGAGCCAGTTCACGCCGCAACAGGGTCAGTCGTTCCGCTGCATCCGGTTCGCTGCTCTGGCGGGCCGAAGCCTCGTCGTAGAGCCGCTTGAGGACCGATTTGAGATTACGGCTCGGCCGCGGCGCGACCAATCTCATCCAGGCCTCGGGGTCATGGCCCTCCGGCGCTGCCACCACACCCTCGACAAGGGATCGGGCCTGGCCCATGGACAGGGGAAGGCCGCCGCCGTTTCCCGTCGCGACGCCGCGCGCCGATGGTCGGGCGCGACCCGTCCGCGTTTTATTCGCCATGGCTTCGATCCCTTCCCCGTATCACCGTCCCCTGGCGGACGAAGCTAAGAGGCGCCGGCGAACCTGACAAGGCGCAATCGGCCGTGGACCGGGATGCTTCGGCGGCGACCTTTCGTCATGCGCGCACTGCATTGCTGCAATGCAACATTCGCACTTTCAAAATGGAACATTGTACGCCACATCGTGATCCGCAGACGGGTGTGGGTGGGGAGCATGTCAACCACGTTACGGATCACGAAGGATACCTGGACTATGGCATTCGAAGCTGTCGCATCCCGCGTCGTCCCGGCGACCGCCTTTAGCGGACTTGGCACCGGGCTTTACCGATATCTGATCGCGCCCCTGGTGCGCCTCTATCTGCGCCGGCGCCTGTATCGGACCCTGTCCGATCTGAGCGACCACATGCTCGCGGATATCGGAATCCACCGCGGCGAGATCCGCCGGGTGAGTGATTCCGGCTACCCCGTCTTCGATCCGGTGGAAGCGAGCACGCTCCACTTCAATTGGAGTCTGACGGGGCGTCGATAGGGGGCCTCCCTCTCAACGCCCGCCGCGACGATAGCCGAGCGCCACCATGCACTGTCGAAGGCGGTCCTTCTCGAAGTCCCGCATCGACAGGCGGTTCAGCATGCCTTCGGCTGTCCGCCCCTGGCCGGGGAGCACTTGGGCGGTGTTGCGGCCGTGAATCAGCGCTTCCCGTTCGGCGTCGCGGGCCGCTTGACGGCGGCAGAGCGCGGTGTCGGTCTTGACCGTTTCGGCATCGGTTTCCGCCCGCTGCCACGGTCCAGGGTCGGCGCAGGCCGCGAGGCCGGCCGCGAACAGCAGCGCGCCGGCGCGTCTCATGTTGTGGCGGCGGCGGGTGCGCCGTGGGTCTTGATCTCCCAGGTCCGATGGGCCAGCGCCACCAGGTCGTCATGGCCCCAGGTGCCCTGGTCGTTGACCGTGCGGGCCACATCCCGCGGCAGGGCGTCGGCGCCCAGACGGGCGCCGACGATGGCGCCGGTTATGGCGGCCGTCGTGTCCACGTCGCCGCCGACGGCGATGGCCGTGCACACCGCTTCCCAATAATCGTCCGGCGTTCGCAGGGCCGAATAGAGGCTCCACAGGATGGTCGGAATCACATAGGGGGAAATTCCCGGCCATACCCGAACGTATCCCTCGGGGAACCCCGACGCCCCGATTTCCTGCACTGCCTGATCTGGTCGCAGTTCAATCCAATCCGCGAGATGGGCCAAGAGCGCCGCGCACGGGGGATCGAATTCCGCGACTAGGGGCGAAAGCGTGTCGGCGACCGCCTCGGGCTCGAATTGGGGCAAAGTCATCGCCAGCGCGACGGCGCCCGCGATGGCGACCGACCCCGCCGAGCAGCGAAGGTCGGCGTGGGTCATGCGGCTCTGGTCGTGGGCGGCCGCGGCGAGCCGGTCATGGTCATCGAAATATAATAGCCCGATGGGGCCGGCCCGCATGGCGCTGCCGTTTCCCGCCGACGGGGGCGGCGTCCCGGCATCCTGCCAGGGGACCCCGGCGGCAAGGCGCGTGGCCGCGGCGGACGTGGACTGACCCCGTCCGACGATTCGTCCCTCGGAGAATATGGCGGCGATGCGTTGCGCCAGGTCGGCCGGTTCGAAATCGCCCAGTTCCACGAAGCTGATCAGAATTTCTCGCGCCAACTGCGTATCATCCGAGTACTGGCCGACGGGAAGTCCGCCCCGCCGGCCCCGTCCGCCCCGTCCCGTGCGCAGCACGTCATCCACGTAGGCACGGCAGACGTCCGGCGGATGGCCCTCGACGATAAATCCCAGGGCATCGCCCAAGGCCTGCCCGACGAGGGCGCCGGCGAACTGATCTTTGGTGGGCGCGACAGGCGACATCACGCCGCCTCCGGCAGTGCGAATTCGGCCACCAATGGGGCGTGGAACGACTCCAGGGCGCCGGGGACGGCCAGCGGCGTCGCCAGTTCGTCGCCCAGGAACTCGTTGTGAATTTCCAGGTGGCGGAACCAGCCAAGGAGGGCTTGCGACACCAGAATGTGGTCCACCAGGCTTGGCCGGCCGCCATGGATGACGGAAAATCGGCGGGACTGGGGCGCTCCCCGTTCCAGGGCGACCAGGCGGCGGCAGGCCAGGTCCGGGTTTCCGGCGTATTCCTCGTCTCCCTGCAGCAGGCGCAAGGGGACCTCGTTCTCGGTCGCGTTATAGTCGCCAACGACCGCGATCTTGGCGTCCGGTTCCCGGTCAATCAGCCTGTCGATGAGCAAACGCGCCTCCAGCGCTTGCCCGGCCCGCTTGACCGCCGCCAGGAAATAGCCCTCGGCCCAGGCGGACATATTGTCCCACCGGCCGCCCCGATGCTTGTGTCCGGCCACCAGCACGGCGCGCGGTGCCTTGAGGTGGAGGTTGACGACATGGCAGTTGTAGCGGCCGTCCAGGGCGATCACCCCATGCAGACAGGGCCGATCCCAGGTCACGGGCTGGGCGCGCGGGTCCCGGGGGCGGGCGGTCGCCGGCCGGTAGCGGGGCGGTTCGATCAGGTCGTTTTGCAGCTGGGCATGCTCGACGATGGGAAAGCGGCTGACGATGACCAGATTGTGACGGTCGCGGGGTCCTTCCCCCTTGGCATTGAGGGTCACAACTCGATGGTAATCGGCGTAGGGCGATTCGTCGAGGAGCCGGTCGAGCGCCCGCAGCACCCGTGGCTTGTCCGAAGCGACATTTTGACCGTTGACCTCCTGGAGGCACAGGACATCGGCGCGAATCCGCTGCAACTGGGGACGCAACAGCCTCAAGCGTCCGGAAAAGTCCGTTCCGCGAGACTCGTCGTCCAGATTCTCCAGGTTGAAGGTGGCCAGGCGCAGGCGGTTGGTCATCACGGCGGAGGATGCTCGTGTCAGCTGGCGCCGATTGTCGGGGTACCCAGGCAAGCGCGAAGGGCGTCGATTACGGGCGGCGCCATCCACTCGGCGATGCCCACGACCCGTCCCAGTTCCTTGCCCGAAGGATCGTAAAGGATGGTCGTCGGCAGGCCCCTCACCTTCACCTGACGCTGCAGCGCGCCGCGCTTATCCATCAGCACCGGAAAGTTGCCGATTTCCGCCTTCTTGTAGAAGCGCGTCACCGCGTCGACGCCGCGCCGGTCCTCGGAGACGGCGATCACGTCGATGTCGTGGTCGGCCAGGTTCGCCCGCAGCCGGTCCAGGTCCGGCAGTTCGCGGACGCAGGGCGCACACCAGGTGGCCCAGAAATTGAGGATAACGCCGCGGCCCCGGTAGTCGGCCAGGGTACGGGCGGTCTCGCCGTCCTCGAAGAAGGCGACGTCGGGCGCCGCCGGCGCGTCGGGCGTCGGCTCGAAGTTCTCCACCACCGCCGGCAGTGCCGCGCAAGCATTCCCATCCGCCCTTGAATGGCCCGGGGATATGCCCACAATGGCCGCTGCCGCCAAGGAAACCGCCATCGCGACAAGGATCGTCCGCGTCATGATCATGTCCATGCAACCGCGTGCTCCGGGTACCAGATGACGGACGCTCCGCAACACGACATCGACAGCGAACCCACGCCTTCGGCCAGCGCGATCTGGGGCGGGCGCTTCGCCGCTGGGCCATCGGCCATCATGGAGGCCATCAACGCCTCCATCGATTTCGACAAGCGACTATACGCCCACGACATCGCCGGCTCAAAGGCCCACGCCGCCATGCTGGTCCGTCAGGGCATCCTGTCGCCGGCCGATGGCGCCGCCATCGCCGATGGGCTGGACCGGGTTCTCGGGGAAATGGCGAGCGGGAAGTTTGCCTTCAAGGCGTCCCTCGAGGACATTCACATGAACGTGGAGTCCCGTCTGACGGAACTGGTGGGGGAGGCCGCCGGGCGCCTGCACACCGCGCGTTCCCGCAACGACCAGGTAGCGACGGACCTGCGCCTGTGGGTTCGTGAGAGTCTGGATGTCCTGGGCCAGTCCCTGCAAGACCTTCAGGCGGCCCTGATCGACCGCGCCGAGGAGCATGCCGCCGCCATCATGCCCGGATTCACCCACCTTCAAGTGGCCCAGCCGGTGACTCTCGGCCATCATCTGCTGGCCTATGTGGAGATGTTCGGCCGCGATCGCGGCCGGGCGCGGGACTGTCGGGCGCGGCTCAACGAATGTCCGCTGGGGGCGGCGGCCCTGGCCGGCACCGCCTTTCCCATCGACCGGGTCGATACCGCCGCCACCCTGGGCTTCGACCGCCCGGCGGCCAATTCCATCGATGCGGTGTCCGACCGGGACTTCGCGGTCGAGTATCTGGCCGTCCTGTGCCTGGTCGTGGCTCACGTGTCGCGCCTGGCCGAAGAGATCGTGCTGTGGTGCAGCGATGGGTTCGGCTTCGCCCGCCTGTCCGACTCGTTTTCCACCGGCAGTTCCATCATGCCCCAGAAACGCAATCCGGACGCCGCCGAACTGGCCAGGGCCAAGGCCGGTCGGGTCTTCGGCGCTCTGCAGGGCCTTCTGGTGGTGCTCAAGGGTCTGCCGCTGGCCTACGGCAAGGACCTGCAGGAAGACAAGGAGCCCGTGTTCGACGCCACCGACACCGTCGCGCTCTGCCTGGCGGCGACGACGGGCATGGTACGGGACATGCGGTTCGACACCGCGCGCATGGCGGCGATGGCGGCGCGGGGCCATCCCACCGCCACCGACCTGGCCGACTGGCTGGTACGCCGGCTGGGCTTGCCGTTCCGGCGGGCCCACCACGTGACCGGGGCCATCGTTCGCATCGCCGAAGATCGGGGCTGCGACCTCGCCGAGCTCGATTTGATGGCGCTGCGGGGGGTGGAGCCGGCGATCACGGAGGAGGTCTATTCCGTGCTTGGCGTCGACGCGTCGGTCAACAGCCGCATCAGTTTCGGCGGCACCGCCCCCGATCGTGTCCGCGCGGCGGTGGCCGAGGCACGGCAACGTTTCCTGGAGCGCGCGCCGTGAGCGCCCGCCGCCGCCAGGCGTGGCGCCGGTGGACGCAGGTGCTTGTTGCGCTCTTGGTCACGCTGTCCCTTGCCCAGGGTCTGGTCGCCTGCGGCAAGAAGGCCGCGCCAACGCCGCCGCCGGGCAGCGACCATCCCCGGAAGTATCCCACTCAATAGTGGACTAAGTCAGACAGATGGTACCCATACGACGACCGACCGAGTTCCTCCGGCCAGGCGCGGGACGCGCGGCGATGCTGTCGCATCGCGAGCGTCCCGCAACGCCGCCGGGGGGCTCGGTCGGCCGCCCTTCGGGTCGCGTTTCCCGCTTCCTCGGGGCGTCAGGGACCCTTGTCGATGCGACAGCATCGACGGCGCGCCCCTTCCTGCCGAGGAAGCGGGAAACGCGATCGTATGGGTACCATCTGTCTGACTTAGTCCACTAGTGTTGCGATTCTAACATTTGGTTCCTGAGCCCGGGGGTGAAGGTCGCAGTTTGCGTAGATTTAATGGGAACGAAATGTCTCGATCGGAACACTAGGCCGGCCGTGACCGCCGCCGATCCCTTTGACTACGTCGATGGTCGAATGACCGCCGACGGGGTCCCTCTCGCCGACGTGGCCGCCGCCGTCGGCACCCCGGTTTACGTCTATGCCGCCACCGCGATCGAGGCGCGCTACCGGGCCTGGGCGGCGGCCCTGGACGGCCTGGATGCTCGAATCTGTTACGCGGTCAAAGCCAACGGCAATCTGGCCGTGATCGCCACCCTGGCGCGCCTCGGCTGCGGCGCCGACGTGGTTTCCGGCGGCGAGCTGACCCGGGCGCTGGCCGGCGGGGTGCCGGCGGATCGCATCGTCTTTTCAGGCGTCGGCAAGACCCGGGAAGAGATGGCCCAAGCCCTGGACGCGGGCGTGCGCCAGATCAACGTGGAATCGGAACCGGAACTGGACGCCCTGTCGGAAGTGGCCGGCGCGCAGGGTCGGACCGCCGCGGTGTCCCTGCGGGTCAATCCGGACGTCGACGCCCGGACTCATGCCAAGATCACCACCGGCAAGAGCGAAAACAAGTTCGGCATCGACTGGCGGCGGGCCCCCGACATCTACGCCCGGGCGATGTCCCTTCCCGGCATTCGCGCCACCGGCATCGCCGTTCATATCGGCTCCCAACTCCGGGACCTGGAGCCTTACCGGCAGGCCTACGCCCGCATCGCCGAACTGGTGAATTTGCTGCGGTCGCGGGGCCATGGGGTCGACCACCTGGATTTGGGCGGTGGCCTTGGCATCGCCTATGGGGACGAGATCGTGCCGACGCCGGATGCCTACGGGGCGGTGGTCCGTGACACTGTCGGCGACCTGGGCTGCGGACTGGTGGTGGAGCCGGGACGGTCCATGGTGGGAAATGCTGGAGTCCTCTTGACCCGGGTCCTATATGTGAAGGTGGGGGCCACGAGACGTTTCGTCATCTCGGACGCGGCCATGAACGACCTGATTCGCCCCGCCCTCTACGACGCCCATCACCGCATTCAGCCGGTGAACCAGCCGGGCCCCGGGGTCGCCGAGACCCCGGCCGACGTGGTCGGTCCGGTCTGCGAGACCGGCGACACCTTCGCCCGGGCGATAGCCTTGCCCCCGGTCGAGTCCGGCGACCTGCTGATGTTCCGTTCGGCGGGGGCTTACGGCGCCGTGATGGCGTCCACTTACAACGCGCGACCGCTGGTGCCCGAGGCGATGGTCCGCAACGGGTCGTTCGCCGTGGTGCGCGAGCGTGTTACAATCGAGTCCATGTTGGCGCATGAGTTCCTGCCCCCATGGCTTGGCGACGTGGCGACGCCCCTCGGGCGCACGGCGGAGAAACGCGGATGAACTCCCGGTTCGGTTTGCCCTCTCAACGCATCGTGACCCTGTCCCGGCTGGCCCTCCTCTGGGAGCGTCTGTGGTCGGCCCTGTGGCCCACCTTCACGGTGATTGGCCTGTTCCTGGGCCTGGCGCTCAGCGACGGCCTGCCGGCCCTGCCGGGATGGCTGCACGCCGTCGTGCTGGCGCTGTTCGTCGTCGCCATGGTGTTTGCCCTTCGCCACGCGCTCGGGACTTTTCGTCCCGTGGACCCGCAATCGGTCCGCCAGCGGCTGGAGACTCAAAACCACCTCACGCACCACCCTCTGACGGCGCTGCAGGATCGTCTGGCCTCCGGTACGGGCGACCGGGTCGCGATGACCCTGTGGGAGGCTCATCAACGCCGCATGGCGGCGCGGATCCGGGCGCTAAAGGTGGGCATGCCGGCGCCCGGCGTGCCCCGCCGGGACCCTTGGGGTTTGAGGGCGATATCGGTTGTGCTGCTGGTCATGGGCATCTTCGCTGGCTACGCGACGCCGATGGAGCGTCTCGCGCGGTCCGTCACGCCTGACTTGTGGGCGACGGCAAGCACCGCCGTGGTCATCGATGTCTGGATCACGCCCCCGGCCTATACCCGCCAGGCGCCTCTGTTCCTGGAATCCGGCCGAGCCCAGCCCACTGCCCAGCCCCCCCAGGGAACGATCGAGATTCCGGCCGGCAGCACGATCCTGGCGCAGGTGAACGGGGTCGAGACGGCGCCGCGCCTGACAGTCGGCGGCGTCGACGTTGCGTTCGACCCCATGGGCGGAACCGCATTCCAGGTGGAAGCTCAAGTGGAGACGGGGGCGCAATCGAGCGATCGCCTGTCCGTCGTCGGCGACCAGAGCCCCCTTGCCACGTGGCCGGTGACGGTGGTGCCCGACGCCATTCCCGTGGTCCTGTTCGATGGCGTCCCGGAACCGACGCCGCGCGGCCACCTGGCCATCGGGTTCGAGGCGACGGACGACTACGGGGTGACCACCGTGTCGGCGGTTATCCGTCGGGTGAGCGATGGCAACGGCACCGCCGAGGGGCCGGAACTGCGTGTGAAGCTGCCGGTTCCACGCCGGGATTCCCGGTTGGTCAAGGGCCGTACGGTGCGCAACCTCACTTCCCATCCCTGGTCCGGACTGGCGGTGCGCATGCATCTGGAGGCGGTGGACGAGCGCGACCAGACCGGGATCAGCGCCGAGGTGGACCTGGTATTGCCGGAACGGGTGTTCCATCACCCGGTGGCCCGGGCCATCATAGAACAGCGCAAGAAACTGTCCACCCCGACCGAGGCGGTGAAGGAAAAGGTCGTCGAGGCGCTCGAGCGCATCATGAGCTACCCCAACATGTTCAACGAGGACACGGTGGTGTTCCTGGCCCTCAGCGTCGCCCGCTCGCGCCTGTTGCGCGACACCGGCGAGGACGCCGTGGAATCCGTGCAGGAAATCCTGTGGGACACCGCCCTCAGAGTCGAGGACGGCGAGTTTTCCCTGGCCGAGAAGGAGTTGCGGCGCCTCGAGGACCGGCTGATGGAAGCCCTCCGCCAGGACGAGTTCAGCCCCGAGATGGAACAGCTCCTGAGCGAGCTCCAGCAGGCCTTGAACAAGTACCTGCAAGCCCTGATGGAACAGCTTCAGCGGGACGGCATGGTCATGGACATGGACCAGATGCCGCAAAACACCGAGACCATGAGCGGCAACGACCTTCAGCAGATGATCGACCGCATCCGCGAGCTGGCCCGCACCGGCAACATGGAGGCGGCGCGCCAGATGCTGGCCGAGCTACAACGCCAGTTGCAGAACCTCCGCGCCGGCGCCCAGCGGAGCCCCCAGCGCAGCCAGGCCATGCGCGAGGCCCAAGAGATGATGAAAAAACTCCGGGAACTCGCCCAACGCCAGCAGAAACTTCTCGACCGCACCTTCCGGCGCTCCCAGCAAGGCCAGCAACAGGGGCGCCGGGGTCAACGCGGCCAGCAGGGTCAACGCGGCCAACAGGGCCAGCAGGGCCAACAGGGCATGCCCGGGCAAATGGGCCGCGGGCAGAGGGGTCAAGGCAACGGACAACTCGGCGACTTGTCGGGGGACCTTGCCGAACAGCGCGCCCTGCGGCGCATGTTGGGGGACATGATGCTGCGGCTGGGCGACATGCTGGGCAACATCCCGGACAACCTCGGCAAGGCCGAGCGGGCCATGCGCGACGCCGCCGATTCCCTTGCCGCCGGCCAGCCGGGGGCGGCGGTGCCCTCCCAATCGGAGGCTCTCGAGCAGTTGCGCCAAGGGCAGCAGCAGGCGGCCCAACAGATGGCCCAGCGAATGGGCGCCATGATGGGCTTGCGCCCGGGGCAGCGCCGCCGGGGGCCGCTGCCGGGTCGCGACCCCTTCGGACGGGCGCCCGACGGGGCCTTCGGCGCCGCCGTGGACGGCGACGTGGAGATTCCCGAAAAGATCGAGGTCCAGCGGGCGCAGCAGATTCTCCAGGAACTGCGCCGCCGGGCGGGAGAGGGCTTCCGTCCCAAGTTCGAGCGGGAATACCTGCGCCGCTTGATCGAGCAGTTCTGAGACGGTGTTCCCTGGGCACCAGGACGGGCGGGTCTCAGACCAGTGAGCCAAAGTTCCGACTCATGGTTTCGCCCGCCACGTACCACGGGGGCCGCGGGGGCGTCCCCCGCATGTTGAATCCGGGAGGCAACCCCGTGACCCCCGGGCCCTCTCCCCTCCTTGGCCGTCATGCCCGCGCCCATCGCCACTCCCCCATTGTCATTGTCGGGCGTGTCCCGGCAATCCATGGAACAGGGCGGACTCCGGCAGGGCGGATGAATGGATACGCGGGACAAGCCCGCGCATGACAGTTTGGGGGAAGCTGTCGTCGCAAGCGTGTACCGATCGAGAGACGTGCCCTGAAGCGCCTCGGAATCGGCCGATCCAGCCAACCGCGCTTGCCCTGAACCGGACAGCGGTGGATCGAGCCCGGCAATGACGAGGAGGGCAATGGCAGGTCAGTTCAAACGCTCACTAGTATCAGACCGGCCCGCTTCAAACGCCGATGTCCATTCGGGGATCGGGAATGGTCGGTTCAGATAATCGTCGGAAGGTGACCTTGCGAGGCTAACGGACGACCTGCTCCGTTGCGGTCGCGCCGGGGACCCAGGGCTCGACAATAAGGCTGTCGACCAGCAGGTTGGCGGCCAACAGGGCTGCGAACAGCGCCACGGCCGCGATGACGTTCGAGTTCCTCGTCCGTGTCATGATCGTCGTCCTCTTTCCCGCGCCGGAGATCCCGCTGGGACCTCGCATCGGCATCTTGGTTGCCAGTCTAGTGGTCCGTTGCCGGGTCTGGCGATGACGAAGGAATGGGATTGGGGCAACATCTTGCTTCGCGAATGTGGCGGGCAGGCGGCCCGAAGCTTTGCTCCCGTGCTATAGATTAGAAGAGATTACCGGCGACGGAGGCGGACCATGTACGATCTGATCATTCGCGGCGGCCGGGTCATCGATCCGGCCAACGATCGGGACCAGGTGGCCGACGTCGCTTTTCGGGACGGCCTGATCGCGGCCTTCGGTCCGGGCCTCGAAGCCGGTCCGAAGACCGAGGAAGTGGACGCCAGCGGGCAGGTGGTCGTCCCCGGCCTCATCGACCTGCACGCCCACGTCTATTACCTGGGCTCGCCCCTCGGCGTCGACCCGGTGGCCGTCGCGCGGCGCAGCGGCACCACAACCTTCATCGACGCCGGCAGCGCCGGGGCCTCCGTTTTCGCCGGGTTCCGGAAGTTCGTGATCGAGCCTTCGCCGGTGCGCATCCTGGCCTTTCTCAACGTCGCCTATCCGGGGATATTCGCCAACCGGGCGCCGGTCCTCTACGGCGAGTGCTTCGACGTGCGCTTCCTCAACGCCAAGGAATGCCTGAAAGTGGCCCGCCAGCACGCCGACCTGATCCCCGGAATCAAGGTCCGCATCGGCTCCAACACCTCCGACGGCATCGGCGCCCTGGACGTCGCCCTCGAGGTGGCGGCGGAACTGGAACAGCCCGTCATGACCCACATCGGGCCGCCGCCGCCCTCTTCGGCCGCGGTGCTGGACCGGCTGCGCCCGGGCGACATCCTCACCCACTGCTGCCGGCCCTTCCCCAACGCGCCGGTCCTGCCCGACGGCGAAGTGATCGCCGCCTACCGGGAGGCCCGCGCGCGGGGCGTCGTGTTGGACGTTGGCCACGGCCAGGGCTCCTTCGGATTCCGCAGCGCCAAGGCCATGGTGGACGCGGGCTTCGCCCCCGACGTGATCAGCAGCGACGTCCACCAGGACAGCATCGACGGCCCCGCCTTCGACGTGCTGGAGACCATGTCCAAGTTTCTCAACTTGGGCTGCGATCTTCCCGACGTGGTCCGCATGACCACCGTCAACGCCGCCCGTGCCATCGGCCATGCGGAGCTGGGGCACCTGGGCGAGGGCGCCGCCGGCGACGCCACGGTTCTCGAAGTGGAGACGGGCAGCTTCGAGTTCATGGACGTCATCGGTGAATCCCTGACCGGGGACAAGCGCCTGGCGGTCAAGGCCATGGTGGTGGGCGGCCAGCGCTTCGCGGTCGACGGAGGGCCGCGAACGGCATTGGCCGCCGACTGAGGCCGACCACTCGGTCTTGAAATCGCCGCGCCCGAGTCCGATCCTCGAACCATGCAGATCAGAACCGCCCGTCCCCGCCTGACCGCCGTCCTCGGCCCCACCAACACGGGCAAGACCCACCTGGCCATGGACCGCATGCTCGGCCATGCCAGTGGCATGATCGGCTTTCCCCTGCGCCTTCTGGCCCGGGAGAACTACGAGCGGGCGGTGCGCGCCAAGGGCCGCGGCCAAGTGGCCCTGATCACCGGCGAGGAGAAGATCCTGCCGCCCGAGGCGCGCTATTTCGTCTGCACCGCCGAATCCATGCCCCTGGACCGGGACGTTCATTTCCTCGGCCTGGACGAAGTGCAGATGTGCGCCGATTCGGAACGGGGCCACGTTTTCACCGACCGTCTGCTCAACGCCCGGGGGCGGGAGGAAACCATGGTCATGGGCGCCGACACCATGCGCCCGGTCCTGCGCGCCCTGGTCCCCGATGCCCAGTTCGAGAGCCGGCCCCGGTTCTCGACCCTGTCCTATGCCGGGCACCGCAAGGTCTCGCGGCTGCCGCCGCGCAGCGCCGTGGTCGCTTTCTCGGCGGCCGAGGTCTACGCCATCGCCGAACAGGTGCGCCGCCAAAGAGGCGGGGCAGCAGTCGTGATGGGTGCCCTCAGCCCGCGCACCCGCAACGCCCAGGTGGCCATGTATCAGGCCGGCGAGGTGGACTATCTGGTGGCCACCGACGCCATCGGCATGGGCCTCAACATGGACGTCGACCATGTGGCGTTCGCCGGCACGCGAAAATTCGACGGCCGCGACCTGCGGACCCTGGCACCGGCGGAACTCGGTCAGATCGCCGGGCGGGCGGGGCGGCATATGAACGACGGCACCTTCGGCGCCACCGCCGACGCGGGGAGCCTGGACGAGGACTCCGTCGCCCGCATCGAGAACCACCAGTTCGAGCCCCTACGGACGGTGTTTTGGCGCAACCCCGCCCTTCGCTTCCGCACTCTTGACGCCCTCATCGCCAGCTTGGCCCAGCGGCCCGACGCGGCGCCCACCCTGCTCCGGGCCCGCGAGGCAGACGACGAACGGGCCCTCATCGAGCTGGCCAAGGATTCCCGAATTCGCCACCTCGCGTCGAGCCCCGATACCGTGCGCCTGTTGTGGGACGTGTGCCGGGTGCCCGACTTTCGCAAAGTGTCCGGCGACGCCCATGCCCGGCTTCTGGGCCACATTTTCCGCCACCTGACCGGCCCCCGCGAGCAACTTCCCGGCTCCTGGATGGCCCGCCAGGTGACCCGGCTCGACCGCACCGACGGGGATATCGAAACCTTGATGCAGCGCATCGCCGGCATCCGCATCTGGACCTACGTGTCCTATCAGGGGAGCTGGCTCGACGATGCGCGGCACTGGCAGGAGCGCACCCGCCAAATCGAGGACCGGCTGTCCGATGCGCTTCACGACCGCCTGACCCAGCGTTTCGTCGACCGCCACGTGGCCCGCCTGGTCGGCCGCCTGAAGGACGACGCGCCCCTGGACACCGCCGTCAAGTCCGACGGCCAGGTGGTAATCGAGGGCCGCGCCGTCGGCACCCTGGAAGGTTTTCGCTTCCGCCCCGAAGCGGGGGGTCGCGCCAGCCAGGCACAACGGACGGTGGTCAATGCGGTGGACCGGGCGTTGCGCGGTGAAGTGGCGGCGCGTGTGCGACGTTTGGAGGGCGCTTCGGATGCGGATCTTCGTGTCACGCCCGAGGCCAGCCTTCTGTGGCGGGACGAACCCGTCGGCCGCCTGACCAAGGGGGTCGACATCCTGCGGCCGGGGGTCGAGCCCCTCAACGGCGGCTTGACCGAGCCCGAGGCGCGGGAGCGGATTCGCCGCCGGCTGGCCCAGTGGGTGGAAGCGTACCTCGACGCCCGCCTGGGGGCCCTCGCGGCGGCACGAAAGGCCGACCTCACGGGAGCCACACGGGGCATTGTCTATCGTCTGGGTGAAGCCCTGGGGTCGCTGCCCCGGCGTCAGCTCCACGGCGCGCTGGCGGCGCTCGCCAAGGCCGACCGGGCACTGCTCCGCGGCCTGGGGATTCGCATCGGCCGGGAAAGCGTGTACCTGCCCGCCCTGGTCAAGCCGGCGGCGGTGGAGACCCGTGCCCTGCTGTGGAGCCTGTGGCACGATCGGGACGGCCTCCCGTCGCCGCCGCCGGGACGGGTGGCGGTGGCGCTCCCCGCCGAAGCGTCGAGGAGTTTCTACGACGCGGTGGGATACCGTCCCCTGGGAACCCTGGCTGTCCGTCTGGATATCCTGGAACGGCTCGCCGGAAAGGTGGCCGTCATGTCCCAGGAAGGGGCGTTCAAGGCCGATGCCGGGCTGCTCAACCTGTTGGGCTGCGGCGCCGAGGACATGACGGCCGTGCTCGGCGCTCTGGGATTCGAAACGCTGGCGGGGGACGACGGGACGCGGTTCCGAAAGCCCCGCCGCCGCCGGGCCAAGGCCGGCCCGGCGCCACGGCGTCCCCCGCCCGGCGACGACGACTCGCCCTTCGCCAAGCTCCGGGAGCTGGCGGTGTCCCGGTGAACGAGGCCGTCGAGCCCCCATCCCAGCGGGTGGACCGCTGGCTGTGGATGGCCCGCTTCTTCAAGAGTCGCACCCGGGCCGCCGATCTGGTCGCCGGCGGACACCTGCGGGTCAATTCGGTCCGCATCGCCAAGGCCCGCCACCCGGTCCGGGCCGAGGACGTCCTGACCTTCGTGGCGGGAGAGCGGGTGCGGGTGATCCGCGTGCTGGGCATTCCCGCCCGCCGCGGCCCGGCCCCCGAGGCCCGCACGTTCTACGAAGACCTCAGTCCGCCGCCGCCGCCGCGGCGCCCCGCCGTTGCCCGCCGCGACCCCGGATCGGGCCGGCCGACCAAGGCCGATCGGCGGGACATGGACCACCTGCGCGGCCGGGAGTAGGGCGCCTACTCGAAAACATCGAGTGTCCCTCGACGACGGCGTTCTCTACTTCGGCGCGGCCCGATCCAAGGCCCGATCCAAGGATTGTCGGAAGATCACCGACAGATTGTTGGACGGCATTTCTACCGTATCGACTAGCACCAAGCCCCTCGTGCGGGCCATGGCCGCCACGTCGTCGAGGTCGCGCACGCCCCAGGTGGGATCGGTGGCCCGCAGGTAGGCGTCGAAGCGTTCGTTGCTGGGCGCCGTGTGCCGCCCGCCCACGCTGAAAGGGCCGTAGAGGACCAGGGGAGCGCCCGGGTCCAGGCAAACCGCCGCACCGGCGAGTAGTCCCTCGCAGCAGTCCCAGGGCGCGATGTGGATCACGTTGACGCAAAGTACGCCACGGAACCGGCCCACCGCCCACGTCGCTTCGGTGGCGTCCAGGGCCAGGGTTGGCAGGATGTTTGCTAACCCGGCGTGTGCGGCGTGGGCGGAGACGCTGTCCCGGGCTTCCCGGTCCGGGTCGCTCGGCTGCCATCGAAGGTTCGGCAGGTGGCGCGCGAAATGGACCACGTGCTCCCCGGTCCCGCTGCCCACTTCGAGGATCGTGCCCTCCTCGGGCAAAACCCGCCGCAACACCGCGAGGATCGGATCCCGGTTGCGGACGGCGGCGGGCGCGGAGCGCGCGGCCGCGAAGGCGGGAGCGATCATTGTCCCTTCTTTTCGCGGGGTTGTCGGGACCCGAACCCTGTGTTACCCAGCACCATGATTCAGCGTCTCCTGACGTTGCTCTCGGGAAATCCTGATGGCGGTACGGACGATCGGAATGGGGCCGATCCCTTGCCCATGGCCACCGCGGCGCTCCTGGTCGAGGCGGCGCTGATGGATGGCCATCTGGATGGGGCGGAACGGGCGACCATCGGCCGGCTTCTGGCGACTCGCTTCGACATGAGCCCGGTTGCCTGCGAGGAGATTATCGACGAAGCGACCGAGACGGTGACCGAATCGAGCCAGCTCTACCCCTTCACCCGCGTTATCAAGGACGGGTGGGACGAGGGGCAGCGCGAGCACCTGATGGAAATGGTGTGGGAAGTGGTCTATGCCGACGGAAAATTGCATGACTACGAAGCCTCATTGGCGCGGCGCATCGCCGGGCTTATATACGTGTCCGACCGGGCCAATGGCGAGGCCCGGCGCAGGGTTCTAGGTCGCTTGGGCGAAGCGCCCGCGTGAACAACGGGGACGTGACGGTTCCAGCCGATAGCGGAGAGGAAGATGACCTACGTCGTTACCGAGAACTGCATCAAGTGCAAGTTCATGGACTGCGTCGAGGTGTGCCCCGTGGATTGCTTCTACGTGGGTGAGAACATGCTCGTCATTCAGCCCGACGAATGCATCGACTGCGGCGTCTGCGAGCCCGAATGTCCGGCCGAGGCCATCGTGCCCGATACGGAACCGGATCTGGAGCAGTGGCTGGAACTGAACCGCGAGTATTCGGAGAAGTGGCCAAATATCACGCGCAAGGGAGAGTCGCCCGCGGATGGCGAGGAATGGGACGGCAAGCCCGACAAGATGCAGCACTTCAGTTCCAACCCCGGGGCGGAGACTTAGGGGGCTAAGTCGGCCGGCGAGAATCCCATCCGTGGGCCCTGAATATCGGCCAAATTGGGCACATGCGGCGATATGTATCCATCGTCCCTATCCGGTTAAAACAGGATCGGCCTAAATGTTCTTGTTATGTTCACGTAGAGGATGTAGGCTGATCGCATTGTCTCGGGCTTTTGGAGGGCGGTGCGATGGGCAGGATGTTGGCGTTTCAAGAACGGCACGGATCGGAAGCGGCCTGCATCGAGGCGCTGGCCCGGCTGCGCTGGCCGCAGGGCTATGTCTGTGCCCGCTGCGGCGAACGGCGGAGCTACCGAATGACGGCGCGGCCCAGGATCTTCGAATGCGCCCGTTGCGGTCATCAGGAATCGGTGACGGCGGGGACGATCTTCCACCGCACCCGCACGCCGCTCCGCAAATGGTTCCTGGCGGCGTGGTGGATGGCGCGCGACAAGCGTGGGGTCTCGGCCCTTTTGCTGTCCCGCGAGTTGGATCTGCGCTACGAGACAGCGTGGCTGATGGCTCATAAGCTGCGTCATGCCCTGACGGAGCGCTCGGAATTTCCGCTCGAGGGCTTGGTCGAGGTCGACGAGAGTTATTATGGCGGGCGCGGCAAGCCGGAGAGCCGGGGCCGGGGCCTTTCCAACCCGAACAAGAGCCTGTTGGTGGTGGCCGTCGAGAAGCGGCCGGTCGGGCCGGGCAAGGGCATCAAGGGAAGCGGCTTCGTCGCCGGCCGGGCGCGGCTCGCCATCCTCCCGGCGGCCACCGCCCGCGAGCTGGGCGGCTTCGTGCGCGCCTCGGTCAGGCCCGGAAGCCGCCTCGCCAGCGACGCCTTCAAGGGGTACGCCGGACTCCGCGACACCTATCGCCACCACCCCGTCGTGCAAGGCGAAGGCAAGAATGCCGAGCGCTTGATGCCGGTCGTCCATGTCCTGTTTTCCAACGTGAAGACCTGGCTCAACGGCACCTATCACGGTGTCGGCGCCAAGCACCTGCCGCGCTATGCCCGGGAATGGAGCTACCGCTTCAACCGCCGCACACGCATCACCGATCTGGCCGACTTCGTCCTCCGCCGCGCCATGGACCAACCCACCATCACCTACAAGGAGCTGGTCGACAGTCTTCAACCGCAGGGTGCGCTACCTGCTTTAACCGGATAGGGACGGTATCCATTCTTGGCCTGTTATTTCCGATAATTTTGTGATACATTCCTTACTTCGTCGGCTTGGGGGCCGGCGATCGTTGTTTCGGTGTCGGGCTGGTGGCCGGGGACCGGGGGGAAGCAACGGAGTCATCATAGATTCGACAAAGTCGTGCTCGTCCGATTCGTCTCCGCACCCGGAGCGCATGCGGCGGGCACGGAAGGATTTTGTCGTTTAAGGATGGAGCACAGCGGGAAGCATGGCTGAGAAGTTGATATTCAGACCCGGCGATCACGTGGTTTATCCGACCCATGGGGTCGGCAAGGTCCTTTCGGTGGAGAGGAACGAAATCGCCGGTCACAAGCTGGAACTATTCGTTATCTATTTCGATCGGGATCGGATGACATTGCGGGTTCCGGTCGCCAAGGCGGCGACGTCCGGATTGCGCAAACTGAGCTCGCGTCGGATGATGGAGACCGCCCTCGTCAAGCTCAAGGGCCGGGCGCGGGTGAAGCGGACCATGTGGAGCCGGCGCGCCCAGGAGTACGAGGCCAAAATCAACTCGGGCGATCCCCTGTCCATCGCCGAGGTGGTGCGCGACCTGCACCGCAACGCCGGGCAACCGGATCAGTCGTTCAGCGAGCGCCAGATCTACGAATCGGCGCGCGACCGATTGGTCAGCGAACTGGCGGCGGTGGAAAAGGTCGACATGGAGTCGGCTTCGCGCAAGCTGGAACGCGCTCTCGAGACGGCCTGAGGCGGACTTCGCACCGAGGATTCCACAGGCGGTCTTCCCCGTAAGCGGGCGGCGCCTGCGAACGGGACTTCTTGATATCAGGGCCGACCATGACGGCCACCCGGGTCATCGACCAGCGGTTTGTGGAGTTGCCCAACGTCGAGCGCACGTGGGCGGTAGCCGCTATTCATGGGGAGGCGGCACGTCTGCGGTCGCTTCACGAGGCCCTGGCATCTCGCCTTGCCGTGCACGACAACCTGGTCTACCTGGGAAATATACTGGGTCGGGGCGAGGCGGTATTCGAGACCATTGACGAGCTTTTGCTGTTCCGCCGGGCGGCCCTTGCCCGAACCGGCGCCGACACCCGCTCCATCGTGTTCCTGCGCGGCAACCAGGAAGAGATGTGGCACAAACTCCTGCAGCTTCAATTCGCTTCCGATCCCACGTCGGTCTTGACCTGGATGCTGGAGCAGGGCGTCGGCCAGACGCTAGGGGCCTATGGGGGTGACGAGCGCGCGGCGCGGGAGGCGGCGCGCAGCGGGCCGGTGGCCCTCAGTCACTGGACCAGCGGCCTGCGCGACCAGATTCGCTCCCACGATGGCCATACGGCCCTGATGAGCGCCTGGCGCCGGGCCGCCCTGAGCGGGGATGGGACCCAGTTGTTCGTCAACGCCGGCCTCGACCCCCAACGGCCCCTCGGCGAACAGGGCGACAGCTTCTGGTGGGGCGCGGCCAGCTTCGATCAAATCCAGGCGCCGTTCCACTCCTTCCGACGGATCGTCCGCGGCTATGATCCGCGGCAACGGGGGGGCCGGATCGGCCCGGTGACCGCGACCCTGGACGGCGGATGCGGTTTCGGCGGCCCCCTGGTCGCCGCCGCCTTCGATGGGGCCGGGGAAATCGCCGATCGGATCGAGGTCTGACGGCAAGGTTCCGTATCGGTGGGTCGGGGAGTGACGTCGACAGTTGCCTCGATCACGGGCCCCCGCGATGTCAGGCGAGTTCGACTGTCAGCGCAATGATCTCGTGGTCCGACAGGGCCATTCCCCCGTCGTCCACGGCGGGCACCGTCGCCGAATCGGTGGCCGTCAGGCCACGGGTGAAGAACCAGTCGATGCGGCCCAGGGGCTCGGGCTTATCGCCGGGATGGATTGGCCGCTGGGTCGGATCGGCCGTATTGGCGTCTTGCCAAGTGTAGCCTCGGGCGGCGGCCCCGGCGAACAGGGGTTCGTGGCGGAACGGGGCGATGAAGCGGTCGGGTTCCTCGGCCGCCATCGCCGGCTTGGCCGTCCGGATCACCTCGCGGGTGGCGGTGGAGGTATTAAAGTCGCCGCCGACGATCACCGGCGCCCCGGGGGCGTAGGCGTCGATATGGTCCAGCAGCACGGTCATCTGGGCGGCACGGCCTCGGGGGTCCGAATGGCTCTCGACGTGGATCGCGGCGAAGACCACGTCGACCCCATCGACCGGCACGGTGGCGATCAGGGCGATGCGTCCGCCGACCCGCCGTTCGCCCTCCGAGCCGTCGAACCAGAGACCCCCATCGTCGAGCCGGATCAGGCCGGGCCGGCCGAGGGCGTGGGCCGACAGGATGGCGCCGCCGTGGTAGCCCACCTCGTTCTCCGCGCCGGCGTGAACGCGGCGCTCGCGGGCGTTTCCCAGGCCCAGTTCCAGGAATTCGATCCCGAAGGCATAGCCCTGGTCCAGGGCCGCCGCCAGATCGTGCGCGGTATGCCGCTGGCCCGAGCGGGCCATGCCGATGTCCATCTCGCACAAAAGGGTCGCGTCGCCCCCCAGGTCTCGCAAGAGACCCGCCGACGGGGCCACGTGCTTGCACCGCTCCATGTTCCAGAAGACGACCCGCAGGCGCCCCCGCGGCGGCGGTCCGACTTCGATACTTTTCATGGCGGGCGCCGCCGCCAGGGCCCGCCCATGGTCCGGCGTTTCGGCCACGGCGCGGCGCGCGTCCCGCGACAGGGCGGGCAGACTGGCGCAGGTATCCATGTCGTCCCTATCCGGTTAAAACAGGATCGGCCTAAATGTTCTTGTTATGTTCACGTAGAGGATGTAGGCTGATCGCATTGTCTCGGGCTTTTGGAGGGCGGTGCGATGGGCAGGATGTTGGCGTTTCAAGAACGGCACGGATCGGAAGCGGCCTGCATCGAGGCGCTGGCCCGGCTGCGCTGGCCGCAGGGCTATGTCTGTGCCCGCTGCGGCGAACGGCGGAGCTACCGAATGACGGCGCGGCCCAGGATCTTCGAATGCGCCCGTTGCGGTCATCAGGAATCGGTGACGGCGGGGACGATCTTCCACCGCACCCGCACGCCGCTCCGCAAATGGTTCCTGGCGGCGTGGTGGATGGCGCGCGACAAGCGTGGGGTCTCGGCCCTTTTGCTGTCCCGCGAGTTGGATCTGCGCTACGAGACAGCGTGGCTGATGGCTCATAAGCTGCGTCATGCCCTGACGGAGCGCTCGGAATTTCCGCTCGAGGGCTTGGTCGAGGTCGACGAGAGTTATTATGGCGGGCGCGGCAAGCCGGAGAGCCGGGGCCGGGGCCTTTCCAACCCGAACAAGAGCCTGTTGGTGATGGCCGTCGAGAAGCGGCCGGTCGGGCCGGGCAAGGGCATCAAGGGGAGCGGCTTCGTCGCCGGCCGGGCGCGGCTCGCCATCCTCCCGGCGGCCACCGCCCGCGAGCTGGGCGGCTTCGTGCGCGCCTCGGTCAGGCCCGGAAGCCGCCTCGCCAGCGACGCCTTCAAGGGGTACGCCGGACTCCGCGACACCTATCGCCACCACCCCGTCGTGCAAGGCGAAGGCAAGAATGCCGAGCGCTTGATGCCGGTCGTCCATGTCCTGTTTTCCAACGTGAAGACCTGGCTCAACGGCACCTATCACGGTGTCGGCGCCAAGCACCTGCCGCGCTATGCCCGGGAATGGAGCTACCGCTTCAACCGCCGCACACGCATCACCGATCTGGCCGACTTCGTCCTCCGCCGCGCCATGGACCAACCCACCATCACCTACAAGGAGCTGGTCGACAGTCTTCAACCGCAGGGTGCGCTACCTGCTTTAACCGGATAGGGACGATCCATGTACAGCACGGGGCGTCCGCCGGTCTGGTTGAGCCGTCCGGCACCGCCACCATGGTCGGGCCGGGAGAAACCGCACCACCGTCGGTCCCCCAAGGGGGACCTCCCGCGAGGTTTCCCTGCTCAACGATAGGCAGTTCCAGAGACGGCGGGCAAGGGCAAACCCGACAGGAAGCTTGAACTCTTCTTAACGGACAGGACATTTGGTACATCGGCCGTCGGCCGCGGCGATTGTCCGGCACCCCGAGAGGAACCCGTTCCATGCCCCTGCACGTCGCCGAATCCGAACTGCGCCATCGCCGCGAGCAGGCCTGCGCGGCCATGGCCGCATCGGGTTTGGACGCGCTGCTGGTCTTCCGCCAGGAGAGCCACTACTACCTGACCGGGTTCGACACCTTCGGCTACGTCTATTTCCAGTGCCTGTATCTGAGCGCGGCCGGTGATATGACCCTGCTGGTGCGTGCCCCCGACCTGCGCCAGGCCCGCTTCACCTCGGTGGTGGAAGACGTTCGTGTGTGGGTGGACGGGGACGGGGCCCGGCCGGCCATCGCCCTTCGCGATATTCTTGACGAGCCCGGCTGCCGGGGCCGGCGGCTGGGCGTAGAATGGGATGCCTACGGCCTGACCGGACGGCTCGCCAAGGACCTGGACGCCGCGCTCGACGGCTTCGCCGACCTGATCGATGCCTCGTTCCTGGTCAGCCGTCTCAGGCTGGTGAAGTCGCCCGCCGAGGTGGCCCATGTCCGCCGCGCCGCCGAACTGGGCGATGCCGCCCTGGCCGAGGCCCGACGGCTGGCCCGGCCAGGCGCCTTCGAGGGCGATATCCTGGCCGCCATGCACGGCGCCATCACGAGCGCCGGCGGCGACGACCCGGCGAACGAGTTCGTCATCGGCTCGGGTCCCGGGGCGCTCATGTGCCGCTACTTCAGCGGCCGGCGCCACCTGGACCTCCGGGGCCAGTTGACCATCGAGTTCGCCGGCGTCTGGCGCCACTACCATGCCGCCATGATGCGCACCATCATCGTCGGTCCCGTCGACGCCCGCCACCAGCGCCTGTTCGAGGTCGCGCGGGAGGCGCTGCTGGCGTGCGAGAACGCCCTTCGCCCCGGCGCCGCCCTCGGCGATGTGTTCGATGCCCACGCCCGGGTGCTGGACAAGGCGGGGCTGCGCGCACACCGGCTGAATGCCTGCGGCTACAGCCTGGGATCCACCTTCGCTCCCAACTGGATGGACTGGCCCATGCTCTACCAAGGCAACCCCGTCCCGGCGGCCCCCGGCATGGTGTTCTTCATCCACATCATCATCTTCGATTCCGACGCCGGCCTGGCCATGACCATGGACCGCACGTCCCTGGTGACGGCGGACGGCGCCGAGCCCCTGTCGGCGGCGCCCCTGGAGCTAATCGCGAACTAATAACCGTGAGCGCTCGAAGAAACTCGACGAGTTACGCCGTAGGCAGTTCGGAACCGACGTGGGCGGATCTCAGACCCGCCCCTACGAAAGCGTTGCTCTTGTGCGTAGGGGCCGGTCTGAGACCGGCCCGCCTGCCCCCGCCGCCCTTGCCCCGGCGGGGAATCGACCCCCTCTTCACCACGCCGACGCGGCCCTTCTTCGTGCCGAAGTGCATCGGCGTGGTGCCGGTCATCACTTTCCCTACGTTTGCCCAGTGGCGGCCGGATCGGCTATGCCACGGGCTCGGCGACGGCTGAGCGCCCGCCCATCACATCGGAGAACGCCCCATGACCTCGAAAACCCTGCGGGTCGGCATCGTCGGCGCTGGCGCCAACACCCGGCTGCACCACATTCCCAAGCTGCGGGCCCAGCCCGGGGTCGAGATCGTCGCCGTGGCCAACCGGTCGCGGGCCTCCAGCCGGCGAGCGGCGAAGGAGTTGGGCATCCCCCGGGCCGCCGACGACTGGCTGGCCATCGTTGAGGACGAAGCCATCGACGCCGTCTGCATCGGCACCTGGCCCTACCTGCACGCGCCGATCACCATCGCCGCCCTGGAGGCCGGCAAGCATGTGCTGTGCGAGGCCCGCATGGCCATGAATGCGGTTGAAGCCCACGACATGCTGGAGGTATCCCGGGCGCGGCCCGACGTGATCGCCCAGATCGTGCCGGCGCCCCACACCCTGGCCCTCGACCGCACCATCGCCGATTTCATCACCGCCGGCCGGCTCGGGGACCTGGTGGCGGTCCAGGCGCGGATCACCAATGGCGCCTTCCCCAACGCCGAGACGCCGCTGCACTGGCGCCAGAACCGGGACCTGTCGGGCAACAACATCATGGCCATGGGAATCTGGTACGAAGCCATCATGCGCTGGGTCGGACCGGCGGAAACCGTTCAGGCCCTGGGCCAGACCGTGGTCCCACGGCGGAAAGACGCCAGCGGGCAGGCGGTCGTGGTCACCGTCCCCGACCACATCGACGTCCTCTGCCGCATGCGCCAAGGCGGCCAGATGTCGATGACGGTGAGCGACATGATCGGCTTCGCCACCGGCCCCGAGGTGATGATCGACGGCACCGAGGGCACACTGCGCATCGCCCCCGGCGGCGCCGGTCTCGGCCTGTGGGCCGGCCGCCGCGGCGACAAGGCCCTGAAGCCGGTCAATATCCCGCCCCGCAAACGGGGCGGCTGGCGGGTCGAGGAGGAATTCGTCAACGCCATCCGGGGTCGTGAGACCGTGACCCACACCGACTTCGTCACCGCAGTGAAGTATATGGAGTGGACGGATGCGGTGAGTGAGTCCCTGCTCACCGGCGACGCGGTGCCCCTGCCGCTGTATTGATCTGCCCGCTGGTCAGGGCGACATCCCTGGGGACGCCCGCAATAAATAAATGGAGACAGTATTTGGTTTCATAGTTACTCTGGATAACTGCGCAGTCCCTGAGTTTCATGATAACAATATACTGTCCTCGTTTATCCACTATCCCGTTTGTCACCCGCCTATTACTTTCATTCTTGCCTATCCGGTTAACGCCCATGACCGCTACATGTAGGGTGCCGCCACTCTCCCGAGTAAAGCTCGGCATAGGTTGGAGCAGAGGTGTCGCCCGCGATGCCGAGCAATGAGCGGAAGGCGTTGAACGGGTAGAACCGCCTGTTGAAGCGGAAGGTGAACTCGTTGAGGTAGGCTTGTAGGTGCTGGTGGCTAACGCCGTGGTGGATACCGATCAGCCACGTCTTCAGGTTGGCGAAAACCAGATGGATGATCGGCAGGTATTGCTCGGCAACCTCTGGATCACCACACTCGGCAACAGCGAAGTGCTCATAGCCGCGCTTACCGAGGCCAGCATAGCCGCTCCAATCGTCAGTAACGATCAGCGATCCCGGCGCGACGGTGCTCTCGACGAACCCACAGAGCGACTCGGCGCTACGGTCGAGCACGACGGCGAGCCGAACGCGTCCGGCATAGCGTCCGTCTTTCCGGTTGTCGAGCTTGGTGCCCGGCTTTCGATGACGCACCTCGATGGCACAGGAGACGGGAACCTTGTGATGAACACCACGGCCTTCCCCACGCGTTCGCCCGCCAACCCAGGTTTCGTCCACCTCAACATGGTTCTTGGGCTGTCCACCGATCCTGTCTTGGTTGGGCCGCACCATGCCCGAGCGGAGCTTGTGGAGAATTTGAAAGGCCGTCTCGTAGCGCGAAAGACCAAGTTGCCGCTGAAACTGCACGGCGGACATGCCGGGCGTCTGACTGGCGACCAGATAAGCGGCCCAGAACCAGACGTTCAGCGGAGTGTGGCTACGCTCCATCACTGTTCCCACCGTCAGCCCGGTGTTCTGGCGGCACTTGCGGCAGCGCAGGACGCCAGGGCGGTTTTCAAAGTGGAACGGCTCTCCCGCCGTGCCGCAGTGCGGGCAGGCAAAGCCGTCTCCCCAGCGGGCTTTCTCCAGGTAGGCGGCGCAGGCCGCATCATCGGGGAAAAGTCGCTGGAACTCGGGTAGCGAATGCGGGAATGGGAGATCGGCGCGGTCAAGAACATCCATGGCGCGCTCCCCTATATCCGGTTCGCGCCCATTCTAGCCCTAG
>CBDFHV010000014.1:0-47392 GCA_965247705.1 Rhodospirillales bacterium | reverse complement strand
GTCACCCGCCGGGACGCCGAATCCCAAGTCGGCTGGACCCCGATCAGGGCCAGGGCCTGGGCGATGTCGTCGCCGCCGGTGCGCATGTTGCTCGTGCCCCAGGCGCTCAGGGCCATGGCCTGGGGCCAGGCGCCGTGGTCCTGGGCGTGGCGCTCCACCAGCAAGGTCGCCGAGGCCCAACCCAGGGTCCAGGCGGCGGGGGTCGGGACCGTGCGCGTATCGACGCCGTAGAAATTGCGCCCCGTGGGCAGCACGTCCGGCCGCCCCCGGGTTGGCGCGCCGGAAGGCCCGGGGGCCACGAACCGCCCTTCGAGGCCGCGCAGGAGGCCGGCCATCTCCGCCGCCCCGCTTTCCTTCAGTGCCGGCCGCAGGGATTCCCGCAGGTAGGCCATTACGGGTACCACCCGCCCCCAGGTCGGGTCGATCTCGCGGGTTCCGCCGACGATGTCCGTCGCCAGCGCCTCCAGCCGCTCCACCGTATCCCCATGGGTGCGCCAGGGGACGCCATTGGCGAGGACGGGCGGCCGAGGCCCGTCCCAGGGCTGGCCAAGCTCGCAGTCCAGGGGATCGAAGAGGAGCCCCAGGTCCCTGGCGAGCGCCCGCAGGATCGACTCGTCTTCGGCGCCGCTTCCCCGCGGCCCCCGCAGGATGGCGGTCAGCAGGTCCGTTTCCAGCCGGCCCTCGGGCGCCTGGCCGAACACGTGCAGGCCGTCGCGGATCTGCATCTCCTTGAGCTCGCACAGGTAGCCGTCCAGCTTGCCCAGCGCCGTCCCATCGTCCTCCTTCGGCGCGATGCCGCAATCCTCGTCCAGGCCGGTGGTCCGGCACAGGGACAGAATCTCCCGGGCCAGCACCTTCAGGCGCCGGGGGTCCATGGAGGCGGCCTCGAAGTATTCGTCCACCAGTTGCTCCAGATCGCGAAGCGGGCCATGGCTCTCGGCCCGGGTCAGGGGCGGGGTCAGGTGGTCGACCACTACCGCCGCGGCGCGGCGCTTGGCCTGGGTGCCCTCGCCGGGATCGTTGACGATGAACGGATAGAGCAACGGCAGGGGACCCAGGGCGGCCTCGGGGAAACAGGCGGCGGACAGGGCCAGGGCCTTGCCGGGGAGCCACTCCAGGTTCCCATGCTTGCCCATCTGCACCATGGCATGGGCGCCGAAGCCGTCGCCCAGCCAGGCGTGGAAGGCCAGGTAGTTGTGGGGCGGCGGCAGGTCCGGGTCATGGTAGCTGCTGACGGGGTCGATATTGTAACCCCGGGCCGGCTGCAGGCCCACCGCGACCCGGCCGCAGTGGAAAGCGGGGATGGCGAAATGGCCGCTGTCCACCTCCCCGGGGCGGTAGAAGGGGTCGGACTCGGGCGGTCCCCAGCGTTCCACCACCGCCTCGCGAACCGCCGTCGGCAGGCTGGCGAAAAAGGCTTCGTAGTTGTTGAGGGCCAAGGATTCCTCGACCTTGCGACCGGCCAGGGCTCTGAAATCGTTGGTGGGTCCGGCGGCGAGGCGGCGGATAAGCCCATCCCCATCCTGCGGAACGTCGGCGATCGTATAGCCTTCGGCGGCCAAGGAACGCAGGACGCCGACAGTGGCGGCGGGCGTGTCCAGGCCCACCCCGTTGCCCAGGCGTCCGTCCCGGTTGGGATAGTTGGCCAGCACCAGGGCGACCCGCCGCTCGGCGGGTGGGGTGCGGCGCAGGCGCGACCAGTTGGCGGCCAGCCGGCAGACGAAGGCCACCCGGTCGGCCTCCGGTTCGTAGGCGACGATGTCCGCCTCGGTCAGCGGGTCCCGGCGCACCCCGCCCTTGAACGACACCGCCCGGGTGATCACCCGGCCATCCACCTCGGGCAGGGCCACATTCATGGCGATGTCGCGGGTGCCAAGGCCCCGGGTTCCCGACGCCCAGGCCTCCCGGTCACCGCCGGAGAACACCACCTGCAGCACCGGGCAATCGGCGACCGTGAAGGGCGTGTGTATGGCGCTTCCGGGCGTGGCGACGGAAAAACCGGTGCCATTGAGCACCACGTCCGGCGGCGCCTCGGCCAGCAGGCTCTCCACCATCGCTGCCGCCACCGGGTCCTTCAGGCTGGTGACGAACAGGGGCAGGGGGTTGAGGCCGGCCCCTTCCAGGCCCGAGACCATGGCATCCACCGCCGCCAGGTTCCCCGCCTGCACCAGGGCCCGGTAAAAGACCACCGCCGCCACCGGCCCGCCGGCCCGCCAGTGGCGGCGTAGGTCGTCGATGTCCGCCGCCTGCTCGCCGGGCCAGTAGGTCCCCGCCCGCAACAGGGGCCGGGGTTGCCGCCACTCAATCTCCGCACCGGCCAGATGGGCGGCGAAGCGGAGGAACTGCTCGGCGTTGTCCAGGCCGCCGTGGACCGCGTATTGCCACAGGCGGTGGGCCGCTTCCCGGGGCAGCGTCGACAACCGGTCCAGCTCCGCGTCCGGCTGGTCGTCGCCGGGCAGGAAGGCCACGGGAATGCCTCGTTCCGTGCAAGCGGCGGCAATCTCGTCCACCCCATAGGGCCAGTAGCCGCGCCCCCCCAGCAGGCGCACCACCACCAGCTTTGCCTGGCGCACCACCGCTTCGACGTAAACGTCGACCGACATGGGGTGGGCCAGCGCCATCAGGTTGGCCAGACGGACAGAGGGAAAGCCTGCCTCGGGAAGTCTTGCCCGGGCGGTTGCCAGGCAGGCGACCTCCGTGTCGGCGGCGGTCAGAACGACGATGTCGCCGGGACTTTGGCCCAGGTCGATGGCCTCGCTGCCGTCGCTGACGGTCCCGGGCTGGGCGAGAAGAAGGTGCACGGTCGGTTACCCGCGACCGCACAGGTGTGAACAAACCCCAAGTGTCGTTGCCGGACTCGTTCCGGCAACCCATGGCGTCGCATACGCATGAGTCCGCCCCGTCCCATGGGTACCCGGAACAAGTCCGGGCATGACAATTTCGGGGGCTGTTTGCATCGTTACGCGCTGCCCCCAAGCGCCGCGGCGATGGCGTCCTGGTCCAGGCCCCGCTGGCCGATGACCACCAGGGCGCCGCGGCGTGGCTCCCCGGTCCGCCATGGCCGGTCGTAGTAGCCCTGGACCCGGCCGCCCACGGCCTGCACCACGTGGCGCATGGCCTTGTCCGGCACGTCCACGAAGCCCTTGATGCGCAAGATGTCGTGGGCCGCGGCCGCCTCGGCGATGCGGGCGTGCAGGGCCTCCGGCGCCGCCATGGGCGCCAGGTCGAGCACGAACGAATCGAAATCGTCGTGTTCGTGGTCGTCCGACCCGTCGTGGTGGGAGCGGCGCGCCGCCAGGTCGTCTTCCGCCGCCGCCCCCAGGCCCAGCAGGACCGCGGCGTCGAGGCGGCCATGGACGGCGGGCACCACGTGGGTGCCGGCCTTCAGGTCGTCGGCCAGCCGCCCCCGCACCGCCTCCAGGCCGGCCGAGTCCAGGCCGTCGGCCTTGTTGAGCACCACCATGTCGGCGGCAAGCAACTGGTCCTCGAACACCTCTTCGAGGGGCGAGTCGTGGTCGAGCGCCGGGTCCGCCGCCCGCTGGGCAGCCACGGCGTCGACGTCGTGGGCGAAGCGGCCGGCCAGCACGGCGGGTCCGTCGACCACCGCGATCACCCCATCGACGGTGGTCCGCGACCGTACGTCGGGCCAGGTGAAGGCCTTGATCAGGGGCTTCGGCAGGGCCAGCCCGGAGGTCTCGATGACGATGTGATCGGGCGGCGGCCGGCGGTCGAGGAGGGTCTCCATGGTGGGCAGGAAGTCGTCGGCGACGGTGCAGCAGATGCAGCCGTTGGCCAGTTCCACCACGTCGTCCTCGGTGCAGCTCTCGATACCGCAGCCGGTCAGGATCTCCCGGTCAATCCCTAGGTCCCCGAATTCATTGACGATCAGGGCGATGCGCCGGCCACGGGCGTTTTCCAGCAGGTGGCGGATCAGGGTGGTCTTGCCGGCGCCGAGGAATCCGGTGACGACGGTGGCGGGAATTTTCATGAAGCGTTGTCCTTCAGGGTGAGGGGCAGGCCGGCGGTGACCAGATGCACCCGCTGGGCGGCGGCGGCGATTGTCTGGTTGAGGCGTCCGGCGTGATCGGCGAAAGCGCGGGCGAGGGCGTTGTCGGGGACCACGCCCCAGCCCACTTCGTTGGCGACCAGCACCACCGGCGCCGGCAGGCCGGCGAGGGCGGCGGCGAGGTCCCGGGCCTCGGATTCGGGGTCCCGCCCGGCTTCCATCAGGTTGCTGAGCCACAGGGTCAGGCAATCGACCAGGGCCGGTGTATCGGCGGTCACGCCACCGCGCAGGGCGCCGGTCAGGTCGAGGGGCGCCTCCACGGTTTCCCAGGCAGCGCCGCGGCGTTTCCGGTGACGTCGGATTCGCTCGGCCATCTCGTGATCCCGGGCCTCAGCGGTGGCCACGTAGAGGCCGCCGCCCAACAGTGATTCGGCGAAGGCGCTCTTTCCCGAGCGGGCGCCGCCCAGGACCAAGGTCACCGGCGGCAGGCTTAGGTCGGGGGACTCATGCAAGGCTCACCCTCCACCCGAGGACGCGAAAAGCCGGTGTGCCGCTCAGGTCTCCTGGCTCGGGGGGTTGTCGCCGCGGCGCCTTCCAGGTGATCCATCACCCGTGGCGTTTTGCCGCGGCTGTCCCTCTCACAGTTGCGGGGGCAGCGCCGGTTTTGCGGTTGTGATCCCGCGCACCGGACTTCCCTGGCACGACACGGGGGCGAGCCTAACAGGCGCCGGGAGGCGGCGCCAGGGTGACGTCAATCGGTGCGGGCCGGCAGATTGACGCCCGCGACCCGCCAGACGCCGCCGTGGCCGCGCAGAAGGCCGTCGGCCACGTGGTCGATGCGGGTCAGGGACAGGTTGTCGATGGCCAGGGCCATGGCGCTCGTGGGCGAGAGATCCAGGGCCAGGGCCACCGCCGCGCGAATGGGGCCGCCGTGGGCCACCGCCACGATGTCCCGATCCGTCGATCCACCGGTGCGCCGCTCGATGGTCGCGGCGACCCGGACGATGACGTCGGCGAAGCTTTCGCCGCCGGGCGGCGCGCTGCCGGTGGGATCGGCCCAGAAAGCGTCCTGGGCGGCGGGGTCCTCCGTACGCAGATCGTCCCAGCGGCGGCCCTGCCAGGCGCCGAAGTCCTGTTCGGCCAGATCGGGTTCGATATCGGGCTGGAGGGGCGGTACCAGCGGGGCGACGGATTCATTTACCTCCTCCCCCTCACCCCGGCCCTCCCCCTCCAGGGGGGAGGGAGAGTTGCGGCGATCATGCAGCGTTCCCTCCCCCCTTGAGGGGGAGGGACAGGGTGGGGGGGGCCTCGCACCATGGGCTTGCCGCCAAGACTCCATGGCCCCAATCAGGGCCGCCGCGGTTTCCCGACTGCGACGCAGATCGCTGGTCAGCCATGTGGCCCCGGCGGGTAGTCGCGCCGCCACAGACTCGATGCTCGCGGTGTCGGAGAGGTCGGCCGCCAGATCGGTGCGGCCATAGATGCGGCCCGACTCCACGGCCGTCGGTGCGTGGCGGATCCACCACCATCGGGTGACGCTGCTCACGTTCCGAAGGCGGCCACGGTGGCCAGGACCGCCACCTCCGTCCCCTGCTGCACCGCGCCCAGCACGTCGCCGGTGTAGCCGCCGATCTGTCGCCGTGCCCACCATGCGCCAATGCGGGCGACGCCATAGGCGGCAGCGCAGGCGGCCACCCCGGCAAAGGGCGACAGAAAAATGGTCTCATGGGGCCACAGGGCGACGATGGCGATGGCCGCCGCCATCAGTGCGCCCTGGCCGGTGGTGCGGTTGTTCGGCTTGCCGGCCCGTGCCCCCAGGCCGTCGCGGGCCGGCTCCATGTGGGCCATGGCCATGGGGATGGCGGCCCGCGACAGGGCGCCGGCGGCAACCAGCGCCACGGCCGCGGTGCCCAGCCCCAGGAAGCCGATCAGCAGGGTCGCCCGCAACCCGACGCTGAACAGCAGTGCCAACACCCCGTAAGCGCCGATACGGCTGTCGGCCATGATATGCAGCTTGGCCTCGATAGTCCGGCCGCCGCCGAACCCGTCGGCTACGTCGGCCAGGCCGTCCTCGTGCAGGGCGCCGGTCAACAGAACTATAGCGCCGATGGCCAACAGGGCGCTGGCCAGGGGGTGGAAGCCCAGATTCCACCCGACCAAGAGGGCGATGGCGCCGGCGGCGCCGACGGCCGCGCCGACGATGGGGAAGGCGCGCATGGAATCTGCCAGGGGGCGGTCGCGCCCGTGAAACCGGGACGGCAGGGGAAGGCGGGTCAGGAACGTGGCGGCGATGACGATATCGCGACCAAGGCCGTCCAGGGGCTCTCGCTCGGGCACTATGCCTTGCCGCCAGGGATGGTGGCGGCCAGCCAGCGGGCCGTACGCAGCAGCCGGGCGTCGTCGCCGCGCCGGCCCACCACTTGCACCCCAATGGGCATCCCGTCGGCGCCCTCCAGCAGGGGCAGGGTGACGGACGGGGTCCCGCACAGGGTCCACAGGGTACAAAACACCGGGTCGCCGGTGCTGTCCAGGCCCGCCGGCGCCTGCCCCGCCGCCGCCGGGGTGATGATGGCGTCGAAGCGATCGAAGACGGTCTCCAGTCCCGCGTTCAGCACACGGCGCAGGTCGACCGCCCGGTTGTAGTCCACCGCCCGCACCTGCTGGCCTTCTTCGATCATGCTGCAAAGCCGCTCGCTGATCCGGTCCTTGCCGCGGTCGTATTCGGCGGCCAAATTGCGCGCCAGGTCGGCCCACATGATGGACCGGTGATGGGGCACGGCGAAGCCGAACGGCTGCGGCAGGTCGACCCGTTCAACCCCATCGCCCAGGGCCGCCACCAGAGCGTCGAAGGCCTCGCGGGTATCGTCCTCCGCCCGGTCCCACACCGGCGAGGGCACGAAGGCCAGCAGCGGCGTCACCGGAGGCGCCGCCATGGCCGTCTCCACCAGGCGCGGCCGCGCCGCCGGGGCCATGTCCGGATCCCGGTCGTCGAAGGCGAACAGGGTCTCGGCGGTCAGGGCCAGGTCCTCGACGGTGCGCGCGAACACGCCCACGTGGTCGAGCGTTCGCGACAGGGTCAGGACCCCGCGCCGGGAAATCGCGCCGTGGGTAGGCTTGAAGCCGCAGACGCCGCAGAACGCCGCCGGGCGGATCACCGACCCGTTGGTCTGGCTGCCGAGGGCCAGAGGCACCATGAAGTCGGCCACCGCGGCCGCCGAGCCACTGGACGACCCGCCGGGGGTGCGGGCGGGGTCCCGGGGATTGCGGGTCTTGCCCGGCGCGTAGACGGCGAATTCGGTGGTCACCGACTTGCCCATGATCACCGCCCCCGCGGAACGCAAGAGCGTCACGGTGACGGCATCGCTTGTCGGCCGCCGCCCCGCATGCAGTACCGAGCCGTTCTCCGTCGGCATGTCGGCGGTGTCGAAGATGTCCTTGATGCCCACCGGCACACCGTGAAGGGGGCCGATGGGGCGGCCCTCCCGCTTGGCGTCATGGGCAGCCCGCGCCTGGGCCCGCACCAGGTCCGCATCGAGGAATTGCCAGGCGCCGACGTCCTGTTCCCGCTCGGTGATCCGGGCCAGGCAGGCCTCCGCCAGCTCGGGCGCGCTCAGGCTGCCATCCCGGATCATCGCCGCGGCCTGAGCGGCGGTCAGCCGGCAAGGGTCGTCGCCGCTCATGGTCGCTCCCGACGCGGTGGTGGTCCCATCGGCCATGGATGTACTTCGGAATGCCCAAGGCCAGGAACGGGAATCCAGCCTGGCAGGCCGCGGGGAAGCCATCAAGAGCTGTATTCCTATCTCAATTCCACGTCGACGGCGGTGGCGGAATCCTCGCTTCCCGGCCTTGGTATGAGTCCCGTGTCGTGCGAGGCTCTATTGTCGCCAGCGCGCAAAAGGAAACGGCCGATGGCCTCGCCGACATCCAAGAAGGTGGTTTACGCGGCCCTCGCCGGGAACAGCCTGATCGCGGTGATCAAGTTCATCGCCGCCGCCTGGACCGGCAGTTCCGCCATGTTCAGCGAGGCGGTGCATTCGGTGGTGGACACGGGAAACCAGGGGCTTCTCCTCTATGGGATCAAGCGGGCCGGGCGGCCGGCGGACGAGCGGCATCCCTTCGGCTACGGCATGGAGCTTTATTTCTGGTCCTTCGTCGTCGCCATCCTGATCTTTGGCCTGGGCGCCGGGATCTCCTTCTACGAGGGGATCCACAAGTTGCGAAACCCGGCGCCGTTGGGCGACCCGACGGTCAACTTCGTGGTCCTCGGCTTGGCCATGGTGTTCGAGGCCGGCGCCTGGTGGGTGGCGTTCAAGGAGTTTCGCCTCCGCAAGGGTCGCCGCGGTTGGCTCGAGGCGGTGCGCCGCAGCAAGGACCCGACCCTATTCACCGTGTTGTTCGAGGACAGCGCCGCCATGTTGGGACTGCTCTTCGCCTTGGCGGGCATCGGCGCCGCGCACGCCCTCGACCGGCCCGAATTCGACGCCATCGCCTCCGTTGCCATCGGCGCCATCCTCGCCGTGACCGCAGCCCTGTTGGCTTACGAGTGCAAGGGCCTGCTCATCGGCGAGGGGGCGAGTTCGCGGGTGACCCAAGGCGTGCGTCAGGCGGTGGCGGACGTACCGACGGTGACCGCCATCAACGAACTGCTGACCATGCACCTGGGCCCCGAGGACGTGCTGCTGAACCTCAGCATCGACTTCGACGACACCCTGAACGCCGACGGGGTGGAAGAGGCGATTTCGCAACTGGAGACCCGAATCAAGACCCGGTTCCCGGAGATCAAGCGCGTCTTCATCGAAGCCCAGAGCCGGCGGGCGCATCTTAAAGGCCGCGAGCAGCCCGACGAGGAACCCGCGTCCTAACCGTCTCCCGTAGCCAAGAACCGCCGCTCCGCGCCTTCCAGCACCAGGCAGGTGAGGCGGCCGGTGTCGTAGGCGCCGGTGTCGATGCCGATGCGGTTCCGCTTCACCTCGGGGGCGATGGTCGGCGTATGGCCGTGGACGATCATCTTGCCGAAGTCCTCGTTGGAACGGAGGAATTCGTAGCGGATCCACATCAAGTCCTCGTCCTTCTGGTCGTCGAGGGCGACGTCGGGGCGAATGCCCGCGTGGACGAACAGGTAATCGCCCTCGCGATGGGTCAGCGATAGCGCGTCGAGAAAGCGACGGTGGTGGTCCGGCAGCGCCTTGCTCAGCTTGGCCCGCACCTTGTCGAAACCCGACTCGCCGAACATCAGGCTCATGGTGCCGATGCCATAGCTCTTCAGGGTCGCCGTGCCGCCGTTCATCAGCCATGACCGGCCCAGGGCCCCGGTTTCCATGAAGGCGATCAGGAAGTCCTCGTGGTTGCCCTTCAAGTGTACCGTCTCGAAGCCGTCCAAAGGCTTGGTCGCCAAGCTTTCGATGACCGCCGCCGACTCGGGCCCCCGGTCCACGTAATCGCCCAGGTACACCAGCACCTTGCGGGGTGCCCCGGCGGTTCGCGCGTCGGTGAGAATTTGTTCCTGCAAGTCGGCCAGCAGGTCGGCGCGGCCGTGAATGTCGCCGATGGCGTACACCCGCGTCCCGTCGGGAACGCGCGGGGCGCCGCCGGGCGCGGCGGTGTCCGGTTGTGTCAGGGGCATGGGCGAACCTATCATGGGCCGATGGGTGGCGGTCAACGGCCCGCGGTGGTCCGCCGCCGCCGCTAACAATCGGGGTTTCGATGGCCGAGCCCGTCACCGCCGTTTCCATGATGCACAGCGAGGTGCCCAGCGAGGACGGGGTCCTCGTGGATCACCTGCAACGGGTCCAGCCCAATCCCAAGGGCGCCTACGCCGTTCATATGCACCTGTCGCGGTTGCGCGCCGAATACCGCAAGCGTCACTTTCTGCGCATCGCGTCGCGGGCCTTCGATCCCCTGATCAACAACCACGAGGTCATGCTGTACCTGCTGTCCAACAGCGATTTCGTGCTGATGTGCCGCAACGTGCCGATTGACGAATTGGACCCGCCGATCAACCGGGTGCGGACACTTTTTGGCGAGGATCCCCTGACCTTCGCCGAAGTCGGCAGCCCCGACGACCGTTTCACCAACTGGTACGACCTGTCGCAGCCAGGGGATTTCGACACATGCGAGGCGGCCGTGGGCGAGATCATGGAGGCGGACCAGGAGCTGCGCCGCCGGTCGACGTCCCGAGGCGCCGACGGGCGCATGCAGACCCAGCAGGGGGATGCCCTCACTCCGGAAAACCTAGGGGACATCAACGATCGACTGAAAAACGCGCGAGTCACCGACCTCTTGCGTCGCCAGGTCGCCATCTCCCTCGACGCCGAGGGCAAAGGGGTCCCCCTGTTCCGCGAACATTACATTTCCATGACCGATCTTCGCGATCGCATCGCCCCCGGAGTCAACCTGTTCTCCAATCCGTGGATGTTCCAGTACCTGACCGAAACCCTGGACAGGCGGGTGCTGGCGGTGATGGCGCGACGGGACTTCCCTTCCATGACGCCGCCCGCCAGTCTCAATCTCAACGTGGCCACGGTGCTGTCGCCCGGATTTCAGACCTTTCACCAGGCGGTGGGCGCCCATACGGACAAGGTGGTGGTGGAGATGCAGCCCATCGACGTCTTCGCCAGCATGTCCGCCTATGTGGATGCCCGCGCCTGGCTCAAGAACCGGGGCTACGGCGTTCTCATCGACGGCCTCAACCCCTTGTCCCTCAGTTTCTTCGATCCGGGGCTGCTGGAGCCCGACTTCATCAAGCTCACCTGGAGTCCCGAGTTCCATTCCGGCATTCCCGCCGACCGCCTGGCCGACATAAAGGACGTCCTCGGCCACCTGGGCATTCAGCGGGCGATCCTGGCGCGGGTCGATTCGGAAGCGGCGGTGCGTTGGGGGCTGGGGCTGGGCATCCAACGTTTCCAGGGCCATTTCATCGACCGGCTGGTATCGGCGATGGCCACCAAGGGAGAAAACTGAGCCGTGGCCCGAGGACCGGAAGCCGCGCCGCGCCTGGCGCCCAGCCAGGAGTACCTGCTGCTCGACTACGTGCGGCGGCTGGAGGATCACAAGGACGACCGGCGCGCGGTGCAGATCCACCTGTCCCACCTCAGGCCCTTCAACCGCCGGGAACACCACGTCCGCCTTGCCGCCGACAATCTGGAGCCCTTGATCGAGTCCCTTCAGGGGCAGCTCTTCCAGCTCAAGTCCCCGGACCTGTTTTTCATTTACAAGGACGAGGCGCAATCGGCGGTCGAGAACGCCGTGCAGCGGATACGCTTCCTGTTCAGCGACGATCCCCTGCTGGCGGAGGGGGAAAGCCCAACGCGACCCTTCGCGACCTGGTTCGACGTGGCGCGGGAATACGACGACATCCTGCGGCTGACCCAGGGCCTGGTGGACGAGGAGGAGCGCCGGGATTCCGAGGGCCGGGCCCGGCTCGATACCCGGTCCGCGCTACGCGCCAAGCAGGACAAGGGCGAGCCCTTGACCCCCCAGATCCTGGCGCGCATGGAGGCGGCCTTGGGCCGCACCGACCTGTCCAGCCTGGTGCGCCGCCAGTTCATCTGCACGTTCAGCGCGAAAATGGCGCCCGAACCCGTGTTCAGCGAGCTTTTCATCTCGATCCGGGATTTGCGGGACACGCTGCTGCCGGGGGTCGACCTGGCGTCCAGCCCGTGGCTGTTCCAGCACCTGACCGAGACCCTGGATTGGCGCATGCTGGCGATGCTGGGAAAGACCGATCACATCACCATCTCCGGCGACATCAGCTTCAACCTCAACGTGGCGACCATGCTGTCGCCCCAGTTCCTGAACTTCGACGAAAACGTGCCGGCCAGCCGCCGCGGCCACATGATCGTCGAATTGCAGGTGGTCGACCTGTTCGCCGATCTTGGCGCCTATATGTTCGCCCGCGGCTTCGCCCAGGAACGGGGCTATCGCATCTGCATCGACGGGTTGACCTACCAGACCATGTCGATGATCGACCGGGAGCGCCTGGGCGCCGACGTGGTCAAGCTCTACTGGCATCCCCAACTGGTGGACGGCGGCGAGGAGATGCGCGGGCGCATCCGGGCGATGATCCACCGCAGCGGCGAACGCCGCCTGATCCTCTGCCGCTGCGACGGCCGCGAGGCCATCGACTTCGGCCGCTCCGTCGGCGTTGCCCTGTTCCAGGGCCGCTACGTGGAGACCACCATCGCCGAGGAAAACCGCAAGCGCGACCTGCGCAAGCTGAAGACCCGCATCCGGCGCGGCTGATCGCGGTGCCGTCCGGGGAGTCCTGCGCACCGACGAAGCGCGCGAACTGCTGGACAGCCTCCGCACCGATACGGTGGTCGGCCTTCGCGATCGGGTGAGAAGGGCGGCGCAATAATCCCCCACTGAGGCGGCCTGATTCCCGGGCTGCGCGGGCGGTTCAAAAAGGGGCCATCGGCTAGCCTTCATCGGTTTTGAACTGATCGAAGGCGGGGGGATGTACTCAGTGGATTTATATGCGCGTGTTCGACGGGCGTGCCATGTCGACGGGATGAGCAATCGTGAGGCGGCGCGGGTTTTCGGGATCGACCGCAAGACGGTGGGCAAGATACTGGGGTTTTCGGTGCCGCCTGGCTACCGGCGTCAGCGACCGCCACGGCGTCCGAAGCTGGACGGATATACCGGCATTATCGACCGGATTCTGGAGGAAGACAGCAAGGTTCACCGCAAGCAGCGTCATACGGTGAAGAGGATCTACGAACGGCTGCGCGACGAGTACGGGTTCACCGGCGGCTACACCATCGTCAAAGATTATGTGCGGGCATGCCGACACCGGTCGCGGGAGATGTTCGTGCCGCCGCATCACCCGCCTGGCCATGCCCAAGTGGACTTTGGCGAAGCCTTGGCGGTAATCGGCGGCGTACTCCAGAAGATCCACTTTTTTGCCTTCGATTTGCCGCACAGCGATGCCAGCTTCGTGAAGGCCTATCCGGCGGAGACGTCGGAGGCGTTCTGCGACGGCCATGTATCAGCGTTTGCCTTCTTCGGCGGTGTTCCCCAGTCGATCCTCTATGACAACACTACACTGGCGGTGGCGCGGATCCTGGGCGATGGCACCCGGCAGCGCACCCGGGTGTTCAGCGAGCTGCAATCCCATTACCTGTTCGAAGACCGTTTCGGCCGCCCAGGCAAGGGGAACGACAAGGGCAAGGTAGAGGGGCTGGTTCGCTTCATCCGGCGCAACTACCTGGTACCGGTTCCCCATGTGGAGAGCTTCGAGGTGCTGAACGCCCGCCTCGAGGACCATTGCCGCCGTCGGCAGGACGACCGACTGCGCCGCCACAGCGAGACGATCGGCGAACGGCTTGCCCGTGACCGGGAAGTATTCCTTGAGTTCCCAGCGGTTCCCTACGAGCCTTGCGACCGCCGTCCCGGCCGGGTGAGCTCTCTGTCGCTGGTACGCTACAAGGGCAATGATTACTCGGTGCCCGTGGCCTACGGTCATCGCGAGGTGCTGATCCGGGGCTATGTCGACCAGGTGGCGATCAGCTGCAGCGCCGATGTCATCGCCCGGCACCGGCGCTCCTATGAGCGTGAGGACCTGATCTTCGATCCTCTGCATTACCTGCCGCTGATCGAGCAGAAAATCGGCGCGCTGGACCAGGCCGCCCCGCTCGCAGGTTGGCATCTGCCCGATTCCTTCGCCACGCTGCGCCGCCTGATGGAAGCCCGTATGGGCAAGCCCGGCAAGCGGGAATACGTCCAGGTCCTGCGTCTTCTGGAGAGCTTCCGTCTTGCCGAGGTCGAGGCGGCAATCGGCGATGCGCTGAAGCTGGGGGCGATCGGCTTCGATGCCGTCAAGCATCTGGTGCTGTGCCGTATCGAGCGCCGGCCGCCGCGGCTCGATCTCGAGCTTTATCCGTATCTCCCAAGGGCCCGGGTCGCGACGACCTCGGCCGGGAGCTACATGAGCCTGCTATCCGGGGTGAGACCATGACCGATACCCCGCAGCTGTTGCTGAACCATCACCTCAAGACGCTCAGGCTGCCGACCTTCCTGAGGGAATACGACAAGCTGGCCCGGCAATGCGCCTCGGAAGGCGTCGACCATGTCCGCTATCTACAGCGGTTGGCGGAACTCGAGCTGATCGATCGGGAACGCCGCCTGATAGAACGGCGCATCAAGGCGGCCCGTTTCCCGGTGGTTAAAAGCCTGGATGCGTTCGACTTCAAGGCCATCCCTTCGCTCAACAAGACGCTGGTGCTCGAGCTTGCCCGCGGCGAGTACATCGACCGCCGGGAGAACGTGATCGCGCTTGGCAACAGCGGAACCGGCAAGACCCATATCGCCCTTGGGCTCGGTCTGGCCGCTTGCCAGAAAGGGCTTTCGGTTGGCTTTACCACCGCCGCCGCTCTGGTGCATGAGCTCATGGAGGCGCGCGACGACAAACAGTTGCTGCGGTTCCAGAGGAGGCTCGCCGGGTACAAGATCCTGATCATCGACGAGCTCGGCTTCGTGCCGCTGTCAAAAACCGGCGCCGAGTTGCTGTTCGAGGTCTTCAGCCAGCGTTACGAGCGTGGTTCCGTCCTGGTCACCTCCAACCTGCCGTTCGATGAATGGACCGAGATATTCGGTTCCGAGCGCCTCACCGGCGCCTTGCTCGATCGCCTTACCCACCACGTCCATATTCTCGAGATGAACGGCGAGAGCTACCGGCTCAACCAGAGCAAAAACCGCAGAAAACCCGAAAAATCAGCCTGACCTACCTCGCGTCGCTTGCCCCCGTGGGTCCACAGGCCCCTCCCACGCGCGCCGCCGCGTCAGCCAACTGAGAGGCACGCCGCGCCGCGCGCGGGTCCCTCCTATGGACTACGGGGACAAGCCTCAAACACCGAGTGGCCCCTTTTTACGCCGCCCAATGGCCCCTTGTTACTCCGCCGTTGACAGCGTGGCGATGCGTCGGAAGTCCTTGAGGCGTCCGAACATGCGCTCGATGGTGTTTCGGTCTTTGTATCGCTCTGTGTCGAAGGGATGAGGTTGTTTGCGGTTCACCTTGTTGGGGATGACCGGCTGGATTTTCTGGCGTAGCAGGCAGGCGCGCCAGTGGTCGGCGTCATAGGCCTTGTCGGCGAGAAGATATCGCGTCCTCGGCAGATGCGCGGCGAGCATGACGGCGCCCTTGATGTCGGCGGTCTGGCCGGGCGTGAGATAGAAGGCCAGGGGCCGGCAATGTTCGTCGCTCAGGGCATGGACCTTGGTGTTGCGTCCGCCCTTTGTGCGGCCGATGGCCTGAGCAGAGGCCCCCCTTTTCCGCCGCCGGCGCAGCGATGCGCCTTGACGTGTGTGGTGTGTCAACGGCGGCGGGAATATGTACCGGCGCGGCGGCGCAAAAATGTACCACGGGCTCGGTGGTAGCTTGTCCGCGTAGTCCATGGGAGGGACCCGCGCGCGGGGCGACGCGCCCTCGGCGCGGCTGGCGGCGGCCCGCGCGTGGGAGGGGCCTGTGGGCCCACGGGGTCAAGCGGGGGGTTATTCGGACGGTTGCCGGCGTCGTGACCGGCTCTGCTTGAGCCGGTAGCTCTCGCCGTTCATCTCCAGGATATGGACATGGTGAGTGATGCGGTCGAGCAGCGCGCCGGTGAGGCGCTCGCTGGCGAACACCGTCGTCCATTCCTGGAAGGGCAGGTTTGAGGTCACGATGGTGGCGCCGTTCTCGTAGCGCCGGCTGAAGACGTCGAACAGCAGCTCGCTTCCGGTCTGCGACAGGGGCACGTAGCCGAGCTCGTCGACGATCAGGAGATTGACCCTGGCGAGCTGGGCCTGGAGGCGGAGCAGCCTCTTCTCGTCGCGCGCCTCGATCAGCTCGTGGACCAGGTGGGGGGCGGTGGCGAAGCGCACGCCGAGGCCCTTCTGGCAGGCGGCGAGGCCGAGGGCGAGAGCGACATGGGTCTTTCCGACGCCGCTCGGGCCGAGCAGGATTACGTTCTCGCGGCGCGCGATGTACTCGCCGCGGGCGAGATCCAGCACCAGCATCTTGTTGAGCGCCGGGATCGCCTTGAAGTCGAAGCTCTCGAGCTGTTTGACGACAGGGAACCCGGCCTGCTTGATACGCCGTTCGACGAGGCGGCGCTCGCGGTCGATCAGCTCCAGCTCCACCAGCCGGGCCAGGAACTGCACATGATCCAGGCCCTCGGCCGCGCACTGGCGCGCCAGTTTCTCGTATTCCCGCAGGAAGGTCGGCAGCTTCAGCCTCTTCAGGTGATGTTCGAGCAGGATGCGGGGGGCCTCAGCCATGGCCGGCCCCTCCGGCCAGCAGGGTGGCGTAGTCGGCGCTCCGCGTGGCGGCGACTAAGGGCTGGGGCAGGTGCGGATAGCGCGACAGGTCGAGATGCACGGGCCGCCTCTCGATGCGCGCCAGCAGGAGATGCTTGACCGCATCGAAGCCGATCAGGCGCCGCTTCACCGCGTCGCGCACCGCGGCCGTCACCTGCCGTTCCGGGAAGTCTTCGTGCAGGCGCAGCACCTGGATGTATTCGCGCTTGCCGCGCGGGCCGAAGCGGGCTTCGAGGAGGCGGCGCAACGTGTCGAAGGCCGGATCGAGCTTCCATCCCCGCAGCGGCGCCGCCTGGTCCAGGGCGCCCGGCTTCTTCTCCAGCAGCGACAGATAGTGCAGCGGGTCGTAGACGACGTCGCCGCGGACATAGCTGCGCCGATGGCGGGCGACGATCTCGGCGCCGAGCGCGATCTCGACCCGGTCGACATAGCCCTTCACCATGACCTTCTTGTGGGCGTGCGCCGCCGGCGCCGAGTAGTCCACCAGCCGGTAGCGCACCAGGGCCGTGGACGAGATCTGGCCCGGCACATGCTCGCAAGCCTCGAAGGGAACCGCCGGCAGATCGCGCAGGGCCTCGAGATCGGCCAGCAGCGCCGCCGCCTGCCCCCCTGCCTCCAGCGCGTCGAGCCGCTCAAGGCAGCGCGCCAGCAGCCGCTCGTTCAGGACCGACAGGTCATGCACCTTCGGGATCGGCACCATGAACCGGCGCCGTGCCGTCTTCACCAGGGCCTCGACCTTGCCCTTGTCGTTGCCCTTGCCGGGCCGGCCGAAGCGGTCGCGGAACAGGTAGTGCGATTGCAGATGCGTGAACGCCTGCGTGCGCCGACGCGTGCCGTCGCCCAGGATCCTCGCCACCGCAAGCGTCGTGTTGTCATAGAGGATCGATCGCGGCACACCGCCGAGGAAGGCGAAGGCGCTGACATGGCCGTCCAGGAAGGCCTCCGTCGTCTCCCTCGGATAGGCCTTGACGAACCAGACGTTGGAATGGGGCAGGATCAGGCAGAAGAAGGCAACCTTCTCCCGCCTGCCCCCGACCTCCACCACCGCCTCGCCGAAGTCGACCTGGGCATGGCCCGGCGGGTGATGCAGCGGCACAAAAGCCTCGCGCGTCGACTGCCGCCGAGCCCGGACATAGTCCTTCACGATGGTATAGCCGCCGGTGAACCCGTGCTCGTCCCGTAGCCGCTCGAATATCCGGTGCGCCGTGTGGCGCTGCTTGCGCGGCACGTCCGGATCCGTGTCCGCCTCCAGGATCGCGTCGACGATGCCGGTGAACCCGTCCAGCTTGGGCCGCCGGACCGGCTTCGTCCGGCGGTAGCCCGGTGGCGCCGAGTAGGTCAGCATCTTCTTCACCGTGCGACGGTCGATGCCGAACCGCCGGCCCGCCTCGTGATGACTCAGACCCTCGTCGACAACCGCCAGTCGAACCGCCGCATAGAGCTCCACGCCGTACATCTCCTGCCCCTCGTCGCAACCGACAAGGGACCATGAGTGGCACAATTTTGCGCCGCCGCGACCGGACCGCCCGGCCGCCTCGCGTGGAGCATTATTCCTCCGCCGTTAACAACAAGCTCTACACCAAGTCCGACCGCACGTCGTGCCACCGTTGGGAGGCCAACCAGTTCCGCCTCTTCCTGCATACCGGCGCCTACTGGCTGCTGCATCAGCTTCGCCAAGCGGCGCCTCGGAAATCGCTGTGGCGAACGGCCACCTTCGAAACCCTGCGCCGGGCGTTTCTCAAAATCGCCGTCCGCGTCGAGGAGCTCAAGTCGCGCCTCAGGATCGCCCTGCCTTCGGCCTATCCCTATCAGCCGGCCATGATCGCCATCGCCGGGCGCATCACCGCCCAAGGGCCCTGAACCAAGCGGCAGGTGCCGCCGGACGAGCCCCGAACAACAACCTCCAACCTCTCCGACAATCCGTCTCAAAAATCGCCGTCAACCCGGTCGCTACCGCTCGTCCCGCTGAAATCCGATGGCCGTCATGAATAATTGGGGCTAGCACATTGATTTTACGTCAAAATCCGCCGCGCGCCAGTCATTTCAGGCCCCTTGGGTGAATAAGGCGGGGTAATATCTCCAACTCTCAAAAGCCAAGATGATTTGCGTGCCGGATATAATTCTATTAGAGAGTATAAACGTCAGAATGATATTCCCTTTGACTGTGAAAGTTTAACCAGCTAAGGAAAAGATCAATGATTATAATTGAGCTTATGGCCTTACAACACATCATTTCCAAACGACTTGTCCATCAATGCCACGACGCCTGCTATGAATGCTGTTGTGAATTTCCCTAGGGTCACGATCAAGGCTCTGCCCGATCGTTTTTCTGGGCTTCGAAATACGATCTGAGCACGGCATTCATGCGGGTCTGGTAGCCCCGACCCTGCGATTTGAACCATGCAACAACGTCGTGATCAAACCGCACCGTAAGGCGCTCTTTCGGGCCGCCCGGATGAACAACTTTGGCGGTTGCCCAAAAATCAGCACCCATGGATGGCCCTTCGGGCGCATCCTCTCGGGTCCGGTCTTCCATTGTGTGCGCATTAGCCAAAGATACGGTTTTGATATTCTTCTTGCTCATCTTTTCCTGCCTTCCACGCCGAAATAATCCGGCGGTTTTCTGCGGGGCATGTCGATTTATCACACCAGCTCAATGCGGACCTCGCGGCCAAGCACGCGGGCGGCCTTGATGACCGTATCCAGTTGAATGGCCTCGTTGTCAGGGTCCAGAATCCGGTCCAGTTGGCTTCGGCTTGTCTTCATCGCCTTCGCCATCTGGTTTTTGCTCATCTGCTTTTTTGCCATGGCCTGTTCCAATTGCCAGGCCAGGACACGCTTTACAGCGGTTGCTGTCGTCTCGTCGTGGCTTCCCTGCTCTTTCAGGAAATCCTCGAAGGATGATCCGATACGTCCCTTTTTCTTCGTCATGATGTTATCTCCTTCAAACGTTTTGCCGCCAAATCGAGGTCTGGTTTTGGTGTTTTCTGGGCCTTCTTCACGAAGCCGTGCAGCAGCACCAAGCGCTGCTCGACAACGGCAAAGATGACGCGGGCAATCCGGCTATCCGAGATGTTGGATCGGATTTCAAACAGGCCCTTGCCCAAGGCTCGGCTAAGCGGCATGCCGACAGGCCAGCCAAACTCAGCGGTCGCAATATCCTGTCCGACGGTGCGCCGATCCTCGTCATTCAAATCTTTCAGCCACTCCCTTACGGGCTCGTTTCCGCTCGCTGTGGCGTAAAACGCAGCCGGGAGTTTCTTCAATTCCGTCACTGTACCTCACAAGATACAATGTACCTTATATGATACAATTTGTCAAGTTTTCCGAGACGGCCAAGCCTGGCGCCCCCTGCAGGCACCTTCTTCTCTTTACATCCCGTCTGTTTTTCGGCCCTTTCGAAGGCGGGCGTTGGGGCGGGTGCGAGAGCCGCCCGTGTCAGTCCGTCTCGGGCCCGCTGACGCCGGCCTCGCCGAAGGTGGCCATGCCCGTATGGCAGGCGAGGGCCGCCTTCAACAGCGCCAACGCCAGGACCGCGCCGGAAGCCTCGCCCAGGCGCATGTCCAGGGTCAGCAGCGGCGCCTTGCCCAGGCGCTGTAGCAGCCGTCCATGGCCGGGCTCGGCCGAGACATGACCGACGACGCAGTGGTCGAGGGCGTCCGGTATTGCGGCGGCCAGGGCGGCGGCGGCGGCGGTGCAGACGTAGCCGTCCAGGATCACCGGCACCCGCCGGCGGCGGGCCGCGACCACGGCGCCGGCGATGGCCACCATCTCCCGCCCGCCCAGGCGGCGTAGCAGGTCCAGCCCCCCCGTGGCGGCCTCCCGGTGCCGGTCGACGGCCGCCGCCACCGCCGCCCGCTTGGCGTCCAGTGCCGGGCCGGAGACGCCGGTGCCCGGGCCCACCCAGTCCTCGGCGGCCTCTCCATAAAGGGCATGACACAGGGCCGCGGCGGCGGTGGTGTTGCCGATGCCCATCTCGCCGAGGCACAGGAGGTCGGCCCCCACCGCCACCGCGTCGGCGCCGCGCTCCCAGGCGGCGGCGAAATCGGCCTCGTTCATGGCGGACTCGCCGGTGATGTCGGCGGTCGGCCGGTCGAGGTCGAGGGGCACCACGCTGAGGTCGACGCCGAAGGTGCGGCAAAGCTGGTTCACCGCCGCGCCGCCGGCCTGGAAATTGGCCACCATCTGGGCGGTCACGTCGGGCGGATAGGCCGACACGCCGCGCGCCGCTACCCCGTGATTGCCGGCGAAGACCACCGCCCGGGGCCGCTCCAGGCGCGGCGGATGCCGCCCCTGCCAGGCCGCCAGCCACGCCACCAGCGCCTCCAGCCGCCCCAGGGCGCCGGGCGGCTTGGTCAGCGTCGCCTCCCGCGCCTCGGCGGCGGCGCCGGCGTCGTCGTCGGGACCGGGGAAGTCGGCGCGCAGGGAATCGCCAAGCGCTACGACCGAAGACGGAGCCGCCGTCACACCAGGCCCAGCTCCCGCGCCTCGGCCAGAAGCTCGGCGTCGTCGCCGGCGATGGCCTTCTTGACCGCCGAGATGCCGCCCCGGAAGGCGTAGGCCTCGTAGCCGGCCTGCTGCATCATCTCGACCACCATCGGCGTCTGGGTGCCCCAGGGGCAGTAGAGGACGTAGACCGGGTCCTTGTCCAAGTCGCGGAAGGCCGTGAGCAGGTCCTGCAGCTCGTGGTGGACGGCGCCCGGAACGTGCCAGCGGTCGTAGAACGCCTTGGGCTGGCAGTCGATGACGGTGGCCCCCTCGGGGAACGAGTCGACCAGCAGATAGGGTGCCCGCAGGTCGTTGGCGGTCAGGGACAGCACATCCAGCACCCGGCGCCCTTCCACCGCCGCCGCCAGCAGCGTCGGGTCCAGCTTGGCTTCCTCCTGGTCGAGGCGGCCGCGGCGGCTGTGGGTGACGGGCTTGCCCTCGCCGATGGCGCAGTATTCCCTGATCCGCTCCGACAGCGGCGCGGTGCCGATCTTCCGCGCCATGGCGACGATGTCGGTCTTGTCGAAGGCGATCAGCGGGCGCAGCACCGGCAGGTCGGTGGCCGGGTCGATGGAATTGAGGTTGCTGACCGTCTGCGACGACACCTGGCCGATGGCCTCGCCGGTGATCAGGGCCTGGGCCCGGGTCCGGTAGGCGATGGCGGAGGCCGCCCGATACATCAGCCGCTTGAGGACAACCTGCTGGTGGTCCGACCGCACATGGGCCTTGAGGTCGGCCACGGGCTGGGCGAAATCCACCACATGCAGGCGCGGCGCATGGCCGAAGACCCAGGCGTCGCACAGCACTTTCACCACCTGCACCACCATGCGCTCATAAGCCGCGCCGGCCATGTTGAAGAAAACGTAATCCACCGCCGCGCCCCGGCGCATCACCTGCCAGGCGGCAACCGCCGAATCGAAGCCGCCGGAGATGAGGGCCAGAACCCCTTCCTGGGTTCCTCCTGGCAGGCCGCCGGCGCCCGGTCGGCGCTCGGCGAACATCAAGGCCTCCTTGGCGCCGATCTCCACATGGACCGTCACCTCCGGGTCGGTCAGGTCGACGCTGCCGGGCCCGTCGAGGGCCGCCCCCAGTTGCTGGTTCACGTCTTGGGAGGAAAAGCCGCAAACCGCCAGGCGCTTGGCCCTGACGGCGTAGCGGCGGCCGCGCACCGCCTCGGTGAAAGCCCGGGTACCCACCGCGACAATGTCTTCAAGGGCCGAGGTGGACGCCGCGGTGACGGGGGAATAGGAGGCGACGCCGAACAGCCGGGGCAGCACCCGCTCCGCCTCGGCGACCGACGTTGTGCGCAGGATCATGCGGTTCAGGGCCGGCTCCACGCGCAGCGGCGCGCCGATACGCCGGAAGGCGTCCTCGATGTTGGCGCGCAGGATGTTCTGAAAGCGCCGCCGGGTGGGGCGGGACTTCACCGTCATCTCGGCGCTGGGACGGACGATAATTCGCGCCGGCAGCGCCGCGGAGTCCTTTTCTCTGGTGGCGGTCACGGGCTGGTCCGTTCGGGGTTCCTTGGGAGCGTGCGAGTCTAGCCCAGCCACCGTTTGTTTCCCAGGGTTCCCGATCTATCGGGCCGCCCGCTCCAGGATCGCCACCATGGCCCCGTAGCCGCGCTGGCGGGCGTGTTCCAGGGGCACGACCCCGTCCCGGTCGCCGATCTTGATGTCGGCGCCCGCCGCCACCAGGGCGCGCAGGGTTTCCGTGTGGCGCGGACCCCCGTCGCCCAGCACCACGGCCTCGATCAGGGCGGTCCAGCCCAGGTTGTTGACATGATCCAGCGGCGCCCCGGCCTCGATGAGGGCTTTCACCACCGCCACGTGGCCCAGGTGCGCCGCGGCGATCAGCGCCGTGCCGTCGTAGATGCTGGTCACATTGCCGGGGTTGCCACCCACCGCCACCGCCAGGCGCACCATGTCCGCGTCTCCCGCCACCGCGGCGATGGTGATGATGTCGTAGAGGCCGTTCTCCAACAGGTTCGGGTCCCCGCCCGCCGCCGCCAGGGCCCGCACCGCACCGTCCTGAGAGGCGAAGGCGGCCACGTGCAGGGGCGTGCGGCCGGCCCCGTCGCGGGCGTTTACGTCGTCGCCGCCAGCGACCAGGCGTCGGATTCCGTCCACGTCGCCAGTCCAGGCCATGGCATGGAGACCGGAATAAGCGGCGATCTCCGATGGCGATGGCGGTGTCTGGGCGGCGGCAAGGCCTGGCAGCAGGCAGACGATGACCGCCCACGACGGGAGAAACCGCGTCATGTGATGACTCCGTCCGTTCCCATGGGCCAGGGGTCAGCTGCAGAGGGCCGGCGGGCCGGCTTTCCGCCCGCCGTGGCCATAGACCATGTCCGCAAGGTTGGCCCAATGGGCCGCCGCCTCGCACATGGGGCAGGGGCGCGACGAGGAATAGATCACATGCCCCGACAGGTCCCGGCTGCCAAGCCGGCGAGCGGCATCGCGGATGGCCTCCATCTCCGCGTGGGCCGTGGGATCGCCGGCCACCACCACCCGGCTGGGCGCCTCGCCGACGATCTCACCACTCGCATTGACGACCACGGCGCCATAGGGCTGATCGCCAGAGCGCGTCGCCGCGTCCCGCATGGCGAAGGCGCGGGCAAGGAATGCCCGCGGTGTCCGTTCGACGGGTTGGGCGATGGTGCTCGCCGAGGCGGTGGAAGCGGCGGCGAGTCCCAGGGCGCCCCCGGCGGCGCACCAAAGAACGTGTCGGCGAGAGGGTCCGGCCATGTTAGCTCATCGGTCGGTAGTGGGCGGTAAGGGGTTGAAGGGTAAGCGCCAGTTCTAGTGCGGCCAACAGGTGTTTTCCAGGACCAGTCGGTTCCGGCAGACTGACATTCGGAGTGTGCAGGATTGCATGCCGCGCCACTTCCAACAATGGCAGGTGTTGGCAGCGCTGTCGGCATCGGTGACGTTCGTCGTTCGCGTTATCGTTTCGGTAGCCCGTTGTACTAAGGGTGGGGTTGCGAAAGTACGTAATGATCGCGCTGGTCATGCGTTCATTGATATAGAGTAAAGCTTGTTTTAGTTTTAGGTCGATATGGTTCCTTGAGCACCTAGTAAGGAAGCCAACATGTAGCCATCATACGATGAAATACTTTACATAAATAATTATTGATTTTATCGCTAAAAGCCCTAAATTAATATGATAATTCTTAGTTTCATGCCCGTCCGTTGGGTAAATCGGGAATTGACTACAGCAAGATGGAATTGACGGAACTGCGTCAAGCTCAAATTCTGTTCAAGGACCGGACCGCGGGTCTGGTGGGAGAAACACCCCAAGGCGGAACCGTCTTTACATATGGGGAGGGGTGGTCGGAGACGATCGCCTGCGCGTTGCCGATCACGGAGAGACGCGTGACGTGGCCGGTCGGGCTCCATCCGGTATTCCAGCAGCTCGGCCCCGAGGGTTGGCTGCGCCAGCAGCAGGCCCGCGCCGGCCGGGTGGATGAGGAGGATGATTTCGGCTTGCTCCTGCGCTATGGGACCGACTGCATTGGCGCCATTTCCGTACGCCCCGCGGACGGCACGGAGAGTCGTGCGGAGGTCCGATTTGACGACGCGACAGCCAACGCCGCCACGGCAGAGAGCCGCACCTTATCCGGCGTTCAGAAAAAGATACTGTCATGGCGGGACGGGGAGCGCTTCAAGCCGGCCACGGACGACAGCCCGGCCACCCACATCGCAAAATACGCGCCGGATTCTCAACCCGGTCTCGTCCGCAACGAGCTCCATTCGCTGGCGTTGGCGCGCGAGCTCCTGGGAGAAAATGAAGTTACCCGGTTCCAAGCCGGCCGAGTTGAAGATATCGACGGCCATGCCCTGCTCGTGGAGCGGTTCGATCGCACACCCCAGGGCGACAAACTGCGGATGGAGGACTTCACCCAGGTACTCGCGCGGCCGCGCGGCAACGACTTCATGGGAAAATACCAGGGCAGCTATGAGGACATCGCCGAAGGAATCGCAACGCATTCCGCCCGGCCGCGGATTGACTTGGCCCGCTTGTTCTCGGCGCTCGTCTTCAATCTGCTGATCGGCAATGCCGACGCCCACCTGAAGAACTGGTCTCTTCTGGAGCGACCCGAGGGCCTGCGCCTGTCGCCACAATACGACCTGCTGAACACGCTGCTTTATGGCGGCGCCTACGGCACCCGTACCGCGCTTGCCATCGGCGGCGCCAAGGTCCCGCTCGACGAGATCGACCGGCGGCTCGTGCTCGGCTTCGCTGATCATATCGGCCTGCCGCCGCGGGCAGCCGCCCTCCGCCTCGAAACCCTGAGGCGGAGGCTTTCCCGATCGCGACGCCTGGAGCCGCCTTCGGCCGAGCCGCCGGACGGCTTCCTGAACCGCTACCGGGAGGTCGTGAGGAACGCATGCAATCGGATTCTGCAACCATGACCGAACCGCTCGACTGGCCGGGCCTGGTCGATGAGGTGCTAAGCCGCCGCCGCGCCGAAAGGCTGACCCAGAAAGAACATGCTGCGCTCGCCGGCGTCAGCGTGCCCACCATGATCGCCTTCGACCGCAAGCAGACGCGACTGTCATTCGCCAAGGCGCTCGACATCCTTCGGGTGGTCGGCCTGGTCGCCGAGCCGTCATCATCAAACGACCAGGACGCTTTCGTAAAAGCGGCGGAGCAACGATGGGCGGAACTGGTGAGCAGACTGCCGGACGACGCCGTGGCGCGACAACCCCATGGCCATTATGCCTTCGACTACGAAATCGCGGGCGCCTCGGTAGGCTCCGCGCGGACGCTCCTTGAGGCGCTTCGGCAGGCGGACCACGGGTATACGGGTTGGCCGCCGTTCTGGGTGCCGACGCGCAAAGCGATAGCGCCGTACCCGTTCGACAGAGGTGTGGAATGCTGGCTAGGCCAACCGGAAGCGGAGCGTGCCTTGATTGATGCCGCGCACAGCGACTTCTGGCGCGCCGCGTTGGACGCGCGGCTTTACCTGCGTCGGGGCTATCAGGAAGACGGGGCGGATGTGCTGACGCCCGGGACGGTGTTCGACCTCACGCTGCCCGTCTGGCGGGTCGGCGAGGCCATGCTGCATGCCCACCACCTGGCCCAAGCCATCGAGGTGCAACCCAATGCACAAGTCCAGTTTCGGGTCCATTTCGCCGGCCTCGCCGGTCGCGAACTGAAGTCGTGGGCCAACCCCTACCGCGACGTCATCGATACCCATCGCTGTCGGATACTTGAAGCGACGGAGGCCGTCTCCTGCCAAGCGGGTGACATCGATGAGCGATTGCCCAACCTGGTGCATGCGCTGCTGTCGCCCGTCTATGAACGGTTCGACTTCTTCCAGTTGCCGACGGGACTGGTGCAAGAAGAACTCGGCAAGCTCAGGAAGGATCGCTCTCGCCGAGGGAGCAGTAGGTAACGTCAAACGCCCGTGGGCCGAGTGATGTCGTCGGCACCCGTTCGCCGCGCCGCTAACTCACCGGCCGGTAATCCGCCGTTAGCGGATTGTCCTTGCGGGCCAGCACCTCCAGCCGCACCGAAGCCCGGGTCATGCTGCAGAAGAGGCGCCGCAGGTCCTGTTCGAGGCTTTCGGCCCGGGGGTCGACGTCGGTGAGGATTACCGCCGGGGTCTGCTGGCCCTTGAAGCGGTTGATGCTTTCGAAGCGCAGCTTGCCCGGCGTCATCACCTGGTTGCCCAGTTCGTCGTAGCGGTTGGCGAAGCGGCGGACCGGCAGCCCGCCGATGGTGTCGACGGTGTTGAACACGGATTCGGCCCGGCTCATGCAGGTCAAGACGGTGATCTGGTCAGCGGCGAACCCCTTGTCCAGCAGTCCCTGGACCAGGCGGTCGGCGCGCTTGGGTTGATCCTCCGGCACCCCGTAGCGGTGCACCCCGACGCCGAGCCCGGGCAGGTCGTTGGCCGGGTCGAACTCGAACGGCAGGTGGCGGGCGAGGAAGCGGGCGATCGACTGGGGGGAGCGGTAGTTGGCCCGCGCCCGATAGATGACGAAGTCGTCGAGGGGGACGTGCAGGGTGCCGTGGATGTTCTGGTCGAGATCCTCCAGCCACACCATGTCCGCCTTGTCGGTGGTGAACAGGCGGATGATCTCGAACCAGTCGGCGTCGAAATCCTGGCCCTCGTCGATGATCAGGGTGTCGAAGCGCCAGTCGTCGTCGATGACTTCTCCCATCACCCGCTCCTGGATCCCGTGCCAGAAGTTGGGATCGGTGTAGATGCCTCCGTAGTCCAGCACCTGGCCACGGCTTTTCAGGAACGGGTCGCACAGGCCGTGGAACGTCACCACCAGGCCCTCCGGGCGGGCCAGGGCCTTGATCCGTTCGGCCAGGGGCCGGTTGAAGCACACCAGCAGGGGCCGGTGGCCACGCTCGATGGCGGCGTCGAACACCTCGCGGGCGACGATGGTCTTGCCGCTGCCGGCGGTGCCCTGGACCCGCAGACGCAGGGGGTCCATGTGGATGTTGCGGATGACCTCGGCCAGGCCGCCGGACAGGCGGGTGAAACGCCGCTCCGACTGATCGATGTGGGCGTGGATGTCGGGCGCCACCTCGAAGGACTGGCGGAAGAAACTTTCGATCACCCGGGTCCACTCCTTGTTGGGCTTCTTGCCCGGGCCCAGGAGGGCGTGAATGCGCTTCGCCAGGGCGTCGCGGGCGCCGGCGTCGACGATGCGGCTCGAATCCAGCGCCGCCGCGTTGACCGACACCACCCGGTAGTCGGGACAAAAGATCAAATAGTCGATGTTGAGTCGCCGGCCGCGGCCATGGACGTTGCCGAACTTCTCGCGCACGTTGTCGATGGAGCGCTTGATCTGATCGCCGACGTTCTTCGAGGTCTTGCCGTAGACCTTGACCAGGCCGTCCTCGGTCTCCTCCAGGCGGCCGTTCTTCTGCTCGATCAGCAGGATCTCGCCGGCTTTGTTGACGACGGCGAAATCGATCTCGCCATAGACCGTGAAGCCCTGGTATTCGCGGGTCCAGTGGACTCCGTGAAAGACCGTGTATTCGGTGGGCAGCCCATCGCGAAGCAGGTTCAGCGTCTCCAGCTCGGGCGCATGGGCCCCGGCCAGGGCGAGGGCGGAGATGTCGGAGGGAACGATGCGGGCCATGGTCGCCAGGCGGCCGTTGAGCGGAACCGCAGGCTAGACCCCATGTCCGACTGGGATGTGGGTGACCCGTCTCACATTATGCGGGTGTCGAGGGTTGCACCGGATGGTCCGGTGTCTTGCCTCATGCATAGGAGACGGGTCATGGAACAGGTTATCACGTACGTGGGTCTGGACGTTCACAAGAAGAGCATTTCGGTCGCCATTGCCGATGGCGGCTTGCGCCGGGAGGCGCGCTATTTCGGCACCATCGCGAACCAACCGGCGGCGTTGCGGAAGTTGGCGCACAGGCTGGGGCGCGAGGGACGCGCGCTGCGCTTCTGCTACGAGGCCGGGCCGTGCGGTTACGGGGTCTATCGGACGCTAACATCGCTCGGCCACGACTGCGTGGTGGTGGCGCCGTCGCTGATCCCGCGGCGTCCTGGCGATCGGATCAAGACCGACCGCCGCGATGCCTTGGGCTTGGCCAAGCTGGACCGCGCCGGCGAGCTGACGCCGGTGTGGGTTCCCGAGCCCGAGCACGAGGCCCTGCGCGATCTGGTGCGGGCCCGCGCGGCGGCGGTCAAGGCCCTGCGCCGGGCGCGTCAGCAGTTGAGCGGCTTCCTGCTACGCCACGCCCGCACGCGAGACGGCAACAACTGGACCCTGGCCCACCGGCGCTGGCTGGGCGAGCCTGCGTTTCGAGCAGCCGGCCCAGCAGATCGTCCTGGAGGACTATATCCAGGCCATCGAGGATGCCCAGGCGCGGCGCGACCGCCTGACGGCCGAGATCGAAGCATTGGTCCCCCGTTGGTCCCTGGCTGCCGTCGCCCAGGCCCTTCAGGCCATGCGCGGCGTGGCGCTGATCACCGCCGTCACCCTGTTGGCCGAGATCGGCGACCTGACCCGTTTCGACAGCCCGCGTCAGCTCATGGCGCACCTCGGTCTGGTGCCCTCGGAGCATTCCAGCGCCGCTCACATCCGGCGCGGCGCCATCACCAAGGCCGGCAACGCCGAGGCGCGCCGCGTCATGATCGAGGCCGCCTGGTGCTACCGCCTGCCGGCGCGGGTCAGCCGCTGCCTCCTGGAGCGCCTCCAGGGCCAACCCAAGGCGGTCCGCGACATCGCCTGGAAGGCCCAGACCCGCCTCTGCGCCCGCTACCGCCGCATGGGCGCCCAAGGCAAGGATACCCCCCTGGTCACAACGGCTATCGCCCGCGAGATGCTCGGCTTCGTCTGGGCCATCGCCCCGCGAGGTCGCGCCGCGCAAGGCCGGCTGAGAAAAAGCAGGGAAAAATCGTCACCCCACAAGAGGAGGACCGAAGCAGCCTACCAACAGTCCGCCGGCGCCCATGCCTGGGGGCGAGACCACGGTGAGGGGAACCCTCGACTGCTCTACGAGCGGGACTTGTCCCACGCTCGTCATCTAGACCGAGGCAGCCCCACGACGAACCCAGGGTCATGCGGTCCCAACCCGCGCATCAGAGATCGATCAACCGTCGTCAGGACGGTTTCGCCCCCTGCCATGTGCGCTGGCGCTATACGTATCTCGACACCGGCAACACGGTGAGCGGTGATCTTCGTCCCGAAACCTTGAATTCGGACATGAGAGAGCAATAGCCGATAAGTTGGAACCAGCCCTCTTCCACGCGGCTTTCACGGCCCCTTGTCTAGTGTTGCGATTCTAACATTTGGTTCCTGAGCCCGGGGGTGAAGGTCGCAGTTTGCGTAGATTTAATGGGAACGAAATGTCTCGATCGGAACACTAGCGCCGGGTGCCGCCACAAGATGCACCGCCACTGCTATGGAGTGCCGCCGCCATGTGCCGTGCGCTTGCCTACCTGGGCCAGCCGGTGCCCGTCGACCACCTGTTGTTCCAGCCCGACAGCTCGCTGGTGAAACAGTCGTTCATGCCGCGCAAGCTGCGGATGCTGAACCTGGCCGGGTTCGGCATGGTGGCCTGGGACCGCCATTCGGTGGACCCGGAGGTGCCCTTCACCTATGCCTCGACGGACCTGCCGGTGTTCGACCGCAACCTGAAGTCCCTGGCCGAGAAGGTCCACGCCACCTGCATGCTGGGCCACGTACGGGGCGTCGTCTACAGCACCGCGGCCCAGGTGTCGGAAGCCAACATCCATCCGTTCCGCTTCCCCGGCTGTTCCCTGGCCCTGGCCCACAACGGCGACCTCTACCGCATGGCGGAAATGAAGCCCGCCCTGGTCCGCCATGTGCGCCCCGAGTTCCTGCCGCAAATTACCGGCAATACCGACAGCGAATGGATCTACGCCCTGATCCTGTCCCAACTGGACGATCCGGCGGCGATCCAGCCCGCGGGCGCCCTTCACCACGCGGTGGAAAAGACATTCCGGATCATCGCCGATGTGCGGGCGCGGCTGGGCATCGACATTTCGTCCTCGGTCAATCTGTTCCTCGCCGACGGCCACAGCGTGGTCGGGGTGCGCTTCTGCTTCGACTTCGGCCGCTACCCCCTGCGCGGCCCCGATCGGGTGCACGAGGCCAACCTCACATTTGTGAGTCTATGGTTCACCTCGGGCCGGGCCTTCGGCTTTCACGAAGGGGAGTGGAAGATGATCGGCGGCAGCGACATGGCGGACTCGGTCATCGTCGCGTCCGAGCCCCTGACCGCCGACACGACATCGTGGCTGGAAGTGCCCGAATACGGCCTCCTCTACGCCACCGCCGCCGGCGGCCGCCCGACCATCGAGGTCCAGGCGCTGAATGTGTGAGGGGGGAGCGGGTCTCCGTTAGGACAGTCAGCGCCGACGGCACCGATTCTTGGCCTGCGCCCGCGTCAACGCCCACGTACCCAACGGTCAAGTCGCAGGCCTGAATTCAAGGACGCGCTCCAACGCAAATCATCTTGGGGGCGGGTCACTCCCTCTTACCCGCCCGACACAAACTCTCGTCCATCGCCACCCGTCGAACCCGATTGACCGAAGTTGGTCCCGTGAGCTACCGTTGGCTTGGCTACGGGACGTGCCAAGGCGTGCATTTCGGCTTGGCATTTTGCGTTTTCAACCGTTCACGACAACTTCACCGGGAGGCGAACCACCATGAGGAACATGGCATACCTGACCAGCTTGGCCGCCGCAGCGGCGGTGCTGGTTACCGTTGGGTACGGCGGAGGCGGGTCCGCGCAAGCCGCGGATACCATCAAATTGAACGTGCCCGTCATCTGGACCCCGCCGCACCACGTCCGGGCCGGGCAAGCCGAGTTCGCCAAGCGAGTCAAGGAGCGTTCCGGCGGCAAGCTCGATATCTCGATTTTCCAGTACGGCGAACTGGGGCTGGTGGACTCCGACACCCTCAGCATCGTGCGCGGTGGCGAGTTCTCGATTATCGAAATGGACCACTCGAAGACGGCGGGGGACGAGCCCCTGTTCCAGATCTTCAACCTGCCCGGCCTTTGCTTCAGCATGAAGGACGCGATGACGGTTGCCGAGGCGATCAAGCCCCTTCGCGAAAAGGCCCTCGCGGAACGGAACGCGGTAGAGATTGGCATGGTCTTCTACAATCCGCCGCAGGGCATCTTCAGCAAGAAGCCCGTGAAGACCATCGACGATCTGAAAGGCCTGAGCATCCGCGTTTACAGCGGCGTGCTGCTTGAATCCTTCAAGCTCCTCGGCGCCCGACCGAACCTCATTCCGTGGGGCGATGCTCCGGCGGCGCTATTGCAGGGTGTGGTCAACGGTGCCATCACCAGCCCCAGCTCCGGCATCAAGGTCGGGTTTGGCGACACCACGAAGTACATGACGGTGATGCCGCTGGCCAATCGAGTCTCTTGGCTCGCCAACAAGGACAAGTTGGCCGCGCTGCCGGCAGACCTCCGGGAGATCCTCCTGGAGGAAGCCGTCGCCGCGGGCAACCGCATCCAGGCGAACTGGGACAAGGAAGAGATCGGGGTGGCCAAGCTGGTGGAAGACGCCGGCATGACCTTCGTCCCGCCGTCGAAGGAGTTCCAGGACTCGGTGACGAAGTTGCTGCGCCCCGTTTGGGATACGTGGGCAGAGTCCACCAAGTACGGACCCGAGGCGCTCAAGCTCGCGTTGAAGGCTCTGGGTCGCAGCGGATAGCCTAAGTCACTCGGCAGGGTTCCCGCGGAGCGTATCCGGGGCGGATGGGGCGATCTGCGCCACGTGTAGCAGAACGCTCCATCCGCTGCCTTTCGAAGCGACGCCGATCGCGGCACGGCAGCGAACCGCTCCGCGATCGACGGCGCGAGGACGTTTGGCGGTCCCGGGCAACGGTCCGCGCGATTTTTGCGAGGCGCTTGTGGCCCCGTCGCGCCGACCTCCAGTGCTCGGCAGGCGAAAGGGAGGACGATCTTGGGATCGCAGTCCGGAATCGGTCGGACCCTCAGCAGGTTGATCGTCGGTCTGGCCAGCGCGTCGGGCGCCATCGCCGCGCTGACGGTGCTGGCCATGTGCCTGCTGATCACCGGTGCCGTTTTCGTGCGCTATGTCTTCGATTTCGACGTTGTGTGGGCGCCCGAGATCGTCGGCTATTTGATGGTCGCGCTCGTCTTTCTCGCCCTGGGTGATGCCATGTTGGCGGGCAGCCACATCAGGATCGACCTCCTCGTCAGCAGACTCCCACAACGCCTCCGCGACATCCTCGAACTGCTCACCCTGACGTTGTCGACCGGCGTGGCCGGCTTCTTCACCTGGCATGGAATAAATACCGCGCTGCGCTCTTTGGAGTATGGCCGAAGGGATGCCTTCGGAGCCCTGGGCTTGCCTCTCTACATTCCGCAAGCGGCCTTGCCCATCGGGTTGTCCATCCTGACGCTGGTGGTGGTTCTCTTGACGTGCAGGAAGTTTCACGTGGTCTTCCGTGGCGCGAACGAGGTGGACGCCGAACCGGACCCCCAGGTCAAGGGCCGCCTCTCTTGAAGTTCCCTGGCGGATGTGGTGACGCGCGCCGGCAGGCCGGCATGGGTTCGCATGCGCGACAGGAGGTCGAGATGAGGACTCACGCGCCCGAGCATGACCGACGATCCCTCGGCACGGGAATAGTGTAGCGCCGTGGAAGTCACCCTTTATCTGCTGGCACCGCTGATCACCTTGCTTCTGCTCGGACAGCACATCGCCTTCGCGCTGCTGCTTTCGGCCTTTCTCGGCTACTATTTCCTGCTCGGCGGGCCCCTGCCCCGCACGATCGGCGTCACCTCGTTCAACCTGACCTACAACTTCGTGCTGACGGCGATTCCTCTCTTCATCTTCATGGGAGAGATCATCCTGCGCACGGGCTTCAGCAAACAGCTCTACAGCGGTCTCTCGCGATGGTTCCAGCTGGTACCGGGCGGCCTGCTGCATTCGAACATCGCCGCCTGCGGCATGTTCTCGGCTGTGTCGGGCTCCAGCGTCGCCACGGCCGCGGCCATCGGCACCGTGGCCCTGCCCGAATTGGAGAAGCGCAAATACGACCGAAAACTGTCGGCGGGTTCTCTGGCCGCCGGCGGTACCCTGGGACCCCTGATCCCGCCGAGCATCGCCTTCATCATCTATGGGGTGATCACGGAAACCTCGATCGTCCGTCTGTTTATGGCGGGCGTATTCCCCGGTCTGCTGCTCGCCGGGCTGTTCATGGCCTATATCGGCCTGCGCGTGGTCATCAACCCATCCCTGGCGCCGGTCGAGGAACGGGTATCGTGGAAGCAGCGGCTGCTTGGGACGTTGGAGATCATTCCCATTGCCTGTCTGATGGTGGTGGTCCTGGGCGGAATCTATGCGGGAATCATGACGCCGACGGAGGCTGCCGCGGTCGGCGCCTTCGGCGCGATGCTCCTGGCTGCCGCCTTCCGTTCGCTCAGTTGGCAGGTCCTCCGCGATGCCCTGATCGAGACCATGCGGTCGACCGCTTTCATCATGTTCATCATCGTTGGCGCGATGCTCTTAGGCGTGGTGCTGGCCAACCTGCGCGTCCCCGGCGCCCTGGCGGAAATGGTGCTCGCGGCACCGCTGACGCCGCTGATGGTGATGCTGCTCATCTACGCGATCTACTTCGTCATGGGAATATTCTTCGACGGAATCTCGATGATGATCATCACGTTGCCGGTGCTGTTTCCGGTCGTTGTTGCCGTCGGCTATGATCCGATATGGTTCGGCGTGGCCTTCGTCATCATCATGGAAGTCGGTCTGCTGACGCCGCCGGTAGGGTTGAACCTTTACGTGATCCACGGCATTTCCAAGCACCGGCCGTTCAGCGAGGTCGCCATCGGCAGCGCGCCGTTCTTCCTGGCGATGCTGGTGTCCCTGGCCATCGTCCATGCGTTCCCCCAGATCTCCCTGTGGCTTCCCGCGGCCCTGTTGGAATAGTGCCCATTTTCACGGGCGGTCGAAGCAGTCGTCAGCTCGAGAGAGGTCCGCCATGCAAAACACCATGAAGGTCGACCCCATCAAGTTCGAGGTCATCCGCAACGGCTTTCTCGAGGCCACGGAGGAGATGGCGGCGGCGCTGCGCCGCAGCGCCTACTCCACCAACATCAAGACCCGCTGCGATTTCTCGTGCTCCTTCTTCGATCGGGATCTCCGTCCCATCGCCCAGTCCTTCAGCCAGCCCAACCACCTCGGCTCGATGGTCGGAACGGTGCGGCAGGCCGTACTGGACTATGGGGCCGAGAACCTCGGCCCGGGGGATCATCTGGTGGTCAACTACCCCTATCCCAGCGGGGCTCACCTGAATGACATCGTGGTGATCGCGCCCTTCCACTACGCGGGCGAGATCCATGGTTATCTCGGCAACCTGGCCCACCACGTCGACGTGGGCGGTGGCGCCCCGGCGAGCGTCGGCGCCTTCCGGGAGATCTACCAGGAAGGGGTGATCATTCCCCCGGTGAAGATGGTGCGGGCGGGGAAGATCGTCGACGACATCTTCCGGCTGGTGATCGCCCAAATCCGCTCCAAGCGCGAGACGGCGGGCGACTTCCGGGCGCAAATCGCGGCCAACAACACCGGCGTGCGGCGCCTGACGGCGCTGTTGGATCGTCATGGTGCGGAGACGGTGAGCTTCTACATGGACGAGCTCATCACCTACACCGATCGGCGCACGGGGGCGGAGCTGGCGAAGCTGCCGAAAGGCGAGTACCAGGCCGAGGGTTTCGTCGACAACGACGGGTTCACCGACCAGCCGGTGCGTCTGGCGGTGCGCGTCGTGATCGACGACGAGGGCGTGTTGTTCGACTTCACCGGGTCGGACCCGCAGCGTCGGGCCCCCGTGAATTCCACCCACGCGCAGACTTATTCCGCCGCGGCCTACGCGCTCAAGTGCGTCGCGGATCCGGATCTGCCGGTGAACGAGGGGTTCTACCGACACGTCCGGATGGTGGCCCCGGAGGGGACGGTGGTGAACTGCGTCCACCCCTTCCCCGTGGTCGCCGGCTGGGAGACCCAGGTTCGCCTCAACGACACCATCTTCAAGGCCTTGGCCCAGGCTATGCCGGAGCAGATGATCGCGGGAACGAAGGCGATGCAGTGCCACGCCGGGTTCGGTGGAGTCGATCCCCGCACGGGAGCCTACTACTGCTATCTGGAGACCCTTGGCGGCGGCTACGGCGGCCGCTATCGCAGCGATGGTCCGGACGCGGTGCAGACCCATGGCCAGAACACGGAAAATGCCCCCGTCGAAGAGACGGAGATCAACTATCCGGTGCGCATCTTGCGCTACGAGCTGGTCGAGAACTCCGAGGGCCCCGGCAGGCATCGGGGCGGCCTCGGGTTGCGTCGCGATTACCAATTCGACGACCACGAGGTGACGTTCACCGTCCTGGCCGACCGGGACCGGCATGGCCCGTGGGGCCTGTTCGGGGGGCAGGACGGGCGCAAGGCGTACTACATCCGCAACCCCGACGGCGAGTCCCAGGTACTGGGCTCGAAGATGACGGTGGATCTGAAACCGGCGGACGTCATCAGCTATCAGACCTGCGGCGGCGGGGGATACGGTCCGCCGGAGGAGCGCGATCCCGCGCTGGTGCTGCGCGACGTGCGCGACGGGAAGGTCTCTCGGGAGCGTGCCCGCGAGATCTACAAGGTCGCCGTCGACCCCGGCACGTGGACGGTGAACGATACCGAGACTGCAAAGCACCGGCAGTGACGACAGGGTCCGACGACGGGGCCGCGGCCGAGGCATGGTGGGTCCCCGGCGCGATGGGGAAGGCAAGGAAAGATCCGACATGACACATCGCTATCGGCTCGGAATCGACGTCGGGGGGACTTTCACGGACGGAATCCTGATCAACGAGGAGACGGGAGAGACCCGCATCGCGAAGGTACCCTCCACGCCCGAGGACCCTTCGGTCGGCTTTCTCGAGGCCGTCGAGCGCATCCTGCGTGAGGCGAGCATCGAGACGGCGGACGTCGGCTACCTCGTGCACGGCACCACGGTGGCCACCAACGCCATCATCGAGGCGAAATTGGCGCCGACCGGCTTCATCACCACCGAGGGGTTCCGGGACATGCTGGAGATCCAGCGGCAGATCCGGCCCTCCCTCTACGACCTGCTCTTCGAGAAGCCACGTCCCCTGGCGCCCCGCTATCTGTGCTTCGGTATCCCGGAACGGCTCGATGCCACCGGTAAGGTGCTGACGCCCCTCGATGAGCAAGCGGTCGCCGCCGCGGCCGAGCAACTGAAGAAGGAGGGCGTGGAAGCGCTCGCCGTGTGCTTTCTCCACGCCTACCGCAATCCGGTGCACGAGCGGCGCACGGGCGAAATCGTGCGCGAGGTGTTCCCGGAAGCGGTGGTCTCGCTCTCCTCGGATGTGGCGCCGGAGTTCCGGGAGTACTTCCGGGCCAGCACCACCATGATCAATGCCGGCGTGCGGCCCATCGTCGAGCGATATCTCTCCAACATCGAGGACCGCTTGCGGGATTCGGGGCTGAAGGGGCAATTGCTGGTCATGCAGAGCAGCGGCGGCGTCCTGACGTTCGAAGCCGCCCGCACAAAGCCTGTGTTCATGGTCGAGTCGGGGCCCGCCGCGGGAGTCATCGTCTCCGCCCATCTCGGCCAGGTCCTTGGTTTCGACAACATCTTGTCCTTTGACATGGGCGGCACCACGGCCAAGACGGGACTCATCGAGCACGGCACACCCAGCATCACCAAGGAGTACGAAGTCGGCACGGCGGCCCGCGCCGAGCACGGCGCCAAGGGAGCCGGCTACCCCATCCGCACCCCGGTGATCGACCTCGTCGAGATCGGCGCCGGCGGCGGTTCCATCGCCTGGGTGGATTCGGGCGGCGTTCTGCGGGTGGGCCCGCGGAGCGCCGGCGCCGATCCGGCGCCCGCCTGCTACGGCAAGGGAGGTACCGAGCCCACCATCACGGACGCGAACCTGGTTCTGCACCGCCTCGATCCCGACCACTTCCTCGGCGGCGAGATGCGCCTCGATGAGGAAGCGGCCTATCGAGCCATCAAGGAGAAGTGCGCCGACTCGCTTGGCCTGGACGTGATCGAGGTGGCCCTCGGGATCGTGGAGATCGCCAACAACGCCATGGTCAGCGCGCTCCGGCGAATCTCGGTCCAGCGAGGTCACGACCCCCGGGACTTCGTCCTCGTGGCCTTCGGCGGCGCCGGGCCCGTCCACGCCAACCGCCTCGCCGCCGAGCTCGAGATCCCCACCGTGCTGGTGCCCATGAGCCCGGGCACGACGTCGGCCATGGGTCTGCTGGTCACCGACATCAAGCACGACTACTCCAACACCCTTATCCAGCGGACGGACCGATTGGACGTAGGGACGATAAATCGGCTCTACCGCGAGATGGAAGAGCGGGGCAAGAAAGCCCTTCTCACCGAGGGCATGGGGCATTCGAGCATCGGCTTCGAGCGTCAGGTCGACATGCGATATGTCGGACAGAGCTATGAGCTGCCCATACCCCTCGGCGACGGCAAGGTGGAGGACGCGTTGGAACCGATGCTGAAGCACTTCCACGAGGAGCACGAGCGCGCCTATGGGTTCGCGGCACCGGACGAGCCGGTGGAGTTCGTCACCCTGCGACTCACGGCCGTGGGCAGCATCGCCAAGCCGAAACTGCGCGAGCTTCCGCAGGGCGGCGGCGACGTCAACGGCGCCCGACGCGCCGTGGGCCAGGTATACTTTGCCGAAGCCGGCGGCTTCGTGGACTGCCCGAGCTACAACCGCTACCAGCTCCCCGCCGGGGGCGTGATCGAAGGTCCGGCCATTGTCGAGGAGATGGACTCGACCACGGTCATCCACCCGGGCTTTCTTGCCGAGGTGGATCGGTATGGCAACCTCCTCATCGGGACCAAAAAGTAGGCCGGGCGTCCCTGGAGACCCGCGGACGAGTCAACACGGCGTTTTTCAAGGACGCCAGATCATCGTCATCCGCCGCCGTGACCCCGTTGCGGAAGCCTCTGGACATGGTACCGAGGGTCACTGATTAATACCAAGCTGCAAAAGGAATCATTGGTGAGTCCAGTCTCGTAATCCGATGTGTAGCGCACCCGGTTCCTTGGACACAAGTTTGTCTCACGCGGCGGGCCTGATTGAGATCGCGGCGTGCCACGCCTGACGAGCTTGAGCGGGGCTCAGGTAGCCGTTCTTTTCGACGATCCACTGGGCATTGTAGAGTTCGACGAAGTCGCGGACGGCGTCCCGCAGCTCCGCGATGTTGCGGTAGATGCGACCATGGATGATCTGTTCCTTCAGCGTGCGATTGAACCGCTCGGCGACGCCGTTGGTCTGGGGCTCGGCGACGAAGGCGTAGGACGGCTGGATGCCCCAGAACTTGATCTGGTTGGTGAAGTGGTCCGACAGATACTGGGAGCCGTGATCCATCCGCAAGGCCAGCCCCCGAGCCGCGCCGGCCGCGGTCGAGCCATACAGCCCGGCAAGCCCCATGGAGATCGGCTGCAGGGCGGCGAAGCGGTCGCCGCGCTTGCAGACATGCCAGCCGACACACTCGGCGTTCCAATGCTCGACGGCGGTGAAGATCCAGCCCCAGCCGTCGTCCACCGTGAACACCCGAACGCCATCGGTGCCCCACATGAGGTTCGGGGCATGAGTGATGATCTCACCGTCATGGGGATTGCCGCCACGGCGGCGGCAGCGATGGGGCGAGAGCAGATTGTTCTCGCGCATCAGGCGGAGCACCCGCTTGCGGGCAACCCGGATGTCGCGACAGACCCGAAGCCGAGCCCAGACCTTGCGGTAGCCCTCGCCCTCCCAGGGCGATGCCTCCAGGTCGGCTTCGATCGCCACCAGCAGCGCCTGGTCCGAGATCGCGGGCTTCGGTCCCCGACGCTTTGCCGGCGGCTGCTCGGCGTGCTGGCCGGAGGTCACGGCGTAGAACGAGGAGCGGGCCATGCCCCAGGCGGCGCAGACCCGCCGCAGGCCGTAGGCCAGACCCGTGCCGGGCGAGGTGGCGGCACTCATCGCCGCGACCTCCGCCGCCCCAAAGGGCCGAAGGTCTCCGTCTTGGCCTCCAGCAGTTCCACCTGCATGGTCAACTCTCCGATCCGCTTCATGGCGCTATCCAGTTCCGCCTGCACCGGATCGCCCTTGCGTTGCTTGAGCGAGGCGTCGATCCCGCCGATCGCTTTCTCACGCCACTGCTCGAGCCGGAAGATCTCTACGCCCAACTGGCGCGACAGAAGTTGCACCGGCTCGTCACGCAAAAGCCGCAGAACGACCTCACGCTTGCGCGCCACCGTCCATCGCTGGCCAAGTCCCAGCGGGCCTGCCGGCAAAGCCTGTCCTGGGGAAAACGTGGACGAGCCAAGCTCGCCCGCATTTACCACAGGCCCATCAACAGCAACTTTCTTCTCAAAATTATCGGTCATGTTCCGGTCCTCCTTGGACACTTCGATTAAGCCAATTCTGTGTCCAAGCAAATCGGGTCCGACTCACTCGTAATCCGATGGACATGATCCTCCACGGCTGGTTGATGAGCTGGTTCCATGCGAAGCAGCAATGATCGAGAATATCGGCGTTGGATTTGAAGATCCTGTTGGATATCCAGTTGTCTCGCATGAACTGCCAATTGTTTTCCACCGGGTTGAGTTCGGGCGATTTCGCCGGTAGTGGCATGGGGGTAATGTTGGGTGGAACTTCGAGCGCCTTTGAGAAGTGCCATCCGGCCTGATCGACGATGACGATGGCATGGGCTCGAATCGATTCGGGACCTCCGAGTGGCGGCTTGAAGGCGGTTTCTGCTTCCGCCTCGCCCGGGCGAAGGACGTGCCGATGATGGATGCGTTCAAGTGCGTGGCACCGTTTTCTGCGCCGAGATAGCGCGAACCGGGCTACTGATCGCGTCTTCGGCCTTGGCGTTCTGGCTACTCGATTTGTTGAGCAGACATTTCCGAATATTGCGCAATTGCGAGAGCCGATGTGCGCTTGGTTGTGCAGTGCATCCGAACGTGTACTCTTCGAGTCGTCTCCGGCTTCTCGCCCCGGCCTGCCTGTTTTGATGACACGTAGGTTCGAGTCAATCCGACCGTCCTGATCATGGCGTCATGGTCATTATCGAGTGCATCCAGAGTATGGAAAAAGCCACGCTTCTTTTCTACAACACCCACTTGTTTCTCGATCTCGATCGGGCCACCCGGCGGATCGTTGACGATGAGGAGCGCACGCAAGCCATCGTTCAGACCATCACCGAGAGACGACCGGCGGTGGCGGGACTTTGCGAAGTATGGGCGGACGCGCGAGCCGAGCGTGTTCTGGAGGGATTGCGCGAGCACTACTCGTCCCACTTCCGACCCACGCCCCGGCGCGGGTTCCGCATGTCGTCGGGTCTGCTGCTGGTGAGCCGGTGGCCGGTCGCTAACGCAGACTTCACCCCGTACTACGAGGAGGACGATGCGGTGCATCGCGCCGACATGGGATTCGTCACCGCCGAGATTGCGAGACCCGACGAGGGCGCGCTCGCGTGCCGTCTGGTGGTGACTCACAACCAGGCGACCTTCGACAACGATGTAGCGCGCTATGCCGTGATTCGCGAGCGCAACATGGCGAAGATTCTCGAGCGAATCGAGTCGACGCCCACCGACGGCGTACCCTGGATCATCACCGGTGATCTGAACGTAATCGCCGAGACCGAGGGTCGGCCGACCGAGGAGTATTGCCGTCTGCACGAGAGTCTCGGCGTGCACGGGCTCCTCGATATGTACCGCGCCCTGCACCCGGACCCGGAAGATCACGTCGCTCATCGGGGACTGACCTACGACGGCGCGACAAACCCGCTCCTCGAGGCTTTTGATGGCGCCGAGATGGCTCGATCGAGAGAGCGTCTCGACTACTTCTACGTGTCGGAGTCTTTGCGCGAGGGGTGGGAGCGGTGCGCCATCGAAGACCAGGCCTACACCTATGCCCGGCCCGCCGGCGGCCGCTGGCCGGCATCCGATCACTATCCGCTGGAGGCGACGCTCACGTTATGAGCGCGCGCATGCTTTGGCCGGTCGAGCAACGCGGTGGGCCGGGTCTCAGCAGGGTCAGCGGATGGAGTCTGTACATCATCGATGCTACGCGTCGCGATGGCACGGGGCCACAGCCGACTCTGCTTCAATGTAGGAATAAGGGAGGATTTCTGTCCCATCGTAGGGAACGAAGGGAACGAAGGGAACGAAGATGAGACAGAAATACATTCGGCTTGACCCCTAACAGCGGACTAATACATAGCGTAATTCCGGCTGGTCACTCTCCCGGACCTATGATGCGGGGTCGCGGCAACGCGCCCCAATAGGCAAACCAAGGAGAGTGACCAGCCGGAATTACGCTATGTATAAGACCCATGGCATGCCCCCTGCCCCCCTTGGAGCGGCAGCACCCCGGTGACACGGCGCGCGGATCTCCTGTACCGTGCAAAGGGTGTTGGGAGGCGTGCATTTTGGGATCCTTGGTAGCGTGAACGCGACCGAGCTTTGCTTTACCCCCGCGACCGAGCTCGCGGGCCTGATCCGCGCACGTGAGGTCTCGCCGCGCGAGGTGGTCGAGGCCGTGCTGGAGCGCATCGAAGCGCTGGAGCCCCGTCTCAACGCCTTCGCCCATCTGACCGCCGACGCCGCGCGCGACGCCGCGCGCGAGGCCGAAGACGCCGTTGTTCGCGGCGACGCGCTGGGGCCGCTCCATGGGATTCCGCTGACGATCAAGGACATGACGCTCACCGCCGGCCTGCCGACCGAGCGCGGCTCGCATGCCCACAAGGGCGTGGTGCGCGATGTGGACGCGCCATTTTTCACCCGGCTTCGGACCGCGGGCGCCATCCCCCTGGGCAAGACCACCACGTCGGAGCTCGGCTGGAAGGGCGTGAGCGAGAGCCCGCTGACCGGCATCACCCACAATCCCTGGCGGCAAGGGTTCAACGCGGGCGCCTCGTCGGCCGGCGCCGGTGCCGCCGCCGCCGCCGGGTACGGGCCGCTCCACCAGGGCGCGGATGGTGCGGGATCGATTCGCATGCCCGCTCATTTCTGCGGAATCTTCGGCCTCAAGCCCACCTTCGGCCGGATCCCGTTCTGGCCCGTAGGCAATAACGACAACATCAACAGCGCCGGCCCCATGACCCGGACCGTGGCCGACTCGGCGCTGATGCTCCACGTCATGGCCGGCCCCCATCCGTGGGACCACAACAGCCTCGAGGCGCCACCCGCCGACTACCCGGCCCGCATCGAGGAGGGCGTGGCGGGCCTCAAGGTCGCCTTCAGCGCCGATCTGGGCCACGCCCGAGTTGACCCCGAGGTCGCGTCCCTTGTCGCCGACGGGGTTCGGGTTTTCGACGATCTGGGTTGCGTGGTTGAGCCGGCGACCCCCGACTTCGGACCCGACGGGCCGGATCTGATCCGCTTCTTCTGGCCGATCCACACGCTCAATCACGCGCCCCTGCTTGCCGAGTGGAAGGACCGGATGGATCCCGGCCTTGTCGCCTGCATCCGTGCCGGCCAGGGGTTCTCGGTCCCGGAATACCTGGAGGCCCGAGCGCGCAAGCTCGCCTATGTCGAGCGCGTGCATCGTTTCTTCGAGGACTGGGATTTGTTGCTGACGCCCGCCGCCTCGGTCGCCGCGTTCCCGGCCGAGCGACTTCAGCCGGCGCACTGGCCGAGCCACCCGTGGGATTGGATCCAATGGGCGGAGTTCTCCTATCCCTTTAACTTTTCCGGCAACCCGGCGGCGAGTGTGCCTTGCGGCTTCACCGCCGACGGCCTGCCGGTCGGTCTTCAGATTGTCGGCCGGCGCTTCGCCGATCTGACCGTGCTGCAAGCGGCGGCGGCGTTCGAAGGCGCACGCCCCTGGAGCGCCGCGCGGCCAGCCGTTTGAGGCAAGGCAGGACCGGCGGGTGCCGCCCCTTGGTACTACCCCCCGGTTTTGAGGGCCGCGCTTACTTCTGCGGCCACACGCAGGCCGCTCAAGTATGCGGTCTCGACAACTTCCGAGATCGGCTGCGACTCGGTTCCGGCGCCGGCCCAGAAGAGCGACCCCGTGTCGGCGGCGCGCAGGCTGGTCCGCGCACCTCGTGCTCCGGGTCGAAGGAACGTGTACCCGCCCTGAGCAAAGGGATCTTGGGCCCAGTTCACACATCGGTACCGTACCAGCGCGCGACGGGGATCGGCCTTGGGAAAGAGGCGCTGGAGATCGGCCATCACCATCTCGGTCGCTTCTTCATCGCTTGCCTTCGAAAGCGCCGCGGCGCGCGGCCCAATGCAATAAGCCGAGAGGACGGATGGTTTTCCCTTGGCACCGCGAAAAACGGACCAGTAGAGGTTGATCGGCCCCGTGGCACAGGCAACCATTTCCATCCATCGGGGCCAAAAGCCCTCTTGAAAGTGGAGAAGCAGCTTGAGAATGGGCCCCATCTCCATTTGACTAAGGGCCCACTGTTTGGATTTCGGAAGCACCGGCTCGAAGCGAACCGCGTCGGATTTCAGCACCCCGACCGGAAGGGTCGATATTGCGGTTCGCGCCTCGAGCTCGTGCCCGTTGCGACAGCGCACCCGCACCGAATTGGGTTTCCAGAAGACCGTTTCGACTTGGCAGTTGAGGCGAATATCGAGGCCCTTGGCGAGGACGCGCGGAAGTGAGCTATAGCCCTCGACGATGCGATGGTTGTATCTCGTCTGGAGATCCAGCACACCGTCATCGACCAGCCCGAGGACCCCAACGTCGTCCGCACTACCCGGCAGGTGCTGCAAGAACGTCATTTCGGTCAGCATGCGCGCCCGGCCTCGGTAGCCGTGTCTGTCCATGAATTCCCGTGCCGACAGGTCGGGTGGTTCGGTTCGAGCAATATCCCGGCGCATTCCCGCGCATGCCCACGTTCCTGGATGCAAGCAGGTCCACGGCAACCAGCGGGTAGCGCCGCCCAAGTTGAATAGGGTGCGCCGCATCGGAGCGGAGCCGCGCAGACGCAGTCCCGCCTCCTGTATCTCGGGCAATGTTGCCGCGTTACGGCCATGCACGAACTCGGCGCCGCCCTCCACCGACCCGTCGCAGAAGTCGTCCAGCGTCAGAATTCGTCCGCCCATGCGATCGCGCGCTTCCAATACCGCGACCGAAAACCGCGCGCGCTCGAGCTCACGTGCCGACGTGATACCCGCCATCCCCGCGCCTATCACGATTACGTCCAGCACGTCGGCCCCTGCTCCAACAATTGTCCGTCTAGTGCAGCATCCGACCGTTCGGAATCGCCTGCGGCGATCCGCCCGCCCGGTTCAACGCCGCTGCACCGCCACTCGAGGATGTTTTCGTCACGTGCTTTTTCTCGTCACGCGCATGACCTGCTGGCGCAGGAACCCAGGCGCCAGTGCGCGGACAACGTAGCCCGCGGCGAGGCCGCCAGGGTAGGTGAGTTCCCGCTTGCCCTTGGCGAGAGCTTCAATGATGGCGTCGACGAGCCCGTCAGGCTCAACCATCGAACGGCGTGACCCGGGGGGCATGTTTTCGAGCATCTGTTCGCTGAAAAACGGCGTATGAATGACACCCGGATACACGGTCAACAAATGCACACCCGCGCCTTCCACCTCTATGGAGAGGGCCTCGGCGAAGCCGGTCATGGCGAACTTCGATGCCGCATAGGCCGTCTTTTCGGGGGACGCAATTCTGCCCGTCACCGAGGACACGAAGACGAGCCAGCCGGATTTCCGCGCCACCATTTGCGGCAGCAGCGCCTTGTTGAAGTACACGGCCCCGAAGTAGTTCACCTGCATGATACGTTCCATATCCTGGAGATCCCAATCCAGGAAGGTGCGCTGCCCGCCGTAGCCGGCATTGTTTACGAGGATGTCGACTGCACCGAAGTGCTTGAGCGCGAGAGCCGCGGAATCCGCGACCTGGTTTGCATCGGCCACATCGCAGGGGAGCACCATGGCCTCGCCGGAGTGAGCGCGAATCTCCGACGCCACCGCTTCGAGCTCGGCTTCGCGCCGAGCAACCAGAGCCACGGACGCTCCCTGTCGCGCCAGACGCAGGGCGAGTAGACGCCCGATCCCGCTCGACGCGCCGGTCACAAGCGCCGTGAGGCCGCTGTAGGATGTGAGCTTCATTGAACCCGTCACGCAAAGTTTCCTTCGCCAACATCACACGATCCGGCCCGCCTAGACCGCTGGCAAGTATGAGTAATCGCGGCCTCTATCCGGTGAAGACCGTCTAGCCCAGAACGCCCCATTTGGCCCGACATTTATCGGACCGCATCTTTTCTGACTTTCGATGACAGCACAAGGTCGCGCCGGGAGAAGACATCGTTCGTTGGCCCTACGGCGCTAGACCTCCATGTCCGACTGGGATGTGGGTGACCCGTCTCACATTATGCGGGTGTCGAGGGTTGCACCGGATGGTCCGGTGTCTTGCCTCATGCATAGGAGACGGGTCATGGAACAGGTTATCACGTACGTGGGTCTGGACGTTCACAAGAAGAGCATTTCGGTCGCCATTGCCGATGGCGGCTTGCGCCGGGAGGCGCGCTATTTCGGCACCATCGCGAACCAACCGGCGGCGTTGCGGAAGTTGGCGCACAGGCTGGGGCGCGAGGGACGCGCGCTGCGCTTCTGCTACGAGGCCGGGCCGTGCGGTTACGGGGTCTATCGGACGCTAACATCGCTCGGCCACGACTGCGTGGTGGTGGCGCCGTCGCTGATCCCGCGGCGTCCTGGCGATCGGATCAAGACCGACCGCCGCGATGCCTTGGGCTTGGCCAAGCTGGACCGCGCCGGCGAGCTGACGCCGGTGTGGGTTCCCGAGCCCGAGCACGAGGCCCTGCGCGATCTGGTGCGGGCCCGCGCGGCGGCGGTCAAGGCCCTGCGCCGGGCGCGTCAGCAGTTGAGCGGCTTCCTGCTACGCCACGCCCGCACGCGAGACGGCAACAACTGGACCCTGGCCCACCGGCGCTGGCTGGCGAGCCTGCGTTTCGAGCAGCCGGCCCAGCAGATCGTCCTGGAGGACTATATCCAGGCCATCGAGGATGCCCAGGCGCGGCGCGACCGCCTGACGGCCGAGATCGAAGCATTGGTCCCCCGTTGGTCCCTGGCTGCCGTCGCCCAGGCCCTTCAGGCCATGCGCGGCGTGGCGCTGATCACCGCCGTCACCCTGTTGGCCGAGATCGGCGACCTGACCCGTTTCGACAGCCCGCGTCAGCTCATGGCGCACCTCGGTCTGGTGCCCTCGGAGCATTCCAGCGCCGCTCACATCCGGCGCGGCGCCATCACCAAGGCCGGCAACGCCGAGGCGCGCCGCGTCATGATCGAGGCCGCCTGGTGCTACCGCCTGCCGGCGCGGGTCAGCCGCTGCCTCCTGGAGCGCCTCCAGGGCCAACCCAAGGCGGTCCGCGACATCGCCTGGAAGGCCCAGACCCGCCTCTGCGCCCGCTACCGCCGCATGGGCGCCCAAGGCAAGGATACCCCCCTGGTCACAACGGCTATCGCCCGCGAGATGCTCGGCTTCGTCTGGGCCATCGCCCGCGAGGTCGCGCCGTGCAAGGCCGGCTGAGAAAAAGCAGGGAAAAATCGTCACCCCACAAGAGGAGGACCGAAGCAGCCTACCAACAGTCCGCCGGCGCCCATGCCTGGGGGCGAGACCACGGTGAGGGGAACCCTCGACTGCTCTACGAGCGGGACTTGTCCCACGCTCGTCATCTAGACCGAGGCAGCCCCACGACGAACCCAGGGTCATGCGGTCCCAACCCGCGCATCAGAGATCGATCAACCGTCGTCAGGACGGTTTCGCCCCCTGCCATGTGCGCTGGCGCTATACGTATCTCGACACCGGCAACACGGTGAGCGGTGATCTTCGTCCGAAACCTTGAATTCGGACATGAGAGAGCAGCTTTATCCGCCGATTGGATCGAAATGCCGGCTTCCGATAGGGTCTCCACCGCGAAGACAAAGTCTAGGCTGCCTTCATGACCGTTACATCCTGGGACAAGCGGCTTGCCGTCATGCTGGTCAAGCCGTTGGTGGCGACGCCGGTCCATCCCAACCATCTCACCAGTCTTAGCTTCGTCGCGGGGCTGACGGCGGCCGTGATGTTCGCGCTCGGCGGACCGGGGTTGGTGAATTTGGCGGC
>CBDFHV010000013.1:0-13843 GCA_965247705.1 Rhodospirillales bacterium | reverse complement strand
GCCGCCGGTGAGCCCGATATCGGGCTGCAGCACGTCCAGGCTCTGGTCCTCCAGATAGGGCCTCAGGCCCCAACGGGTGTAGATGCGCTCACCGCCGGCGATGGGCATGGGCGCGCGGGCGGCGACCTTGTCGTGAAGCCGGGAATTCAGGTAGTTCACCGGCTCCTCGAAAAACATGATGCCCAGGTCGGCCACCCCTTCGGCCAACTGGATGGCGGTGGTGGCGCCGGGGTAGCTGTGCACCTCGAGGATGACGTCCACGTCCTCGCCGACCGCATCGCGAATCGCCTGCATGCGGTCGCGGAACAGCCGCATTTCCTTCGGCGTAAAGATCTTGGTGCGGTCGGCGACGGTATTGCCGTCTTCGTCCAGCATGATGGGGTCGACCTTGACGGCGTCGTAGCCGTCCGCCACCGCTTCGCGGGCGGCGCGGGCGTAGTCGTCCGGGTGGCCGAGTCGGGCCGCCTCCCCGTGCCAGCCGAACTGCATCTGGCTGGCGTAACAGCGCAAGTCGTCGCGCATCCTGCCGCCGAGCAGTTCGTAAACGGGGACCCCCAAGGCGCGGGACTTGATGTCCCATAGCGCGGTGTCGATGGCGCTCATGCCGGCGAAGATGATGGTGCCGCCACCCAGGGTCCAGAACGACTCCCGGAACATGCGGTCCCACAGGGCCTCGATGCGGAAAGGGTCCCAGCCGATTAAGAAGGTTTCTGCCAGGTTCTTCACCATGTGGGCGGCGGCGCTGTGGCCGACGTCGTAGGCCAGCCCCGCCTCGCCCAGCCCGACGATGCCGTCGTCGGTGTGCACCCGCACCAGCACCGGGTGCCATTGCGGACGCTTCGGGCATTCGATGTCGAAGATCTCGACCTGGGTGACTTTCATGGTGACGTTGTTTCCTCCGCGCCTCGAACGATCCTCCACGTGGGAAGCGGGCAGGCCTCAGACCCGTCCCTGCGCAAGCAAGACCATCATCGTAGGGGCGGGTCTGAGACCCGCCCGTCCTCCGTCACGGCAAGCATCATACCATCCCGAAATGCCCGTAGACTCGCTGGGTGTAGGCACCGAAGGTTTCGTTGGTGCGCAGGCTCAGGGTGCGCGGTTCGGGGAGGTCGATTTGGAAGGTGTCGGCCATGCGCGCCGGCGACGCGGTCAGCACCACGCAGCGGGTGCCCAGGAACACCGCCTCGGTGATGCTGTGGGTGACGAAGATGATGGTTTTCCTGCTTTCCGACCAGATGCGCAGCAGTTCCAGGTTCATGCGCTCCCGGGTCATGGCGTCGAGCGCCCCGAAGGGCTCGTCCATGAGGATCAACTGGGGGTCGTGGATCAGCGCCCGGGCGATGGCTGCCCGCTGCTGCATGCCGCCCGACAGCTCGTAGGGGTAACTCTCGGCGTTGGCTTCCAGCCCCACCATGGCCAGCAGTTCCTGGGCTCGGGCGCGGCTTTCCTTCATGGGCAGACCCAGGATCTCCGCCGGAAGCAGCACATTGTCGACGATCTTGCGCCACTTCAGCAGCAGCGCCTGCTGAAACACCATGCCCACGTCCCGGCCCGGCTCGAAGGGATGGTCGCCGCCGCCGATGGAGACGGTGCCGCCGTCGGCCTCGTAAAGCCCGGCCAGGATTTTCAACAGGGTGGTCTTGCCACAGCCGGACGGCCCCACCAGGGACACCAGGTCGCCCATGCGCACGTCGAAGGTGGCGTCCGAGACGGCCACGAATTCGCTTCCCCTGGTGCGAAAGACCTTGCGCACCCCGTCCAGGTGGATGAAAGGCGGCAGGGCCTCGGCGTCCACGGGTACGGTCACTGGATGCGGGCGTCGCGCACGACCACCAGGCTTTCCAGGGCCAGTACCAGGCCGTAAAGCACCACGCCCACCAGCGTGATCAGTAGCACCGCCATGAACATGGCCGCCGTGTCGAGAGTAACCTGCACCTGCAGCATCAGATACCCCAGGCCCTCCTCGGAGGCGATGAACTCGCCGACGATGGCGCCGGCGACCGCCAGCACCACCGCCACCTTCATGCCGGAAAAGACGTAGGGGAGGGCGCCGGGAAGCTGGATCTTGGTGAAGATCTGCCAGCGGGACGCGCGGATGGTGCGCACCAGGTCGATCAGGTCCGGGTCCACCTCGCTGAGACCCCGGGCGGTGGTCAGCAGAATGGGCAGGAAACAGATGGAAAAGGCGATCACCACGTTGGGGATGAAGCCGTAGGAAAACCAGACGATGAACAGGGGCCCCAGGGCCACCTTGGGGATCATGTTGAGGCTGATTACCAGCGGCATCACGGTCGACTCCAAAGGCTTGGACCAGGAGAAGGCGAGGGCCAGCCCGACGCCGACGACGACCGCCAACAGGTAGCCGCCGAAGATCTCGCCGCCGGTGATCATGGTGTTGTGGAGCCACGGATAGTCGGGGTCGAACAGGGACTGGATCGTCGCCAACGGCGTCGGCATCACATAGCTGGGCACGTCGCCGAGGGTGACGAACAGGTGCCAGACCAGCACCACCGCCAGGTGGGCGGCGACGATTACGGTCCAGCGGCGGACGAAGGTGTTGGGGGTTTCCATGGCCGCCGTATCATCCTGCGTCCGGCCGAGGCGATCAATCGCCGATCTGCCGGCTTCAGAAAACCCCGTCGAGGGTGTCGTAGTGGCAGGGCTTGTTCCACGACAGCCCGCCATCGGCCACCCAGTGGGCGATCCAACGGGCCATGCGCTCCACCGGCACTTGCGGATAGCCGAACAGGTCCGCCGCCATATCCCCGTTGACCAGGCATATGCGGTCGGTTTCCGCGCCGGTAAAGATCGGAGCCTTGCCCATATGGCGGCCGATGCTCTTGGCCAGGGCGCGGATGCTGACGATCTCCGGCCCGGTGATGTTGAGCGGGCTTGCCGGCACGGTGCAATGGCCCAGGCAGCGCAGGGCCTGGGCGTTGGCGTCGCCCTGCCAGATCACGTTCACATGGCCGGCGGTCAGGTCGACCGGCTCGTCTTTGAACACCTTGGTCGCCACCTCGTGAAAGACGCCGTAGCGCATGTCGATGCTGTAGCAGAGCCGCAGGCTACGCACCGGCGTGCCGTCCCGGTGGGAGAAGTACTCGAAGGTGCGTTCCCGGCCGATGCTGGAATTGGCGTATTCCCCCGGCATGGCGAAGGGCGGCGCGTCCTCGCCCAGGCCCTGACCCTTCACGTCCGAATAGGCGTAGACCAGGATGGTGGAGAAAACGACGATACGCGAACCGGTAAAGTGCTCGCCCACCAGGGCCGGCACGTAAGTGTTCATGGCCCAGGTGTCAACGGCGGCGGGAATATGTACCGGGGCGGCGGCGCAAAAATGTACCACGGGCTCGGTGGTAGCTTGTCCGCGTAGTCCATGGGAGGGGCCTGTGGGCCCACGCGGGCAAGCGGGGGGTTATTCGGACGGTTGCCGGTGTCGTGACCGGCTCTGCTTGAGCCGGTAGCTCTCGCCGTTCATCTCCAGGATATGGACATGGTGGGTGATGCGGTCGAGCAGCGCGCCGGTGAGGCGCTCGCTGGCGAAGACCGTCGTCCATTCCTGGAAGGGCAGGTTTGAGGTCACGATGGTGGCGCCGTTCTCGTAGCGCCGGCTGAAGACGTCGAACAGCAGCTCGCTTCCGGTCTGCGAGAGGGGCACGTATCCGAGCTCGTCGACGATCAGGAGATTGACCCTGGCGAGCTGGTCCTGGAGGCGGAGCAGCCTCTTCTCGTCGCGTGCCTCGATCAGCTCGTGGACCAGATGGGAGGCTGTGGCGAAGCGCACGGAAAGGCCCTTCTGGCAGGCGGCGAGGCCGAGGGCGAGAGCGACATGCGTCTTCCCGACGCCGCTTGGGCCGAGCAGGATTACGTTCTCACGGCGCGTGATGTACTCGCCGCGCGCGAGATCCAGCACCAGCATCTTGTTGAGGCTCGGGATTGCCTTGAAGTCGAAGCTCTCGAGCTGTTTGACGACAGGGAACCCGGCCTGCCTGATGCGGCGCTCGACGAGGCGGCGCTCGCGGTCGATCAGCTCCAGCTCCACCAGTCGGGCGAGGAACTGCACATGATCCAGGCCCTCGGCCGCGCACTGGCGCGCCAGTTTCTCGTATTCCCGCAGGAAGGTCGGCAGCTTCAGCCTCTTCAGGTGATGTTCGAGCAGGATGCGGGGGGCCTCAGCCATGGCCGGCCCCTCCGGCCAGCAGGGTGGCGTAGTCGGCGCTCCGCGTGGCGGCGACGAAGGGCTGGGGCAAGTGCGGATAGCGCGACAGGTCGAGATGCACGGGCCGCCTCTCGATGCGCGCCAGCAGGAGATGCTTGACCGCATCGAAGCCGATCAGGCGCCGCTTCACCGCGTCGCGCACCGCGGCCGCCACTTGGCGTGCCGGGAAGTCTTCGTGCAGGCGCAGCACCTGGATGTATTCGCGCTTGCCGCGCGGGCCGAAGCGGGCTTCGAGGAGGCGGCGCAGCGTGTCGAAGGCGGGATCGAGCTTCCATCCCCGCAGCGGCGCCGCCTGGTCCAGGGCGCCCGGCTTCTTCTCCAGCAGCGACAGATAGTGCAGCGGCTCGTAGATGACGTCGCCGCGGACATAGGAGCGCCGATGGCGGGCGACGATCTCGGCGCCGAGCGCGATCTCGACCCGGTCGACATAGCCCTTCACCATGACCTTCTTGTGGGCGTGCACCGTCGGCGCCGAGTAGTCCACCAGCCGGTAGCGCACCAGGGCCGTGGACAAGATCTGGCCCGGCACATGCTCGCAGGCCTCGAAGGGAACCGCCGGCAGATCGCGCAGGGCGTCGAGGTCGCCCAACAATGCCGTCGCCCGGTCGCCTGCCTCCAGCGCGTCGAGCCGCTCCAGGCAGCGCGCCATCAGCCGCTCGTTCAGGACCGACAGGTCGTGCACCTTCGGGATCGGCACCATGAACCGGCGCCGTGCCGTCTTCACCAGGGCCTCCACCTTGCCCTTGTCGTTGCCCTTGCCGGGCCGGCCGAAGCGGTCGCGGAACAGGTAGTGCGATTGCAGATGCGTGAACGCCTGCGTGCGCCGACGCGTGCCGTCGCCCAGGATCCGTGCCACCGCCAGGGTCGTGTTGTCGTAGAGGATCGAGCGCGGAACCCCGCCGAGGAAGGCGAAGGCGCTGACATGGCCGTCCAGGAAGGCCTCCGTCGTCTCCCGGGGATACGCCTTGACGAACCAGAGGTTGGAATGGGGCAGGATCAGGCAGAAGAAGGCGACCTTCTCCCGCCTGCCCCCGACCTCCACCACCGCCTCGCCGAAGTCGACCTGGGCATGGCCCGGCGGGTGATGCAGCGGCACGAAGGCCTCGCGCGTCGATTGCCGCCGGGAACGCACATAGTCCTTCACAATGCAGACCGTGTGAAAACTCGGGCGGTGACGGGGATGGAGGTCTGGGTCACCATGATTTGCGGCGATCCCACGTAATCTGGCGGTTTGGCGCCGGTAGCCCCGCGGAAGGGGCTCCAGGCCTCGGTGGATCGATGTGGGGCGCTCGATTTTGGCTTGATTCCCGTCTCATGCCCTCGCGGCGGCGATCAAGGAGGGAACACCTACCAGCGAGATCGCGCGGCGGATGTTGTAAGCCAGCGCCGTGATGCTGAACTCGCCGCGCACGTTCTCCAGCCGCCGGGTCAGGAAGGCACCCTGGCCCATCCATTGTTTGATTGAGCCGAAGGGATGCTCGACGCTTTCACGGCGCGCATCGAGCAGCTCCGGGCGGGCCGCCAATCGTTCTGCCATGCGCTCCAGGATCGCTTCGTCGACATAGCGCAGGACCCGACGGAAGGCGCTTTTCGTACACTTCGACTTGAGTTGGCACTCCTTGCACGCGGCGCGATTGGCGTAACTGGCGAAGAAGAGATCGCGGCGCTTGCGCTTGCTGTGTAGCGCCAGGCGTTGGCCGTTGGGGCAGATGTAAATGTCCTCGCCGCCGTCATAGCGGAAGCGTTCCTTGGGAAAGAGCCCCTGGCTCACCGTTGATCCGCGCTGGGGCTTGGGCACATGCGGCATGACGCCGGCATTCTCGCAGGCCTCGATATCCTCGATCTTGAAGTAGCCCGCGTCGGCGACCGCGTCGATCCGATCGACGGCCAGGTTCCGACGGGCCGCCACCGCCGTCTCGGCCAATAGACCGAGATCGCTGACCTTGTTATGGACCTGCTGCTCGGCGATCAGTTTGTGTTTGGCGTCCACGGCGATCTGGATGTTGTAGCCGACACCGACCCGGGTCTCGGCGTGCATCGCCCGGCTGTCCGGATCCGTCAAAGAGAGCTGGCCCTCGCCACTCGCAGCCAGTGCGTCTCGATGTTCCTCAAACCGCTCACGCCGCCCTTGGATCGCAGCGATCTTCTCCTGGATATGCTCCACCTCGCCGCCGCCGGTGCCGCCCTCGTCTTGCCCGTCGGCCTCGTCGAGCCGGTCGAGATAACGCGACAACCTCTCGTCGCTCTCGGCCAACGCCTTCGCCAGCTTCGCTTTGGTGAAGTTCCGCTTCCGGCTGTTCACTGCCTTGATCCGTGTACCGTCAACCGCCACCAGCTCGCGTCCGAACAGCTCCAGTTCGCGGCATAGCCTCACGAACTCCCGAAACACCTGTCGGAAGGCCGCCCGATTGATCCGCCGGAAATCGGCGATCGTCTTGAAGTCCGGCGACAAACGCCGCAACAGCCAGATCACTTCGAGATTACGCTTGCTCTCAGCCTCCAGCCGGCGGCTCGAACGTACCCGATTGAGATAGCCGTATATGTAGAGCTTCAGCAGGTCCGCCGGATCGTAGCCGGGACGACCCGTCGCCTTCGGCGCGGCGCGCTCGAAACCAGCGGCCGCCAGGTCCAAACCATCCACGAAGGCATCGATGAAACGGACCGGGTTATCCCGGCCCACGTAATCGTCCACTGCTTCCGGCAGAAGCAGAACCTGAGAGCGGTCAATGCCAGGAATGTGTCTCATGGCGGACCCTAACATCGCCATGAGTCGGACGGAATCCCCTGCCACCCAGAGTTTTCACACGGTTTGAATGGTGTAGCCGCCGGTGAACCCGTGCTCGTCCCGTAGCCGCTCGAAGATCCGATGCGCCGTGTGACGCTGCTTGCGCGGCACGTCCGGATCCGTGTCCGCCTCCAGGATCGCGTCGACGATGCCGGTGAACCCGTCCAGCTTCGGCCGCCTGACCGGCTTCGTCCGGCGGTATCCCGGCGGCGCCGAATAGCTCAGCATCTTCTTCACCGTCCGGCGGTCGATGCCGAACCGCCGGCCCGCCTCGTGATGGCTCAGACCCTCGTCGACAACCGCCAGTCGAACCGCCGCATAGAGCTCCACGCCGTACATCTCCTGCCCCTCGTCGCAACCGACAAGGGACCATGAGTGGCACAATTTTGCGCCGCCGCGACCGGACCGCCCGGCCGCCTCGCGTGGTGCATTATTCCTCCGCCGTTAACACCCAGGTGAAGGACTCGTTGCCATCGGTGCCGAACTTCTTGCCCGCCATGTAGATCGCATTGGGCAGCTTCGGCAGCGCCGCCACCTGATCCCGGTCAAGGAGATCGCAGACGATGGTCTCCACCCCGTGGGCCTCCAGACTCTCGCGCACCCCGGGTTCGGTGAAGCGGGCGACGCCGACGATGCGCTTTTCGGGCGCCGCGCGCTTGGCGAGCCAGGCCAGGGTCGAGCCCATCTTGCCGCCGACCCCGAGGACGATGATGTCGCCCTCGACCTCGGCCAGGTCGTCGATCAGGGCCTGGGACGGTGTGGCCATGAAGTGTTCCAGGTGCGCCTCGTCGTCGAATTTCTGCGGGAACATGGCGGAATGCAGCAGGTCCGGCGACGGGGCAGGCGCCAAGGCGGTCGCGGTCATGGTCAGTCTCCCGTGGCGGCGAAGCGGGCCTCGGCGGGTGCCGCGTCCAGCCAGCGGTCCCGGTTGGCGACGACGAAGGCGTCGTCGTTGAGCTGGGGACAGGCGGCGATCACCCGGTCGATCTCGGTCGCCTGTCCGGGGCTTAGGGTTTCCGCCGGGTTCAGGCACCAGATCCCTTCCAGCAGGCCCTGGCGGCGCAGCACCTCGTGGCAGCCGGGGATGCAGCCCGCGAGGTCGTTGATCCCGTCGTAGATGGCGTTGTTGGCATCGGTGATCATGGAATCGAGGGCCAGCAAATCCGATTCCACACGGTTCTCGGCGATGGTCCGGTGGATGCGGTCGAGCTGTTCGACGGCGCGCCGGGTCCAGAAGCTCCAATGGCCCAGAAGCCCACCCACCAGGCGGACCTCCACCGGCTTTCCCTCGCGCACGGCGACGAAGGGGGCCAGCAGGTCGAGGACGATGTGGTCGTCGTTGCCCGTATAGAGCATGATCCTATCCTCGGCCCCGGCCTCCACCACGCCCCGCACCACGTCCACGGTGCCATAGCGGTTGAAGGGGGCGATCTTGATGGCGACCACGTTGTCCATGGCCGCCAGGTCGCGCCAGAAAGCGGACGACAGCTTGACGCCTCCCACCTCTGGCAGCAGGTAGAAGCCGAACACCGGAATCTCCGCCGCCACCGCCGCGCAGTGCTCCAGGATCGCCGCTTCCGGCTCCCCCTTTAAGGCCGCCACGTTGACCAGCCCGGCGTGGTAGCCGAGGCCGGCCGCGGTCTTCGCCTCGGCCACCGCCTGTGCGGTGCGCCCGGCGATACCGGCCACCAGCATCAACGCCTCCGCGGCCAGGGACAGCACTGGCGCGTACAGGCCATGATCGCGGATGGCGAACTGGGTGGTGTGGACGCCGACGGCCAGCCCCCCGGCGCCGGCGTCGATGTAGTAGCGGCTCAAGGCCCGCTGGCGGCGCTCATCCAGCGCCCGGCTGGAATCGAGGACCAGGGGATGGGCCGGAATGACGACCCCGCGGCGCAGGGCGTCGCGGACTCCGGCCGGCCATTGGCTGTGGTGCAAAGGCATGACGGACCTCCCGAGAACATGAACTTGACTGGTGGGACATTAATTAAACAAACGTTTAGTTAATTAATTCATTCATTTGATCTTTGGAGTCAAGCCCATTGGAGCGCAATTCCCTTGAACCACGTCCCGCACCGTGGAATCTCCATGGGGTTGCCACAGGGCCGAATGCGGAGATGGACAGTGATCGGGAAAGGCGCGCGACGGACGATCCAGGTATTTCTGGCGGCGGCGATCGTGGCGGCACTCGCCATCGCCCTGCCCAAGACGGCGTCGTTCGCCCCGTTGGTGGATGCCCTCATGCCAATCCCGCCGAGTCGTGACGAGCTTCGGACGATCAAGGGAGTTCCGTCCTTTCTCGAGGAGAATGCCTTTCCACCCAGCCGCTTTACCCCTCGCGGCGTCGCCCTCCATTTCTCCCTGGACGGTCACCGGGTCATGGTCAACAGCCACCAGCCGGCCTTCGGCGTGGTCCGTGACGCCGTACGCTCCGGCCGGCCCATGAGCGTACGGGCCGTTGCCGCCCCCAGCCAGCGCCGCATCCACCCCGAGGAAGTGTTCGAGATCCGAGGCGGTGACAAGGTTCTGGTGTCCTACCGGCGCATGGTCGCGCACAATCGGACCTACATGAGGGTCCACTATGAGTGGTGGGCCCACTACATCGTCGGCGGCAGCCTTGTTCTGTTCATTTTGGCGATGGTTGGCCTGCGACGGCTGTTTCGGTCCACCGGGTCCGTCGGTCCGAAAAGCGAATGACAACGGATGACGGTTGATACTGAAAGACTGTTCGAGAACGGCCCCATCGCGGCGAAGCGCTGGCGGCATGGCCTGCTGATGTACCTGGTGAACGACACTTTCATCAGCCGTTCCATCGACCTCTATGGCGAGTGGTGCGAGTCCGAACTCGAACTGCTCGGCCGTTTCGTTCGGCCGGGGGATGTGGCCATCGACGTGGGCGCCAACATCGGCACCCACACGGTGTTCCTCGCCCGCGCCGTGGGGGATAGTGGCGTCGTCCACGCCATCGAACCCCAGCCCTTATTGCACCAGTTGCTTCGCGGCAACGTCGACCTCAACGGACTCGACAACGTCATGTGCATCCACGCGGCGGCCGGTGCGGCGCCCGGACGGGTGACGGTACCCGTTCTCGATCCGGCGACCCGGCAGAACTTCGGTGCTCTGCGCCTCGGCAACCAGGGGCGCGGCGAGCCGGTCGATGTGGTCCACCTGGACGACCTGTCCTTGGGGCGCTGCAACCTCATCAAGATCGATGTGGAGGGCGCCGAGGTGGACGTCCTGGCCGGCGCCCGCAACCTGATCGCGGCCCACCGTCCGGCCCTGTTCGTCGAGAACAACACCATCGACCGGTCGCCCACCGTCATCGCCGCCATCCGGGACCTCGGCTACCAGGCCTGGTGGCACATCGCGCCCTACTTCAACCCGCGCAACTACTTCGCCAACAAGGAAAACGTCTTCGCCCGCTTCATTCCGGAGGCCAACCTGCTGTGCCTCCCCCACGACTCCGCCGCCAAGGTCGAGGGCCTGCCGCCGGTCGAGGGCGACGAAGACGATTGGCGCCAGGCGCTGCAGCGGTTGCTGTCAACGTAATCGCGGGAATGATCCCCTACGCCACCAAACTCCGCACCACCGTCTCGACCATGTGGGCGCGGTAGCCGTCGGTGGCTTTCTTGGCCATCAGGTCGCGGCCGAAGATGGCCGACAGGGTGTGGCGGTTGGAGACGTAGAAGTAGCCCATGGCGGCGATGGCGATGTAGAGGCTTACCGGATCGACCCCGGGGCGGATGCTGCCCGCCGCCTGGCCGCGGGCAAGCAGTTCCTCGATGGTGGCGATCAGGGGCGACATGACCGGGCGCACGGTGGCCGAGCCTTTCAGGTGGCGGGCCCGGTGCAGGTTCTCGTCGTTCAACAGGCTCACCCAGTCCGGGTTGTCGACGACGAAGTCAAAGGTGAAGCCGACCAGCCGGCGGAACCCCTCGAGGGGCTCCACCGCCTCCAGGTCGAGGGCCTGCTGACGGGCGCGGATGGCCTCGTAGGCGCCCTCCAGCACCGCCCGATATAGCCCCTCCTTGTCGCCGAAGTAGTGGTAGATCATGGCCTTGTTGGCCTGGGCCCGCTCGGCGATGTCGCGCACCCGCGCGCCGCCCAGGCCACGGGCGGCGAACTCGGCGAAGGCGGCGCTGAGAATCTGTTCGCGAGTGCGCTCGGCGTTGCGCGTCGGCGTGGACGCCGGGCCCGCCTTCGGGATTGGATGACGCGTTGACAAGGCCGTGGACGCTCCCTATCGTCCGGACTTAACTAACCGGATGTTTAGTTGTGTGCCGGGGATCATAGCGGCGCCGGGCATCCGATCAAGTGGGTCAACGGGAACGGCTCGCCGGGCGGGTCGATCCGACTGCAACTGCAATACCGATCAGGAGGCACCTCATGGTTCGAATCGGTCGCATCCTTGGCACGGGCGTCCTGGCGCTCGGCCTCACCACCGGCGCCGCTGGCGCCGCCGAGAAGGTGGATTTCATTCTCAACTGGATCGCCGGTGGCGACCACGCGCCCTACTACTGGGCCAAGAAGATGGGCCACTACGCCGAGAAAGGCATCGACCTCAACATCGAGCAGGGCAAGGGCTCGTCCATGTCGTCCCAGCGCACCGGCGTCGGCAAGAACCCCATCGGCTTGGCCGACCTGGGCACGGCCCTGGTAACCATGGGCAAGGGCGCCGACATGGTGGCGGTGCTCAACATCTACGCCAACAGCCCCTACGGCATGTACTGGCTGAAAAGCTCGGGCATCAAGGACGTCAAGGGATTCGCCGGCAAGAAGATCGGCAACCCGCCGTGGGACGCGGCCCGCCAGATGTGGCCGGCGCTCGCCAAGTCGGTGGGCCTGGCGCCGGACGCGGTAAGCTGGGTCAATGTGCAGCCCAACGCCAAGCTGTCGGCCCTGAAGTCCGGCTCCATCGACGTCACCACGTCGTTCTACAACATCCACCACATCTTCCAGGCCCAGCTGGGTAAGGACATGGGGTTCTTCGCCTGGAAGGAGTACGGCATCAATCCCTACGGCAACTCCATCCTCATCAATCGCAAGTTCCTAAACGAGAAGCGGGGCCTGGTGGATGCCTTCGTCAAGGTCAGCCAGAAGGCCATGCATACCTGCACCATGACGCCGAAGCCCTGCATCGAGGCCCTGGTCGAGGCCAACAAGGGCCTCAAGTTCGACAACGAGATGCAGAACTGGGGCCTGGTGACGGAACTGATGAGCGACGAGACGTCGCGCGGCACGGCGCTCGGCTACTTCAAGCCCGAACGCATGGCCAACGACTACAAGCTGGTGGAGACCTACTTCAAGCTGGAGAAGCCCTTTGATGTCACCAAGACCTACTCCAACGATTTTCTCGACATGTCCATCAAGATGCCCAAATAGGGCCCGACACCATCCACTTCGCAAGTACGGCCGGCCGCCTTCGGGCGGCCGGCTTTTTGTTTGCCGAGGCTTGCTTTGTGGATTGGGCCAGTCGGGACCGCTGCTCTTCGCCTAATCCCGGCCCCCACGGGCATCACAGGATTCGAGCGAGCCCATCGGTGTATTGACAAAACGGAACCCGTTTCCTACATGTCTTGGTACTTCAGAGTTCCGCGACGCCCGTAGGCGGGCATGTATATAGCAAGCCCTCGCTGCCTTTCATGGTGGCGGGGGCTTGTGCATTGAGAGGGACCGCAAGGGGATGCAGAAGAAGACGATCCTCCTCATTGACGGTGGCCACTTGCGTGCTCTCGCGCGAGCGCAAGGTATCAGCTACACGCCCGAATTTATTGAGCGCTTCAGTGCAACGCTCCGCGCAGAGGAAGAAGACCTGGTTCGTGTCCTGTACTACGATTGCGCCCCATTCAACGGCAGGAAACGTCGGCCGGTTTCCAATGAGATAATTGAGTTCAACAACTCGGGACAATGGCTGGACGACTTGGCGAGCCGTGACTTGTTTGCCGTACGCCTCGGTATCCTGAAGTGGAGGGGATGGCAACCGAAGCGCATTCCTGTACTGAACCGGGACTTGACGGATGATGATTTCAAGCCGTCGTTTGAACAAAAGGGCGTCGATCTGCGAATTGGATTGGATGTTGCTTCCTATTCGGCCGGTGGATTTGTCGATCGCATACTCATGGTCACGGGCGATACGGACCTGATCCCCGCCATGAAAGTTGCCAGGCGGCACGGCGTGCAGATCGTGGGGATCGAGTTTCCCAATGGGCACATAAGTCGAGAATTGGCGGCACACATCGATATTCGACGGCGCGCCGAGTGGCCTGGAATCGACAATTCAAGCTGATACAAGCCGCCCTTGACAGGAACACCCCCGCGCGGCCACCAAGGGCACGCCACATCCATCCCTCCCCACAGGAGACAGCCCCCATGAAGATGACAGGCGGCCATACCAACTATGGCGAGACCGTCGGCGTGCTGATGCTCGATACTCAGTTTCCCCGCCCGCCGGGGGATATCGGCAACGCCCGCAGCTATGACTTCCCGGTCCGCTACAAGATCGTCAAGGGTGCTGAGTCGAGCCGCATCATGGAGCACGAACCCGACCCGGCCCTGATCGAGCCGTTCATCCAGGGGGCGCGGGAACTGGAGAAGGAAGGGGTCAAGGGCATCACCACCAGTTGCGGCTTCCTGGCCCCGTTCCAGAAACACCTGGCCGCCGCCGTCGATATCCCCGTCTTCGCCTCGGCCCTGATCCAGGCGCCGTTGATCCACGCCATGCTCGCCCCCGGCAAGGTCATCGGCGTCTTTACCGAGCGCGCCAAGTACATCGGCGAAACCCACTTCAACGGAGTCGGCTGGTCGTCCAAGAACATTCCCGTCCAGGTCAAGGGGATGAA
>CBDFHV010000012.1:0-86910 GCA_965247705.1 Rhodospirillales bacterium | reverse complement strand
ACCCCCGTTCCATGAAAGCGGTCATCCGTCGGGCGAAGCCGGCCGGATCCAGTAGCGGCTCGCCCTCGACGATGCAGGCTTGGTCGAGAAGCAGCCGCGCCGCGTCGTCAAACCCCGCTTCGGGCTTCGACTCAGCCTCGGCGGCAAGGTTCGCCAGGCCGCGGATCAAGGGGTGGGTGCCGTTGATCTCGAGCACCCGGGCCGACGTCGACTCCAGGCGTTGATGTTGTTTGAGCAGGCGTTCCAGGTGCATGTCCAGGCCCGCCTCGTCCGCCACCAGGCACACGGGGCTATCGGTCAACCGTTGGGACAGGCGCACGTCCTTGACCTTGTCTTCCAATGCCCGCTTCAACTGCTGGACCAGCACTTCCAGGCTCGTATCATCGGGCGTCTCCGCGCTCTTTTTGTCCTCGCTTTCATCGGTGACGGGAATCGACGCCAAGTCCGCCTCCCCCCGGGTCACCGACTGGAAGGGCTTGTCTTTGTAGGTGCCGACGGCGCCCAGCCAGAATTCGTCCACCGGGTCGGTCATCAGCAGGACCTCAACGCCCCGGGCCCGATATCCTTCGAGCTGCGGCGATTGGCGCAGAACCGCCACATCGTCGCCGGCGATATAGAAGATGCCCGTTTGCCCGTCGCGCATGCGTCCCACGTAGTCGCCCAGGCTCACCAGCCTCTCGCCCGCCGTGCCGTGGAACCGGCACAGGTCCAGCAGCGTATCCCGCTGGTCCGTGTCCTCGTAAATGCCTTCCTTCAGAACGGCCCCGAAATCCGTCCAGAACTGGGTGAAGGCCTCGGGGTCCTTGTCGGCCTTCTTGCGCAGTTCCGAGATCACCCGCTTGACCAGCGCGCCGCGGATGCGCGCGACCATTGGATCCTCCTGCAGCAGTTCGCGGCCGATGTTGAGCGACAGATCCTCGGAATCGACCACGCCGCGCACGAAACGGAGGTAGCCGGGCAGCAGATCCTTGCAGTCGTCGGTAATGAAAACGCGCCGCACGTAGAGTTTGATCTGCGACCGGCGCTCCGGCGTGAACAGATCGAACGGTCGCCGGTCGGGTATAAATAACAGGGCCGCATACTCCATGCGGCCTTCGGCCTTGACGTGGAGAGTCATCCACGGGTCGCCGAAGCCGTGGGCGGTGTCGTGGAAGAACTCCTTGTACTGGTCCTCGGTGATCTCGCTCTTTGGGCGCGCCCACAGGGCGGTGGCCGTATTGACCGGCTGCGCCTGTTCGGCCTCGGCGATACCCGTCCCCCTCAAGTAGATGGGCTGGGCAACATGATCGGAGTAGGTCTTTACGATCGTGCGCAACCTTTGGGGTTCCAGGTACGCCTTGTCGCCCTTGCGAAGACGCAGGCGGACATCCGTCCCCCGCCCCGACTCGCCGCTCAGGCGCGCCTCGGCGGGATCGACGGTAAACGATCCCCTGCCGTCGGAAACCCAGCGCCAGACGGTGTCGGCGGCGGCCTTGCGGCTGGTCACCTCGACCCTATCGGCAACCATGAAGGCGGCGTAGAAACCGACCCCGAACTGGCCGATCAGGCTGACGTCCGGCTTGGCCGCTTTGCCGCGGTCCTTGCCGGGCCCCTCGGCGGCGGCGCTCAACTGCTCCACGAAGGCGGCGGTTCCCGAACGGGCGATGGTCCCCAGGTCCTGGACCAGGGCGTCGTGGTCCATGCCGACACCGTTGTCGGAAATTGTAAGCGTGCTCTTGGGTTTGTCGACGGTCAGCCGAATGCGGAACTCGGGATCGTCCTTGATCAAGTCCGGCGTCGTCAACGCCGCGTGGCGCAGGCGATCGCAGGCGTCCGCCGCGTTGGAGATCAGCTCGCGAAGGAAGATTTCCTTTTCGCTGTACAGGGAATTGGCGACGATATCGAGAAGCTTACCCACTTCCGCCTGGAAGGCATGAGTCTCGGCGTTCGTGGTCTCGGCGTTCGTGGTCTCCCCCATCGTGGTCTCCCCCATCGTGATATCCTGGGATACGCTTGGCGCGGGGCTGATATGTGTCCATCCCCATGGCGGCGCAACGGGTCATTCCGAGGTCGTATCGGATTCCGACTTCCCCCTTCGGTCGATGTGTGAAAAGGTTCTTCCTCAGTCTTGTTCCCAGCAAGGAGCCCGGACATGACCGATAAGGATGATGTGGGATCCGACAAACGCAGACATCCTCGGGTTTCCCTCACCAAAGAACTGCGAGCGGTTCAAAAGGACCGACAGCACCAGGGACGCGTCAAGGACATCTCCGCCAGCGGCGCGGCGATTCAACTGGATGGGGAACTCGACGACGAAGCACTTGTGGAACTGCACATTCAGGACTTGGCAAGCGTGACCGGCCATGTGGTGCGTGCCATCGACGACGGATTTGCCTTCGAGTTCGAGTCCGACACCCTCGATGAGGATCCTTTCATGACCGACGTCATGCGCCTTCACAACGAGATAAAGGTTGAGGACTACTGACCCTAGAAATTTGAAGAAACACTTGAAAAATTTCTAATAACATTTTGATACAAAAAACAAAACGCTCAAAAATTGCAGGGATTGGTCTGCTGATCCTGGCATTCGCGCTTCCGTTGACGGCCTGCGAATCGCCTCCCCGCATGTGGAAAAGTCGGGTCACCGAATTTTATCGGGCGAGTTTGGAGAAAACGCCGACCACGGCTTACGTGGACATGGCTGCCGACGCAGCCAAGGTGGATGCCTTCGCCCAGCTGTGCGGCAACGACACCCGACCGTTCGCCCGTCGGTTCGAGAAATTCCTGAGCGAGGCCGACGTCGCGGGGTACGACGTCATTTGGGAGTCCTACCGGCTGCAAAAGGAACGCCTGGTCGGACAATACCTGCGAGTCAGTTTCCCAAAGGGCGAGTGCTGGCAACGGGGGGAGGATCTCAAGGCTTTTCAAGATACCATGGTCAGTGGTCGCATCCCCGAATACGACGGCCTGGAACCCTGGCAATAAAACGCGACCCAGCGTCCGTCAAGAAAGACGGCTGCTGGTTTGGCGCAGCTTGTCGACAAGGGTCAACGCCAGGCAGTGGAAAAAACGCCCTTGAAAGCTTGAGTCACGCCGACTGATGTCGTCGATCTCCTTGCGACCGATTCCCCGTACCTCGACGTCCGATTCGGCGATCACCGTGGCGCTGCAGGGCTCACGGTCGAGAAAGGACATCTCGCCGAAAACCTGCCCTGGTCCCAGGCGATCGACGACCACCCGCTCTCCCCTGTCGCCGTCCTCGCTGTGCCGTTCCACTTTCACGTCGCCGGAAACGATCACGAACATCGTTCCCTGCAGCGCGCCTTGGCGAACGATCTCGTCGCCCTTGGTGTATTTCCGCGGTGGGCTGGCCTCGAAGAGAATGCGTCGTTCCTCCTCGGACAGCTGGGTAAAGGTGGAGTGGGTCGCCATGGCCGCTCGTTCCTCGTCGATGCCCTGAATCGGCGGGCATGGTAGCCTTTTCGGGCGGTCGTCGATAGAGGATGGCGTCGCGCCGATTTAGCCGCTCTGGACGGCGGCGATTTGGTATCGGACGATCATGCGGGATCGGGGATATCGCGTCTGCCGCGCGGCCCTTGACAGGGTCGGCGAACCCACCCAAATCTCGAACGCCGGATGCCTTCCGAGGGTCCGGCGGGGCGGCCGGGATCGGCGTCCTGGAGACGTCCCGGAAACGCATATTGCTTCTCAATGGAGGATGTGTACCGATGACCAGCTTCGACTTTTCCCCCTTGTTTCGCTCTTCGGTCGGCTTCGATCGCTTGATGAACGTATTGGACAGGGCCACTCGCCTCGACGAGGCAGGCAGCGGTTATCCCCCTTACAATATCGAGAAGACGGGCGAAGACGCATACCGCATCACCATGGCGGTCGCCGGCTTCGACCGCGATCAACTGGCCATCGAGGCGCGCGAGAACGCCCTGGTGGTGTCCGGTCAGCACGGCGACGACGGAATTGAGCGGCGCTATCTGCACCGGGGCATCGCGGGTCGCGGATTTCAGCGCACCTTTCAGCTTGCCGACTTCGTCAAGGTGACGGAGGCCCACATGGAGAACGGTTTGCTGCATGTCGACCTGGTACGCGAGCTGCCCGAGGAGATGAAGACGCGGCGCATCGAAATCGCCGTCGACTCGCCGGCCCGCGTCGAGGGCAACGTCAAGGCGCTGGAAAAGGGCGGTCGCGAGGCCGCCTGACCCCGTCGCTGCCCGCGATAGGAACCACTAGACAGATATGTTCAAACCGCCGCGGCGCGTGTCGGCGGCGGCGGCGGCCTGCTTCACCTGTTGGGTCGCCTTGCTGGCAAGAGCCAAGGCAGCGCTGCGTTGCAATAGGGCGGACTTGAGCGCCTGCAGGGAAACCGTCTGACCGATCGATCCTACCGTCATTGCTTGCTCCGGGTCATAACCACGGCGTTATAGTATCGTCTATCGGCGCCGGACGCCACGGCGCCGAACTTGCGGGGCGCCGGAAGCTCTATGCTGGATATCGAAGTCATCGCCGTTGTCGCCGGCGCCCTGTTGATCGCGGGTACGGTCAAGGGCGCCGTGGGCTTCGGCCTGCCCACCCTGTCGGTGGCCCTGATGGGATCGGTCCTGGAGTTACGGCAAGTGGTGCCCCTGATCGCCTTGCTGTCGCTCTTTGCCAATCTTTGGCAGAGCGGCCCGGGCCCGGGCCTTGGCGCCTTGATCCGACGTTTTTGGATGCTGAATGGAACGGCGGCAGCGGGTATCTGGCTCGGCACCGTGCTGCTGTTCACGGTCGACCCGCGGATACTGGTCGGCGTGCTGGGGATTGTCCTTTGCACCTATTCAGGCCTCGGCCTGCGGGCCCGGGAACTACGCCTGCCGACCCGTGCCGAACGACCCCTGGGGCCCGCGGTGGGCATGGCGTCGGGAGTCCTGTGCGGCATGACGGGCTCCATTCTGGTGCCGTTGGTGGTTTATCTGCAATCCCTTACCCTGGACCGCGAGACGTTCGTGCGCGCCGTCGGGCTGTCACTGTTCGTGGCTTCGGTGGCCTGGGTGGCGGCGCACCTTCATCAGGGCTCCCTCGGACGTGACACGGTGGTTCTGGCGGCTCTCTCAGTCGCGCCAGCGGTCGCCGGAATGCTGTTCGGCAGGTGGTGCGGTCGGCGGATCTCGCCGGCCCGCTTTCGGATCTGGGTCTATTGGGCCTTGCTCCTGCTGGGCGCGAACCTTATCCGTAAGGCATTGGCCTAGGGGCAAGAATCGCTCCGCCCGGGTCCGCACGCGCGTTCAGCAGGTGCCGCCCACTCCCGTAGGCAACGGCGCAAGCATTTTCGCTTGGATGTCGAACGCAAAGTCGGCCCCATCGCCGGCGATGTCGTCCAGGCAGGACAGAAGCTTCTTCTCCCTGACGGGTTTGCGAAGGACGGCCCGAGCTCCGGACACTTGCGCCCTTACCAGCTTCCCCACATTGCCCGCCCCGGCGAGGAAAACGACCGGCGGCGAAGATTGTAGATCGCTGAGACGCTTCAAGAGGTCGAGTCCGCTCATACCGGACATGGACAAGTCCGCCACGAGGCACCCGGCAACACCGTCATGATAGTCCTCGAGAAACTCCGCCGCTGTCGTGTATTGGCGCACTTGCCTGCCGCTCTTCGAGAGAAAGGCTCCGACTCGGAACCTCTCCTTGTCATCGCATATGACGAGATAAACGGTGAATTTTTGCCCCTTCATTGCCCGGCCTCCAGTTATCTTTTTTCTTTGGATGGGCGGTAGCCGCCGCACTTACCGTCCCTGTCGAGCACCCGGATGAGCAACCCCTACCGGGAACGATAAGCTCATGTCGGAAGCGAAAACCCCCTTCGACGGAATGTACCCATTTCCCGCAATGGTATCAAAAAGTTCTTCCTAGTTACACTCATGAGTTCCCTTATCGGTATCCGTGAAATCCCTCAAAAACGTGACGGGGTGGCCGCATCGACGGAATGCTCAGCCTCCGGGGACAATCCCGTATCCTGTGGACCGTGCCCAATAGTGCACCACATGTTTGGCGTCGGGCGTGATCGGAGTGCCGCGGGCTCGGCCCCCACCGGCGGCACCGCCGAATAGTTTATGAACAGCCACTGCATTTCCGCGCCGCGGAACTTGGGACGAAACTCTTTGCCGCCCGCCGGCAGTGGCGTGCCCTTGTGTTGTCAAGCGGAGGCGGCACGATTCTGTAGTCCCCCATGGGGATAGAGCGGATTGACGATCGATTTTTCACTCCGGGTGCGGGTTTTGTGTTCGCTGACACTCAACTCGTGTAAGGATTTCTTAATCGCCGCAAGTTATGGCAAGATTACTGAGGATTCCGCACTCGCGGAGAGATGGGCATTGTTTGCGCGTCGGTATACGCGTTGCAGGGGACTAATGTTGATCTTCCGGTGGTTGGCGATACCCGCTGTTGTCATGCTGGCGGGCTGCGTGTTCGTGGAACCGGAGAAGGTCGCCGCGATGGCGGTGCCCGAGGCCCCGTTCGAACAGGGTCTGTTCAATGGCTACCTGGAGCTATCAAAATCTCGATCCCTCCAAGGCGATCGCCTGGCTTCGAGCTTCTTCGCCTCCAAGGCTCGCACGGTGGCGCGTGGCGAAGCCATTCCGCCGGAGGTATTTGAGACTTGGCGACTACAGGACGATCAGCGAAACATGTTGATTGTGGCCCGGGCGCGTCTGACATCGTCGATCGCCGAGATGGACGACGACGACGGAGCCGAGTTTGGAGCGCGCGCCCAGGTCATGTTCGATTGCTGGCTCGAACGCCAGGAGGTCTCCGGGGAGAAGGACGTCATCGACACGTGCCGAATTCCGTTTTGGCAAGCCATGGAGAAGTGGGAAGATTCCTTGGCCCAATAACTTCAAGGAGACGCGCCGAGTACGTACGTCGCGTTGATACATCGGTTTGGAAGGCAGTGCCCTTCATACGAAGCGGCAGGACATGCGAAGTCAGGAGCAAGGTATGACCCCAACGGAGCGACAAATCGCGGCGGTTGTCATGATAGCCGCGGGATTACTGTTCGGCCCCGCCCCGTCCCAGGCGGCGAATTCGATCGGCGCCGTGGACGCAATCGAGGGGGAAGTCCTGGTCGTCCACAAGGGCAGCCACAACCCGGAAATGGCGACCGTCGGCTCGGCCATTTATCAACGGGACATTATCCAGACCATGAAGAACGCCCGGGTGCGAATCCGATTCGAGGACGAGACGCTGGTCTCCCTGGGCAGCGACGGCACCCTGAAGATCACGGAGTTCGTGTATTCCCCTGAACAGAAAAAGCGGTCCGGCCGCTTTTCGGTGCCCAAGGGAATCCTCCGCACCGTGATGAACCTCTTCGTGCCCGACACCAAGTTCGAGGTTCACACCTCGACCGCGGTCGCCTCGGTTCGCGGTACCGACTGGATCATGCGCGCCACCCCAAAGGTGACCATGGCGGTCTGCATGGAAGGCGCCGTGGCCATGAGTCCCACGGATTCCGCGCCCGGCGCGGAGATCGTGCTGAATCAAGGCGAGGGCACCGTCATCCCCCGCGGCGGCAGTCCCGATCCCAAGCAGACGTGGCCTCAAGACCAGGTGCGGAGTTTCATCGACCAGTCCCGCGTCAGGTAGGCACCGGTGCGCGGCGCCGCCCAAGGCGACTCTCCCTGGCTCAACCTGCTCACGCCCGTTCGGGTGAGCATCCTTATCGCGGTCATCACGGCGGCTTTATATTCGGCCGTGTCGGGCATGGCCGTGCTACGACAGGCGGAGGGCCTGCTGCTGGATCTCCGGTTCCAGCTACGGGGCGTCGAGCAGGCGTCGCCCGACCTGGCAATCGTCCACATTGGCGACGAAAGCCTGCAGACCTACGGACGGTGGCCATGGAGCCGGTCCCGCATCGGCGACTTCGTCAACCGTCTGAGTGGGGCGGGCGCCCGGATCGTTGCCCTGGACATGCTGATGTTGGAGCCCGAGAGCTCCCTCAGCGGCACCGATGCGGAAGCGGCGCGCGACGTTCTTGATTTGTTGGAGACCTCGCGAACGGCCGAAGCGCTGGCCCAGTTCCGCGCTTCCTTGCCTGACTGGGCAAGCCGCTCCGGAGCGGACCGCCATCTTGCGTCCGCGCTGGACAGCGCCGATGGATCGGTGATTCCCTTCTCCTTGGTATTCGCCGCTCCCGAAGACGCCGACGTCACCATTGGCGAACAAAAGGGAGCCTTGCTGGAACCCCATGCCTTCCGCGCATTGAGAGGCCAGACGGAAGGCATGCCCTTGGCCCTTCACGGGATCGACGCCCTGGTCCCGCTACCGGATCTGGCGACCGCGGCGACCGGCATGGGACACGTGAACGTCGCCCTCGAAGTGGACGGAACGGCCCGCTACGAATACCCGGTGTTGGGGCTGGGGAGCAGCTTCTATCCCTCCTTCGCCCTGCAGATCGCGCGGCTGGCCATGAACCTGCGCCCCGAGGAGATGCGAGTCGAATTCGGCCACGGCATCCAGATGGGACCGGTTTTCATCCCCACCGACGAATCCATGCGCATGCTGGCCAACTTCTACGGCCCGGCGGGCACGATCCAAACCTATTCCTACGCCGATGTGGTGGGCGAACGCATTCCCGCCGGCGCGTTCGATGACAAGATCGTCATCGTTGGAGTCCATGGGGTGGGTATCAGCGACGTCTTCGTTACGCCCTTCTCGGCCGTTATCCCCGGAGTCGAACGGGTCGCGACCATCGTCGACAATATCCTCACCGGCCGTTTCCTGGAACGCCGCAATGCCTACTGGCTATTCGACGTCCTGTTCATCCTGGTGGGGTGTCTGTTTCTGGGCGCCATCGCGGAGCGGGTGTCGTCCATGACCTTCAGCCTCGCGGCCCTGGGCACCGGCGGGGCGATCGCGGCGGCGAACCATGCGGTCTTTGTCGAGGCCGATGCCTGGCTCAACCTGACGTTTCCCCTGTTCGGTCTGCTGTTGACCTACAGTTCGATCACCATCGTCACCTATCTGATGCAGGAACAGCGAGAGCGGGTCACGCGCCGCGCCTTCGACCACTACCTGCATCCGGCGCTGGTGGAATCACTGTGTGAAAATCCGGACGTGCTGAAACTGGGCGGGGACCGCAAGACTCTGACCGTGCTGTTCTCCGACGTGCGCAACTTCAGCACCATCTCCGAGGGCCTCGATCCGCAGCAGCTGGTCGGGCTGATGAGCGAGTACTTCGACGCGATGACGGAGAAGATCGTCGCCAACCAGGGACTGGTGGACAAATACATTGGCGATGCGGTGATGTCGGTGTTCGGAGCGCCGCTCCCCATGGCGCCCGAGGATCAGGCCTTCAATGCCTGCAAGACCGGTCTTGAAATGGTCGAGTCAGCCCGGGTACTTGGCAAGGATTGGGAGCAGCGCGGTCACGCGGCTCTGGCGATCGGCGTCGGCGTCAATACGGGCGAGATGGTGATCGGAAACATGGGTTCCCAGACCCACTTCAATTACACCGTAATGGGAGACGAAGTGAACATCGGGTCACGTCTGGAACAATTGACCAAGATGTTCCGCGCCGCCGTCATCATCTCCGGCCAGACCCGCGAACTGGTCGCCGATCGGGTCGGGACGCGCGAACTTGACCTGGTCGTCGTCAAGGGCCGCTCCCAGCCGGTGGCCATTTACGAGGTTCTGGGACTGGAGCCGCTGCCGGAATCGGTGAGCCGAATGGCTCGGATATTCGAGTCGGGCTTGGCCGCCTACCGTCAACGGCGATGGGACGACGCCATCGCTCTGTTCGAGGAATCTCTCGAACTGCGCCCCGAAGACGGTCCGAGCTCCCTGTTCATCGGCCGTTGCCAGATGCTGAAGCAGCGCCCGCCGGCGGACGACTGGAACGGGGTCGCCCCCGACCGGCGCGTGGCGGCGGCGCCCAGCACCCCGGCCATGGAAGCGTCTCCGGCCTGAAGGCCAGGATATCCAAGGGAGAACCCTGTCTATGACCATGTCGCGCGCTGGCCCGCCATTGATGGCGGGATGGTTGGTGCTGTCTGCGATCGTTGCCGCTTCGGCCGAGGAGGCCAAGGACACCGACAACGCATTGTCCCCCCTGGCGACCGCCTTGACCCAAGGGCGGCCCTCCCTGGACCTTCGCTACCGGTTCGAACACGTGGACCAGAAGGGTTTTTCCCGGGATGCCCGCGCCAATACGGTTCGCGCCAGGTTCCGCTACGAGACGGGCGCGATCCACGGGTTCTATCTATTTTTTGAAGGCGACGGCGTGGCCGAAATCGGCGGCGAGACCTTCAACGACACCGTCAATGGCCGCGCCCAGTTCCCCGTCATTGCCGATGACGACACCATCGAACTCAACCAGGGCTACTTGAACTATCAGGGGTTGGCGAACACCAATTTTCGACTGGGACGCCAGCGGATCAAGCTGGACAACGACCGCTTCATCGGCAACGCCGGGTTCCGCCAGAACGAACAGACCTTTGATGCGGCGTTGGTATCCCACGCCCCCCTACCGGGCCTGGACCTTACTTATGCCTTCGTCGACCACGTCAATCGTGTGTTCGGCGACGACGCCAGGCTGGGCGACTTCGATTCTAATACCCACTTGTTCAACGCCACCCACGACGGTTTCGGGTGGGGTAGAATCACCCTTTATGACTACCTGATCGAGGTGGATGACGACGCCCCCGCATTCTCCAGCAATTCCACGGGACTACGACTGGACGGCGACCACACGTTCCGCTTCAACCGTGACCTGACCGCCCTTTATGAAGCGGAATTTGCCTATCAGACGGACCACTCGGATAATCCTGGCGATTACGGCCTGACCTACTATCAGATCGGCCCCGGTGTCCGCATTCGCGATCTTACCGTGCGGTTGGGCTATGAGGTCCTTGGCGGCAACGGCACCAACGCGTTCCAGACGCCGTTTACGTCCGTGCACAAATTCAACGGCGCGACCGACCGGTTCGCCACGATACCCGTCGACGGGCTGCGCGATAGCTCTGTTTCCCTGGCCTATGTGGTGCCCATGGACCGCTATCTCGGTGATCTTCGCCTATCCGCGGCCGCCCATGATTTCAGGGCCGAGGACAACGGCACCCGCTATGGCACTGAATGGAGCCTCAAACTGACCAAGTTCTTCGATCTCAGCCACATCGTGAACGCCAGCGTGCGCGCCGTCTTCGACCTGGAATACGCCAGCTACGATGCGGACGCGTTCTCGTCCGACACCGACAAGTTCTGGGCCACGCTGCAACTCCGCTACAACTGATCCCACGGCTGGTGAGATTGCGCACGGGGAACTGACAAGGCCCAGGGGCGTGCTATAAAGCGCGCCGCCGAGGGACGATGCGCGCCATGTCGCAGCCCCTCGCATGAGACCGACGTCTTCATGCAAGCCATGAAGTGTCGTCGGTCACTGTTTCCGGTCACTGTTTCCGGTCGCGATATCGGGGACGGTTCCGTTTCGTTTCGGGGCCACCGTGGGTCTGGCAGGTATCTGGTGTCGGAAGGCGAACTCACTTCCTTTTTAACGGCGCTCGGCTCCGTGGTGATGATCGACATCGTGTTGTCCGCCGACAACGCGATCGTGATCGGCCTTGCGGCATCGAACTTGCCCGCCCACCTTCGCCGCCGCGCCATCGTGATCGGCATCGCCCTGGCCGCCGTCGCCCGCGTGGTGTTCGCGATCTTCACCTACTATCTCCTGGAGGTCATCGGCTTGCTGCTCGCCGGAGGCCTGTTGCTGGCCTGGGTAGCGTGGAAGATGTGGCGGGAGGTGCGCGAGCAATCGAGGCTGCAACGCGAAGGGCGCGACGACTCCGGCGACCAGGCGGAGATCATCCAGCATTCAACCCTCGGCAAGGCCCTGGTCGCCATCATCATCGCCGACGTGACGATGTCCCTGGACAACGTCCTGGGCGTCGCGGGCGCGGCCCAGGATCACGTGGAGGTTCTGATCTTCGGCCTTGCCCTATCGATCTTCCTGATGGGCGTGGCGTCGAATTTCCTGGCCAAACTCATGAACACCCATCACTGGATCGCCTACGTCGGCATCCTGACCATTGCCTACGTCTCCCTCAGCATGATCTGGCGCGGCTATCAGCAGGTCGCGGCGATTCTGTGACTGCTGCCCCATGCGGCGCGCCGGCGGTTGTTGAATTTCCCCCTGTTGGGCTACGATCCGGGGCCGCCCCCGCGACCCAGCAGGTATTTCCATGACCGTTTCGCTTGCCACCAATTCCCGCATCGTCGCCGCCTTTCGCGACCGCACCGCCGAATCCGCCCGATTGGCCGCCGAGGCCCGGGAGATGTTTCCCAGCGGAATCGTCCATGATTCCCGCCGTCAGCTTCCCCATGGCATCTACGTGGATCGGGCGGACGGATCCCGCAAATGGGACGTCGACGGCAACGAGTACGTGGACTATGTCGGCGGTCATGGGGCCCTTCTGCTGGGGCACGGTCACCCGGCGGTGAAGGAAGCGGTCCACCGCCAGTACGATTTGGGCACCCACCCCGGGGCCTGTCACCAGCTGGAGGTCCGCTGGGCATCCCTGATCAAGCAATTGGTCCCATGCGCCGAGCGCATCCGCTTTCATTCCTCAGGCACCGAGGCCAACCTCATGGCCTTGCGCCTGGCCAGGGCCTACACGGGCCGCACCAAACTGGTCCATTTCACGGGCCACTTCCACGGCTGGAGCGACCATGTGGCCTTTGGCGTGTCCAACCACCTTGACGGCAGCCCGACGCCCGGTGTCCTCGAAGGGATCGCCGAGAACGTTATCCTGGCCCCGCCCGATGACCTGGACGCTACCCGCGCACTGATCGAGTCCCGCGACGACATCGCCGCCGTCATCCTGGAGCCGACCGGGGCCACCTGGGGGCAGGTCCCCCTGCCCCGCCCGTTCGTCGCCGAATTGCGCCGCATGACCGCGGCCCGGGGCATCCTTCTCATCTTCGACGAAGTGGTGTGCGGTTTTCGGGATTCCGTCGGCGGCGCCCAGGAATTCCTCGGCATCACGCCGGATCTCTGCAGTCTGGCCAAGATCCTGGCCGGCGGCCTGCCGGGCGGCGCCGTGTGCGGCCGCAAGGACATCCTCGACCTTCTCGACTTCGACGTCGCCACGGAGAAGGGGTTCGAGAAGATCGGCCATCAAGGCACCTACAACGCCAATCCCCTGTCGGCCGCCGCCGGCATCGCCACCCTCGAGGTCTTGGCCAGTACCGATGCCTGCGCGCGGGCCAATGCCACCGGCGCGCGGTTGCGGGACGAACTGAACGTGGTGTTCGCCGATGAGGGTGTCCCCTGGGCCGCCTACGGGCAGAACTCGGGCTTCTTCATCCATTCCAACCCCGAGGGGCGGCCACTTAATCCGCTGGACTTCGACCCCACCGAGTGCACGCCCCAGGATCTGCTCGACGGGGACAAAGCCCGCGCCGCCAAGTTCCAGTTGGCGCTCCAGGTCCACGGGGTGGACGTCACGGGAAAGCTGGCCGCCAAGGTCTCCGCCGCCCACACCGACGAAGACGTGACCCGCACCACCGACGCGGCCCGCGAGGCGGTGCGCATGATGCGCGCCGAGGGCGACCTGCCGGCATAATGCGCGCTTGGTTTCCCCGGTGTAATGTCAGTGAGCGATTGAAGTAACTGGCCCACCGCCCATTGGATGCCCTATGGGACGGGGGGACGGGCGGGTCTGAGACCCGCCCCTACGCAAGTAATTTCAAGTGCGTAGGGGCCGGTCTGAGCCCGGCTTATTCACCAACCCCCTTGCCGTAGACTTTTCTGCATGTGATGCGAGTCTCGTTGCAGGGTCATTCGCGGCTGGCGAGTCACGGGTGCTTCCCCAGCTGTGCGATAGCCACTTGAGGCATGAAAGGCGTGAAGAAGCCGCCGTGGAGGCGAGCGGGACCGCCACCGGCGATCCGGCGGTGGCTTGAAGTCTAGCTGGCCGACTTGGACGGGGTTACGGGTCGGCGTATCGCAAGCGTTCCAAGCGCGGCCAGAGCCGTTGCCAGAAGCGGGCGAATGTTTCCCCGATGACCATGGTGATGCGTCGGCCGGAAACGACGACCCGGGCGGCGGCGCGCAGAACGCGCTCGCGGAACCGGCGAAGGCTCCACCCCTCGCCGGTCGCAGTCTCCATCAGGCACCGCCCGGCATGAACCAGTTCATAGGCCAGGATGTTGAGCAACAGGACGACCTCGTTGTGAGCGAAGGCATCGACCGTGCTCTCGCGCTCCGGCAGGCAGCGCCCCCGGTAATGACGCTTCCTTCGCGACGCGGACGACAGCGCCGGGTCCATCACGTCCATGAGTTCGCCCATGTGGGCCTCGGCACGGCCGCGCTGGCGGTAGTGATCCAGGAGATCGGCCGCCGGCACGGCCTCGGCATCAAGGCTGGTGATCAGCCAGAAGTGATCAACCAGAAATTGGTCTGGCCGTTCCAACACCACCAGGACCACTCGGCGCTCTTTCGACCACGACTTCGCCCGGCAGGTCATCTCGTGGAACCACGTCCGCGGCTCTGCCGGAGGCCGTCCCGGCGGCCGTCCAAGACAGGGCTGAGCCATGCGGTCCAGGACCTTGTTGGTCCGCAATCGGGCAACATAGGGCGTCCCGCGACGCTCCAGGCCCGACAGCAGGGGATCGCTGGGGAACCCAGCGTCGATGCGCACCAGAGCGACTTGGCACAGCGTCTCTTCGGCTCGGTCCACGAGATCAAGGATGAAGTCCAGCGCCCCCTCGGCGGTGTGGGCGTTGCCCTCCCGTAAACGAGCGTCCAGAAGGTCGCCGGTTTCGGCGATGCTGGCCACCAAAGGGTGGTACATGCGCTGATGGTAATGGCCGTTCCAGGCCGAGCCGGGTTGATGGCCGTGGACCTCGATCGGCAGGCTGTCCACGTCGATGGTCAGATATCGCTGCCGGTGACCGCCGCGCAGGCCCCGGAACCGCCGCCCCGCGAGCTCGGTGATCGCCTCATGGAGCACAGTGCGGGCCTCCGGCGTGCTCAGAAGCGCGATCAGACGCGACAGCGTGGGTTGCGAGGCCAGGTGCGCCTCGGTGGACAACGGCGTGACACCCCGTGAACCGCTTGCAGCCAGGCGTAGGCCCGCATCATGGCGGAGCGCGTCGGCGTCGTCTTGGTCGTGCCAACCCTGGCCAAAGAGAAGCAGAACCGTGCGCAGCAGATCGGCCAGGGGATAGGTGACACGATCGGCCTTGCGCGGATCGTGCAACCGCTCGGTCAGCCACTCGATGATCCGGGTGCGCTCCATGATCTCGCGCAAGAGCACGGCCCCCGGTTCCCCGGTCAGCCGCTCGGGTCGGGATTCGATGCGAAGGGACTTGTTGAACGAGGAACCGAACAGAGATAGCGTTTCACCCATGGCGCACGGCGGAGGTTTGTTGTGAATCCTTCTAGCACATTGATTTTACGTCAAAATCCGCCGCGCGCCAGTCATTTCAGGCCCCTTGGGTGAATAAGGCGGGCTGAGACCGGCCCATCTTTGGCACCTGTCGCGGCGCGCGGGCACTGTCAGGGGCAATTCGATCGCTCACCGGTGAATGCCACGCATCCTACAGGATCAGCCAGGCCGCCAATCCCAAGAAAGCGAAGAAGCCGACCACGTCGGTGAGGGTGGTCAGGAATACGGACGAGGCCACGGCCGGATCGCCGCCCAGCCGATGGAGCACAATTGGGATGGTAATGCCGCCCAGGCCCCCGACCACCATGTTGACGATCATGGCGATGGCGATGCCGATGACCAGGCCGATCTCGGGGCGGGAAAACCAGTACCAGGCGATGGCCCCGGTAATGACCGCGAACAAGACCCCGTTGATCGTGCCCACCACCACTTCCTTGCCGATCAGCCGATAGGCGTTGGTCGGGCTGATTTCCTTGGAGGCGATGGCGCGCACGGCCACGGTCAGGGTCTGGGTGCCCGCGTTGCCGCCCATGGAGGCGACGATGGGCATGAGGATGGCCAGGGCGACGAGCTGGCGCAGGGTGTCTTCAAAGATGCCGATGACCACCGACGCCAGCACCGCCGTTCCCAGGTTGACCAGCAACCAGACGAACCGCAGCCGGGTGGTCTTCATGGCGGCGCTGTAGAGGTCGTCTTCCTGCACGCCGCCCAGGCGCATGATGTCCTCTTCATGCTCCTCTTCGATGACGTCCACCACGTCGTCGATGGTGATCGTCCCGACCAGGCGGCTGTCGTCGTTGATCACCGGGGCCGAGACCAGGTCCCGCTGGCGGAACAGGAAGGCCACCTCCTCCGGGTCCATGGCCGCCGGTATCACCCGCATATCCGTCGTCATGATGTCGGTCACCGGCACCGGTCGCCGGTTGCGCAGCAAGCGGCTCAAGGGAATCGCGCCCACCGGGCGATGCATGGGATCGACCACGAAGATGTCGTAGAACGCCTGCGGCAGGGCACCGTCGTCTTCGTCGGCGCTGCGCCGCAGGTAATCGATGGTCTGCCCCACCGTCCAGAAGGCGGGAACAGTGACCACCTCGCGCTGCATGAGGCGCCCGGCGCTGTCTTCGGGATAGGCGAGCGCCTCTTCGATCAGCAGCCGGTCCCGTCGGGGAATCGCCTGCAGGACTTCCTGGCGGTCCGCTTCGTCCAGTTCCTCGATCACCTGGACGGCGTCGTCGCTTTCCATCTCGGCGACGGCCGCGGCCACCTCATAGAGGTTGAGGGTATCGAGAACGGCCTCGCGAACCGTTTCGTCCACTTCCAACAGGACGTCTGGGTCCAGTTCGTCGCCCAATGCGACAAGCAGGGTTTCCCGGTCCCCGGGGCCCAGGCGTTCCAGCAGGTCCGCCACGTCGGCGGCATGCATCGGTTGGATCATGCCTCGCACGCGCGCTTCCTGGCCCGCGTGCAGCGCGCCGAGAAAGGCGTCGACCCGGTCGGCCTTCAGTTCATAAACCAAGTCCGGGGAACCGTCGGTCTGTGCGACGATGGACTCCCTTTCGGCGGGCCGTTCGCCCATGACCCCGTCCTTCAACGTTATCTTGCTTCACGGAGGGCCCCCAAGGACCCACATAGGCGCAAGGCCCGGCGCGGATGCGGCGGGCCTTGGCGAGATGGTGCGGTCGAGAAGACTCGAACTTCCACGGGGTTTCCCCCACAGCGACCTCAACGCTGCGCGTCTACCGGTTCCGCCACGACCGCTTATTCCCTTGCGACAACGGGTGCAGTTGTCGTTTTCTGAACCGGGACATAGCAAATGCGGCCTGGGCGATCAAGCAACCCCCCGGCCGTGAAAGGCATGAAACGGTGATCGAGCGCTCGGTGGAATGGTTGCGAAGCCCCGATCCCCTGCCCTATCCCGAGACCGTGGCGGCCATGGAGGCGCGGGTCGCCGCCATCCGCGAGGGTCGCGAGGCGGAGGCGGTCTGGCTTCTGGAACACCCCCCCATTTACACCGCCGGCACCAGCGCCCGGTCGTCGGACCTGTTGGAAGGCGGGCGCTTTCCCGTCTATCGAACCGGCCGCGGCGGCCAATACACCTATCATGGCCCCGGCCAGCGGGTGGCCTATGCGATGATGGACCTCAAGCCCCGCCGCGGCGATATCCGGGCCTACGTCCGGAACCTCGAAGCGTGGGTCATCGCCAGCCTGGGCACACTGGGCGTGCAGGCGGCCCGGCGCGAGGGCCGGGTCGGCATCTGGGTGCCCCGGGGTCCGGGGCGGGACGACAAGATCGCGGCGATCGGAGTCCGGGTTCGCCGCTGGGTGACCTATCACGGTATCTCGGTCAACCACTGTCCGAACCTCAGCCACTACGCGGGAATCGTTCCCTGCGGAATCCGCGATCACGGGGTGACGTCGTTGGCGGATTTGGGAAACGGCGCAAGCATGGACGACTTGGACAATGCCCTGCGCGAAGCCTTCGAGACCGTCTTCGGCGTTGCCACACAGGATGCTGCGTCGCCGTTTCCGACGGCCTCGGCGGCGGCTTAGGTACCCCTGTGAACAAGGACTTGGGAGATGACGAAACGACCGGACACCCTGTCTCCCTGGGGCCGGGCCAGATGGTTGAGATCCTCGACAAGGCCGTTGACGAACACCTTTCATGGCTCTCGGCCTGGTCCCGCAGCCTCATCCTGGACCGACCCGTCCCGGCTTCCAGCCCGGACGGCATCGCGAGCCCGGACTTCGCGGCCTGGTATGCGCGCCATCGAAACTCGGGCCTCGCCAACCAGCCGGCCGTCCATACGCTGGCGCGTCTTCACGATGAAATGTGCCGGGCGGCGGAGCGGATCGCCACCGACCGGCAGCGGGGAAAGAAGCCCCATCCCGATGACGTCGACGGGGTCCTGACCCAAGCGGAGACCTTTGTCGCCCAAGCCCGCCGACTCGAGCGGGCGTTTGCCATGGCGGCGTCGGAGCTGGACCCCCTCACCGGTCTCCAAAATCGGCGGGCCATGGTCCACGAACTGGAGCGGGAACGCGCCCGCCTGCTTCGCACCGGCACCTCATGCTGCGTCGCCTTGGCCGATCTGGACCACTTCAAGTCCGTCAACGACCGCTACGGCCATGCCGTGGGCGACGACGTTCTGGTGGCCTGCGCGTCACGCTTCCTGGCCCATACCCGGACCTACGATTCGGTGTTTCGATACGGCGGCGAGGAGTTCCTGTTCTGCCTGGTCGGCATGGAGGGGGTGCGCGCGGCGGCGGCCATGGAGCGCTTGCGGCGGTCGATCGCGGCCACCCCCATCGCCATCGGCGAGGGGCCGCCCCTCCAGGTCTCGGTGTCCGTGGGGGTTGCGGCCATGGATACGACGGAGACCGTCGATGGCGTTGTCGAACGGGCGGACAAGGCCCTTTACGCGGCCAAACAAGCAGGCCGCAACCGGACCTGCCTCTGGGTGCCGGAAGGCGCCGTCCCTATCGAAGAGCCCTCCGACCCGGGTTAATCGGGTGATTCAGCCCGTCCGCCGCGTGGCGAATCCGGGCTCGTCGGGCGGCGGCGCCGGCGCGGTGTCCACGGATTGCACGTGCGCCGATGGGGGGCCGTCCCAACAGGCCTCGACCATTTCCTCGACCCGTGCCGCCGGGCCCGCGAACAGGGCTTCCACCGCGCCGTCCAGCCGGTTGCGGACCCACCCAGAGAGATCTCGCGACCGAGCCTGCTCCACCGTCCAAGCGCGGAACCACACCCCCTGGACCCGGCCACGAATCACCACACGCAGGGACGTCGCGCCGCCAGGCGCGGTCACTCAAAATCCAGGATCGGCTGGTCGACGATAAGGCTGTCACCCGGCGCGGCATGAACGGCGGCGATAATCCCGTCCCACGGCGCCCGTACGATGTTTTCCATTTTCATCGCCTCGATAACCGCCAGGGATTCGCCCCGGCGCACTTCCTGCCCGACGACGACCGCCACCGACTGCAGCAGCCCGGGCATGGGCGACACCACCGTTTTGTCCGCCGTCCGGGGCGGTTTCTTGGTCATGCGCGCGGCCAAGGACGCCGCCCGCCGCGACAGGACGACGATGCGTGTCTCGCTTCCCCCGTGAATGTAGCGATAGGCGGCCCCGTAGGGGACGATTCTCAGGGCCAGCGAGACGCCGTTGATGGTCGCCCGCATCAAGGAATCGCCGATTCGCCAGTTCGATTGGATGACAAAGGGGGCGCCGTCCACGGTCGCTTGCCACCCGCCTTCGACCGCCACGACGCGAACCTCGTGCTGGAGTCCGTCATGGAGGGCAACCCAGACGTCCGGCAGTTGGTGCGCAAAACCCCTCACTTGACCCGATATTCGTTGGGCCCGGGATTGCCGCGACAGGTGGACCGCCGCCGCGACCGCCGACAGCATGTGCGGGTCGTCATGGGGCAGTTGCGCCGGGTGGAAGCCGTCCGGATAGACTTCGGCGATGAAGTCCGTGGACAATTTGCCGGACCGGAAGCGGGGATGCCCGGTCACCGCCGCCAGAAATCCGATGTTCGTCGACGGGCCCTCGACGACGAATTCGTCCAAGGCACCGCCCAGATGGCCGATGGCTGCGTTGCGATCCGCCCCGTAACCGATCACCTTGGCGATCATGGGATCGTAATGGACCGAAATTTCACCGCCCTCGCACACGCCCAGGTCCACCCGAACCTGGGGCGACGTTTCCGGCGGTTTGAACCGCACCAGCCGCCCAATGGACGGCAGAAAACCACGCAATGGGTCCTCGGCGTAGATGCGCGCCTCGACGGCCCAGCCGTCCAGGCGAATGTCGTCTTGACCGAACGCCAGCTTCTCGCCCGCCGCGATGCGGATCATCCACTCCACCAGGTCGAGGCCGGTGACCATTTCGGTCACCGGATGCTCCACTTGAAGGCGGGTATTCATCTCCAGGAAATGAAACGCGCCGTCTTGGTCGACAACGAACTCTACGGTGCCGGCGGAAACGTAGTCGACGGCCCTGGCAAGCGCGATCGCCTGCCGGCCCATGGCAAGGCGCGTGTCCTCGTCGAGGGCCGGGGATGGCGCCTCTTCGATCACCTTCTGGTGGCGCCGCTGGATGGAGCATTCCCGCTCGCCAAGATGCACGATGTTGCCGAATTGGTCGGCCAGGACTTGAATCTCCACGTGGCGCGGGCGGGTGATGTAGCGTTCCAGGAACACCCGATCGTCGCCAAAACTGGCCGCCGACTCCCGCCGCACGGCGCCAAGGGACTCGCGCAGCGCCGCGGCATCTTCGACGATGCGCATGCCCTTGCCGCCGCCACCCGCGGCAGCCTTCAGCATCACCGGATAGCCAATGCCGCGGGCGGCCGCCAGGGCAGCCTTTTCGCCCGCGATGGGGCCGTCCGAGCCGGGAATGATGTTGACCCCGGCCTTCAGGGCCAGTCGTTTGGATTCCAGCTTGTCCCCCATCATCGAGATTGCCCGCGGCTTGGGCCCGATGAACGGAATTCCGGCCCGCCGCAGGCGACGGACAAACGCTGCGGTTCTCCGACAGGAAGCCGTATCCCGGGTGAACCGCGCCGGCGCCGGTACGTTTCGCGGCGTCGATCACCCGCTTCATGTTGAGGTAGCTGTCGGATGCCGCGGGCGGCCCCACGCATACCGCCTCGTCGGCCATCACCACGTGCGGGGCGTCGCGGTCGACCTCGGAATGGATCGCAATACAGCGGATTCCCATCCGCCGCGCCGTCGCCATGATTCGGCACGCGATCTCGCCACGATTGGCGATCAGAATAGAATCAAACATGCGCCGCACCGTCGGATTTGGACAACGACCCCCGTGAATCAGATGCGGAGCCGGAAAGAAAACGGAATGACAATTTATCCCCCGTTAAGCGGGCATATAGCATGATGGCGGCAATAATGGGGGAGTCCTTGGAAATTGGCGCAATTGCGTGCGCCGACGGGTGTCGCGGGATGCAACGTCTAGGTCGAGCGGCAAAATTCTGATACAACTGTTGCAGAGATCGCGATGACGATACACCTGATCCTTCACACGGGATGCGAATCGGCCGCCGAATCGCTGCCCGAGGTCCTTCGTCACGGCGCCCTTGATCCGTGCGTACACAGCGTCGGCCACGATGTGGACCCGGCCACTGTACTCCAAGAGAGCCAAGAGGCTCAGTTGGTCGTGCTCGACATCCGGGGCATGGCATTGGATGACGCCGTTGCCATGGTCCGGGCCTATCGGGGCGCCAGTCGTCCCCTTCCGGTCCTGGCGATGGACGATGCACCCCCGCCCCGGGTCACCGTGGCCCTGATGAAGGCGGGGGCGGATGACGTTCTCGACCGCTCCGAGGAGAGCCGGTTGGCCGAAACGATCGAGCGGATCGCCCGGGCCGCGCCGTCGGGACGACTGGACGAGTTGGCCAGGATCGTCTTCGAGACCGCTCACGAAGCGATCATGGTCACCGACGCGGACAACCGAATTCTCGCCGTCAACTCGGGGTTCACGGCCACCACCGGCTACAGCCAGGACGAAGCCGTCGGCAAAACTCCGGCGCTGCTGAAATCGGGGCGCCAGGACGACAAGTTCTATCTGGAAATGTGGCGCGACATCACCGCGGACGGCCACTGGGAAGGCGAGATCTGGAACCGCCGCCGTTCGGGCGAGGTGTATCCGGAGTGGTTGAGCGTATCGGTCATGCGCGATGGGGCCGGGCGAATCGTGCGCCACGTGGCCATATTTTCCGACATCTCGGAACGCAAGCAGAACGAGGAGCAGCTTCATTATCGGGCCCACTACGACCCGTTGACGGCCCTGCCCAACCGGGTGCTGGGCATGGATCGCCTGGCCCAGACCATGGCTTCGGCGCGACGCAACAGCAATCTGGTGGCCGTCATGTTCGTGGACCTGGATGGGTTCAAGCCGGTCAATGACCTGCTTGGTCACGACGCGGGAGACGACGTGCTGCGACAGGTGGCGTTGCGCCTTCGCGCCTGCGTGCGCCAGACCGACACCGTTCTTCGCTTTGGCGGCGACGAGTTCGTCATCGTGGTGACCGACGCTACCTCGGAGCCCGCGGCGCGAACCGTCGCCGATCATGTGTTGAGCGCCACATCCCGTCCGTTCCGGGTCGCCGAGCAGGAAGTATCGATCAGTGCCAGCGTCGGCATCGCGCTTTTTCCCACCCACGGTGCACGGGCCGAAGATCTGGTCCGGGCGGCCGATGAAGCCATGTATTCAGCCAAGCGGCAGGGCAAGAACCGTTACGCTTTCGCCCCTGACGTACCGGTGGCGGCCCCCGCGCTGCTGCGGGGTGCCAGCCCGGGGCAGGAAACCGTCGTCGTCGGCACCCGGTTCCGCTATTCCTGATCGACGTGGCCACCCGTCTGGCCCACCCCCTGGCCCGCCCCCTGGCCCATCCGCCGGCGCTGTTGACCGGGAACCGGCGAAGCTGTTGTATTGGCTTGTAACGACCCGCAACTTCAGGGAGCCCGTCGCCGGTCCGCCGCGGCTCCTTCCCGGAAGCCGTCCAGTGGCGCGCCGACACATGGAGACACATCATGGCCACGCAACGTATTGACTGGACGGGCGTTTATCCGCCAGTCGTCACGCCCTTTCACGCCGACGGCGGCATCGACGAAGCGAAACTGCGCGCCATTGTAGATCTCCTGATCGCCGAGGGCTGTCACGGCATCATCGCCACCGGCAGCACGGGCGAATGGTTTTCCGTCAGCGACGACGAACGCAAGCGTATCTTCGACATCTGCCACGAGCAGGTGGCGGGCCGGGTTCCCCTGCTGGCCGGCACCTCGACCATCGGCACCGACCACGCCGTGGCCCTTACCCGATACGCCAAGAAGATCGGCTACGACGGTGTCATGGTACTGCCGCCACCCTATGCCCTGCCCACCATCAAGGAAGTGATTGCCCATTTCGAAGCCATCGGCAAGACCGACCTGCCGATCATGATCTACAACAATCCACCCCGCACCTCGATCAACATCGACGCCGCCCTGGCCGATCGTCTTGCCCAGATCGATATGGTGGTGGCCATCAAGGACAGTTCCAAGGACCTGTTCCAAAAGGCCGAAACCTGTGCCCGGGTTAAGGATCGGCTGGCGGTGTTCGCCGGCATGGAACCCTACGGACTGACCATGATCCAAAGGGGCGCCGTCGGCATCGTCTCCATGATCGCCAACTTGTGCGCCCGGGACGTGGTAGCCTACTGCGAACACGCCCTTGCCGGCCGCTATGGCGAGGCGATCCCCCATCAGCAGATGATCGACAACTGCTTCCAGCTCGTTTCCCGTTTCGGCCTCGGCAACTATCCCACCATCAAGGGCTGCATGAAGGTGCTGGGGCGTCCGGGCGGCGAACTGCGCCAACCCTATCTCATGCCCGATGGGGCGACGCTGGAAGCGTTTCGCCAGGCCCTGGCGGAGATCGGCCTCACGGCCGAAGCGGGCGCGGCCCAGGCAGCCGCCGAATAGGCGAACCTCAAGAATGCTCTCATACGACAACGGGGGGCCCGGAGTACGTCCGGCCCGACCCCACAGGAGGAACGAAACATGTCACTAAGGATCAACAGCGAGGCCCCCAACTTCACCGCCGAGACAACGGAAGGGTCCGTCAACCTGCACGAGTGGATCGGCGACGGTTGGGCTGTCCTCTTTTCCCATCCCAAGGACTTCACTCCCGTCTGCACCACGGAACTGGGCTATCTGGCGAGCCTCAAGGGCGAGTTCGAGAGGCGCAACTGCAAGATCATCGGCATCAGCGTCGACCCCGTGGACGATCATCATAAGTGGTCGAAGGACATCGAGGATGTGCAGGGCCAGGCCGTGAACTACCCCTTGATCGGCGACCCGGAGCTGAAAGTCGCCAAGCTTTACGACATGCTGCCGGAAGGCGCCGGCGATACATCCCAAGGCCGGACGCCGGCGGACAACGCGACCGTGCGCACGGTATTCCTGATCGGGCCCGACAAGAAGATCAAACTCATGCTCACCTATCCCATGAGCACGGGGCGCAACTTCGACGAAGTGCTGCGCACCCTTGATTCCTGCCAGTTGACCGCCCGGCACCAGGTGGCGACACCGGTCAACTGGAAGCACGGCGAGGACGTGATCATCGTCCCGACCGTTTCCGACGAGGACGCCAAGAAAAAGTATCCGGGCGGCTGGAAGTCGCCCAAGCCCTATCTGCGCATCGTGCCCCAACCGCAGTAGCGTTCTTCCGACCGAGGGTCATGATCCGCGGCGTCCCCACGACCCGTCGTCGCCCCTGCGCCTGCCCGCGACAGGCGATGGCTGTCCTGGTCGCGCTTGCCGCACTGGGCGGCTTCGTGCCGCCGGCCACCGCGGATCAGGTCGCGGGCACCGTATCCCGCTTGAAGGGCGATGGATTCGTCGAACGGAAAGCCCGGAAATGGGCGCTTTCCGTGGGAATGGAAGTACACCTGGGCGACGAAGTCTCCACGGGCGACGACAGCCGGCTGGAGATCACCATGGTGGACGGGGCGGCCTTGACCCTGGGCGATGCGGCGGTTCTGGAGATCGAGGACTACCTGTTCAACGACCGTCAAAGCTCCGGCAATGGTCTGCTCAATATCCTGCAAGGGGTATTCCAGGTCGCGTCGGGCCAGATCGCATCGCTGTCCGGTGACACCCTCGTCGTCAATACGCCGGTCGCCACCATCGGCATTCGCGGCACCACGATCTGGGGCGGGCCCATCGACGGCAACTACGGCGTCGCCCTGCTGGACGGCAAGGGGATCTACGTGGAGACCGACGCGGGGCGGGTGGAAATCGACCGGCCCGGCCAGGGAACGACGCTCCTGGGTCGCGATCAGCCACCGGGCGAGCCGGAACGCTGGCCCCGGTCCAAGATGGTAAGGGCGCGGGCGACCGTCGGTTTTTAGAGCAGCATCCGATCGTTCGGAATCGCCTTCGGCGATCCGCCCGGTCGGATAAAGCTGCTCTAACACTTGAAGAATCGAGCAATATCCGTAATGCCGGCGCCCGGCGGCGGTCAGGTTAGATCGTTGACCAGGGGGATGCTGAGCACCGCCTCTCCGTAGACGACCGCGTAGCCCAAACCCGTATCGGGTTCGGGCACGGCGACTTCCCCTTCGGGGCGGAATCGGAAATTGTCGAAGGCGGGTCGGCTTCCATGATCGATATCGGCGAAGACATGGGGCGTGGTCTGATAGGTCAGCACACCGCTGTCCATATCGAATTGGGTGAACGTATCGCCTTGGCCGATGGGGGTTTCGCCCCGAAACAGCGTGCCGTAGGAAGGCTCGGCGGTCAGCTTATAAACGGTCGATTGGGGTTCCTCGTCCACGGCGCCCATGGCCATCAGTTCGTCCTCCGTTCCGATGGCGTCTTCCAACACGCTCATGGCCATTTCAGTGAACGGGCTCGGTCCCAGACGGGGTTCGCTGACCTCGACATCGAGGACCATGCTCTCGCCCACCGTCCCATCGGCCGCCCTGGCCTGAACGGTCACGTTTTCAATTGTACCCGCAAATCGAAACGGCGGCACGATTAGCAGATCGCCCAGATGAGCGGCATCGACGACCACGCCGCCGTCCGGCCGGGGCAGGAGCAGGCCGTGCTCCGGCGATTCCAGGTACGCGCCCTCGGGCAGCCCCGACACCACCACGTCCTGGGGGCCGTCGAGGCTGGGATCGCCGTCGACCGTCACGTAAAACCGAACCGCACCTTCCGTCGTCATGGCGCCCACCTTCACCGAGACCCGCGACTGCCCATCCGAACCGAGACCCTCCGCCGGGGTGCTGACTTGATGCACCGTCACCGACTCGTTTCCTGTCCGAGCGCAAGAATCATTATCGCCCCGCGGTGGCACATCCCGCTGTGACCGGCGTCATAGAATGACCGGGGCCGACCGAAGGGCCAGAGCTTGGCCAGCAGAAACATGGATTTGCCTTCCGTCCCTCTTCGCGTTTCGCGCGATCAAAAGCCTAGCGGGTCGAGTTCCACCTGCACTCCGCCCCCAACCTGGTTCACCGTGTAGGCGGCGCCCTCCTGGTTTTCCAGAACCACACGGACCTGCCCGGCGGGGCCGTTCCATTCGACACGATCCGGCTGGTCGCCCCCTTTGAGGACGTTCACCTGACCGCGCGCGGCGCCTTCGAAGAACAGGCTGTCGCCCACCTTCGGGTCCTGCGAAACGCCGAAGTCCTGCACGATCTTGTTGCCCAGGTCATCGATACCGAACAGAAACTGGTCCCCGCCCAGCCCGCCGATCAGCAGGTCGTCGCCGGCGCCGCCGGCAAGAATGTCGTTGCCGAAGCCACCGAGGAGAACGTTGGCCTCGTTGTCGCCGACCAGTACGTCATCCCCGTTGCCGCCGAACAGGTTCTCGATTTCCTCGAACACGTCCTTGCCCACGAGCTCCGGACTTGGGTCAAGGTCCTGACCCGAGTTTGCGGCCACGCCGATCTTGGTGCCGTCGTTCAGGGTGACCGAGCGATCACTCAAACCGGCGACCACGTTGCCGATGGCGGCGCCGTAATCCACGGTGTCGTTGTCCTTGCCGCCATTGAAGGTGTCGTCGCCTCGGTCGTCTCCGGCCAGGAAGACGTCGTTGCCGCCCTGACCGCGCAGGGTGTCATCGCCGTCGCCACCCAAAAGGACGTTACTAAACTCGTTTCCGGTGATGGTGTCGTCGCCTTTGCCGCCGCGCGCATTTTCGATGTCGATCAATGTATCCTCCGAGCCTTTGCCCTTATTGACCGATCCCGCGCCTCCGTCGCCCAGATTGATATCGATCCCCTTCCCGGCGCTCCGGTAGTCGACGGTGTCGATGCCGTTGCCGCCATCGAGCGTCGCGCTGCCGCCGCCGCCAAGAAGCAGATCGTTGCCTTCCGCCCCGTTCAAGACCGCGGCCTTGTCGCCGGCAATCAAGACATCGTCGCCGGAGCCGCCGTTGGCGCTCTCGATCTCGGCGAGCTGGTCCACGCCGCTCGCGGTCACCGCTTGCAACGGGTCAACGTTTGCACCGAGGGCGAGTCCCGGGTCCAAGACGTGCGCCTCGTCGCTGAGATTGACGATGACCGTCGCGTTCTCGGCTCCGTAGTCGGCGGTGTCGGTTCCTTCGCCGCCAGTCAGGTTTTTGCCGCCGCCGCCGTCCAGTCGATTGGCGTCTCCGTTTCCGATCAGTGTGTCGTCGCCGTCGCCGCCGATCAAATCGTCGATGGCGAACAGCCGCTGCTGGCGATCGATCGTACCCGCCTCGAGATCGGCCACCACGCCGGCCGCGACGCCGGCGAAGGTGACCGTGTCGTTGCCGGCGGAATCTTCTTCCCCGAAGGCGCCGCCGTGGAAGCTGTCGTCGCCGTCGCTCGCCGTCAGCAGATCGTCGCCGTCGCCGCCGATGAGCGTGTCGTTTCCGCCCTGGCCAATCAGGATGTCGTTGCCGCCGTCACCGAAAAGGCGGTTCCCGACCCCATCCCCGATGAGCACGTCGTTGCCGGTGCCGCCGTCCACGTGTTCGATATTGTTGAGCGTGTCGGTATCGATATGGCTGACGGCCGGGTCTGCCAGGTTGGCGCCGGGCGCGTCGGTCGCCGTATTGGCGGCGGCGATGACATCGGTACCATCGAGCAGGGTGACCGCCACGGCGGCCCCGCCCAGATTGACGATGACGCCTTCGGAAGTGCTGGGGTAGCGCAGCGTATCGCCGATATCGAAATGGACGTCCGACCCATCCTGGCTGCCGCCGTCATAGAGATCGTCGCCGTTGCCGGTGCCGCCGATGATGACGTCGTCACCGTCGCCTCCGAAAACGATGTCGTCCGAATCGCCGCCGGTCAGGGTGTCGTTACCGCCGCCGCCGACGATGAAATCGTTGCCCGAGTTGTCCTGGCCTTCGCCCGGCAGGACGTCGTTGAGGTCGGTGCCAACAATGGGATTGAAACCGGGCGGAATTGCGTTGGGAGCCCCGGGCGCGACAACGCCGGGCAAGAATGTTTCATCGGGGTTCAGCGGCAATCCGAAGCCGCCGCCGCCGAGATTCAGCGCCCCGGACCCCGGGATGCCGGCAAGGGCGGGGCCCCACCGGCGAGGGTCGGAAGGCCTCCGGTGTAGTCGCCCGCCGCCACCGAGATTGTATCGTTTTCGGTGCCGCCGATGATGGCCTCGTCACCGCCGGCGGCGGTGTCGAAATTTTCCAGGGCGGTGACGTTCAGGTCCCCGTCGATCCTGTCAATGCCGTAGGTGTTCTCGATGCCCTGGTCCAAGGGAAGGTGCGCCAACGGCAACGCCCAGCGGGCCGCGAGCCCCACGTCGTCGAGAACCTGGAGCGACCCAGGCTGGGCATTAGCGCCGTCGAAGACCAAGGTCTGGCCGGACTGGTTGAGCAATGTCTCGCCAAGGCCGGTGACAACCCGAAGCTCGCCCACAACCCCGTTCAACGGCTCCATGGCGGAAACCGTCAACACCGAACCGTTCACGTCGACCGCGCCCTGGGTGTCGTTCACCGCGATCGAGGCCAGCGAGGTCTCGATGATCATGGCGTCCGGCTGGGACTTGGCGATCAGGCCGCTGACGAACGTGATCTGTCCGGCGGCAAGGGACAGCATCAATACGCCCTCCGAAGCGACGGGATCGAAGATGATCTCGTCGAGGATGACGCGGCCGTTCACACCCAGGGCGAACGAAGTCTCGTCGGCGAATACCACGCCGACGCCGCTGTCGACGCCGGTCTCCAGAACGTCGCCCTGGAATATGGGGTCACCCGCCAGAAGGGTAATTCGCGACCCATCGGTACGCAGCGCGACGACGACGCCGGAGGCGTTGTCGACATAGCCGACGGGTTCTTCGACAGGCAGGGCAGGAAGCCCGCCACCGGACAACTGGGCCATCCGCACGGCGGACAACTGCGGAGCCCCGCGGCTCACACTCGATGCGTCCGGCTCCGTGGAATCGGACACGTTGGAAGCCGCTATCGCGGCTGAATCGACGGGAGGCGTCAACATGCGGTCATTTCCTTAGCCGCTCCCCCCAAGACGCCCCCGGGGCCGCCATTTGGCGTGTCGATATTCGGTTGTATTCTAGTCGACACGTGACGGCCTGTCATGTCTTTACCCTACGATCCGGGGCTCGGTGGCTCTTCGACCTCGCGAACCCTGGCAAATCACATCGCCCCAAGCTTCGGAGCCTGCGGGAAACGGCCGTATCGTGGCTGTGACGGCCATCACACTTGGGGGCAATGCGGATACCGAGGCAACCGGTGGTCGTCCCGGCGGCAAGGCCCATGGTATCGTCCCTCAGTCCGCGCGGGGCGCAGAGGGGGTCCGGATGCAGAAAGGCAAAGCGGGTTCATGTCCCGCCATGGCGCGCCAAGGGCCAACGCTTGGTCCCTGGGCATGGATTCTGTGTTTTCTGGTGATACTGACCGCCATTCCGGCGGTGGCGCAGGACTCCGCACAGAACTCCCAGGCCCGTAAGGCAAGGGCAGCCACTTCGCCGGCGACGGCGCGTCGGTGCCCGGTTTCCTTACCCCGGGGCGTTTCTGGAGGCCCCAGGAAAAGTGGGCTTGGAATGAGCGCTTATGCCTGGGAAAACGGGCCGATATGCGCATCTACTTCCAAGACAGGTTGAAGCGCCAGTTGAACTGCGATCCTGCCGACCCCAAGGCCCTGCCCGCGCAGGCGGTACTGACCAGCGAGTTCCTGGAGGCCATCGTTCGCCATCCCGGTTACCTGCAGATCGTCGAAGATCAGAACATCGAAATGAACGGCTATCTCCACCTGCTCCCCGACCGGGGCCTGGAGATATTTTGCGCCCGCTTTCGCCGCCCGGTGAGTCTCGAGAACGCCAGGTTGAACAAGCCCCTGGTGATCGGCGCGTCCCGATTCGATCAGCGGGTAAACCTTCGTCGGTTCAGCTCCGACAGCTTCGTGGTGTTCTTCGGCACCGTGTTTCAGGCCCCGGTTCAGGCCTACGCCATTGCGGTCGAAGGCGACATGCTGTTGCAAGGCGGCACCCGATTCCTTGGTGGCTTGAACGTCATCGGGGCCCACATCGGTGGCAATTTCGTCATCAAGGGCAGCGAGGTTCAGGGCACGCTCCAGGCCGAAAACGTCTTCGTCGGCGGCAGCCTGCGCCTGCACGAAGGGTCCAGATTCGGCGCCATCGATCTTTGCCGGGCCCGAATCGGCAATGTGCTCGACACCTCGGAGGCAAGTTTCACCGGCAAGTTTCTCGCCGATGCCGTTGAGATCGGGGGATTCGCCCATTTCCGGCGCGGCGCCACGTTCCAGGACGTGAGCATGATCAGCGCCAAGGTTCGCGGCAGCATGGATACGGTCGGCGGCTTCTTCAACGGCACCTTCAGCGCCTACGATATCGAGATCGGCGGTTCCCTGTTCCTGCGCGGCGGGGCCACGTTTCACGACGTCAATCTGTCCAACGCCGTGATCGGCGGCAGCTTGGAGCTTCGCGGCAGCGAATACCGCGGCCGGGTCGATCTGACCAATGCCCGCATCGTCCACGAGCTTCAGGTGGCCACGCCGCTGCCCAAGGAAATGCAAACGGAAGTGCGGAAGAACTACGACCCCCCAAAATGGGGAGACGAGGCGGAACTGGTCCTGCGCAATCTCCATGCCGAAGCGCTCCAGGACACGGCGGAAGCGTGGGACAATCTGGACGGCCGGCTGGACCTGGTGGGATTCACCTATCAGCAGTTGGGTGGCCTGCGTTCGACCCGCGACAGCATCATGGCCGCCCGGGATCCGGAATGGATGCTGGCGTGGCTACGCCAACAGCGGGACCGGGACACCGCTTTCCAGCCCCAGCCCTACGAGCAGCTTGCCAAGGTGCTGCGGGACGGCGGCTGGATCCGAACCGCCGAAAAAATTCTCATGGCCCGCTTCAACTACCAGATGACCCACGACACCACGCCGTGGAGCACCAAGGCGTGGTTGTTCGTCAAATGGGCGGTCATCGGCCACGGACTGGAGGTCTGGATCTCCATCTTGTGGCTTCTTGGCCTGGGGTTCATCGGCATGATCGTCATGCATGACACCACCTTGGGGCGGACATTGGGGTGGGGCCGCTGCCTGTTCTACAGTTTCGACGCATCCATGCCCTTCGTCGACTTGAATCCGCGGGTACACACCGAGCTTTCGGAACGGGCGCCCCAGGGGACCAAAATCTACTTCGCCTTCCACCGCATCACCGGATTGACCCTGGTGACGTTCCTGGCCGCCGGCATGTCCGGCTTGGCCCAGTAATACCAGGGGTCAGCTCAGCCCTTCCGGGCCCATCAAGGCGACCCGGAACCGGTCCTTCAGCGTCACCCCGTCCTTGGGCGGCAGGACCAGGGGCAAGGCTTCCGCCCGCACCTTGATCACCACCATGCGGGGACCCGGCGCCGATCGAACATCGGGCAGGGCCGCTTCGAGCCCCGCCGTGTCGGCGACGACATCGCCGTCGGGCCAGCCCGCGGAGCGGGACATGGCGGCGAGGTCCACTCCGTGGGCGGTGTGGGTCACCTGCATGCCCGTCTCGCCGTAGCGTTCGTTGTCCAGGACCACCACGGCGAGGTTGCGGGGCTGGCTCACCGCCACCGTCGCCAGGGTGCCCAGGCCCATCAGCATGTCGCCGTCGCCGGTGATCACCAGGACGCGGCGTTCGGGCCGGGCGATGGCGAGGCCGAGACCCATGGCGACGGCACCGCCCATGCCGCCCCACAAGGGGAAATTCAGGGGGTGATCGCCGGCGGCCGTTATGTCCCATGCGGACGCTCCCAAGCCTGCCACTACCAGCATGTCGCCCCGGTCCGCCAGCAGCGAGGCCACGACGTCGCGCCGCCTGAGGGGATAGCGCTCGGCACGCGCCGCGGGGTTCGGTGCTTCCGCCATCTCCGTCACCGCCCGAAAGTCTTGGCGCCGACGACTTGCTGGCCGATCAGCAGTGCCGCCGTCCCCGGGCCCAGGAACGCGCTGCGCGCCGCCGCCTCGGCGCTGTCGGCAAGTCTATCCGCGTCGTCGGCCTCGTAGACCACGGCGCCGGCGAGGCGCAGTACAGCGGCGCAGCTTTGGCCCATCGGCACCTGCCAGGGATTGAACTCCCCCCACTGGCCCCGCATGGTCACCAGAATCAGCAGTGGAAACCGGCAGACCCGCGCCATGGCCAGCATGTTGACGCAGTTGCCGACCCCGCTGCTCTGCATCAGAAGCGCCGCCCGCTGCCCGCCCAGCCAGGCGCCGGCGGCGACGCCGATGCCCTCCTCCTCGGTGGTCAGGGACACCATGGCCATGGCCGGGTCGGCCTCGCACATCTCGATCAGTCGGCTGTGCCCGGCGTCGGGAACATAGGCCACCTGCCGCACCTCGTGGGCGGTCAGGACGCCATGCAGGGCGTCGGGCCAGGTGGGTTCGGACATTGTCCGTCGAGAGGAGGGAACCATGGGGGGACAGCTTAATGGAGAACGCCGCGTCTTAGCACGGATGACGGCGCACGCCCAACGCCAGACCCAGCTCGTTCGCCGTTCCCCGTGGCCAAACCGCAATCCGTCGCCGCCAACGTCAATTCCGCCCTTCTGAATCCGGTGGCTTGTACATGGCCGCACAGCGTGGGCCGGTGCTAAACTGCCATCGCTTCCCACAAATACCAAACCCGGTGCGCCCATGACCCCCTTGGACGAGACCCTCGAGCAATTTCGCGCCTGGCTGGACGACGCGACCCAGGCCGTCGTGTTTACCGGCGCTGGGATCAGTACCGAGTCGGGTATCCCCGACTTTCGCTCTCCGGGCGGTATTTGGACCCGCTACCAGCCCATCGACTATGGGGATTTCCTGGCCTCGGAGCAGTCCCGGCGCGACACCTGGGAACGCAAGTTCGCCACCCACGACGACATCAAGAACGCGGCGCCAAACGACGGCCACCGGGCGGTCGCCGGCCTCGTCGCCAATGGCACCGCATCGGTGGTGATCACCCAGAACATCGACGGGTTGCATCAGAAATCGGGGGTGCCCGACGACAAGGTGATCGAACTGCACGGCAACACGACCTATGCCCGCTGCCTGCAGTGCGAGACGCCCTACGACCTGGAACCCATCCTGGCTGCCTTCCAGGACGAAGGGACGCTGCCGGTCTGTCAGCAATGCGGCGGCATGGTGAAGCCAGCCACCATTTCCTTCGGCCAGCCCATGCCGGAGGCGGCGATGGCCCGCGCCCAGGAAGAGACCCTGAACGCCGATCTGTTTCTGGTTATCGGGTCGTCCCTGGTGGTCTATCCGGCCGCCGCGCTGCCGGCCATGGCCCGGCAGAACGGGGCGCGTCTGGTCATTCTCAACCGGGAGCCCACGGATTTGGATCCCATGGCCGATCTGGTCCTGCATCGGGAGATCGGGCCCACCCTCGCCGCCGTATGCGCGGTGGACGCCGGATAGGCCGATGACGGAAACCCCGACCATCGAGGCCATCGACGCCACCCGGGCGCGAATCGCGTCCCATGTGCTGCACACGCCTACTTTGCCCTACTACGGCGCTGAAGCCGCCGCCCAGTTTGGCGGCGAGACGGTGGTATTCCTCAAGCTGGAACTTTTCCAGCGCACCGGCAGCTTCAAACCCCGGGGCGCCGTCAACGTCATGCTCGGCCTCGGCGAGGGCGAGCGGTCCCGGGGGATCACCGCCGCGTCGGCCGGCAACCATGCGATAGCGGCAGCCTATGCGGCCCGTGTCCTGGGCCTGTCCGCCAAGGTGGTCATGCACCGGGCGGCCAATCCCTTCCGGGTTGCCCGCTGCAAAGGCCTCGGGGCCGAGGTGGTGTTCGCCGACGACCTGGCCGGGGTGTTCGAATTGGTCGAGCGGGTGCGCGACGAGGAAGGCCGCGGCTTCGTCCATCCCTTCGAGGGTCCGCGCACCTTCGAAGGCACGGCCACCGTCGGCTGGGAGTTGTGCCACGACGCCCCCGACCTGGACGCCGTCGTGGTGCCCATCGGCGGCGGCGGCCTGATCGCCGGCATCGCCTCGGCCGTGTCCCGGCTGCGGCCCGCCTGCAAGGTCTATGGCGTCGAACCCGAGGGCGCCCGTGGCATGACCGAAAGCCTGGCCGCCGGCGCCCCGGTGTCCAAAGTCGCCCTCAGTTCCATCGCCGACAGCCTCAGCGCCCCCTTCCACACGCCGGGCGCTTTCGCCCTGGTAGAGCGTCATGTAGCCGACGTGGTCACCGTCTCCGACGAGGCCCTGGTGGCCGCCATGACCACCATGTTCGGTGACCTGAAACTGGCCGTGGAGCCGGCCGGCGCGGCGGCGGTGGCCGCCCTGGCCGGCCCCCTGAAAGAGCGCCTGAAGGGACAACGGGTGGGCCTCTTGGTCTGCGGCAGCAATATCGACCCCGAGACCTACGGGCGGATCACCGGACTGACGCCTTCCGAATAGAAATGGGGGCTGAGTCCCGCCCTTACGGCCGCCGTTTTGTTTGCGTAGGGGCGGATCTCAGACCCGCCCGGGTCCTGTCGCCGACACGACGCCTCAACTCGGCGCCGCTTCCGGCGACTGCGCCCAGATGTCCTCGTAGGTGAATTCGCCGCAGAGGTCGTCGACGGTGACCGGGCGGATCGGCACGCGGGCGGTCCAGATGCCGGCGTTTTCCCGGCCGCCGACCCGGTCCGCCACCAGCCGCGCCGCCGCCTCGCCGCACATGCGGCCCTGGCACGGGCCCATGCCGCAGCGGGTCCAGGATTTGAGCTGGTTCACTTCGAGCGCGCCGTCGTCCATGGCGTCCTCGATGTCCTTGCGCGTGATGTCCTCGCAGCGACAGACCACCGTCTCCGGGGTCACCGTCCCCATCAGGCCGGGGCGCGGCGTCATCATCCGGCTCATGGTGGCGCCGAAGCGTTCCGCCTTGGCGTGATTGGCCTTGAACCCGGCCACCCGGCGGTCGTACTCCGCCCGCTCGATCTTGCCCAAATCGAGCGCCGCCGTCAGGCCGGCGATGCGGCCCTCGATCTCCGCCACCGCGCCGCCGGAGATGCCGCAGCCGTCCCCGGCCACGTAAAGGCCCGAAACCGTGGTTCGAAAATCCCCGTCCCGCTTGGCGATCCAGCCGCCCCGGTCGGCGACGAAATGCAACGCCGCCTGTAAGAGGCGCGCCACCTCGGTGCCCGGCACCAGGCCGTGGCCGATGGCCACCGCGTCCGCCGCCACTTCCGTGACCGCGCCGCCCGGCTTCGGCCGCCAGGAGGAATCCACCGGGCGGATCTCCGCCCCCTCCACCCCGTCGGTGCCCCGGATCGCCGTCAAAGCATGGCCGTAATACATCGGCGTCCCGGCGTCGCGGATCATCTTCAGCCACTTGAAGCCGCGGGCAATCTGCTGGGGCCGCGCCAGCATCGCCGGCAGACACTTCGCCCAGTCGGCCCGGGTCGCCAGGTCCACGTAGGCCGCCACCTTTCCACCGCCCTTGACGATGGACGACGCCACCGCCGCCAGCAGGGGACCGCAACCGGCCACCACGGTGGCACGGCCCGGCATCATCTGCTGGGCCTTGAGAAGGATCGTCGCCGCCGCCAGGCCCATCGCCCCGGGCAGGGTCCAGCCCGGCATCGGGATCACCCGCTCCGACGTGCCCGTGGCCGCCACCACCGCCTTGGCCTCCCACGCACGGGGGCCATCCCGGCCCACCGCCTCGACCCGGAAGCCCGGCGCGGCGAACCAGATCCGCTGGCCCAGCGCCGTGGTGACCGGGCTTGCCGCCAGCTCGGCCCGCAGGCGCTCGCCCTCGGGAAAATCCTCGCCCATCTTGGCGCTATCGCGAATGGGAAGCTCCGGCGCCACGGCGCGGTAGATCTGGCCCCCCGGCAATACCGATTCATCGACGATGGTCACCCCAAGGCCGCAACGGCTCGCCTCCACCGCCGCCCCCATCCCCGCCGGACCGGCCCCCAGGACCAGGACGTCGACCGGTTCGAGGGCCATCAGGCGTCCTCCCCGCCGAAGCCCTCTGGCCAGCCGACGGCGCCGCCCAGGGTTACCTCCAGGCCGTCGTGGACCGGTTCCATGCAGGCGGTGACCACCCGGCCGTCAATGCGGACCACGCATTCCTGGCAGACGCCCATCATGCAGAAGGGCCCGCGCGGGTCGTTCCTGTTGGGACTGGTGCGGAAGGTGTTGATGCCCGCCGCCAACAGCGCGGCAGCCACACATTCGCCGGCGAAGGCCTTGACCGGCTTGCCGTCGACCAGGATTTCCACCTCGGTCGGGCGCTCGACCGCGCCCTCGATCCGCACCGCCATCCTTGCCTCTCGAATTTTGGGGACGTAAGAAACCAAGCACCGCGGGACCCTACTCCAAGCCCCGTGGCCGATCAACGCGCCTCGCCGGCGTCTTGCACGAGTGTTCGCCATGCCCAAATTCTGCGCCAACATCGGATTCCTGTTCCAGGAACTGCCCTTTCTCGAGCGCTTTCAGGCGGCCGCCGACGCCGGGTTCAAGGCAGTTGAGTTCGCGCCTCCCTATGGCGATCACAAGCCGGACGAATTTGCCGCCAAGCTCAACGCCGCGGGCTTGGAGCAGGTGCTGATCAACGGGCCCTATGGGCCGGAGGAACTCGGCGGCCGTGGCCTGGGTTGCCTCCCCGGGCAGACGGAGGCCTTCCGCGACAGCATCGGCACGGCCCTGGAGATGGCCCGCGCGCTCGGCGCCACCAAGGTCCACGTGCTGTCCGGCTTGCGGCCCAAGGATGTGCCCGAGGAGGTTCTGGTGCAGACCTTCAAGGACAACCTGGCCTGGGCCGGCGACACACTGGGCGCCCACGGCATCTCGGCCTGCGTGGAAGCGATTAACGATCGTGTGGACAACCCCGGCTATTTCATGAGCCAGCCGCGGCTGTCGGAACGGATCGTGCGCGAAGTCGGCCACCCCCATGTCCGCCTGCAGTTCGACTTCTACCACTGGCAGATCATGCACGGCGACATCGCCCGCGCCTTCGCCGAGGTGCTGCCCCTGATCGGCCACGTGCAGGTGGCCGACACCCCGGGCCGCTTCGAGCCGGGCACGGGGGAGATCAACTACGCCTTCATCTTCCGCATGCTGGATTCCATCGGCTACGACGACTGGGTCGGCGCCGAATACAAACCCCGGGGGGACACGGTGAAGAGCCTGGGCTGGATCAAGCCCTATCTGTAGGGACGCTCATTCCCGGGATTCGGGCGTCACCGTCAGGGTCACGCGCGCACCACCGCGCTCCACCACAACGTCCACCGGCTCACCGGCTTTGAGGCCGTCGCGGGCGTAGGAATAGTCGTAGAAGCTGCCGACATCCTTGCCGGCCAGGCGCACCACCACGTCGCCGGCCTTGAGCCCCGCCTTGGCCGCCGGCCCGCCCTCGGAAACGCCGGACAGGCGGGCGCCCTTCCCTTCCGCCCCGGCGTAGTCGGGGATGGTGCCCATGTAGGCGCGCGACGTGCGGCGGCGGAATGTGGGCGCGGGGCCCTTATGGGCAGTGTAGGCGGGCGGGCTCTCGGTGGCGGCCAGCCCCCGGGCCACCAGCCCCATGAAGCGGGCGATACGGGCGGCGCCCTCGTGGTTCAGGGTCTCGGGGCGGTCCCGGGGGGTCGAGTACTCGTCGTGGGGGCCGGTGAAGGCGTTCAGGATGGGCACCCCCTTGAGGTAGAACGACGTGGCGTCGGTGGGCAGGAACGCCGAATCATCCAGGCGCAGGGACAGGCCAATGGGGGCGTTGCGCCGCTCGATCTCGCCGCGCCAGGCGGGACTGGAGCCCACGCCCTGCAGGATCAACTGCTCGTCCAGGCGGCCGATCATGTCCATGTTCAGGTAGGCGGCGATCTCCGGGCGCAGGCTGTCGCGCCCGGCACCGAGAGTCTCGACGAAATGGTCCGAACCCAGGAGGCCCAGTTCCTCCCCCGACCAGGCGGCGAACAGGATGTCGCGGCGAGCGCCCAGCCGCCCCCGGGCCTTGAGGTCGGACAGATATTCGGCGATCTCCAGCAGGCCGGCCACCCCCGAGGCGTTGTCGTCGGCTCCGGGATGGACTTGGCCGCGCTCCTCGGGACGGGCGCGGGACTTGCCCTCGACGCCCCGGCCCAGGTGGTCCACGTGGGCGCCGACGATCACCGTCTCGGCCGCGGCCCCGTCCCCGGCCGCCAGGCGGGCAAGGGCGTTGCGGCCGGTGGCGGTCTCCCGCACCAGGTCGATGTGGGCGGCCAGGGCGACGTCGGGCAAGGCAAACCCGGCAACGGCCTCGCCGTCGTTCACGGCCTGATCGAGGGCCGCAAGGCTTTTGCCCGCACCCGCCAGCAGCGCCTCGGCGAGCGAGTCGGTGACGGTGATCGCGGCCAGGCCACTGCCGCTGGCGGCCGCATCCAGGTGCAAGGGGATGAGCTGTTCATTGACCCCGCTTGCGGGGCCGCTGACCACGATCATCCCCACCGCGCCACGGTCGCGGGCCACGGCGACCTTGTAGTTGAGCTCGGCGTAGCGGTCCATGTGGCGGCGCCGGTCCTGAGTGATGCCGCTCGGCAGGTAGCGCAGCACCATCACCCACTTCCCGGCCACGTCCAGGTCGGCGTAGGAATCGTAGGCCGGAATGCCTTTGGCGGCGGGAGCAACGATCCCGTAGCCGGCGAAGACAACTGGAGAGGCCGCCACGGAACCGTTGGCCGAAAGACCGAGGGGCCGCCAACTCTTCTCCACGACCGGGGCTGCGTCGGCGCCGGAAATCTTCAGTCCATTGCCCGTCCCCAAGCGCACCCCGGATGTGAACTCGAAGGCCTGGAAATAGGTGCCGTCGTCCCCAGCCGGCGCAAGACCTAGGCGGGCGAAGGCGCGGGCCACGTAGTCGGTGGCCAGGCGCTCCCCCTCGCTGCCCGTAAGGCGGCCCTCCATGGCCGGGGAGGCAAGCGCTTCGACATGGCGGCGCATGTCGTCGGCCCGCACCTTCGCCTGGGTCGCCGGCAGGTCCGGCCCCTCGGCGGCTTTCGGCGTCGCGCCGTCCACACCCAGGGCGGCAAGGGCGGCCTCGTGATTCCAGCGGGCAAGGAAGATCTGCGGCTTCCTGTCGGCCGTTCGCGATGACGTCCAGGAAAGGGTCGCGCCGTCGGGGGAAAACACCGGAAGGCTGTCGAAGCCCGCTGTCTCCGTTACCCGGACGGGGTCATTGTTTCCTTCCGTATCAACCATATAGAGCTCGAAGTTCTGAAACCCCTGCACGCTGGTGCCAAAGATGATGTAGCGCCCCGAGAGATGAAAGTAGGGCGCCCACGACAGGGCCCCCAACGCGGTGATGGCCTTCTCTCCCGTCCCGTCCGCGTTCATGACGTAGATCTCGGCCGAATGACCGTCCTCGCCGAAACGGCGCCAGACGATCTTGCCGCCATCGGCGCTGTAGAAGGGGCCGCCGTCATAGCCTGGGGCATGGGTCAGGCGCCGCACGTTGGCGCCGTCGGCGTCCATGGCATAGAGCTCCATGAAGTGGGACGGGTCCTTCGCCAGCAGCGCCTTGTCGGCCTCCGACAGGGGGTCGGCGTAGGCGTGGCGGTTGGAGGCGAACAGGATGGTCTTGCCGTCGGGCGACCAGGACCCCTCGGCGTCGTAGCCCCTGGCCTCGGTCAGGCGCTTCAGGGGGCCGCCGCCGATGGGCGTCTGGTAAATGTCGTAGTGGGGATCGAAGCTCCAGGAATAGCGCCGGCCCTTGCCCTCGGCCCGCTTGCGCAGTTCGGCCTCCTGTTTTTCTCGGGCTTCTGGGTCGGCGTGGGTGCTGGCGAACAGGGCACGGTCGCCGGTGGGGTGAATCCAGGCGCAGGTGGTCTTGCCCATGCCCGGCGAAAGGCGGCGGGTGTCGCCGGTCTCCAGGTCCATCAGGTAGATCTGGTAGAAGGGGTTGCCGGTCTCCCGCTCGCTCTGGAAGACCATCATCGCCCCGTCGTTGCTGAAATAGCCCTCTCCGGCCCGCCGCCCCTCGAAGGTGAGCTGGCGGGTTTCCGACAAAAACCGGCCCTCGCCGATTGGGTCCGCGACGGCGGCGGACGCTACAAGAACCAGCACGACGGCAAGGGGTGATGTCATCCGCATGAAAAACCTCCGAGGCGACGGATCGAGAGAGTCTTGCCGAACCTATGCGGGAGGCCGAACCGGCTTTGTGGAGGGGTCTTTCGTTCGTCCGCGAGGCTTCCACACCGTGAGGATGCCCACCAGCATGGTGGCGCCCATGCCGAGGAAGATCCACTCGGTCATCCCGTGGTCGATGGTCCAGCCGAAGACCACCGGTGTCACGATGCCGCCCATGGAGCCACCGACGGACATGAAGCCGAAGGCCTTGCCAAGGTTGCCTTGCGACGCCAGGCCGCGAACCATCATGTCCCGGGACGGCATCACCGCTCCCATGCAGAAGCCGGCGATCGCAAACAGGCCCGCGGCGACCGGGGCGGGCACGGTGACCAGGCCCGGAATGGTCACCACCACGGCGGTGATGACGAAGGCGACCATGGCCACCCGGTCGTGGCGCTTGGTCCGGTCGGCCAGGGGACCGCCGGCCAGCACGCCGGCGGCCACGGCGATCAGGAAAGCGGACAGGGCTTGGGTGGCGGGGCCCAGCGCGATGTCGTGCAGGGTACCCAGGGCAACGATGGAAAAGGTCTGCATGCCGGCATGAACGGTGCTGGTGGTGACGTTGAAGGCGAACAGCATCAGCATCGGCACCGATAGCAGCATCGCCAATCCCCCGAGCCCGACCCCCTGCCCCGTCTTCGGCGCTTCCTTGGGTCTGGCGGCGTGATCCTTCCGCAGAGCGTCGCCTTGGCTCCACAAGACCACCGCCATGACCAGGCCGACGGCGGAGACCGCCATCAACGCGCCGCGCCAGCCGAGAGCGCCGGCGAGGGCCACGATGGCGATGGGCGTCGACGCCGTACCCAGGAACCCGGAAAAACTATGCAGGCTGAACGCCCGGCCCATGTGGGAATCGTCGATGGAGGCGTTGAGAATGGCGTAGTTCGCCGGGTGGAACACGCTATGGCCGAGGCCGGCCAGGAAAGCGCAGACCAGCAAGCCCGAGAACCCCGGCACCAGGCCGGCGGCGCCGATGGCCCCGGCCTCGAGCACCAGGCCCGCCACCAGAACCACCCGCGCCCCAATGCGGTCGACCAGATAACCCACCGGCAGTTGGCTTAAGCCGTTGGCGGCCATGAACAGGGTGGCCAGGAGGCCGATGGCGGTCCAGCTCACCCCCAGCTCGGCACGGATCAGAATGAACAGGGGCGGCAGGGTCACCTGATAGACGTGGCTGAGGAAGTGGCACGTCCCGATCAGGGTCAGAACCTTGATATTCGCGCGGGGAAGGGCGTGGGTCCGCGCGGTCACGGGTCGGGTGACGGATTCATTCGGCGGCGGCGGCGGCGCTGGCCGCGGACATCTGGCGTGCCACCAGATGGGCATAGAGACCGCCCCGCGCCAGAAGCGCCTCGTGGGTGCCGGCTTCCACCAATCGGCCCTGGTCCAGGACCGCGATCCGATCGGCGTTTCGCACCGTCGACAGGCGGTGGGCGATGACGATGGTGGTGCGATCGGCCATCAGTTCCTCCAGGGCCCCGTGGACCAGCCGCTCATTGACCGCGTCCAGGTGAGAGGTGGCCTCGTCCAGAATCAGCACCGGCGCGTCCCGCAGGAACGCCCGCGCGATGGCGACCCTTTGCCGCTGACCCCCGGAAAGCTGCACCCCGCGTTCGCCAACCGGCGTGTCCAAACCTTGAGGCAGACTGCCGACGAACTCCTCGAGGGCGGCCCGGCGAACGGCGGCTTCAACCTCTTCGGTCGTGGCTTCGGGGCGGGCGATGAGAATGTTGTCTCGCAGCGTGGTGTTGAACAGGTAGGTGTCCTGGGCGACCAGGGCGATGTCGTGGCGCAGGTCTTCCAGGTTGAAGTCCTTGAGGTCGTGCCCGCCGAGAACGACGCGGCCGTGCTGCGGGTCCCAGAACCGCAGGATCATGTTGGCGCAGGTGGTCTTGCCGGCGCCGGACGGCCCGACCAAGGCCAGGGTCTTGCCGGCGGCCGCCTCCAACGTGACCCCGTCCAAGGCCCTGCGGCGCGTCCCTGGATAGGAGAACGCGACGTTTTCCAGGGCGACGGGCACACCTCCCTCCCGCTTCAAGGAGGCAACGCCCGGGCCGTCGTCGACCACCACCGGCTCGTTGTGCACCGCGTAGAGGCGCCGGGTCGAACCCAAGGTGTCGGCCAACTGGCGGCCGATGTTGGAGATCTCGGACACCGGCAGGAAGGCGGACATGGAAAGCAGGACCAGCAGCGGCAGGATGGCGCGCTCCAGTTCGCCCGCCTGAACCAGGTGGGCGCCCACAACCACCACGGCGAGGCCGCCCAGTCCGGTGGCCAGTTCCACTCCTACCTGCTGCAGGGTCAGGTCGCGGAAAAACGGCAGCCGAATGCGGTGGTGATCGCCAACCTTGTCGAGGAATTCCGTCCCCCTCCGGGTCGCCTGCTGAAAGGCGACGATCTCGCCCAGGCCCTGCACCGTGTCGGCGGCGTGGGCGTTAAGCTCGCCCAGGGCCTCCCGCGCCCGCGAGCCCAGCCGGTCGATCCTCTCGCGCAGCAGGAAGGGACTGATGGCGACGGCGAGAAGGAACGGCGCCAGCGCCACGGCAAGGGGCCAGCCGAAGACCACCAGCAGGGCGATGACGGCGGCCGGAACCAGCACCGCAACGACGGCCGGGGTGATGGTATGGGCGAAGAAGTACTCCACCAGTTCCACATCGTGGGTCGCCATTCCCACCAGGTCGCCGGTGCGCCGCCTCAGCAGGTACGCGGGCGACAGCTTGTCCAGCTTCTCGAAGAGCGCGATGCGCATTTCCGACAGCAGCCGGAAGGCCATGTCGTGGGCCAGCCATGATTCCAGCCAATGGAGCAGACCGGCCAGGGGCGCCACCACCGCCAGGGCGATCAGATAGGACTCGTGGGGCTGCCCCTGCTTGAGCGCCGCCACCGCCATCGCACCGGCCACGCCGACGCCGATGAAGGCCAGAACCCGCACCACTCCAAACAGGAAGGTTACCGTCAACTGCACCTTCCACGGCGCCACCAGCCGCATGAGCATGCCGATGGCGCCCCACCAGCCCAGGCCCTCGGCCCGCAGGATGGCGTCCGTGGGCTCGTGCTGGGCTTCGTGCTCGTATCCCGGCAGATCGGCGCCGCAGGCGGGACCACTGGGGACGGTCGCGGCGATGATATCGTCGGTGTCGATTTCGGCGCCGGCCTGCTCGGCCATCAGCGCATGGTAGGCACCCCGATTCGCCATCAGGGTCATGTGGTCTCCCGTTTCGACAATATGCCCGTCGTCGAGGACGAAGATGCGGTCCGCGTCCCTCACACTGGACAGGCGGTGAGCGAAGATGAGGGTGGTCCGGTCGGCCATCAGTCGGCGCAGGGCCTCCAGTATCACCGACTCGTTCTCCGAATCCACCGACGACAGGGCCTCGTCCAGAATCAGGATGGGCTTGTCGCGCAGTAGCGCCCGGGCAATCGCCACCCTTTGGCGCTGACCGCCCGACAGGCGCAACCCGCGCTCGCCGATCACCGTGTCGTAGCCCTGGGGCATGCGACGGATGAACTCGTGGGCATTGGCGATGCGGGCGGCGGCCTCCAACTCCTCCTGGGTCGCATCGGGTTTGCCGAAGCGCAGGTTGTCGGCGACGGTGCCGTGGAACAGGAAGGTGTCCTGGCTGAGCACCGCCATCTGGCGCCGGGTCTCGTCGAAGGAAAGGTCGCGCAGGTCCTTGCCGCCCAGGCGCACCGACCCCGACTGGGGATCGTAGAAACGCAGCAGCAGGCGCACGATGGTGGACTTGCCGGCCCCGGACGGGCCGACGAAGGCGACCCGCTCGCCCTCCTCGATCTGGAAGCTGAGGCCGCGGTGGGCGCTGCTGCGTCCACCGGGATAGGCGAAGTCGACGTCCTCGAAAGCCACCGTCGACGGCAGCACCGCCGCCGGGCCAGGGTCGGAGTCCCGAATCACGGGTTCGGTATCGAGGATGGCGCAAAGGGACCGTGCCGCCGCCTGGCCAAGCATGCCCTTGTGGGTCAGCTCCCTCAGTTCCCGTAGGGGCCGGAACAGTTCCACCCCCATCATCAAGACGATCAGCAGGCTGACCATGGGGATCTCGCCGGCCACCACCTTGTAGGCCCCGACGGCAAGGGCAGCCGCCGTGGCAATGGCGATGCCGGTGTCGGTGATTCCTCGGGACGCCGAGTTGAAGGCCAGAATCCACATGGTTTTGCGGAACACGTCGTGGGCCTTCTCGGCCAGCATTTCGCCGCGCGCCGTGCTCTGGCCGAATGCCTTCAAGGTCGCCAGTCCCTGCACGGAATCCAGGAACTCTGCGGCGAAATCGCCGTAGGCCTTGGCACGGCGCTTGGATGCTCCACGGTCCCAGCTGCGCATCACGGATGGGGCGAACATGGTAAAGAGGGCGCCGGACAGCAGCACGGCGGCTACGGTGACATCGAGGAACGCCATGAAGGCGAAGATGAGGAACGGGGTCAGAGCGCACACCAGCACATGAGGCAGATACTGGCCGAACCAAGTTTCCAGCTGCTCCACGCCCTCGATCAGGGAGGTGATCACCTCGCCGGTCCGCTGCTGGCCGAAATGGGCGGGACCCAGTTCCACTACCTTGTCGTAAAGCAGGCGCCGAAGGTCGAACTGCACCCGCGCCGCCGTCTCGTGAGCGATCATGTGGCGCCAGTGTTCGAGCACGGCGCGCACCACCATCACCGCCGCCACGCCGATGAACGGCCACAGCATGGAGTCCACCGGGGCACCGCGAAACACCTGGGCCAGCAGCCACCCCAGAAGGGCCAGCCGCCCGGCGCCCAAAACGGCGGACAGCAGCCCCAACGCCACCGATCCGGCGATGCGCGGCCGCACCCCGTGGGTAAGCGCTAGCAACCTTATATCGAGATTCAAGGCGGGCTCCGGATATGGGCGGCGAACGGATGGGACGCGGCCGGCCGCCCCCAGCGTTTGCCGGCCCCGTTCCTAGCATATGGAGCGGCGAGCCGCCAAATTCGAGGCCCGAGGGTCTCATGCCGATGAGCGTGTGATTTGACCCGATCAACGACCCTAAAAACCGCAACGGGCGTTAGAGGCGGGCCGGTCTGAGACCGACCCCTACGCACTTGAATATTTTGCGTAGGGGTGGGTCTCAGACCCACCCGTCCCCATCCCAGAGTGGCATCCAAGGGTTACGGTGAAATCCTCACAAACGCTCACCCGTATCACCCGACGATCTCCGGTTTGACCACGATTGTCGCCTTGACGCAGTGCATCGCGTTGGCGGTGTCGATGGCATTCTGGATGCCCTCTTCGCTGAACGGAAAGTGCGTCTGCAGCATGGCGAAGGGATAGCGGTCCCGCGCACGGTCCAGAACTGCAATGCCAAGCGCGATGTCATCGGCCGTGAAGGCCCAACTGCCGAGGATGTTGATGTCCTTGACGCAGATTCGGTGCCAGTTGGTCTCGATCGCGCCCGCATCGGTGAACTGGCCCATTTCGATATAGGTGCCGCCGTCGCGCAGCATCTCCATGCCCTCGGGCCCGGCGGAAGGATGGCCGCTGCAGTCGACCACCAGGTCGGCGCCGAAGCCGCCGACAATATCGCGCACCGCCGCGGTGCGCGCTTCCGCGGTCTCGTGGGCCTCGATGTCGATGGTGGCCTCGGCGCCAAAGGCGCGGCTTATTCTCAAGCGCGGCTCCTCGGGCGAGCCCACCATAATGACGCGGCCGGCGCCCATTTCCTTGGCGGCGACGATGGCCAGAACGCCGATCGGGCCCGAGCCCTGGATCACGACGGTGTCGCCGATCCGCAGACAGCCAATCTCCTGGGCCCGCTTGAAGGCGCGGATCGAGGAGGTGAGCGGCTCGGCCAGGGTGCCCCGCCAGAGCGGCATGTCGTCGGGCAATCGGTAGATCTTGGTGCCCGGCAGCATGTCCAGATCGAGATACTCGGCCTCGGCCCAACCGCCCCACAGGTGGGGCGCCTTGTCGAAGCCCAGATAGCGGCCATAGTAGACCGGCGTCAGGCACTTGTTGGCCTTTTCCGGGTAATGCACGCAGTAATAGCATTTCCCGCAGGGCATAAAGGGCGGGATCATGATCTTGCAGCCCACTTCGAGGGGCACGCCCATGTAGTCTTCGGTTAGCCTGGGGCCCTTCTCGGTGATGATCCCCGCGACTTCGTGGCCGAGGGTGAAGGGCCAGGGCAGCGGCTTTGGCCAGTGGCCCTTCAAGATGTGCAGATCGGTATCACAGACGCCGCAGGCACCCACTTCCATAAGCGCGGCGTTGTCGGGCACCGCGGGTCGGTCGACCAACCGAATCTTGGGCGGTGCGCCGGGCCCATCAAACGTCGCGACGCGATATTAAGTCACGGGTGCCTCCCCTGTCTTGCGGCATGATTCACGGCGGGCTCCGGTGTCTGCCGGCCGCACGGTTCGACTATAGAGCTACGGGCCGCCGTGTTCGAGGCTCGAAGCCCTGCCGCCTCGGCGTGGAACCGGGTCAAGAACGATTGAGCGGCGGTCACCGGTCAGGATCGCAATCCCTATTAGCAAACCAGCCCGTTCGCCCTATGGACAAGCCTGAATGGTGTGATAGATGTTGCCTTGCAGGCCGTCACCCATCAGCTTGATGCTTGCCGTGTTTCTCAGGGGCTGGGGTTAAACTGGCCCCTTCGCTTTTTCGGAAAACCCAGGAGAATGACAATGAAAATCGACTGTGTGAAAGGGCTCGCCGCGGGCGCGCTCATGACGATGGCGTTTGCGACCACGGCAACGGCCGCTGAATGCATTGCGCCAGCGAATCCCGGCGGTGGCTGGGACTTCACCTGCCGCCAGATTGGCAAGATCATGTTCGACATCGGTGCGGTCGACAAGCCGATTCAGGTCACCAACATGGCTGGCGCCGGGGGCGGACTGGCGTTCAACCACGTGGTCGCCGAGCGCGGCAGCGATGCCGATCTGATCGTCGCGGCATCGTCGGCCACATCGACCCGCCTGGCGCAAAACGCCTATGCGGGCATGACCGCCGGTCAGGTGCGTTTTGTTGGCGCCATCGGCGCTGACCCGGGTGTGATCGTGGTGGCCAAGAACAGCCCCTTCAAGTCGCTCAACCAGTTGATCGACGCGATCAAGGCCAATCCCGGTTCGGTGGCGTTTGCCGGCGGTTCCGCCACCGGTGGCTTTGACCACCTTAAGCCTCTGATGCTTCTTCAGCGCGCCGATTTCACCGACATCACGAAGGTGAAATACATCGGCGTTGACGGTGGCGCGGACGCGATCACCCAGACCATCGGTGGCTTTACCCAGGCGATGAGCGGCGACATGTCCGAGGTCGTGGGCTTTTTGAAGGCCGGCGAAGTGCGGGTAATTGCCGTTCTCACGGAAAAGCGCGTTCCGGGCTTTGAGCAGATCCCAACCGCGAAAGAGCAGGGATTTGACGTGGTCGCCGTGAACTGGCGTGGCCTCTATGTGCCAAAGGGTGTGTCGGACGCCACGTTCAACAGCTGGGCCGAGAAACTGCAGAAAGTTGCCGACAGCGCCGAGTGGAAAGCGGCCATGGCGGCAAACGGTCTGGCGCCGTTCACCAAGGTCGGTGCCGATTTCCAAGGCTATGTTGACGGCGTCGTTGCCGAGGTCCGTCAGTTGTCGAAAGATATCGGTGTCATCAAATAATGGCCAGTGACCGGATCTTCGGTCTGGTCGTTCTCATGGCGGCGCTCGCGTATATCGCGAGCGCCGTCCAGATCGAGACCAGTTTTCTGTCCGACCCCGTTGGACCGAAAACGTTTCCCATTGGGATCGGTGCTGTCGCGGCGATTTCGGCGCTTTATCTCCTTTACCGTCCCGACGCGGAACCGGATTGGCCGGCGGGGCGCACTTTCGGCGGACTTGCTTTCGCCATCGTGGTGTTGGTCTGCTACGCCTATGCCCTGAAGCCTCTTGGTTTTCTGATCCCGACCGCGATCGCCGCGGCAATTCTCAGCTACCAGATTTCACCCCGCGCGAAGCCCGCCGCCCTTGCCGGCATTGGGCTTTCGATCGGGCTGTTCGTTGTTTTCAAGTACGCACTCGGTCTGGGACTGGTCCCGTTCCCCAAAGGCCTTGCGGGGATGTGAGGCCGGGTCATGGAACTGCTCGCCAACCTGGCCCTGGGCTTCGGCATTGCGCTGTCGCCCACCACGTTGATGTTGGCCGTCATCGGCTGTTTTCTGGGCACCATCATCGGAGCCCTTCCCGGCCTTGGCCCGTCGAACGGCGTGGCCATCCTGATCCCGCTGACGTTCTCGCTGGGTCTGGACGCCACATCCGCCCTGGTGCTGATGACATCGGTCTATTACGGGGCCATGTACGGCGGTCGAATTTCATCCATCTTGCTGAACATTCCGGGCGATGAACCGGCGCTGATGACGACCCTCGACGGTTATCCCATGGCCAAGCAAGGCCGCGCGGGGGATGCGCTGGTGCTGTCGGGGGTGGCGTCTTTCGTCGGCGCGCTGCTGGCGACGATCGGCTTGATGTTGCTGGCGCCGCTGTTGGCGAGGGTGGCCTATCTATTCGGTCCCGCCGAGTATTTCGCGCTTTATCTCTTGGCCTTTTGCACCCTGGGCGGCATGGCATCGAACAATCAGGCCAAGTCGGCGATTGCCGCCTGCATCGGTCTTGGCATCGCCATGATCGGGGTGGACAACAACTCCGGCATGCCGCGCCTGACCTACGGCAGCATGCATCTTCTGGACGGGGTGGATTTTCTGGTCGCCATTGTCGGCCTGTTTGCCGTCGCCGAGGTTTTCTTCTTTATCGAAAGCCACGGCAAGGACACGTCATTGGGCGTCAAGCTGGAAAAAGTGACGATCCCGTGGAAAGACATCATGTCCACCAAATGGACCATGCTGCGCTCCACCGTTGTCGGCTTCATCGCCGGCATTCTGCCCGGTGCGGGCGCATCGCTGGGCAGTTTCCTCGCCTATATGTCGGAGAAATCCATCGCCGGTGAAAAGGGTGGCTTCGGCACCGGCGTGCCCAAGGGCATCGCGGCGCCGGAGGCCGGCAACAACGCCGCGGCGGGCGGCGCACTGGTGCCGATGCTGACCCTTGGCGTGCCCGGCTCCGGCACCACGGCGGTGCTGTTGGCGCTGCTGATGACCTTGAACATCACGCCGGGGCCGACGTTGTTCGCTGACCGACCCGATGTGGTGTGGGGTCTTATCGCCGCGCTTCTGATCGCCAATTTCGTGCTGTTGCTGATGAACGTGCCAATGGTCAGGATCTTCGTGCACGTTCTGCAAGTCCCGCCCTGGGTGTTGCTGCCTGGGGTGACGATGATTTCGTTCGTTGGCATCTACTCCCTTTCAGGCAGCTATTTCGACTTGCTGCTGATGATCGGGTTCGGGGCGCTGGGATATTTCCTGCGCAAGCTCGACGTGCCGACCGTGCCGGTCATCATGGGCATCCTTCTCGGCGGCCACATGGAGGACGCGCTGCGCCGCGCCATGGTGCTGTCCGATGGGGACTGGATTTTCCTGTTCTCGACACCGATTGCCGTTGGCCTGTGGATTGCCGCCGTGCTGGGGTTCGTGGCGCCCATGTTCCTGCGTGGCGTGCTCAAGAAACCGCAAGCGATCACGGACTGAGCCATGACACGGGTGCTGGTGCCATCCGGTGCGTTGGGGTTGGGATTCGATCGCCCGGCGTTGGCGGCGGGCATCGCGGCCAAACCGGATATCATCGCCATCGACGGGGGATCGACGGACAGCGGGCCGTCCTATCTGGGCACCGGCACGTCCAAGTATTCACGGGCGACGAGCAAGGCCGAATGGCGCGACCTGATGGTGGCTCGGGCCGAGGCCGGGGTGCCGTTGGTGATCGGCACCTCGGGGACCTGCGGGACCGATACGTGCGTCGACTGGATGCTGGAGATTACCCGGGAACTGGCTGAAGAGTTGGGGCAGTCCCTGAAGATCGCCACCCTCTATTCGGATCAACCGGCGGCGCGGGTGAAAGGCGCCCTGGCGGTGGGCAAAATTTTGCCCCTGACGCCGGCGCCGGAAATTTCAGACTCTCTGTTGGACGCTTGCACCCACATCGTCGCCCTGGCGGGGGCGGAGCAGATCTTGGCCGCCATGAACACCGGCGCCGATATCGTGCTGGCGGGGCGCACCACCGATACGGCGATCAACGCGGCCCTGCCGCTGGCCCGCGGCGCCCACGCGGGCGGCGCCTGGCACGGGGCCAAGATCGCCGAATGCGGCGCCCTCTGTTCCACCCTGCCCCGCAGTGGGGTGGTGGTTCTGGACTTCGACGATACGGGATTTACCGTCACCCCCATGGCCGAGGGGGCCGCCTGCACGCCCCATACGGTGTCCGCCCATATGCTTTATGAGAACGCCGACCCGTTCATTCTGTTCGAACCGGGTGGCCATCTGGATGTGACGGGCGCCACGTGCGAGGCCGTGGATGGACGCAGCGTGCGGGTCACCGGGTCCCAATGGGTGCCGTCGGAGACCTATACCGTCAAGTTGGAAGGCGCCCGGATCGCCGGCTATCAGACCGTGGGTCTGGCCGTGCTTCGCGATCCCCGCTACGTCGAAAACGCGGCGGTTTGGGCCCAGGACATCGAGACCACGGTCGGCGACGAGGTGGTGGGGCGGCTCGGCCTGGAGGCCACCGAATTCGATCTGGAATTGCGGCTGATCGGCGTCAACGGCGCCCTGGGCGATCTGGAGCCTGCGGCTCCGACTCCGGTCGAGGTGGGCGTCCTGGCGATTGTGACGGCCCCAACCCAGGCCCTGGCGTCCGAGATCGGAAAGATGGTCAACCCTTACCTGCTCCATCACCCCCTGACGGCGGAAGAGGAAATGCCGACCTTCGCCTTTCCGTTTTCGCCGGCCGAGATCCCCCGTGGGCCCCTGTACGAGTTTTGCCTCAACCACGTGATGGTGCTGGACGATCCCATGGAGGCGTTCCGCCTGGATGTGACCGTGGTCGAGAATGCCTAAACTGGGCGAGGTGGCACAAAAGGTTCGGTCGAAAAATGCCGGGCCGTTCTGGGTCACCATCGACATCTTCTGCGGCACCGAGGCTGCGTTTCGCCGTGTCGAAAGCGGGCTTTCGACCGAGGCCGTGGCCAAGGTCCTGGGACAACCCAGCCAACGTCTGAAGCGCTTTGCCATACCGGACCTGAACGTGGTCAAGATCAGCCTGCCCCGCCCCCAGGTTCAGGGCAGCCGGCGAGACCGGGATATGCACGGCGCCCAATGGGGCGTCTTGTTGGCCGAGATGGAGCTGCGTTAAGAAAACGGGGACAGTAGAGCTGCTTGCAAAATTCCCGCTCAGGGATGCTGAATTTTCTGGGCGGATTGTTGCGGTGGCGTGGTTGGGGTGCGGGGTGGTGCGATTTGGGGCGGCGGCTGATCTTTGCGCTGGAAACGGCTCGGGGGTGGCCAGGCGGTTTCGTTCTCCCTGCTATTTGCGGGAGTTGCGGGACGCCGACCGAAGCGCTTTCAGTGGCTAGGGGACGAGGCGCATGATCTGGATGGCGGCAAGCGCGGTGAGGCCGAACATGAGGTGGCAGGCGACCTTGTCGGGGCCGCGGACGCGGATCATGCGGCCGGCGAAGTTGTCCTTGAGGTTGGCGATGACGCGCTCGGCGGCTGAGCGCAGCTGATAGCGGTGGTGCTCGGCAGCTCGCAGGCCGATGCGCTTTTGCCGTTTGATCTCGGCCTTGCGCTGTTCCTTGCCCTGTTTGGTTCGCGGATGGGGCTCGATCAGGGGAACATGGCCGAGGGCGCGGCTGTGGGCCTTGATCTCCGGGGCGTCGTAGGCCGAGTCCATCAGGTCGTAGAGGCTGGTTACCCGGGCGGCGGTCATGGTGGCCAGCGGGATCGCCGCCTGGCTGTCGTGCAGGCTGGCCGAGGTGAGCAGCGCGGCGATCGGGATGTCGCCGTCGGCCACGTCGAGGTGCAGCTTGTAGCCGATCCAATGGGTGCGGTAGCCCTTGGCGTTCTGCTTGACCCCGGTGGTGCAGGCCCGCGGCAGATCGGCCAGCATCTCAGGTAGGCCCATCGCGCCTTGGCGTTCCAGGCGGCGGCGCTCCGGGGGCGCCTTGGGCCGTTCCTCGCCCTTCCTGGGCCGGCCACGCTTGCGCTTTGGCCGGGCCTCGGGTTTCGCCTTCTTCGGCGCCCGCTCGCGGGCCTCGATCGCGGTGGCATCGCGGGCGATGTGGCCGACCAGGCGCGCCCCTTGGGTCTTGGCGATCACCGCCGCGTGCAGACGGCCGGGCAGATCGCTCGCCGCGAACTCGCCAAAGGCCCGCGAGAACGTCGCCGCGCTCGGAACCGCGCCGGCCCGGGTCCAGCCGCACAGCCGCCGCAGGGTCTTGTCCAGCACCAGGCGCTCGATCAGCACGGTGGTTTGGGCGATGTTGAAGACCGCCTTGGCGACAAAGCCCCGCGCCAGCGCCGCCCGGTCCTTGCGCGGACGCCCGACCACACCCGGCCAGTCCCGCACGAAAGCCTCGATGCGCGCCAGCTCGAGCACCGTCACCAGGTCGCGATAGCGGTCGCCGAGCGGCCCAAGCTCCTCCTCCAGCGCCGGAAAAAGTTCGCCTTGAAGGCTCTGCCAATAAACTGATAGCGTCTCGCGTAGAGGCATGGCCGGCAGTCCTTTCCAGGTGTTGTTTCTCGCAAATCCAACATACCGGAAAAGGCCTGCGGCCGCCTCGACAACAAACCAAAATCACCCGCTCAAAGCGGAAAATCCAATGCAAAACTTCCGTTTTGCAACCGCCTCAGTATATAGTTTCGTTGTTGGCTTGAACGATTTCCAGTAGCACAGAAACTTCACAAATATACACTGTCCCCATTTTTCTTATTTGTGTGCGCGGCCCATAGTCCCCGGTCCGAAACACAACACCGGTCTTGAAAGTAGATTTTGGCATATTGTATACCACCAGGTCCATCCGACGTGCCGCCGCCCGTCCAACCCCACCGGAGCCTCAATGAGCGTCACCCGCCTCATCGTGCCGCCCCTTGAGGACAACGTCTCTCTCAAGGGCCGGATCTACGACGTGCTCAAGACCTCCATCGCCGACATGGACGTCTATGCGGACGACGTGGACCTGCGCCTGGACGAGCGGCAGATTTCCAGCTCCCTGGGGGTCAGCCGCACCCCGGTGCGCGAAGCCCTGGCGCGGCTGGAGCAGGAGGGCCTGGTCCGGGTGGCGCCCCGGCGCGGGGTCTACGTGGCCCGCAAGACCAAGGCGGAGATCCTGGAGATGATCACCGTCTGGGCGGCGCTGGAGGGCATGGCCGCGCACTTGATCACCCAACGGGCCTCCGATGACGAGATCGGCACCCTGCGGACCTTCTTCGCCACCGTCGACGGGGAGCGGGTGCGGGCCAACATCGACGAGTACGCGGAAACCAACATCCGCTTCCACCAGGCCCTGTTGCGCCTCAGCGGCTGCGCCCTGATGGCGGAGATGACCGACACGCTCTTTATCCACATGCGCTCCATCCGCCGGCGCACAATCGCCGAGAACGACCGGGCGACCCGCTCCATCATCGACCACATGCACATCATCGAGGCCCTGGAGGCCCGGGACACGGACCGGGCCGAACGGCTGGCCCGGGACCACACCCTCAACCTGGGCCGCCACATCGAACAGAACGTCCACTGGCTGGACTGACCCCACCCCATCGAACCCCGAGGTAGGCAACATGGCCGAGTTGGCAACGCAAACGGACCAAGAAGAGGCTCTGACCGACGGCTTTCACCTGATCATTGACGCGCTGAAGCTGAACGACATCCATACCATCTACAACGTACCCGGCATCCCGATCACCGATCTCGGCCGCTACATGCAGGCCGCGGGCATGCGGGTCCTGTCCTTCCGCCATGAGCAGAACGCCGGCTATGCCGCCGCCATCGCCGGCTTCCTGACCAAGAAGCCCGGCGTCTGCCTGACCGTTTCGGCCCCGGGCTTCCTCAACGGGCTGACGGCGCTGGCCCACGCCACCACGAATTGCTTTCCGATGATCCTGATCAGCGGCTCGTCCGAACGGGAAATCGTCGACCTGCAGCAGGGCGACTACGAGGAAATGGACCAGCTGGCCGTTGCCAAGCCCCTATGCAAGGCGGCGTATCGTATCCTGCACGCCGAAGATATCGGCATCGGTGTCGCGCGGGCGATCCGCGCCGCCGTGTCGGGCCGGCCAGGCGGCGTTTATCTGGACCTGCCGGCGAAGCTTCTGGGCCAAGCGATGAAGGCCGAGGCCGGGGCGACGTCCCTGGTGGAAGTCATCGATCCGGCGCCAGCGCAAATACCCGCGCCGGAGGCAATTTCCCGTGCCTTGGACGTGCTGAAGGCGGCGCAGAAGCCACTGATCATCCTCGGCAAGGGCGCTGCCTACGCCCAGGCCGACGGGGACATCCGCGCTCTGGTGGAAAAGAGCGGCATGCCCTACCTGCCGATGAGCATGGCCAAGGGACTGCTGCCGGACACCCATCCCCAGTCGGCCGGCGCGGCGCGGTCCCTGGTCCTGCGGCAGTCGGACACCGTCATGCTGATCGGCGCGCGGCTCAACTGGCTGTTGTCCCATGGCAAGGGCAAGGCATGGGGCACCGCGCCCAAGACGTTCGTGCACATCGACATCGAGCCCCGTGAAATGGACAGCAACCTCGAGATCGCGGCCCCGGTCGTCGGCGATATCGGCTCCTGCGTTCGCGCCTTGCTTGACGGGATGGGCGCGACCTGGGCGCCACCGGCCAAGGAATGGACCGACGAGGTCCGGGCCAAGGTCGACTCTAACGTGGCCCGAATGGCGCCCCGGCTGCAGAACAACAACGTCCCGATGGACTATCACGGCGCGCTTGGCGTGCTGCGCACCATCATCAAGGACCGGCCCGACGCGATTCTCGTCAACGAAGGTGCGAACACCCTGGATTTCGCCCGCGGCATCATCGACATGTACCAGCCCCGCAAGCGGCTGGACGTCGGCACCTGGGGCGTGATGGGCGTCGGCATGGGGAGCGCCATCGCGGCGGCCGTCGAAACCGGCAAGCCGGTGCTGGCGCTGGAAGGCGACAGCGCCTTCGGCTTCTCCGGCATGGAGATCGAGACCATCTGCCGTTACAACCTGCCGATCTGCGTGGTGGTGTTCAACAATGGCGGCATCTATCGCGGCACCGACGTCAATCCCTCGGGAGGCAAGGATGTGGCGACGACGGTTTTCGTCAAGGGCGCCCGCTACGACAAGATGATGGAGGCGTTCGGTGGCGTCGGCGTGCATGCGAGCTCGCCGGACGACCTGAGGCAAGCCGTGAACGAAGCAATGGATTCCGGCAAGCCAACTCTGGTGAACGCCGTCATCGACGAAGCCGCCGGCACCGAGAGCGGGCGCATCGGCAATCTCAATCCACAAAGCGTTGTGGCAAAGAAGTAAGCGAGGAAGAACATGGCAAAGGCACTGGAAGGCGTAAGAATCCTCGACATGACTCATGTCCAGTCGGGGCCGACCTGCTCGCAGCTTCTGGCGTGGTTCGGCGCCGACGTGATCAAGGTGGAGCGGCCTGGCGTCGGCGACATCACCCGCGGCCAGTTGCGCGACATCCCGGACGTGGACAGCCTGTACTTCACGATGCTGAACCACAACAAGCGCAGCGTGACGATCAATCCCAAGACCGATCGGGGCAAGCAGATATTCACCCGGCTGCTCGAGGAATGCGACGTCATGCTCGAAAACTTCGCGCCCGGAGCGATCGACCGGATGGGCTTCCCGTGGGAGAAGATTCAAGAAATCAATCCGCGGCTGATCTACGCCTCGATCAACGGTTTCGGTCCGGGGCCTTTCGAGGACTGCAAGGTTTACGAAAACGTTGCCCAGTGCGCCGGCGGCTCGGCCTCGACCACCGGCTTCCTGGACGGCCCGCCGCTGGTGACCGGGGCGCAGATCGGAGATTCGGGCACCGGCGTTCATCTTGCGCTGGGGATTGTCACCGCGTTGTACCACCGGGAGCAGTCGGGCCGTGGCCAGCGCGTCGAATGTTCGATGCAGGACGGCGTGCTCAATCTGTCCCGGGTCAAACTGCGCGACCAGCAGCGGCTGCGGCATGGCCCGCTGAAGGAATACAGCCAGTACGGCCAGGATATTCCCTTCGGGGACTCCGTGCCGCGCGCCGGCAACGATTCCGGGGGCGGCCAGCCCGGCTGGATTATCAAGTGCAAGGGCTGGGAAAGCGATCCCAACGCTTACGTCTACTTTATTACCCAGGCGGCGGTGTGGAAAAACATCTGTGACTTGATCGGTGAGCCGGGATGGAAGGAAGACCCGGGTTACGCGAAGCCGGACGCGCGGCTCGACAAGATCCCGCAGATTTTCGACCGCATCGAGCAGTGGACCAAGACGTTGGACAAGTTCGAGGTGATGCGGGCCTGCAACCCGCTGAACATCCCCTGCGGGCCGATCCTGTCGATGAAGGAGCTGGCGGAGGAGCCTTCCTTGCGCGAGACCGGAACCATCGTCGAGGTCGATCACCCGACCCGTGGCAAGTATCTGACCGTCGGCTGCCCCATCAAGCTCTCCGACTCCCCGGCCGAGGTCAGGCGTTCGCCGCTGCTGGGCGAGCACACCGACGAGATCTTGAAAGAGATCGTCGGCTGGGACGACGACCAGATCGCCAAGGCGCGGGAGGACGGCGCGGTTTGAGCTGCGGTTGGAGCAGTGATCGCGGGCTTTACGAGCTATACCAAGGGACACTGAACGGCTTGCTGGTGTGCGGAGGACCGCCCCCTACCCTCCAATCGAAGTCAGTGGCGGGAGGAGACGGCGGCCGTGTTCCCGAAGGGCCTTGGCAAGCTTCGCGCTCATCCTCGGCGGATTGACCAACGCGTCGAAAAGCGCCTCCGCGTCCTGCTCGCCGAGGGCAATTGTCTCGTGTTCACGGATGGTCTGCTCCACCCGGGACAGGGCGCTCGACAGAACGAATTCGCTGACCGTCCTCCCCCTCGACGGAAGCCGCAAGCTCGATCCGCTTCTTGGCCCTCGGATCGAGCCGGAGACTGAACCGCTCGCTTTTCGTCGGGAATGATCGGATCATGGCTCGCACTTCTCCCGCTTATGATTCGGATTCAGCTTGAACGATTCCCGAATGTTGCAACGGGCTGGCAGCCATGATCCCCGGCCGGTCCGCCGGGGCAGGCCGGGCCTCCCCGATGCCGATCGTGAAGAGAGGGAACCAACTGGCGGTATCCCCCAAAGTGTCGTCACCGGGCTCTTATGTCCGTTTTCAAGGTTTGAGGCATGGATTTCGTCTCCGTGCAACGGACTGTGGGTGGTTGTAGCCTGCCCAGGGCTGGAGGCGGCGGGTGAGACGACGGTGGATCAAGCTCTTATGCGCGGGTTGGCTACCGCATTTCCGTTTTTGCGTCCCGGGGCTGCCTCTGTCTTGTCGCGCGGGTCCTGATGGCCGCAAAGCCCGGTCGAGGGTTCCCCAGCACCTGCGCCGCCCCCAGCCGTGAGCATGGGATCGGGTTGTGTCGCGGGGTTGGAATGTCTGGGCGGCGATATCTCCGCTGCTGCTGGTTGGGGTTGGCGGATCAGTGGCCAGCGGTTTCCGCCGGCGCGGTGTGGCGGGCGATGTCCCACAGGAAGGCGGCCATTTCGCGGGCGATGGCGACGGTGACCAGGTTGGCGGGCTTGCCGCGGGCGGTCATCTGGCGGAAGCGGGCGCAGAGCCGGCGCTGGGCCTTCCAGGCGATGTCCTGGACGGCGCCCTCGAGGGGCTCCAGCTTGGCCCGCTTGGCGGTGGCGACGCGGGCCGGCAGGCGATAGCTCCAGGCGCCTTCCACGAGGATGCGGCGCAGGCGGCTGTTGCCGGCCTTGGTGATGGCACCGCGGCGCTGGCGGGAGCCACTGGAGTGCTCGCTGGGAACCAGGCCGAGATAAGCCATGAGCTGGCGCGGGTTGTCAAAGCGCCGGAAGTCGCCGACCTCGGCGCAGGCGGTGACGGCGGCCAATTGGGAGACCCCGCGCAGGCCTTGGAAGGCGGCAACGACGGGGGCCATCGAGACGGGGGCCATCGAGTAGTCGGGCAGCAGCCTGGTGATCTCCTGGTCGAGGCTTTGCAGGCGCGCCTTGGCGGCGGCGGCGGCGATGGCGCGCCGGGCGTCCTCGAAGACGATCTGCTGGGCCGCATGCTCGAAGGTCTGGGTGTCGAGCCAGCGCTCGTGGGCGCGGCTCCAGTTGCTGAGCCCTTGCCAAATGCGATCGTGGCGCAACAGAAAGCTGTGCAGTTGCTGGCGGGTCTGACGCAGCGCCCGCATGGCGGCCTCGCGGGCGCGCACCAGATCGCGCATCGCCTCGTGGGCCGCATCGGGCACCCACACCGCCGTCAGCTGGCCCGCCCGGTGCAACCGCGCCAGGTCCAGCGCATCGCGGCGGTCGGTCTTCACCCGCCGCCCCGCCGCCTTGGGGATCAGCGATGGCGCCACCACCATGCAGTCATGGCCCAGGCGCTTCGCCAGGCGATGGATCCCATAGCCGCACGGGCCGGCCTCGTAGCACAGCGCCAGAGCGCCGTGGCGCGCCGCCAGCTTGCCGAGCATGCCGGCAATCTCCCTCGGCCGGTTGGCGATCTCGCCGATGAACACCGCCTCGGGGCCAACGTCCGGTCCCGCCACCGCCACCGAGATGCTCATCTTGTGCACGTCCAGTCCAATCGTCGTGATAGTCTCCGTCATGGCTCGTCTCCTGTGCATGAGGACAGGCGCCGAAGCGGCGCAGCCCTCGATCGTTGCACATCGAGGCGAGCCGCCTCCAAGGACATACAGTCTCGTCCCGGTGACCCATCGCGCCTCAGGCGTGGAGTCCGCCCTGTCCCATGGGTCCCCGGGACGGAGCCCGGGGACGACAATGAGGGGTGCGGCATGGCCCCACGTTCAACTTGCCTACGGGGAAACAATTCATGCGACATCCGTATGATTTGTACATCGAATTGGTGCCATGCATTAGATGGCAAGTCAACGCGGCAACCCCTCAATACCCCCGCGCCGGGTCGACCTGATTGGGCATGGGTTCGCCGGCCAGGTAGGTGGCCAGATTGGCAAAGAAGACGTCGAGGGTAAGGGGCGTATAGGCCTCGGCGTCGTCGCAGGAGACGTGGGGCGTCATGATCAGGTTGGGGGTCGACCACAGGGGTGACTCGGGCGGCAGGGGTTCCCGGTCGAAAACGTCGAGAATTGCGCCGGCCAGTTCGCCCCGGGTCAACTTGTCGGCCAGGGCGGCCTGATCGACCAGGTGGCCGCGGGCGATGTTGACCAGGCCGGCCGTCGGCTTCATCAGGTCCAGTTCCCGGCGCCCGATCAGGCCCTGGGTGGACGGGGTCGACGGTGCCGTGATGACTAGGAAATCGGCCCGGGGCAGCACCCGTGCCAGGTCGGCGACGGGCATCGTCTCGTCCGCCGCCGGGTGGGGCCGGCCGCTGGCGTTGACGCCGATGACCACCAAACCGACCTCGCGGGCGCGGCCCATCGCCGCGCCGCCCATGACGCCGGTCCCCACTACGACCACTGTCTTGCCCCGCGCCCCGGTGGAAAAGACCGGGTCCCAGCGGGCTTCCCGCTGGCGGTCGACGAAATAGGGAATGCGCGCGCTGAGCATGAGGATGGCGGTCAGCGCGAACTCGCCCGCCTTCTCCCCGTGGGTCCCCCGGCAGTTCACCAGCACGACGCCAGGCGGAAGCCAGTTCAGGGGCAGCAGGGTCTCCACACCGGCGGAGGTCACGAACACCCATTTCAGGTGCGGCGCCGCCGGCACCGGGAAGTTCTCACGCAGCACCTTGGTCTTGCTGAAGACGATCTCGGCCTCGGCGGCGGCCGGGTCGAGGTCGGCCAGATCGTCGCTGATGGTCGCGTCCAACGCCGCCGCCAGGTCCGGATGCCGCGCGCAGGCTGCATCGAATCGTTCACGCGTGACCCGAAAGGCGGTGTCCGCCGAACGGTCGGGAACTTCCTCTCCCGCCGGCGCCTCCGGAACCGGCATGTTCTGAATGTGCAGGCGAACCCGGCGCGTGGCGGTCGTCATGGGTTGATCCTCATATGAAAATTAGTCGGTCAGTCGCTGGGCCGGTGGCTGTAAAAAGCGAACATTCCCCTGTTATAAGGGCAGGTCGCCAACCCACGCCACCGCCAACAGGAGGGGAACCCATGGACGTCAGAGCCGCCGTCGCCCACAAGGCCGGAGCGCCGCTTTCCATCGAGACCGTGAAACTGGACGGCCCCAAGGCCGGTGAAGTGCTGGTGGAGATCAAGGCCACCGGGATCTGCCACACGGACGAGTTCACCCTCTCCGGCGCCGACCCCGAGGGCATCTTTCCCGCCATCCTGGGCCACGAAGGCGCCGGTGTGGTGGTGGACGTGGGCCCCGACGTCGCGACCCTGAACAAGGGCGATCACGTGATCCCCCTCTACACCCCCGAATGCCGCCAGTGCGAATACTGCACCTCGGGCAAAACCAATCTGTGCCAGGCGATCCGGGTGACCCAGGGCCAGGGCCTGATGCCCGACGGCAGCAGCCGCTTCTCCATGGGTGGCGAGCCCCTGTACCACTACATGGGCTGTTCCACCTTCGCCAACTACACGGTGCTGCCGGAGATCGCCCTGGCCAAGATCCGCCAGGATGCCCCCTTCGACAAGGTCTGCTACATCGGCTGTGGCGTGACCACCGGCATCGGCGCCGTCATCAACACCGCCCGTGTGGAGCCGGGCGCCAACGTGGTGGTGTTCGGCCTCGGCGGCATCGGCCTCAATGTCCTCCAGGGCTGCCGCATGGCGGGCGCCGACATCATCGTCGGCGTCGACACCAATCCGAAAAAGACAACGCTCGCCAAGCAGTTCGGCATGACCCACTTCGTCAATCCGACCGACGTGGAAGGCGACCTGGTGGCCCACCTGGTGGAGCTGACTCGTGGCGGCGCAGACTACAGCTTCGAATGTATCGGCAACGTCGACGTCATGCGCCAGGCGCTCGAATGCTGCCACAAGGGCTGGGGCGAGAGCATCATCATCGGCGTCGCCGGCGCCGGTCAGGAGATCAAGACCCGCCCCTTCCAACTGGTCACCGGCCGTTCGTGGCGCGGCACCGCCTTCGGCGGCGCCCGTGGCCGCACCGACGTGCCGAAGATCGTCGACTGGTACATGGACGGCAAGATCAACATCGACGACCTGATCACCCACACCATGCCCCTGGAGAAGATCAACGACGCATTCGACCTGATGCACGCGGGGGAATCGATCCGCAGCGTGGTTGTATACTGAATCAACGGCAAGGACGACATTCCCATGACCTTCGACCTCGGCATCCAGTGCCACACCTTCACCATCATCGGCCGCTGCGCCGACACCGGGGCCATGGGCGTGGCCATCACCACCAGCCCGCCGGCCGTCAGCGCCCGCTGCCCGCTGGTGCGGACCGGCGTCGGCGCCGTCTCCAGCCAGGCCTTCGCCAACCCGGCCCTGTCCCACATGGCCCTGAGGCTTCTCGCCCTCGGCTATTCGCCGGAAGGCGCCATCGAGGAGATGCGCGGTTCGGACGAGTGGTTCGAGTACCGCCAGATCGGCATCGTCGACCGGTCGGGCCGGTCCGCCGTCTTCACCGGCAGCGAAAACGCCGACTGGAAGGGCAGCGTGACCGACACCAACTTCGCCGCCATGGGCAACCTGCTTACCGGCGAGGCTGTCGTGACGGCCATGGCGGGGTCTTTCCGCGCCAGCGGCGGCGCGTTGATGGAGGATCGTCTGCTTACGGCCTTGCAGGCCGGGCGGGATGCCGGGGGCGAGAAGATCGGCCACAATTCGGGCGGCGTCCTCGTCCATGGCGACGACGAATACGCCCGCACCGACCTGCGCATCGACTGGGCGGACCCTGAGGAAGGCCGGGGCGATGCCATCGACGGCTTGTGGCGCCTGTTGAACCTCTACCGCCCGCTGATCGAATTCTACGAAAAGCGGCCCAACGACCCCCACATCGGCGGTTGGCAGGACTGGCTGGAAAACAAGAAGGCGTGAGCCAGCACGTCGGCCATGGAATGCAACCGGATGCACCCTTGACGCCCTACGCCCCGTGAGCCCGAATTGGTGGCTTGTTTCTTCGCGGATGCCGAGGCGGAAGGAAGGTTGTCGTGGCGCGTTGGATGGGAATCGTCTCGATGGCGGTGGCGATGGCGGTGGCGCTGCTGGTGGCGCCTGGGCCCGTGGTCGCGGCCACGGACTGGGTCGAGATCGCGGTGCCCAACGGTCCAAGGATCAAGGCTCTGCTTGGCACCCCCGAGGGTCCTGGACCGTTTCCAGCGGTGATCTACAGCCACGGGACCAGGGTTCGCAAAAGCGGCTACCAAGGGGCCCGCGACGCCGGCTACGACGTGGCGGCCTTCGTCGATGCCCTGGCGAAGGCGAATTTCGTGTCCCTGGCGCCGATCCGCGACCACGACGCCGACGCCCGCTACCAACAAGCGGTGGACGGCGGCATGGCCATAACGAGGGCCGCCGTCGCCTACCTGAAAAGTCGCCCCGAAGTGCGGACCGACCGCCTGGGGCTGGTCGGCTTTTCGGAAGGGGGCCTGGTCACCCTGTGGACGGCGATGGGACGTGACGATCTTGCGGCGGTGGTCTTGATGTCGCCGGCCACGATGCGGGACGCGGGGCCGATGCAGCTTCGCGAAGCGGCCAAACGGGACAGGCTTGCATCCCTGGCGGCACCGGTGATGGTCACGCTTGGACGCGATGACAATGCCTCGATCAAGAAGTTGCTGAAGCGCCGACTGCTTCCCAACCTGGAAGCCGCGGGCAGGCTCGAAGAGAGCCGCACCGACTATCCCGGTAACCACCAATGGTTCTGGAAACCGAGGGACGCCTATTTCCCCGACATCGTTGCATTCTTGGAGCGCACACTCGACGCCCGGTAGGTGCCGTGCGATCCTGTCCCAGGGATCCCCCTGGAGAACGCCGGGTCGACGATGAACGCACGACTGACCTTCGCCCTCTACCGCGTCGCCAACCGCCCCGAGATCCCCCTGGCGGCGTTCTTCCTGGTGCTTCTGGGTTTTCTGATCCTCACGCCGCTGGTTGAGATCATCCGCGATTCCCTGAGTTATCAGAGTTACGATCTCTCTTATCGCCCGGAAGCCGAAGAAGGCGCGTTCACGCTTTTCCATTTCGAACGCGCGTTCACCGGGCGGCTATCGAGGGCGCTGTTTTACAAGCCCTTCGTCAACAGCCTCATCATCGGCGCGGGAGTCACCGCGCTGTCCCTGGTGATCGGTTCGCTGCTGGCGTGGCTTCTGGTTCGTACCGACATCGGACTACGGCGACTTTTCGCGTCGGTGGCGGTCATTCCCTACATGATGCCGTCGTGGGTGCTGGCGCTGGCCTGGCTGGCCCTGTTCAAGAACGACCGCATTGGCGGCGCCGAGGGCATGGTGACCTACTTCTTCGGGTTCCAGCCGCCGGACTGGGTCTCCTACGGCATGCTGCCGATCGTCATTTGCCTGGCGCTGCACTACTACGCTTACGCCTTCCTGCTGGTGTCCGGCGCACTGATGACGGTCGACTCCGAGCTCGAGGAAGCCGGCGCGATCAGCGGCCTGTCGCGGTTTCAGCGGCTGGCCAAGATTACCTTTCCGCTGCTGTTGCCGGCCCTCGGCTCGGCGGTGGTGCTGACCTTCATTCGCATCCTGGGGACTTTCGGCACGCCGGCGCTGCTCGGGCTGCCGGTGCGCTTTTTCACCGTGTCGACGCAAATTTACGCCTCGCTTGCCGCCCGCAACATGGGCGACGGTTTCGTGCTGGCCCTGGTGCTGGTCGTGATGGCGATCGTGTCGATTTATATCAACAGTCGGATCCTCGGTGTCCGCAGAAGCTTCGTCACCTTGACCGGCAAGGGGTTCCGGCAACGTCTGATCCCCCTGGGGGCCTGGCGTACTCCCCTGACCGTGCTGGTCGGTGTGTTCATGCTCACCGTGGTGGTCCTGCCGTTGCTGATCCTGCTGTGGGATTCGCTGATACGGACGCCGGGCGACTACAGCCTGGCCAACCTCACGGTCCATTTCTGGATTGGCGAGAGCGACCCGAATTTGGCCTACGGCGACCCGGGCATCCTGCACAACGAACGCATCCTCTCGGCATTGTGGAACAGCATCCGACTCGGCGTCGCGGCGGCCCTGCTAAATGGTGCATTGGGCCTGCTGGTGGGCTACGCCATCGTCCGCTCACGGGGGACCCGGCTGTCGAAGAGCCTAGAGGGCATTGCTTTCGCGCCCTACATCTTCCCGTCGATCGCCCTTGGCGCCATTTATCTCGGTATCTTCTCCACCTCGATCGGGCCCATTCCGGCGTTGTACGGCACCTTCGCGATCCTGGTCCTGATCACGACGGTGAAAAATCTGCCGTTCACCTCGCGGACCGGCATTGCGGCGATGCTGCAGATCGACAAGTCCCTCGAGGAGACCGCCCGGGTCCAAGGCATCGGCTGGTTGCGGCGCATGGCGCGGATCATCGTGCCCATGTCGACCAGCGGGTTGATGGCCGGGATGCTGCTGACCTTCATCACCGCCATGCGCGAGCTGTCCTTGATCATCCTCTTGCTGACGCCGTCGACGATGGTGCTCACCGGGCTTATCTTCGGTTACCAGGAACAGGATCAGTCTCAGCATTCGGGAGCGGTGACCCTGCTCCTGATCTCGATTATCATCATCGCCAACATCGTGGTCCGCCGAGCGTTCGGCGGTGCCAGTATCATGGGATTGCGGCAGACCTGAGGTTGGGGGATGCCGTGGGTTTCAACCGACCGGGCTTCGGTCCGGCCAAGATTTCGAAAACAGGGAGTACGCCATGAAAACGCTGATGCAGATCTCCGGCGCAATCCTTGTCGGCGGAGTCCTCGCGGCCATGCCGGCCGCCGGCCAAATGATGCCGCCGGAGATGGATGCCTGGATGAAGCAGGCGGAACTCGGCAAGTACCAGAAATCCCCCGAGAACTGGGACGAGGTCATCAAGAAGGCGAAAGCGGAGGGCGAGGTGGTCGTCTATTTCTCGTCGTCGCGGATCGCCAAGGTCGCCAAGTCGTTCATGGCGATCTATCCCGGCATCAAGGTCACGTCCTTCGACCTGGGCTCCGTCCAGACGGTCGAGAAGACGGTGCGCGAACAGAAGGCCGGGATCTACAACGCCGACATCGTCACCACCGGCGGCTCGGGCCAGGTCATCCACGAGATGCTCAACAAGCACATGATGGTCAACTATGTCCCCGGCCACTACAAGGACCGCATCCCGGCCGAGAACCGGGAGCCGCTGCTGGTCCGTGTCAACGAGGCGATGTGCTTTTTCTATAACGGCGAGACCTATGCCGGCGGTCCGCCGGTCAAGAACATCTGGGCGTTCACCGAGCCCGAATGGAAGGGTCGTGTCGGTTCCAAGAACCCGCTGTCGTCCCTGTCGACTTTCATGGGATGGGCGACGTACGCCGAGCACGGCGACGAGATGGCGGCCGCCTACAAGCGTCATACCGGCAAGGATATCGTTCTGAGCGAGGGGGTTCCCAACGCCGGCTATGAGTTCATCTACCGGATGCTCCGCAACGATCTGGTGATCTTCAAGTCGGGCTCCAAGCTGGGCGCGGCGACCGGCAAGAAGGGTCAGGACAAACCGCTGATCGGCTACAACAATATGACCCGGGTGGCGGCCAACGACGCAAAGGGCTATGTGGCCAAGTTATTCATCGAACTGGACCCGGCGGCGAAGATCATCTATCCGACCTATACCGCCATCGCCCGCCAGGCCAAGCATCCGTACGCCGCCAAGCTGCTGACCGCCTATCTGCTGGGCAACATCGAAATGGGGCCCAACAGCAAGATCACGAAGCCCTACAGCGAAGGAAAGAGCCTCGAGCTCCTGCAAGGGCTGGCTCCCTATTTCGACGCCGGATCGATCAGCCCCCGCAGCGACGTGCCGCTTCCGGAAGGGGGAGAGGCGTGGGAACAGATGAAGGCCTGGACCGCCAATCCCGATTTCCTGTGGAAGGAAGGGCCGAAGGTGCGCGATTTCTGGATTCAGGAATCTCAGGGCTAGCGCGGATCAAATTGGTCGATCGGAACCGCAGTTTGGGTCCGATCGACCACGATCCGCCTTGGCGGCCGGCCTCCGGAGGGATGCGTGGAAGAGATTGAACTAACCGGAATCCGCAAATCCTACGGCAAGGAAGTCGCGGTCGCCGACCTGGATCTTCGGGTCGAGCCCGGTGAATTCCTGACCATTCTCGGCCCGTCCGGCTGCGGCAAGACCACCACCCTGCGGATCATCGCCGGGCTGGAAGAGCCGGACCGGGGAGAGGTCCGCCTGGGCGAAACGGTCGTCTTTTCGCGTGACAAAGGGGTGATTCTGCCGCCGGAGAGGCGGAACCTGGGATTGATCTTCCAGAGCTACGCCCTGTGGCCGCATATGACGGTGGCGACCAACATCACGCTGGGGCTCAAGGAAAAGGGCCTGGACAAGAAGCAGAGCGAGGAACGCCTGCTCTCCGCCCTCGAGAAGGTACAGATGACGGCGTTGCGCGATCGCTTCCCGTCGGAGCTTTCCGGCGGCCAGCAGCAGCGGGTCGCGGTGGCGCGGCTGATCGCGCTCGAATCCAGGTTCCTGCTCATGGACGAGCCCCTGTCCAATCTCGATGCCATGTTGCGCATCGATATGCGCAGCGAACTGAAGTCTTTGCATCGCGATCTCGAGGCGACGACCATCTACGTCACCCATGACCAGGTCGAGGCGCTTACTCTCTCCGACATCGTCGTGGTCATGGACCGGGGCGTGGTGCAGCAACAGGCCTCGCCGTTCGACATCTACCACCATCCGGCGACGCTTTTCGTCGCCGAGTTCGTCGGCAATCCGCGAATCAACGTCTATCCGGCCGACCTGCGCCGGGTGAACGGTACTTTGGTCGCGGATTTCGGCGGCCTGACGGTGCCCCTCAAGGATGAGCCGGCCACCGGCATCGATCGGGTCATCGCCACCCTGCGCCCCGAAGACATTGAGGTCTCGCGGGTCGAAAAGCCGGGTTGGCTGAAGGTCCGCCTTGCCTCCGTGCAACCGACTGGATCGGAGACCATCCTGCAAACGGATTCAGAACAGTGCCGCTTTACGTTGCTCCAGTCGGGATTTTTTCAGGCCACGCTGGACGACGATTTGTGGCTGCAGGTCTATCCCGGGGCGTTGAACCTGTTCGATCCGGAAACCAATCGCAATCTCGGGTTATGACGCCAGCGGGTGATTGTCGTAACGCGCTCGCGCTTCTTGGCTGCCACGTTGGGACGGGGACGGGCCGGTCTGAGACCCGCCCCTACGCAAGTAATTTTAAGAGCGTAGGGGCCGTTCTCAGACCGGCCCGCTTCAAACGCCGATGTCCATTTTGGGACCAGGATCGGTCTCACGGAACGGGCGCCGTCCCGCGTCTGGCCCGGGACCCCAGCCGTGCCGCTTCCACCGACCGGCCGGTCTTGCGCAGGAGGTCGGCATAGTTTCCCAGGCTTGTCGCCAGGGCCGAGTCATCGCCTCCCGCCGTACGTCGTCGAATGGCGATGGCCCGGCGGTAGAGGGGTTCGGCCTCGAAATAGCGTCCCTGGGCATGGTGGACTAGGGCCAGGGTATCGAGGACGCCGGCAACCTTGAGGTGATCCGAGCCCAGGTTGGTTTCGTAGATCCGCAAGGCGCGTCGGGCCAGGGGCACGGCCGCATCGTTTTCATTTTTCCGCCGTTGGATTTCCGACAGACCGAACAGGCTGTCGCCGACCCGCATGTGATCCGGCCCCAACAGGACTTCGAACAAGCTCAGCGCCTCCTGGAAGTAGGCTCGGGCGCCATCCAGGCTCTGCTGTTCCTGATGAAGGACGGCCAAGTCGGCGAGGGTCTCGGCAACTTGCACATGCTGGGGACCCTGGATGTCCCGCAGGATGCTCAGGGCCCGCAGGAGACGCGGTTCCGCGTCGCGCCAGCGCCGGGCTTCGGCGTGCACGGCCGCCAGGTCGCGCAATGCCCGCGCGACGTCGGGATGACGTACGCCCCGCACTCTCTCGACGATTCCCAGGGCCCGGTCGAGGGCCCCTTGCGCCGCCTCCAGGCGCCCCTGCTGACGGTATATCGCCCCCAGGCTGCCAAGGTTACGGGCGATCCGCATGTCATCCGCGCCCAGGGAGCGCTCCCAGATGGCCAGCGCCCGCAGGTACAATTGCTCCGATTCCGCCAGTCGTCCTTGCGTCCGGTAGAGGGACCCGAGGTTGTTCTGCGCCCGGGCCACGTCCGGATGACCGCTGCCCAGCGCCCGCTCCGCGATGAGCAGAGCACGCCGATAATGGGCTTCGGCTTCGGCGGCGCGGCCCTGCCGGTCGTAGACGGCGGCCAGGTTGTTGAGGCTCTTCGCCACGTCCGGGTGATGGGGCCCCAGCGCCTTTTCCTTGATGGCCAAGGCCCGCTGGTGCACGGTCTCGGCATCGGAGTATCGACCCTGGTCATGGTAGAGTTCGGCCAGATTGTTGAGACTGGCAGCCAAATCCGGATGGTTCGGGCCGTGAGTCAGCTCGGTGGCGGCCACCGCCGCCTTATACATGGGTTCCGCCTCGGCCAAGCGACCCTGGCCCCGATAGACCTCTCCCAGGTTGTTGAAGATGGTGCCCAGGCGCGGATCGGCGGCGGGCAGGGAACGGGCGTGATTCAAGGCTTCCGAGAGGTGACGTTCCGCCGCCGCCAGATCGCCGCTTCGATAGGCCTCGGTGCCCGCGTCGAGGCGTGCGCTCAAGTCGACAGACTGCGCCGCGGCGCCTCCCATTCCCAACAGGGAGGCAACCAGAACGGCCGCCACCCATGTCGCCAGCCCGGCCCTGCGCGACCGGGGCAGAATCGGGGTACCCGTCATGGCGGAAGTCTAACAGACCCGGGCACGCCGGGACCATGACCGGGATACTTCGCGGGCCCGGGGAGACGGCGGACGTCGTCATCGTTGGCGGCGGGGTCGTCGGCAGCGCCATCGCCTACTTCCTCGCCGACCAACCGGCCTTCGACGGCCGCGTCGTGGTGGTGGAACGGGACCCCACCTACGCCGAGGCCTCCACGCCGCGCTCCACGGGCTCCATCCGCCAGCAGTTCTCCACCCCGGAGAACATTGCCATGTCCCAATACGGAATCGCCTTCCTCGATCAGATGGGCGACAGGCTGGCGGTCGACGGGGAGCAGCCGGACGTGGGATTTCATGCTGCCGGCTACCTGTTCCTGGCGACTCCGGAGGGGCGGGCCATTCTGGAGGCCAATCATGGGGTCCAGCGCGCTCACGGGGCCGACGTGGCGCTGCTCACGCCGCCACAGCTTCGCCAGCGGTTTCCGTGGCTGAACGTGGACGATTTGGCGGCCGGGTCCCTGGGTCTCAGCGGCGAAGGCTGGTTCGATCCCTTTGCCCTACTTCAGGCGTTCCGCCGCCGGGCCCGCGCCCTGGGCGCCGTCTATCGCCATGACGAAGTGACGGCGCTCGACCGGGAGGGGGACCGAATTGTCGGTCTGCGGCTCGGGTCGGGGGACAAAATCGCCTGTGGCGCGGTCGTCAACGCCGCGGGCCCCAGAGCCGCGGCGGTCGCCGCCATGGCGGGCCTGGAGGTCCCCGTGCGGCCCCGCAAACGGATGACCTTTTTCTTCCACTGTCGGACAACCGTCACCGGCTGCCCTTTGGTCATCGATCCCACCGGGTTCTATTTCCGCCCCGAAGGCGACGGTTTCCTCACCGGTGTCGCGCCCGGCCCCCACGAGGACCCCGACTGCCTGGACCTGGATGTCGATCATGCCTGGTTCGAGGAACGACTGTGGCCGGGCCTGGCCCACCGGGTGCCGGTCTTCGAGGCCATCAAGCCGATACGTGCCTGGGCGGGGCATTACGCGGTGAACACCTTCGATCACAACGCCATCCTCGGCCCCCACCCCGAGGTGACGAATTTCCTGTTCGCCAACGGTTTCAGCGGTCACGGCCTGCAGCAGTCCCCGGCGGTGGGGCGGGCGATCAGCGAACTGATCGCCTTTGGCGCGTACCGGTCCTTGAATTTGAGCCGGTTCGACTACGGCCGGATTGCCCGAGACGAACCCGTCGTCGAAGTGAACGTGGTATAGATTGCCGATGGGATTCCTGCACGGCACCTTGGCTCCCACCTGTCTCGTCCTGGCGACTTTGTTGGCCGTGGCCGCCTGTTCCGGCCCCGCCCCTTACCTCCACAAACCGCAGGAGCACAATCGCAACAGCAAGGACTTCGGCAAGCCCGCCACGGACATCGCGGAAGCCGCCATCTGCTACAATCGCTTCAGCACGTCCCCCGACGAAATCCGGGCGCTGGCCCGGGACGCCTGCGGCCAATTCGGCAAGGTGCCCCGACTCCGCGGCCAGGATCACTTGACATGCCCGCTGCTGGTGCCGTCCCGGGCTATATTTGACTGTGTACCGCCGTCCGGCTCGTAGCCGAAGGCCGTCACCAGGGGCGCCAGCCGAGGCAGTACGGGCGCCAACTGATCCTCGTAGCTCCGCCATCGCCCGATCGCTCGCGTATAAACGGGAGTCCGCACATCGGCGTAGCTCGGCGTGCTGACGAAGCGGTCCCGCCCCTTTTCCCGATAGGCAAGCACGCTATCGTCCCAAGGTTCGCCAATGAATTCCAGGATTCGCCGGGCGACCCCGGCCACGTCCGCCACCAGATCCTCATAACGGTAGGAAATGGCCTTGAGCCCCGGGGCTGTCTCGTAGTGGCGCCACAGGCCCATGACCGCTTCGTAGAGGTCGGCGGTGCCGTCCAAGGTCAGGAAATGGGATAGCGCCGGATTGATCTGGAAGTTTTGCATGAAGCAGCTCAGCACCACGTCCCGGGGATCGCGGAGGGCGACAACGATGGGCGCGGTCGGGAACAGGCGACGAATGAAGCCCAGATCGACGATGTTGAAGGGCATCTTGTCGACGACCCGCTGGGTCACTGGATCGGCGCCGGCGTGGCGCCAGGCCTCATCGAGATAGTGGCGCCGCAGGGCGATGACATGGTCGGTGGTGAGGCTGTCCAGGACCTCGGGAGGCTCCCCTGCCCGGCCCGTCACCGAGGGCACCATGAGGGCCACCCGACCCAGGATCTGTGCCTCGTCGGTGGTGGCGAGTCGGGGGTGGCTATTCAGAATCTGTTCGAACAGCGTCGTACCCGAACGGGGAAAGCCGACGAAAAAGATGGGCTCCGACCGCGGATCGACATCGGGGACGGGGGACCAGGCCGCGGCCCGATCGGCGCTGTACCAGGCCTTGTAGCGGCGCACCCGGTCCATGAAGTGGTCTTGCCAGTCGGTCACGTCCTTGCCCAAGTCGCCCCGCGCCGCCGCCTTTGCCGCGGCGAAGGCGGCGAAGGCGGCGGGATAGTCGCCCAGTCGATCCAGGCACTGCCCCAGCACCGTATTGCCGGCAGAATCCAGTCCGCCCCGCTTGCGCCGCAGCCGCAATAGCCGATCCCGCGCCCTCTCCGGCCCGCCGTCCTGTCGACGTTCGAGACGGGCCAGCACCACCGTCGCCTGGGGGTGAAGAGGCTCCAGCACCAAGGCGGAGTCGGCGGCATCGCGGGCGTCCGTGTTGTGATTCAGACTTTCGAGGGCGTTGGATAAAGTGGCCAGGGCATCCGCCCTGAGGACCGGCTCCGGGACTTCGTCGATGCGCGCCCGAAGCGAATCCGGCGCCCGGTCCAGGTCCTTGAGAGTGAGGCAGGCGAGGAGCGTGCAGTCGGGATCCGCTGGCCGTTTGGCGTGCGCCGCCATGAGATGGTCGAGGGCGGACTCATGACGGCCCAGTTCCCGTTCCACCGACCCCAGGGCACGCAGGGTCTCGAAATCCTGCGGATCGAGCGCATAGGCGGCTTGGAAAGCGGCCTTGGCGTCGGTGAAGCGTCGCACGGTCTGATAGGCGCCGCCCAGATTGCGGTGAAAGGGCGCGGCGCGGGGCATCAGTTCGATGGCCCGCCCATGGCTGACGATGGCGGCATCGATATCGCCCATCTCCGCCGCCACGTTGCCCAGGTTGGAATGGGCCTCCGCCAGGTCCGGTCGCAGGGCGATGGCCCGTTCATAGGCGGCGCGCGCCGCGTCGAAATGACCCACGTTCCGGTGGGCGTTGCCGAGCCCGATCCAGGCATCGAGGTTGTCTTCTCCCAGCCCCAGCGCCCGACGGAAGGCGACAATGGCGTCGCGCGCCATGAGCGCTCGAAGCTGGGCCACGCCGAGGCCGGTCCAGGCGGTGGCGTCTTGGGGCGCGATCCGCGTCGCCACCCGATAGGCGGCCACCGCGTCGCGCCATCGGCCGGCCGCCGACAGGGCGCCGGCCAGATCCATCTGGACCGCGAGGTTTCCGCGATGGAACTTCGCCGCCCGGCGCAACAGGCGCAGCCCGGCCTCGAAATCGCCGCCCTGGCAGGTCAAGACACCGAGGAGGCGAAGGGCATCGGAGTTGCGGGGCTCTCGGCGCAGCACGTCACGATAGCCGCTCGCCGCTTGTTCCCGCCGGCCAGCCCGATGGGCGTTGACGGCGGCGCCAAGCACCTCTCTGACCATGGCGGGGCTCATCGCCAACCATTCCGAGGCGCCGCCAAGAAAGGGGGAATGCCGCACATCTTCGGCCTGATACCATGGCCCCAGGAGCCATGCCAGCAGGCTGTGGGGAGGCGGACCGTGTGGAACGTGATCGGGCTTGTGGTGGCCGGCTACCTGGTGCTGGTGGGTGGGATGTACATCTTCCAGCGCGGCTTGCTCTATCACCCCGATCGGGAGACGCCGTCCCCCGCCGAATGGGGCGCCCCCCAGATGACGGCGGTCCAGGTACCGACGGCCGACGGTCTGACACTGCTGGCCTGGTGGAAAGCGCCGGCCGAGAACAGACCGACGATCGTCCATTTTCACGGCAACGCCGGCCACATCGGCAACCGCGCAAGCAAGGTCTTACCCCTCATGGAGGCGGGTTTCGGAATGCTGCTGGCGGAGTATCGGGGATACGGCGGCAATCCGGGAAGACCCAGCGAGAAAGGCCTCCTGACCGATGGGCGGGCCGCCTTGGACTATCTCGCCGGCATCGGCGTGGCCCCGGATCGGGTGGTGATCTATGGCGAATCCCTTGGCTCGGGCATCGCCGTCGCCATGGCCCGGGAATGGGCGGATTCGGGCCGGCCGCTGCGCGCGGTGGTCCTCGAGGCACCGTTCACGTCCGTCGCCGACGTGGCACAGCACCACTACCCCTATGTGCCGGCCCTCTACCTGGTGCGCGACCGGTTCGATAGCCTTTCACGAATCGACGGCATCACCGCGCCGCTCTTTATCGTGCACGGCGACAGGGATACCGTCGTCCCGGTTCGCCTCGGGCGACGCCTGTTCGCCGCCGCCAAGGAACCGAAGACCGATCTTTGGATCGAGTCGGCGGGCCACAACGACCTCTACGACCACGGCGCCGACCGCGCCATCGCGGCGTTTCTGGACCGATTGCCGTAGTCGCTCCCGAGGGCGGAGAAGAGGACGGAGATCGGCCGTCGCGGGTCGCCGCCGCCCGATGCCAAGGCCGTGATTAATCTTGACAATTTGGCTCATTCGGCCATATTGGATCCTGCCGTAGTCTAGTGTTCCGATCGAGACATTTCGTTCCCATTAAATCTACGCAAACTGCGACCTTCACCCCCGGGCTCAGGAACCAAATGTTAGAATCGCAACACTAGGATTAGTGTAAGTCTGCGGCGGTAGGACCGCTTTTCGAATGGATGGCACGTTCGGCAATCTTTCGGGGAACGGTCGACGGGTCGTTGAAAGACCCTTGTGAAACGGCGATTGCGCGAGATTCGTTGAACCATGGCCCTGGCGCCCAACATCGGCCCACCACAACAGCCGCCGAGCGTGTCGCTCAGCCGGCAGGTGGCGAGTGCGCGCAATGTGGCGACGGTAAGTGATGCGCCGATCGAGACTGTGCAGTCGATCCCACCGCCAACGACCCAGGCGACGGGGCCGGATCAAGATCGCCGCGGCAACAGCGGCGACCGGGAACGGCCGCGGCAGGAGCCCGGCGTCGCCCGTCTGCGGACCCCCTCAGCGGCTTTCGCCGCCGTGTTCAGCGTCGAACGCGCCGATGAGTCGGCTGCCCTTCCCGGAACGCCGGAACCTATCGGCCCGCGCCCCTTTAGCGGACTGGTCATCCGCGTGCTCACCCTTTACGAGACCACGGCAAAGATCGTCAGCGGCAGCCCGCCGACCCGAGGCGCCACCTTCAACTTCACCAACTGAACGACCGGATTTCCGCGGCATGTGATGTCGTGGGCCGCGCATCTCGCGCCAGTGTGAGCGGGCGCACAGACGTGGCGACTCAGCCCTGCCTATAATTATGGCATGGCTGTTACAGGACTCTTCCCCACGGCGGCATCGACCCTGACGGCACAGGTCCGAAGGATCGGCGGCGTTGCCGACACCGTCGTGAACCAGAATACGGAGGGCTTTCGCCCCCGGGATTTGCGCACGATCAGTGTGAATGCCGAGCGGGCCCCCGGCGGCGCGTTCTCCACCGGCGGCGGCGTGACCACGGCCCTCATCGAGGAGGACGACACCGACACGGTCGAGCAGTATGCCCGGCTTCTTCAGGCGCGCACCGCTTACGGCGCGGCCCTGGAGACCACCGCCACGGCCGAGGTTCTCGCCGAGGAACCCCTGCGCGTTTCCGTCTGACCGGCCGTCCCGGACTTTCCCTCCCGCATCACGATTGGCGGCTGTTGGTCACACCGTGGGACTCGGCCACGGCCTCGGCCAGAATCGACACCGCGATTTCGCTCGCCTTGCGTCCCCCCAGGGGGAGGCCGATGGGTGCCCGGATACGCCCGATGGCGCCATCATTGAAACCCAATTCCAATAGACGCTCGATCCGTCGGGCGTGGGTCTTGCGGCTTCCCAGGGCGCCAATGTAGTAGGCCTCCGACCGCAGCGCCGCCGCCAGCGCCGGATCGTCCAGCTTTGGGTCATGGGTGAGAGTCACGATGGCGGTCCGGCTATCCGGTTGCAGGACGGCAAGGGCCTCGTCGGGCCAGTCCCGATCGAGGCCGACCCCGGGAAATCGGGATTCGGTGGCGAACGACCCCCGGGGGTCGATGACCGTGACCGCGAAACCGGCAAGGGCCGCCATGGGTGCCAAGCATTGGGCGACATGAACGGCGCCGACGATCGCCATGCGCAGGGGCGGATTGTAGACGGCGACAAACAATTCTCCGTCCTCGAGGAGCGTGCTCCGATTGTCGCGCAAGGCCTGACGCGCCAAGGCAACCGTTTCATCGTCGAGCACCAGCTCCCCCGCCACGCGGCCGTTGTCGACCAGGGCCCGCCGTCCGCTCTCCAGCTCGGTGACCAGGGCCGCCGGCCGCTCGGCCAGCAGCCGCTCCGCCAAATCGGGGTCCGGGGCGGGCTCGACGAAGACTTTCATCTCACCGCCGCAGGCCAGTCCCACGGACCAGGCCTGATCGTTGCTGATCCCGTAGTCCCGCAACCGGGAGGGGCCGCCCTTGATGACGTCGAGCCCTTCGGTCACCACCGCGCCCTCGACGCAGCCCCCCGATACGGATCCAACGAAGTTGCCGCCCTCCTCCACTGCCATCAAGCTGCCGGTGGGTCGGGGCGAGGAACCCCAGGTCCCCACCACCGTCGCCAGGGCCACCCGCTTGCCGGCGCGCGACCAGAAGGCAATCTTTTCGAGAACGTCGTCGTTTTCGGCCATGGCTTGGCGCCCCCTCACTGTCCCACGAAGAGCCATAGAAGGACCGCCACCAGGGCGATCAGACCCGGCACCCAAATTTTCGGGCTCAGACCGCCACCGACGGGCACCGCATCGGGCTGGGGCGCGGCGGTGGGCGCGAGGATCGGCGCCGCTTGCGGCCGATCCGCGGCGGGCGGTGCCGGTTCGGGCGCGCCTTCCGGTGCCGATACTTCAGCCCCCTGTGCCGCGAGGGCCTCGCCGAAGCAGGCGAAAAACTCTCCGGCCAGTTTGTTGACCGTACCGCCGACCAGACGGGACCCCACCTGGGCCAATTTTCCACCCACGTGGGCCGTCACCACATAGCTGAGGCGCGTTCCGTCGCCGTCTTCGGCGAGGGTGACCTTGGCGTCTCCCCAGGCGAAGCCGGCGGCGGCGCCCTGCCCCTCACCCTTCAGGGTGTAACCGTTGGGGGGATCCAGGTCGGCCAGGGTGACGCTGCCCCGGAACTTGGCCTTGACCGGGCCGACCTTGGCGGTGACCGTGCCCTTGAACTCTGTGTCGGACACCTTCTCGAGGGAATCGCAACCCGGAATGCAATGCTTGAGCAAGTCCGGATCGTTGAGTCCTCGCCACACATCGTCCCGCGGTACCGGGATCGTGTGTTCGCCGGTGATATCCATGTCTGCTCCCGTCCTTGATGCGGCTTCCTTGGAAACCGTATATTTATGAATCGGCGCGCACAATATCGACACGCGAGGCAACGTCGACCGAGGAGACCACATGCCGGCCGCCATTGAGTCCGCCTTCGATGTAGCGTTCTGGTTCGCCGACCAGGCTCTCAACAGCAACGAGTACCTGCAGCCGCAGAAGCTCCATCGGTTGATGTTTCTGGCCCAGGCCTATTTCGCCGTGGCCTACGAAGGGCGAAAGCTGATGCCGGCGGTCTTCGTTGCCGATGAATTGGGGCCCTTGGAGCCCAACGTGTTCAAGGCCTTTTCCCGGGGCCGACCGGACGTGGACGTGGACCTTTTCTTTCCCCCCGAGGTGGATGCCTTTCTGCGCGGCATTTGGAGCCGGTTTGGCGCCATGAACGTCGATCGGCTCGATCGCCTGATCAAGCGGACCCCCGCCTTTCGACAAGCGCGCCGGCGTGGCGTGCGGGCGGAGATCGCCCTCCACGACATGCGCCTGTCCTTCACCCGGGCCGAAGGCGCTCCCAGTGTCGACCGTGTCGTACGACCGAAGGTTATGGTGACCCACACCGGGCGTACCGTGCGGGTGAAAAACTGGAGCCCGGGCACCAAACCCGCCGTCGACGGTGACTGACTCCACGCGTCCTGCCTGTTCCCACCAGCTTACGGCCACCCTCCATGTTTCAGCGACTGCTCAAGCTCTTCGGACGCCTCTTCAAGATTGCCTTCATCCTATGGGTGCTGACAGCCCTCGCCGTCGGTGGAGTCGTCGCCTACGACTACAGTCAAAACGGCATGGAGGGGGTGAAGGACCGGGCCCGCATGACCTACCGGATGGTGTTACCCTATAAGGTGGCGTTGGAGGATTACTACGTGCGCCGGATCGAGTTGCCGCGCGATCCGAATTGGACCTGCACCGAATATCGCGATGACAGAATTTGCGACGCCGGGGCGGCGGAGGCCAAGCAGCAGGAAATCCTCGCCCAGACGGGTGCCGCCCGGTGCGAAGATATCCCCAGTACGGCCGATCGACTGATGTGCCTCCACGCCCGATGGATGGTCGACGAATTCTAGAAAACCGCCCGAGCGGCCCGACAAGAACGGAATTCCCCTAAGCGGCTCCCCATATTACACTGGCGACAACAACCGCGGGATGGCGTCCGAAGTCCGCGAACCGCGGGCATGTTCAACGTTGCATAGCCATTAGGGAGCCTTGAGATCCATGAACGTATACATGAAAGTCCTAGGAAGCGCCGTGGCCGGCGCCGCCCTGTTAGCCGTCGGATCGACCGGCGCCAACGCCAAGGTCGAGGGCGACACGATCATCCTCGGTTCAGCAATTTCAGTGACCGGCAAGTACTCCACCAACGGCATTCACGCCCAGAACGCCTACGACCTTGCCGCCAAGATGATCAACGCCGCGGGCGGCGTGAAGGTAGGCGGCAAGACCTACAAGCTGCAGATCAAATACTACGATGACGAGTCGACGCCCGCCCGTACGGCACAGCTGCTGGAGCGGCTGATCAATCAGGACGGCGTCAAGTTCCTGTTGGGCCCCTATAGCTCCGCCACCACCAGGGCCGCGGCGCCGGTAGTCGAGAAGTACCAGGTGCCCATGGTGGAGGCGGAAGGCGCCTCCCGGTCCCTGTTCACCCAGGGCTACAAGTACCTGTTCGCCGTGCTTTCGACGTCGGAGCAGTACCTGGCCAGCTCCATCGCCCTGGCGGCCGAAATCGCGCAGAAAAACGGCAAGAAGCCCCAGGACGTGCGGGTTGCGATGGTGTTCGAGAACGATCCGTTCTCCCTCGACGTGCGTGCCGGCGTGGTCGACGACATCCGTAAATTCGGTATGAAGATCGTCGTCGACGACAAGATGCCCCGCGACCTCAACGACATCTCGGCGACCCTGACCAAGGTGCGGGCGCTGAAGCCCGACCTGCTGGTGGCCTCCGGCCATTCCAAGGGCGCCGCGACCACGGCCCGTCAGCTCAAGGAGATGAAGATCGACGTGCCGCTGGTGGCGATGACCCATTGCGAGTCGTCGCAGGTCCTCGCCAACTTCGGCGAGTGGAGCAACGGCTTCCTGTGCCCGGCCCAATGGGACCCGACGATGACCTACAGGGACGGGCTGTTCGGGTCGGCAAAGGATTACGAACAGCGATTCATCGCCGAGTACCCGGACTACAAGGGCAAGGAAGTGCCCTATCAGGCGGCACAGGCCTCGGCGGCCGTGATGGTCTGGAAGGACGCCTTCGAGCGGGCCGGCAGCTTCGACACCAAAGCGGTTCGGGATGCCCTGGCGGCAACCAATCTGAGCACCTTTTATGGTCAGATCAAGTTCTCGGAAGCCGGCAACAATATCGCCAAGCCAATGGTTCTGCGGCAGATCCAGAACGGCAAGTACAAGGTGGTGGCGCCGTCCAAGTGGGCCTCCGATCCAGTCCAGTGGCCGCGGAAGCTGCCCGGGTCCTAAGCCAGACCACTGGTCTCTCGTTCGGCTTGATGATGTCCGCCCTGGCCGCGACGCCGGGGCGGACATCGCCTTTTCTCGGCTGACCGGACGAACCGACGCCCATGTTTGACAACATCGACATTCTAATCCAGGCGCCGATCCTGAACGTTCAGCTTTTGCTGGACGGCCTGATGATCGGTGCCATCTTCGCCCTCGCCGCCTACGGCCTGGCCCTGGTGTGGGGCGTCATGAACGTGAAGAACCTGGCCCAAGGCGATTTCGTCATCATGGGTGGCTATGTGGCCTACGTGCTGGCGGACAACGGCATCCACCCAATTTTGGGCCTTCCCGTCGCCATGCTCTTCATGGCCGCTTTCGGCTGGGTGATCTATCACGCCATCATCAGCCGAGTGATCGAGCGGGACCTGTTCACGTCACTGCTGGCCACGTTCGGGCTGGCCATCGTCATCCAGCAGATCCTCAACCTGATCTTCGGGCCCGAAGTTCGCATTGCCGAATCCGGCTTTGATACCCGACAGATGTTCGGCGGCATGGTCACCGTCGCCGAAATCAAGGTCGTTTCCCTGCTGCTTGCCGCGTCCCTGGCGACGATCGTGGTCCTCTTCATGAAGCACAGCCGCATGGGACAGGCGATCCGCGCCACCGCCCAGGACGCCCGGGCGGCGAAGGTCATGGGCATCGACACCGAGCGGGTCTACGCCTTCACCTTCTCCCTGAACGCCGCCATTTGCGGGGCCGCCGGGGCACTGATTTCCATGATCTGGGTGATCCAGCCCTTCTATGGCGTTTCCCATTCCATCCGCGCATTCGTTGTCGTCACGGCGGCCGGCTTCGGCAATCTTCTTGGCGTGATCGTGGCCGGGTTCGGCCTTGGCGTGGCCGAGCAGTTCGCGGGCTTCGTGCTCGGCGCCGAACTGCAGCAGGCGAGCGTCGTCGGCATGCTGGTCCTCGTCTTGATGTGGCGCCAGTTTCAGATGTCGCGCCAGCGGCAGGCCGTCGTATGAGCGCCCGCGTCAAGCAGCATGCCCTCCACGGGTCGATTCTGATCGCCGGGATCGCGGCCCCCCTCCTGTTTCCGGCCTACACGACGCAGATCACAGTCCTCTGGATCATGATCCTGTTCGCCCTGACGTGGGACGTTCTGGGCGGGCAGATGGGTTACAACTCGCTCGGCAACATCACCTTTTTCGGCGTCGGCATGTACGCCTGCGCCATCGTGCAGGTCGGCCTCTACTACGACGTCGCCGAATACACCGCCCATTCCGGCGCCATCAATGTGGAGTTCACCGACCAGCAATACTACACGGGAATCTCCCTCGGGCTCATCTTCGCCGCCGTCGTTTGTGCGCTGTTCGCCGTCGTCTTCGGCTGGATCGTCTTTGGCCTTCGTGGCCCCTACTTTGCCATCGGAACCCTGGGGGTTGCCCTTGCCGCCGGCGAGCTTACCGGCGCCTGGAGCTACGTCGGCGGCGGCGGCGGCATGGCCTTGCCCACCTACCCGGGTCAGCCCGGCGACCGGTCGATGTTCTTCTACTGGATTTCCATGGCCTTGGCCGTCTCCGCCTTCGCGTTTTTCCGCTGGCTTTACGCCGGCCACTTTGCCCTGGCCATCAACGCCATCCGCGACGACGAGGAAAAGGCGGAGGCCATGGGCATCCACACCAAGCGATACAAGACCGTCGCCTGGTCCATCGCCGCCTTTTTCCTTGGCATCTCCGGCGGCGTCTTCGGCAACATGATCGGCTTCATCGAGCCCCTGGAAGTCGCCTTCCCGGTGATCACGTTCGGTATCTTCATGGTGGTGATGGCGCTCTTGGGCGGCAAGGGGACCCTGTGGGGACCGGTCCTGGGCGCCACCCTGTTCCATATCATCAAGGAGGTGTCCTGGACCTACCTCCTCGGCTGGCAGTGGGTGGCTCTGGGGGCGTTGATCATCATCAACGTGGTGTTCTTCCAGCAGGGCATCCTGGGCTGGGCCCAGGACCGCTGGCCGGAGCGGTTCGGCATTGTGGTCGAGACAGCCAATCCCGAGGAAGAACATCGACTGGATGTCCGGGTCGGGGAGCCGGCCCGATGACCACCATCATCGAGGTCCATGGCGTCTCCAAGGCCTTCGGCGGCGTTGTCGCCAATAGCGACATATCCCTCGACGTGCCTGAGGGCCGGATTACCGGTTTGATCGGCCCCAACGGCTCGGGCAAGACGACTCTGTTCAACTCCATCGTCGGTTATCACCCCATCGATTCGGGCTCGATCCGCTTTGACGGGCGCGAGATTTCGCGCCTCCGGGTACAGCAGATCGCGCGCCGGGGCCTCCTGCGCACGTTCCAGCAGACCCGCATCTATTCGAAGATGAACTGCATCGACAACATGCTGATCTCGACCCCGCAGCGGGATATCGGCTGGGGCGGCATGTTCGGCCGGCACGCGGGTGAAGTCCTCGAACGGGCCGAGGTGCTGTTGGAGTTCGTCGGCCTCTATTCCAAACGGCGCTTGATATCCGGCGACTTGTCCTTCGGCCAGCAGAAGCTGCTGGAATTCGCCATGGCGCTGATGAACCAGCCCAAGGTGCTGCTGCTGGACGAGCCCACGGCGGGCATCAACCCGACCCTGATCAACGGCCTCATCGACCGGCTGCTTCGGGCCAACAGCGAATTCGGGATCACGCTTTTCGTCATCGAGCACAATATGCGCGTGATCATGAACCTGGCCGAGAACATCTACTGCCTGGCCCACGGCGAACTGCTTGCACACGGCACGCCCGAGGAAATCCAGAACGACAAAAGGGTCATCGAGGCCTACCTGGGAGCCCACTGATGACCGAGTCCACGCGGTTGGCAGCTGGTTTCCACGGCGGCGGCGTGGAAACCGTGATCTCGGTCGACGACGTCAACCGCCAGGCCGCCGCCCTGGCGAAGGAGGGGCCGCGCAAGGAAGCCGTCGCCGCATTGGCCGGCAACGCCCCGTTCCTGAACATCGAGGACCTGCGCGCCGGCTACGGCAAGATGGAGATCCTGCACGACTTCAATCTCCAGGTGGGCCGCGGCCAGTCCCTGTGCCTGATCGGCCCCAACGGGGCGGGCAAGTCGACGGTGCTGCACTCGATTTTCGGCTTCACCAACATCTTTTCCGGACGCATCTCCATCGGCAACGGGGACGATCTCACGGATGTCACCCGCCTGACGCCCAAGGACAAACTCCGCCAGGCCGGCATTGCCTACATCCTTCAAGACAAGTCGGTCTTTCCCGGCATGACGGTGGAAGAGAACCTGTGGATGGGCGGCTACCTGATGCCCGATACCGCCAAGGCCAAGGAGAAGGCGGAGGAAATCTTCGCCAAGTACCCCCGCTTGGCCGAACGCCGGCGCCATCCGGCGAAAGTGCTTTCGGGGGGTGAACGGCGCCTGCTGGAGATCTCCCGGGCGCTGGTTATGGAACCCGAAGTGCTGCTGGTGGATGAGCCCTCGATCGGGCTCGAGCCCCGGTTCATCGACATGGTCTTCCAGATCCTCGACGACCTCCAGAACATCGACGGCAAGACCATCGTCATGGTGGAGCAGAACGCCAAGAAAGGCCTGGAGTTCGCTGACATCGGCTACGTCCTGGTCGCCGGCCAAACCGCCATCGCCGGCACTGGCAAGGAATTGCTGGCAAACGAGGACGTTGGGCGCCTGTTCCTGGGCGGGTGAGCGCCCCTTCTCGGCCTCTAAATTGTCGACTCAAGCCGCGTGTTCACCGGCAGTTCGGCCACCGAGGCGGTGTCGGGCAGGGCAAGCACCATGGCCACCAGGTGGGCGATGGTTGCCGGGTCCATGCGTTGGGCGGTCGGGGTTACCCCGGGCAGGCCGGCGATGATGTCGGTCTCCACGGCGCCGGGGCACAGCGCGGTGACCCGCACCCCGTCCTCCCAACCGGCGAAGCGGGCGGCGTGGCTCAGGGCCATCAGCGCATGTTTGGTCATGGTGTAGCCCACCGACACCGAAGCCTCCCGAAACCGCTTCCCGTCGGTGGAGGCGATATTGACGATACGCCCGTGACCGGCCCGGCGCAGGTGCGGCAGGGCGAGGCGGATCATGCGAAAGACGGCCTTGACGTTCACCGCCCACATATCGTCGAGCAGCGATTCCTCGCCCGTCTCGAAGTCGATGGGGCGCAGGATACCGGCGTTGTTGACCAGCCCGTCAATGCGGCCGAACCGCTCCGCCGTCGCCGCCACCCAGCGGGCCGCCGTTTCCGGTTCGGTGGCGTCGAACCGGGCATGGAGAACGCGGGACTCGTCCCCCGCCCCCAAGGCCGCCCGGCTTGCCTCGGGATCGCGGGCGCCGAGGGAAATGCTGTAACCGTCGTCCCACAGACGGCGGGCGATGGCGGCGCCGATTCCTCGAGAGGTCCCGGAGACCAGCACCACCCGCCCCGCCGGGTCCAGCAGGCCTGCGTCCGCCATGGCCTTGCGAGGCGCCGGCGGCGCGGCGCCTCCGGTCACTCCGCCGCCTGGCGCGCTACGCCCGCGCCAAAGGAGCCGGCCAGCAGGCGGGGCGGCACCCGGAACCGGCCGACGATGTCGGTGAGCTGTTCGCGCTCGGTGGTGATCTCCGCCCGGTCGCCGCCGACCAGGACCGTGGCCGGCAGCAGTTGGGCGTTGTAGCGGGCGGCGCAGGATTCCACATAACCGCCGGCGTCCAGAAACCCCACGTAGTCGCCCCGCCCCAGGGGCGGCATCTGGGCATGGGGCCCCAGTTCGTCGGAATTGCACAGCGGCCCGACCAGGTCCACGGTCTCGCTGCGTTCAGCGTCCGCGTTCACCACCGGCACCGGATGGTAGTACCAGTCGAGCACCGCCGACCAGGACAGGTGGTTGGTCGAGAGGTCCATGTTGACCCACTGCTTGGCCCCCCGCTTGACGGCGCCGACCCGTCCCACGGCCACCCCCGCTGGCCCGGAGATCGATCGTCCCGGCTCCAGGCGCAGCTTGGGCAGGGGCAGGCCGAGCTTGTCGGCCTCGTCCTTGATCTCGGCGGCACAGAGGCGGGCGTAATCCTCCGCCGTCGGCGCCTTGTCGTCGTCCAACTGGCTGCGCGGGCCAGAGCCGTACCATTTGCCGTAGGTCCAGCCGCCGCCGATGTCGATGCAGGGCGGGATCCAGCCCGTGGCGTCGCGCAGGTATCCCGACCAGGTGATCATTTCCCGGGCCATGACCGCGAAGTCCATGGCCACGTTGGACATGCGGCTGAGGTGGAAGTGGGTCTCGCGAAGGTGAATGTGGGGCATCTTCAGCGCCCGCTTGACGATGTCCGCCGTCTGCTCGCGGGTCATGCCCCATTTGGTGCTATCGCTTTGCTGCTTCAGCGTCCCCGGCCCGTGCATGGCGACCCCGGTGCGCTCCGCCAAGGGTTGCAAGTCCAGCTTGAGGCGGATGCCGATGTCGGCCTCGCGGCCCAGGCGGCGGCAGATGGCGTCGATGCGGTCCAGTTCGTCCTCGGCGTCGATATTGATGCAGACCCCGTTGTCGATCGCCATTTCCAGCTCTTCGGTCTCCTTGTTGGAGCCGTTGAGCACCAGGGTGCTGGGGTCGGTGCCGGCGAGCAGGGCCATGTAGAGCTCGTTGACGCCGAAGCAGTCGCCGCCCGCCCCTTCCTGGTTCATGATGTGGCGGTAGGCGAGGCCGTTGTTGGACTTGTTGGCGAACAGGATCTGGGATTCGCCCGGATAGTGCTGGCGGAAGGCATCGCGGAACCGGCGATAGGTGAAGCGGAATTGGGCCTCGCTCATGATCAGCAGCGGGGTGCCGAAACGGTCCGCCAGGTCCTTCACGTCGCAATCCTCGACCCACAGGTTGCCGTTGGCGCCGATGCCGATGAATTCGCCGAAATTGACATTGAATTTCTTCGGCGTCAGTTGCGCCGGGTTCGCCGCGTCGTTCATGTCGTGCCTCCCTTGGCTGTATTTGTCTCGCCCTACGAAAGCAGGCCCAGGTCCCGAAGGCCCTGCCGCAGACCCTCCAGCGGCACGCCGGTCAAAGGCTGGAGCGGCGCGGCCGTGGTAAGCCCCCATTGTAGCCCAGAAGGCTCATCGCCGCCTTGGTGGCGGGATAGATGGTCCGGCCTTCACTGATGAAGAGGTCGGTGAGCGCCCGGCCCTGGCTTTGCAAGCGCTCCGCCTCGTCGAGCCGGCCGGAGCGGGTGGCATGGAAGAGGTCGAGCCCGCCCGGCAGCCCGACATTGGGGAAGCAGTCGATCACCCCGTCGGCGCCCAGCACCACCGCCGGCACCCCGTAGACCGACGACGGCCCGCAAAACACCCGCAGACGGTCGCGCACGGCAAGCTGGGTGGCGTGATAGGTATTCCAGTCGCCACAGCTTTCCTTGATCGCCACCACGTGCTCCAGTTCGGCGAGCCGCAAGGCCAGGGCCGGCGAGACGGCGTTCACCGCGTTGCCGGGGATGTTGTAGAGGATGATGGGCAGGGACACTGGCGCCGACACGGCGGCGAAATGGGCGAAGTTCTCGTCGTCGGTGAGCTTGACGAAATAGGGCGGCAGGATCAGCGCCCCGTCGCAGCCCACGGCGCGCGCGTTCTGGGTCAGCGCGATGCACTCGTCCGCCGTCACCGCCCCGGTGCCCGCCAGCACCGTCCCCCGCCCGTCCGCCGCCACCACCGCCAGCGCCGCGAGCGCCTTCCGCTCGTCATGACTCAGGGCCCAGAACTCCCCCGTGCAGCCCCCCGCCAGAATGCCGGTCGCCCCGGCCGCGAACAACCGGTCCACGTTGGACCGGAAAGCCGCTTCGTCGATGGCGCCGGCCGCGCCGAAGGGCGTCACCAGCGCCGGCATGGGGCCTTGCCAGTCGATGCTGTCGCGGTTCATGGGCTGCTTTCTCACGATCGTTCAACTTTCCTAAACGGGAATCACACCTGTTACTCCAACAAGTCAAATATTGAAGCGGTTGCCCGCCAACGTTTGTGCTGAAACTGAATCTCGTGATGATCAAGAAGTCCCGTTAGAGTTGCACGACAATCAGGAGAGGAGGACAAAGTATGCCGAGACGTCCGCGCCGCCGAACCCCCCTCACGATAGTACGGTACTCGACGCAAGCGACATCGTCACTCGGCGGTAACCAAAAACCGATTCGCGTCGTCGATGTGACTCATGACCTACCCCCTAAGCCGCGCCGACAAATGAGTGGCCGCATACTGTTGTCACCATTGGATTACATCTCCTTATGGGTACGATTGGGGGCCTGGGTACTTCACATGGCGGGTAACTGGCTTGACAGACAAGGACTGGTGAGGCTCCTGCGGGCTTTAGAGGCATTCGCCATTGTTACGGCCGTCGTCTTATTTTGGTTCGAAGTGATCGACCGCACGGCGGAGCGCCACAATCGCGCTTGGAGCTTGATCGCCCAGGCGAAGACGGCCGGCGGCCACATTGGTCTCGCCGATGCGCTTCAGCTGCTCCACGAAGACGACTCACGTCTCGACAACGTTCCTCTGGACGGCG
>CBDFHV010000011.1:0-81340 GCA_965247705.1 Rhodospirillales bacterium | reverse complement strand
CAATTCGGTGAATGCCGCGGGCCAGAAACTCGCCACCGACGGCCTCTACGACGAGTCCTTCGCCGATGCATCCTGGCTCGTGGCGGCGCTGCAAGGCCGGTTCCTGGAGGGAACCGGCGGCGTTAAGGGGACAGTCGTCGAACCGCCCCATCGCGATTCCCTGATCGACCAAATCCACGGCGAAGGCCAGTTCGTCATGACATTCGCGGCGCCGGTCAAGAACGCCGATGGCGAGACCGTGGCCGTGTGGGTCAATTTCGCGGACTTCGGCCTGGTGGAAGACATCGTCGCCGCATTCTATGCCGACCTGGCGAAAGCCGGCGTGGAAAACGCCGAGGTCACCATGCTCGACGACCAGGGTCGGATCATCGTCGATTACGACCCCAAGGGTCAGGGCTGGACCACGTACAAGCGAAATTTCGAGGTAATCGGAAAGATTAACCTGGCAAAGGCCGGGGTCGAATCGGCGGTCGCCGCGGTCGATGGCGGCAGTGGCGTCCTGGAAAGCTCGTTCCATGCCCGCAAGAAGATCTACCAGGCCGCCGGCTATGCCCACACCGCGGGCGCCTATGGCTATCCCGGGTTGGGGTGGTCGGCGCTTGTGCGTGCCCCGGAGGGCGAGGCCTATGCGGAGTGGGACAACACGATCATCCGCATGCTGATGGCGCTCGGCATCTCGATGGGTGCCGTGGCCCTCGCCGGATGGTGGGCCGGGCGTTCGTTCGCCACCCCCATCCAAGCGATGGGCGCGGCGATGGTCGAACTGGCCCAGGGACGCCTGGAAATGGAAGTCCCGGGGCGCGACCGCGGCGACGAGTTCGGCGGAATGGCCGCGTCGGTCCAGGTATTCAAGGACAATGCCCACGAAATGCGCCGCTTGGAGGTGGAACAGAAGGCCCAGGCGGAGCGGGCCGAGGAGGAGAAGCAAGCCGCGACCCAAGCCTTGGCCAATGACTTCGAAGGCTCCGTCGGTGACGTTATTACCTCCCTGACCTCGGTATCCGACCAGATGCAATCGTCGGCCGAAGGCATGACGTCCACGGCCCAGGAAACCAGCCAACAGTCGATGGCCGTGGGGGCCGCCGCCGAACAGGCGTCGGGCAACGTGCAGACCGTTGCCTCGGCGGCCGAGGAGCTGTCGTCCACGGTTTCCGAGATCAGCCGCCAGGTCGCCGAATCGACAAGCATCTCCCAGGCCGCGGTGTCGGAAGCCGAGCGCACCAACTCCATGGTCGCGGGCCTCTCCGAGGCTGCGGAACGCATTGGCGAGGTGGTGACCCTGATCAACGATATCGCCAATCAAACAAATCTCCTGTCCCTGAACGCCACCATCGAGGCGGCCCGCGCCGGCGAAGCCGGCAAGGGGTTCGCCGTGGTGGCGGCGGAAGTGAAAAACCTGGCCAACCAGACGGGCCGGGCAACGGAAGAAATCGGCGCCCAAATCAACCAGATCCAGAGCGCCACCCAGGACGCGGTTGGCGCCATCCAGGGAATTGGCCAGACCATCGGCAAGATCAACGAGATCGCCACCACGGTCGCCTCGGCGGTGGAGGAGCAGGGCGCCGCCACCCAGGAGATCGCCCGCAACGTGCAAGAAGCCGCCGCCGGCACCCAGGAAGTCAGCCAGAACGTCGCCGGAGTCACCGAGGCCGCCGACCAGACGGGCCAGTCGGCGGCGAACGTCCTCGAGGCGTCCAACACCATGGCCCAGTTGTCGGAGCGCCTGCGGACCACGGTCGACGAATTCCTGGCCACGGTGCGACATGGCTAGGGCACCAGAATAGCGACCAGGGCGGCGGGCGGAACAGTTCGTCGATGAGGAAACCGTGTGACGCAAACTGATGAGACGGAAAGTGCCGGTCTTGCGACGTTTCGCGATCACGATGTCGGTGCTCTGGGCGGTGTCCGCCATGGCCGACGACCGGGTTGTTCCGCAATTGCGCTGGGATCAACAGTTCCAGTTCAAGGGCGACGACGCTGCCCGAAGGGAGGGACACGACCGCTACGCCGGTCTTGACGTGGAGGCACGCTCCGCGATGACGGCGGTCATCATCCCGCAAAAACCCGTCGGGACTTCTGCGCGCGCCGACACGCTTCCGGTAGGGGATCTCCAGGCCAAGGAAGTGACCACGTTGACGAGGTATCAATTCGTCGAGCTCGGTCAGGTCAACCAAACTCAATGGGCTCGGATGCACAAGTCCGTTGCGGGCGCGGGACTGGCGACGGACTCCTTCGATGCCATGTCGTTTGTCATCAATCCCCAACGAATACAACAGGATAGGCTGGCACAATATTTCACCGTCGCGGTCGTGGCGTCAGCCGTGGCGGTCTTGATGCTTCTGGGCACCATTGGCTGGAACGTCGCGTTGCGGCGGCACGTGAGCCAGCGCGCGCTCCTGTTGACCCGAGAGACCGAAGAGCGTCGGCGAGCGGTTCACCTGCTGCGGGTCAACCAAGCTCGACTGGCCGATGTCCAACGGATCGCCCGCATCGGCAATTGGGAAAGCGACCTCGCCACGGGTAGCCTATGGTGGTCCGACGAGGTTTACAGGATCTTTGGCCTGGATCCTGACCGTTTCACCCCCACCCTTGAAGGCCTCCTCGACTTGGTCTATCCCGCCGACCGGGCGAGCGTCGAGGAAGCGGTAAGGCGAAATCGGCAAGCCGGGACGGAAGAGAACTACGAGCACCGAATCGTTCGACCGGACGGCGAGGTCCGCTTCGTCCAGGAGCAAACCGAGGCGATGACCGACGAGGTCGGCAGATCCGTCCGTCTTCTCGGTACCGTGCAGGATATTACCGATCGCTGGAGCGCCGATCTCGCCCGCCGCGAAGCCGAATCGGCCGTGCGGCGCAGCCGTGATGAGCTGGAAATGGAGGTCCACGAACGCACCCACCACATGCAGCAAGAGATCACAGAACGGCGCTATGCCGAAGCCGCACTTCGCCAAAGCGAGGAACGGTTGCGCATGGTGCTGGAGAACGTCGTCGACGGTATCATCACCTCTGGCGACCGGGGCGTCATTCTGTCGGTGAACCCGGCGACGGAGCGTATATTCGGCTACGGACCGGGGGAGTTGGTCGGCCAGAATCTTTCCATACTCATGGCGGGAAGGGATGCGGAAAAACACGATTCATACATCGCGCAATATTCCATGGGAGGCCCCGCGAAAATAATCGGCGTCGGCCGCGAAGTCGTCGGGCGGCGCAAGGATGGCACCACATTCCCCATCGACCTGGCGATTGGTGAAATGAAAGTGGATGGAAATCGCGCTTTCACCGGCATTATCCGCGACATCACCGAGCGCAAGGAAGCGGAAGCGGCGTTAACCTGGGCCAAGGAGGAGGCCGAACGGGCAAATCGGGCCAAGTCCAACTTCCTGTCCAACATGAGCCATGAGTTGCGCACCCCCATGAACGCCATCCTGGGATTCGGCCAGCTTCTGCAACACAACCCCAAGCAGCCGTTGGCCGAAAAGCAGTCCGAATACGTCGACTACATACTGCACAGCGCGAAACATCTTCTCGACCTGATCGATGAAGTGCTCGACCTGACCAGGATCGAAACCGGGAATGTCGGGATCTCACTTGCCGACCTGGACCCGGAGCCCATCGTCAAGGAGGCGCTGGCCATCGTGCAGACCCTAGCCGGCGAGCGGGATATCGACGTGTCGCTCCGCTACCTCTGCGCCACCTGCGCCGTCCGAGCGGATCACAAGCGGCTGCGCCAAGTACTGTTCAACCTTCTATCCAACGCCATCAAATACAACGGTCCTGGTGGCGAGGTCAGCGTTACCGTCGGCAATGAGGGCGCGTCCTTCATCCGAATCGAAGTGACGGACGCGGGTCCAGGCATCCCCATCGAACGACAAGGGGAGCTGTTCCAGCCTTTCAACCGGCTGGGGGCCGAAACTTCCGACGTGGAGGGCACCGGAATCGGCTTGAGCCTTTGCAAGCACCTGGTGGAACTGATGGGGGGCACCATCGGTTTCAAGCCTGCGACCGGCGGCGGCACGACCTTCTGGTTCCGCCTGCCCGCCGCCGAAGGCGACGTCCCGGATTGCGATTCCGATAACGCGACGCAGTCTACGAACGCTGCGATGGTGCCCTATCTGCATCCAAACAGAACAGTGCTCTGCATCGGCGACGGCCCGGAGAATCTGGAACTCCTGTGTCAGATCGCCGCCCGGGTCCCCGGTGCCAGCGTTGAAAGGGGGACGGCCGAGACCCTCGGCAGCGAGCCCATCGACGCCATTCAACCGGATGCGTTGCTGGTCGATCTGGATAGTGTCGTCAGGCTCAATCCAGGTTTCCTCCAGTCGCCGCGGACCGCCAGCGGGTTTGCGGGCACCCCCATCGTTGCCGTCGCTTCGGAAAGGCATGCCAACGAACTGCCCGCGGAAACGATGGGGGCTTTCTTCCGTTTCCTGGTCAAGCCATACGGCGTTCGCCAACTCATTGAGATTCTGGAGACGGCCCTCGGATCTTCGGACGAAAATTCTTCCCGTTCCCCGGAGCACCAGCTCGAACGGGCGGAAACGACGGAGATCTGACTGCTCGGCGAGACCTGAGTTCGTCGCCGGCTTCCTTCAAATCAACCATGGCGTCTCTTGCCCAATCGTCCTCGGGCGGGGCATATGGTGGTGCCTACTCGGGGGCCGTGGGAATGAAGGGGACGCGCTATGACGCTCGACGAACTTGAACGCATCATCGACGACGCCTGGGAAAAGCGGGCGGATCTCGGCTACGGCACCTCGGGCCCGATCCGCGACGCCGTGGACCGCTCCCTGGCGCTGTTGGATTCGGGCAAGGCCCGGGTGGCCGAGAAAGCGAACGGGGCATGGCGGGTCAACCAGTGGCTCAAGAAGGCGGTTCTGCTGTCCTTCCGCCTCAACGACATGGCGCCCATCGCGGGCGGCCCCGGCGGCGCGCACTGGTTCGACAAGGTCCCGGCCAAGACCCTGGGCTGGGACGAAGCGCGGTTTCGCGAAGCCGGGTTCCGGGCCGTCCCCGGATGCGTGGTGCGTCATTCGGCCTTTATCGCGCCTAACGTGGTGCTGATGCCCTGTTTCGTGAACCTGGGCGCCCATGTGGGATCGGGAACGATGGTCGATACCTGGGCAACGGTCGGCTCCTGCGCCCAGATCGGCGAGAACTGTCACATCTCCGGCGGCGCCGGCATCGGCGGCGTTCTGGAGCCCTTGCAGGCGGATCCGACCATCATCGAGGACAACTGCTTTATCGGTGCCCGCGCCGAAGTGGCCGAGGGCGTCGTCGTGGAGGGGGGTTCGGTGCTGGCCATGGGCGTCTATTTGGGCGGTTCCACCCGCATCGTCGACCGCGCCACGGGCGAAGTTTTCTATGGCCGGGTGCCGCCCTATTCGGTGGTGGTGTCCGGCACCATGCCCGGCAAGCCCCTGCCCGACGGCAGCCCCGGGCCCAACCTCTATTGCGCTGTCATCGTCAAACGGGTCGACGAGAAGACCCGCTCGCGCACCTCCATCAACGAGCTGACCCGGGAAGCGTAGCGGATTACGCCACCCGCGGCGCGTCCGCCTTGCGGCCCTCGTAGAGGTCGCGGCCTTCCACCAGGGCGCGGATCTTGGCGTCGGCGATGGAACGCTTGAGCATCCAGAAGCCGCAATCGGGATTGATGTAGCGTATCCGGCCTTCGCCCAGGACCTGCGCTGCCCGTTCGATCGCCCGGGCGACGGCGTCGGCGCTTTCCACATCGGTGCGCTTGATGTCGATCACGCCGAGGCCCAGGCCCAGGCCGGGTTTCAGATCCCGCAAGGCGACCAGTTCTTCCGCCGGGCGGTGGGCGTTCTCCAGCACCACGTGATCGGCGTGAAGCGCGTTCAGGTAGCGGACCAGCTTGTCCCAGCTTCCCTTCTGGATCGTCTGGCCGCCGTAGTTGCCGAAACAGAGGTGGACCGCCGGGGTGCCCTGAACCGCGTCCAGCACCATGTTGATGGCGGCGGCCGCCCATTCCCAATCCTCGGCGTGGCCGGGAAGGTTGGCCTCGTCCAGTTGGACGACATCGGCCTCGATGTGGCGCACCTGCTCGGCCAGTACACCGGCGATGGCCTGGGCCAGATCGGCGGGGTCCTTGTAGTGGTCGTCCTTCAGGGTCTTGGCCAGCATGTGCGGGCCGGTGATGGTGAACTTCAACGGCCTGGTCGCCAGCCCCTTCGCCCGCGCCGCCGCGCCGGGCAGGTCCAGGGTACCGTGGCCCACCGGGCCTTCCACCACCCCCGGCGGCCGCAGCCGGAACCCCATGCCGGCCTGGGACCGGTAGGCCATGACCTCCTGGAAGCCGAGCACCGTGCGAATCCCCGACATGGGGCGCACGAAGTACTCGATCATGCCGTTGGTTTCCGGGTGGTTGATGTCGAACCGGTAGAGCTCGCCGTCGCAGACGGTGTCGAGGCCGGCGGATTCCTGGGTCGCCAGCACCACGCGGGTGGCGTCGATCAGCGCCTGTTCGCTGGGCGCGGCCACCAGCCAGTCGGGGATCGGGTAGGACCCCACCACGGTGGTCTTGATGCGTGGCAGTTGCTCGCTCATGACAGGCTCCCTTCGCCGACGTTGCGCCTGACGTTTTCTACATCAGCCGGTCCCCACCCTTCCACGACTTGCTTGCGTGCCCGCTCTCGGCTAGTGGTCTGACCCTATAATCCATGCGCCCCGGGGGAGACATCCATGGCCAGCGAGCGCCTCGGCATCATCATGTACGGCGTCACCGGGCGGATGGGCATGAACCAGCACCTGATCCGCTCGATCCTGGCGATCCGCGATCAGGGCGGGGTGGTCCTGTCGGACGGGCGGCGGGTGATGCCCGATCCCATCCTGGTGGGCCGCGATGCCGAACGGATGGAGGGTCTGGCCAAGACCCATAGGGTGGCCCGCTGGTCCACCGACCTGGACTCAGCCCTGGCCAAGGACGAGGACACGCTGTTCTTCGACGCCGCCGTGACCAGCCTGCGGGTGGACTTGCTGACCCGGGCCATGGAGGCGGGCAAGCACGTCTACTGCGAAAAGCCGACGGCGGAGACCTTGGAAGGCGCCCTGTCCCTGGTCGAGGTGGCCAAGCGCACCGGCCGTAGGAACGGCGTGGTCCAGGACAAGCTGTTCCTGCCCGGCCTCAGAAAGCTGAAGATGCTGGTCGACGCGGGCTTCTTCGGGCGCATCCTGTCGGTGCGCGGCGAGTTCGGCTACTGGGTGTTCGAGGGCGACCTGCAGCCCGCCCAACGGCCGAGCTGGAACTACCGCCAGGCCGACGGCGGCGGCATCATTCTCGACATGCTGCCCCACTGGCGTTACGTGCTGGACAACACCTTCGGGCCGATCAAGTCCGTCTCCTGCATCGGCCGCACCCACATCCCCGAACGCTGGGACGAATCCGGCAACCCCTACGACGCCGACGCCGACGACGCCGCCTACGCCACGTTCGAGCTTGAAGGCGGCATCGTCGCCCAGATCAACAGCTCCTGGTGCACCCGGGTGCGCCGCGACGACCTGGTCACCTTCCATGTGGACGGCACCCACGGATCGGCGGTGGCGGGGCCGACCGGCTGCGTCTGCCAGACCCGCGGCGCGACGCCCAAGCCGGTGTGGAACCCGGACGTGCCCCAGCCCATCGACTTCTTCGACACCTGGCTGGACGTGCCCGACTATCAGGCCTGGGACAATGCCTTCAAGATCCAGTGGGAAGCCTTTATTCGCCATCTGGCGGAGGACGCGCCCTTCCCCTGGGACCTTGTGGCGGGGGCCCGTGGCGTCCAACTGGCGGAGGCCGGGCACCAAAGCTGGCGCGAACGCCGCTGGGTGGACCTGGAGCCCTTGCCGGTTTGACCGGCTTGCGCGGGAGGCGGCCATGGCGACCCTGACCCTGCCCACATCCGATGGCGGGCTCGAGACCTTCACCACCACATCGGCCGGCACGCCGGCGCCGGGAACGCCGCCCTTCTGCCGGGTGGCCCTGGCCGCCGCCCATGTGGTGGCCGACCCCCTGGCGGCCTGCGACCCGTGGTTGGAGGCCGCCATCGACTGGGACCGCACCATCGCCTACCGGGACCATCTGTGGGACCTGGGCCTGGGGGTGGCGGAGGCCATGGACACCGCCCAGCGGGGCATGGGCCTGGCCTGGCCGGAAGCGCAAGAGCTGATCCGCCGGTCGGTGGACGCCGCCCAGGGAAGGCCCGGCGCCATCATCGCCTGCGGCGCCGGCACCGACCATCTGGCGCCCGGGCCCGCCGTGACCCTCGACGCCGTGATCGCCGCCTACGAGGAACAGTGCGCTTTCGTCGAAGGGGCCGGCGGCCGCATCATCCTCATGGCCAGCCGGGCGCTGGCCGCCTGCGCGAAGGGGCCTGAGGACTACGCCACCGTCTACGACCGCATCCTGGGTCAGGTGCGGGAGCCGGTGATCGTTCATTGGCTGGGGGAGATGTTCGACCCGGCCCTGGAAGGCTACTGGGGCGACAAGAACCACGACAACGCCATGACGGTCTGCCTGGACGTCATTACCCGCAACGTGACCGGGGTGGACGGCATCAAGGTCTCGCTGCTCGACAAGGACAAGGAAATCGCCATGCGCCGCCGCCTGCCTAATGGCGTGCGCATGTATACGGGCGACGACTTCAATTTCGCGGAACTCATCGAGGGTGACGAGGCGGGCTACTCCGACGCCCTGCTGGGCATCTTCGACGCCATCGCCCCGGCGGCCTCGGCGGCCCTGGGCGCGCTCACCGCGGGCGACCGCGACCGGTTCCACGCCATCTTCGCCCCCACCGTGGCCCTGTCCCGCCACATCTTCCAAGCGCCGACCCGCTTCTACAAGACCGGCGTGGTGTTCATGGCCTACCTCAATGGCCACCAGGATCACTTCGTCATGGTCGGCGGCCAGCAGAGCGCCCGGTCCCTGCCCCACCTGGCCGAGCTGTTCCGCCTCGCCGATACGGCCGGCCTTCTCGCCGATCCCGACCGGGCGGCGGCGCGCATGATTGCGGTCCTGGCCGTTCACGGGGTGGGGACCTGAGCGACCGTGGATGACCTTTCCCGCCTCGCCTTTCACATGGGCACCACCGAGCATCGATGGGGCTTCGCGGAAGCGGTGGCCGGCTACGCCCGCTTTGGCATCCGGGCCATCACCCCCCGACGAGGGGCGGTCGATGACATTGGTGTCAAGGAGGCCCGGCGCCTGCTCGACGACCACGGCATGACGGCGGTCGGTCTGTCGCGCCTCGACAGCCTCACCGCCGAACTGGCGGTGGCCCTGGAAGACGGCCGCCGGGCAATCGAAATGGCCAACCGGCTGGGCGCCGCCCACGTGGTCTGCATCGCCGGCGGACTGCCCGCGGGGTCGAAGGACCTGGCCGCCGCCTATGGCCGGGTGGCGGAAGCGCTCGGCCAGCTGGCCCCCGAGGCCGCGGCGGCCGGGGTGCGCCTAGGCCTGGAGCCGATCCATCCCATGCGGGCCGGCGACCGGGGCTGCGTCAATACCCTGGATCATGCCCTCGACCTGTGCGAGGCCGTCGGCGGCGACGTGGGCGTGGTCGTCGACACCTACCACCTTTGGTGGGACCCGGACCTGGACCGGGCGCCGGCGCGGGCGGCGGGGCGCATCCTCGCCTTCCAGATCAGCGACTGGCTGCGGGAGACGGTGGCCCTGGACGCCGACCGGGGCATGCCCGGCGAGGGCGTCATCGACCTCCACGGTTTTCGCCAGCGGGTGCGGGCCGGCGGCTACGACGGCTTCGACGAAATCGAGGTGTTTTCCGCCCGCACCTGGTGGCAACGGGACCCGGAGGACGGGGTGCGCGCCGCCATCGACGGCTATCGGCAGGCCGTACTCCGGCCGGGCCCGGGGACCTGACCGCCATGCGCGACCTCTCCGCCGACGCCCGCCTGATGTCCCTGAATACCATCACCGTGCGCGACCAATGGAACCTGCGCCAGTGCATCGAAGGCTGCGTCCGCCACGGCATCGGCGGCATTGCCCCGTGGCGGGACAAGGTTCAGGAATGCGGGGTGGCCGAAGCGGCGCGGCTGATCGCCGAGGCGGGCCTGACCGTGACCGGCCTCTGCCGGGGCGGCATGTTCCCCGCGAGCGACCCGGCGGGCCGCCAGGCCGCCCTGGACGACAACCGCCGGGCGGTGGACGAGGCCTGCGCCCTGGGCGCCGGCTGCCTGGTGCTAGTGGTCGGCGGCCTGCCCCCGGGCTCGCGGGATCTGGCCGGCGCCCGGACCCAGGTGCGGGATGGCATCGGCGCCCTTCTGGACCACAGCCGCCCGGCCGCCATGCCCCTGGCCATCGAGCCCCTGCACCCCATGTACGCCGCCGACCGGGCCTGCGTGAACACCATGGCCCAGGCCAACGACCTGTGCGACGAACTGGGAGACGACGGCCTGGGCATCGCGCTCGACGTCTACCACACCTGGTGGGACCCGTGCCTGGAGGCGGAAGTGGCCCGGGCCGGCGCCCGGCGCCTGCTCGCCTTTCATGTCTGCGACTGGCTGGTGCCGACCCGCAGCCTGCTCACCGACCGGGGCATGCCCGGCGGCGGCGTCATCGATCTCCGCCACATCCGCGGCCTGGCGGAGGCCGCCGGCTATGACGGCTTCTGCGAGGTCGAGATCATGTCCGACCGCTGGTGGGCGGAAGACGCCGACACGGTGCTCGCCACCTGTGTCAAGCGGCATCGGACAGTGGTGTAGCCGCACCGGGTGTGGGCCGGTCTGAGACCGCCCCTACGCCCTTGAAGTTAAATGCGTAGGGGCGGGTCTCAGACCCGCCCGCCACCAAGGAACACGCCATGAAGATCACCCGCATTTCCACCTACCAGGTGTCCCTGCCCCGGGACCGGGTCTATCGCCTGTCGGGCGGGCGGACCGTGTCCGCCTTCGAGTCCACCCATGTGCTGATGGAAACGGATAGCGGCCTGACCGGCGTCGGCGAGGTCTGCCCTTTCGGCTCCATCTACCTGCCCGCCTACCCGGCCGGCACCCACACCGGCATCGCCGAGATCGCGCCCCACCTGCTGGGCGCCGACCCCACCCAACTTGAGGTGATCAACCAGCGCATGGACATGGCGCTGAAGGGCCACCCCTACGCCAAGAGCGCGCTGGACATGGCCTGCTGGGACCTGCTGGGCCAGGCGACGGGGCTCTCCGTCTGCGACCTGTTGGGCGGTCGGTTCGGCGACAGCGTCGCCCTCTATCACCCCATCCCCCACGATGCCCCCGCCACCATGGCGGAATCGGTGGCCGCCGCCCGGGCCGAGGGTTTTCGCCGCTTCCAACCCAAGATCGGTGGCGCGCCGGAAGACGATATCGCCCGCGTCCGCGCCATGGCCGAGGTCTTGGAGCCCGGCGACCTGGCGGCCTGCGACGCCAACGGCGGCTGGCTGGCCCACGAGGCGGCCCGGGTGGTGCGGGGCGTCGCCGACCTCGACATCATGATCGAGCAGCCCTGCGCCACCTACGAAGCCTGCCTCACCGTGCGCCGGCGCACCGACCTGCCCTTCATCCTCGACGAAGTCATCGACTCGGTACAAATGCTGCTGCGGGCCCACGGCGACGGCGCCATGGACGGGGTCAACATCAAGATCGCCAAGCTGGGCGGCCTGACCCGGGCGCGGCAGATGCGCGACCTGGGCGTGTCGCTCGGCCTGCTGATGACCCTGGAGGACAGCGGCGGCGGCGACGTGGCGGCCGCCGCTGTCGCCCACTTCCTCCACTCGACGCCGGAGAAGTACCGCTTCGGCGGCGCCTGCGCCTACTTCAAGGTCAAGCTGCACACCGCCGACGTCGCTCCGGTCCTGGAAGAAGGCCACGTCCGCGCCCCCGACCGCCCCGGCCTCGGCGTCACGGCGAAGGTGGAGCTGCTCGGCGAGGCGGTGGTGGACGTGAAGGCGTAGCCAAGCGGCCGCCTCACCCGCCGAACGTCGCTTCCGCCTCCATGGCCAGGCCGCCGCGGGGGTCGGCGGCCCACAGGTGGACGCCGGTGCCGTCGTCGGTGGGGTCGCCGGCGATGGTGAAGGGCTCGATGTCGAACAGGGGGGCCATGGCGCGGAAGGAGAAGGTGGCCAGCGGCGCCTCGGGGCGTTGGCGACGGCAGAGGTCGGCCAGCAGGGTGGCCGTCAGGGGGCCATGGACCACCAGGCCCGGATAGCCTTCCTCCCCGGTGGCATAGGGGTGGTCGTAGTGGATGCGGTGGCCGTTGAAGGTCAGGGCGGAATAGCGGAACAGCATCACCGAATCGGCGGTGATGGTGCGCTGCCAGGCCCCGTCCGTCGGCGCCGGCTTGGGCGGCGGCGGGGTGGCGCCTGGCTGGGGTTCTTCCCGATAGACGATGTCGTTGGCCTCGGTAATTTCGCCCCCGGAGTCGCCGGTCAGCCGATGGCCGACACGGACGAACACCAGGGTGCCGCTGCGGCCCTCCTTGACGGTGACGTCCTCGATGGCCGAGACCCGCTTCAGGCCCTCGCCGATGCGCAGCGGCGCGCCGAAGGTGAAGCGGGCGCCGGCGAACATGCGGCGCGGCAGGGGAATGGGCGGGATGAAGCCGCCCCGCTTGGCATGGCCGTCCGGCCCCAATTCCGACTGGCGGGCCGCGGGCAGGAAGTAAAGCCAATGGCCCAGGGGCGGCACCGGGTCGCCGGCCCGGGGCGGCGGGTCGTCCCGGTCGAGGGTGGCGGCGAGCGCCCCGATGGGGGCCGCCGTCGCCACGTCATGGGCCTCCTCTTGGCGGCCGATCCAGCTCTTCAAGTGGTCCATGTCGATGGTCATGGCGTCGGTTCCTCGCCGGGTCGTGTTGATCAGCGGCGCACTCTAGCGGAGCGAAGGCGGCGGGGCGAGATGGCGGAAGGGCTGACCATGGGGTGCCGTGACGGGTGCCGCGCTGCTACAGTCCGCGCCGCCGCCCCATGAAGAAAAGGGACACCGTGCCATGGCCGAGACCTGCGACATCCTTGTCATCGGGACGGGAGCCTTCGGCTCCCGCATCATTTTCGACATCGCCACCACCACCGAGGCGCCCGTCATCGTGGCCATCGGCGGCCGCGACAGGGAACGCATGGACTGGCTGCGGCTGGCCGCCAACGCGCGGGCGGCGCTGCAGGGCCGCCCGGCCCGTTTTTTCACCGTGCCCATCGACTTCGGCACGCCGGAAAGCATCGCCGAGGCCATCGGCCCCACCAAGGCCCGCGTCATCGTCCAGGCGTCGTCGGTCCAGTCGTCCCGGGTGATCCACGACCCGGGATCGGCGTGGGCGCAACTGGTCGCCCGTGCGGGGCTCAGCACGACGGCGGTGTTTCAGGCCCTGTTGTCGTCGCGGGTGGGCAAGGCCCTGGCCGATGTGGGAAATGATGGTGCCTTCATCAACTGCTGCTATCCGGACGTCGCCAACAGCCTGTTGGAGGCGATGGGCATTCCCGTCACCTGCGGCAGCGGCAACGTGTCGATCCTGGCCAGCGCCTTCGCCGGCGACCTGGGCATCCGCGAGCAAGGCCGGGTCCGGGTGTTGGCCCACTACGCCTGTCTCGCGCCGTGGCGGGGCCCGGCGGAAGAACGCCCGGGCCAGCCGGGGCCCAGAGTGTGGATCGACGGCGAGGAGATCACCGACACTTACGAACGCTTCAGCCACCTGCAGCTGACCCGGGAACCGGTGATCGAGATCTCCGGCTTCAGCGGCGTGCCGATTATCCTGGCCCTGGCAGCGGGCACGGAGCTGCTGTCCCACGCCCCGGGGCCGCGGGGCCTGCTCGGCGGCTATCCGATCGCCGTCAGGGGCGGCGCCATGGAACTGGACCTGCCCGAGGGTCTCGGCCGCGACGAAGCCATCGCCTGGAACCGGGCCTTCGAGGAACGGGGCGGCATGCTGGTGGACGACAGCGGTCAGGTCGCCTTCACGGGCATGGTGAAGGAGGAGTTCGCCCGCTACAGCCCAGACCTGGCGGCGGGCTTCAACGTCGCCGACCTGGAAGCGGTCCACGACGAGATGGCGAGGCTGCGCGAAAAGATGCTGGCCACCGCGTAGGGACCCCGCTGCCGGTCGGGCGGGTCTCAGACCCGCCCCTACGCTCGCGATCCCTTGTGCGTAGGGGCCGGTCTCAGACCGGCCCGCTTCCGCGGTTGGCCGGTTGAGGTTCGACGAAGAGGATCAGGGACATGTCCGACCCGTTCCCGACCGACCATCCCCCGGGGTTCGTTTTCCTGTTGCGGGACGCGGCGCGGGACGATCCCGATCGCATCTTCGCCCGCTACCGGGACACGGCCTTGACCATGGCCGACATGGACCGCAAGTCCGACGCGGTGGCAGCCGGCCTGCGCCGGGCGGGCATCGGCCGTGGGGACCGGGTGGCGCTGATGCTGCGCAACGGCCCGCAAGCCCTCGCCACCCTGTTCGGCATCGGCAAGGCCGGGGCGATCTGGGTTCCGGTCAATGTGGAGCAGAAGGGGGACGGGCTGCGCTACATCCTCGAGCATTCGACGCCCCGGGCCATCGTCCATGAACGGGACCTGCGGCAAACGGTCGAGGGGTGCGGGGCGGATCTCGGGAACGCCGTCCTGATCGGCCACGGCGACGGCCCGTCGGGTTCGCTGGCGGCAATGCTCGCTGACGATGCCCGCTTCGACGAACCCCTGCCCCAGCCCGCCGACCCGTTCGCCATCAGCTACACCTCGGGCACCACCGGCCCGCCCAAGGGGGTCATCGTCACCCATTCCATGCTGCGCTTCGCCGGCGAGGCGGCGGCCCGGGTCGCCGACGTCCGCGATCGGGACGTGCTGTTCATGTGGGAGCCGCTCTATCACATCGGCGGCGCCCAGTTGATCGTCATGCCGCTGATCCGCGATGTGGCTCTCGCCATGGTGGATCGGTTCAGCGCCAGCCGCTTCTGGGATGAGGTCCGCGCGCAGGGAGCGACCCAGATCCACTACCTGGGCGGCATCCTGCAGATCCTGCTCAAGCAGCCGGAAAGCGACCGGGACCGGGACCACGGGGTGCGTATCGCCTGGGGCGGCGGTTGCCCGCGCCACGTTTGGCGGCCGTTCGAGGAACGCTTCGGCGTCACCATCCGCGAGTGCTACGGCATGACCGAGGCCTCCAGCTTCACCACCTTCAACGGCGACGGCACTCTCGGCTCGGTGGGCCGTCCCCTGCCCTGGTTCGAGGTCGAGGTTCATGGCGAGGACGGCAGGCCCCTGCCGCCCGGGGAACAAGGCGAGATCGTGGTCCGGCCCAAAGTGCCGGGGGCCGTGTTGCCCGCCTACTGGAACAACCCGCAAGCGACGGCCACGGCGCTTCGCGACGGAGCGATGCACAGCGGCGACCGGGGGTCCTGGGACGCCGATGGCCGGCTCTATTTCCATGGCCGGATGACCGACAGTTTTCGCTGCCGGGGGGAGAACGTCTCCGCCTGGGAGGTGGAGCACGTGGTCGCCACCCACCCTGCGGTGGAGGAATGCGCCGTTATCGGCGTCGAGTCGGAGATCGGCGAGCAGGACATCAAGCTGTTCGTCAAGGCCAAGCCGGGGTCCCGGCTTGAGCTGGCGGCGCTGGCCCGCTGGCTGGAGAAACGCCTGGCCCGCTACCAGGTGCCCCGCTACTACGCCCAGGTAGCCGACTTCGAACGCACGCCCAGCCACCGGATCATGAAGCACGCCCTGTCCCGCCGCATCGACGACGGCTGGGACCGGCTCGCCGACTCCGATTCCTGATCGGTCATCGGGAGGCGGCCGTTGCCGGCTGAGGTGTCGGGGCCGCATCGGCGCGGGGTTTGCGCATGAAGTAGATCAAGGGCATGCAGAGGACGGCGAGCAGCGTGAGAATGCGGAAATCGTCCACGTAGGCGCTCATCAAGGCCTGTCTCTGCACTTCCTCGGCGATCGCGGCGAGACCGGCCGGATCGTCGAGAACCCAGCCCTCGGGCAGGGGGACATGGCGCAGGACCTCGTTGTAGGGGGAAATCGCCTCCACCAGCGCCGCGCGGTGAATCTCCGCGTTGCGCACCAGGCCGGTAACCATGACGGCGATCCCGGTGGTACCGCCCAGGATCGACATCAGGGCGAACAGTCCCGAACCCATCCCCCGGTGGCGGGCATCCAGGGTCCAGAAGGCACTGACGTTGAGGGGGATGAAGCCGAATCCTGAACCGAGGCCGAACATGACCGACGACAGCACGATGAAGGGGAATCCCACATCCGTCGTAAAGAGGGACATCTGCCACATGCCCGTGGCGAGGAACACCAGGCCCAACAGCATTACCCGCCGGGCGCCGGTGCGCTCGACCAGCCAGCCGGCGACGACACTGGCCAGCATGGTGGCGACAGCCCGCGCGCCCATGACCTGTCCGACCTCGGCGATGGGGAAACCCCGGATGTCCTGAAGGAAGGCCGGCATGAGGACGAAGATGGAGAACATCAACCACACGAAGACGAACACCAGCATCACGCCGATGACGAAGTTGCGGTCCTTGAAGATGCCCGGTTCGATGAACGGCCGGCGGGTGACCAGGGAATTGGCGACGAAGAGGTAGAGACCGATCGCCGCCAGGCACCCGGTCAGGACGATCTCCTGGGACGAAAACCAGTCCAGCCGTTGACCCCGGTTGAACATCAGCTGCAAAGCGCCGAGCCCCACGGCGAGGGTCAGGAAACCGAACCAGTTCAGATGTTCGGTCTTGCGGCTGCGGGATTCGGGCACGAACAGGTAGACCATCGTGAAAGCCAACAGGGCCACCGGCACGTTGAGGTAAAAGCCCCAGCGCCAGTTGTGGTACTCGATGACCAGTCCGCCGATCACCGGGCCGATTGACATGCTCAGCATGGTGCCGAGGGATCGCCAGCCCATGGCAAGGGCCAGTTCCCGGCGGGGAAACGTATCGAGGATGACGGTCTGGGTGACCGGCATCAGGGACGCGGCGAAGAACCCCTGGATAATCCGGAAAACGATGATCTCGGTCAGCGACGTGGACTGGGAAGCGCACAGCGCGGCGACGATGAAGCCGACGATCGAAACCAGCAGGACTCTCCTGCGGCCAAATCGGGCGCCCAGGTAACCGGTCAGGGGTGTCATGACGACGATGGCGACCATGTAGGACGTCATCACCCACGAGATCTGATCCTGGGTCGCGGACAGGGAACCCTGCATGTGGGGCAGGGTGATCGTCGCGATGGACGAGTCGAGGACTTGCAGGAAGGTCCCGAGGACGACGGCGAAGAGGATGATGCGGCGCTGCCCCGGCGGCGGGACCGCGGCCGCGGGCTCGCTCATCGCCCTTCCAGGACCCAGGCCAGGGCGGAAGCGACGATGCTGGGCAGGGGACGTTCGTAACCGGTGTCGATGTCGACGACGACGCTCATGCCGGCGCGCAGGGACAAATCGGTGGGCCCCGCCGTCAGGGTCAGGCGCACCGGCAGGCGCTGGACAACCTTGACCCAATTCCCGGAAGCATTCTGCGCCGGCAGCAGGGCGAACTCCGAACCCGTGGCCGGACTGATGCTGGCGACCTGGGCTTTCCAGATGCGGTCCGGGTAGGCATCCACCCGCACGGTGGCGGGATGGCCCACCCGCAGCCGGGTGAGGTCCGTTTCCTTGAGATTGGCCTCGACCCATACGGCCTTGGTGGAGACCAGGCTGAACACCGGGGTGCCCGCTTCCACGTACTCGCCGACCTGGAGCCCCATCCGGGTGACGACGGCCGCCGTCGGTGCGCGGATGGTCGACCGCCGCAGGTCCAGGGCCGCCTGGTCCCGCGCCGCCGTCGCCGCCAGAACGCTGGGATGCTGCTCGGCCGGCAGATCGGGGTCGCCGCCCAGGTCGGCCACCACCTTGGCGATCTCCTGCCGCAGGGCCGCCACCCGCTGGCGCGCGGCGCGTAGCTTGAGCTGCTTTTCGTCCAAGGTCGACTGGGAGATGACGCCTTTTGCGCTCAGCTTGCGACCGCGTTCGAAAGCGGTGGCGTAGTAGTCGCTGTCGTCATCGGCGGCCGTCAGCTCGGCCCTCTTCTGGCGGTAGATGGCGCGCAGGGCGTCCACCTGATGGCGGGCGCCGGCACGCTGGGCCTCGGTGTGTTTGAGCGTGATTCGAAACGGTTCCTCGTCCAGGCGAAACAGCAGTTGGCCCGGTTCCACCAGGTCGTTTTCCGCCGCCGCGATCTCGACGACGCGGCCCGATACGTCGGTGCTGACCGCGACCAGGTCCGCCTTGACATAGGCGTTCTCGGTGGTGACCACGCGCCCGCCGGTGACGTAGAGGTAGCCGCCCGACAGGGCCGCCGCGACCGGCAGCAGGGCGAACACCGTCGTGCCCAGGAAAAAGCGCCGCCGTGTTCTCACCGGCGGTGGCGCGGATGGCGCTTCATCCGACACGACGCGCCTCCGTCCGCGGACGGCGGTCGATTTTCGTGGTCGGCATTGTGACCTGCATCGGGTATCGCCCCGGGCCCTCTGGTTAGCCCCGTATGATAGGCACCCGATCAGATTTCCCGCAAGTGGCGTGAAAACCGGCGGGTCAACCCTTTTGGCTGTCGGGAACCCGCTTCTCGGCGCCCCGGGCCGCCGACAGGGTACGGCCCGGGCCCATGGCCTCCGGGCTCATGACGACCTCGATCAGGGCCGGGCCGCCGGCGGCCAGGGCGGCCTCGAAGGCGGGCGGGAAGGCAGCGGTCTCATCTACCCTTGTGGCGTGAATGCCGAAGGACCGGGCGAAGGCCACGAAATCCGGGTTCACCAGATCGGTGCCGCTGACCCGGTCGGGGTAGCGGCGCTCCTGATGCAGGCGGATGCTCCCCAGCATGTCGTTGTTGACCAGGATAACGACCACCGGAAGCCGGTGCTGAACGGCGGTCGCCAGCTCCTGGCCGGTCATCAGGAAGCAGCCGTCGCCGGCGAAGGCCACCACCGTCCGCTCGGGATGGACGATCTTGCCGGCAAGGGCGGCGGGAAGGCCGTAGCCCATGGAGCCGCTGGCCGGCGACAACTGGGCATTGAAGCCCTTGAACTGGAAGTGACGCAGCAGCCACAGGGTGTAGGTGCCGCCGCCGTTGGTAACGATGGCGTCCTCGGGCAGGCGCCCATTAAGCCAGGCAACGATCTCGCCCAATTGCACCGGTCCGGGGTCGGGGACGGGCTTGAGCGCGTCTTCATACTCGGCCCGCGCCGCGCGGGTCCAGTCGTCCCAGGCGCGTTCCGGCACCGGTGGCAGGGCGGCGACGGCGGCGGCGAATTCCGGCATGCCGGCGTTGATCGCGAGTGTCGGCTGGTAGACCTTGCCCAGTTCTTCGGGCCCCGGATGCACATGGACCAGGGTCTGGCGCGGCGTCGGCACCTCAAGATAGGTGTAGCGGCCGGTCACCACCTCGCCCAGTTCGGCGCCGATGACCAGCAGCAGGTCCGCGTCGCGCACCCGCTGGGCCAGTCGCGGATCGATGCCGAGCCCAACATCGCCGACGAAGCGGGGATCCCGGTTGTCGAACAGATGATGGCGGCGGAAGGACACCGCCACGGGAAGGCGGTTCGCCCGCAGAAACTCGCCCACCCCGTCGGCCGCCGCCTGGTTCCAGCCGCCGCCGCCGAGTATCGCCAGGGGCTGGCGGGCCGCCGACAACAGGGCCACAAGCCGTTCGAGGTCGCTCGCCCCGGGATGGGCCCGGACCGGTGCGAAGGGCCGGGGATCGGCGACCGACACCACGTCGTCCAGCACATCCTCGGGCAACGATATGACGACCGGGCCGGGGCGGCCCGAGGTGGCGACCTGGAACGCCCGGCCGACGATCTCGGGCAGGCGGCGGGCGTCGTCCACCTCGACGCACCATTTGGTGATGGCGGGGAACAGCCGGGTGTAATCGATCTCCTGAAGCGCCTCGCGGCCCAAGGTGCCCCGTGCCACCTGGCCGATGAACAGAATCAGGGGCGTGGAGTCCTGCTGCGCCGTATGCACGCCGATGGTGGCGTTCATGGTGCCGGGGCCCCGGGAGACGAAGCAGATGCCAGGCTTGCCGGTCAGCTTGCCCCAGGCTTCGGCCATATGGCAGGCCGCGCCTTCCTGGCGGCAGGAGATCAGACGCACGGCATTGCGCGACTCGTAAAGGGAGTCCAGCACCGGCAGATAGCTCTCTCCGGCGACGCAGAACACCGTATCGATGCCGTTGACCACCAGAGCATCCACCAACACCCGGCCGCCCGTGCGCGGGCCAATCTTTCCTGACATGACAATCAACCACGTAGACAAAGGAACGGATTTCGACTGTAGCATCCGACGGCGGCGGACCACGAGCCCGAGACGGGGACAACGGAGGCCTGTCTCCTACCCGACGGAGCGTGTTCGAGATCTCCCTAGCGAATGGCGCGTCAGCACAGCGTCACCGCGACCGGAACGTGGTCCGATGGCGGGTCCCAGCCGCGGGATTCCCGCAACACCACCATGGCGGAAAGGCACGGCTCCAGGGGTGGGCTGACCCAGATGTGATCGAGGCGCCGCCCCTTGTTCGCCGCTTTCCAGTCGGGCGCCCGATAGCTCCACCACGTGTAGCAATGTTCCGCTGGCGGAATAATGTGGCGTACCCCGTCGATCCAGGCTCCGGCGGTCTGGATGGCCTCCAGGCGGGCCACTTCCCCGGGGGTGTGGGTGATGACCGATTTTAATCGTTTGTGGTCCCAGACATCCGTCGGCAGGGGCGCCACGTTGAAGTCTCCAGCCAAGACCACCGAGCGTCCGGAACGGCCAACCGTGCGGGACCAGCGGGTCATGGCGTCCAAGAACTTGAGCTTGCGGGCGAAACGGGGGTTTCGTTCCGGGTTCGGATCGTCCCCGCCGGCGGGGACATAGAGGCTGTGAATCTCCAGGGCCTCCAATCCGGGCGGGCCGGCCACCGTGGCGAACACGTGGCGCCCCTCCGCCAGGCCCAACCAGGCTCTCGTTTGCCAGCGCAGCAGCGGCCAGCGGGACAGAATCGCGACCCCGTTGTAGCTCTTGATGCCGTGCACCGCTTGATGGGCATATCCCATGTCGGCCAAGGCCGCGCGGGGAAATTCGTCGTCAATTACCTTTGTTTCCTGAAGACAAAGGACGTCGGGTCGCAGACTCGATGCCAGCCGGCCCAGACCGTCGAGGCGCCGGCGAACGGAATTCACATTCCAGGTGGCGACCACAAAGGCCATGACGATCGGCCGGCTAATCGTTCGATGAAGTGTCGGGAGCTTTAAACCGGAACAGTTCGGAATCCAGGGCGCCGCCGAAGCGGGCGTTGATAAGTGTCACCGAGGTCTCGATTCCCAGGGCGTCCACGATCACCCATTTGCGCAGGATCAGAGGCTTGTTGGAGAACACCAGGGTCAGACTGCCGGCGGCTGGATCGTCGGGCTTCACCACCGTGACTCGCATGGTGCCCGGTCCTCGCTCGAACCCGGTGACCACGATGTCGTCGCCAAAGGCGAAGTCCTCTTTCAGCAATATTCCCGCTGGTGTCGAGGAAAGCCACAGATGGCTCACCTGGCCCAGCTTCTTGTCGTGATAGATCAGCCACGTTCCGTCGGCGACGATCTCCACCGGCAACGGCGGGGCATAATCGATGCGCATGCGCCCCGGGCGGTCGATGTATATCGTGCCCTCGGCGAAGGACCCGTTGGAGGCCATTTGCACGAACCGGGCCTCCACCGTGTCGATGGTCCGGAAGTAGGACTCGATGCGCTTGAGATCCGCCTGGTCCTGGGGCGTCAGCGCCTGGGCGGACCATCCGGGAGCGGCAGCCACAAGGCCGAGGACAAGGACCAGGCAAAGCGTCGGCAAACGACGCGCCACCGGCCAGAGATCGACCCACAACGTCACGGTGTTCGGCCGGTCACTCGCCCCGTTCGCCCCGGCCCACCAGGACTTCCCGGCGACCCACCCGGTCTGCCTTGCTGATCATGCCTTCGGCCTCCATCCGTTCGACGATGCGCGCGGCGCGATTGTAGCCGATCTGCAGATACCGTTGAATGAAGCTGGTGGAGACCTTTCCTTCCCGGGCCACCAGTTCCACGGCTTCGTCGAACAATGTGTCCCCGGAGTCGCCCGACGGCACCACGGTCAGGGGATCGGCATTGTCGGTTTCTTCGGTCACGGCGTCCAGATATTCCGGTTCTCCGGTGGACTTCAGGTGGGCCACCACCCGCTCCACTTCCTCGTCGGACACGAATGGGCCGTGCACCCGGGTGATCCGGCCGCCGCCGGCCATGTAGAGCATATCGCCCTGGCCCAGAAGCTGTTCGGCGCCGGATTCGCCGAGGATGGTGCGACTGTCGATCTTGGAGGTGACCTGGAAGCTGATGCGGGTGGGGAAGTTGGCCTTGATGGTGCCGGTGATCACGTCCACCGAAGGCCGCTGGGTCGCCATGATCAGGTGGATGCCGGCGGCGCGGGCCATCTGGGCCAGGCGCTGGACCGCGCCTTCGATGTCCTTGCCCGCCACCAACATCAGGTCCGCCATTTCGTCGACCACGACGACGATGAACGGAAGCGGCTCCATGTGCAGGGGCTGTTCCTCGATCACTGGGCGGCCGGTCTCGGAGTCGAAGCCGGTCTGCACCTGCCGGGTGAGAATCTCGCCCTTCTTCAGGGCCGCCTCGATGCGGGCGTTGTAGCCGGCGATGTTGCGCACGCCGAGCTGCGACATGGCCCGGTAGCGGTCCTCCATCTCCCGCACCGCCCATTTCAAGGCCAGGATCGCCTTCGCCGGCTCGGTGACGACCGGGCACAGCAGGTGGGGAATGCCTTCGTAGACCGAAAGTTCCAGCATCTTGGGATCGATCATGATCAGGCGGCAGGTCTCGGGCGCGAACTTGTAGAGCAGGGTCAGGATCATGGCGTTCATGCCCACCGACTTGCCCGAGCCGGTGGTGCCGGCGATCAGCAGGTGGGGCATGCGCGCCAGATCGGCCAATACCGGCGTGCCGCCGATGTCCTTGCCCAACGCCAGGGTCAGCTTGCCCGCCGCCCGCTCGAAGGCGTTCGAATCCAGCAGTTCGCGCAAATGAACGGTGTCCCGCCCGGCGTTGGGCAGTTCCAGGCCGATGACGTTGCGCCCGGGAATCAGGGCGATCCGCACCGAGAGCGCGCTCATGGAGCGGGCAATATCGTCGGCCAGGGCGATCACCCGGGCGCTCTTGGTGCCCGGCGCCGGTTCCAGTTCGTAGAGGGTGACCACCGGCCCGGGGCGCACCTTGACGATGTCGCCGCGGACCCCGAAGTCCTGCAGCACCGACTCCAGCAGACGCGCGTTCTGCTCCAGGGAGTCCCGGTCCGTTTGGGTGTGGGTCGGGTTTGCCGCCGGCGAGTCCAGCAATTCCGCCGGCGGCGGCCGGAAACCCCGTTGTTCTTCCAGATCCAGCCGGCCCTGGCGCTCGGCGGCGGGTTTGCGCGCCGGGCGGGGACCAGGTGCCGATTCGGCCACCCGGCCTGGGCGCGAGGGATCGGGATCGCGTACTTTCGGCGGTTCTCCACTTGTCTCGCGATCGCCGATCAGCCACGGCTCCCGCCGTTCCCGCACTTTCGCGGTCCCCCGCAGGTCGATGGCCCACCGGCGGGCAACCCCGACCAAGGCACGGGCGCCGCGCCCCACGGCGCCAACCGCCGCCGCCCAGTCGGTCCCCGCCAGGCCCAGTGCAAAGACCATGAGTGCCGCGCTCAACACAGCGCAGAGCAGCGCCAGAGTCCAATCGGCCAGGCCCTGCCCCACCATGCCCACGGCACCGTGGAGGAAGTCGCGCGCTACCGTGCCCCCAGCGCCCCCCAGGGGCGACACGAAAGGCCAGAATTGGGGACGGGGCAGGACGCTCAAACCCGCCGCTAAAAGACTCATCGCCGCCAGCAAACTGCCCAGGCGCCAAATCAGGGCGCCGGGGGGCCGGGCATGAAACAGGCGCAGACCCCAGGCCGCGAGGACAACGGCGGGCAGGGCCGCGGCCAGGCCCAGGCCCTGCAACAACACATCGGCGACGATTGCGCCGGGGGCGCCCAACCAGTTCTGCACACCGCCGCCGCCCGCCGTGTTGATCGACGGATCGCTGGGCGCATAGCTGACGAGAGCGGCGAACAGCGCCAGACCCGTGGCCACGAGCGTGAGGCCGCCCGCCTCCGTCAAACGTCGACGGAAGAAGGGCCCCGTTCCCCGCGGCAGAATCGGCGGTCCGCCGGCATGGCTGGTTATCCGGGCCATGGGGAATCCTAGGGCCGGCAGTCTTTACAACGTGTTAACGATTCGCCCCAGAGCCTCGGAAGTGCTGTCCGGATCGCCCACCAGCGCCACCCGGATGAAGGGGGTTCCGGGGTTGTTGCCGGCTTCATCGGCGCGGGACACGTAGGCGCCGGGCAGCACCCGCACCGCGGCCTCGGCCCACAGCTTTCGCGCCGCGGCTTCCCCATCGTCGACGTTCAGCCACAAAAAGAACCCACCACGGGGGCGATAGAAATCGAACTTTCCCGCCAGCCGCTGTTCGGCCAGATCGAACTTTCGGCGATAGAGGTCGCGGTTGGCGGTCACGTGGCTTTCTTCGCGCCACAGGGCGGCGCTGGCGGCCATGACGGGCATGGGGATGGTGGGGCCGCCGTAGCTCCGTAGCCGGCGAAAATCGCGCATCAGCGCGGCGTCCCCAGCCACGAAGCCGCTCCTGAGCCCGGCGGCGCTGGAACGCTTGGACAGGGAATGGAAGACCATTACGTTGTCGAAACTTTCGCCGAGACTCGCGCAAGCTTGAAGCGCTCCCGCCGGGGGGGCGCGGTCGTAAATCTCGGCGTAGCATTCGTCGCAGATCAGAACGGCGTCGTGGCGGCGGGCCAGTTCCACCGCCCGGGTCAGGTAGTTCAGGTCGGCCACCGCGCCCTGGGGGTTGGACGGCGTGCAGAGAAAGATCATGGCCACCCGGTCCATGACATCTTGCGGGATTGCCTCCAGGTCCGGCAGGTAGCCGTTGTGCGGCCCCGTATCCATCAGCAGCGGCTCGGCCCCCGACAGCACCGCCGCACCGATATAGACGTGGTAGAGGGGGTTGGGCACCAGCACCACCGGCCGCCCGCCGCCCTTTTCCGGCGCCACCGTCAGCAGGCCGGCCAGGAACAGGGCCTCGCGGGTGCCGGCCACGGGCAGCACGTGGCGATCCGGATCCACCGCCCCGGCGGCGAGGCCGTAGCGCCGGGTCAGCCATTCGGCGATGGCCTGGCGCAGATCGGGAGTGCCCTCCACCGGTGGATACTTGCCCCACAGGTGGGCGTTGGCGGCGAGGGTGTCGGCGATCAGCGCCGGCGGCGTGTGCTGGGGTTCGCCGATGGACAGGGAGAGGGGCTCGAGTTCCGGCGGCGGCGCGACCCCCTCAAGCAGCTCCCGCAGGCGCTGAAAGGGGAAATCGGTAAGCGCGTCGAGTCGGCTGTTGAGCATGGGGTCCGTGCCCTCCCGGTGTTGGCCGATCGCCGGCCGAACGTATGACATCACGCCCCAACAGACCACCGCGGTCACGACCCCCGTGGCCCGGGTGGACTTCCCTTCGAAATCATGGGAAGGACCTGCCATGGCTCGCCCGGCATCCCGCAAGCGCACCATCGACACCGCCGTCCTGCTGATCGGCGGCGGCCCCGTGGGCGCGGTGCTTGCCGCCGCCTTCGACGGCGCCGGCGTGCCGACGGTCGTGGTGGATGTACGTGACCCCCGAATTGCCCCGCCGGACACCTTCGACGGGCGGGCCTATGCCATCGCGCTCGGTTCCCGGCGGGTGCTGGAGGGAGTAGGCCTGTGGGATGCCCTGCCCGAGGCGCCGGCGCCCATCGATCACATCCGGGTGTCGGACGGGGAGTCGCCGCTGCACCTCCACTACGACCACCAGGCCCTCGCCGGGGCGCCGTTCGGCTTCATGGTGGAAGCCCGCTTCCTGGGCCGTGCCATCGCCGAACGCCTGGCCGGCCTGGGGCGGGTCGACGTGCTGGCCCCGGCGCGGCTTGAGGCCCTCGAACGGGGCGAGCACGGGGTCACCGCCACCCTTGAGGATGGCCGGCGCATTCGGGCGCGCCTGGCGGTGGGTGCGGACGGACGCAACTCCTGGACCCGGCGGTCGGCGGGGCTTCGGGTTTCGGGCTGGTCCTACGACCAGACGGCCATCGTTTGCACCATCGGTCATAAGCGGGACCACGGCTGTGTGGCCCACGAGCGATTCCTGCCCTCCGGCCCCTTCGCCATCCTGCCCCTGTCGGGCCGGCATTGTTCCATCGTGTGGACCGAACGGGCCGAGCGGGCCCCCGCCTTTCTGGCTCTCGACGACGAAGCCTTTCTGGCGGCGGTGGCGGAGCGGTTCGGCGATTTTCTGGGCGCGTTGCGGCTCGTCGGCCCCCGTTGGTCCTACCCCCTGGGTCTCCAGTTCGCCGAACGGCCCGTGGCCCGGCGCCTGGCCCTGATCGGCGACGCGGCCCATGTCATCCATCCCCTGGCCGGCCAGGGCCTGAACATGGGCATCCGCGACGCCGCCGCCCTGGCGGAAGTGGTGGTCGATGCCCACCGGCTCGGCCTGGATATCGGGTCAACGGCGGTGGTCAGCCGTTTCGGCCGCTGGCGGCGGTTCGACAACGCCTTGATGGCGGCCTCCACCGACGGCATCAATCGGCTGTTCTCCAACGACCTGGGGCTTCTGCGGGCCGCCCGCCGGGTGGGCATGGCCGCCGTCGACCGGATGCCGATGTTGAAGCGGCACCTGGTCCAGCAGGCCATGGGGCTAGCCGGTGATCTGCCCCGATTGGTATCGGGGGCCGCCCTCTAGCCTTCCAACCGGAAGAAACGCCGCAGCCGGATACCGATGACGGTGCCGCCCAGGGCGCAGACGATCCACACCCAGCCATGGAGGCTGGCCGAGGCGACGCCGCTGAAAAAGGCGCCGATGTTGCAGCCATAGGCCAGGCGGGCACCGTAGCCCAGCATCAGGCCGCCGAGGACCGCCGCCGCGAGGGATCGTCCCGGCAGGCGGGCCTTGGGCTTTACCTTTCCAGCCAGGGCCGCGGCCGCCAGCGCGCCCAGAATAATGCCGAAGTTCATCACCGAGGTGGTGTCGGAGAGGACCGGTGCCGCCAGGGCGCGGGCTGGAAAGCCGTCGGCCCAGAACGGGCTGGTGACCGGGTCCCAGCCGATCAGGGCCGCGCCCTTGGCCGCCCACAGGGTAAAGGCCCAGGTGATGGACCAGGGGTGACCGGCGATCAGCAGCGTCGCCAGGTTAAAGAGGGCCAACAGCCCGGCGCTCAGCAGCAGGGGCCATGGCCCGCGCAGCAGCTCCTGGGGCTTAAAATCTCCGGCCCACCACAGAGGCCGCCGGATGCGGCCGCCGAGGAGAATGAGCGCCAGGGGAATCAAACCCAGGACAACAAGCTGCGCCACCACCGCCACGGGACCGCCCCACAGTTCGGTCAGGGAGACCACGCCCACACCCGGCAACGTCTGCCACCAGTCCATGTGCAGGCTGGCCCAGAAGCCGCCGATACAGAAGAAGACCAGCACCAGGATCATCCGCGGGCTGCCGCCGCCGGCCGTATAGAGAGTCCCCGAGGCACAGGCGCCGCCGACCTGCATGCCGATGCCGAACAGGAACGCGCCCAGCCCCATGGAAAGGCTGACCGGCGCCAAGGCGCCGGAGCGTGCGTTGCCGAATACTTCCGGCCACGACAGCACCGGCGCGAACAGAAGGACGGCAAGGGCCAGCATGACCACCTGGGCGATCACGCCGGACACGTCGCCTTCGGTGACCGCCCGCCGATAGGCGGCGGTGAAGCCGAAGGTGGCGTGATAGAGACTGACGCCCATGCCTATACCGATGACGAACAGGGCCGCCCGTCGCCCGTCGTTGGTCATCACGACCGCCCACAGCAGCAGGCTTCCGGCCATCGCCGGCAGCAGGACCGGCCACTGAATGGCCGGACGGGCAAGGCTCGACGTGGTCATGGGTTTGCCTGTTCAGCCCCCCGCGTCGGCGACGATCTTGGCGACGATGGCGTCCAGTTCCGTGGCCATGTCGTCAAGGGCGGCCACCTTGTAGGCGCCGAAGACGTGGCTTGGCAGCCGGTAGGTCAGGCGGGCGGTGCCGTCCTTGTTCTCGGTCACGTAGAGCCGTAGCGGCGCCTCCATCCCCGCTGGTACGCTGGCTTTCAACATGCGCACCGCGAAGCGCGGGTGGAAGATCATGATCACTTCGTTGCCGGGGATGGTGACCCCGATGTTCTTGGCCCCGCAGGTGGCGCAGGCGTGAGCGACAACGCCCATCTTGTTGCCCTTGATGGCGGCCAGCAGGTTCTTGACATAGGCGCCGTAGGGCTTGCCTGTGTCCATCGCCTGGGTACCCGAATGAGGCGTCGGGTTTTCCGCCCGGACCGGATCGGCGAGGGCCAGGGCGGCGAGGACAAAAACCGTCAGGATTCGCATGGGATCTCCTTCGTAAGGGTGTGGAGCGAATTATCGGTTGGCGCGCCATTCCCAGGGGGTCTGGAAAGACCGGCCCCGCCACAGGCCCCGCTTGTCGCCCCGCGCCTCTTCCTGAAGTCCCCGGTAGCGGCCGCCGGACTGGGGATCGGCCAGGGCCCAGCCGGTGTAGACCATGCCTTGCGACAGGTCGTAACCGTCGACGCCGCAGCGGGCCATCTGACACCCCTGGCGCAAGGGACCGGAGGCGACGCAGCGAACGCGGGCGCCGATAACCAGGTCGATCAGGGCGGTGCGCGAGACCTCGCCGCAGTTATACTCTTTGCCCGTGGAATTGCGGCAGGTCTGGCCTTGCTCGGGGGCGTCGATGCCCTGGAGGCAAAAGAGGCGGCCGCCGACGATCAGGCTCTCGCCGCTTACCGCCTCGGCGGGACCTTCCGCCACCTCGCCGGCGGCGGTCAGCAGGACGGCGGCGAGTAGGCCGGCCGCCAGCCGAACGGCGCGGCCGGGACCGTCAATCGGCGGCGTCCGGCCGCTGGCCATAGCGTTTGTCCACGTAGTCCTCGACGATCTGGATGAAGTCCTCGGCGATGGCGTCGCCGCGCAGGGTCATCGCCTTCTTACCGTCGATGAAGACGGGGGCGGACGGCTGTTCGCCGGTGCCGGGCAGGCTGATGCCGATATCGGCGTGCTTGCTTTCCCCGGGGCCGTTGACGATGCAGCCCATGACCGCAAGCTGAAGGGACTCGACGCCCGGATAGGCCTCGCGCCAATCGGGCATGCGGGTGCGCACGTGGCCCTGGATGCGGTCGGCCAGCACTTGGAAGAAGGTGCTGGTGGTGCGTCCGCAACCGGGACAGGCGGCCACCAGGGGGGTGAAGGACCGCAAGCCCATGGTTTGCAGGATCTCCTGGGCGACGATGACCTCGCGGGTGCGGTCGCCACCCGGCTCGGGCGTCAGCGAGATGCGGATGGTGTCGCCGATTCCCCGCTGCAGCAGGACGGAAAGCCCGGCGGTGGAGGCGACGATGCCCTTCGAACCCATGCCCGCCTCGGTCAGGCCCAGGTGCAGGGCGTAATCGCAGCGGGCGGCCAGGTCGCCGTAGACGCCGATAAGGTCCTGCACCGCGCTGACCTTGCACGAAATGATGATGCGGTCGGCGCCCAGCCCCATGGCCTGGGCCTGCTGGGCGCTGTTCAGGGCCGACAGCACCAGCGCCTCGCGGGTGACCGCGTCCGCCGGCTGCGGCGACGCGGTCTTGGCGTTGGCGTCCATCAGGCCGGTGAGCAGGTCCTGATCAAGGCTGCCCCAGTTGACTCCGATGCGCACCGGGCGGTCGTGCTCGAGGGCCTTCTCGATCATCATGGCGAACTGGGTGTCGCGCTTTTCGCCAAAGCCCACGTTGCCCGGATTGATGCGGTACTTGGCCAAGGCCTCGGCGCAGGCCGGATGGCCGGCCAGCAACCGGTGGCCGTTGTAGTGGAAGTCTCCCACCAGGGGCACGGCGCAGTCCATGCGGTCCAGCGCGTCGCGGATGTGGGGCACGGCCCGGGCGGCGTCCTCGGTGTCGACGGTGATGCGCACCAGTTCGGAACCCGCCTCGGCCAGGGCCTTCACCTGGCGGGCGGTGCCTTCGGCATCGGCGGTGTCCGTGTTGGTCATGGACTGGACAACGATCGGCGCGTCGCCGCCCACCACCACATCGCCAACGCGAACGGCGATACTTTTCCGCCGGGGGAAGAGGCCAAGGCTGTCGGTCATCGGGGGTCGCTCCCGCGTTCAGTACGAATCCGCCCCATACATACGCCACGCGGGCGACGATTTCATGGCCCGCGGCAAGAAGGCCCCCTACGACGCCGCGCCGGCTAGATACTTGCGCAAGGTCGCGGCCATGCTTTCCGAGTCCGTCCGTAGGGTGAACAGGGTGACGAACTTGCCATCGGGCCCCATCAGGTAGATCAGTGAGGAATGGTTGACCAGGTAGTCATCCGGCGCCGTACCCGGGGCAACCACCTTGGTGCGGTGGACCCGATAGGCCTTGGCCGCGGCCCGCACTTGGGCTTCGCTTCCGGTCAGGCCGACGAGACGCGGATGAAATGCCGCCACGTAGTCCGCCAAATCATCGGAACGGTCGCGGTCCGGGTCGACGGAAACGAAGGCGGGCTGCACCGCCTCGGCCAGCGGGCCGATGGCGTCAAGGGCGTCGGCGATGGTCTGCAGGGTGGTCGGACAGACGTCGGGGCAGGACGTGTAGCCGAAGGCGATCAGCAGATGGCGGCCGCGAAAGTCCTTGTCCGTGCGCGCCGCGCCGGTGTGGTCCACCAGCTCGAACGGCCCGCCGAAGCGGATTGGCAATTCGGGCGCAACCGCTTCGGCGGGCGCGATGGCCGCCGCGGTCAGCGCGGCGGCCAAAACGAACGGGAAAACCAGGTGCCGTGGTCGGGACGCCATCCCTAATCCTCCGGCTTCACCCCGGGCAGTCCGAACACCCCGTCCTTCTCGAGGATCTCTTTGACCAGAGGGTCGTTGCGGAACCACTGGTTGACCGGCTCGGTGTCGGGCTGGTGGCCGTGGGCCTTGGCCCATTCCTTGGAGAACCGGTTGGCGCGGCTCCACTTGCCATCGGGGGCGAGGCGCTTGAACTGGAGGGCGAACATGGGCGTCCTGGGACTGCTGATCATCAAGCCGTCGGCGACGATGCGCTTCTTGCAGAAGCCCTTCAGGTCTTCCACGCCGCCGGCGAAGATGTCGAAGTTCTTGACCACCAGCACCAGGGTGCCGTCGTCCCGCAGCAAACCGAGTTGGCGCTTGCCCGCCCCGCAGTCGGCGGGGCAGTCCCCGGTCAGCTCGCAGAGGATGTCCACCACCACCGCCTCGAAGCGGGCCTTTTCTTCGTTCTCGATGCCCCACTCCTCGGCCGACCAGGCGGCCGGCGCGATCAGCAGGGCGGCGACAAGAGCGATCATCCGGCGCATGGCTCACTCCCCAAACGGCTGAATGCCGTATTCATCGTGGCTCAGATTGACGATGCCGTGGTCGTCGCCGACCTTGGTGACGACCAGGTATTTGACGCCGTCCCGCTCGTAGAGGTCGCCGTCCACCGTCACGTTGTGGGTCTGGATCCAGATAATCCGCGGGTTGGCGACGCTGGTGGAGTCGTCCTCCACCTTGAGGACCACGTACACGTTGTCGTCGTCGTCCTTGATACCGACCGGGATGCCGCCGATCGCGCACCACACGGCGCATTGGTGATGGGCGGTGCCGAGGGCGTACATGATCTCGGTGGCGTAGCACCAGGTATCGATCAGTTCGCCGGTCACCGTCACCCGCTTGGGGCCGGTGCCGGCGGCCTGGCTCGACGCCGCGGCGAAGGTGGCGGCAAGGATCGCCGCCGCAAGAGTCGTCAAGGCACGCTGCATGGCTGGCTCCTCCGGGTTGCGGGGCGTGTGCGGACGGAACCATAGCCCATCCCCGGGCGCGGCCCTTTCACAACCTGTTGAGGGGCGCGCTATCAACAATACGGTAACGGGCTTCAGGAGAAGGGGAGAGGGGAATGCCAAAATGTAGCAACATTAGAAAGTTCGCATATATTATACCGATGGAATAACCCTTTTATGATTTCCCGGCATAGCATGTTCGTCCAACATTGGGACCGACAATGGAGGTCATGTGTCGCTTTCAGTCGGAGTCAATGACATTGACGAACTCCTGGCCCGGTTGCGCCAGGAGTTTATTGAAACCGCCCATGATCAGATCGAGGACATCGAGGCAAGCCTTGACGTGCTCGAAAGCGGTCAAGGTGATGCGGAAGAAGGTCTCATCAGCATCCAGCGCCACATTCATAACATCAAGGGCCAAGGCGCGACTTTCGGTTTTCCGATTACCGGGCGCGTCGCCCACATGCTTGAAGACTACATTGAGAACGCAAGCGGGTTTGGGGCCAACAACATCGCCGACATCCGGGCCTATTTGAGCCTGATGATGGATCTGATTTCCTCGGGCGAGTCCATCGTGAAGGACAATCCTCAACGCCTGCTCAATGCTTTGCCCACCGGCCACGCGGTGACGTTCAGCACTCAGAAGGATCACGGCGTCAATGTCTTGCTCGTCATGCCGCCGGGATTGCAGCGGAAGACGATGGTCAAGGAACTGCTGTCCTGCGGCTTTCGCGTCATGCGCGCCTATAACAGCATCGAGGCGCTGTCTGTCGCGGTGGACATCAGGCCTAACGTTGTGTTCATCAACTATGACTTGGCGCCGTTCGATGGTCGTGAACTCTGCAAAATGTTCGCCGCCGCGGATCGGTTGCACGATATCCACATCGTCCTGCTGACCAGTTACGAAAAGGGAGACAAACGGTTGCGCGACTTGCCGGACACGGTTTCGGTGGTCGAAAAGCGCACGGATTTCCTGGAAAACATCAGTGAGTTGCTGATCCAATGGGGGGTATTCGGCAATGTTCCCTCATAGAACGCGATTTCGTCGGTCCTTCATGTATGCGGCGTCAGGCGGGCATTCCCGTGGACGTCCGTTTGGTCCTCCTGGGAATCGCTAAAGTCTAGGCAACTTCAGCTTCCTCGGTCAGGACCGAGTGGGCAACCCATTGAAAGCTCACATCTAGGGTCATAACTCATTAACCATTATCTGATTCAATGTCTTGGAACCGAACGCAGGAGGTTTTGAGGCATGCGCGGATCATTTTGGCTCTCAGATCAGCAATGGGCGGCGATCGAGCCGCATCTTCCTTACTACGCGGCGGGTAAGCGGCGCGAGGATGATCGGCGGATCATCAGTGGCATCCTTCACGTTCTCCAGTCGGGCTGCCGCTGGCAGGACTGCCCACCGGCGTACGGGCCTTCGACGACGGTCTACAATCGCTATAGGCGACCGGTGGTCGCAACGTGGTCACTGGCAGTACCTGTTCCCGGCTTTGACGGAGAGCCTGGCAGGGACACCGCAACAGGTCTCCATCGACACCACACACGTCAAGGCGCATCGCTGCGCCGGCGGCGGAAAAGGGGGGCCTCTGCTCAGGCCATCGGCCGCACAAAGGGCGGACGCAACACCAAGGTCCATGCCCTGAGCGACGAACATTGCCGGCCCCTGGCCTTCTATCTCACGCCCGGCCAGACCGCCGACATCAAGGGCGCCGTCATGCTCGCCGCGCATCTGCCGAGGACGCGATATCTTCTCGCCGACAAGGCCTATGACGCCGACCACTGGCGCGCCTGCCTGCTACGCCAGAAAATCCAGCCGGTCATCCCCAACAAGGTGAACCGCAAACAACCTCATCCCTTCGACACAGAGCGATACAAAGACCGAAACACCATCGAGCGCATGTTCGGACGCCTCAAGGACTTCCGACGCATCGCCACGCGATACGACAAGAACGCCATCAACTTCATGGCAGGCCTATGCCTCGCCGCTCTCGTCTGCTACTGGATTTGAATGAGTCCGGACCCTAGTCTGTCTCTCGCACCAGCCGGAAGCCGACCAGGATGTGCTTGATCGCGGCCGGACGGCCGTGGCGGGCGGCGGGCCGGCAGATACCACAGCCGCTGTCGTCCCAGGAGCCGCCCTTGACGATGAAGCGGCCAGACCCGGCCGCCGTTGCCGTCCACTCGAACACCTGCCCTGCCCCGTCGAGAACGCCGAAGGGACCGGCGCCCGCCGGGAAGCTGCCCGCGGGCAGGGTGTCGAAAGGCCCGGCGTCGTGGCTGTTGAGTATTTTCGGATCGAAAGTCTGGCCCCACGGGAAACGACGCCCATCGGTGCCGCGCACCGCCTTCTCCCATTCCGCTTCCGTGGGCAGGCGCCAGACCTGGCCCGTTTCCCCGGAAAGCCAGGCGGCATAGGCGCGGGCGTCGTCGTGGGAGACCAGAACCACTGGGTGGTCCCCCCGGCCCGCCGGCGGCGATCCGCCGATCCAGGCGTGGCGGCGGGTTCGCTCGTAGGGATGAATCAGGCGATAGCCGGCCCAGGTACGCGGGTCCACGTCGGGGACCCGATGACCGGTGGCGGCGGCGAAGCGGGCGTACTCGGCGTTGGTGACGGGCGTGCGCGTGATGGCGAAGGCGGGGGTTTCCACCGCGCGACGGGTCTCGTCCTCGTACCACTTGGACGTCCGGGTGCGGCTGTGGCCATAGGCGGCTTCGTCCAGGCGATAGGCGGCTTCCCGCTCGGCCCGGTCCGAGCCCATGACGAACGAACCGGCGGGAATGGACACCGTCACCGGGTCCGATTTCGGGTCCGCCTGGGCGGCGCATCCCGTCAACAGCACCAACGCCAGGGTCAGATATGTCCGCCTGCCCACCTCGACCTCGCAACGCCCTATCCCGGGCCGAACATCATAGGACCGCTCGGGTTGCGAATGACCCGCATCACAACATTTTGAAAGCGAGTGATTCGTGGGATGGGGCAGGGTTTGCGAGGGTAGCGACTCATACACCGGTGTCCGTGAACCTTAATACCTTTATGAGGAGGCTTCTTCCATGCGCGCGCTGAAGTGCAATCTGCTTTCCACTACCGTGCTCCCCGTGTTCGTGGGGGCCGGAATTGCCGTTGGCGGCGCATTGGCCGTGGCGGCCTCCGGCCAGGCGTCCGCGGCAAATTCCCCCGACCGAGGCCTGCTGCCCATGGCCCAGGCCAGGCCGGCCGCCATGCAGTTGGCGGCTTGCAACCCTTGCGCGGCCAAGAAGGCGTGCAATCCCTGTGCGGCAAAGAAGGCTTGCAACCCCTGCGCCGCAAAGGCGTGTAATCCCTGTGCCGCCAAGAAGGCCTGCAACCCGTGTGCGGCAAAAGCTTGTAATCCCTGCGCCGCGAAGGCCTGCAACCCATGTGCGGCAAAGGCTTGCAATCCCTGCGCCGCGAAGGCCTGCAACCCCTGCGCCGTGGCCAAGGCGTGCAATCCCTGCGCCGCCAAGAAGGCCTGCAATCCGTGTGCGGCAAAGGCTTGCAACCCCTGCGCGGCCAAGAATCCGTGCAATCCCTGCGCCGCCGCGAATCCGTGCAATCCCTGCGCCGCCGCGAACCCTTGCAACCCCTGTGGCGGCGCGCCGGTGGTCAAGATCTCGGATGCCGAAGCGCGGGTGGTCTACGACTGCCTGCGGACCGAGATGAAGGCGGCTTACGCCAAGGTGGGCATGGACACCGTGGCGGGCTTCATGGGTTGGAGCAACGTGGCCACGGTCCCCTACCAATCCGACACCCACGGCGGGCGTTACGTGAACAACTACGTCAACAAGAACGGCGCCTACAAATACGCCAAGTTCGAAGAGGCCGGCGCCATGCCCGCCGATACGGTGATTGCCAAGGACAGCTTCACGGTGCGCCCCGACGGCCGTGTGGCCGTGGGGCCATTGTTCGTGATGCACAAGATGCCGGGCAACTTCAACGCGGCAAGCGGCGACTGGCGCTACACCATGGTCATGCCCGACGGATCGGTCATGGGAACCACCAAGGGCGACGGCGACGGCAACGTGGCCTTCTGCAACACTTGTCACGAGGCGGTTGCCGAGGACCAGGACTACATGTTCTTCCTGCCCGAGGAGTATCGGGTCTCGAACTGACGATTCCCCCCCCCCCGCCCGCCGGCATGGCCGGCGGCGTTTCGTGCCTAAGAGTCCGTCCGGAAAGTTCATGAAGGATAACAGCACCTGGTGAGTCTTCGCAGCATGAGCCTGATGCTGGCGAGGCGGATGAAGGCGAGAGCGGTTCGGTTGCGGTTCTCATAGTCCTTGGCGAGGCGACGGCAGCGATTGATCCAGGCGATGGTACGCTCGACGACCCAGCGCCTGGGCAGCGGCTCGAAGCCCTTGGCGGTGTCTGAGCGCTTAACGACCTCGATCGTCCATGCGGCGCCGGCCATGGCCTTGCGCAGCTTGTCGCCGCCATAGGCGCCGTCGGCGAAGATCTTCTCGAGGAAGGGAAACAGCCGGCGGGTGTGGCGATCCAAGACCAGAATGGCGCCGTCGCGGTCCTGCACGTCGGCCGCATGGACGACGACATTGAGGATCAGGCCGAGGGTATCGACAAGCAGGTGGCGCTTCTTGCCCTTGACCTTCTTGGCCGCGTCATAGCCCGGGCGATCGATGCGCGCCCCCCTTTTTCCGCGCCTTTCACGCTCTGGCTGTCGATGACACCGGCGCTCGGGCTCGCCGCGCGGCCCTCCAGATCGCGGGTCATCACATAGAGCGCATGGTGAACCCGCTCCAGCGTGCCGTCCCAGTCCCACAGCATCAGATAGTCGTGCACCGTCGACTTGGGGGGCAGGTCCTTGGGCAGGGCGCGCCACTGGCAGCCGGTCTCCAGAACATAGAGAACCCCGTTCATCACCTCGCGGACATCGACCTCCCGCTTGCGCCCGCCGTGCTTCGCCGGTGGGATCAAAGGGGCGATCAACGCCCACTCCCCGTCGGTCAAGTCGCTCGGATAGCGCGCACCACGACGCTCATAAAGACGCCGGTTCTCATCCGTCCACATCGGCCACCTCCGTCAGGGCGAATCGGTGGCCAATACAGAATCACAACCGATTCTTCCGAATCAACTTCTTTCCGGACAGACACTAAGGCTCCTCGCCGTTGCGGGGAGTCTTTTTTTTGCGGCGATATTGCGTTTCCTTCTTGCGCCGACACTGTGCTTCACCGCTTCGTGAAGGGCCGTTATTTGCCTTAAACGCCAGCCCGCCGTAACCATGACGTTGACCATCCATGGGCAGTGGGCAGGGGCCCGCCGCCGGTACCCGCAAGGAGGACTCCCTTCATGTTCAAGAGAACCGCAGCCGCTCTCAGCATCGCCACCCTCGCCGGCGCCACCGCCCTGGCAACCCTGCCGGAAGCGCAAGCCAAGTCGGGCGAGACCATTCAGCTCGCCGCCTGCAACCCCTGTTCGGCCAAGAAGGCGTGTAATCCCTGCGCCGCCAAGAAGATCAAGGCGAAAAAGGGCTGCAATCCCTGCGCCGCCAAGAAGTAACGACCCGGCCAACGTCTTTCATTTCTCGATAGGGGCGCCGCGGCACCGATTGGGTGCCGCGGCGCTTCCGTTTTCGGACTCCGGACTTGCGCCGCCCGGCGTCGCGTACCAGGTTTGTCCCGGCGTCCCCATTCCGAAACTGACCGCGTCCGCCGCGATCCCCATGGCCGACCTTTCCCGTCTTCACCGCGACCTGCTCAAGGACATGGCCGAGGCCGGCGACCAGGTCCTCGAATGCTACCGCGTGTTGCGGAAAGGGGATTCGAACGTGGTCGGGGAACTGCTGCGCAATACGGGCACGTTCTACGAATGGGACCATTACCCCAAGGGGGACGTCTTCGACGACGAGACCAATTCCCAATACTACTATCACGCCCACCCATCGGAGACCCGGGTCGACATCTACGGCCCCGAACATGGGCACTTCCATACCTTCTTGCGGCCCAAGGGGATGCCAACAGGCATCACGCCGGTCGATCTGCCCGACTACGTGCCCCCCGAGGGCGACAACGACGCCCTCAGCCATCTCATCGCCATCTCCATGGACCGGGCCGGCTTTCCCACCCGCCTGTTCACCACCAACCGCTGGGTGACCGGCGAGGCCTGGTACAAGGCCGACGACGTGATCCGCCTTCTGGACCGGTTCCACATGGACCTGGCCCATACCTCGTGGCCGGTGAACATCTGGATCTCGGCCATGGTGCGCCTGTTCCGCCCGCAGATCGAGGATCTGCTGCACCGCCGCGACGCCGCCATTGCCGACTGGCAGGCCAAGTACCCGGACCGCAACACCTACGAGGATCGGGAGCTGGAGGTGACCTCCTTCGAGGCCATCAGCGTCGAGGATCAGATCACGGCCGTCCAGGCCGCGCTTGCGGCCTGAGGGCGATCCCCGTCCACCCATCATCAGGGGTCCCATGGTCGTCATCGAAACCCCACGGCTGACCCTGAACGCTTGGCACCTGGACGACTTCGACGCCTTCGCGCCCATCGCCCGGGATACCCAGGTCATGCGCTTCATCGCCGCCGGCGAGCCCTGGCCGGACCGCAAGATCGCCTATTTCATCGGCCGCCAGACCGCCTTTCAACAGGCCCTGGGCCATTCAATGTGGAATATCCGCCTCAAGGAGACCGACAAACTGGTGGGCCTGTGCGGCCTTCAGCCCTTGGCCGACACGGGGGAGATCGAGGTCGGCTGGTGGCTCGCTTCGGCCCTGTGGGGCCGGGGGCTGGCGACGGAAGCGGCGCGGGCGGCCGTGGACTGGGGTTTCCGCGCCCATGCCCTCCAGCGCGTCGTCGCCATCGCCCATCCCGACAACACGGCCTCCCTCAACATCATGGGCAAATTGGGCATGACCGATGAGGGTCCGCAGCCCAATCCCTATGACGCCGGGGACGTCGCCAGCTTCGCCATCGAATCGGAGTCGTGGAACAACAGCGGAACTACAGGATGAACCGGCTCAGGTCCGCGTCCAGGTCGGCTTTCCGGCCCGCCTGTTCACCACCAACCGCTGGGTGACCGGCGAGGCCTGGTACAAGGTCGACGACGAGATTCGTCTTCTGGCCGCGGATCGAGGTTCTACCGCACCGCCGTGACGCCGCCGCCGGCTGGCAGGCCAAGTACCTGGACCGCAATACCTACGAAGATCGGACACCTAGTGTTGCGATTCTAACATTTGGTTCCTGAGCCCGGGGGTGAAGGTCGCAGTTTGCGTAGATTTAATGGGAACGAAATGTCTCGATCGGAACACTAGTCGCTCGAGCGCTCGGCGCTTCCGAGCTGGCGATGCACATCCATGCTTTGATGGAGAATTCTCACAACCTCTATCTCGACCGCTGACACTCGATAGAAAATGACGTGGCGAACAATGCGAAAGCTACGGTATCCCGGGCGGATGTCTTCTCGCGATCTTCCCAACGTCGGAGCGTCGGCAAGCTCCTGAAATCGCTGATCGAGCTGAGTCAAGTATCGGCGGCGCTGTTCTATTCCCCATTGCCGTTGCGTGTAGCGGCCGATTTCGGCGAGATCCAGTACCGCTTCCCGGGTTAGCCGGTACCTAGCCATCCCCAATGCCGTCGCGGCGGGCCTCGTCATCCAGGTCAGTCATCAGGCGATCCATTGAAAAGTCGTCGGCGATGCCACTGCGCTCGCCGTCAATCAATGCTTGTCGAAGCGTCGCGAGTTTTGTCTCCGTCGCTTCGTCTTGCGCCGCCAAGCGCCGCAGTGCCTCGCGAACGACGTCACTGGCGTCATGATAGAGACCCGATTCCACCTTGCGCCGAACAAGGTCCTCCAGCTTGGGGGTCAAGGAAACTTCCATCGTATGGGATCCCGAGACGTGTCGCATTCGCGCTAGTGTATACCCGACGACGAAGGGACCCAAATGGACGTCTACAGAATAAACCGGCTCAGGTCCGCGTCCTTGGCCAGTTCGCCGACCTTTTCGTGGACCATGTCGGCGTCGATGGTCAGGGACTCGCCGCCCCGTTCCGACGCGGTGAAGCTGACGTCCTCCAGCAGCTTCTCCAGCACCGTGTGCAGGCGCCGGGCGCCGATGTTCTCCACCCCCTGATTGATCTCCGCGGCCAGGTCGGCGATGGCATGGATGGCCGCCTCGGTGAAGTCCAGCGCCAGCTCCTCTGTCTTCATCAGCGCCGTGTACTGGGTGATCAGGCTGGCCTCGGGCTCGGTGAGGATGCGCACGAAGTCGTCGCGGGTCAGCGCCTTCAGCTCCACCCGGATGGGCAGGCGGCCCTGAAGCTCCGGCAGCAGGTCGGCGGGCTTGGCCATGTGGAAGGCGCCGGAGGCGATGAACAGGATGTGGTCGGTCTTCACCGGGCCGTGCTTGGTGGAGACGGTGGTGCCCTCGATGAGGGGCAGCAGGTCCCGCTGCACGCCTTCCCGGCTGACGTCGGCGCCGACCCGATCCGACCGCGCGGTGATCTTGTCAAACTCGTCGATGAAGGCGATGCCATCGTTTTCGGTGATGGCGATGGACTCCTTGACCACCTGTTCCTCGTCGAGCAGGCGGTCGCTCTCTTCGGCCACCAGCACGGGGTGGGATTCCACAACCTTCAAGCGCTTCTTCTTGGTCCGCTGGCCGAAGGCCTTGCCCAGGATGTCGTTCATGTTGAGCATGCCCATCTGGGCGCCGGGCATGCCGGGAATCTCGAAAGTGGGCATGCCGCCGCCGCCCGAGTCCGTCATCTCCAGTTCGATTTCCTTTTCGTCCAACTTGCCTTCGCGCAGGAGTTTGCGAAATTTTTCGCGGGTCTCGCGGCTGGCGTTCTCGCCCACCAGGGCACCGAGTACGCGCTCTTCGGCGGCCAGCTCGGCCTTGGCCTGGACCTGCTTGCGCAGGCGCTCGCGGGTCATATGGATGGCCGCCTCCAGCAGGTCGCGGACGATCTGTTCCACGTCGCGACCGACGTAGCCTACCTCGGTGAACTTGGTGGCTTCCACCTTGATGAAGGGGGCCTGGGCCAGGCGGGCGAGGCGGCGGGCGATCTCGGTCTTGCCGACCCCCGTCGGCCCGATCATCAGGATGTTCTTGGGCAGCACTTCTTCGCGCAGGACGTCGTCCAACTGCTGGCGGCGCCAGCGGTTGCGCAGGGCCACCGCCACCGCCTTCTTGGCGTCGTCCTGGCCGACGATATAGCGGTCCAGCTCGGAGACGATCTCCCGGGGCGTGAAACTGGTCATGGGCGATGGCGCTCCCCGCCGGCATGTCTTGCGGCACTTGGCGCCGGACGGGCGGCTCTGAGACCCGCCCCTACGCAACCAATGTCGCAATCGTAGGGGCGGGTCTCAGACCCGCCCGTGCCCGGCGCCTGGAGCCGATGAAAGGCCGTAGAAGTATCGTTCATGAACTCAGGAATCTCACAGGGTTTCCACCACGACCTTGTCGTTGGTGTAGATGCAGATTTCCGCCGCGATCGCCATGGCGCGCCGGGCGATGGCCTCGGCGTCCATGTCGTCGCGATCGATCAGGGCGCGGGCGGCGGCCAGGGCGTAGTTGCCCCCCGAGCCGATGCCGATCAGCCCGTCCTCGGGCTCCAGCACGTCGCCGGTGCCGGTAAGCACCAGGGACACCTCCTTGTCGGCCACCGCCATCATCGCCTCCAGGCGCCGCAGGTAGCGGTCGGTCCGCCAGTCCTTGGCCATTTCCACGGCCGCCCGCATGAGCTGGCCCCGGTACTGCTCCAGCTTGGCTTCCAGGCGTTCGAACAGGGTGAAGGCGTCGGCGGTAGCGCCGGCGAACCCGGCGATCACCGCGCCGTCGGCCAGGCGGCGCACTTTCCGCGCGTTGGCCTTGATCACGGTCTGGCCGAGGCTGACCTGCCCGTCGCCGGCGACGACGATGGAGTCGCCCTTGCGGACCGAAAGGATGGTAGTGCCGTGCCAGAGGTTGTCGCTCATGGATGGGGCCGATCACGAAAACGCGGACAAGGGGGCCTCGACCCCGGGGCAAGCATACCGCAGGATTTGGGGCAGGGACATGCACCGGTCAAGCCCCGCCGCGTCTGGAGCGCCCGGCTGGCGGCGACGCGGGCTTCCTGCTACATAGCGGCCCACGTGCCGGCCCATCCTTGGGAGAAGGTCGAAGCGAGGAGAATCGCCATGCGCCAGGCCACGGTGGAACGTCGGACCAAGGAGACCGAGGTGGTGGTCTCGGTCAATCTGGACGGCCAGGGACGCTACCAGGTGTCGACGGGGATCGGCTTTCTGGACCACATGCTGGAGCAACTGTCGCGCCACAGCCTGATCGACCTGGAGGTCGCGGCCAAGGGCGACCTGCACATCGATTTCCACCACACCACCGAGGACACGGGCATCACCATCGGCGAAGCGGTGGCCAAGGCGCTTGGCGATCGTGCCGGCATCGTTCGTTACGGGTCCGCCACGATCCCCATGGACGAGACCTGCACCCGGGTGGCGATCGACCTGTCCAACCGCCCCTACCTGATCTGGAAGGTGGCCTTCTCGCGGCCGAAGCTGGGGGAGATGGACACGGAATTGTTCAAGGAGTGGTTCCAGGCCTTCGCCCAGGCCGCCGGAGCGACCCTGCACGTGGAGAACCTCTACGGCGAGAACAACCACCACATCGTCGAATCCTGCTTCAAGGGCCTGGCCCGGTCCCTGCGTCAGGCCAGCGAGATCGACCCCCGCCAGCCGGGCGCCGTGCCCTCCACCAAGGGAACCCTCGGCGGTTAAGTTAGAAACCATGCGCGTCTATACCGTCCACCTGCGCCGCCATGGCCTGAACCCGGACCGGGACCTGGTCCTGGTCAAGGAGGGGTTCTGCTGGCCGGCGTGCTTCTTTTCCTTGTTCTGGGCCCTGTGGCTCGGCCTGTGGGCGGTGGCCCTGATCCTGCTCGCCGCCGAAGTCGCCCTCACCGTGGGCCTGCCCCTGATCGGCGCCGACACCACGGTCCAGGCGATTATCTCCATCGCGCTTGCGGCCGTCGTCGGCATGCTCGCCAACGATCTTCGGCGCTGGACCCTCCGGCGGCGCAGCTTCGTGCCCCAGGGGGTGGTGCTGGGGAACGACCGCTGGTCGGCGGAGCGACGCTTTCTCGACGAGCGCCCCGACGTGGTCCGGGCGATGGCGTCGTGACCGCGGCGCTGGCGGCGGCTCCCGCGTTGGCCTCCGAGTTCGCCCCCGGGATTGCCATCGTGGACTATGGGTCCGGCAACCTGCGTTCCGCCGCCAAGGCCTTCGAGCGGGTCATCGCCGAGGCCGCCGTGGATGCTTCCGTGGCGGTAACCGACGATCCCGAACGGGTGCGAAGCGCCGGCCGCATCGTGCTTCCCGGCGTCGGCGCCTTCGCCGACTGCAAGCGGGGACTGGAGGCGGTGCCGGGCATGGTCGAGGCCCTGCGGGAGGCGGTGGCGGACAAGGGCCGCCCGTTCCTTGGCATCTGCGTCGGCATGCAGCTCATGGCCCGGGTCGGCCGCGAGCACGGGGACTGGGACGGCCTGGGCTGGATCGACGGCGAGGTGGTGGCCATTACCCCCGGCGATTCGAACCTGAAAATTCCCCACATGGGCTGGAACGCCCTGGAGGGGGTGGTGGAACATCCGGTGCTGGCCGGCATCGCCGATGGCGACCATGCCTATTTCGTGCACGGTTACCATATGCGCTACGCCGATCCTTCCCTGGTGCTGGCCACCACCGACTATGGCGGCCCGGTCACGGCGGTGGTCGGGCGCGACAACATGGTGGGCACCCAGTTCCATCCGGAAAAAAGCCAGGCGGTGGGGCTGCGGCTGCTCGCCAACTTCCTCGCCTGGGCGCCATGATCTTCTTCCCCGCCATCGACCTGAAGGACGGGCAATGCGTACGTCTGTTCAAGGGCGACATGGCCCAAGCCACGGTCTACACCGACGATCCGGCAGCCCAGGCCCGGGTGTTCGCCAACTCGGGTTGTCCCTGGGTGCACGTGGTGGATTTGAACGGCGCCGTCTCTGGCCGACCCATCAACGCCGAGGCGGTCAAGCACATCCTGGCCGTCGAGGGCCTTCAGGTGCAGCTCGGCGGCGGTATCCGGACCCTGGAGACCATCGCCTTCTGGCTGCGGGCGGGGGTGGCCCGGGTGGTGCTGGGAACCGCGGCGGTGAAGGACCCGGACCTGGTGCGCCAGGCCTGCACGGCCTATCCGGGGCGGATCGCCGTCGGCATCGACGCCCGTGCCGGCATGGTGGCCGTGGAAGGCTGGGTGGAGGAAACCACCATCGCCGTCGCGGACCTGGCCCGCCTGTTCACCGATGTGGGCGTGGCCGCCTTTATCCACACCGACATCGACCGGGACGGCGCCATGGAGGGGCCGAACGTGGCCGCCAGCATCAACCTCGCCCGCACCGTCCCGGTGCCGGTGATCCTGTCCGGCGGCGTTTCCTCGACCGGGGACCTGGAGCGGGTGCGGGACCAGGGCCGGGGCGTGCTCGCCGGGGTGATCAGCGGCCGCGCCATCTACGACGGGCGGGTGGACCCGGCGGCCGCCGTGCGGCTGCTGGCGGCCTGAACGGGACGGGCTGGCCATGCTCAAGGTGCGCATTATTCCCTGCCTGGACGTGGACCAGGGCCGGGTGGTCAAGGGGATCAACTTCCTCGACCTGCGGGACGCCGGGGACCCGGTGGAACAGGCCACGGTCTACGACCGGGCCGGGGCCGACGAGCTCTGCTTTCTCGACATCACCGCCAGCCACGAGGGCCGCGACACCATCCTCGACGTGGTGGCCCGCACGGCGGAGCGCTGCTTCATGCCGCTGACCGTCGGCGGCGGCGTTCGCTCCACCGACGACATCCGCCGCCTGTTGCTGGCCGGCGCCGACAAGACGTCGATCAATACCGCCGCCGTCAACGACCCGGACTTCGTGCGCCAGGCGGCGCAAAAGTTCGGCAGCCAATGCACGGTCGTCGCCATCGACGCCAAACGGGTGGACGGCGGCTTCCAGGTCTTTACCCACGGCGGCCGCAAGCCCACGGGTATCGAGGCGGTGGGCTGGGCCCGGCGGATGGTGGCGCTTGGCGCCGGCGAGATCCTGCTCACTTCCATGGACCGGGACGGCACCAAACGGGGCTTCGATCTGGCGCTGACCCGGGCGGTGGCCGACGCGGTAAGCGTGCCGGTTATCGCCTCGGGCGGCGTCGGCACCCTCGATCACCTGGTGGCGGGGGTTCGGGACGGCCATGCCTCGGCGGTGCTGGCCGCCTCGATCTTTCATTTCGGCGAGCACACCGTCGCCGAGGCCAAGTCCCACATGCACGCCGCCGGCATCCCGGTGCGCGAGACGGCGGGAGAACAGCCATGACGACGGAGACCATGGACGCCCGGCTGCTGGAGCGCCTGTTCGCCACCATCGAGGCGCGCCGGGGCGCCGATCCCGAAAGCTCCTACACGGCGAAGCTGCTGGCCGCGGGACCGGCCAAGATCGCCGGCAAGGTGGGCGAGGAGGCGACCGAGGCGGCCATGGCGGCGGTGGCCGAGACCCCGGCGCGGCTGGCCGCCGAAAGCGCCGACCTTCTCTATCATCTGCTGGTCCTGTGGGCGGCCGCCGGGGTGACGCCGGCCGACGTCTGGGCGGAATTGGCCCGCCGGGAAGGCACCTCGGGCCTGGCCGAAAAGGCCGCCCGCCGGAAGGAGAGCTGATTGTGACCCAAGGGAGGCACCCCATGGCCTACGACGACCAGAACATCTTCGCCAAGATCCTCCGCGGCGAGATCCCCTGCAACAAGGTCTACGAGGACGACCACGCCCTGGCCTTCCACGACATCAATCCCCAGGCACCGACCCACGTGCTGGTGATTCCCAAGGGGCCCTACGTGTCCTTGGACGATTTCTCCGACAAGGCCTCGGACGCGGAAATTGGCGGCTTCGTACGCGCCGTGGGCACGGTGGCCCGCCAGCTCGAGGCGGTCGAGCCGGGCTACCGCATCCTCGCCAACCATGGCCGTCACGCCCACCAGGAGGTGCCCCACCTCCATGTGCACATCTTCGCCGGCCGCGACTTGGGGCCGATGCTGACAAAGCGGGGTTGAGGCGGCACCATGCGTGCCCTCCTGCAACGGGTGAGCGAAGCCGCCGTCGCCGTCGACGGCGAGACCATCGGCGCCATCGGGCCCGGTCTTCTGGTGCTGGCCTGCGCCATGGGAGACGACGAGGACCGGGACGCCGACACTCTGGCTCGCAAGGTGGCGAACCTGCGCATCTTCGAGGACGACGACGGGCGCATGAACCGTTCGATCCTGGACAGCGGCGGCGGTGCCCTGGTGGTCAGCCAGTTCACCCTCGCCGCCGACACCAGCCGGGGCAACCGGCCCGGTTTCTCCTACGCCGCCCCGCCGGAGGAGGGCCGCGCCCTGGTGGAACGGTTCGCCGACGGCCTGCGGTCTTTTGGCGTGCCGGTGGAGACCGGCCGCTTCGGCGCCCACATGGCGGTCTCCCTGGTCAACGACGGCCCGGTCACCATCTGGCTCGACACCCGGGAGGGGAAAGCCGGCTAAGCGGCCTCGAGTCCTGGTTGTGGCGTCGCCAGCTTGGTGCCGCCGACTGGTTCCCAATCATGACGGCAATCCAGGCATCGCCCGTTACGGCGATGCGGAGAAACGGCTATCCTTGCCGAATCGGGCAACAGGCGGCAAAGGCGACCAATGGAGGACCGGCGGATCGGCGCCGCACATCGCAGTTGGGGAGAGGCGGTCCGCGCCTTTCTTCACCCCCGCGTCGTCACCATGCTGTTTCTCGGTTTCTCCGCCGGGATCCCCATCCTGTTGATCTTCGGCACCCTGTCCGTATGGCTGCGGGAGGCGGGCCTGGAGCGCTCGACCATCACCTTCTTCAGTTGGGCGGCGCTGGGCTATTCCTTCAAGTTCGTCTGGGCGCCCCTGGTGGACAAGATCCCCCTGCCCATTCTGACCGCGCGGCTTGGCCGGCGCCGGGCCTGGCTCCTGGTCGCCCAGGCGGCGGTGATCCTCTCCATTCTGGCCATGGCTTCGAGCGATCCCCAGACCCATCTGGTGATGACCGCCGTGGCCGCCGTGGCGCTCGGTTTCTCGTCGGCCACCCAGGACATCGTCATCGATGCCTATCGAATCGAATCGGCGGACGCGGATCTGCAAGCCCTGCTGTCGTCCACCTACATCGCCGGCTATCGGATCGGCATGCTGCTCGCCGGGGCCGGCGCCCTCTATCTGGCAAGTCGGTTCGGCAGCGATACGGTTTACAATTACGAGGGCTGGCGGGTGGCCTACACGGCGATGGCCGGCGCCATGGCCATCGGTGTCGCGACGACCCTGATCATCCGCGAGCCGGACGTGGTGCGCGAGGCGGAAACGGCCTTCGGGCGGCTGGACCACAATCTGCGATTTCTGCTGGTTTTCGCCATCGCCGCCGGGGCTTTCGTGGCCGGGTTCCTGGTTTCCGCCGAGCCGGCGGCCGCGGTCAAGGCAGGTCTGGCCGCCGCTGCCGGCCTGGGTCCGGTCCTGGCCGGTTTTCTCGCCGAAACCCTGCGCCTGACCTTCAGTGTCTCCATGGCCGTGATCATGGCCTGGGGACTGGTGTCGGCGGGGCTGGCGCCGCGGCGGATGGTGGTCGAGGGCTATGTGGCGCCACTGGCCGATTTCCTGCGGCGCTACGGGAAGCTTGCCCTGCTCATCATTGCCCTGATCGGCCTTTACCGCATTTCCGACGTGGTCATGGGCGCCATCGCCAACGTCTTCTACCGGGATCTGGGCTTCACCAAGGAAGAGATCGCCCTCTATTCCAAGACCTACGGCCTCTTTGCGACCATTGTCGGCGGCTTCCTGGGCGGCGTTCTGGCCATGCGCTACGGGGTGCTGCGCATCCTGTTCCTGGGCGGCTTTCTGGCGGCGGCCACCAACGTGCTGTTCGCCTATGTGGCCAGCCAGGGCCATGACGCGGTGCTCCTGACCATCGTCATCCTCGCCGACAACGCCAGCGCCGGCATCGCGGCGGCCGCTTTCGTGGCCTACCTGTCGAGCCTGACCAGCGTTTCCTTCACCGCCATGCAGTACGCCCTCTTTACCTCCCTGATGACCCTTATCCCGAAGATCATCGCCGGTTATTCGGGGTCGATCGTCGACAACATCGGCTATCCGGCTTTCTTCATGCTGACGGCGGCTTTGGGGGTGCCGGTGCTGGTGCTCATCGTGTGGGTGGGGAACGCGGCTCGTTCGGCGCCGCGCCCGGCGCCAGCATCGCCGTGACCCGATCCACCACCAGGGCGTCGTCGACCCGGGCGATACAGGGATAGCGCCCGTCCTCCAAGGCCCAGCGGCAGGCGCCCAGGCAGCCGGCACAGGGCATGTGGTGATAGAGGAAGGTGACGTTTCCCGGGATCATGCGGGCATCGTAGGGCAGGCTGTCCACCAAGTGAGCGGCACTGCCCAGGCACAAGGTTGGCGCGCCGGCCAGCACCGCCAGATGCATCAGGGACGTGTCGACGGAGACCACCAGGCGGGCGCCTCCCAAGAGCGCCGCTTTCTCCACCAGGTCGCTTTCGTCCAGGCGCACGCGGGAATCCTCGAGCAGGGCCTCGAATTCCGGATTGCGCGCCAGGTCCCCGGGCCCGGCTGAAAGGACGACGGTCATGTCCGCCGGCAGGCTGCTTAGAATTCGCTGGAACGTATCGACCCCGTACTGGCGCTGTGGAATGGCGGAGAAAGGGTGCAGTACCACCGTATCCCGTTCAAGCGTAGCCCGGGCCGGCAGGGCGCCGGCCGGAAGCTCGACCACAGGCACCGGGTCCTCGCGCCCGGTGAGCCAGTTTGCCAGTTCCACCCAGCGCACCAGGCGGTGGGCCAGGACCGGCGGCACCGGCTTGAGATGGGTGTAGCCGCGCCGGGCGCGCGTCAGCAGTCGGTCGTACTTGGACCAGGACCTCGGCGTCATGGCCTTTCGCGCCGGCGCCCCCGTGACCCGGATCAGGACATCGTCGATCAAGGGATGGCGAAGATGATCGGCCGACACCGCCAGCCGATAGCCCCGCCGCCGTAACCCCAAACACGTCCGCAGGCGATAGGAGGGCGACCGCAGGAAGCGGCGATAGTCGACGGCAATGACGCCGACCCCGGCGGGATAGGCGAACGTCGCGGCCTTGGTATCCGTGCGCACCAGGACGTCCACGGGCTCGCCGTCCTCGGCCAAGGAGCGGAAGCGGTCCAGGACCACCGCGAACAGCAACGCATCGCCCAATCCGCCACCGCAGGAGACCAGGACGCCGACTTGTCGTTTCGCATGCGGTACGAGCCGTAACAGCAGCCCGATCAGCACATCCAGGACGGGTAGCCACAGGCGGCTCATGGGCACCAGGACACGGGTTGGCGCCATCCCCCCCACCCAACCCTCCCCCTCCCGGGGGGAGGGCTTTCGAGGCACGGTGGCAATGTCATCTCCCTCCCCCCTGGAGGGGGAGGGTTGGGGTGGGGGGGGTAACTCCGAAGGTCGACCTGGCGCACCTCCACTACGGAGCCTCGTCTGCCACCGGAGCCCGCGCCAGCAGCGCGAACAGGTTCGCCGTCCAGATTTCCGGCGGGCTCGCCACCAGGCGGCCCAGCAGGGCATGGAACAGGCGGTCGGTGACTTGCCGCGGCGGGCTGCCTTCCCGGTGGGGCCAGCAGCGCTCGACGGCAAGGCCGGCGACGATGGCCACCTGACGCAGACTGTCGGGGGTATAGGCCGCCTTGTGGGTGAGGTCGCCATACTGGTAGGCCGCGCCCCAGGGGGAGGCCATGTTGGGCACCTTGACGACGATCCGGCCCTGTTCCGTCAGAATATCTCCCAAGCCGCGAAGCAGCGCCAATCCGTCCCGCGGCTCGAAATGCTCGAGAACGTCCAGCAGTAGCACCCGGTCGAACCGCCGGTCCGCGCCGCCGTCGGCGAGGAAGTCCCACAGGTCGGCGACCCGGAAGCAATCGACCACCGCTTCCGGGATGTGCGCCACGAGGGCCGGGTCCCGGTCGATACCCAGCAGGTCTCGGATTCCCCTATGGCGCAGGTAGGCCAGAACCAGGCCGGTGCCGCACCCCACCTCGAGCACCGACATGGTGGCCGCGAAATCCCCCGGTCGCCACAAGTCCCGGTCCAGGCGCTTGATGTGCTTGGCCGCGAGGCTTGGGCGGGCGTAGACCTTGAACCGGGCGTAGGCGTCGTAGAACGGGCCTGCCTCGACGCTCACCGGTCAATCGCCCGCCACCGCCGCCGCCCGCGCCGCGGGCGCCAGCAGGCTTTGCAGTGCCTCCCACACCTCGTCCAGGGGCACGTGCTCGACGCAAGGGAACACATCGAACTTGGTGTCGCGCCGGTGACAACGCCAGAAGCAGTGGTAGCAGTCCATAGGCCGATGGACGAAACGCGCGTGGGGCGGCGCCACCCCCTCCGGGTAGGGGAAAAAGCTGCCGAAGTGGCCGCCGCCGACAATGGTCACGGTCGGGGTGCCTTGGGCGATAGCCAAATGGGCGGGGCCGGAATCGTTGCTGACCACGGCGGCCGCGCCGGCCATCACGTCCAGAAGCCCGGCCAGGTCCGTGTGCCCGGTCAGGTCGAGAACGAACTCTGAACCGGCCTCGGCGAGAGTCGCCTCGGCCGTCGACCGATCGCCCTGTCCGCCCACCAGCACGACCCGGTAGTCCGCCTCTCGCAGGCGCTTCGCCAACTTGCCGTAGTGGCCCGCCGGCCAGCGGCGACCGGGTTCGTTGCTGCCCGGGTTGAGCACGATGTAGGGCGCCCCCGGTTCGATGGGACAAGGACGTTCCGGCCACGGTATGCGGGGCGCCTCGGGCGGGATGGTTCGCCCCGCGACAGCCGACAGGAAGCGGGCGTGTCGCACCACCTCATGGGTGGGATAGTGCCCGGTATCGATGATCCGGCTTGCTTGACTCAAGTAATATGTGAACTCGGGTCGGGTGCGCTCGCTGATGTAGGGCCGCGAGACCACGCTGAGGGGCGCGGCGGATGCCCACACCAGACTGTCGGCCATCAGGGCCCGGCGCAGGTAGGAATCGCAGACGGCGATGCGCGGCGCCAGCCGCCGCACCTTCAGGTTGACCCGAAAGCGGTACAGGGGATCTCGGGCGTAGGAATGCTCGTCGATGGAAATGACCGCATAGCCCGCGAACACCGGTGCCGCGATGCCGGCCCAGCTGTCGCACCCCAGGACGGTGATTTCGTCACGCGCGACACCAAAGACCTCGGCATAGCGGTCGAGGGAATTGCGGAACAGCACCATGTCGCCGATACCGTCCATGCGCACCACCAGCAGGCCGCGGAGCGGCCCGGCCACCGGCCACCAGCGGGCCAGGAGGTCGAACAGCCGAAACGTCCACCACCGCCGCCGCATGCCCGCCGGGAACAGGCGCCAGAAGGCGCTGCGGGCATATGACTCCACCGGTTCCTGGCCAAGCTCCGGGCCGGTGATCGTCGCCGTGTCCGTCTGGTCGTGCTCGGTCGCCATGTCCGTTACAGGCCAGCCGCCAGGTCCTTGAGGGACCTCTCGGGCCGAGCGCCGACGTGGGAGATCACCTCGGCGGCGGCGATTCCGCCGATGCGGGCGCAGATCGCCAGGTCGCGACCCTGGGTGAGGCCAAAGAGGAACCCCGCGGCGTAGGCGTCGCCGGCGCCCGTGGTGTCCCGGATATCCGCCACCGGGGCGGCGTCCACCACGTGGACCTCGTCGCCGGAGACGACCACCGAACCCTTTTCGCTGCGGGTGAGCGCCGCCACCCGGCAATGGTGGCGGACGCGCTGCAGCCCGTCATCGAAGGCGTCCACCTGGTAAAGGGCCTTGATTTCGTCCTCGTTGGCGAACAGCACGTCCACGTGGTTTTCCACCAGGTCCAGGAAATCGGCTCGATGGCGATCGACGCAGAAGGGATCCGATAGGGTCAGGGAAACGTCCCGCCCCGCCTCGGCGGCGATGGTGGCGGCTTTGCGAAAGGCTTCCTTGGCCCGCGGCGGGTCCCACAGGTAGCCTTCCAGGTAGGTGACCTGGGCCGCGGCCACCATTGCCGGATCCACGTCCTCCGGCCCCAGGGTGGTGGCGGCGCCCAGGTAGGTCTGCATGGTGCGCTGGGCGTCGGGGGTAATGAAGATCAGGCAGCGGCCGGTGCTGGGCCCTTCCTTTGCGGCGCCGGCGTCGAAGGCGATGCCGGCGGCGCGGATGTCGTGGCGAAAGATTGTGCCCATGGAGTCGTCGCGCACCATACCGATAAAGGCGCCTTGCCCGCCGAAAGAGGCGAGCGCGGCCACCGTGTTGGCGGCCGAACCGCCCGAGCTTTCGACGGTCGGGCCCATGGATTCGTAGAGGGCGTGGGCCCGCTCGGCGTCGATCAGGGTCATGGTGCCCTTGGACAGGCCGAGCCGTCCGACGTCCATGTCGTCGGCATGGGTGAGGACGTCGACGATGGCGTTGCCGATGGCGAGCACGTCGTGGCGAACCTCGGGCATGGGCGGACCCTTCCACGGAATGGAATGATGGCAGTATAGCTTCCGAACCCCGGCAGGGAATCCCCCCACGACTTAATCTTTTGGTCACCCTGGGTCACAATGATGCCGGCCTGGTGCATTGATTCGGGGAGACGGCGGACGTGTTGTGGCGGTCCTTCACGAAAGCGGTCGGTCAATTGGGCGATCCGGCGACCCGGGGCGTCATGTGGATCGGCGTCGCCGTCGCCGCCGCGGTTTTCGCGCTGCTGCTGGGGGCCGTCGGGCTGCTGGTGACCTCGACGGTGCTGATCGATGTCTGGTGGCTCGCCTGGGCCGAATGGATCGTCGATCTCCTGGGGGGCCTCGCCACCCTGTGGATCACCTGGCTGATGTTTCCGGGCGTGGTGACCCTGATGGTGGGCTTCCTGCTGGAGCGGGTGGCGGCGGCGGTGGAGCGGCGCCACTACCCGGACCTGCCGCCGGCCCCGGGGCAGACCGTCATGGCCAGCGTCGTGGCGGCGGCGCGCTTTACCGCGGTGATGGTGCTCCTCAACCTGGGCCTGCTGGTGTTCCTGCTGTTGCCACCGGTTTTCCCTTTTGTCTTCTACGGGGTGAACGGATATCTTCTGGGCCGTGAGTATTTTGAGCTGGTAGCGCTTCGGCGGCTCGACTCCGGCGCGGCGCTCGGTCTGCGGCAGCGGAACGCGGGTCCGGTGTTCCTGGCCGGTGTCGCCACGGCGCTGCTGCTGACGGTACCCATCGTCAACCTGCTGACCCCGGTGGTCGCCACCGCCGCCATGGTGCACCTGTTCGAAGAGGCCCGCGCCCGCGCCGGCCGGCCATGATCGGAACCACCCGCAGCCAAGGAGGGCTTTACGTCCCATGGCCGATACCCGAGACGACAGCGACACCGACCGCGCCCCGGCCGAGGCAGGTGCGGAAGCCGACAGCGGCGCCGCGGCGCCGCTGAAGCCGTTCTCCCGCCGCCCGTCTCGTCCGACGCCGACACCGACGCCGTCGCCGTCCCGCGCCTTCCGGCCCGAACCGGCGCGGCGCCTCGACCGCCGACCCGGTGAGGCGATGAACAAGCAGCTCATCGTCGGCCGCGAGATCGAGCTCAAGGGCGAGATCACGTCCTGCGACCGGCTGGTTGTGGAAGGCCGGGTGGAAGCCTCCCTGTCCGACGCCCGGGTCATCGAGGTCGCCGCCAGCGGCTATTTCCGGGGCGCCGCCAACGTGGACGAGGCGGACATCAGCGGCCAATTCGAGGGCGAACTGGTGGCCCGGGACAAACTCACCGTGCGCGCCCAGGGCCGGGTCAGCGGCACCATCCGCTATGGCAAGATCATCATCGAATCCGGCGGCGAGATCGCCGGCGAAACCCGGTCCCTGAACCAGGCCGACGAAGCCGTCCCCGCCAACCGCCCCCAGCACCGGGCCCTGCCCGAGGAGGGCTGAGGAGCGGGCTCGGGCAACCTAGCCCGAATTATTCACGGCGCTGATTGAAAATGCTGGTGAGCGTAGATTAACCTGTTGAAATGCCGTATGATTTTGGTGTCAAGACAAGATCACATGGCAACAGAACAACCCACGGCTCACCATGAACGAGATTACCCCCTATCTCCCTGGTTTGTCACCCGTTGGAGGCAGGCCGCTTTGCGCCCGCTTCGACGGCGGACGGCTGTCGTCGGACGGCGGGGTGTTGTTGTTGGGCGAGATCGACAGGCGGCTCGGCATCGCCGACGTGCTCGCTTCCTGCGTCACCGACGTGCGCGACCCGGCGAGCACGACCCACGCTTACGTAGACATGATCCGGGCGCGCCTGTTCGCTATTGCCTGCGGGTATGAGGATTGCGACGACCTCGACGTTCTGCGTTTCGATCCGGCGTTCAAGCTGGCCTGTGGCCGTTTGTCCGAGAGCGGCGACGACCTGATGAGCCAACCGACCCTGTCGCGCCTCGAGAACGCGCCGTCATGGCGCGCGCTCGGGCGCATGGGGCTGTCGATGATCGATCTGTTTTGCGCCAGCTTCAAGCGCGTTCCGGCGCGCATCGTTCTCGATATCGACGACACCGACGACGCCGTTCACGGCGGCCAGCAGCTGGCGCTGTTCAACGCCCATTACGACGACTATTGCTTCCAACCCATCCATATCTTCGAGGCGGCCACCGGCAAGCCGGTGATGTCACTGCTGCGTCCCGGCAAGCGGCCCTCCGGCGACGAGGCGGCGCGGATCCTGAGACACGTCATCGGCCGCATCCGCCGCAACTGGCCACGGGTCGAGATCACCGTGCGGGGCGATGGCCACTACGCCACGCCGGAGGCCATGGAATTCCTCGAACGTCAGGGCTGCGGCTACATCTTCGGGCTTTCCGGCAACGCCCGGCTGAACAGGATCGGCCAGCCGTGGTGCGAGGACGCCGCCGTGCGCCGGGCGGGGCAGGGAAAGGATAAGGTGCGCCGCTTCTTCCACACCGGCTACCAGGCCAAAAGCTGGTCACGGCAACGCTCGGTCATCGCCCGCGTGGAAGCTACCGCCAAGGGCTGTGACGTCCGCTTCGTCGTCACCAACCTGAGCGGCCGCGCCAAGGCGCTCTACGAGAAGGTCTACTGCGCCCGCGGGCGGATGGAAAACATGATCAAGGACCACAAGCTCTACACCAAGTCCGACCGCACGTCGTGCCACCGTTGGGAGGCCAACCAGTTCCGCCTCTTCCTGCATACCGGCGCCTACTGGCTGCTGCATCAGCTTCGCCAAGCGGCGCCTCGGAAATCGCTGTGGCGAACGGCCACCTTCGAAACCCTGCGCCGGGCGTTTCTCAAAATCGCCGTCCGCGTCGAGGAGCTCAAGTCGCGCCTCAGGATCGCCCTGCCTTCGGCCTATCCCTATCAGCCGGCCATGATCGCCATCGCCGGGCGCATCACCGCCCAAGGGCCCTGAACCAAGCGGCAGGTGCCGCCGGACGAGCCCCGAACAACAACCTCCAACCTCTCCGACAATCCGTCTCAAAAATCGCCGTCAACCCGGTCGCTACCGCTCGTCCCGCTGAAATCCGATGGCCGTCATGAATAATTGGGGCTAGAAAGAAGAATCACCACAGAGGCACAGAGGCACAGAGGCACAGAGGCACAGAGAAGAAAAATCGCACTGAGGGCTGGTCAGTCCGCTGTGCCTCCATGGATTGCCGTTATGGGACGACAAGATTGAACATGGGGCGTAAACCTCGGGACCGGCGGCTTTAGAAGATTAACCACAGAGAACACAGAGAACACAGAGATGGACACAGAGAAGAGAGAATAGACTGCGCTTCGCGCAAAAATAATCTTCTCTGTGATTCCTCTGTGTTCTCTGTGTTCTCTGTGGTTAATCTTCTGGATGCGCATGACGCGCGAGTGCGACGAAATTGGGGAGACAGCGTTGAAAAACGCGCGAAGCAAAATTTTCCTTCCCTTCGTCTTTCTCTGTGCCTCTGTGCCTCTGTGCCTCTGTGGTTCCCCTTGCTTCGTCCCCCCATCCGTGTCGTTGCCCCCCTTGCATAAGGCCGGAAATCGAACCCGCCCAGGGCTGCCCGCCATCGCCCTGCTGGCCCTGGCGCTGATCATGGCCGCCTGCCAGGCCGCCCCCCGCAAGCCGGCCCCAACGTCCGACCCGGCGCCCGCCCCCAAGGCCGCCGAGGAGCCGCCGCCGCCCCGGGCCTCGCCGCCACCGCCGGCGACGGTCTCCAGCCTACCGCCGCCCCAGGGGGTGCCGCCGGAGGCGGTCATCGAGCGCCGCTTCGCCGCCGCGCGCATCGACCCCTTCGAAGACCCAGCTCGGCTCAATGGCATGGACGCGGCCACCGTTGCCGCCCTCCTCGGCCCGCCGTCCCTGGCCCGCGACGAGCCCCCGGCGCGCCTGTGGCAATTCACCGACGGCACCTGCATCCTCGACCTGATCCTCTACCAATCGGGCCCCACCCACACGGTCGCCCACGTGGAAATCCGGGATCGCACCGGCGCGGCAACGCCGGGTGCTGAGTGCTTGCGGGGAATTATCGTCGCGACGGCGGCCGCTTCGTCCGGCTGACGGCGCCCGCCCGTTTCTTCACCGTCGCCGCCTCCAACGTTGTCTTCGCCTTGAAGCGGCACAGTTCGCGGACCACGCAGGCCGGGCAGTCGGGTTTGCGGGCCTTGCAAGTGTAGCGGCCGTGGAGAATCAGCCAGTGATGGGCGTGGCGCTTGCGGTCCGGCGGGGTGGCGCGCTCCAGCTTTTTTTCCACTTCGAGCGGCGTCTTGCCTGGCGCCAGGCCGGTGCGGTTGCCGACTCGGAAGATGTGGGTGTCGACCGCGATGGTGGGCTCGCCGAAGGCGATGTTGAGGACCACGTTGGCGGTCTTGCGCCCGACCCCGGGCAGGGTTTCCAGGGTCTCCCGGTCGCGGGGGACCTGGCCGTCGTGTTCATCGATCAGGATGTGGCTCAAGGCGATGACGTTCTTGGCCTTGGCGTTGTAGAGGCCGATGGTCTTGATGTGTTCGCGCAGGCGGGCCTCGCCCAAGGCGATCATCTTTCGCGGCGTGTCGGCGACGGGGAACAGCTTGGCGGTGGCCTTGTTGACGCCCACGTCCGTGGCCTGGGCCGACAGCACCACGGCCAGCAGCAGGGTGTAGGGGTCGCGGTGGGACAACTCCGCTTTGGGGGCCGGGTTGGCCGCCGCCAAGCGGTCGTAGAACGCCGCCACGTCCGCCTTCTTCATCGTCCCCCCCCCCCCCTTCAACGGACAAAGAAAACCACAGAGACACAGAGACACCGAGAAGAAATTCCTCGCGCTTCGCTGGTTTTCCTTGTCCTCTGAGCTTCGGTAGCTAGACCCTTCTACGGTTGTCCGCGGAGGCCAACCATAGGACGTTGCCCGACCACAATAAGATTAACCACAGAGAACACAGAGAACACAGAGAAGAGGAGTAGGATGCGCTTCGCGCAAGAAAATTTTCTCTGTGAAACCTCTGTGTTCTCTGTGTTCTCTGTGGTTAACCTTCAGTCTACCGCTCGTCGTCCCGTAACGCAGCAAACATACGGGGCACAGAGAGGAAATTCTTCCCGATTCGCGCTTTTTTCCTCTGTGTCTCTGTGCCTCTGTGGTTCGCTAGACTTACGGATCGCGGCTCAAACCGCGGAAATCGAGGGCTTCGATGTAGGTCCGCCACAGGATGTCCTGTTTCTCGCCCATCTCGTAGAGGGTGTCCCAGGAATAGATGCCGGTTTCGTGCAGGTCGTCGAAGCGCAGGCGCACCGCGTAGTTGCCCACGGGCACTACTTCCATGATGCCCACGTGGCGGCGGCCGGCGACGATGTTCTTCTCGTGGGGACCGTGGCCCTGCACCTCGGCCGAGGGGCTTTCCACCCGCAGAAGCTCCGCCGGGAGGCGATGGGTGCGGCCGTCCTTGAACGTCACCTCCAACAGCTTCTCCGCCTTCTTCAGGCGAATCTCGGTGACTTGGTGGCGCATGGCGTGGGACTCGGTCATGGCATTCCGCGCGGGCGGCGGAGCTCAGGGGTTGGCGGCCGGGGCTCCCGCGCCATGGTCGCCGTCCAGGTGCCGGGCCTCGTCCACCAGCATGATGGGGATGCCGTCGCGGATGGGATAGGCGAGGCGGGCCTGGTCGCTGATCAATTCCTGGGCCGCGGAGTCGTAGCGCAAGGGCCCCTTGGTCAGGGGGCAGACCAGAATCTCCAACAGCTTCGGGTCGACGGTGTGTTGTTTGGCGGTCTGTTCGCTGGCGGTCTGTTCGTTGACGGCCTGTTCACTGGCGGCTGGTTCGCTGGCGGCTGGTTCGCTGGCGGCGGGCTCGCTCATGACAGGATCTCCCTCGGCAAGCGCGGTCAATGGGGGGCGGAGGAGGCGGAACCCATGGATTCGCGCCCGTCGATTTCCAGCAAGGTGGTCAGCACGTCGCCCCTGTTGGCCAGGCCCGACGCCTCCAGCAAAGCCTGCTTCTCCCCCGCCGCGAAGGGACAGATCATGGCCAGGGAGGTTACCAGGGCCTCGTCGGTGGCATTCTCCAGGGCTTTCCAGTCGGCATCGATGCGGCGCGCCTGGAAATACTGGCGGACCAGATCCAGGAACGCGACCCGGTCCGGCAGCCGGCCGGTGTCCTCGTCCAGGTCGTCGCGGAAGGGCGCATAATCCGCGCTCACCCGGCGGTAACCGTGCAAGGGCGAAATCTCCCGCGCGGACCGGAAACGAACCATCCCGGCGAGCGTGATCAGAAACCGGCCGTCCTCGGTCTCGGCGAAGGCAACGATGCGCCCAACGCAGCCGGTACCGTAAAGCCGGGCCGAGTCGCTTACCGGTTGGCCGGTCGGTTCCGAGGGCTGGATAATGCCGATGACCCGGCCGCGGCCCAGGGCGTCGGACACCATGTTCAGGTAACGCGGTTCGAAAACGTTGAGCGGTAGCCGGCCCCTGGGCAGCAGCAGCGCCCCCGGCAGGGGAAATATAGGCAAGGTGGCGGGAAGCCCCTCGATGCCGGGGTGGGATTCGGCGGTCATCGGGCGGCTGTTGTCATGGTGCGCGCGAACGCCTTTCACGAGAACAGGATCGCCGACAGCTTGCGCCGTCCGGCCACGGTCAACGGATCACCGTGGCCCAGGGCCTCGAAGATCTTGACCAACTGCTTGCGCGCCGCCTCGTCATTCCACTCCCGGTCGCGGCCGACCATGTCGACCAGGGTGTCGATGGCATCCTCGGCCCGGCCCGCGCCGTAGAGGGCCACGGCCAGGTCGAGCCGGGTCTGGGGATCGTCGGGATGGGATTCCGCGAGGGCCCGGGCCTCGGCCACGTCGCCGACATCGCCGCTCTCCTCGGCCAGTTCCAGGGCCGAGATGGCGGCGGCCACCGGGGCCTCGGCGCGCATTTGGGTCGACAAATCCTCGATCAAGCGCCGGGCCTCGGCGGTGTCCCTGGCTTCCGTCGCGCAACGGATCTGCCCGGCCACCGCCCGCCCGTTCTCGGCGTCCTGGGCCAGCACCTCGGCGTAGACGGCCCGCGCCGTATCGATGTCGCCGGCTTCCAGCGCCTCGTCACCGCTGTCCAGGGCCTGCTCCAGGGGCGGCTTGGCGCCGGCCAGCAGGCGGTCGACGAAGCTTTTGATCTGACTCTCCGGCAAGGCGCCGGCGAATCCGTCCACCGGTCGTCCTTCCTTGAAGGCGAAGACCGTGGGGATCGACTGGATACGCAACTGGCCGGCCAGGTCCTGGTTTTCGTCGATGTTGATCTTAACCAGCTTGACGAGGCCGCCCGCCTGGCGGACCTGGCGCTCGAGGATCGGGCCCAGGGTCTTGCAGGGCCCGCACCAGGGGGCCCAGAAATCGACGATCACCGGCACCTGCATGGAGGCATCGATCACGTCGGCGGCGAATTGGGCGGTGTCCGATTCCTTGATCACGTCGCCGCCAGGCGCCGCGACGGCGCCGTCGCCGCTGGCGCCGGGCGCCGGGCTGCCGTCTGAATTGATGATGTATTCCATGGATGGCGCCCCTGCTGGAACTGCTGCGATTGGGTCATAAATGGCGGGCTTCGGGCCACGCCGCAACCCCTTTGACTCGAGCCAGCGACCCGTTTCGTCCGTTGATGGGGGGCACTATTGTAGCGATTCCAACGCTTGTTTCCCTCGGTTGACCTTATCGATGATGGAACTGGCGGAAGCCGTCCAGGCGAAAGGCTTGGGGTCGGCGTTGTGCTGGTCGAGGTAGTCGTTGATGGCCATTTGCAATTCGACGATGGAGTGAAACACGCCGCGACGGATGCGCTTTCGGGTGATCTCGGCAAAGAAGCGTTCGACCAAGTTGAGCCACGACGCCGAGGTCGGCGTGAAATGCAGGTGGAACCGGGGATGGCGTTTCAGCCAGCGCTTGACCTCCGGCGTCTTGTGGGCGGCGTAGTTGTCGACGATCAGGTGGAGAGCCAGGTGCTTCGACGTCGCGCGGTTGATCTTGTTCAAGAAGCGGATGAACTCCTGATGGCGATGCTTCTGCATGCATTGGCCGATGACCGTGCCGTCGAGCACGTCGAGCGCCGCGAACAGGGTGGTGGTGCCGTGGCGCTTATAGTCGTGGGTCATGGTGCCGGCCCGGCCCTTCTTCATCGGCAGGCCCGGCTGGGTGCGGTCGAGTGCCTGGATCTGGGACTTCTCGTCCACCGACAGGACGATGGCGTGCTCCGGCGGGTTGACATACAGCCCGACCACGTCCTCGACTTTCTCGGCAAACCGCGGATCATTGGACAGCTTGAAAGTCGCCACCAGATGCGGTTTCAGCTCATGTGCCTTCCAGATCGCCTGAACGCTCGACGGCGCGATGCCCACCGCCTTGGCCATCGTTCGCAGGCTCCAGTGGGTCGCGTCCGGCGGCGTTTCCGTCTTGGTCTTCTCGATCACCCGCACGACCACATCCGCCGCAAGCGGTGCCTTGCCCGGCGGGCGCGTCTTATCGCGGCACAAACCGTCCACGCCGGCCTCCACATAGCGCGTCCGCCAGCGTCGGATGGTCGGTTTGCTCACGCCCAAGCGGCGCTGGATCTCATCGGTGCCAACGCCGTCGCCGGCCAGCCGTACAATCCGAGCCCGTCGGACATGCTTCTGCGGCGTGTTGCCATTGGCGATCAACGCCTCCAGCCTGTCCTGATCCCCAGGCGCCAGCTGGATCCTCACTTTCTTCCCCATGAACCCAGAATCGCATCACACCTGCCCGATGGGAATCATTTGTTTCGAGCGGAACACTAGCGCCTCCAGGCGGGCGAAGATGTCGTCGGGGGGGCGGCCATGAAGGGCGGACCCTATACCACCCCGTCCCCCGAAGCACTCCGCGACCGCGACATGCCGATTGCATCGCCGCCCCGCCCGGCCCTATTATCCCCGTCGCCGCAAAGCGATTGCCGTGGCATGCGGGCGTAGCTCAGGGGTAGAGCGCAACCTTGCCAAGGTTGAAGTCGTGAGTTCGAATCTCATCGCCCGCTCCATTTTTTCAAAGACTTAGCCGTTTTCCCGTCGCGATCCTGATGCTCAGGGCACCCATAGGGCACCCCGAGACGCGGTTCTGTGGCTTGTCCGGCCCCCTTCTGATGCAGCCGGCATCACACACGTCTCCGAACATTGATCAGGACAGGGAGAACGCCAATGTCACACACGAATCGGCCCCGCCGGGGCACCTCACGCCAGGGAAAAGCGTCGATTTCTCGGAAACGAAGGGTCAAGCAGCCCATCAGCCCTCAGGCCCGGGAGATGCGGTGTCAGAGCAAGTTCTCTTGAACTGAGCAAGGGTCGTCCATAGCCTCGGCGAATGCCGAATCCCTTCCGCTATTTCAACAGTTCGCCGGAGGTTATCCGCCTCACGGTGATGATGTACATCCGCTACCCGCTGTCCCTACGCCAGGTCGAGGATCTTCTGTTCGAACGTGGAATCGACATCTGCCACGAAACGGTCCGCTTCTGGTGGAACCGGTTCGGTCCGATGTTTGCAGCCGAGATCCGCAAGCGGCGTGTTGATCATCGGGCCTTCTCGAACTGGCGCTGGCACCTGGACGAGGTATTCGTGCGGATCAACGGCGAGACGCACTACCTCTGGCGCGCCGTCGACCACGAAGGCGAGGTGCTCGAGGTTTTCGCGACCAAACGCCGGGATCGCAAGGCTGCGCTTAAGTTTATCAAGCGGGCGATGAAGCGCTACGGCCGGCCGTGGTCGATTGTGACGGACCGACTTCGATCATACCGGGCGGCAATGAAGGTGATCGGCAATGCGGCCCACCAGACCTGCGGGCGCTGGCTCAACAACCGGGCCGAAAACTCACACCAGCCGTTCCGAAGACGGGAAGGAGCGATGGCAAATTTTAGGGATATCAAGACCCTGCAGAAATTCGCCGCCGTTCACGCCTCGATCCACAACCATTTCAATCTCGACCGTCACCTCAATCGCCGCAACATCTTCAAGCAGAACCGCTCCGCCGCGCTGGCCGAGTGGCGTCAACTGGCGGCCTGAATCTGGTGGTGCAGGGCACTTTGGAGACTGGTTCGCATTAGCCTGACACCTCCCGCAATGGAGAATCCTAGCCGGCGAAGCCGCTTACGTCCGGCCAGGTTGGCATTCCCACGACCGCCTCCACGGCCAAGGCGATGGACAAGACCTTGGCGTCCCGACCGGCCGCGCAGACGATCTGCAGGCCGACCGGCAGGCCCGACCCAGAGGTTTGGAGGGGGGTCGACGTGCCGCATTGGCCAAAGAGGTTGCCTGGCTGCGAATCCTGGGTGATGGCCAGGGCCAGCCCGAGGCCCACATCGGGGTCGTCGAACTGGGCCACGGTTGGCGCCACCAGGGCCGCCGATGGACTTACCCAGCCGTCAAGACCCTTCATCCTGTCGGCGGCGATACGGCAAAGCGCCTCGCGGCGGCGCTCCAGGCGGATGTAGGTGTCGGCCGAAACCTCCAGTCCCCGATCCCCCCGCATGGCAACCACCGGGTCGATCTTGTGGCGCCCGGCGAGGAATCGCTCCCGCCCCAGGCAGGCGATAAGGCAGGCCGGAAGGGCGACCGGGAAGTATCCCTCGCGCTCCGAAGCCTCGGGAACGTCCATCGGGACGATCTCCACACCGGCTTTCTCCAGGGCGGTGAGTGCCGCCGACGTGCGGGCTTCCACATCGGCATCCAGGTTGTCGAAGTAATAGCGCTCGGGCCGGCCCAGGCGAAGGCCGCGAAGCGGCGCGGACACGGGCACGGGCTGGCCGGTCAGCGCCGCGAAGACGATGGCCCCATCCGCCGCCGAGCGGGTCAACGGGCCGATACTGTCCAGTTGCGGCGCCAGAGGAAAGACACCGTCGGTGGGCCACAGGCCGACCGTCGTCTTGAGGCCGAAAGTCCCGCAAAGGGCCGCCGGAAGGCGCACCGACCCCCCGGTGTCGGACCCGATGGCGAAGGCCGCGAGACCCGCCGCCACCGCCACGGCGGGACCGCTGGAGGAACCGCCGGGCGCCCGGTGGGTGTCGATGTCCCAGGGATTCCAGGGTGTCCCCAGGGGCTTGCTCGTGCCCACCGCGCCGAGGGCGAACTCGACCGTCTTCGCCTTGCCCAGGATGACGCATCCGGCGCGCCTGAGGGCCTTGACGAAGCTCCCCTCGGGACCGATCAGGTCGCTCACGTCGATCTCCGATCCGGCCCTGGTCGGCATGCCTTCGACGGCGAAGATGTCCTTGACCGCCACCGGCACCCCCATCAGGGGTCCCAGATCGACACCCGCGGCCAGCAAGCCGTCCAAGGCGCGGGCGGTGGCAAGGGCCGTGTCGGCGGCGACGTGCTGATAGGCGCCGAGTCGGGGATCAAGGCGCTCGATTCGCGCCAGATAGGCCTCGGTAACCTCGGCGGCGGTGACGGCGCCCGTTCTGAGGCGGGCTCCGAACCCGCCAATGCCACCCGTATCGAGTGGATCGGGCGGGAGTGTCGGCATGATCGCCTCCTTCGTTGAACGTCTCGTCCCGGGACGGGTTATTGGGCCACTGCCGTCCAGTCAGGGCTCTCATGCGAATCTAACTCCCGCCCCGGGGCGGCAGGGCATCCGGCGCCACAACCTCGAGGGCGATGATGGTGGCGTCGATCACCACCTTGCCCATGTTTTCGAAGTTGCAGGTGACCTTGTCGCCGACCACGGACTGGACCTGACCGAGGCCCCAATCTTCCCGTGGGTGGCGGACGAAGGTGCCGGGGGCGAGATCGAGTCGCATGGGCCCATGGAACCCTTGCCGGGCTCCGCGGTCAAGGGCGCGCTGGCTCCGACCGTTTCGTGTCAGCAACAGTATTTCCTTGAATCCTCAAGCGTATAGGCTAGCTTCGCCCACAATCGCCAGTGTCGCCGGAGCCGCGAGCGGAGGATTTCATGTCGCCCAAGTCCGAGACCGACAAGACGGACCTCATCGACAAGGTGGTGGCCGAGGCAAAGGGCCGGGTCAAGGGCGCGCGGGCCAAACAGCTGTCCCGCTTCATCCATCGCTACTACGCCCACGTGCCACCCCGCGACATCATGGGCGAACGGCCCGCCACCCTCTACGGCGCCGCATTCGCCCACTGGAAATTCGCCGCCACTCGCAAATCGGGCAAACCCCGCATCCGGGTCTACAATCCGCGCCTGGAATCCGACGGCTGGAAGTCCGATCACACGGTGGTCGAAATCGTCAACGACGACATGCCGTTCCTCGTCGACTCGGTAACCGCCGTCCTCAATCAGCTCGACCTCACGGTCCATCTGGTGATCCACCCGATCGTCCATTGCAAGCGCGACAAGGAGGGCGCGCTGGTGGAGCTGGCGGACAAGCCCGGTCCGGGCGTGGTGGCCGAATCTTTCATGCATCTGCAGGTGACCGAACAGTCCGGCGAACGCCTGACGGTGATCGGCGCCACCGTCGGCGGGGTCCTGGGGGATGTTCGGGCGTCGGTGGAGGACTGGCGGAACATGCTTGGCGCCGTCGGCGGCACCATCGCGGGGATCCGCGCAAGCCACCCAAAAAACGCCGCCGACGAGCTGGGCGAGGTGCTGGACTTCCTGCAATGGATCCACGACGACCACTTCACCTTCCTGGGCTGTCGCGACTACGAGATGACCCGTCGCGGCAAGTCGATGACCCTGAGCGCGGTGGAAGGGTCCGGCCAGGGCCTGCTGCGCAATCTGCGGCGCGACGTGTTCGGCGAGGGCGACGGCGAGACCATGCCGCCTCTGGTCCGCGATTTTGTCGGACGGTCGGACCTGCTGTTCGTGACCAAGGCCAACCTGCGTTCGACCGTGCACCGGTCCGTCCACTTGGACGCCATTGGGGTCAAACGGTTCGACGCCAAGGGACGGGTGTCGGGGCTTCAACTGTTCGTCGGCCTGTTCACCTCGGCCGCCTACAACCGCAGCCCCCGTGACATCCCGCTGCTGCGGCGCAAGGTCCATCAAACCCTCGCCCGGACCGACTTCCCGCCGGCCAGTCACGACGGCAAGGCATTGCTCAACATTCTCGAGACCTTTCCCCGGGACGAATTATTCCAGGTCTCGGAGGATCATCTGGTCAAGACCGGCCTTGGCATCCTTCACCTCCAGGAGCGTCAACGGGTCTCCCTCTTTATCCGCCGGGACGATTTCGAACGCTATGTATCCCTGCTGATCTACATTCCCCGGGATCGCTACTCGACCGCGCTGCGCGAGCAGATGCAGGCAATCCTGGAGAGGGACTTCGCCGGCGAGATGTCGGCCTTCAACACCGAACTGGGGGATTCGCCCTTGGTTCGGCTGCACATGATCATCGGCATTACCGCGGGAGGTATTCCCGACTACGATCCGGAAACCATCGAGGAACAACTCCTCGAAGCCAGCCGATCATGGACCGACCACCTTCAGGAAGCGCTGGTGTCGGCCCATGGAGAGGAACGGGGCCAGAAGCTCCTCCGCCGCTACGGCGACGCGTTTCCGAGCGGCTATGAAGAGCTGTTCGGCGCCGAGGTGGCGGTCCTGGACATCGATCAGATCGAACGGGTCCTGGAGTCGGGCGAGGTTACCCTCAACCTCTATCGGCCCATCGAGGCCGCCGACAGCGAGATCCGGTTCAAGATCTACCACCCCGACCGGCCCGTACCCCTGTCGGACGTGCTGCCGATGATGGAACACATGGGCTTGAAGGTCGTCGACGAGATTCCCCACGCCGTCGAACCCCGTGGGGCGCGGTCCGAAATGGTGATGATTCACGACTTCGGGATGGAGACCCGCGACGGCTCGGCGGTCGAGGTCGGCACCGTGCGCGACATTTTCCAGGAGGCGTTCCTCAAAGTATGGCACGGCGACGTGGAAAGCGACGGCTTCAACGCCCTGGTGCTGCTGGCCGGACTTCACTGGCGCGAGGTGGTGATCCTGCGCGCCTACTGCAAATACCTGCGCCAGGCGGGAATCCTGTTTTCCCAGGACTACATGGAACGCACCCTGGCCGCCAACCCCCTTCTGACCCGACTCATCGTTCAACTGTTTCATGCCCGTTTTGACCCCCGGCAGGCCGGCGAGGAGAAACGGGCGGCGGACTTCCGGTCCCGCCTGGACGAGGGTCTGGAGAGCGTGGTCAGCGCCGACGAGGACCGCATTCTGCGGCGCTTCGTCAACTTGGTGGACAGCACCTTGCGCACCAACTTCTACCAGACCGACGATCATGGCGCGATCAAGCCCCGGCTTTCCTTCAAGTTCGACAGCAGCCAGGTGGAGGAACTTCCCCTGCCCCGGCCCCTGCGCGAGATATTCGTCTATTCGGCGCGGGTGGAGGGCGTGCACTTGCGGTTCGGCATGGTCGCCCGGGGCGGTCTTCGATGGTCCGACCGGCGGGAGGACTTCCGCACCGAAGTTCTCGGCCTGGTGAAGGCGCAGCAGGTAAAAAACGCGGTCATCGTGCCCGTGGGCTCCAAGGGCGGCTTCGTGGTCAAGCGGCCGCCGGTTGGCGGCGACCGGGAAGCCCTGCAGAAGGAAGGCATTGCGTGTTACCAGACTTTCGTGTCGGGCATGCTCGATATCACCGACAACCTGGTGGACGGCGAGATCGCGCCGCCGGAGACCGTAATTCGCCGGGACGACGACGACCCCTACCTGGTGGTGGCCGCCGACAAGGGTACCGCCACCTTCTCCGACATCGCCAACGAGATTTCGGACCATTTTGGATTCTGGCTGGGCGACGCCTTCGCCTCGGGCGGCAGCCAGGGCTACGACCACAAGAAGATGGGCATCACCGCCCGCGGCGCCTGGGAATCGGTCAAGCGCCACTTTCGCGAGATGGGGACCGACATCCAGTCGGAGGATTTCTCTGTCGTCGGCGTCGGCGACATGTCGGGCGACGTGTTCGGCAACGGCATGCTGCTGTCGCGCCACATCAAATTGCTCGGCGCCTTCAATCACCTGCATATATTTATCGATCCGGAACCGGATCCGAAGAAAAGCTTCGCCGAGCGGGAACGCCTGTTCGCCCTCCCGCGATCGTCGTGGGCGGACTATGACGCCAAGCTGATCTCCAAGGGCGGCGGCGTCTTCGAGCGGGCGGCCAAGACCATTCGCCTCACACCCCAGATCAAAACCCGTTTCGACATCGCGACGGACACCGTCACCCCCAACGAACTTATCCGTACGCTCTTGGGCGCGGAGGTCGACCTGCTGTGGTTCGGCGGCATCGGCACCTACGTCAAGGCGACGGCCGAATCCCACGCCGACGCCGGCGATCGGACCAGCGACGCGCTGCGTCTCAACGGGGGTCAACTGCGCTGCCGGGTCTTGGGCGAAGGCGCCAATTTGGGCGTCACCCAGCGGGGCCGGATCGAGTACGCGTTGGCCGGCGGGCACATCAATACGGATTCAATCGACAACTCCGCCGGCGTCGACTGCTCCGATCACGAGGTCAACATCAAGATCCTGCTGGATTCGGTGGCCGCGGCCGGCGACCTGACGGGCAAGCATCGCAACCAATTGCTGGCGCAAATGACCGACGAAGTGGGAGACCTGGTGCTGCGCGACAACTACCTGCAATCGGCGGCCATCACCCTGGCCCGGGCCCGGGGGGACACCGGGTTCGAGAATCAGATCCGCCTGATGCGTCATCTGGAGCGGTCGGGCCGCCTCGACCGGGCGGTGGAATTCCTGCCCGACGAAGAGACCTTGATGGAACGCCTGGCCGCCAAGCTGACGCTGACCCGACCCGAATGCGCGGTCCTCATGTCCTACAGCAAGATTTGGCTCAACGACGAGCTCATGGCCTCGGACCTGCCCGACGACCCGTACCTGCTGGGCGACCTGGAGACCTATTTCCCGTCGCCGCTGCAAGAAAAGTTCCGCCAGGCCATTCAAGATCACCGGCTGCGCCGCGAGATCGTCGCCACGCGGGTCACCAACAGCATGGTCAACCGGGCAGGCGACACGGTGGTCACCGAGTTCATGGAAAAGACCGGGCTGCCCCCCGCCGACATCGCCCGCGCCTATGCCATATCCCGCGAGGTGTTCGCCTTTCGCAGCCTGTGGGCGGCAATCGAGGCCCTCGACAACCGTGTGCCGGCCGAAATTCAGACCAGCATGCTGATGGACATCAATACGCTGCTCGAATGGGTGACTCTTTGGTTCCTGCGCAACGGGCTGCGCCCGCTGGACATCGGCGCCCACGTGAAGACCTACGCCGCGGGCATGCGCACCCTGGCCGACAGCCTGGGCGAGGCGTTGCCGGCCCACTATCGCGAGGACGTGACCCGTCGTGCGACACCTTACGTGGACGGCGGCGTGCCCAAGGACCTGGCCATGCGCATCGCCGGCCTGGTGAACCTGTTCTCCGGCTGCGACATCGTGCGTCTGGCCAATCGACGCAACCTGGCGGTGCCCGATGTGGCGCGCCTTTATTTCACCGCCGGGACCCGCTTTCGGCTGGGTCGTCTGCGTTCGGCGGCCGAGCGGCTGGTTTCGCACAGCCACTGGCAGAGCCTGGCGGTGACCGCCCTGATCGAGGATATCTACGGCCATCAACTATCGCTCACCTCCCACGTCCTCGACGTGGCCGGCGCCGACGCCGATCCCGAAGAGGCCATCGAACGGTGGATCGAGGCCAATCGGCCGACCGTGGACCGGACCGAGCAGATCCTGTCGGAAATCTGGGCCGGGGAGATTAACGACCTCAGCATGATCGCCGTCGCCAGCCGTCAGCTTCGGGCCCTGACCGAGGCGCCCGCGGCCGCCGCGGCCTGACCCCGTTGACCGCGCACGGGGAGGGGGAGGCGGCCGGGGCGTCCCGTTCCGCGCTTGCCGCCTGGTGCGTTTACGACTGGGCCAATTCGGCGGTGCCCACGGTGGTGGTCACCTTCGTCTTTTCCGCCTACTTCACCACGGCCGTGGCATCGTCTCCCATCGAGGGCACGGCGATCTGGGGCTACGCCATGAGTCTGACCGCCCTGGCGGTGGCGGTGGCGGGGCCGGTGTTCGGCGCCATCGCCGACCATGGGGGCCGGCGCAAGCCATGGCTGTTCGTCTTCACCGCGATTAGCGTGTTCGGCTGCGCCATGCTCTACGGCACCCGACCCGACCCGGCCGACGTGGTGTGGGGCCTCGCCTTCGCCATCGTCGCCAACTTTGCCTTCGAGACCGGCCAGGTGTTCTACAACGCCATGCTGCCGTCCCTGGCCCCCCGCGCCATGATGGGGCGCATCTCCGGCTGGGGCTGGGGTCTGGGTTACGCCGGCGGATTAAGCTGCCTGGTCTTGGCCTTCGTTGGTTTTGTCGACGCGGAAACGCCCTGGTTCGGGGTGCTCAAGGAAGACGCCGGCCACGTGCGCGCCACCATGGTCCTGGTGGCGGTGTGGTTCGCGGTCTTTTCCGTGCCGATTTTTCTGTTCACCCCCGATGCGGCGAGCGGCCGGGCAAGCCCCATCCAGGCGGTGCGCGAGGGGTTGGCCACCCTTCTCGGGACCCTGCGGCGGATCCGCGAATACGAGGATATCGCGCGATTCCTGCTGGCCCGCATGATCTACACCGACGGACTCAACACCCTTTTTGCCTTCGGCGGCATCTACGCCGCCGGCACCTTCGGCATGGACATATCCGAGATCATCCTCTTTGGCATCGCCATGAACGTCACCGCCGGCCTCGGCGCCTTCGCCTTCGCCTGGGTCGACGACTATGTGGGGCCGAAACCGACCATCCTGATCTCCCTCGCCTGCCTCACCGTGCTGGGCGGCGTGCTGCTGGTGGTGGAGGGAAAATTCTGGTTCTGGGTCGTCGCCCTGCCCTTGGGCATCTTCATCGGGCCCGCCCAGTCGGCCAGCCGGTCCCTGATGGCCCGCATGGTGCCCCGGGACATGGCCAACGAGATGTTCGGCCTCTACGCCCTATCGGGCAAGGCCACCGCCTTCATCGGCCCGGCGCTGCTGGCCTGGGCGACCACCCTGTTCGACAGCCAGCGGGTCGGCATGGGGACAATCCTGATCTTCTTCGCCGTCGGCGGCATCCTGCTCGCGCTGTGGGTCCGCGACCCGCCGCGTTGAACGGGGTGGCCGTTTGGCCCAGACTCGGTAGCCCGGCGAATCGAAGGCCCCCCGCTTCAAAGGCACCCCGCTTCAAAGGCACCCGCGATGACCTTTCCCGACCGCCCCTTCCCCGACATCGCCCCCTACTGCGACGCCTATTTCGAGCGCTTGGCCGCCGCCGCCGCCTCGGTGGACCGGTCCCGCCTGGCCGCGGCCGCCGACCTGCTGAGCGCCGCCTACCGGGACGGCCGCACGGTCTTCGTCTGCGGCAACGGGGGCTCGGCGGCCATTGCCGGCACCTTCGTGCCCGACCACGTAAAGCTGGTGCGCAGCGACACCGACCTCATCCCCCGGGTGGTCAGCCTGGCCGACAACATGTCGATGATCACCGCCATCGCCAACGACATGGACTATGCCGAGGTGTTCGCCTATCAGCTCGCCACCCAGGCCCGGGACGGCGACCTGCTGATCGTGGTCAGCGCCTCGGGCGATTCGGAAAATGTCGTCCGCGCCGCCCGCCGGGCCCTTGACGCCGGCATGCCCGTCATCACGATGACGGGCTTCTCCGGCGGCCGCTTGCGGGACATGGCCACCGTCAGCCTGCACGTGGAGGCGGATAACTACGGCGTCATCGAGGACACCCACCAGTCCCTGATGCACCTGCTGGCCCAATACATCCGCCAGGCCCACATGGACCCGGGGCTGATCGCGGAGCGGAAGTTTTGAGTCCGAAGAAGTCGTAATTCAGCACTGCTCCTTCTTCGTCATTGCCGGGCTTGTCCCGGCAATCCATGGTTGTAACTTCTGGGAGACCGCCATCTGCCACGGATGCCCGCAACAAGTGCGGGCATGACGGTTGGGGCAAGGTCCAGATGACGATCTCCGGTTGACGCTGCTGGCCGTGTGAACCGGCGCCAGTGGGCCTATCCGCCCCCCACCACCTCATCTTCCCGGCTGGTCGTTTCGCCGTAGCGTTTCATGGCCGGTTGGCGCAGGCCGGCATACAGGCCCTCGACGTTCTTGTTGATGGCCCGGTTCTGCTGTTCGAACAGGCTGTTGCCGGCGAGGTCGCTTTCGACCAGGAAGGGGCCGAAATTCTCCACCTCCAGGACCCACATGGCCTGGGCGATGCCCAACTCCTCGAGCCAGTGGGCGGCAAGGACCCGCTTTATGCCGCGGCCCAGGAGGGCGCCGGTGCCGTAGCCGACGGTGGTCAGGTAGACCGCGCCCCGGGGGACGAAAAAGCGCTTGTACTCGTCCTCCGACATGCCGCCCTTGCCGATGATCACCTTGCAGCCGGACATCTCGAACCAGCGGTCCAGCCAACGGGCGAAGCGGAAGCTGGCGGTGGCCGTCACCGCGCCGATGTTGTAACTGCCGTCGGCGTTGACGGAAGCCGCCGGGGAGCAGTGGAAATTGACGTTGGAGAGCGCCGCCAAGTCCACCGGCGGGGCCACCTCGTCGTCGATCAGGCGCTTGTAGAGCCCCTCGCGCCCCGTATAGAGCACACCGTCCATGTGGACGACGGTGCCGATATCGAGCCCGGCCAAGGCGTCGGCCGTGACCGGGATTTTCAGGCGCGCGGTTTTCAGTCCGCCGCCCGTTCCGCCGCTGGCTGCCATTCCACCGTCTCCCTGCGCTTGTAGGGGGTGAACCATTGGGGGTCCGCCCGCGTCTCGATCCGCCCGTCCCCGTGCACGCGGGCCACGGCGCGGCGCGAAGAAAGGCAGAAGCTGTGCACGCTCATGGGCATGCCGCCGGTATGGGTGGCGCCGGCCTCGATGTGGCAGTCCACCACCATGGAGCGACCGACGAAGCCCATGGGGCCCATGCCGATGCTGTTGCCCAGGGCCTTGAGTTCGTCCTCCAGCCCGGCGATCTCCGGGTCCGGGTTGCGGTCGCCGACCAGGCGCAGGCAAGCCGCCTGCTTGCCCAGGGTCATCGCCGTGTCCTTGCTGCCGCCCAGGCCGATGCCGACGATGGCCGGCTGGCAGGCGAGACCCCGGCGGCCGAACTCCATCATCACGTCGAGGAAGAACCGCTTGATGCCGTCGATGCCGTCACCGGGGAACAGCATCCGGTAGTCGCTGCCAAAGAGGCCGCCCTTGTGGACCGTGATCAGGTCGATCCAGGCGCCGTCGGGCTCGAAGGCGTATTCGATCTCCGGCGCGTTGATGCCGACGTTGTTGTTGTGGTCCTGGCGGGTGATGGGGTGGACCCGGTTGGGGCGCAGGGGTACCTCCTGGGTGGCCCGGGCCACCGCCCGGCGCAGGGCCGCCTCCACGGCCACGAAGCCGCCCTCGATGCCGGCCTCGTTGCCGATCTTGACGAAAAATCGGGGCAGGCCGGTGTCGGCGCACATGGCCCGGCGGTCGGCTTCCGCCGCCTCCCAGTTGTCGAGCATGGCCTCGAGGACGAAGCGGCTGAGCTCGTTCTCTTCGTCTTTCGCCATGCGGCGGATGCCGGCCCGGTAGTCCTCGGGGATGTCGATGGCGGCCTTGCACGAGATGTCGTAGGCCGCCCGCTCGATCGCCGCGATGGGGATCATGGTCGCCTCCTCGGTTCCAAGCGGCGCCTCATGCGTTTTCCTGTCGCTTCGGCTGTCCTTCAGCATCCACCAGGCTGTCGCCCGGACGGACGCGGGTGAAGGCCACCGGTTCCGTGCCAACGGCGAGGCGGTCACCCTGCAGGCGGACGACGGTGTAAGCGGACTCTTCAAGGGGTCCGGTCTTGGGAAAATCCTCCCGGAAGTGGGCGCCCCGGGAATCGGTTCGCGCCAGCGCCGCCTCGCAGATGGCACGGCTGACCAGCACCAGGTTCTCGACGTTCATCCATTCGTGCCAAGACAAATTAAAGACGCGGTCGTGGTCGGGCACGCCGGCGGCGGCCACTTCCTCGGCCAGGGCCTCGAGCCCCGCCCGCGCGCGAAGCAGTCCGGCCTCGTCGCGGAGGATGCCGGCGTCCTCCCACATGAGCTGGCTGAGGCGGTCGCGAATGTCGTTCACATCCGCCGGTGGCCGGTTCAAGGGCGCCAGGCAGTGGTCAATGTTCGCTGCGATCACGTCCGTATCCTCGTCCGCCCATTCACCCTCGGCCGCCACCCACGGCGCCAGCACATCGCCGGCGATGGCGCCGAACACGGTCGAGTTGGCGACCCCGTTGCCGCCCAGGCGGTTGGCCCCGTGGACGCCGCCGGTATCCTCGCCGGCAGCGAACAGGGCCGGCCTTGCGGTCGTTGTGTCGCCGTTGAACACCACGCCCCCCATCATGTAATGGGCCGTGGGCACCACTTCCACCAGGCCGCCGACCAGGTCGAAGCCGCAATCGGCGCAGCGCCGCACCATGCCCTTGAATTGGCGGCGCACCATTTCCGGATCCAGATGGGCCATGGTGATGTAGAGGCCGCCGTGGGGGCCGGTGATCCCTTGGCGCATGCGGTCGTACATGGCCCGGCTGACAACGTCGCGGGTCGCCCGCTCGCCCCGGTCGTCGTAGTCGCTCATGAAGCGCTTGTGGTAACCGTCCAGCAGATGACCCCCGGCGCCGCGCAGGCCCTCCTCGATGATGGTGCCGGTGATGCGGGTGTCGGGCCCGGCGATCAGGCCTGTGGGGTGGAACTGCACCATCTCCATGTCCCGCAAGGGAAGCCCGGCGCGCAGCGCCATGGCCATGCCGTCGCAGGTCTTGTCCCCCGACGGGGTGTGGTAGCGGTACATAGACGGCCCGCCGCCGGTCGCCAGCAGGGTCGCCTTGGCCTTGACGAATCGGAAGCCGCCCGTGCGCATGTCGGTCATCAGGACGCCGGACAGGCGGCCGCCGTCCCGGGACGGGATCAGGGCCACGGCCCGGTGCTCCTCCAGGCGGTGGATGTCCCGCGCCCACACCTGCTCGGCCAGCCGGCTGACGATCTCGATCCCCGTCAGGTCGCCCTTGTGGACCGTGCGGTCGAAGGTCTGGCCGGCGAAGGCCTTCAGGTGGACGGTGCCGTCCGGATTGCGGTCGAAGAAACAGCCGAGTTCGTTTTCCAGCTCGTAGATGCGGGGAACGGCCGCTTCCACCAGGGTCCAGGCCAGGTCCTGGTGGTTGAGCCACTTGCCGCCCTCGATGGTGTCCATGAAATGGCGCTCCACCGAATCGCCGGCGCCCACGGCCACGTTGTAGCCGCCCTGGACCATGCGGGTGCAGCCGCTCTTGCCCAACAGGCCCTTGACCGCAATGGTGATATGAAGATCCGGGTTGGCCTTCGCCGCATGCAGGGCGGCGAACAGCCCGGCCCCGCCCGACCCCAAAATCAGGATGTCGGTGGCGATGGTCTCGACGGGCTCGGCCATGGCGCTAGTGTTCCGCTCGAAACAAATGATTCCCATCGGGCAGGTGTGATGCGATTCTGGGTTCATGGGGAAGAAAGTGAGGATCCAGCTGGCGCCTGGGGATCAGGACAGGCTGGAGGCGTTGATCGCCAATGGCAACACGCCGCAGAAGCATGTCCGACGGGCTCGGATTGTACGGCTGGCCGGCGACGGCGTTGGCACCGATGAGATCCAGCGCCGCTTGGGCGTGAGCAAACCGACCATCCGACGCTGGCGGACGCGCTATGTGGAGGCCGGCGTGGACGGTTTGTGCCGCGATAAGACGCGCCCGCCGGGCAAGGCACCGCTTGCGGCGGATGTGGTCATGCGGGTGATCGAGAAGACCAAGACGGAAACGCCGCCGGACGCGACCCACTGGAGCCTGCGAACGATGGCCAAGGCGGTGGGCATCGCGCCGTCGAGCGTTCAGGCGATCTGGAAGGCACATGAGCTGAAACCGCATCTGGTGGCGACTTTCAAGCTGTCCAATGATCCGCGGTTTGCCGAGAACGTCGAGGACGTGGTCGGGCTGTATGTCAACCCGCCGGAGCACGCCATCGTCCTGTCGGTGGACGAGAAGTCCCAGATCCAGGCACTCGACCGCACCCAGCCGGGCCTGCCGATGAAGAAGGGCCGGGCCGGCACCATGACCCACGACTATAAGCGCCACGGCACCACCACCCTGTTCGCGGCGCTCGACGTGCTCGACGGCACGGTCATCGGCCAATGCATGCAGAAGCATCGCCATCAGGAGTTCATCCGCTTCTTGAACAAGATCAACCGCGCGACGTCGAAGCACCTGGCTCTCCACCTGATCGTCGACAACTACGCCGCCCACAAGACGCCGGAGGTCAAGCGCTGGCTGAAACGCCATCCCCGGTTCCACCTGCATTTCACGCCGACCTCGGCGTCGTGGCTCAACTTGGTCGAACGCTTCTTTGCCGAGATCACCCGAAAGCGCATCCGTCGCGGCGTGTTTCACTCCATCGTCGAATTGCAAATGGCCATCAACGACTACCTCGACCAGCACAACGCCGACCCCAAGCCTTTCGCCTGGACGGCTTCCGCCAGTTCCATCATCGATAAGGTCAACCGAGGGAAACAAGCGTTGGAATCGCTACACTAGAGCCTTGAACCGGCGAGCTTGAAGCGGGTCGGTCTCAGACCGACCCCTACGCAACGTACCGATGTTGCGTAGGGGCGGGTCTCAGACCCGCCCGCCCGCTGGTGCCGCCGCGTCAATCCGGGGGGAATTCTTCGGGTCACCTCATTCACACGCTGCCCCTAAAACACGTTGAGCAGGAACAGGAGCCCGACGATCAGGGTGACGGCGAAGGCGAGCGCGATGCGCCGCTTCTGGCTTTCCCGCCAGGGCAGGAACTCCAGCGCCAGCAGCCGCAGGCCGCCGGCCATGTGGGCCGCCAGCAGCACCACCAGCACCGTCTCGGCGAGCTTGACCAGGGGCCGGTCGGCCCAGCGCAGGAACGATTCCAGCCCCGCCCCGTCTTCGACCGCCGCGGACAGCACGTAGAGGTGGACCGGCAGAAACAGGGCCAGCCCGAGGCCCGAGGCCCGATGCACCACGAAAGCCCAATAGGCGGCGTGGTTGCGCAGGCTTCCCGGCCGTTCCATGGGAACCGCCATCAATGGAGCGCTCGCACGGCGCTCATGCCCAAGGCCACGACGGAAAGGAAGAACAGCAGGGCCGCCACCGTCAGCCCGGCACCCTTCCACGGCGTCATTTCCCGCACCACGGTCCTGAGCCCGATCGCCCCATGCAGTCCCGCGGCGACCACGAACAGGGTGTAGAAAGCGGCCCAGGCCAGGTTGTCGCGGGTGCGGCCCAGGATCTCCTCGGCGCTGAGGCCTCCCTGTACGGCGATGATCAGGGTGATGAGGTGCACCAGCACCAAGGGCGCCAGAACCAGGGCGCTCAGCCGCTGGGCGACAAACAGCCACAGCTCCAACCCCTTGCTCTGGGACTCGCTCACAATTCCCCCTTGAGGGCGGCGCCCAGGACTTCCCGCTTCAGGCCGGCGATGGCCGCCGATGGATCAAGGCCGTTGGGGCAGGTGCGAGTGCAGTTCTGGTGGCTGTGACAGGCATGGCAGCCGGCATCGACCGCGACCGCCGCGATGTGGCCGGCCCGGTCGCCGTCGCGCACGTCGTTAATCAGGGTCCAGGCCCGGTTGAGGGGCGCCGGCCCCAGGTAGTCCGGGTTCCAGGCCACCACGTCGCAGGCGGCATGGCAGACGGCGCAGCCGATGCACTCGATTCCCGCGTCCACGACTTGGCGCTCGGTGGACTCTGGCGACACCTCGGCGAAGTCCGCCCGGTCCGCCGCCGCGGGCACGAAGCGGCCCCGGGCCTCCGCCCACTTGTCGAAAAAGGGCGCCATGTCGACGACCAGGTCGCGGATTACCGGCAGGTTGCGTAGCGGCGCCACCCGAACCCGGCCGTTCCTGGCCGCCTTCGCCACGTGGGTGCGGCAGGTCCAGCGCGGCACCCCATTGACGGTCATGGCGCAGGTGCCGCAGACCCCCACCCGGCAGGCAAACCGATAAGCCAGCGTGGGGTCGATGTGCCGCTGCACGTGGGTCACCACGTCGAGCACCGTCTGGCTTTCCCGCCGCGGCACCCGATAGGTCGCGAAGGACCCGGCCTCGCCGCCACGCCAGATGTCCACGGTCAGGGTGTCGGCGGTCTCGGGCAAAACCTACACCAGTCCCGGCCGAGGGGTTTCGTCGGAAGCAACCTCGGCGGTCGGCAAGGACCTGATCCGCTTACCCGCCGCGCGATCCGCGGCAACCAAGTCGAATTGAGCCTGCAGATTCATCCAGAACTGGGGGTCGAGATGGAACCAGTGACCCAGGCGGAGGGCCGTATCCGCCGTCATCGAGCGCTTGGCGTTGATGATCTGGGTCAGTCGGTTGGGCGGCACGGCGATCTGGCGGGCCAGCTCCGTGGGCGTGATGCCGCGCTCATCCAGCTCGTCCCTCAGCACTTCTCCCGGATGTACGGCGACGTTCAGCATTGCTATTCCTTTCATCGATGGTATTCCACAATCTCGACCCTTGTCGGGCCTCTGGCGTTTCTGGGCCATTCAAAACAGACACGCCATTGCCTGTTGATACGTATGCTGTATTGCCTGTCGCGGTCACCGCTCAGGGATTCCAAGCGATTGCCGCGAAGCATCTGCAGATCGTTGAGCGATGTCGCGGCTTCCAGGATGGCCAGCCGTTTGATGGCCTGATTGGTGAAACCTTCGAAGTCTCTGACGACCTCGCCACGGGCAAAGGCCTCTGTTTTCTTGTCTCCATAGCTCCAAATCATGTCTCACAAAAATAGAGTACATTTACGATGTACGTCAATCGTCAACATATCCCTGACGGTGTTGTCGCGATACCATCCGCCTCCCGTCGAGAAAGGACGCTTCCCATGCGCAAGTTGACCTTGGCCGTTTCCGCCATTCTCGCCCTGACCTCCGCCTCCGCGGTGGCCGAGGACACCAGGATCGGCCCCATGGTCGTCGAGAGTGCCTGGGCACGGGCGTCCGCCGGTCGCGCCGCCAACGGCGCCGCCTACATGACCCTGCGCAACACGGGCGCCAGCGAGGACCGGCTGGTGGCCGTGTCGGCCGAGGTGGCGAGACGGGCGGAACTCCATACCCACTTGATGGACAACAACGTGATGAAGATGCGCCCGGTGAAGGATGTTGCCATTGCCGCCGGCGGCTCCGTCACGTTTCAGCCCGGCGGCCATCACGTCATGCTTATGGGACTCGAAAAGCGCCTGGTGAAGGGTGAGTCCCTTTCACTGACCTTGACGTTCGCCAAGGCCGGCGCCGTCACCGTGTCCGTCCCGATTGGCGGTGTCGGCGACCGGGGTCCGACCGGCATGGGCACCATGCGAAAAAAGGGCAACTGAGCGGAAGCACCTGGGAAAAGAGCCATGCCACGTACCGCCGCCCACCTGCTGGTCGACAGCCTGGACGCCCACGGCCTCGACCGGGCCTTCTGCGTGCCGGGAGAAAGCTTCCTCGCCGTCATGGACGCCCTCAAGGGCCATGACCGCATCCAGCTGGTCGTTTGCCGCCACGAGGCCGGCGCCGGCTTCATGGCGGTGGCCGACGGGCGCATGCTGCAGCGCCCCGGGGTGTGTTTCGTCAGCCGCGGCCCCGGCGCCTGCAACGCCTCCATCGCCCTCCACGCCGCATTCCATGACGCGGTGCCGATGGTGCTGTTCGTCGGCCAGGCGGAGCGGCCCCACATGGGCCGGCCGGGGTTGCAGGAGATGAACTACGCCAAGATTTTCTCCGATACGGCCAAGGCGGTGCTGGACGTTGTGGACCCCAACACGGTGTCGGAGATCTGCGCCCGCGCCTTCCATCTGGCCACGGCCGGCACCCCGGGGCCGGTGGTGGTGGTGCTGCCCGAAGATCTGCTCGACGACGCCACCGAGGCAACCGTCCAAGCACCTTCCCCACCGGCCCGCCCGGCGCCGTCGCCGGCGGACGCGGACCAAGCGGCGGCCATGCTGCGGGGCGCGAAGCAACCCCTTGTTCTCGCTGGTGGCCTTCTGTACGGGTTGGACACCCTGGCCGCCCTGACCCGCTTCGCCGAGGCCTGGGCCGTGCCCGTAGTTCCCACCCAGCGCCGGCCCCACCTGTTCGACGCCGACCACCCGTTGTGCGCCGGCTACCTGGGGATCCGCGTGCCGGAGCCCCAGCTTGCCGCCTACATGGAAGCGGACCTGGTGCTGGCCCTGGGCGAACGCCTGAGCGAACTCACCTCCCAGCGATACCGCTTTCCCCGGGCGCCGGTGCCGGAGGCGCCCCTGATCCACGTGTGGCCGGACCCGGCGGAGACCGGCCGGGTATGGCGGGCGGCCCTGCCCGTTCCCGCCGATCCGGCCCTGTTCCTCGACGCCCTGCTGGCCCGCGACCCGGGCCCGGCGCCGGCCGGGCGGCGGGACTGGAACGACCGCCTCCACCGCCTCAATGACGCGCTTACCGCCTGGCCCGGCATTAAGGCCAACGACGGCATCGTCTTCGGCGCCGCCGTGGCCGAAGTGCAGAAGCACCTGAGCCCCGACGCGGTGGTGACCAGCGACGACGGCACCTTCGGTACCTGGCTGCACCGGCACCTGCGCCTCAAGCAGACCAATTTCTTCCTCGGCACGGCCGTCGGCGCCATGGGCTCCGGGGTGCCGGCGGCGGTGGCCGCGGCGCTGCGCTGGCCGGAGCGCCAGACCGTGTGCTTCGTCGGCGACGGCGGCATGCTGATGACCGGGGCCGAGCTGGCGACGGCGCTCCAGTACGGATTGGCGATCAAGATCATCATCGCCGACAACGCCAACTGGGGCACCATCCGCTACCACCAGGAAAAGCGCTACCCGGGCCGGCCCTTCGCCACCGAACTGCGCAACCCGGACTTCGCCGCCCTGGCCGAGGCCCATGGCGCCCGGGGCTTCAGGGTCGAGGCGGACTCCGAGCTGGCGCCGGCCATCGCCGAGGCCATGGCCCACGACGGCGCCGCCCTGGTCAGCGTCCGCACCAGCCTCCAGCACATCTCCGCCTGGCAACGCCTCGACGAAGTGGCGGGGTAGGGCGGGTACCGCCTGCTCCCCAACAAGGAATTCACCACAGAGGCACAGAGACACAGAGAAAGAAAATTGCGCAAAGCGCATAGAGGACTTCTCTGTGCCTCTGTGGTTCCCCTTGCTTCAAGGGAAGAAGCGCGCGTGATTTCCGCCGCTCAAAGGCGCTACACTCCCGGTCCGAAGGCCGTTTCGGGGGGAGAATGACCATGCGGATCGGAGTGGTGGGCTGCGCCGGGCGCATGGGGCGCATGCTAGTGGGGGCGGTGGCCGCGTCCGAGGCCTGTACCCTGGCCGGCGGCACCGAAGTGACCGGCAGCCCGCACATCGGCGCCGATATCGCGGCCCTGGCCGGGGTGGCGCCCGAGGCCCTGGGCCCCGGTCCGCACATGGTGACCGACGATGCGGCGGCGCTCTTCGCCGCCGCCGACGGGGTGGTGGACTTCACCGTGCCCGAGGCCGCCGCCGTCCACGCCGCCCTGGCCGCCAGCCATGGCGTGGTCCTGGTCAACGGCACCACCGGGTTTTCGGCCGCCGACGAAGCGGCCCTGGACGCGGCGGCCAGGAAGACGGCCGTTGTCCGCTCCGCCAACATGAGCGTCGGCATCAACCTGCTGCTGGCCTTGACCCGGCAGGTGGCTGGCCTGTTGGGCGAGGACTACGACATCGAGGTGGTGGAGATGCACCATCGCCACAAGGTGGACGCGCCGTCGGGCACCGCGCTGGCGCTGGGACGGGCGGCGGCGGATGGCCGGGGGGTCGACGTCGAGGCGGTCTCGGAACGGGTGCGGGACGGTCACACCGGCCCCCGGCGGCCCGGCCAGATCGGCTTCGCCACCCTTCGCGGCGGCGACGTGGCCGGCGATCACACGGTCATCTTCGCCACCGAGGGCGAGCGCATCGAGCTCGGCCACCGGGCCTCGTCCCGCGCCGTCTACGCCCGTGGCGCCATCCGCGCTGCCCTGTGGGCCTGTGGTAAGCCCCCGGGGCGCTACTCCATGCTCGACGTGTTGGGGTTCGGAGAGGAATAGCC
>CBDFHV010000010.1:0-10971 GCA_965247705.1 Rhodospirillales bacterium | reverse complement strand
GAACCGCTTCTCGCGAACGATTGCCTTCGGACTCGCGGCCCATGTCCTTGTGGAAGGAACTGATCGTCCCCGGCGTCGTCGTCGCGTTCGGCCTCGCCTACGCCGTCGACATCCGTGGCCTGCCCACGGAAAGCACCGTCTTTCCCTATTTCCTGATGATCCTGATGCCGCTGCTGGTGGTTCTGATCCTGTGGCAGGAATGGCGCCACCTGCGGGCGACCACCACCGGTGAGACCGCGGGCGAGGACGATCAACCGAGCCTGAAGGCGCCACTGATCGTGCTATCGGCCTCGGTCGGCTACGTGGCCCTCTACGCCGTCAGCCACTTCCTGATCGCCACCTTCGTCTACATGGTGGCGGTGACCGTGATCTTCGGTGTCAAGCCGCTGAAGGCGGCGGTGATCGCCGCCGGGGTTGCCGGGTCCTTTTACGTGCTGTTCGGCGAGTTCTTCCTGGTGGACCTGTAGCGTGCTAGAGATCCTCGAGATCCTCTCCACCGTCACAATCGATACCCTGCTGTGGGCCACCTTCGGCATGGCGATGGGCATCTTCCTCGGCGCCCTGCCGGGCTTCGGCGGCAGTTCGGCCCTGGCCATCGTGCTGCCCATCGCCATTACCCTGGCGCCGCTCAATGCCATGGTGTTCCTGATCAACGTCTATGGGGGTACCCACTACGGCGGCGGCATCACGTCGGTCATGCTGGGGGTGCCGGGGGACGCGGCCGGGGCGCCGACGGTGTTCGACGGCTTTCCCATGACCCGGTCCGGGCGCGGCTCGGAGGCGCTGGCCATGGGCGCCATGGGATCTTTCGTCGGCGGCACCATCAGCGTGCTCCTGTTCCTGTTCCTGTCGCCGCCCCTGGCCCGCCTGGGGCTGAGGTTCGGGCCGCCCGAGTTCTTCGTGCTTATCGTCTTCGGCCTGACGGTGCTGGCTTCGGTGGACGCCCAGCGCATGTGGAAGGGCCTGTTCGCCGGCGGCATCGGCATGACCATGGGCGCCATCGGCGTCGACGCCTATTGGGGCGAACCGCGGGCGGTTTACGATATCGCCCATATCGAGGAGGGGTTGCCGTTCGTTCCGGCGCTGCTGGGGTTGTTTTGCATCTCCCAGATGCTGGAATTGATCAACGAAAAGGGGCTGGAGCGGGAGGGCACGTCCACAGCCAACCCCACTTTCGGCGGCATCTTCGGCGGCATGGCGCGGGCCTTCCGCCATTGGCGGGTGATGCTGCAAAGCTCGGTCGTGGGCTCCTTCTTCGGCGCCCTGCCGGGCGCCGGAGCGACCATCGCCGCCTTCGTCGCCTATACCCTGGCCAAGAGCACCTCACGCAATCCGGAGGCCTTCGGCACCGGCGTGGAGGAAGGCGTGATCGCGCCGGAGGCAGGCAACAGCTCCAACGTCGGCGGGGCGCTGATTCCCACCTTCGCCCTCGGCATTCCCGGCTCCGGCGCGGCGGCGGTGCTGATGGGCGTGATGATGTTCATGGGCCTCAGGCCGGGGCCGCGCCTGTTCCTGGAACAGCTTCCCTTGATCCACACCCTGGGCATGTACCTGCTGTTCGGCTGCCTGCTGATCGGCCTCTGCGGGGCCATCGCGGCCAAGTACTTCTACCGGCTGACCCGGGTGCCCATGCCGATCCTGGTCCCGGCCACCATCGTCGCCGCGTCGGTAGGCGCCTATGCCTACCGTACCGAGCTGTTCGACGTCGGCGTGATGATGGTGATGGGCCTGTTCGGCTATGTGCTGTCCAAGTACCGCTACCCCTTGAGCGGCGTGGTCCTGGGCTTGGTGCTGGGGCCGATGGCGGAGGCGTACTTCGTCGAAAGCGTGGAACTGGCCAACTGGAACTTCGCCATCTTTTTCACCCGGCCGATCTGCATCATCCTGTGGATCTGCGTGGCGGCGGCCGTCATCGGCTCCCACTTCATGACCCGCCTGGGCCGGCGCTGATATCAGGGGACCTTCGAATTAATCCGCCGCCGCGGCCACCGGGCGATGGCGCTGGAAGGGGAACGGGCCGGGGTGCTCGGCCAGGGGCAGGGCGTGGGTGATGAAGGCGCCGTCTTCCAGGCGCACATGGAGCAGGCCCGCCGGAGGCTCCAGCATCACGCCCAAGGCGTCCGGGTCCAGGGTCATGGGAAGCGAGAACGCCACTGCCGGAGCGACGGCGGCGATGGTGCCGGCCCAGGCCCGCTGAATTGGGCGGTGCAGGTGGCCGCACAACACCGCGCCGACGTTTCCCGCCCGGCTGACAAGGGCCTCCAGTTCCGCCGCGCCCTCCAGGGGCTCCCCATCCATGAACGGCACCCCGGTCAGGAACGGCGGGTGGTGCATGAGAATCACCACGGGCATTTCGGGTGCCTCGCCCAGTTGGGTCTCCAGCCACCCCAGCCGCTGGGGACACAAACAACCCCACTTGCTGCCGGGGGTTACCGTGTCCAGGCCGATCAGGCGAACGGAATCCCGCTCCACCACATAGTGCAGGAAGGGTCCGTCGGTGGGCAGGTAGCCATCTTCCCCAAAGGCATCGCGCAACGCCTCCCGGTCGTCCCGGTTGCCGGGTATCACCAGCAGGGGCGCCGGCAGGGGGGCCAGGATCCGGCGCAATAGCCGGTAGTCCTCGGGCCGCCCGTAGTCGGCCAGATCGCCTGTCGCCACCACCAGGTCCGGCGCTGGCCTGAGGGCCGACAGTCGGGATACCGCCTGGGTCAGCCGTTCGGCCGTGTCGGCCACGCCGTGGGCCTTGTCGCCGTAGGGCCGTAGATGAAAATCGGTGATATGGGCGATATTCATGCCGAGGGTCCCGCGGGCGGTGAACAAGACCGGCTGGCGGACCGGCCAAGGGCGCTTATATCAAAACGGGACGGATGGCGCGAGATGGGGAGGAGGGGGGTGTCTTGACGGAATCGACGACCACGCGGGCCGACATGGTCGACCGGACGTTCCGGGAGGCCGAACGGGCCGGCCTCAAGGTGGCCATGCAATGGCGCCTCGCGGCCCTGGCCCTGATGGGCCTGTGGATCGGCGTCACCCGCCCGTTCCCGCAGAATCTTGTCATGCTGTCGGTGATAATGGCATTCGCTCTCATCGGTGTGGCCCAGATGATGGCGGTGGGCTCCCGATTTGACCGCCGGTGGCTCAAGTATCTGTTTGCGACCCTGGATTCGGCGTTGCTGGCCGGCGCTCTGATCGGCGCGGACCTGTCCCTGATCCGCCCCGACATGCCTCAGATCATGCTCTACCGGTTCGGACTGTTTCCGCTGTTCCTGATCCCCGTCGCGGCGTCCGCCTTCGCCTACTCGGCGGGTCTGGTCATCTGGACGGGCGTCACGTTGACCATGGCCTGGGGTGGCGCGTTCCTGTGGATCAGTTCGGGAATGGAAGCCGTCCTCACCTGGTCCGACATTCCGGCCGACGCATCCTGGCAGGCTTACCTGGGCGTCATATCGCGGATCGAATTCGCCGCCGGCGGAACCCGCATCCAGGAATCCCTGGTGCTGCTGATCTGCACCGCCCTCATCGCCGTGGCGGTGCACCGCGCCCGGGGCGTGGTTCGCCGGCAGGCGGAGGGGGAAGAAGACCGGGAGCCGGTGCACCGGCCGGCCACGGTGCTGTTCGCCGACCTGGCGGACTTCACCGCCATCGCCGAGAAGCAGGCCCCGGCCGAGGTGGTGGCCATGCTTAACGGCTATTTCGACGCGGTCGCCGAAGCCATCGCCCGGCACGGCGGCGTCATCACCCAGTTTCAGGGGGACGCGGTGCTGGCCACCTTCAACGTCCCGGTGGAAGACCCCGACCATGCCCGCCAGGGCGTGGCGGCGGCCCTGGATATCCTGGGCACCATCGCGGGGCGGCGCTTCAACGGTCAGAGTTTGGGCGTCCGCATCGGCGTCAATACGGGCGACATCGTGGCCGGCAGCGTCGGCAGCGCCGGGCGTCGCAATTACACGGTCCACGGCGACGCGGTAAATCTGGCGGCACGATTGCAAGCGCTGAACAAGGAACACGGCACCCGCCTGCTGGTCACCGATACCACCATGCAGGCGGCGGGCGACGGGTTCGCCTACCAGCCCATCGGCGACACCCAGGTCCGCGGCCGTGACCGTTCGGTCAGCCTTTTTACGGTGGACGTCTAAAGAAATTTCATCCGATTGGTCAGGCGACAAGCGGCGATATCTTTCGCAACATTTCCTCAACGATGCGCCGCGGTAGCTTGGCGACAAAGGCCGCCTTGCGGGCTCGCCAGTCCAGTGAGCGTAGCTGATCGGCCAGGATTACGCCGCGAACGGGCGCCCCTTCCGGAAGTGGCACCTCGAACGGGTATCCCTTGTGCCGGCTGGTCACCGGACAGAACACCGCCAAGCTGCTCGCCGCATTGTATGTGCCGGGAGAGACAACGACCGCTGGACGCCAACCGGCTAGTTCGTGTCCGGCCTGCGGATCAAAGCTCATCTTCACAAGGTCTCCCCGTTCCGGCACATACGGGCGAGAATCCTCTACCACGCTTCGTGACCTACCGGAGACAGGAACTCGATGGCTTCGTGTCGATTTCCGGGCGTAATTTGCCGAACCAGGCTTTCGAGGCTGGGGCCGCGAGTTCGTGAGACGACCATCACGACGTTCCCGTTCTGCAAGCGCAGGTCCACGGGGGTTCCCGCGGTCAAGCCACCGTTCTTGGCGATTTCGGCGGGGATACGGACCCCAAGACTGTTGCCCCACTTCTGAATCACCCGCTCCATGATCCCGGTACCTATGTAGATACAATGACTATACAGGAATTCCGCGACTGGCGCGAGCTTTGCCTTGATCGATCGGCGCCTACTTCGTCGCCTCCTTCAGGTAGGCGATGACGTCCTGGCGAAAGGCCTCCTTCTTGAACTTGTTCTTCATTTTGTTGCTGACCTTTTTCTTATCCAGGTACTTTTTGAGGAAGGCGGTGGGATCCTTGAGGTAATCCATCAACGTCTCTTCTTCCCACACCAGGCCTCTATTTCCCGCCGCCATAATATCCTTGGAGTACTTGAACTTCTCCACCGTGCCGGCGGTACGGCCGAACAGACCGTGCAAGGAGGGACCCAACTTCTTCTTGCCCGCCTCCAGGGTGTGGCAGGCCTTGCACTGTCGGAAGTTCTTTTTCCCCTTGGCGGCGTCGGCGGCCAGGGCGCCACCGCTTGCCAGGGCGACGATCACGGCGGTGGCGAAGAGTCTGTGGAACCTCATGGTCGTTCCTTTCACGTCATCGAAGCTGTGCGGACAGCCGAAATTGTTGGAAACGCGGCCCGGGGGCGAACGCCTTTCCATTGCGGTTGCAATATTCCTTCGGACATGTGCCGTCCGCCTTGACGGTTGTCAAGGTGCGCCGAGCGCTCGAATCAGATCGAAGAGAAGGCCGGCGAGCACCGCCGTCAGGGGTGGCAGGGCCAGGGATGCCGCCATCCGCACCAGGGTGAACTTGGCGCCAAGCAAGGGGAACTCGTAGATGAACAGCCGATGGACGGCGAACACCGACCAACCGGTGATGAAGGCGATCAAGGGCACCAGCCCGGCCCCCGTATTGTAGAGGGTGAGGGCGATGGGGAAGGAGACGAAGGGACCGCTCGGCACCAGGCCCCCGGCCACCGAGGCGATGAGGATGCCCTGAAATCCCGAGTCCTCGCCGATGGCCCCGGCCACCCACTCATTGGGCACGATCTGGGCCAGGAACCCGGCCGAGAGAATCGCCAGGGGCACCAGCCGTATGATCATGGAGCCCAGTTGGGCCGCCGACTTGAGCCCGTCGACGAAGCGGTCGCGCCCCTTGCGCCAGGTGAGCGCGCCGAGAACGAACGCCGCCGCCCACAGGACGTAGACGCTGCCGTCGATGGTCATGGCGCGGTCCTTCGCCGCCATGGTCCCCAGCGACCCACCAGCAGGCCGGCCAGGAGACCCGCCAGCACCGGCATCATCGCCGACGCCAGCCAGCGGACGATGGCGAACTCGAGGCCGAACAGGGGGATCTCCCAGGTGATGACCCGGTGGATGCCGAGGGTCGACCACGCGGTAATGAACGCCACCAGCGCCGGCACGTCGGCGCCGGCGTTGCGCAGAACCACCATCAAGGGAAAGGCCAGCATGGGCCCGCCGGGGGTGAAGGTGCCGACGCCCGTGGCCAGGAGGACGCCGGTCATGCCCGACTTGTCACCCAGCCACTTGACCACCAGGCCCTTGGGCACCAGGACCTGGATGAAGCCGCCGATCAGTATCGCCGCCGCCATGCGAGGCACCATGTCGGCCATCAGAATCAGATCGGATCGCAGGGAAGCCTCGATAGCTTCGGCGCCTTTGAGCAGATAGCAGGTCAAGGCGGTCGCCATGACAATGCCCACCCAGATGAGCACCGTTCGGGTATTGGCTAGCCCGCGACGGCCGCCCTGGTCCTGTTCCGCCACCGTTCGCGTGCTCCTGCTCGTCGCGCGTCGAGACGGGGCCGTTTTCGAGGCGCCCGCCAAAGGAAACCATGGGCGGCGAGTGATGGCGAGCGATCAAATGCCGATTCGCTCGAACACCCTCAACCCATCCAGTGCGTAGAGCTGGCGCCACCTCTCCGCGTCCTGGCGCAGCGCCCGGTCCAATGCCGCCACCGCCGGTCGAACGACGCCGTAGAGCGCCGCCAACCCGCCAAGGGGCACATGCTGGGCCCAGGCCGAGAACAGGGCTTCGACATCGGCCCCTTCCGGATCCGGCCCCACGGCCAGCAGCCGAACCGGCTTCGACCACGCCTGACCCTCCGCCTCGGAAGCACTGCCCTTCGGCTCCAGCAGGTCGGCGAGGCCCGCTCGCCGGAGGACACTTTCGGTCATCGCGAGGTCGGGTCCCGTTTCGGCGTCGCCGGGCGCCCAGCCATGGGGCGCCGCGACGATCACCGATGCGCCATCGCGCCGCTTGGCGCCCGCCGCGAGCCAGCAGGTGGACAACCCCTTGAAAGCGGTGGCATCCACCACGGCCCCGTTGCCGGGCCCATGGGCCGCGCACACACAAAGAAGGTGGCCCTCGCGGGGGTTGAGGGCTCCGGGCACGCTCGAGGTCTGTTCGGCCAGCATCTGGAAGCTGGTGATCTCTTCGGCCAACAGGGGCGCCCGCTGGTGAAAGGCCAGGTGGGCGACAGCCAGGCGGCTGCCGGCGGCGGCCCGTACCCGGTCGACGAAAGCGTCCAGGAACGACTGGGAAGCGGCGTCGATGGCGCCGTCGGCTTCCTCCGCGGTGGGGCTGGTGAAAGTCAGCTTGCCGTCCTTCACCCGGGTCCGCGCCATGAAGCGGCGAAAGTGGGAATCGCCGCCGACGTGGTGGCGCAACAGGCGCTCTCGCAGGTGGCCTTGCGGGAAGCACCGGCCCAAAATCAGCCGAAATACGTTGTCTTCGCCGGCGGAGGCGCCGCGGAAGGCCGGGTCCTCCGGAAAACCGCTGATCAACTCGGCCACGCCTCGGCGCACCAGCACGTTGGACGGCAGCACGTTGACCACCGTGGCGTAGCGCACGGCGTCAATCTCTCCGTCGTATCCTTCCAGGACCACGTCGGTCTTCACGGAGGCCAGGTCGGGGAAGCTTTCCAAGGTACCGGTGGTCTTCTCCAGGAATGTCGGTTCCTGGGCATCGTCGCTATCGAGGAAGCAAACGTAATCGCCCCGGGCCACGGCCAGGCCGGCGTTGCGCGCCGCCGCCGGTCCCCGGTTTTCGGCCAGGCTCACCGCCTGGACCTGTGGATGGCGGGCGCTCAGGTCGCGGGCCAGATCGGCCGTGCCGTCGGTGGAGGCGTCGTCGACCACGATTACCTCCACGCCCGGCTGTTCCTGGGTCAGCACGGACTCCACCGCCCGGGTCAGCGTCGCCGCGGCGTTGAAGGCCGGAACCACCACCGACAGGCGGATCGTCATGGCGGCGAGACCCTCGTACCCCCCGGCCCGCCAGCCGTCAGGACAGGAACGGCGCGGCCTTGCCGAAGGCGCCCGTGAAGACGTAGTCGGAGAGGGGAAGGCGAGTCCGGAGCTCCTTTTCGCTGTCATGGAATGCCGCGTCCAGGTCCTCCACGTCTCCCTGGTAGCCCATGGCGAAGGCGGCGAGTGGCCGATGGGTGTCGGGCACGCCGTAGGTCTCGCGCACCTTGTCCAGGTCGACCCCGGCCATCTGATGCACGTGCAGGCCGTGGGCCGTGGCCTGCAGCGCCATCTGGGCCGCCGCCTGGCCCACGTCGTGTTCCGCCACCCGGTTGGGAGTGCCGTTGTGGGCGAACAGGTCGCGGACCACGGACACCATGAGGACCGGCACGTTCTTCACCCACTGCTGGTTGCGCGGGCTGAGGCAGCCGTGAAGACGCCCGAACTCCGTCGCATCGTCCCGGGTGGCGACGATGTAGGACCAGGACTGGTCGTTGAAGCTGGACGCCGCCCAGCGGCCCGCCTCCAGCACCGACAGCAGAACGTCGCGGGACACCGGCCTGGCGGGGTCGAAGGCCCGCGGGCTCCACCGGTCGCGGATCACGTCGAGCACGGGCACGCTGGTCTGGGCGGGCTTGCTGGGTTTCATGGGGTGGTTCTCCGAGGCGGGTGGGGGAGCGGGCCGGTTCCGACTCCGTGCAAACGAGAAATGCTCTAGCGAAAGCGATCGGTGGCGGTCACCAGTTCATGGACGATGCCCGGCTCCGTCTGGGCGTGACCGGCGTCGGGGACAAGGCGGAAGTCGGCTTGCGGCCACGCCCGATGCAGGTCCCAGGCGGACATCGCCGGTGTCACCACGTCGTAGCGGCCCTGAACGATGACCCCGGGTATGTGGTGGATGCGGGACACGTCCCGCAAGAGTTGGTCGTCGACCTCGAAAAAGCCCTGGTTGACGAAGTAGTGGCATTCGATGCGGGCAAAGGCGAGAGCGAAGTCGTCGGCACCCATGTCTTCCATCCGGCCGTCGTCGGGAAACAAGGACAGGGTGCCCGCTTCCCAGGTGCTCCAGGCCCGGGCCGCCGCTAGGCGCGACGCCGGATCGTCGCCGGTCAGGCGCTTGTGGTAGGCGGCGATCAAGTCGCCCCGCTCGGCCTCCGGGATCGGCGCCAGATACTTCTCCCACAGGTCCGGATAAAGCGCGCTGGCCCCCTCCTGGTAGAACCAGCGGAGTTCCTTCTGGCGCAGCATGAAGATGCCCCGCAGGACCAGTGCCGATACCCTTTCCGGATGGGCCTCGGCATAGGCCAGCGCCAGGGTCGAACCCCAGGAGCCACCCAGCACCAGCCAACGGTCTATGCCCAGGTGCTGGCGCAGGGCCTCGATATCGGCCACCAGGCGCCACGTCGTGTTGTCCTCCAGGCTGGCGTGGGGCGTGCTGCGGCCGCAGCCCCGCTGGTCGAACAACACGATGCGGTAGGCCGCCGGGTCGAAGAGTTGGCGGTTGGGCGGTTTGGTGCCGCCGCCGGGGCCCCCGTGCAGGAACACCGCCGGCGTTCCCTCGGGGTTGCCCGATTCCTCGAAGTAGACCTCATGCAGGTCCGAGACCCTCAAGCTGCCCGTGCGGTAGGGCTCGATCTCAGGGTAGGGTCCCCGCCGGGGGTTGGCGATCATGGCCATTGATCCGGATTGTGGAAAACATCGGCCGGTTACGGGACGATGGTGGAGCCGAGGGGGCTCGAACCCCTGACCTTCGCATTGCGAACGCGACGCTCTCCCAGCTGAGCTACGGCCCCGGCCGTCCATGGTGCCCGGCGCGACGGGCGGGCGAGCGGATAATGTGTGCGGCCGCTCGTTGCTGTCAAGCCGCGCGGGTTCCCCCGCTCCGATACCCGGCCTAGACTGGCCCCCTGCCGCCTGCTCGGAGAGCCCGCCCATGGATGTGATCGAGTACTTCGCCCGCGACTACCGCGCCGCCCGCGCCAAGTTCCTGGAAGCCGCCGACGCCGCTGGTCTGACGGTGGAGACCCTCGAGAACCCGGCCACCGGCCCGGACGGCAAGACCCTGTTCACCGACGTGGCAACCATAGGCGACCCGAACGCCGAGAAGGTGCTGCTGGCCAATTCGACCACCCATGGGGTGGAGGGATTCTGCGGCTCCGGCGTCATGGTGGGATGGTTGCGGTCCGGGGCCTGGAAGGCTCTGCCCGAAGGTGTACGGGCGGTCCTGGTCCATGCCATCAACCCCCATGGTTTCGCCTGGCTGCGACGGGTCAACGAAGACAATGTGGACCTCAACCGCAACTTCGTGGACCACGACGCCGTACCCCCCGAAAACCCCGACTACGATACGCTGCATGCCCACCTGATCCCGGAGCGCTGGGACGCGGCGGCGCAAGCGGGCGTGCAGGCTTTCATGGACGGAGAGGTCGCCGCCCGCGGCGAGTTCGCCGTGCGCACCGCCCTCTGTCAAGGCCAGTACGGTCACGCTGACGGCCTCTTCCACGGCGGACGGGCGCCCACCTGGTCCAACCGCACCTTCCGAGACATTCTGCGCCGCCACTGCGGCAGCGCACGCCACATCGCCTTCCTGGATTTTCATACCGGTCTGGGCCCCTACGGCACCGCGGAGATGATCGCCCGATTCGAGGCCGACACGCCGCTGGCCCGGCGGCTGCAGTCCTGGTTCGGCGAGGGGCTGACCTCGGCCACCATGGGCACGTCGTCTTCACCGGCGCTTTCCGGCCTCATCGCCACCAGCGTTGGACAGGAATGCCCCGACGCCGAGGTCTCCAGCATCACGGTGGAATACGGTACCTACCCGCCCCGGGTCGTCATCGCCGCCCTCGTCGCCGACAACTGGCTGCACCTGAAGGGCGACCCGGCAAGCAACCTCGGCCAAGCCATCAAGGCGGACATCCGCCGGCGCTTCTATCCGGACGAGGACGACTGGAAAGAACTCGTCTACCTGCGCGGCAGACAGATCATCGCCCGCGCCATGACCGGCCTGGCCAGCGCGTGAGATGCCAGCCGCCGTCCGCCGGCACCCTTTCCCCGTACTTAA
>CBDFHV010000009.1:0-92226 GCA_965247705.1 Rhodospirillales bacterium | reverse complement strand
ATCAGTTCGGCGGCAAGACGGCGCCGCGCACGATCCGGCCCAGAAACAAGAAAGCACTCTATTGGCCCGGCGCCCGGCACCCGGTGGCTCAAGTGAACCACCCCGGCTCGACCATCCCGGCGCGGCCGTTTCTGGGGCTAGACGCGGACGACCGGCAAAGCATTCTGAAGATCGTCTCCCGCGCTATTGAAAGGGCCGCGGCGTGATGGCGCCTCTCCAGGCACTCGAGTTCGTGACCGTGGCGGCGATCGTCGCGCGGCTCGAGGCGGCCGGCATCTACAAGGAGGTGCTGGGCGCCCTCGACGTGGCGGCGCTTTCGTCCTTGCCCAGAACACCGGCGGCCTTCGTGCTGCCGCTCGCCGAGGACGCCGCCGACAGCGTGGCGCCGGCGATCCAGGCAACACAACAAACCACCGCGACGATCGGCGTGCAGTCGCTGCTCTCGGCGCCCAACGACCGTTCCGGCGCCCGGGCGCGGGACGAGCTTGCCGAGGTCCTGGCCGCCTCGCGCGCGGCGCTCGCCGGCTGGACGCCGGAGGGCGCCCGCGAGGTGTTGCAGTTTCGGCGCGGCTTCCTGGTTGGCATCGACGGCGGCCGCCTCGAGTGGCGCGACGAATACCGCCTGCGCTGGTGGGCCTCCTCGGCGGGCGTCGCCGGCGATACCGGCAAGCCGGCCCGGCTCAGGGTGTGAGCGCAGGGGCATGAGCGCAGGGGTATGAGCACGGGAGACAAGACCATGACACGCAAACAGGATGGCCGCGAAGCGCGGGTGCTGGCCAAGCCGCTGGTCCAGGCGGGCATCGAGCGCGCGCCGGGCGAGACCGTGCGGCTCAGGCCCGATCAGATCGCGAGGCTCGAGGTGGAAGGGTACTTCGAGCCGGTGAAGCGCACGGCTGCAAAGGGCGGGCCGGAGGCCGGCAATGCGGCCGCGAACGAGACCAAGGAGAGCGGGACATGAGCATTACCACGAACAAGCACACCGACAATGTCGTCGTCGGCGCGGGCGAGCTCTATCTCGACCTGCTCGACGATGACGGCGCGACCACCGGCGAGCGTTATCTCGGCGACGGGGTGGGGGCCTCGCTCTCGGTGACCACCGAGCGGGTGCAGGTATTCTCGGGCACCGGCCCGGTGGCCCGGCAACTGGTCAACGCGGTGCGCTCGCTGACCCGTTCGCTGTCCATCACGCTGCGCGACATCAGCCCTGAGAACCTGGCCCTGTTCGTCGGCGCGCCGGCGCCCGAAGACGTCACCGATGCGGCGGGCGAGGTGGCCGACGAGGCGCTCACGGTCAGGAAGGGCCGCTGGTATCAGTTGGGTGTCAAGACCGACAAGCCCACCGGCGTCGGCGCCATCGACGCCGACGCCACCAAAACCGTGGTCACCGACACCGTCGAGTCGAGCCCCACCACTTTCGTAGCCGGGACCGACTACACGGTCGATGCCGAGCGCGGGCGTCTCTACATCGAGCCCGGCGGCGGCATCGCCGATAACACCGCGATCCTGGTCGACTACACCCCGCTCGCCGCCGCCCGCAAACAGGTAACGACCGGCGATCTCAAGGACATCCGCGCGGCCATCCGCTATATCGAGACCCCGGTCGCGGGCAAGGGCCGCGATTACTACGCGCCGCTCTGCTCGGTCGGGCCGTCCGGCGAGATCGGCCTGATGAACCGGGACAGCGAACAGCAGATCCAGCTCACCGCCGAGATCCTCGAGCCCGGCGGCGGCAAGGCCGCGTTACTCGTCGACGGCGAGGCGGTCTGATGGCGCGCGGCGAAGTTCCGCCCGATGAGGCGGCGGCCGGCGACAAGCCCGAGACGCCGGACACCGCAGCCGACGAGCTCGCGGTGCTGTTCCCGGACGTCGACATCGAGGTCCGGGACGCCGATACGGTCGGAGCCGTTACCGTGACGGTGCGCGAGTTCCGCTTCCGCGAGGGGCTCGAAGCGCAGGCCGTGGCACGGCCACTGATCGAGAGCTTCACCGCGCTGGTGGAACGCGCCGGCGCGGAAGGAGTCGAGGATTCCGCGATCGGCGTTGCAGCGATCGAAGCGGCCATCGGAGAATATCCCGCGGTCTGGCTCGATCTGGCGGCCCGTGCCACCGGGCGCGAGACCCCTTGGCTTGCATCCCTCTCGGACGCTGACGGCCGCGCGCTGACGCTCGCCATGTGGCAGGCCAATGCCCTTTTTTTCATTCGTCGCGTCATCTCCGGGGTGGTGGAGAACGCGGAGACGGCGAACCTGTTCCGCTCGCTCGCGTCCTCGATTCGCTCGTCCGCGCCGGCCACGGAGACGGCCACGACGAGCTCTGCCGGCGCCTGACCTGGCGTCAGATCGTGCTGTTCTGGCGCGAGGCCGAACGCCAGCGGGTTGGCGCCGCGGCCGACCTCGCGCGGGCGCTGTGCGTAACGCTCATGGGCGGGGCCCAAAGAGAGACGACTGAGGTGACCGGCTGATGGCCCGCGATCTCGATCTTGCCCTGCGTGTGCGCACCGACCTCAACCGCGCCACCCGCGAGATCAAGGGGCTGCGGCGCGACCTTCAACGCACCGGCGACACCACGGCCCGTGCCGCCCGCCAAACCCGGGGCCTGGCTTCCGCATGGGAGCGCGGCGCCACCGGCATGGCCGGCGCCCGGCGCCAGCTCATCGGCCTGCGCGGTCTGCTCGTCGGCCTCGGGCTTGCCGCCGCCCTACGCGGGATAGTCCGCGCCACGGTGCGCCAGGAGCAGGCAATCGCCCAGGTCGAGGCGCGCATTCGCGCCACCGGCGGTGCGGCCGGCCTCACCAGCCGCGAACTCCAGGACATGGCGGCATCGCTTCAGCGGCTCACCACCTTCGGTGACGAGGCGGTGCTCGAGATGCAGGCCTTGTTGCTCTCCTTCCGCGAGATCAAGGGCGATACTTTCCGGGACGCCTCGGAAACGGTGCTCGATCTTGCGGTCGGTATCGGCACCGACTTGCGGTCCGCCGCGATTCAGCTCGGCAAGGCACTCAACGATCCGATACGCGGGCTCGATGCGCTCAGCCGCTCGGGCACCACCTTCACGGACGCCCAGAAGGACGTCATCAAACAGCTCGCCGAGACCGGCCGGGTGGCCGAGGCGCAGGCGCTGATCCTCGAGGAGATCAAAAGTCAGTATGGTGGCGCCGCGCGCGCCGCGCGCGACACCCTCGGCGGCGCCTTGACGAGCCTGGGCAATGCCTGGGGCGATCTTCTCGAAGTGAAGGACGGGACCGGAGAGCTGCGCGAGGAAGTCGATAAGCTCACCTCCCTGTTGCAAGACCCGACGACGGTCGTGGGCGTTCAACAACTGGGCGCGGCGCTAATCGGCGCGTTCGCCGGCGCGCTTGATTTTGCGCGCGCGCTCGGCATCTCGGTGGCGCGGTTGCTGGGGGACAGTTCCGCGCTCGAGATCCACGATCTGCTGCGCACCCACGGGAGCGGCCGCTGGAGCCCGGGTCGGTGGAAGGCGTTCAATGAAGACAGCCTGGTCGAGTGGTGGTCGAACGAGGATATCGACCGCCGGCTCGCGGCGGTTCTCAGTGACTTGGCCGAGCGGGGCGAGAAGCTCCCCGAGGCCCTGGTCGAGGGTATCCGGCGCTCGAAGGTCAATGTGCCGGCGGCCCTGCTCGAGGCGGTCACGCCCGTGCCCGCGCTTCTTGTGGGCAGCGTGAAGCCAACGTCACAAACCGATCCCCCCGGCAAGGCTCAGGACCCGGTCGTCGCAGCAACCAAGGAGACGGCCGAGGTGGAGCGTATCCGGGCCGCCGCCGAGGAGCGCATCGCCCGGCTCAGCCTGGACCGCATCGCGCTCGTTCGCCGCGCCGAGGCGGCACAGGTCGACGCGTTGGCGCGGCTCGGCGTCGAGCGTGGGACCGACGCCGAGAAGATCGAGGCGGCGACCCTCGCTGTCAGAAAGGCCGCCCGGCTCGATATCGAAGGCATCACCCGCGAGGATGCCGAGCGCGGCCGCGCCGCCTACGAACGGCTCGCGGCTCAGGCGCGCAAGGCAACCGCCACTATCGAGGCGGAGGCGGCAGCGCTCGCCGGCACCTATGCCACTGAGCGGCTGGCGATCAGACGCTGGCTCGCCGAGACCCTCAAGACGCTGGAGGCCGGTGCCAAGGGCCATGAGGGCTATGCCGAGCGGGTGGTGCAAGCCCACGCCATCGCCGTCGAGCAACTCAAGCGGATCGATCGGGAAGAGGCCGAGCAGCGGCTCAGAACGTCCAAGCATTGGCAGGACGGGGTGATCCGGGGCCTCAAGGACGTCGCCGGCGAGGCGGAAGATACGGCGGCGGCCATGAAGTCCGGCGTCAAGAGTGCGTTCAGCGGCATGGAGGATGCGCTGGTCGAGTTCGTTCGCACCGGCAAGCTGTCGTTCTCGGGCCTGGTCGATTCGATCCTCGCCCAGCTCGCCCGCATCGCCGTTAGCAAGTCCATCACCGAGCCCCTGAGCGGCGCGCTCGAGGGCATTCTCAATGACATCTTCAGCCCGGGCCTGCCCGGGCCCTACGACGGCGCGGCGCCGGGCACGGCGCCCCTGATCCCGGTCCATAGGAGACCGCTGCCGCCGCTGCGGCAAGTCCGTCATGGCGGTGGCATCGCCGGCGCCTTGGGCGGGGTGCGCCGCGCCGTGCCGCCGGAGGTCTTCGCCCACGCGCCGCGCTATCACCGCGGCGGCATCGCCGGCATGCTCAGGCCCGACGAGGTGCCGATCATCGCCCAGACCGGCGAGCGCATCCTGTCGCGCGCCGAGACTCAAGCACTCGGCCAGCCGCCCGCCATCGAGATCAACTTCGAGAACACCGGCACCCCGAAGCGCGAGGTCGACCGCGAGGTACGCTTCGACGGCGCGCGGGCGGTGGTCACGATCTTTCTTGCCGACCTGGAGAACCACGGCGCCATCAGCCAGGGCCTGGAGGGCGCCTACGGGATCAGGCGGGCCGGGATCTGATGGCCGCCTGGCCCGACCATGCCGCGATCGAGGCCGACGGCTACGGCACGCGGCAGGATGCCGACATCGCCCGCACACCCTTCGACGACGGCCTGGTGCGCCAGGAGAAGCGCTATACCGCGGCGCTCACGGCGCGGCGCATCACGGCGCATCTGGCCGGTGACGAGGATTACGGGCGGTTCCGCCAATGGGCCGCCAAACATGCCCACCGCTGGTTCGCCTGGGCCGACCCCGAGGACGGGGTGGCGCGCGAGGTCCGCGTGCGCGGCGGTGCCGGCGCCATCCAGTACCGCGCCCGGGTGCGCGGCGGCCGCCGGCGCTGGGAGCTCACCTGCGAGCTCGAGGGCTACATGGACCGCACCATCGAGACCGGAGCATAGATCATGGGATTGAAGACCGAAGGCGAGAAGTTGTGTTTTCAGGGCGGGCTGTTCTCGGCCACGGTTTACGTGGCCCTGCACACGGGCGACCCCGACGCCGCCAACGAGCTCACCGAAAGCGGCTACGCAAGGGTTCCGGTCGATGCTACCGGCTGGCAGGTGGACACGGCCACCGGCGAGGCCTCGAACGTCGACGATATCGCGTTCCCCGAACGCACCGTTGACTGGAGCGATCCGACCCATGTCGGGCTGTGGGACCAGGCCGCAGCGGGCAACCTGCTCGCCGCGCTCGCGCTCGATAGCGACGTCTCCGCCCCGGCCCCCCATGTCGAGGTGTCCTTCCCTGCCGGGGCGCTTGCCGTCAATGTCGAGACCGACGTCTAGGGCGCCGCCATGCCCGGTCGATCGATCTTCGATGCGACGCTGACGCTGGGTGACGCGAGCCAGGTCTATTGGCGCCGCTCGGCGCCGGGGACCCTGTTCGCCGGCGACCTGACGATCCGGCCGGCGGCGGGCGATCCCCCGATCGCAACCGAGATCATCGACGGCGAAGGGCCGACCTGGCCCAGGAACATCCGCCTGCGCGACGACGCGGGGCGGGTCCTCATCAATCTCTCCAATACGCTGGATCGCGAATCCTCCGAGGTCGACGAGCTCACGGCCGCGGCCGAGCGCGATATCCGCCTCTGCGTCCAGTTCCGGGACCGGCGCCTGACCATCGCGATCGGGGATACCACCGATCCCTATCACTTCCTCCCCATCAACGCCGCCGAGGTGCTGTCCTTCGTCACCGACTGGAAAGCTGACGCCGGCCGCGGCACCGAGCCGGTGCATGCGGCCCTCGTGTGGGGCGGCGCTGATTCACGGATCGACTTCACCGAGTTCACCACCCGGCCGCCACCGCTGCATCTCGCCGCCACCCTGACCGGACACGGCCGGCTTAGCGGCAATGCCGGCCTCCGTCAGCGCCTCCGCTTGCGCGGCACGTGGAAGGCTGGGCGCCTCACGGGCAGCGCCGAGCTCCGCCAACGCCTTCGCCTCGGCGCCACGCTGAGGGCCGGCGGCCGCGCGACCGGGCGGGCGGGGCTGCGGGTGCGTGACCCCAACGCCTACGCCCACGCGCTTCGTGCGAGCGCCCCCGAGGCGGTGGTGCTGACCGCGCTCGAGATCCGCCACCCGGCGATCTCCGAACCGGTGCGCGTCGTCAACGACGCCGCCGACCACGTGATCGAGGGACACACCTATGTGGGCCTGCGCTTCGGCGCGCGCTTCGCCGACGACATCGAGGGCCAGGCGCCCCGGGCCGATCTCGTCATCGACAATGTCGGCCGAGAGCTCACGCAATGGATCGAGGCCGCGCAGGGCGGCGTCGGCGCCACCGTGCGCGTGATGCAGGTGGTGGCGGGCGATGCCGATACGCCCGAATGGGAGATGACCATGGATATCGCCCATGTGCGCCTCGACCAGGAGCGCGTCACCGCCCGGCTCGGCTTCGATCCGCTCTTGGGCCGCGCCGCCGTCACGCGGCGCCACGACCCGCAGACCTCGCCGGGGCTGTTCTGATGCGCTCGAGCAGCGAAGCGATAGCGCATTCAACCGATCGTCACTGGACGGAGGCCTATGTCGGACGCGCTTACATCGAGGGCCGCTTCGACTGTGCCGATCTGGTGGTGCTGGTCATGCGCGAGCGCTTCGGGCGCGCGATCCGCTTCCCCGACCATGCCGTGGGCGTGCGCGCCCGGGACGCGCAGATCACGGCACTCAGGGGCGACTTCGCCCGGCCGCTCGGGCCGGGAGAGGCGCCGCGCGAGGGCGACGGCGTGCTGATGCGCATGACGGGGCGTACCCTTGCCACGGGCCACCATATCGGCCTCTGGTGCGAGGCCGCCGGCGCGCCCCACGTGCTGCACTGCCTCAAAGGCATCGGCACCTGCCTGCATCCGCTGAGCGGCCTCGACCGCCACGGCCTCGAGACGGTGGGGGTCTACCGGTGGCGCTGAGCGGAAACGCCCTTGCACGGCCGGTGCAAGCGGCTTGCACCGCCCTTGATACGCCGTTGCAAGGGCACATCACCGCCGACCTGTGGCCCCATCCGCTGACCGCGGAAGCCCGCGAGACGCGTGTCCGGGCGGTCGCACCGGGCACCACACTCGCGTGCCTTATCGCCGCCGAATGGCCCGGCACCGGAGCCGGCGTCGCCGCGGCGGTCGATGGCCGCCCGGTGCCATGGACGGCATGGAACGACACCGTCCTCGAGGACGGCGCCATCGTCACGCTCCGCGCCTTCGTCGCCGGCGGTGGCGGTGACAAGGACCCGCTGCGCACCGTGCTCTCCCTCGCCGTCGTGGTGGCGTCCTTTGCCTTCGGTGGACCGTTGGGTGCGGCCCTCGGCATCTCAAAATCGGCGGGGGCGGCGTTTGGCATCGGCGCGGGCGTGCTGCAACAGGCGATCGGCGGCGCGCTCATCAGTCTCGCCGGCAATCTCATCGTCAACGCCCTGGTGCCGCCGCGCCTGCCCCAGGCGGCCGCGCCCGCGGCGGCCGGCAGCGCGGCCGAGCCGGTCTATTCGCTTACCGGCGGCGCCAACCGGGCGCGGCCCTACGCACCGCTGCTCCTGGTGCTCGGCACCCACCGAGTGTTCCCCGATCTGGGCGCGGCCGAGTACACCGAGTTCGCCGGCGACGACCAGTATCTCTACCAGATCTTCCACTTCGGCCTCGGCGATCTTGCCGTCGACACGCTCAGGATCGGCGACACACCGCTTAGCGACTTCGCCGACGTCGAGACCCAGTATGGGGATGCTCAGGGCCGGGTCACGCTCGCCGCCGGCAACGTCGACAGCGAAGCCGGCGCCGCGCTCGACGACACCGAATGGATCGAGCGCACCACCGCCGCCGAGACCGGGCGCATCGGCATCGACCTCGCCGGCTCGCTGTTCCGGGTCGGCGACCGGGGCGGCATCGGCCGCCACACCGTCACCGTCGAGATCGAGTATTGGCCGCAGGGCAACGAGAGCCTGAAGACCGGCCACGCCGTCACGCTCGCCAATGCCGACACCACGCCCTGCCGCAAGACCCTTTCCTACGATCTTACAGCGCCCGGCACCTGGACCGTGCGCGTGCGCCGCACCGCGGCGCCATCGACCTCCGAGCGTATCCATGACGATATCGCCTGGACGGCGCTCCGGTCCTACCAGCCCGACCCGGGCGACTATACCGGCCAGACGCGGCTCGCGCTCAAGATCCGCGCCTCGGGTCAGCTCTCCGGCCGGCTCGACCGGCTGTCGGCCACGGTCAAGCAGAAAATCCCGGTCTGGGGCGGAACCCGGTGGAGCACGCCGCAAGCCTCGAGCAATCCGGCATGGCTCTATCGCTGGTATGCGCGCGGGCTTCATATCGGCGGCAAGCTCGCCGCCGGCGCCGGGCTGCCCGCGGCCCGCATCGACGATGCGGCGATCCAGGCCTGGGGCGCCTGGTGCGATGCCCAGGGGCTCGCCTGCGACCATGTCATCGACCGTACCACCACCCATGCCGAGGTGCTCACCCTGATCGCCCAGTGCGGCCGCGCCAGCCCGAGTTGGCAGAGCGGCAGGCTGGGCGTGGTGTGGGACCAGGCGGACAGGCCCGCGACCGCGCTGATCACGCCCGCCAACATCGTCGCCGGCTCGTTCGAGATCGATTACGCGAGCGGCAAGACCGCGGACGAGATCGCCTGCCGCTACATCGACCCCGACCTCGACTGGCAGTGGAATACCGTGCGCCGCACGGTTCCCGGCGCCGCGCCGGGCGGCCATACCGCGACCCTGACGCTGGCCGGCGTCACCGCCCGCGCCCAAGCCGCCGCCGAGTGCAACCTCCAGGCCGCACGCCAGGTCCATCACCGGCGCCGACTGAAGTGGGAGATGGGCGCCGAGGGTATGGCCATTGCCCGCGGTGACGTGGTCCACCTGACCCACGCCCTGATCGACGGCGGCGCGGCCGGGCGGCTCACCGGCGGCACCGCCGATCGCCTCACCCTCAACCGCCCCGTCACTCTCTCGGGCGCCGAGGACTACCTGCTGTTGCGCCTGCCCGACGGAACCCTGCATAGCACGGTGGTAAACCATCCGGACGGCGCCGGCACGGCCGGCGAGACCGCCACCGTCGTGCCGGAGACGCCCTTGCCCGCGGCCCCCGATGCCGCGGGCGCCAGCCCGCTCGATACCCTGTGGCGCCATTACCCCGGCGCGGCACCGCCCGCCCGTGTGCGCATCGTCGCCATGGAGCCCGCCGCCAACGCCCGCGTCCGCCTCGATGCGATCGACGAGGTCGACGCCTATTACGCCGCCGCCACCGCCGATCTCGCGGTTCCCCTTCCATCCGCCACGCGGCGCAGCGCCAGGGTGCTGCACATCGCGATCTCCGAGACCCTGATCCGCGTCGGCGCCGGCTACGCCGTGGAGATCGCCGCCAACCTCACCGTCGCCGGCGACTGGCGCGGCGGTATCGTCCGCGCCGCCCTCAACGGCGGCCGCGTCCGCACCGTGGCCAAGCTCGTGGACGGCGCCACCGAGGCGGTCTGGCAAGTCCCGCCGGCCGGAACGCTCACCGTTACCGCAATTCCCGGCACCGGAGCCGCGGCCTCGGGTGCGCCGTTCACCGTCGGTCATGTCATCCAGGGCAAGCTGGCGCCGCCCGGCAACGTGGCGAACTTCCTGGTCGACGCCCTCGGCGACGGCACGAGGCGGTTCCGCTGGACCCCGCCCGCCGATCCCGATCTCGCTGGCGTGCGCATCCGTTATGCCGAAGCGGTTGTCGGCGGCGATAGTCCAGCCTGGGACGCCATGACGCCGCTCCATGACGGATTGCTCGCCTCTTCTCCCTACGAGACCGTCGATCCGGGCGCCGGGCGCCGGCGCTTCGCCATCCGGGCCGAGGACAGCTCGGGTCTGCTCTCGGCCGCGGCCGCCACCATCGTCGCCGAGCTGCCCGATCCCCGTCTCGGGGCCGCCTTCCTGTGGGAATGCCCAAGCGCCAAAGGCTGGCCGGGCACGATACAGAACGCCCTGCGCTCCAACGACGGCGAGGACGCGCTGGAGGGCGCGGGCGCCTACACATGGGACGATCTCACCGCCTGGGACGCCTGGACATCATGGGCGCTCGGCGACGGCACGCAAGGCGCCACCACCATGACCTATACGGCCGAGGCCATCGACCTCGGCGCCAAGGTGCCGTTCTCGGTCGCCTGGGAGGCCGAGACGGCGGGAGAGGCGACGTTGCAGTACCGCACCGCCGCGGCGGCCGACGCGCTCGATGCCGCAGCCTGGGAGGATCACGCCGCGGCCGCACTCTTGACCGCGCGCCACCTCCAGCTCCGCTGGCGGCTCGCCGGCGACGGCGCCACCATGCTCCGCCTCGATCACCTCTGTTACAGCCTGCTCGGCACCGCCGCCGAGCAGAAGTTCCTCGACATCGACACCGCTACCTGGGTCGGCTCCAAGGCAGGGGGCCGCGAGATCCCGACCACGCTTGCCCGCGTCACCGATATCGATCTCACCCTGCAAGCGGTCGGACCCGGCTGGTCCTGGGTCCTCGACAACAAGAACGATCCCACCCGCATCAAGATCTTCGACGGCAGCGGCGAACCGGCCGACGCCACCGTCGACGCCGTTCTGCACGGCATCGCATGACGCCCATTGGAATCATGAGGAGGAAGCCATGGCCTGGCCCACCGACGATCTCACCACCGACCACTTCGATGCCGGTGCCGACAGCCCGGCGCACGCCCGGCCCGTGCTCAAGAAGGTAATCGACTATCTCAAGGCGGTCCTCGATGCGAGGGCCGCGGCGAACGGCCTGTGCGAGCTCGACGCCCACGCCCAGGTGCCCGGCGCCCGCATCGGCCGAGGTGCCGCCGATGGCACGGCACCCCTCGATGCTGCATCCAAGCTACCCCGCACCCATCTCCCCGGCGCCACGGCCACCGATGCCGGCGCCGCGCGCCTCGCCACCGATGCCGAGGCCGAGAACGCCTCCGGGACCGGCATCCTCCAGGCCCGTCAGCTCACGCTGCGCACCGCAACCGCCGAGCGCGCCGGCCTCCTCGAGCTCGCCACCGATACGGAAGCCATCGCCGGCTTAGACCGGACCCGCGCCATGACGCCGGCCGCCGACAAGGCTGCCCTCGACGCCGCGATGGCGAGCCTGACCATCCCGGCCGGCGGCATTACCGGTATCCGCAGCGAAACACGGGAGATAATCGAGGGGGCAAATGGCCCAAAAGGCCGTTTCTTAAGCTGCTCCCTTGGCGTCAGGCTCCAGGGCAGCGTCGCCACCGTTATCCTGACAAACCACTATTTGGCGGATGATAGCAACTGACTAAGCCGCCACGGGATCGGACGCGAATCCCGCTCGATTTTCCAGGCAAATCACGCCGGAAATCGGGACGATTTTCCGGGCCATTCGCAAAGACTTTTGTCCCGATGCGCAAAGACTTTTGTCCGCTTACAAGGAGGCCTCGTCGGGGGCGCCGCGGGACCGAGCTATTCCTCGGGAGTCGGCGCCTCCTCGAAGACGCAGCGAACACTGACCGTGGTGATCAAATATGACTCGCAGGGAAAGGCACGGGATTTCGCCTACCACACTTCCCGCTTCTGAGGTTACGAGGCGATCGTCATGCGTCAAAGAATCATCGTCCCGTTCATTGTTCTCCTCGTCGGCCTCTCGGTTTCCGGCTGCCAGCAGGCCATCCCATGGGAGGCCCTGCAGCTCACCGAAGTAAGCCTGCAAAACCGGCAGAAGCAGACGCGACGGTTCGAAACCAGCGATGAAGATTCCATCCTGTCGGCGTGTTCGGCACTCTTGCAAGATCTCGGTTTCAATCTTGACGAAAGCGAGCCCGCCCTTGGGGTCATCGTGGCGTCTAAGGATCGTCACGCCTCAGAGGCGGTTCAGGTCATAGGCTCTTTCATGTTCGCGATCCTGTTCGGCGTTGATTTGCCAATCGATAGCAAACAAAAGCTCAGAGCATCGGTGATTACGAGCCCGCATGGCGAGAGCCAGAGTTCGATTACGGTACGCGTAACCTTTCAGCGAATTGTGTGGAACACAAACGGCCAGATTTCGAAACAAGAACCTATGAATGAGCCCAAACAATATCAGGAGTTTTTTGAAAAATTATCGAAGGCCGTATTTTTGGAAGCCCAAGAAATATGAGGTTGTTGCGAATCCTCATAGTTGTTCCTTTGACCGGTGTGTTGTTGACGTGTCAAGCCGACTCCCGAAAGCAGTTGCTCTCCACTTCTGAAAGCCAAGTGGCCCTTCGCAGCATCCAAACTCGGGCGTTTGACACGATCGAAAGGAAAAGGACACTTCGCACAATCATCGCGACGCTACAGGACCTCGGCTTCGTGATCGACAAAGCGGATAGCGTCTAGGGCTCGGTTAGCGGGACGAAGCTCGATAAGTATGCACTGCGGATGACGGTAACGGTCCGGCCCCGTGGCGAAACGCAGTCGCTCGTTCGCGCGAATGTAGCGCACCCGGTTCCTTGGACACAAGTTTGTCTCACGCGGCGGGCCTGATTGAGATCGCGGCGTGCCACGCCTGACGAGCTTGAGCGGGGCTCAGGTAGCCGTTCTTTTCGACGATCCACTGGGCATTGTAGAGTTCGACGAAGTCGCGGACGGCGTCCCGCAGCTCCGCGATGTTGCGGTAGATGCGACCATGGATGATCTGTTCCTTCAGCGTGCGATTGAACCGCTCGGCGACGCCGTTGGTCTGGGGCTCGGCGACGAAGGCGTAGGACGGCTGGATGCCCCAGAACTTGATCTGGTTGGTGAAGTGGTCCGACAGATACTGGGAGCCGTGATCCATCCGCAAGGCCAGCCCCCGAGCCGCGCCGGCCGCGGTCGAGCCATACAGCCCGGCAAGCCCCATGGAGATCGGCTGCAGGGCGGCGAAGCGGTCGCCGCGCTTGCAGACATGCCAGCCGACACACTCGGCGTTCCAATGCTCGACGGCGGTGAAGATCCAGCCCCAGCCGTCGTCCACCGTGAACACCCGAACGCCATCGGTGCCCCACATGAGGTTCGGGGCATGAGTGATGATCTCACCGTCATGGGGATTGCCGCCACGGCGGCGGCAGCGATGGGGCGAGAGCAGATTGTTCTCGCGCATCAGGCGGAGCACCCGCTTGCGGGCAACCCGGATGTCGCGACAGACCCGAAGCCGAGCCCAGACCTTGCGGTAGCCCTCGCCCTCCCAGGGCGATGCCTCCAGGTCGGCTTCGATCGCCACCAGCAGCGCCTGGTCCGAGATCGCGGGCTTCGGTCCCCGACGCTTTGCCGGCGGCTGCTCGGCGTGCTGGCCGGAGGTCACGGCGTAGAACGAGGAGCGGGCCATGCCCCAGGCGGCGCAGACCCGCCGCAGGCCGTAGGCCAGACCCGTGCCGGGCGAGGTGGCGGCACTCATCGCCGCGACCTCCGCCGCCCCAAAGGGCCGAAGGTCTCCGTCTTGGCCTCCAGCAGTTCCACCTGCATGGTCAACTCTCCGATCCGCTTCATGGCGCTATCCAGTTCCGCCTGCACCGGATCGCCCTTGCGTTGCTTGAGCGAGGCGTCGATCCCGCCGATCGCTTTCTCACGCCACTGCTCGAGCCGGAAGATCTCTACGCCCAACTGGCGCGACAGAAGTTGCACCGGCTCGTCACGCAAAAGCCGCAGAACGACCTCACGCTTGCGCGCCACCGTCCATCGCTGGCCAAGTCCCAGCGGGCCTGCCGGCAAAGCCTGTCCTGGGGAAAACGTGGACGAGCCAAGCTCGCCCGCATTTACCACAGGCCCATCAACAGCAACTTTCTTCTCAAAATTATCGGTCATGTTCCGGTCCTCCTTGGACACTTCGATTAAGCCAATTCTGTGTCCAAGGAAATCGGGTCCGACTCACTCGTTCGCGCGAATGCCCAGTTCAACGTCACGCCAGTTGATGATCCCGAGCCCTATCAGCAGTTCTTCGTCGCCCTCGAAAAAGCGATGTTCCTCGAAGCGCAGCAAGTGGACTGACGAGGCACTGGGACAGGGCAGGGTCCGCGAGATAGAGCTCGCCCCTCACACATTGAACCGAAACAGGATCAGGTCGCCGTCGCGGACCCGGTAGTCGCGGCCTTCCTGGCGCATCTTGCCCGCCTCCCGGGATGCGGTCTCGCCGCCGATGGCCACGTAGTCCGCCCAGTGGACGGTTTCGGCGCAGATGAAGCCGCGGGCGAAGTCGGTGTGGATCGAGCCCGCCGCCTCGACGGCGGTGGCCCCCGCCGGCACCGTCCAGGCCCGGGCCTCCTTGGGGCCGGCGGTAAAGAAGGTGATCAGGTCGAGCACCCGGTAGCCGGCCCGGATCACCCGGTCGAGGCCGGCTTCCTCCAGGCCCAGGGAGTCGAGGAACGCCGTCCGCTCCTCCCGGTCGGCGATCTGCGCGATCTCGGCTTCGATCTTGGCGGAGATGACAACGGTTTCGGTGCCCTCGGCGGCGGCGAAGTCGGCGACCCGCGCCGATAGGGCGTTGCCGGTCGCCGCCGATTCCTCATCGACGTTGCAAATGTAGAGCACCGGCTTCGCGGTGATCAGCTGTTGGTTTTGGAACCGGTGGCCATCGGCCGGGTCCACAGTGACGCCGCGGGCCGGCCGGCCGTCGCGCAAGGCGGCCAGCACCGGCTCCAAGACCCGCAAGGCATCGCGGGCATCCCGGTCGCCGCCAGTGGCCCGCTTGCGGGCCGACTCGGTGCGCCGCTCCAGGCTTTCCAGATCCGCCAGCAGCAGCTCGGTGGCGACGATCTCCGCGTCCCGCAGGGGATCGATGCCGGTCTCCACGTGGCTGACGCCCTCGCCCTCGAAGCAGCGCAGCACGTTGATGATCGCGTCCACCTCGCGGATATGGGAGAGGAACCGGTTGCCCAGGCCCTCGCCCTGGCTGGCGCCGCGAACCAGGCCGGCGATGTCGACGAATTCAAGCTGCGTGGCGACCACGCGGGGGCACTTGCCCGCACGGGCGATGGCGTCCAGCCGCGGATCGGGGACGGCGACCCGGCCGACGTTGGGTTCGACCGTGCAAAAGGGATAGTTGGCGGCCTCCGCCGCCGCCGTCGCCGTCAGGGCATTGAAGAGGGTCGACTTGCCGACGTTGGGCAGGCCGACGATACCGCAGTTAAACCCCATGGCCGTCTAAACCCATGGAGGTCTAAACCCCAGTGCCGCCGTCGTCGGGGGGCGTGCCGATCACGTCGGACAGCACCCGCGAGGCGGCGGGCGCCGGCTTGGCCGGCGGCCTGATGGCCTGGGCGACCTTGCTCATGAAAGCCGACTCGTCGCCCTCCACAAGCAGCGGGAAGTGGTCGGCCACGGCATCGACAAGAGGGTCCCGCCAAGCGGCGTCAGCCTTGGCGAAGTCCTTCAGGACCCAGCTCAGGACCCGGTTCTTATCCCCCGGGTGACCGATTCCCAGGCGCACGCGGCGGAATTCGGGACCCAGGTGGGAGGCGACGCTGCGCAAACCGTTGTGGCCGGCGACGCCGCCGCCGGTCTTCACCCGAAGCTTGCCCGGCGCCAGGTCCAGTTCGTCGTGGACGACCAGGACGTCGCGGGGGGCGAGTTTGTGAAACCGCACCGCGCCGGCGATGGCGCGACCGGATTCGTTCATGAAGGTCAGCGGCTTCATCAACAGGACGCGCCGTCCGGCCACGCTTGCCTCGGTGAGCAGGGCATGGAACTTCTTTCGCCACGGCCCGAAACCGTGGCGCACGGCGATGGCGTCAACGGCCAGATAGCCGAAGTTGTGACGGTTGTTTTCGTACTTGGCGCCTGGATTTCCCAGGCCGACGACAAGAAGCACGGCCAGGGGCTCCGGACACCGCGGTCAGGACTCCTCGCCGCCGCTCTCCTCGGTATCGCCTTCGCCCTCGGCCGCCTCTTCGCCCTCGACCCCTTCGATGCCTTCCTCCTCTTCGCCTTCCTCTTCCTCTTCCTCGACGACGACGGTGGGGGCGGCGATGGTGGCGATGGTGAAGTCCCGATCGGTGATCGTCGGCTCGACGCCCACCGGCAGCGTAATGTCGCTGATGTGAACGCTGTCGCCGATATCGAGGCCTTCCAGGTTCACGGTGATGAAGGACGGAATGCTGTCCGCCTTGCACAGCAGTTCCACCGTGTGGCGCACGATGTTGAGCACGCCGCCGCGGCGGATGCCCGGGCATTCTTCCTCGCCCTCGAACACCACCTGAACTTCCACGGCGATCATCGTGTCGGCGCCGAAGCGCAGGAAGTCCACATGCAGCGGCCGGTCGCTGACCGGGTGGAACTGCACGTCGCGGGCCAGCACCCGTTCGCTCGATCCGTTTACGGAGAACTCGAAGATTCGGGAAAAGAAGCCGGTTTGCCTCAGTTGCCGATCCAGCTCCCGGGGGTCCAGAGATATCATCTGCGGCGACTGCTTGTTGCCGTAGATGATGGCCGGGACACGGCCGGCGCGGCGGGTAGCGCGGGCGGGCCCCGTACCGGCCTGCTCGCGCACGGCGACGGTAAGAGAAACGGCTTCAGCCATGGCGAATACTCCACAAAACGCCGGACGCGGCGCTTCCAGGCGTTTCGCCGCGTCGTCACAGGGGAAAGGCCGCGAACCCTCCGTGGGCCGCGGGCGGCAACCTTATCGCGCGAAACCGCGTGTCAGTCAAACAGGCTGGAAACGGAGGACTCGCTGCTGATGCGTAGAATCGCCTCGGCCATCAGGGGGGCGATGGTCAATTGTTCGATATTGTGGGCCACCCGCATGGCCTGGGTGGCGAGGATGCTGTCGGTGATAATCAGCTTCTCGATGGGCGAGGCCGTCACCCGCGCCACCGCGCCGCCGGACAGGACCCCATGGGTAATATAGGTGGAGACGGAAGCCGCGCCCCGCTCCATCAGGGCGACGGCGGCATTGCACAGCGTGCCGGCGGAATCGACGATGTCGTCGATAACCAGGCAGCGACGCCCCTTGACGTCGCCGATGACATTCATCACTTCCGACACGCCCGCCCGCTCGCGCCGCTTGTCGATGATGGCCAAGTCCTTGTCCAGCCGCTTGGCCAGCGCCCGCGCCCGCACGACGCCGCCCACGTCCGGCGAAACGATCACCAGATCATCGCCGGCGAACCGGGTCTGGATGTCCTTTTCGAAAACCGGCGCGGCAAACAAATTGTCGAGGGGTATGTCGAAGAACCCCTGGATTTGCCCCGCGTGCAGGTCGAGGGTCAGAACCCGGTCGGCCCCGGCGACGGTGACGACGTTGGCGACGAGTTTGGCGGAGATCGGCGTGCGGGGGCCGGATTTGCGGTCCTGGCGGGCATAGCCGAAGTAGGGAATCACCGCCGTGATCCGGCGTGCCGACCCGCGCTTGAGCGCGTCCAGGGTCACCAGCAACTCCATCAGGTTGTCGTTGGCCGGATAGGAGGTGGACTGGATGACGAAGGTATCTTCGCCGCGCACGTTCTCCTGGATCTCGACGAAGACCTCCATGTCGGAGAATCGCCGGATGCTGGCCTTGGTCAGCGGCAGATTGAGGTACGCGGATATGGCTTCGACAAGGGGTGGATTGCTGTTGCCGGCGACAATCTTCATGGCGGCGGAATCGTCCGCTGAGGGCCGCGGGGCCGGAGAGGGGAGCGCCAGTCTTGAGCCACGCCAACGACCCACGACCGACGGCGCGGACCTTAACAGTGGCACATGGGGCTGTAAACAATCATCCCGACCCCATGACGGGCGCCCGCGAAGGAACTATGCTGGCGCCCGTTCCCCTCGCTGATTTCCCCTTACCTGTCCCGCCATGACCCCCCACTTCCTGATGATCGAGGCCCGCAACCATCCGCCGCAACTGCGGCCGGCGCTGGAGGCCTTGTACCGGGTGGACCTGCTGCCCGACATGCCGGTGGCCGACCGTCCCGCTTTCGCGGGGCCTTTCGCCGACACGGTGTCGGTGCTGGTGACGCAGACGCTTCCCGGGTGCGACGCGGCGCTGATGGCGGCGCTGCCGAGGCTTGGCCTCATCGCCTGCAGTGGGGCCCACGTGGACAACATCGACCTGGACGCGGCCCGGGCGCGGGGGATTGCGGTCGGCCGCACCCCGAGCGTATCCATGGGCTGCGTCGCCGACTTCATCATGGGCCAGATCGTCAACGTCTTCCGGCGCCTTGCCGAGGGCGACCGCATGATCCGCGCTGGGCGCTGGCCGGACGGTCTCTTGGCGCCAGGACGGCGGGTCTATGGCCGTCGCCTCGGCATCGTCGGCCTGGGGCGCATCGGTCGGCTCCTCGCCCGCCGGGCGTCGGGCTTCGACATGCCGGTCGCCTATTTCGGCCCCCGCCGCAAGGCGGACGTGGCGTTCGAGTACTACGACGACCTGCCGGCCTTGGCCCGGGACGTGGATGTGCTGGCCGTGACCTGCGTCTCCGGACCCCAAACCCGCGACCTGATCGATGGGAAAGTCCTCCAAGCCCTGGGGCCCGAAGGGGTTCTGGTCAACGTGTCCCGGGGAGTCCTCGACGAGGACGCAGTGTTGGAGGCCCTCGTTTCCCACGGCCTTGGCGGCGCGGCCCTGGACGTTCACGCGACCGCGCCCCACGTGCGCGAAGTCCTCTTGACCCGGGACGACGTTGTCTTGAGTCCCCACATGGCCAGCAACAGCTTGGAGACGACCCAGACCCAGACCGACGCGGTGCTCGCCTGTATCGAGGCCCATCTGACCGGCCAGCCGCTTCCCTTCACGGCGGCGGGCGATCATTGAACGCCGATTCCTTAAGGATCGGCGTGGCGGGCTGCGCCGGCACCATGGGTCGTCTGGTCGTGGCCGAAATCGTCGCCTCCGACGGTTGCCGGCTGGCGGGTGGGAGCCTCCGCCCGGGGCACCCTGACGCGGGCGCGGACATCGCCCAGCGGGCCGGTGGGCCGCCGACCGGCGTCGCCGCCACCGATGACCCCGAGGCCCTGTTCGCCGCCTGCGACGCGATCATCGACTTCACCGTGCCGGAAGCCACCGTGCGCCACGGGGCCTTGGCGGCGCGCCATGGGGTTATTCTGGTGGCGGCGACCACGGGCCTGGATGGGGCGCAGGAGCAGGCCATGTTCGAGGCCGCCCGCGAAGCACCCATCGTGCGGTCATCCAACATCAGCCTCGGCATCGCCCATATGGCCGAGACGGTCACCCGACTGGCGGGGTCCCTGGACGACTCCTATGACATCGAGGTGCTGGCCCACGTCCACCGCCGCAAGCGCGATATCCCGTCCGGCGCGTCCATGCTCCTGGGCCGGGCGGCCGCACAGGGCCGCGGCGTCGACCTGGATGGGGTGTCGGAGCGGGTGCGGGACGGCGACGTGGCGCCGCGGCAACCCGGGGCCATCGGCTTCGCCACGGTGCGCGGCGGCGAGGGCGCCGGCACCCACAGCGTCATATTCGCCGGCACCCATGAATCCCTTCAGATCACCCATCGGGTTTACGGACGCGGTCTATATGCCACCGGCGCCGTCCGGGCCGCATTGTGGGCCCGGGGCAAGGCCCCCGGTCTCTACGACATGGGGCAGGTTCTGGGGCTCGACGAGCCGCCGAGGGCCGCAACCGCGGACACTTGAGCCGCCGGGGCGTCGCGGCGCCTGGCGGTCGAGGAGCTCGCGCACCGCCGCGGCCAGCGCGTGGCGCCGGAACGGTTTGGTAATCAGGCGCGACTCCGGCTCTTGGCGCATACCGTCCATCAAGTTCTGATCCGTGCACGCGGTGCAGAACAACACCCGAAGATGAGGCCTGAGGGAGCGGGCCCGTTGGGCCAGGGCGACGCCGTTCATGTGACGGGGCAGTGCCACGTCGGTGAGCAGCAGGTCCGCCTCGGGATGCTTGCCGAGGATGCTAAGCCCCTCGGGTCCATCGGCGGCTTGCAACACCCGATAGCCCAGATCCCGCAGCATGGCGCCGGTAAGCGCGCGGACTTGCGATTCGTCCTCGACCAGTAGAATTGACTCGCCGCGCCCCGTTTGTTCCACCGTATCGCCTGTCGTGTCCACGGTCGGGTCCGGCGCCGGTGCCCGGGGCAGCAGCATGCGCACCGTCGTCCCCTCGCCGACCGCGCTATCCAAGCAAATGTGTCCCTTGGACTGTTTGACGAAGCCGTAGACCATGCTCAGGCCCAGGCCACTGCCCTTGCCGACGCCCTTGGTCGTGAAGAAGGGATCGAAGACCCGATCCCGGTGCGTCGGCGCGATACCGCATCCGGTGTCGCGGACGGCCACCTCCACGTAACACGCATCTTCTGATTCGGCTGCGCTGTCTTCGCCAGGATCGGACGCGACCCGATTGGTCACGCTCACCGTCACCTGGCCGCCTTCGGCCATGGCGTCGCGAGCGTTGAGCGCCAGGTTGAGGATGGCGCTTTCAAGCTGTCCCGAGTCCACCAGGGCGGGCCAGGCATCCGAATTCAGCTCGGTATGAACGTCAACGGTCTCGCCCAGCGTGCGTCGCAGAAGTTCCGCCAATCCGGTGACCAGTTCGGGCACGTTCGTCGCGGTCGGCCGCAACGACTGGCGGCGCGAGAAAGCCAGCAGGTGCTGTGTGAGTTCGGCGCCCCGGTTGGTGGCGCGGATAGCGCCATCGAGAAATCGCCCGGCTTCGGCGGAGGGGTCGACGTGATCTTCCAGGAATTCGAGATTGCCCAGAATGACCGCCAAGAGGTTGTTGAAGTCGTGGGCGATGCCCCCCGTAAGCTGGCCGATGGCTTCCATCTTTTGAGCCTGGCGGAGTTGGGCTTCGGTCGCCTTGTATTCCGTGAGGTCGCGCAAGGTGCCGATGAACCGGCGCCGGCCCTGCTGCGGCGTCAGTTCGTCGACCACCAGATCGACAGGAAAGCGGCTTCCATCCTTGCGCTGGCCTTCGACCTCGCGGCCGAAGCCAATGATCCGCGCTTCTCCGGTCTTGAGGTATCGCTGCAGGTAGTCGCCGTGTTGTCGCGCATAGTCAGGAGGCATCAAAATGTTGATATTGCGGCCTAACAACTGCTCCGCGGCATAGCCGAACATGGTCTGGGTAGAGCGGTTGACCGTTTCGATGACGCCGATTTCGTCGATGGTGACGATGGCATCGATGGTGGCCTCCATGATGCCGCGAATTCTGTCCTCTCGCTCGCGCAGCTCGGTGATATCGACCATCACGCCGTCCCACACAATGGCGCCGTCTTCGGCCCGCGCCGACGTGGCGCTGACCCGGATCCAACGGGGATCTTGGCGCCGCAGGATCCGGAACTCGCAGGACCAGGGTACGACCCATGCAGCGGAGTGGATGAGGGAGGCGAGGAAGTGACCCAGATCGTCCGGAAGGACCGAATCCTTCAGCAAGCAAGCATCGGTCAGCAGCCGCTCATTCGAATGGCCGACCAGACTCTCGGCACTCTGGCTGACAAATTCGAAGCGGTCGTGGCCGTTCCCATCGCGACGCAGTTGAAACACCATGCCCGGCATGTTGGCGCTAACTTCGCTGAGGATCTGAGCGGTGCGGCGCAGGGTTGCCTCGGTACGGCGCTGCTCGGTGACGTCGTTGAGGACGTATAGGGCGAGGCGGCGATCGCCGTCGTCGATCCGACGCATGACGCCCCATACCCGGCGCGGCCCGTCATTCGTGGGGTGGTCGTACTCGAACGAGACGGGAACTTCTGTCCGCTCCGCTTGCCGCGTGTGTCGAAGCCATTCCTTTCGCACCTGCCGCGGTAATCCGACCTCCGCCGTTGGCCTGCCTCGCAAATCCTCGGGGGTTGCGCCCAGGAACGTGGCCGAGGAGCGGTTGCAGGACACGTGGCGCAAATCGTCTTCATGGATTTCCACCACGCCCATCATCAGGGGCGCGCTCTCATAGAACCCCCTCAGTTCGGCTTCCCGCTCCGTGAGGGAGGCGTCGGCCCGGACGCGTTCGCTGACGTCCCGGCCCGTTCCCCGATACCCGAGGAAGGTATTGCACGCGTCGAATATGGGTTTGCCGCTGATTTCCACGAACCGGATGGAGTTGAGCCCATCGCGGTATCCGTACCGAAAATCCTCGAACGCCAGGCGCCGACTCAGGATTTCCCGGTGTTCGAACCAATTACCGGTTATCTCCGCCACACCGGCCGCGTCCCAGCGGGTGTGGCCGATGACGTCGGACGGAGACAGGCCCGTTGCCGACTTAAAACTGTCGCTGACCCAGGTAAACCGCAGCTCGGGGTCCATCTCCCACAGCCAATGGGCGGCGGTTTCGGCGAACTCCCGATACCGACTTTCGTACTCCGTCAGGGCCGTTGTCCGGGCTCGTACGGCCTTGCCCAGTCGCCGGTTCAGGTACAGGCAGACACCAACGAGCAAGGAGAGCAGGACCAGAACCGCGCCCAGGCTCCAATCGAGCATAACGTGGGAATTCGGCCACTGGACTTGGGAAAGCGATGGGGCGTTCCAGCCGGCCTCGGTCTGCGCCGCCGCCGCGAACGAAGCGGTCGCGGTCTGGAAACCGCAGGCGCCCGCCAGCCGGCAATTCCAGCGCCGCCGCAGGCCTTGCATCTGGCTGCTCGATTTGACTGGCACCTGGTAACTCCCATGCCGTGCCCGTCCGGGGCGACAGCCCGTGACGACACACGGCATGAATAATGTCAGCCAAAGTGCAACCGGTTCACTATCCTCGCGAATATCATGCGCGAGGATAGTCCGGCGCTTGGCGTTCACAGCAGGCGCAGGAGGGGGGCCACGCAGTCGGGATCGTCGTTACGGACGTTGTTGACCCGAGTGTCCACGGGGTAGGCCTCGAGCCGCCCCACTGGAAACGGGCGAAGCAAGCGAGCGGCCGCCGCGGGTGCGCTTGACGTCACGTCAAGCCACGCATCATAGCCCGAAGGATCCAGGATCACCGGCATGCGGCCATGGATTGCCTTGATGTCGTCATTGGCGACCGTCGTGATGATCGTGCATGTCTCCAGGGGGCCGGATTCGGCGGCCTTGTCCCAACGTTCCCAGAGGCCGGCGAAGGCGAAGCCCCCACGATCCCGCAATACGATGCGGTGAGGCTGCTTGGCGCCGTTGACGGCCTGCCATTCATAGAAGCCGTCCGCGGCCACCAGGCAGCGTCTGGCCCGGAACGCGGATCGGAAGGACGGCTTTTCCGTGACCGTTTCGGCGCGGGCGTTGATCAGCTTGGAGGCGATGGCTTTGTCCCGGGCCCAGGACGGCACCAGGCCCCACCTGACCATGGCCAGTTCCCGGCCGCCGGCGGCGGTGCGGCGCACAATGGGAACTTCCTGGGTCGGGGCGACGTTGTAGCGAGGCCGCAGGTTGGGCGCCCGCGCCGTTTCGGTGATGCGATAGAGCCGGACCATCTCGTCCCAACTCATCGCCTGCGTGTACCGGCCGCACATGGGAACTATGGTAGCGGCGGCGCGGCCCGTCGCAAGGGGTCCCGGGCGACTCGGCATATGCAGTCCCAGACGCTATGATGATCCACGGTCGGTGCATGGGGGAGGCCATGACAGGGTTTCTGCGGTCGCTTGTGGACCGCTATCAGGGGCACCTGGAACGACAACGCAATCGCCCTTTCCTTCGGGCGACCATGGGGGCCTGTGCATTGGTGGCGTTCGCCGATGGCAAGGTCACCCTGCCCGAGCGCGCCCGGGTGGACCAGATTCTGGAAACCCTCGAGGCCCTGAAGGTGTTCGATCCCCACGAGGGCGTGAACATGTTCAACGATTTCATCGACGCCATCGGGCAATCGCCGCGCAAGGGTCGGCAACGGGCGGTCAAGGCCGTGTTAGCCGTGGCCAATGATGCGGAAGCGGCGGATCTTATGGTGCGAATTTGCTGCGCCGTGAGCGAGTCGAAGGGCGAGAAGGCCCTCACCGATCAGATCGAGATTGTTCAGCTGTGTAGTCTTTTGGGCGTCGAACCCCGAAATCTCGGCCTTTACGCCGAATCGGAAGGGGACGACCTATTGGAATCCCTGGGGCCACGGGAACCGTCCGACGACCCCCGACAGCGACGGGCCTAACGCTATATCGTCTGTCACGGTTGCCGCCCGTTCAGGGCCAACACGCGCCAATCGGATCGAATGTCCCGTGGGGACGGCCATGGTTACGGCCGTGGCGCCGCCATGATCTCGTACGCCAGGCTCCTGGACCGTTTCTCGCCGGTCGTTCTGGCCCTCCTCCTGGCCCTCTCCGCGTCCCTCTGCGGGGCGGCGATGAATGCCATCGTCAAGTCCCTGTCGGCGACGGTCCACCCCTTCGAAGTGTCCTTTCTGCGTGCCGTATTTGGGGTCCTTCTGTTCGCGCCCTGGATCGCCCGCCAGGGGAGCGGCCTGCTGAGGAGCCCGCGTCTCGGCTTGCTGGGACTGCGCGGGGCGCTGCATGGAGCATCCATGCTGCTCTTGTATTGGGCGGTAAGCCTGGCGCCGTTGGCCAAGGTGGCGGCCCTGCGGTTCTCGGCGCCCCTGTGGGCGACCTTGCTGGCCGTTCTGGTGCTGCACGAGACCATCCGGGCACGGCGCATGGTGGCGCTCGCGGCCGGGGTGGTCGGCGCCCTCTTGATCCTGCGGCCGGGGGTCGTGGCTCTGGACCTGGGGGCCGCGGTCGCCTTGGGCTCGGCAGCCGCCTGGGGCACCACGATGATCGTCATCAAGATCCTGTCGAAGACGGAATCGGCGGCGACCATCACCCTCTTCGGTATCATGGGAATGGTGCCCGTCTCCGGAGTAATCGCGACGTTCGTCTGGACGACCCCGTCCATGGGGGTGCTGGCCTGGCCTTTCGGACTGGCCTGCCTGGGGAACCTCGCCAACCTGATGCTCGTCGGCGCCTTCAAGCGAGCGGACGTCACCGTGCTGACGCCGGTGCAATTCACGCTTCTAATCTGGTCGAGCGCGATCGGCTATGTCTGGTTCGACGAGGTTCCGGCGCTGTGGACCTGGATCGGCGGCACCATGATCTTCGCCGCCGCCGCCTATGTCGCGGTGCGGGAACGCAAGCTCCAACCCGACGCCACGGCGCCGCGGTCGACGGAGGCGCAATGATTCGGATAAGGGGCGGATTGGCCCACAAAAAGCCAGCCCTGCAGGCGCAAAAAAAGAGGTTTCGCACGTTGCCGTTCGAAACCTCCCTCAAAGTTTTGCTCTTGCTGTCGGATAACCCCGAAGGGCTACCAACGCCACCATAGCAATTTCACGGGCGTTTTGCAACATTCCCCGACAGGGGCGGGAGGAGCAATCGATCCGGTGGCGCATGAGGTAACGGCGGGCGATCGGGCGACATGGGGCTTCGGGGCCACGCTCGGGATAATCGCCACTCCCCGTCCCGAAAGCGGATTTGACCGCTGTCAATTCATTCGGTTCGATCCTGTGAGATGGTAGGTACGGTGGACAGGATGCCGAATTCGGCGGCATTGCAAGGCCGGAAGGACGTACCATGCAAGCGCGGGACATCATGACGACGGACGTGGTCTCCGTCAGGCCGGATACGACGGTCGGCGATGTGGCAAAGACCCTCATGGACCGGCACATCAGCGCCGCCCCCGTCCTGGACGAGGCGGGAAAGATCGTCGGCATGATCAGCGAGGGAGACCTTCTGCGCCGACCCGAAACGGGAACGCTGCGCCACCGTTCCTGGTGGCTGCGGCTGCTGGCGTCGCCTGAGGAGAAGGCGGAGGAATACGTAAAGACCCACGGCACCCGAGCCGCCGATGTCATGAGTCGGGTCGTCGTGACCGTCCCGCCGGACACCCCCGTCGAGCGCATCGCTCAGCTTCTGGAGCAGCACGGGATCAAACGGGTGCCGGTGGTGGAGGACGACACGGTACAAGGCGTCGTCAGCCGGGCCGACGTTATTCGAGCACTGGTGTCCGCCGGCCCGGTCGAGGTCAAGCCCGGCACCATGGACGACCGAACCCTCCGCGAACAGGTACTTCGCGCCATCCGCGAGATCGACGTGGCCACCGATACCCACGTCAGTGTCGTGGTCACCGACGCGGTGGTTCACCTGTGGGGTTTCGTCTATTCCCAGGAGGAACGGGAAGCCGTGCGGGTAGCCTGCGAAAGCGTGCCCGGCGTCGCGTCGGTCGACAGCCATCTCGGCATCTTCCGCTTCGGCACGGCCTGACGAACTACGATCGGGGAAATCGGACTGTGCGCGCGATCCTGGTGCCCTACGACGGCTCCGAACAGGCGTCGAAGGCGCTGACCTTCGCCTGCGATCTGGCGGAGAAATACGACGCCGAGGTCCAGATCATCCATGTGGTGCCGCGTTTGAGCGAAGGGCTGAAGCGCTGGTCCGAGGTCGAGCATGTCCGTCTCGACGAACAGGCCATCTTGCGGTCCGAAGTGGACGAAACACTGCGTCAGGCCAAGGCGCGCGCAGCGTCCCTGGGGGTGAAGAATGTCATCGCCATTTCCCTGTTCGGCGATCCCGCGGCCACCGTCGTGGAACACGCCAAGGCCTATGACGTGGACATGATCGTCATGGGCGACCGGGGGACCGGCGACCTTCAGGCCCTCGTCTCCGGCAGCACCGCCCATGCGGTGGCGCGGCTCGCGCCCTGCACTTGCGTTACCGTGAAGTAGGCGGCGAAGCGGAAGCGCGCCAGCGGCGCCAGGAGCGTCCGTCGTCGACGTCCTCCAAGGCTTCCAGCAGGAAAATCCGCGCTGTCGCGGGAAGATTTCTCCGCGTGTCGGAGAAGGCACTGGGGCTGGACCAGCGCACGTTCCGGAAAGCATTGCGGGCGTGGTAGGGGCCGCGGAGCCCGACCAGCCAGTAGCCGCCGTCGGGAGAGGGGCCGAACACGGCATCGTGGTGCCGCAACCGCCGGAAGGCTTCCGCGATGTGTCGCCTCTCGATGCCCGGAATGTCGCTGCCGACGATCACCACTGGCCCGGGACCGCCGAGCCGGAAGGCGAGCCCCATACGGCGCCCCAGATCGCCAGTCCCTTGCGGGAACCGGTCGATGGGTGTGTTCCAGAACCCGCGTCGGGCGATGTCCCGGTCCGGGGTGACCGCGAGGCAGGATCGCCAGGCCTGCCCCGGCGACAGACGCCCGATCACGGTCCTCAGGCAGGTCCGGTAGAACCGCACCGCCGCGATTGGGCCGATGTCCCGGGCCAGGCGCCGTTTCACCGCGCCCAGCCGCGGCGTCTTGACGAAGATCACCAGGGTCCCCGTGGTCACCACCGGTAGACCCTCTCGATCAGTCGCGGCGGCATACCCAGGAAGTAAAGCCCCAGGCACGCCAGATTGCGGGCCGGGCGCAGCAGGTATCCCTCGCGCCGATAGCGGGCGGCGGATGTTATGGCCGGCAGGTCGAGCGTCACCAGATCCCGCCGCCCGATTCGCCGCACCAAATCCACGTCCTCCATCAGGACCCACGGCCTGAAGCCGCCCAGCCGCTCATAGAATCCGCGCACCAGCAGCAGGCCCTGATCGCCATAGGGAAGGCCGAGAACCCGGCCGCGCCAGGCAACCATGCGTTCCAGGCGTCGGGCGGCGGCCGACGGATCGTCGAGGGCGAATCGGAACACCGCGGCGCGATGCCGGTTGAGGGGAAAGTCGGCGAAGTGGGCGACCGCATCGGACCAGCCCTCGCCAAGGCGGGTGTCGGCGTGCAGGAACAGGAGCCACTCGCCCTCCGCCAACGCCGCGCCGGCGCGGAGCTGGTGGCCGCGTCCCCGCGCACTCTCGATGACCCGCGCGCCCCACCGTTCCGCCAGTTCCGGCGTGCCGTCCGTCGACCCCCCATCGACGACCAGGACCTCCCGCGCGAAGTCCGCCGGGACGATGGAGTCCAGGGTGGCGCCGAGGACGGCGGCGGCGTTCCAGGTCGGGATGACGATGCTCAGCACCGCCCGGCTGTACCGCCAGTACAACAGCGGGACAACCCCGTCGTCGTATGATACACAAATGTTCTTGATTTGTTCGCACCACGACGTTAATCTTGGAAGATGATCGATGTCCTTCCATATCTTCCGCAAAAGGGCCGCGGGGCCGTAAGCAATGCTTGCGGGCGGTTCGAACGCGAGGAACGGCTGCACGTGGACGACGGTTGGCAGTCGACGGCCGACCATGCTCCAGAGCCTCTGCGAACGACGGTTACTCTGGAAGCCTGCCGTAGCGCGATTACGCGAAACCGGTCTCCCGACGTGCCGTTCGACCGCTCGATCAACCCCTACCGGGGATGCGAGCATGGATGCATCTATTGTTTCGCCCGCACCACCCATGCCTACATGGGCCTGTCGCCGGGCCTCGATTTCGAGAGCCGCCTGTTCGCCAAGCCGAACCTGCCGGCGGTGCTGAATCGGGAACTGCGCCGTCCCGGCTATCAGTGCAAGCTCATGGCCATGGGCACCAACACGGATCCCTATCAGCCGATCGAGCGCACCTATGGCATCACCCGCCAGGTGATCGAGGTTCTCGACGCCTTCAACCATCCCCTTGGCATCGTGACCAAGTCCACCTTGGTGTTGCGGGACCTCGACCTTCTGGCCCGGATGGCGGCCCGCAACCTGGCCGCGGTCGCGGTCTCCATCACCACCCTCGATCGCGATCTGGCCCGGCGCATGGAGCCCCGTGCACCGACGCCCGCCCGGCGCCTGGAGGCCATTGAACGGCTCAGCGCCGCCGGTATTCCGGTCGGCGTGATGGCGGCGCCGATGATTCCCGGGCTGAACGATTCCGAGCTCGAGAAGATCCTGGCGGCGGCGCGGGACGCCGGGGCCCGCCGCGCCGGCTACATCCTGCTGCGGCTGCCCTTGGAATTGAAGGATCTGTTCGCCGAGTGGCTGAAGGTTCATGCACCGCACCGCGAGGCGCGGGTGCTCGGCCACCTGCGGGCAGCCCGGGACGGGAATCTTTACGTGTCCCGATGGGGTTCGCGCATGCGCGGCTCGGGGCCCTATGCGGACATGCTTTCGGCACGGTTTCAACTGGCCTGCCGGCGGCTGAGCCTTGCCACCGGCCGGGCCACCGAGACGACCCTGGACGAAAGCCGGTTCCGCCCGCCGCCCCGGCCCGGGGACCAGCTAACGCTCCTGTGACGGGCGCCGGGCCCGCCGGGCCCGTGCTAACCTTTGGGCCATGGCGTTCCACACCGCACCGCGGCCCAAGGATCCCGCCGATGGTTGATTTCGCCTTGGAGCGGGAGGCCCTGGCGAACGGCCATAATGTGGTCGCCGGTGTCGACGAAGCCGGCCGCGGTCCGTGGGCGGGCCCGGTGGTGGCCGCCGCGGTTATTCTGGACCGGGAGAGATCGCCGGACAGCCTGCTGTCCCTCCTCGACGATTCAAAGGCCCTCGACCGCCGGCGCCGGGAGGCGGCTTTCGAGGCCTTGTCGGGACATGCGATCATCGGCGTCGGCAGGGTCGAGGTCGAGGAGATCGACCGGATCAACATTCTCCAGGCCACCTTGCGCGCCATGGGCCTGGCCATCGCCGCCCTGTCCACGGCCCCGGATGTGGCGCTCATCGACGGCAACCGGGCTCCCCGGGTGGACTGCCCCGTTCGCTGCTGCGTCCGCGGCGATGCCCGGTCCCTCTCCATCGCCGCCGCCTCCATCGTCGCCAAGGTGACCCGGGACCGGATCATGGTGGAATTGGATCGTGCCTATCGCGGTTACGGATGGGCCCGGAACGCCGGCTACGGCACCCCGGAGCACCAGCGGGCCCTGGAACGCCTGGGGGTGACGCCCCACCACCGACGAAGTTTCGCGCCCATCCGCAAGATGTTGAGTCTCGATTCGTCGTGACTCCTATATATAGTTCAATGCGTTATCAGTAAGCCTTTGAATCCACTTCGTTCTTGACGGCGACTCCCCGCCCGACCATGCTGCCGACCATGGGAAGCTCGGAAAAAGCGCTGGCGAATCAAGTCCTTCTCGGCGACTGCGTTGAGATCATGACCGGCCTGCCGGCCGCGTCGGTGGACATGGTCTTCGCCGACCCCCCCTACAATCTGCAACTTGCGGGGGAGTTGCTGCGCCCCAACAACTCCCGCGTCGACGGCGTCGATGCGGCGTGGGACCGCTTCGGCGATCTAAGCGATTACGATCGCTTCACCCGGTCTTGGCTTACCGCCGCCCGACGGGTTCTCCGGCCGGACGGCACCCTGTGGGTCATCGGCACCTACCACAACATCTTCCGGGTCGGTGCGATGCTTCAGGATTTGGGGTTCTGGCTCCTCAACGACGTGATGTGGCGCAAGTCCAACCCGATGCCCAATTTTCGCGGCCGCCGGTTCACCAACGCCCATGAGACCCTGCTCTGGTGCGCGCTGGACCGTGATGCGCGCTACCGGTTCAATTATGAGGCCATGAAAACCCTCAACGACGACGTACAGATGCGCAGCGACTGGGTGCTGCCGCTGTGCACGGGCAACGAGCGACTCAAGGTCAACGGCCACAAGGCCCACCCGACCCAGAAGCCGGAAGCCTTGCTGTATCGGGTGATCATGGCCTCCACCGACGTGGGGGACCTGGTGCTCGATCCCTTCTTCGGCAGCGGCACCACCGGCGCGGTCGCCGTCAAGATGGGGCGTCGCTATCTTGGCATAGAGCGCGACGCGGACTACGTGCGCCTGGCGCAAAAGCGTTTGTCGAAACTGACACCGCCCGAGGAGCCGGAGCTTTACACCGTTCCCTCCCGGCGGCGGGAACCACGCATCCCCTTCGGCTGGCTGGTCGAGCGGGGCATGCTGTCGCCGGGCGACGTGATCTTCGACCAGCGCCGCCGCCACAGCGCGCGGGTGCGGGCCGATGGCACGGTGGTCACGGCCGATTTCCGGGGTTCCATCCATCAGGCCGGTGCCCGGGTCCAGAACGCGCCGGCCTGCAACGGCTGGCAGTTCTGGCACACCGACGTCAAGGGACACCTGGTGCCCCTGGATGTGCTGCGCCAGAAGCTACGGGCGGAACTGCACTGAGAGTTGTGCTCAGGCGTTCGCTGCCGCTTCCAGGCTGGTGAACAAGCCGGCGTTCAGCAAGTATTGGCGCGCGGCCTCCGGATCCCCGGCTATTCGCCCGAGCGCGTCCAGGTTCCGGCGCCGCACGTCGGGGTCCCGCTCCTCCAGCATGTGCTTGTTGCGGATGGTCTGTTCCTGGACGAAATCGATGGCGGCGTTGCGGCGGCGGCGGGTATAGCCCTCCAGCGCGTCGAGTTCGGCCTCGCCCCGGCCGATCGATACCAGAATTTCGCATAGATCGAGAGTGTCGTGGATGCCGCTGTTGAGACCCAGACCGCCCACCGGGTGGTTGACGTGGGCGGCGTCCCCGGCCAGGGCAACCCGTCCCCGATGGAATTTTGCCGCGACCCTCTGGCTGACCGTGTAGATGCGTTTCAGGGCCAGGTCGTAGTCCGTGTCCCGCGGTATGAACCCCTGCAGTCGGCTCTGGCAGGCAGCGTCGTCCAGGGCCTCCTCGTCCGTCTCGTTCGCCCGCAGGGGATAGGTGACCCGCCACAGGCCTTCATCCTCCGGGCCCAGGACCTTTAGCAGATTGCAAGGTTCTTCCGGGTCCGCATGGTAGTTACGGTAGGAAAAGTCCTTGTCGGCGCGGAAGTCGTGGGTGGTACAGATCATCAGGAAGCGTTCGTTATAGGTGAAGCCTTCAAAGGGAATTCCCAAGGCCCTGCGGACCGTGCTGCGGCTGCCGTCGGCGCCGATGAGAACCGAGCCTTCCAGGCGCTCCCGCCCGCCGTCAGAGTCCACGGTCACGGCGACCCCGTCGGCCGACTGTTCCAGATCCGTGACCGCGACGCCGAAGCGGATCTCGAAGTCCGGCATCTCGGCGAGCATGCCAAGCACCAGCGGGACCAGCTTGTACTGCTCGTACTGAAGGACGAAGGGGTAGGGAGTGCGCTCGGCCAGGAGGCCGAAATCGAATACCGCCACAAGCTCGCCCGTCGGCCGATCCCAGAATCGGAAGTCCGGCGATTCCAGGCCCAGGGGCAGGATCGCCTTGGTGAGGTCGAGCGCCTCCAGCATCTGCAAGGTCGGCGGCTGCAGGGAAGCGGCCCGTTCGTCGCGAACCGGCGCCGCCAGGGATTCGAACATCGTCACCGGATTTCCCTGGCGCGCCAGGGCCAGGGCGGCGATCACCCCCACGGGCCCGGCGCCAGCGATAAGAACTCTTTCATTCGATGCCGCGTTCACGTCTTTGACCCGATCCACGGGCCGTCGTGGCGACCCGTTCGGCCGTTCCGTCAGTCCCTGAAGGTGGGATAGAGTTCGTCGGCGAGGCGGCGATAGGCGGCCCACACCATGTCGAGGCCCCGATTCGGCCGCTCGCTAGCTTTGGCCGAATGTTCGCACACGTCCGGCGGCGGCAGATGCAGTTCACGCCCTCCGGCCAGGGTCGCCACCTGGGCGGAACAGGATTTTTCGAGCTGGAACATGGTGACGAAGGTCTCGCCGATGGAGGTTCCGCAGGTCAGCAGGCCGTGGTTGCGCAGGATCAGCGCGTCGTGCTTGCCAAGGGCGGTGGCCAGGCGCTCCCGCTCTCCCGTGTCCACGGACGGCCCCTCGTAGTCGTGATAGCCGATGCGGTTGTAGAAATGGAGCGAGCCCATGTTCAGGGGCAGCAGTCCGTCCTTCTGGGCACCGACGGCCATGCCGTCGAGGGTATGGGTGTGCCAGACGCACTTTACCTCGGGCCGGGCCGCGTGGACCGCGCTGTGGATGATCCAGCCAGCGCGAATCACTTCGTGGGGACTGTCGTCCTGGACGTTGCCTTCAAGGTCCACCTTGACCAGCGACGAGGCCGTGATCTCCCGAAACATGAAACCGAAGGGATTGATCAGGAACCGATCCTTGGTGCCGGGAATCTTCGCCGAGATATGGTTGTAGACCATGTGGGTCCAGCCATGATGATCGGCCATTCTGTAGGCACAGGCGAGGTCGACCCGGGCCTCCCATTCCTCGGGGCTGACGCGGTCGCGCACGGATCGGCTGGGCAGTGGTGACAGGGTCGCGGTCATGGAGTCCTCCTCGCCGGGAAACCACGGGGCGCCAGCGGGGCGCATGCCCGCGGTTTCACCGCGTTTGTGTACGGATCGGGCTTTCACCCTTGCCAGGGCCATTTAACACCGAACAGGGGGCGCCGGCCAAGGGGCAGCCCGGGCGCCCGTCAGCGGGTCGGAACAGGTTTGTCGCCGGAATAGTCGTAGAATCCGCGACCGGTCTTGCGTCCCAGCCAGCCCGCTTCGACGTACTTCACCAGCAGCGGACAGGGCCGGTACTTGGTATCCGCCAGTCCGTCGTGAAGGACGTTCATTACCGCCAGGCAAGTGTCGAGCCCAATGAAGTCCGCCAGTTCCAGCGGTCCCATGCGATGACCGGTCCCCAGCTTCATCGCGATGTCGATGGCTTCCACGGTCCCGATGCCCTCGTAGAGGGCGTAGACCGCTTCGTTGATCATCGGCAGCAGGATCCGGTTGACGATGAACGCCGGAAAGTCCTCGGCGTTGACCGGGGTCTTTCCCAGGCGTTGGCTCATTTCCCGAAACACCTGGAAAGACTCGTCGTCGGTGGCGATGCCGCGAATCAACTCCACCAGCGGCATGACCGGCACCGGGTTCATGAAGTGCATGCCGGCGAACTTGGCGGGGCGGTCGGTTTGCGCCGCCAGGCGGGTGATGGAGATCGACGACGTGTTGGAGGCCACCAGGGCGTCGGGTTTGAGGTGCGGGCACAGCTCCTGAAAGATCTGCTTCTTGACCTGCTCGTCCTCGATGGCCGCTTCGATCACCATGTCGCAGTCGCTCAGGGCCGCGTAATCAGTACTGGTACGGATGCGCTTCAGAGCGGGCGGGATCTGCTCGTCCTTGATGACCTCACGGGCGACCTGGCGCTTCATATTGTATTCGATGGTGCCGAGGGCCTTGGCCAACTGGTCCTTGTCCACGTCCTTGATGCAAACGTCGAAATCGGCAAGCGCGAACACGTGGGCGATGCCCGTACCCATCTGGCCGGCACCGATGATGCCGATCTTCTTGATGTCGGATAATTGAATCGTCATGTCCTGGTCCGCCGCCCGTCAGTCCTGCGTGTCCAATTGTGCCGTAAGCTCGGGGATCGCATCGAAGAGGTCCGCCACCAGCCCGTAGTCGGCCACCTGAAAGATCGGCGCCTCCTCGTCCTTGTTGATGGCGACGATGACCTTGCTGTCCTTCATGCCCGCCAGGTGCTGAATGGCGCCGGAGATCCCCACCGCGATGTAGAGGTCGGGCGCCACGACCTTGCCGGTCTGGCCCACTTGGTAGTCGTTGGGCACGTAGCCCGCGTCCACCGCCGCCCGCGAGGCGCCAACGGCGGCGCCCAGCTTATCCGCCACGGCTTCCAGCAGGCTGAAATTCTCGCCGTTCCGCATGCCCCGTCCACCGCTGATGACGATGCGCGCACTGGTCAGTTCCGGCCGCTCCGACTTGGTCAGCTCCTGGCCGACGAATGTCGAAAGCCCCGGGTCGTTGGCCGCGGCGATGGTCTCGACGGGTGCGGCCTCGCCGCCCGCCGCCGCCTCGAAAGCCGTGGTGCGCACGGTGATCAGCTTGAGTTCGTCGTGGGACCGCACGGTGGCCATGGCGTTGCCCGCATAGATGGGCCGCACGAAGGTGCCGGCACCTTCGATGGCGGTGATTTCGGAAATCTGGGCCACGTCCAGCAGCGCGGCGGCCCGGGGCATGACGTTCTTGCCGAACGTGGTGGCCGGCGCCAGCACGTGGGAATAGCCAGCGGCCAAGGAGACGATGAGGGCCGCCAGGGGCTCGGCCAGTTCCGTGGCGTAGAGCGCGTCGTCGGCCACCAGAACCTTGGTCACCGGCGCAAGGGCCGCCGCCTGTTCCGCCGCCGCCCGGCACTGGTTGCCGGCCACCAGTATCACCACGTCGCCCAATTCGGCGGCGGCGGTGACCGTATTGGCGGTCGCCGGGCGAATCGCGTCGTTGTCGTGTTCGGCGACGACGAGAACGGCCATCAGATCACCTTGGCTTCGTTTTGCAGCAGGTGCACCAGTTCGGCGATGTCCTTGACCCGGCGTCCGGCCTGGCGGCGCGGCGGCTCGTCGACCCGCAGGGTCTCCAGGCGCGGCGTCACGTCCACCCCCAGATCCTCGGGAGACAGGGTCTCGATGGGTTTCTTCTTCGCCTTCATGATGTTCGGCAAGGAGGCGTAGCGCGGCAGGTTCAGGCGCAGGTCCGTGGTCACCACCGCCGGCATGGCCAGATCCACCGTTTCCAGTCCGCCGTCCACCTCGCGGGTTACCTGGGCCCGTCCGTTTTCGAGAACCACCTTGGAGGCAAAGGTGCCTTGGGGCCAGCCCAGCAGCGCCGCCAGCATCTGGCCGGTCTGATTGGAGTCGTCGTCGATCGCCTGCTTGCCCAGGATTACCAGTCCAGGCGATTCCCGCTCGACGAGGCTCTTCAGCAGTTTGGCCACCGCCAGGGGCTGGAGTTCCGCATCGCTCTGGACCAGCACGCCCCGGTCGGCGCCCATGGCCAGGGCCGTGCGAATCGTCTCCTGGCAGGAAGCCGCGCCCATGGAAACGACCACCAACTCGTCGGCGATGCCCGCTTCGCGCATGCGAACGCCCTCCTCGACGGCGATCTCGTCGAAGGGATTCATCGACATCTTGACGTTGGAAAGCTCGACCCCCGATTGGTCCGATTTGATGCGGATCTTGACGTTGTAGTCGACGACCCGCTTGACAGCGACGAAGACCTTCATCGGCGACGTTTCCAAGCTTTGGGTCAATTGTGGCCGCCTCGGCGACGCGCGAGGCCGTGTTCCTTCCGGCGGGCTATACCGCAGCGCACCATAAGGTCGGAGCAGTGGAGTGTCAACGACCGCCGCCCCGGAGATCCCTGGATTGCCCTGCCCTCGAGGCATCGTTCGCGACTTCGCGAACGATGTCTGTCTTCCGCATCGAGCTAGTGTTGCGATTCTAACATTTGGTTCCTGAGCCCGGGGGTGAAGGTCGCAGTTTGCGTAGATTTAATGGGAACGAAATGTCTCGATCGGAACACTAGGCGTTCCGCTGGGTTGATCCAAAGGGCCGGTTTAGTCTTCCGCGCAATGTGAGAGGGCCTGCTTGAAAAACGTCACGATGGTGCCGTTCATCACGTCATGAATCGCGGCGCGGCGGTTCATCGCTTCTTGGAAGGCGGAGCGATCGAAGCCCGAGGGGCCGGCAAGGTTCCTGCCGAGCGATTCGGGAATCGGGGCGATAAAGCTGAAGTGGCGCGCCTTGGGCAAGACGACATCCTGGGGGGCGGGAAAGTCGTCCCGTTGCTTCAGCAGTCGAACCACTCGGGAGACGTGAAACTCTGCCTTGATCACATCTTCGATCTCTGGCCGGAAGAACAGCAGCTTCGCCGGTGGCAACACCTTCAGAGTCCCATCGGAAAAGGGCGCGGCGAAGGGATCGGCGATCACGGCCGCGCAAAGCCTGCCGTCACGGGTTGGTTGCATCGGTTCGGCATAGTCCCTGGCCCGCGCCGCGCTCCGTTCGGCGCCCAAGCGGTTGATGATGCGGCAGTAGGGATCCGCCTCGGCGTTCCGCTCACAGTGATCGAGGATTCGCCAGAACTCCGGCACCGCGCCCAGGGCCGCGAGGACAGTATAGCCGCCGGCCGAAAAACCGAAGGCGGCGATCTTCTTGCCGTCGATTCGGCTCGACCACGTTGGCTGCGACAGAAGCGCGTCGATGACGGCGGAGAGCTGGCGCGGACGGCCCTCCAGGACGATGCGCTGGTCGTCGCCGATGTCGTCGCGGAGGTTGTTCCGGGGGTGCAGGGGCGCGGCGGCGATGAAGCCCGCCTCGGCCAGAGCGATCGCGGTGTCCCGGTGCCCCAGGTCGGACCCGCCCGAGCCGTGGGACAGGATCACCAGTCCGAACCGTCCAGCGGCCGGCTCGGCGTCCCGGGTGCCCGGAAACCCGAAGGGACCCAATTTGACAACGCCATTCGGCGCCGTGGTGGGGTACCAAAGCGAATACCGCATCTCCCCGCCCATGGGGTCGGCCGTGAACATCCGGGAAAAGCCCACACCGAATTGCGGCTGCGAAGCGGCTTTGTCCGTGCTGACGAGCATCACCATGGCCACTGCACATAGGCGGTACAGGAGCTTAGGCAAGACCTGAAGAACGCTGAATCTGCAATGGGGCAAATCCGCATCATTCGGTTCGGGCGGCTTAGCCGCCGGCAACGCGCTCTTTCTCCCAGGCGACGTAGCGGGCGATACCGTCCTCGATGGTGGTGTCGGCGGTGAAACCGAAGTCGCGGGCCACCAAGGACACGTCGAAGGGTGAGCGCCGGTAGACCAGCGGGCTGCCGCCGGGGGCGAACGTGATCTCGGCCCCCAGAACGCAATCGGCAACGATCTCGCCGAGCCGGGGCATGGAGACCAGGTCGGGACGGGTGACGTTATAGACCGGTTCCGGGGCGCGTTCGCTGGCGCCGGCGGCGCGGACGATGGAATCGACCGTGTCGTCGATGTACATGTGAATGCGGGTCTGGCCCTCGCCCCAGTCGAAATGGGTCGGCCGGCCGGCGACCGCGTTCTCGACCATGGTCTTAATGACGCACCAGGTTCGCCGCCCCGGCCCATAGATGCCGCCGATCCGCAAGCTCACCGCGTCCATGTCGAACTGAGTCCGGTAGGCCATGACCAGCAGGTCGCCGGCGCCCTTGGTGGCGCTGTAGACGGTCCCCGGGCGCAGTGGTGCGTCCTCGCCCACCGATCCCGGCGGCGTATGCCCGTAGGCCGAACAGGAGGAGATGAAGACGAAACGCCGGACACCCAAGGCTCGGCTCGGCTCCAGCAGGTGAACGGTGCCGACGATGTTCAGGTCGGCGACCCGGTAGGGATCGTCCCGGGCCAGCATGCCGCCGGATATGGCGCCGGAGTGGATGACAGTGTCGATATTCCGCTCGCGCAACAGGCGATACACCTGATGCACGTCGCGGAGGTCGCCGCGAATGTCCTCGAAGCCAGCGCCCCCCGGCGCCGCGAAGGGATCGAGGCCGGTCACAGTGCAACCCTCGGCGCTCAGACGTTGGGCGGTGGGAAGGCCGACAAGGCCGCTGGAACCGGTCACCAGCACGTTTCGCATGGTCACGGGTGCCTCCTGCTCGGATTTCACGTTCGCGACCGCCCAGCTTGGTGACGATGCCGACCGGCGGCAAGCGCAATGGCCGGTCGAGCGACCAGAATTCGAGGTTTAGATCACTAGCCCAGCGGGTCCGCGTCGAGGCGCGCGACGATTCCTTCGGTCGCCGGCGTCGCGGCGGGATATCGGGCCATGACCAGGGGATCGTGACCGGGAATGATGTGTTTCGGGCTGTCCCCCAATGTCTTCAGCCGTTCGAAACCGCTGAGCATGGTCCCCGCATGGAAGACGATGGGATAGGGGGCCATGGTCTCGAAATTGTCGTACATGTGACTGGCGTCGCTGGCCAGGACCACCCAGCCGCGCCGCGTGCGAACGCGCACGGACTGGATTCCCATGGTGTGCCCGCCAATGTAGTGAACGCTCACGCCGGGGGCGATTTCGGCGTCGCCTGCCTGAAACGCGACGCGCCCTTGGTAGACGTTGCGGACCATCTCCACCACATGGTCCACCGTATAGGCGCCGTTGAAGTAGTCGTGGGCCATCCACGGCCCCGTCGCGAACTGCATCTCCTGCTCTTGCAAGTGGAACCGCGCTTGCGGGAAGTGCTCGAGCGTGCCGGCGTGATCGAAGTGCAAATGGGTGATGATCACGTCGGCGACCCGCGCGGCGTCGACCCCGATCATGCCCAGGCCCTCGGCGGGGGAGCACTTCAGTTCCGGTCGCCACACGTCTCTCGAACCGCCGCGCCGACGGGCCGCTTCCTTGGCATCGAAACCCGTATCGACAACGATGGTGCGCGCGGCATTGACGATCGCCCACACGTAATAGGAGAGGGGCTGCAGGCCATCGTGCAACGGATCGGTCCAGGCATTCGAGATGAAAGTCTCGTAGCGTTTTCGATCCGCCCGGTACGCATACTGGATCGCGTAGACCTCATAGGTGTCTTCGTCTGTCATCGGTTGTGTTCCTTCGATGGTGCGGTCCACTCCAGGGGACCCGAAATCGTCGATACACTCAATGCAGCTTCATTGGTCACCAGCCGCGTGCGCCATGGACTTGAGCCGCCGTCAAACCTAGAGTGGCCGCGAAACCGACTCACCCTATCCGGAGCAATGGCACAGGCCAATATTCAGCGCCGACTCGCGGCAATCCTCGCCGCGGACGTTGCCGGATACACCAAACTCATGGAGGCGGACGAGGACGCCACCATGAGCACCTGGTGGACCTATCGCGCCGAGATCGTCGATCCCCTGATCGCCGAGCACGGGGGCCGCATCGTCAAGCATACCGGCGATGGGTTCCTCGCCGAGTTCGCCAGCGTGGCCGCCGCCTTGCGGTGCGCCCTGGCCATGCAGGACCGCGTCGCCGCCCGCAACGAAGATGCGCCGCTGGAACGGCGGATGACGTTCCGCATGGGCCTCAATGTCGGCGACATCATGTCCGACGACGAGGACATCTACGGCGACGGGGTCAATCTGGCGGCCCGCCTCGAATCCCTGGCCCCCGAAGGCGGCATTTGCGTGTCCGGCGCCGTCTACGACCAAGTGAAGGGCCGGGTGGCGGCCCGCTTCGAGGACGCGGGCCTGAAGCGCCTCAAGAACGTTGCCCAACCGGTCCGCGTGTTTCGCGTCTCGCCGGGCGATCGGGCGGCAACTGAATCGACGACCGTCCGCCGCCGCGCGCCGTCATCGACCCGCCGGCTCGTCGCTTGGGGTATGGTTGCGGTCGTGCTCGGCCTGGTCCTGTTCGACCTCCTCGCGCCCTCGGCGGAGACGGACGACGGTCCGCCAACCATCGGCGTTCTGACATTTCGTTCTCTCGACGACCGTGCCGATCACCGGGTGCTAAGCGACGGATTGGCCGAGGACCTACGTGTCGGCTTGTCCGCCATTTCCGGCCTGCGCGTGGTCGTCACGCAAGCGTCTGGGACGGACGGCGCCGACCCGCGAAAGGCAAGTCAGACGATGGGGGCCCGCTACCTGCTGGAAGGCACGGTTCGGGCCGCCGGTCCGACCGTGCGCATCACCACCCAATTGGTCGACGTCGAGGCTGGATATCACGTTTGGGGCGGCCGCTACGACCGCACCGCCGGCGACGTCCTGGCGCTCCAGGCCGATGTGGCGACGGCCATCGTTGCCGCGCTGCCGGCGGAACTCGCGGCAGCCGAGGCGGAGCGCCGCGAAGCGCTTCCCGACGGGCCGGTGGAACGATTGGTGTCGCGGCTCGGCGACGGCTTGACCGCCCTGGGAAGTCTTCTTGAAGGGGCCGTGGCCATGCCGCTGTCTCTGATGGGCGAGCCGGAGTCGGAACAATGAATACGCCAATGTTAACAGGCTCACAGAACGCAAGCGGGGAGCAGGCGACAATGACACGGAATGGATCGGGTTCATTTCCGAGAGGCGCGCATGTGGCCTGGCGTCCAGCCTTTCTGACAGTCCTATCGTTGCTTGTCGCGGGCGCGGCCATCGCCGATGAAGACGACGGCGTGGTGAGCCGGACGGGAAGTTTCAGCGAAGACGTCTACGCCACCGGCAAGCACGTGATGGTTCGCGCCCAAATTCAGGGCGATCTCATCGCCATCGGCGAAAGGATCGAGGCAGATCCCGAGGTATCGGGCAATCTCCTCGCCATGGGCGGCCAGGTCGCGGTCGGCGAGCGCATCGGCGGCAACGCCCTGGTCAGCGGCGGGACCATCGAAATGCGGGCCACCGTCGCGGACGGCGCCACGGTGATCGGCGGCAACGTTGTGATCGAGTCCGACATCAGCGGACAGTCGCTGGTGGTCGCCGGCAATGCGCGGGTCGGCGGGCGGTACGCGGACGACCTGAAAGTCATGGGCGGCAACGTCAAAATCACCGCCATGATGACGAGCGACCTGTGGGCGGCCGGCGGTATGGTCAACCTTCGCCCGGAAGCTTCGGTCGGCGGTTCGGCCTGGTTGGCGGGGGGAGGGGTCCGCGCCCGTGGGGCCGTGGCCGGCAACCTGAGGATCGCCGCCCGGAACGCCGAAGTGGGGGGCGAGGTCCTGGGCGATCTTCATATCGACGCCCACGAAGTGACCATCCTGCCCACGGCGCGCATCCGGGGACGGCTCATCTACCGGGCGCCGGACAAAGCCGACATCCATCCCGACGCCGTTATCGGCGGCGACGTTTCCTACACCCGCTCGGAAAGCCCTCGGCGCTGGACCCATTCGATCCTGGCCGTTGTCGGCGGCGCCATCGTCGCCCTCATGGTTGGACTGATGGTCCTCGGCGGGCTGCAAGTGGCGGTATTTCCGGCCCAGACCCTCGCCGCCGTCCGCCGCGTTTCGAACCATCCCCTGCGCGCCACGGCGGTGGGCTTCGCCCTCCTCGTCAGCGCGCCCGTGCTGATGGTGCTGCTCGCCAGCACGATCATCGGCATTCCCCTGACCGTGGTGATCGGCGCGACGTCCCTGCTGGCGGTGGTGTTGTCCTTCCTTCTCACCGCGATGGCCATCGGGCGGTGGGCCCTGGACCGGTTCGGCCGCGACCCCGACTTGACCACTTTGCGTCGCATCGCGGCGGTCAGCCTCGGCATCGTCGTCCTGATGCTGATCGCCCTGGTGCCCATCGTCGGCGTCTTGTCGCTGATCGTCGCCGTCAGCCTCGGCCTCGGAACCCTGGCCGGTCAGGTCTGGCGGTCGCGCGCCGCGTCGGCATGAGGAGCGGGAGCCGGTCCTACTTCAGGTGCTCGGTAAGGCGCGGCATCAGTTCGACGAAGTTGCAGGGCTTCGAGCGGTAGTCGAGTTGATGGACCAGTATCTCGTCCCAGGCGTCCCGGCAGGCGCCCGGGGAGCCGGGCAGGGCAAACAGATAGGTGCCGCCGGCGACACCCGCCGTGGCCCGGGACTGGATGGTCGAGGTCTTGATCTTCTGGTAGCTGAGCCAGCGAAACAGCTCCCCGAAGCCCTCGATCTCCTTCTCGAACACGTCATGGAACGCTTCCGGGGTCACGTCGCGCCCGGTCACCCCGGTGCCGCCGGTGGCGATTACCACGTCCACGTCCGAATCCTCGATCCAGGTCCGCAGCCGGGCCGCGATTGTCGCCCGGTCATCCTGAACGATGTCGCGGCCCGCCAGGCAGTGCCCGGCGTCGGTCAGGCGCTGAACGAGGGTATCGCCGGACTTGTCCGTGTCCGGGGTGCGGGAATCGGAAACCGTCAGGACGGCGATGCGGACGGGCAGGAACGGGCGATCAGCGCCGGTCGCGGACATCTTCGGCCACCTGAACCGATTCGGGGTCCAGGGACATGTAAGCGGGCCAGCGACCGGCCGCAACCGCGTCCAGGGACGGGGTGGGCTGGCCGAGGCGGTCCCGGTAGATCCAGAAGTTGGTCAACACCCGTTCGGCGAAGGCCCGGGTCTCGCGCCGGGTAATGGTCTCGATGAACAGCAGGGGATCGTCGCGGAACCGGTTCTGGCGCAACCATTTCTGCAGATTTCCCGGTCCGGCGTTCCAGGCCACCACCATGCGGAACAGGTCGCCGCCGACCGACTTCTCGGCCAGCAGCATCTCGATATAGCGCTGGCCCAGTTCCAGGTTCAGCATCGGGTCGTGAAGCCGTTGCCGCTCGGCGCCGCGCAAGGACCGGTCGCGGGCGACCCAGCTGGCCGTCGCCGGCATGATCTGCATCAGCCCCCGGGCGCCGGCTGGGCTGCGGGCATCGGGGTTGAACTGGGATTCCTGGCGAATGAACGAATAGATCAGGGCCCGGTCGATGCGGAACCCCTCGTCGGGCCGCCAAGGGGGAACCGGGAACGCCGCGCCGTCGTAGTCGGCGCCGCGGGCGTTCAAGATCGGGTCCAGGCGAAGCGCGATCGATGCCAGCCCCGCCTGCCCGGCCAGAATCAGGACGCCGCGCGCCGTATCCCCCGTCGCCCCGGACGACAGGCCCAGGAGCTCGCGCCCCGCCCGGTTACGCTGTCCGACCTCGACCAGGGCAAGCGCGCGCTTTCCCGCCGCCGTCGCGGCCACCGTCCGCGGCCATCGCCGATCTTCCTCCTGCCGCGACCATCGAAGGCCGAGGGGCATGCCGAGAAGGCGCCGGGCGAGCAGGGCATAAAAGGTGCGGCCCTGGCCGGCGGCCACTCTCAACCAGCGGCTGACCTGCTCCGGCCGCCGGTCCTTCAGGTGGGACCGGGCGGCCCAGAAGGCAGCGCCCGACACCAGCCACGGCGAGACGTTGTCCCGGCCGGCCAGGCTCCCGAAATGGGTCGCGGCATCGCCGAAACGCTCCAGGCGCCAGGCCGCGAGGCCGGCGGTCCAGGTTGCCTCCGGCACCCAGCGGGCGGAGCGCGCGGCCCGCGTCGCCCAGTCCAGCGCCCATGCGTCATGGCCGTCGACGAAATAGCCGGCGGCGAGGCGCGCCTGGGCCCGGTCGAAGGCGGTGGGGCTCAACAGCCGCCGCACTTCCTTGTCGTGCAACATCTCCTTGGCCGACTTGGTGGCACCCTTGCGCAGCAGCAGGTGGACCCGGCGAATGGCTCGCTTGGCCTTCTTTTTGTCCTCGGCCGACAATCCCCTTCGCGGTCCGCCGCCGGTGACGCCGGGGCCGATCAGGCCCGACGACGGGGCGTAGCCGGGCACGGCGTAGGTGGGGCGCGCCGGGTAGCCCGCCCGGCGCGGTCGCCGTTTCACCGCCAGCTTATGGATGCGCTGGGAGTCCGGATGATCCGCGTATTCGGCCATCCAGGCCTTGAGTTCCCGGAACTTGGACCGGTAGGCGGTCGGATGGAGGTAGCGTTGGGCCTGGACGTGACCCACAAGCAGGCGGTCCGTCAGCTTCCCAATCAGCGTGTCCGCCGCCGTCAGCTTGCCCGCCGCCTGAAGGACGAAGATGCGCCGGTAGAGGTCCCTGTCCCGCTCTCCAAGGATGGCGGGAAGTGCCGCCGGCACTGCATGGGGGACAGGCAGCCGCAGGGCGAGGCGGTCCTGCGCCTCGGCCACGACCGGCGCGATTGCCACCACGGCCGCCGACAGTGCCCACAGGCAGCCGGCGATGAAAACCCCTTTACGACCCACGACCCATATCGGCTTGTTGTTGTCGATTGGCTGTCGATTCTGCGATTCCGGAAGGGTTTATAAAGGGTTAACGGGACGGAGGCAACCTCGTGGGCGAACCCGGGCGACGGGGCTCCCTCAGGCGGGCAGGGCGTCCACCTTTCGGCGCAGCTCCAGCACGTCCCGCCAGGCCAGGCGCTTCTGCGCCGGCGAACGTAGAAGATAGGCCGGATGGAACATCACCGTCGCCTCGATGGGGTGGGACATGCCGGGGGTGGAAAAGGTGAACCAGCGGCCGCGCAGCCGGCCGACGCTTTCGGCTCGCCCGAGAAGCGATTTGGCGGCGGCCCCGCCCATGGCGACCAGGATATCCGGATCGACGATCTCGATCAGGCGCTCGACGAAGGGCATGCAGGCGGCCAATTCGGCGGTGGTCGGGCTGCGGTTGCCGGGCGGGCGCCAATAGACGGTATTGGAGATCAGCACCCGGGTTCGGTCCAGGCCCACCGAGGCCAGCATGCGGTCGAGCAGCTTGCCGCTCACCCCGACGAAGGGCAGGCCTTGCCGGTCCTCGTCGGCGCCCGGTGCTTCGCCGATCATCAAGACCCGGGCCTCGGGATTACCATCGGTGAAGACCAGATTGGTGGCGGTCCTTTTCAGCGGACAGCCGTCGAAGGATTCCAGAGCCGCCCGCAGATCGTCCAATGTCGCCGCCTGACGGGCGGCGGCGTAGGCCGTGCGCGCCGACTCCGACCGGGAAACGGCGGGCGCGGCTTGGGTTGGCGGAGCGGATGCCGGCGGCGGCGCAGGTCGTGCCGGGGGGTTCGGCGCCGGCGCCCGGGATCGCGCGTAGTGGTCGACGGGGGACTCCTCGACGCTATCCTCGACCCCCGCCACGGCGTACCAGGCGAGAAGCTGGCGCGGCGTCAGGCCTTCGCTCATGTCCCCGCGGTCTGGGCCACCGCGCAGTCGGGGCCGTCGGGACAGGGCCCATGTTCCAGTTGCACGGTCGCGTGGCGAATCTTGAACTCGTCGGCCAGGACGCCCTTGATGGCGGCCAGAACGGCCTTGTCCTCGCCTTCCGGGCGCAACCGGGCGTGGAGGGTCAGAATGGGATGTTCCGGCGTCAGGGACCAGGCATGGAGGTGGTGGACGTCGACCACGTCGTCGACCCGTTCCTGGATGGCGTGGCGCACCGCCTCCAGGTCCATGTCCTGGGGCGAACCCTCGAGAAGGATGTGGCCCGACTGGCGCACCAGGGACCATGCGCTGCGGACGATCAGCAGCACGATCAACAGGGAAAGCAGGGGATCGATGGGGGTCCAGCCCGTGGTCATGATGACGATGGCGGCGGCGATTGCCGCGGCGGACCCCAGAAGATCGCCCAGCACGTGAAGCATGGCGCCGCGCACGTTGAGATTTTGGCGCCCGGCGCCATGGAGGATGGCGAACACCGCGGCGTTCACACCAAGTCCTATTGCGGCCACGATCAGCATCGGCCCCGCCAGGACGGGCGCCGGTTCCGCCAAGCGCAGGACCGCCTCGAACCCGATCCACGCCACCAGGGCGAGTAGGGCCACGCCATTGACGAAAGCGGCCAGGATCTGCACCCGATGGTAGCCGTAGGACCGCTGGTCGTCGGCCGGCCGCTGGGACGCGCGCACCGCATACCAGGCCAACCCCAAGGCCGCGGCGTCGGTCAGCATATGGGCGGCATCGGCCATCAGGGCCAAAGACCCGGCCAGCCAACCGCCCACTACCTCGACAACCATGAACCCGGCGGTAATCGCAAAGGCCCAGATCAGCCGGGTCTGGGTCGTTGATGCGTCCACGTGGCCGTGGCCGAGCCCGTGGGAGTGGCCGTGCCCATGGGCGTCGGAGTGATCGTGGTGGGCGTGGTCATCCAAGGGTCGGGTTCCCATTTTCCGCAGTTCGGCACAGGTTAACACAAGGCGACCGGCCGCCCAACCATGGCGACCCGACGGGCGGAGCGGGCGTGCTATAAGCGGGGCCTCGTTCCATTTTCATGGCCATGGGGAGGTGGCGCATGACCGAGACCCAGCGGGACAGCATGACATACGACGTGGTGGTCGTCGGCGCCGGCATCGCCGGTCTGGCCACCGCCATCCGCCTTCGTCAGCGGGCCGCCGAAACCGGCCGGGAGATCGGCGTCTGCGTGGTGGAAAAGGGCTCCGAAGTGGGCGCCCATGTGTTGTCCGGCGCCGTCTTCGAGCCCCGCGCCCTCAACGAGTTGCTGCCCGACTGGAAGGACCGGGGCGCGCCCCTCAACACGCCCGCGACCGATGACCGCTTCCTGCTGCTGACGGAAAGCCGCGCCATTTCCCTGCCCACGCCGCCGCAGATGCACAACGACGGCAACTACGTCATCAGCCTCGGCAACCTGTGCCGATGGCTGGGCGAGCAAGCTGAGGCCCTCGGCGTCGAGATCTATCCCGGGTTTGCCGCCGCCGAGGTGCTCCATGGGGAGGACGGCGGCGTCAAGGGTGTGGCCACCGGCGACATGGGCATCGGCAAGGACGGCGAACCCACCGCCAACCACCAGCCCGGGATCGAACTCCATGCGCGCTACACGGTCTTCGCCGAAGGCTGCCGGGGCTCCCTGACCAAGGGCCTGATGGAACGGTTCGATCTCGGCGCCGACAGTCAGCCCCAGACCTATGGCCTCGGCATCAAGGAACTGTGGGAGGTGGACCCCTCCCGGCATCACCCCGGGCGGGTGGTTCATACGGTGGGTTGGCCGATGGACAACGATACCTACGGCGGTTCGTTCCTCTATCACCTGGAAGACAATCAGGTGGCGGTGGGGTTCATCGTCGGCCTGGACTACGAGAATCCGTATTTGAGCCCATTCGAGGAGATGCAGCGGTTCAAGACCCATCCGGCGATCCGCCCCACCTTCGAAGGCGGCCGGCGCATCGCCTACGGCGCGCGGGCCCTCAACGAGGGCGGCTTCCAGTCCATCCCGCGGTTGGCCTTTCCCGGCGGCGTCCTTGTCGGGGCCACCGCCGGTTTCATCAACGTGCCCAAGATCAAGGGCTCCCACACGGCCATGAAGTCGGGGATGCTGGCCGCCGACGCCATCGCCGAAGCCCTGTCGGCCGATGCGCCGCCGGATGTGGTCGAGGCCTACCCCGAGAGCTTGCGGAATAGCTGGGTCTGGGACGAACTCTACCGGACGCGCAACATTCGACCCGCCTTTCGCTGGGGACTGTGGGCCGGCATGGCCCATGGGGCGGTGGATACGTTCCTGCTGCGCGGCCGCGCGCCATGGACTCTGCGCCATCACCATGATCATGCCCGGTTGAAGCCGGCCGCCGGCCGGGACCCCATCGCCTACCCCAAGCCCGACGGGGTGCTCACCTTCGACAGGCTGTCCTCGGTGTTCGTCTCCAACACCAACCACGAGGAAAACCAGCCCGCCCACCTGACCCTGAAAGACGAGGCCGTACCCCTGTCCACCAACCTGGCCCTCTATGACGGGCCGGAGCAACGCTACTGTCCGGCCGGGGTCTATGAGTTCGTCGACGACGGGGCCGGCGCCCGGCGGCTTCAGATCAACGCCCAGAACTGCGTCCACTGCAAAACGTGCGACATCAAGGACCCGAGCCAGAACATTCACTGGGTTGTGCCCGAGGGCGGCGGCGGACCCAACTACCCGAACATGTAGACGGGCGACGATTCGTGATGCGATGTGACTCACCGGCGCCAGATGCCAATTGAGGCAATGCCGGGTCCTCGGGTAGACTGTGTGTTGGTAGTGCCGGACGGACGGATATCGTCACGGCCGCCGGTTGGGGACATGGCGAAGTAGTGAGGTGACGGTGATATCGACCTCCAAAAAGACAATGTCGCGAATCGGCGGAGTCCTGTCGATCGTCGCCGCGGCGGCTTCCTGCGCCGCGCCGGAAAACCGAACGGCGGTGCGCGTTGCCGATGCGGGATCCGTCGAGACCCCCGTGCAGGTGGCGCAGGCCAAACCGTTGCCAAACCAGGTGGGCAACTACCTGGCCGCTCGCCACGCCCGTGCCACGGGAGACCTGAACAGCGCCATCGGGTTCGCGCTGACGGTCCTCGAGGAGGACCCGGTCAACCCCGAGTTGTTGCGAACGGTCACCATGATGATGGCGGTCGAAGGTCGCGTCCCCGAGGCCGTGGAGATGGGCCGCCGGCTGCTGGACGTGAAGCCGGACGCCGACATGGCCCGCCTGATCCTGGCCGTCGAGGATCTGCGCGCGGCACGCTACGAGGACGCCGAATCGGGCGTGACGGGATTGAAAAGCGGCGTGGCGACGATCGTGGTGCCGCTGGTACGGGCCTGGGCCCTGGTCGGGCTGGCGCGGTACGACGAAGCCCTGTCGGCCCTGAGCGTCTTGGAACAGAACCGCGGCGCCCGGGCGCTGAAAGTCCTTCATGAGGCCCTGATCCTGGATGCCGCCGGGCGCACCGAGACGGCGGAAACAACGTTCCGTTCCCTGACCGAGGAGGGCCAGACCGGATCGCTGCGCCAGGTTCGCATGTTGGGGAGCCTTCTCGAGCGGACCGACCGGGTGCCCGAAGCCCGTGCCCTCTACGAGTCGTTCCTGGCCGAGAACCCGGGGACCGACCTGTTGGAGGCAACCATTGCCCGCCTCGACGCCGGGGAACAGGAACCGCCGCCGGTCGCTTCGCCCCAGGACGGGCTGGCGGAGGGGCTGTTCGCCATGGCCAACAGCCTGCGCCGACAGGCGGGGCGGGAGACCGCGCTGGCCCTCGCCAACATGGCGCTTCACCTGCGCCCGAACTTCCCGCCGGTGCAGCTCCTCCTGGGCGATCTTTACGAGACCGCGGAGCGGCTGGAAATGGCCAACGCCGCCTACCGGGCCATCGACCCCAAGTCTTCCTTTTCCTGGTCGGCGCGGCTGCGGATCGCTTCCAACCTGAACCAGATGGATCGCACCGACGACGCGGTCAGCACCCTGGAGGCCATGGCGACCGAGCGCCCCGACGGCCCCGAACCCCTGATCAGCGTTGGCGATATCCTGCGCAGCCACGAGCGCTTTGTCGAAGCCGCCGCCGCGTACGACCGGGCCATCGATCGGATCGGCACCCTGGAGCCCCGGCACTGGTCCCTGCTTTATGCGCGGGGCATCGCCCTGGAGCGGTCCAAGCTTTGGCCGCGGGCCGAGGCGGATTTTCTGAAGGCGCTGGAGTTCGAGCCCGAACAGCCCTACGTGCTCAACTACCTCGGCTATTCCTGGGTCGATCAGGGGCTCAACCTGGATCGGGCCCAGGGCATGATCGAAAAGGCGGTCCGCCTTCGCCCCCACGACGGCTACATCGTTGACAGCCTGGGCTGGGTCTATTACCGCCTGGGCGATTACGAGAAGGCCGTCCGGGAACTGGAGCGGGCGGTCGAACTGCGGCCCGAGGACCCGGTCATCAACGATCACCTGGGCGATGCCTATTGGCGGGTGGGCCGCCAGGCGGAGGCTCGGTTCCAGTGGCGCCGGTCCCTCAGCCTGGACCCCACCGATGACGTGCGCGCCACCTTGGAACAGAAGCTGAAACAAGGCCTGGTGGAAGCCGCCAACCCGACCCCGGAGCGGGGTGGCTGACGGGGCGGCGGCCTTCGCGCCGGCCAAAGTCAATCTTTACCTGCACGTCACCGGGCGCCGGGATAATAGCTACCATACCCTCGACAGCCTGATCGCCTTCGCCGGCGTCGGCGACGACGTGGCGGTGTCGAGCGCCGACGACCTGAGCCTGACCATCGACGGCCCGCGCGCCGGGGGCGTGCCCACGGGGGCCGAGAACCTGGTCCTGCGGGCGGCGGTGGCCCTGGCCGAGGTGGCGGGCATCGCCCCCCGGGCGGCCATTCGGCTCACCAAGCGGCTGCCGGCGGCGGCGGGGATCGGCGGCGGTTCCACCGACGCGGCCGCGGCGCTGCTGGCGCTCGACAGGTTGTGGGGCCTGGACTTGGCCGCGCCCGAACTGCGATCGGTGGGCCTGTCCCTGGGCGCCGACGTGCCCGTCTGCCTTGCCGGCAGGCCCTGCTTCGTCGGCGGCATCGGCGAGGCGCTCGATCCCGTACCGCCCCTGCCCGCCTGCTGGATGGTGCTGGCCAATCCCGGCGTGGCCACGCCGACGGCCCCCGTGTTCGCGGCCCGCCGGGGGCCGTTCTCCGTCGCCGACCGCTTCGCCGAGTCGCCCCGGGACGCCGCGGCACTGGCCGCCCTGCTGGCGTCGCGGCGCAATGACCTGGAGGCACCGGCCCGGGAACTGGTGCCGGCGATAGGGGACGTGCTGGCGGCCCTCGGGGCGCAGCCGGGCGCCCTGCTGGCCCGCATGTCGGGCAGCGGCGCCACCTGTTTCGCCCTGTTCGCCGGGGCGTCGGCGGCCCGCGCCGGAGCCGCCGCGCTGGCGATGGAACACCCCCGCTGGTGGATCGCCCCGGCGCCCCTCCTTGCGGCCCCGAAGCCCACCCACTAAGTTTGCCACCCTCACGTAGGCGGGACGATTTTGGGGCGTGGCCAAGTGGCAAGGCACCGGGTTTTGGTCCCGGGATCCCAGGTTCGAATCCTGGCGCCCCAGCCACCCCTCCCCCCGGCACGTGCTCCGGGAACACGGCGTTAGGGTAAGACGTTCGTGTCGACGGGCGTCCAGCTGAATTCCGCCTCGATACGCCTTCTGTACCGGGTGTCGATCTGCCGGGGCGCGCGGCGGACATAGCGCTCCGCGTTGTCTCGTGCCGTCCCGGTCAATCCGCGCAGATACGTGACAGCCTCCTCGATCGACGGCGTTCTCCCCTCCTGACCACCGAACTTGGAGGGCAGAGCCGTCCACACGACCCCGTCAACACCGCGCGTCCGCGCCCAACCAGGGAGGTCAACAACGAGATCGGCAGGGTCGTCTGCCAAGTTCCACCTGCCAATCCACCGTGGCGTGCCCGTCCCAACGCCCTCCCGCTCGCGGAGTGCTTCCGCTGCCACCGCCATGTCCGTCCGGTCCATGATCGCCCACAGCGAACGAACGGGACGGGCGCTTCCATCGAGCACCAACGTCATGCGCCCGTCCCGGGACTGGCGGGCGAACTCGACCCGAACCAGCGGCCCGTCCTCGAACCACGCCCCCTGAACCGGCAGTTCCCTCGGGTCCCAGATCAGCGACCCCCAGCCGAGACAGGCGATTCTCGTCACCCTCGCGACCCCTTCATCAACCCCATGACCGACACCAAACACCTCACCTTGGCCGGGGCGGTAAGTCCCAGCGGGTGACATAGATCATGAACAGGAGGCCGGCGGCCAAGGAGGTGACGATGCTTCCCAGGGCCAGGGTCTCCATGGTGATGCCGAGGTCCAGCAGCCAGCCGAAGCTGGCCGGCGCGGTCGCCACCGCCACCATGATCAAGGCCGCGACCAGGGCCCGGATCGCGCCCAGGTTGGCGGTGCCGTAGACCTCCGCCCATACGGCGTTGACGGTGGTCGTGCGGGCGCCGGAGCTGACGCCGGTGAGGACCATGAAGGCCAGCGCCGTCGCCGGGTGGTCGAATGCCGCCAGCAGGACCAGCGAAAGCGCCAGGGGCAGGATATAGAAGGGCAGCAGGCGGATGGCGCCATAGCGGTCGATGAGGAAGCCGGTGAGCAACAGCACGCCCACCCTGGCGGCGGCGAATCCGGCGAAGGAGGCCGCCCACCAGGAAAGGCTCCAGCCCTTGGCCTCCACCAGCAGCACCTGGTGAAAGAAGAACCCCGCCAACAGGGCCGGCGGTACGACAACGGCGGGCATAATCAAATAGAAGCGCAGGTCCCTCAGGACCTGTCTTCGCGACCACTGGCGCCCATCGTCGCCCGCCGTGCCGGCGCCAAGGGCAAGCCGGTCCAGATAGCGCCGATGGCGATCCCCGTGACCCCTGAGCAGCCACAGGACGGCCGGCACCAGCAGCAAGGCGACGACGACGCCGAGGCCGAGCCACGAGTGGCGCCATCCAAAGGCGGCGATCAGGACGACGATCAGGGTCGGCGACAGGGCCTCGCTGATCGGTTGGCCGAGGGCCGTGAACCCGAGAGCGCGCCCGCGCCCGAGCTCGAAGTAGCGCACCGCGCTGGTGCCCGCGGTATGGTTCAACAGGCCCGGGCCCGCCACCCGCAGGCCGACAAAGGCGAGAAACAGCACCGCCATGCCCGGCGCCAGCGCCATGGCGATGGCGGCGGTCGCCAACAGGGCACAGACCAGGGCCGCGTAAAGCCGCAAGTCGATGATGTCGATGGGCCGTCCCAGCCACACGATGCCGCCGGCCGCGACCAGGTTGGCGGCGGAATAAAGCGCCCCGAAGTCGCCGTGGGAAAGTCCGAACTCAGCCCGAATCTCGCCCCCAAAGAGCGAGATCATGGGCGTGGTGCCGAAGCTGGCGAAAAAGGTCAGCAGAAGGCCGAAGCCCAGAAACCGGCGATTCTGGAACAAGAACAACAGGTACTGCACGGGCAGGTCCTCGGCGGCGGGCCGTGGCGAATTGCGTCGCGGCGCCATTGTAGGCACCATCGGGCTCAAAGCGGACCCCCAAGGGAGGGAACAACAATGGGCGGATACCTGTTTCGGAACATGGCGCTGCTCGACCCGGCGAAGGGCGAGGTGGCGGCCGGCTGCCAGGTCCTGGTGAAGGACGGGAACATCGCCCAGGTGGAGGCGGGAGAGATCGCCGCTGGCGATGCCACCGTCGTCGACATGGGCGGGCGAACCCTGATGCCGGGCCTCATCGACTGCCACAACCACATCATCCACAAACGCTATCCGCACCTCCACATGCTGTCCTCCATCGCCTCGGCCAAGGCGGCCAAGACCTTGCGCGCCATGCTGATGCGCGGCTTCACCACGATGCGCGACGCCGGCGGCGCCGACGCCGGGCATCGGCAGGCGGTGGATGAGGGCTATTTCATCGGCCCGCGGCTGCTGGTCTGCGGCCGGCCCATCTCCCAGTCCGGCGGCCATGGGGACAAGCGCCTGGTGGGCGACCTCAACGATCCCTGCTTCTGCGCCCACCTGGGCCCCGGCACCGGGCGCATTGCCGACGGCGTGCCCGAATGCCTGAAGGCGGTGCGCGAGGAGATTCGCCTCGGCGCCGACCAGATCAAGGTCCATGCGTCCGGCGGCGTCGCCTCCGAGACCGACCCCATCGACATGCTCCAGTTCTCCATGGACGAGCTTAAGGCCCTGGTCGACGAAGCGACCCGATCCCACACCTACGTGCTCACCCACACCTATCCGGCCGACGCTATCAAGCGCTGCGTCGAGGCCGGCGTGCGCACCATCGAGCACGGTAACTTCCTCGACGAGGATGCCGCCGCCATGATGGCCCGGGCCGGCACCTACCTGGTGCCGACCTTGGTGATCTACCGGGAGATGGCCGAGCATGGCCGGGAGCGCGGCTTCTCCGAGGCCAGCCTGCAAAAGTGCGACTACGTCATGGAGGTGAGCGCCCGGTCCCTGGAGATCGCCGCCCGCGCCGGCGTCAAGGTGGGCTTCGGTACCGACGTCGGTAACTGTCCCGACGCCCAGTCCCGGGAGTTCCTGGTCCGCGGCGAGGCCCAAAAGCCCGCCGACATCATCCGCAGCGCCACCACCATCAGCGCCGAGGTGGTGCGCCTAAAAGGCAAGATTGGCGTCATCGCAGCCGGCGCCTACGCCGACCTGATCGCCGTCGACGGCAACCCCCTGGAGGACATCGCGCTGCTGTCGGGCCAGGGCGAGAACATCCCCTTCGTCATGAAGGCGGGCAAGGTCTACAAGGACCGCCTGGGCGGCGGGGAAGGGTAAGGCGGAGCCAGGAATGGCGCATCGGCCAATGTACGGTGGCCTTACGGGGCAGGACGTGAAATGTTAAGCCGATTCTTCAACCCCTCGAACAAGGGAGGCTAGCTTATGATCACCAAACCGTTGGGACGACGGAAGTTCCTCAAAACCTCGGCGGCGGGCGCCGCGGCGGCATCGATCGTCGGATTCCCATACATCGTCAAGGCCCAGAACCGGCGCATCGTGGTGACCGCCGGCGGCGGCGCCTATGGCAAGTCGCAGGTCGAGGCCTATTTCAAGCCGTTCATGAAGGAGACCGGCATCGAGGTCCACGCCACCCTCTCCGGCATGTCCCTGGCCCAGAAGAAGGCCCAAGTGGAAACCGGCAACGTCACCGCCGACCTGGTCAGCATGGGCTTCGCCGACGTCGAGATCATGAGCAAGAACGGCTGGCTGGAGCCCGTCGACTACAACCAGTTCCGCAAGCAGGACCTGGACAATATATCCGCCGACGACCGCCACCAGTACGGCATGGGGTTCATTTATTGGGCGGAAGTCCTGGCCTACCGCACGGACGTATTCAAGACCGGCAGCCATCCCAAGAACTGGGCCGAGGTCTGGGATACCAAGCGCTTTCCGGGGCCCCGCTCCATGGGCGACGCATCCTATCGCTACTCCTTCGAATGCGCCCTAATGGCGGAAGGCGTTCCCCTGGACAAGGTCTATCCCATCGATATCGACCGGGCCCTGAGGAGCTACAGCAAGATCCGCGACGACGTGGTGGCCTGGTGGGGCAAGTCCGCCGCGCTGCCGGCCCAGCTCATCAACGACAAGGAAGTGGTGCTGTGTTCGGTGGCCAACGGGCGGATCAAGGATGTGGTGGAATCCGGCGCGCCGGTGGGCGTCGAATGGAACCAGGGCATCCTCTATCACACCGCCTACGCCATGCTGAAGGGGGCGAAGAACGTCGAAGACACCCAGAAGCTGCTGGCCTTCGTCGCCCGGCCCGAATCCCAGGCGCGGATGGCGGAGATCATCGCTTACGGCCCGCCCAACAAGAAGGCCTTCGACCACATCAAGCCCGAGGTGGCGAAGAACCTGCCCACCAACCCCGCCTACCGGGACAACATGATCCTCAAGGACGATGCCTGGTGGGTGGCCGAAGGGGCGCCCGGAAAGTCCAACCGGGAGCTGGTCATCGAGAAGTGGGAAGAGTGGAAGATCAAGGGCTGAGCGGCACGCCGTAACGCTGCCTTGATTGAGGGGCGGGATCGACCCCCGCCCCTCCAGCCCCTTGCGTTAGCCAGGCTTTGACCGCTTCCCAAACCCTTCCCGCGCGCCGGCCGGCGGAGCGGATCTGGCTGTTGCTGGTGCCGGCGGTTCTGTTTCTGGCGATTTTTTTCGGCTACCCGGTCGCCAAGCTGCTCAGCCTGAGCATCTTCGATCCCGAGTTCACGCTCAGAAACTACGAGGCCGCCCTGACGGCGCCGGTCTACGTGGCGGTGCTGCGGACCACGCTGAAGATCAGCATCCAAACGACGGTCCTATGCCTGCTGCTCGGCTATCCCCTGGCCTATGTCCTGTCGACCATCTCCGAGCGATCGCGCAACCTGCTGATCATCGCCGTTGTCCTGCCCTACTTCACCAGCATCCTGGTTCGCAGCTATGCGTGGCTGGTGATCCTGGGCCGCCACGGCATCCTCAACGAGGCCATGATCTCCCTGGGGATCATCGATCAGCCCATCCGGATGATCTACAATACCATCGGCGTCGTCATCGGCATGACCCACATCATGCTGCCGATCATGGTGCTGGCGCTTTACAGCGTCATGCGCGGCATCGACTTGAACCTGATCAAGGTGTCCGACAGCCTCGGCGCGGCGCGGGTGCAGTCATTCCTGCGCGTCTACTTCCCGTTGAGTCTTCCCGGGGTGGGTGCCGGCTGCCTGCTGGTGTTCATCTTTTCCGTCGGCTTTTACATTACCCCGGCGCTGCTGGGGGGCCTGCGCGACACCATGCTCGCCATGCTTATCGCCACCCAGATCCAGGAACTGTTGAAGTGGGGGTTCGCCGGCGCGCTGTCGTTGATCCTGCTTGTGGTGACCCTGGTCCTGTTCCTGGCTTTCAACCGGGTGATGGGCCTCGATCGGATCTGGGGCGGGGACAAGGTGCGCGATCCGCGCCCGTCCACCGCCCGATCGCGGCGCTGGGCGACGCCGATCGGCAAAGCGCGAGCCATCGCCGGGCGAGTCGCGCTGGACATGATCGAGCGGCTGCTGAGCATAACCGCGGAGCTGCTGCGCCTGCCGCTGGCCGGCCTTGCCGCGCTGGTTCGACTGCCCTTTGGAGACTCCCGGCCTCGGCGGCCTGATGGCGGCGTGTCGGGCATTGCCGTGATCGCCGGACTGATCGTCGTTTTCCTGGTGGCGCCCATCGCCCTGATCTTTCCGGTGTCGTTCACCGATTCCCTCTACCTCAAATTTCCGCCGAGCGGCTTCTCCCTGCAGTGGTACCAGCAGCTCATCGAGACCAAATACTGGACCCAGTCCGTGTGGCTCAGCCTGCGGGTGGCGCCGGTGAGCATGGCGCTGGCCGTGGTGCTCGGCACCTTGGGCGCTATCGCCCTGGCCCGCGGACGGTTCCCGCTGAAGGAAGTCGCCTTCAGTTTCATCCTGTCGCCAATCATCGTGCCGGTGATCGTGACCGCCGTCGCCCTCTACTACCTCTATTCCCAATTTGGGCTGGTGGGATCCTATTGGGGCCTGGTCATCGGCCATACCATCGGGTCGATTCCGGTCGTCGTGGTGATGGTGGCGGCGGCGCTGAAGGGCTTCGACATCCGGCTCGAGAACGCGGCGATGAGCCTGGGGGCCAGCCGCACCCGCGCCTTCTTCGACGTCACCCTGCCGATCATCCGGCCGGCGATTATCGTTTCGGCCTTTTTCGCCTTCATCCATTCCTTCGACGAAGTGGTGATCGCATCCTTCGTCGGTGGCGACGCCAATGCGACTCTGCCCGTGCGCATGTGGGTCGACGTGCGCCAGGATATCAAGCCCACCCTGGCGGCGGTTTCGGCGCTGCTGGTGTTGTTCACGGTGTTGATGCTGCTGGCCACCAACCACATCCAGGGGCGGCGGCAACGGGACGCGGAGGGACTTCCATGAGCGGCGACGACATCCATCTGCGCTTCGAGAATATCTCCAAGAGCTATGGCGCGGTAAAGGCGGTCGACGACGTTTCCATCGACGTCCGCCGCGAGGAGTTCCTGACCCTGCTCGGCGCCAGCGGGTCCGGCAAGACCACCATGCTGATGAGCATCGCCGGCTTCACCATGCCCGACAGCGGGCGCATCGTCCTCGATGGCGAGGACATCACCTACCTGCCCCCGTCGCGGCGCAACATCGGCGTGGTGTTCCAAAGCTATGCCCTGTTTCCGCACATGACGGTGTTCGAGAACGTGGCCTACCCCTTGCGGGTCCGTCGGGTGGCGCGCCGGGACATCGAGGAACGCACCGAAAAGGCCCTGGAGTTGATTCAGCTGGGGGGCTTCGGCGACCGCATGCCCGATCAGTTGAGCGGCGGTCAGCAGCAGCGGGTGGCACTGGCCCGGGCGATGGTGTTCGAGCCGAAAATGCTGCTCATGGACGAACCCCTCGGCGCGCTGGACAAAAAGCTCCGCGAATACATGCAGCTCGAAATCAAGCACCTGCAACGGCAGCTCAAGATCACGGTGATCTACGTCACCCATGACCAGTCCGAAGCCCTGACCATGTCCGACCGCATCGCCATCATGAGCCAGGGCCAGTTCGAGCAGGTGGGATCGCCCGACGATCTTTATCGTGCGCCGGCCAACCGGTTCGTCGCCGACTTCATCGGCGAGACCTGTTTCTTCAAGGCCGTCGTCGCCGGTACCGAGGGCGACCTGACCGTGGCCCGGATCGGCGATGACACGGTGCGCTTTCCGGCCGACACGCCGGCGGCACCCGGCGCGGAGGTGGAACTGATGGTCCGGCCCGAGGCGGTCGGTATCGCGGCGGCGGGGGAGACCGAGGGCAACCGGCTGGCGGGCGTGGTCGAGGAAGCGATCTACTTGGGCGAGTTGACCCGCTACCACCTGCGGCTCGGTGACGATCAGATTCTGATGATGAAGCAGCAGAACATGGATGGCGTCGGCCAGGTTCGGCCCGGCGATTCCGTCACCGTGTCCTGGAGCATCCAGGACACCCGCCAAGTCCGAACTTGACCACGGGGTAGTCGACGACATGGACCCGGTTGCAGCGATCCACGCCCACATCGACGAGAACTTCGAAACCTACCTGGACGAGATCAAACGCTACCTCGGCCTGCCCGGCATTTCCCAAACCGGCGAGGGCATTCGCGAAAGTGCCCAGCTCACCCAGGACTACGTGACGAGCCTCGCCCATACCGAGGCCCGCCTGGTGGAAACCACGGGCAATCCGGTCGTTCTCGGGCGCACCCGGGCGGCGACACCCGATGCCAAGACCCTGCTGCTCTACTGCTTCTACGACGTGGTGCCGGTGGCGCCCGAGGATTGGGCCTGCCCGCCCTTCGAGCCCACCGTCCTCGACCCCGGCCGCATCGGCCTCCCCGATGACTGCGGGCCGGTGCTGTGCGGTCGCGGCACCACCGATCACCGGGGCCCGTTCGTCGCCGCGCTGATGGCCATGCGGTCCATGCAGGCGGTCACCGGCGCCCTGCCCGTCAGCGTGATGTACGCCATCGAGGGTGAGGAGGAGATCGGCTCCCCCAGCCTGCCGGGCTTCATGAACGCCCATCAGGACGAGTTGCGCCAGGCCGACGCCTTCTGGTTTCCCCGTACCAGCCGCGAGACGGCGGACGGCCCCCTGGTGGTGCACCGGGGCTACAAAGGCCAGTTGTGGCTCAACCTCACCATCAAGGGCGGCGACTGGGGCGGAACGCTGGACGCCCGCGACATCTGGTCGGCCAACGTCGCCTGGGTGGACGCCCCGGCCCTGCGCCTGATCCGGGCCCTGAACAGCCTGACCGACGATAGCGACCGGATCGCCATCGACGGCTTCTGGGACCACGTGCGCCCCACCAACGATGCCGAGCGCCAGGAGATCGAAGACCTGCAGACCGACTTCGACGAAGCGGCCATCAAGCGCAACCTGAAGATCGCCCGCTTCAAGAACGGCGGCGTTGGGCAAGAGCTTCTTCCCCGCTATGTCATGGAGCCGCAGCTCAACATTTCGCTCGGGGTGTGGCCCGGCCTGCCGGGGGAGGAGGAATACACCAAGGGCGTGGTCGATGGCCGCCTGCGGACCGAGCTTCTCATGCGCGCCCGGGCGCGGATCGATTTTCGCACCACGCCGGAACTGGAAGGCGAACTGATCGAGGATCTGGTGCGCCAGCACCTGGACCGTCGCGGCTTCCACGAGATCGAGATCAGCCGCGCCCGCGGCGGCTATAGCTGGTCACGGACCGAGCCTTCCGCCGGCATCTACAAGGCCCTGCGCGCCACCTGCGCGGCGCGCGGCATCAAGCCCCACATCTGGCCGACAATGCCGTCGACGGCGCCATTCGACCTTTTTAACCGGGCGCCCCTGCAACTGCCGATCATCATCTTCGGTGCCGCCCACGGCGCCCGCTGGCACGAGGCCAACGAGTACGTCACCGTCGAGGGCTTGAGGGAATTCATGAAGTTCACGGCAAGCTGGCTCTCGGCCTGGGCGGACGAGCCTCAGCCCTGACGCGGCGCGTGCTCCGGACCCAGGGGCGACAGCCTGACCCCCGGCCGCAGCTTCTCATACGGGTATCGCGTCGGGTCGGAGACGTAGCCCCCCGGCGCCACCGCCACCAGGACCTCGCTGGCGATGGGCTGGAAGTCGGCCCGGAAGTGACAGGTGCTCTTCAAGACGATGATGCTCTGTTCCCCGGGTTCGATGCCGGCGTGGCGGAAGATGGACTGATCCAGGGCCTGCACCCGCTTGCCCGACACGATGACGTCGATCCCCTCGACGCTGAGCAGCGCCATGGGGGACAGGTCGACCGACTGACCCCGGCCACAGGGGCCGGTCATGGCGAATTTTCCGTCCATCAGGCGCTTGACCGTGAACGCGGCCCCATAGGGCTCGACGCCGGGGAGATCCGTCCCGCCGCCCAGATCGAGGGTCAGACGGGCGCCCATGCCGGCCCATGGGCGGCCAGGGCGGCGTCGGCGTCCCGGACGACGCCGAACACGGCCCCCCAGGCGTCGTTGCGCACCAGGGCGGCGAGCATCTCGGTGGTATCGCCGCTGCCGCCGCAGCCGGGGTTGTCCTGGGTATCGGCGATGATCACCGGGCCGCCGCCCTTTCGCGACCGCGCCAGGGCCCGCGCTACCGCCTCGTCCGGCGACAGCAGGGGCTCGGCGAAATCCGCTTCCCGGCTCACGATGCGGCCCAGAAGGTCGTCGACGGTGGCCTCGGCGAGGGTTTGGTCCCGGGCATGGCAGGCCAGTGTCGGCCCGCAGTGGAACAGATCGGCCGGGGGAAATCCGGCCAGGTAGGACAGGCAATCGATGCCGTCCCGTGCCCCGCTGTCCGTCACCGCCTCGACGATGTCCTTCGATGGCGCCACCATGGTGCACTGGAACTCCAGCGGCAGCAGGAATGGGGCGTGCCACAAGGCCCTGCCCGCGGGCCGGCCATGTCGGAGAAGTCTTTCCAGCACCTGCACGGACCGTTCGCCGGTCTCCTTTCGGTCCAGGTGGGGATAGGTGCGAAACGCCACCAGGCCATCGGCATGGCGCACCATGGCGGGGGTGACGTTGGCGTGATAGTCCAGGCTGGCGACAATGGGAACCCGATCGCCGACGATCTCGCGGACGCGGCGCAGGAGCTCCCCCTCGCCGTCTTCCAGATGGGCCGCCACCATGGCGCCGTGCAGTTCCAGGTACACCCCGTCCACCGGCAACGCGGCGGCAAGGGCGGCCAGGAGTTCGCCGGCTATGCGCTCGTAGCCGTCCTCCGTCACCGTGCCTCCGGCCGTGGCGCTGGCCCAGACGAGGGGCGCCAGGTCGTGCCGCGCCCCCGCGGCCGCCATGAAGCCGGACATCGAGGCCTTCGACTCCCGAAGCTCGGACAGGACCTCGTCCCCGCGGCAGAGCGGCGGCCGATCCGAAAAGGTGGCGAAGTCCGTGAACGCGGTGGGATCCGGCACGAAGCAGTTGGTTTCGTGCATGAACCCGCCGACAGCGATGCGCGCCATGGGGCGAGACTCCGTCGAACTGTCTAAATGTGACTCATGGTCCCCAACGACCTCGGCTGCCGAGTCACGTGCGACCGCGGTAGGCGTCCACCGCCGCCGACAGGCCGGAGCGGGGACTGGAGAGCACCGGGACCGGCAAATCGGGACAGCGCGCAAGCGCCGGCGCCATCGAGGCCTGGGCGAGGACGATCAGTTCGGCGTCGGCGGCGACCCGGCACAGACCGGCCGCCACCCGGTCCAGATAGGCTTCCATATGGCCGCTGACGAGCTTTTCGCGCGCATCGTCGAAGACGACGGGTTGCAGGTCGACCGTGCGGCCCGCCGTGGCCGCCGCCTCTTCCAGCAAGGCCACGGTGGGCCCAATGGTGGTTTCGACGGACGCGGTCACGGCGATGCGGCTTGCGCGGCGGACCGCTTCCTCGGCCATCGGCCGATCGATGCGCAGCACGGGGATCGAGGCCTCGACGGCGGCATCGTCCGCGCCCGGGCCGACCGTCGAACAGGTACACAGAACCACCGCGGCGTCGTCACTGGCCGCTTTCGTCATCGCCGAAGCGGTTCGCGCCCGGACGTCGTCGGTCAATCGACCCGCCACCATGGCGTCCTTGAGCAGGGACTCGTCCACCAGGTGCCGGGCCGGTGCATCGGGGGCCATCTCCGCCAACAGATCGGCGAAGGTGTCCGCGTTGGACTGGACCGTATGAAGGAACACCAATGGAGGGGCTTGGCCAGACGCGGTCATGGTGCGGCGCCCGCGGAAACGTCACCAACAGCCGCCGATTGCAGCAACGCACGAAGTTCCGGCTGCCCCGAAATCCTGCGGCGGGCGGCGTCCACCGGGCACCAGGGATAGGGGAGGCCCGCCTGGAGGGCGCGGGTCAGATCGCCGTTCTCGTCGTCGAGGCTCTCGGCCGCCGTAATTCGGATATGCGCCGCGGCGACGCGCCACGCACCCGGACCGTCCCACCGAAAGGTCCAGTCGTAGGTCCCCGTCAATACGCGGGCCAGCCCGGCGCCATGGTCGTGCATCAGAACCAGCCACTTCATGCCCCTCAAGAACCTGCCATCCACCGCCGGCAGTGGCTCGAGACCATAGGTGCGGATATCGCCGAAGCGGCTCGCGAAGTCGCTCGTCATCCAATGGACGATGGACGATGCGGGCTCGAGCCGGTCCGGCAGATCGGGGCCCCCGGGCAGGCGGTCGATGGTCATCACCGCGTCTTCCGCGAACAGCCCCGCCAGGATCGGGGCCTGGACACTGTCCTTGCCTTCGATGTAGGTGGCGAGCAGGTCGCGGGTCGGCGGTGCCTCGGTCTTCAGATCGGTGTCGACTCGGGCCGTCAAGACGGACCGCCCTTGCGCGCCAATTGGGCGGGAGAAATCAGCACGCCGAATTGCTCGCACCAGACAACCACGTTGCCGTAGGACTTCAGGTCGGTTCCCGCTGGAATGGGATAGGTCTGGCTGCCCTTGAAGGCTTTCAGGCGTCCGAGGTCCACGTACATGGTCTCGTCCACCGCCGTATCGGGCGTCACTTTGTCAACGGGAACCAGATAGACATGAAACTTTGGGCCGGGTCCGACCTCGAAATTGGGCTCCAGGTGCAGGAGATCCGAATAGACCGCGACGCCGCCGCGCCCGTAGTGGATGGGATCGGAGGGATTGGCGTGGATGAAGGTGGCCGTGGCCACCACGTCGGCCTCGGTCCGCCCCGTCACCGTGTCGCTGCCCACGATGTCCGCCAGGAAGATGTAGGGATAGATGAAGATCCCCACGGCGACTCCGGCGCCGACCCCCACAACGCCGCCGATCAACACACTGAGAATGTACTTCCCCATGCCGTGCCGCCTCCCCTGCCCATGTAAAGCGGAAACCATAGGCGAAAACGGCCGGTCTCGCCATCGGGCTCGAAATGGCGGTTGATGGGAGGGCGGACCTGCCGTTTCCGGTCGTCTTCGGAGTCACCCGCGATATGGCGGATCGGCTTGGGGCCTGGTGGGAAGATCGGCGCGGCATCATTCAGCCCAGCGAATTCATCCTCGACGCCGCGCATGAGGTAATCTCGTCCACCTACAGCTCGGGGCCCATCGGACGGGTTACGCCCGAAGACGCGCTGAGAATGATCGACACAACCGAAAAACGGCGGCGGGAGCAGTCGGGCGGCCGATAGCCGCGGGCGATCAGGCCGCGCGGGATTCCCTGTCCCTGCTTACCCGGACGTAGGCAACGGTGCAGTGCCCGGCGCAATAGGGTTTTCCGGGTGCCGCGTCGCGGCCGCAGAAGCGGAAGTTGGGGTCGCCCGGATCGCCGATGGGCCAGGCGCACATGCCGTGGGTCAGGCCCTCCAGGCACACGACCTTGTCCGGGTCCGGCAACGGTTCCTTTGCCACCGGCGGCGGCGCGGGACGCGGCGTTTGGGTCGAGACTCGCCGGGCCGGGGCGCGCACCACCGTGCCGGAGGACGACGGCCGTTCGGCCCGAGGCCGCGACGGGGCCCGTTTGGGCAGCACCAGCCGGTGGGCCTTGCCGACGACGGCGTTCTTGGTCGTGCCCAGGCGCCGGCCGATCTCGGCCGTGGTCAAGCCTTCGTCCCACAGGGCGATCAGGGCGTTGGTGCGTTCGGGAGTCCACTCGATGCTCATGGTGGGCCTTTCGAGCTTGGGGTGGTGCCGAGCTTCGCGATGACGGCGGAGGGACGTTACAAGATGTGGCGCATCTGCGCAACCCGTACCTCTACATATTGTAGATTGAGGTATTTCAATGCCTTGCTCCGAAGGCGCGGTGCCGGGGGGCGGCGGGACGGGGCTCCCCGCGGTCGCCGAACCGCTTTATAATCCCGGCGGGGAGAAGAAAGCCGGGCAGAGGTATGGAGGTGCCCCCCATGTCGAAGGTTCGCCAACCTGATCTTCAATCCTGGGAGAAACAGGCCGAGAAGGAGTTGCGCGGTCGTCCCCTCGACTCCCTCGCCTGGGAGACGCCCGAGGGAATCCCTATCAAGCCCCTCTACACGGTGGCCGATCTGGAGGGTCTGGAGCACCTGCGGAGCCTGCCCGGTCAGGCTCCTTTCGTGCGCGGGCCGCGGGCGACCATGTACGCCAACCGGCCGTGGACCATCCGCCAATACGCCGGGTTCTCCACCGCCGAGGACTCCAACGCCTTTTACAAGGCCAACCTGAAGGCCGGCCAGAAGGGCCTGAGCATCGCCTTCGACCTGGCCACCCACCGGGGCTTCGATTCCGATCACCCGCGGGTGGTCGGCGATGTGGGCAAGGCCGGGGTGGCGATCGATTCCATCGAGGACATGCGGGTCCTGTTCGACGGCATTCCGCTGGACGCCATGAGCGTCTCCATGACCATGAGCGGCGCCGTCCTGCCGGTGATGGCCGGCTACATCGTCGCCGCCGAGGAGCAGGGGGTGCCGGCGGAGAAGCTCACCGGCACCATCCAGAACGACATCCTCAAGGAGTTCATGGTCCGCAACACCTACATCTACCCGCCGACGCCCAGCATGCGGATCGCCGCCGACGTGATCGCATATTCGGCCCAGCACATGCCCCGCTTCAATTCGATCTCCATTTCCGGCTACCACATTCAGGAAGCGGGCGCAACCTGCGTTCAGGAGCTGGCCTACACCATCGCCGACGGGCTGGAATACGTTCGCGCCGCCCTGGGCAAAGGCCTGGAGGTGGACGCGTTCGCGCCGCGACTCAGTTTCTTTTTTTGCCTGGGCATGAACTTCTTCATGGAGATCGCCAAGCTGCGGGCGGCCCGGCTACTGTGGCACGACATCATGGTTCCGTTCGAACCCCAGGACCCGCGGTCTTCCATGCTGCGTACCCACTGCCAGACTTCCGGTGTCTCGCTGACCGCCAAGGACCCCTACAACAACGTCGTGCGCACCACCATCGAGGCCCTGGCCGGGGTCCTTGGTGGCACCCAGAGCCTGCATACCAACGCCCTGGACGAGGCGATCGCTCTGCCGACGCCCTTCTCGGCCCGTATCGCGCGCAATACCCAGCTCATCATCGCCGAGGAGACGGGCATTCCCCATGTGATCGACCCCCTGGGCGGCAGCTACTACGTGGAACACCTGACCCATTCCATGGCCCAGGCCGCCCGCTCCCTGATCGACGAGGTGGAGGCCGAGGGCGGCATGACCCGGGCCGTCGAAGCCGGCCTGCCCCAGCGCCGTATCGAGGAAGCCGCCGCCCGCCGCCAGGCGCGGATCGACAAGGGCGACGAGGTCGTGGTGGGGGTGAACGCCTATCCCGCCGAGGAGCCCGACCAGGTGGAGGTGCGGGAGATCGACAACCGGGCGGTGCGCGAGCACGAGGTCGCCCGCCTGGAAGCCTTGCGGCAGAGCCGGGATACGGAGCAATGCAAGCAGGCGCTGGACGCCCTGCGCCGCACGGCCGAAAGCGGCGACGGCAACCTTCTCGACGCGGCCGTGGTGGCGACCCGGGCGCGGGCGACCGTGGGCGAGATCTCCGACACCCTGGCCGAGGTCTTCGGCCGTCACCGGGCGGATGCGCACGCCGTCTCCGGGGTCTATGCGGGCGCCTACGGCGAGGGCGAGGACATCCTGGCCCTCAGGGCGCGAATCGCCGCCTTCGCCGAGGCCGAGGGCCGGCGGCCGCGCATGCTGGTGGTGAAGATGGGTCAGGACGGCCACGACCGTGGCGCCAAGGTGATCGCCACCGCCTTCGCCGACCTGGGGTTCGACGTCGACCTGGGGCCGCTCTTTCAGACGCCGGAGGAAGTGGCCCGCCAGGCGGTCGAAAACGACGTCCACGTGGTCGGAGTATCCACCCAGGCCGGCGCCCACAAGACTCTGGTGCCCGCCCTGATCGACACCCTTGGCGACATGGACGCCGGCGATATTCGGGTGGTGTGCGGCGGAGTCATTCCCGCCGCCGACCACAAGTCCCTGAAACGCAAGGGTGTCGCCGCCCTGTTCGGCCCCGGCACACCGATCCCCGAGGCCGCCGCCGAAGTGCTGTCGGTCCTCGAGGCGGACAAGTCGGAAGCGGAGCGACAAGGGGCGGCATGAGGACCCATACCTGGACGGAGCACTTCGACAGCCCGCCCGAGGCCATCTGGCCGGTGATGGCCGACACCGCCCGCTACAACGAGGCGGCCGGGCTTCCCAAGCATGATATCGAGGAGATTCCCCGGCCCGATGGCTCGGTCCGCTACATCGGCCGGGCGCGCATGGGCCCCTTCGCCCTGGAGTGGGACGACGGCCCCGCCAACTGGGTCGACGGCCAGTGGTTCCGGCACCATCGGGTGTTCCGCCGTGGTCCCCTGAAGTTCCTCTGCGCCACGTTTCGCCTGCAGGGAGAGGGGGAGGGATCGCGCGGCGACTATACCTTGGAAGCCGAACCCGCGACCCCGGTTGGCCGGCTGATTCTGGCGACCGGCTTCTTCCCTTCGGCGGAGCGGACGTTCCGGCGCATGGCCGGCAACGCCCGGGACTTTGCCGCCGGCCGCCGGAAGACGGAGTTCGAGGTGCCGCCGCCCCGCCTGCCGCCGGACGCCGAGGCACTGGCGGCGGCGGCGGTAGGGCGGATCGAGGCCACCAATCATGGCCACGGACTCGCCCAACCCCTGGCCGACTGGGTGCTGACCCGCCAGGAAGTGGATGTCTGGACCATTCGCCCCCTGAAGCTGGCCCGCACATGGGGCGTCCCGGAACGCCACATCATCGAGGCCTGTCTGGAGGCGGTGAAACAGGGCCTGCTGCGGCTGCGCTGGGACCTGCTGTGCCCCCGCTGCCAGGTCGGCAAGCTGTCGGTGCCGGCCCTGGACCAGCTACCCACCGGCGCCCACTGCGCGAGCTGCAACATCGACTATGGACGGGACTACACCAAGAACCTGGAGGCCGCCTTCCACCCCGCCACCGTCATCCGCCCTCTGGAAAGCGGGGACTACTGCCTTTATGGGCCCATGAGCACGCCCCATGTGCTGCTTCAGCGGACGGTGGCCCCGGGCGAGACCATTGACGAGGCGCTGGCCCCGCCGCCCAGCATTTACCGGTTGCGGACTCTGGAGCCTATCGGCGACTCCCTGGTCCATTGGGACGACGACGGGGGCTTTCCCGAGTCGGTGGCCGATGGCGAGATGGTGACGGCCGGCCCGCCGTCGCCCAAGGGCTGTGTGCGGCTCCGCAACCGCACCGATCGGCCCCTAACCTTCGTCATCGAAGAGCGGCAATGGGCGCGGGACGCCCTGACCGCCCACCGGGTGACGACCCTGCAGGCGTTTCGCGATTTGTTCAACGACGATGTCCTGCGGCCCGGCGACGACGTGGAGATCGACAACGTCACCCTGATGTTTACCGACCTTCTGGGCTCCACCAGCCTGTACGAACGGGTCGGCGACGCCGCGGCCTACGCCCTGGTGCGCGAGCACTACGCGGTCATCGGCAAGGCCGTTCGCGAATCCGACGGCAGCATCGTGAAAACCATTGGCGACGCGGTGATGGGGGCGTTCCGCGATCCGGCGGACGCCTTCCGCTGCGCCGTCAGACTCCACGCCGACTTCGCCGCCCATAACGCCGCCTCGGGGCGGGAGCCGGTGGTCATCCGGGTCGGCCTGCACCGGGGACGTTGTATCTCGGTGACCCTGAACAACCGGCTGGACTACTACGGCACCGCCCCCAACCTGGCGGCCCGCCTGGAGGGGCAAGGTAAGGGCGGCGACGTGATCCTGTCCCGCGAGGTGGCCCAAGACCCTGCCGTCGCCGCCTTGCTGGCCGACTACAATCCGATCGAAGAGGAATCGATGCTGAAAGGATTCGACCGGCTGGTCGCCTTCCTGCGCATCACGCCGGAGGACCTGGCGGCCCGGCGCGCCGCGACCGATCCGGACAGCCTGCGATAGGGGCTCGTTGCGGCCCGCCACGCGCACCAATCCCAGGGGGGGGGGGACTCGAGATGTCGGATACCAAGTCGCCATTTCATCGCGGCGAGAAGGAACTCCAGTCCCGGCTCGGCATGGACGAGAAGATGGAGGAAAGGGGGTGACGGGTCATTCGCGACCGCATTCCGGAAAAGAGCCTGAAATTCTTCGCCCAGCTTCCAATGTTGACCATCGGCTCGGTGGATGAGTGCGGCCGCCCCTGGGCGTCGATCCTTGCCGGCAAGCCCGGATTCGCACGCGCCATGGACCCCCTAACGCTCGACGTAGCAGCCCGGCCCGTTTACGGGGACCCGCTGAACAAAGCGCTGATCGAGGGCGCGGATATCGGTGCACTCGGGCTCAATTTCGAGACCCGCGGCCGATTCCGGGTGAATGGGAGGATCGGCCATCTCAGGGAGGACGCATTCGAAATTCGCGTGAGGCAGGCCTTTCCCAACTGCCCGCAGTATATCCAGGCCCGAGACCACGACCTTGGCCACGACATCGAGACCATTGGAGAGAAGAAAGCGGTCCGCCGCGGCGATGTCCTGGACCGGACCGAGGCGGCCATGATTGCCGGCTCCGACACGCTGTTCATCGCCAGCCAATTCTCCGAGGGCGACGACGACTGGCGCCATGGGGTCGACGTGTCCCACCGCGGCGGCAAGCCCGGGTTTGTCATCGTGGCCCACGAGAGCCTGTTGTTGTTCCCGGACTACGCCGGCAACTGCATGTTCTCCACCCTGGGCAACATCCAGGTGGACCCGCGGTGCGGCCTTCTGTTCATCGATTTCGACACTGGGGACACCCTTCAGCTCACCGGCGAGGCTGAAATTCTGTGGGAACCGGAGCACGTTTGCCGGTTTCCCGGCGCCGAGCGGGTTGTGTCCTTTCAGGTCGAAGAAAAGATCCGCGTCGAACGCGCCTTGCCCATGACCTGGCGGTTTCAGGGGTTCCATTCCGTCTTCGAGACCTTGGGGACCGACGGGATGGAGGCGCCGGCGCCGGCGCCACGGGCGCCGATGACCCTCAAGTCGGTCAACGTTTCCATGCCCAAGGACGTTCCCCACGACGGCAATTCCGTCACCACCGGGATCTTCAAGGAAAGGGTCGAAGGCCGCGTCATGATGCGGCGGCTCAATCTGGACGGTGACGGTCAGGCGGACCTATGGGGCCACGGTGGTGCCTTCCGCGCGGCCTACGCCTATTCCCACGAAAACTACGACTACTGGGCGGGCGAACTGGGGCGTGACGATTTCGCCATCGGCCAGTTCGGCGAAAACTTCACCGTCGAGGGAATGCTCGACGACTTGGTATGCGTCGGCGACGTATTCCGCATCGGTGACGCCCTGCTCGAGGTCAGCCAGCCCCGCATTCCCTGCTACAAGCTGGCGCTGAAGATGGGCATCGAGGGTTTTCAGAATCGGTTTCTCAAGAGCGGCCGGGTGGGGTTCTATTTCCGCGTCCTCGAGGAAGGCGAGCTTGGCGCCGGCGATGACGTGGTGCTGGTCAAGCGGGACCCCCGCGGCATGACCGTCCGCCAGGTCAGCGACCTTCTCTATTTCGACAAGGAGAATCTGTCAGCGACCCGCCAAGCCCTGCAAATCCCGGCGCTTTCCCATGGATGGAAGGGCTCGTTCGCGGAACGGCTGGCGAAGGCCGGGACATCGACCGTGGGTCGGAAAGGGTTGCGCCCGTTCGTCGTCGAGCGAAAGGAACCGGAAAGCGAGACCATCAGTTCCTTCTATCTGGTTCCCGAGGACGGCGCGCCGCTGGCCGCTTTCCTGCCGGGCCAGTTCCTGACGCTGGAGTTGGACATTCCCGGTCAACCGACACCGGTGATCCGCACCTATTCCCTCTCGGCAGGCCCCAGGCCCGAACACTATCGCCTGAGCATCAAGCGCGAGCCCGCCCCGGTGGACCAGCCCGCGGTGCCGGCGGGACTGTCGTCGAACTTCTTCCATGACCGGGTAGAGCTCGGCGCCACCCTGCGCGTTGGCGCCCCGCGCGGCAAATTCCATCTCGATCCGGACAGCGAGAGGGCGGTGGTGCTGCTCAGCGGCGGCGTCGGCCTGACCCCGATGATCAGCATGCTCGACGCCATCGTCCACGGCACCGCGCCGCGGCCGGTGTGGTTCGTTCACGGCACCCGCAACGGCCGTGAACACGCCATGGGAGCCCACGTGCGTCGTCTCGCCGAGGAGAACGACAACGTTCACGTCCATATCCGCTACAGCCAGCCCGACCCGGACGACCTCGAGGGCCGCGACTACGACAGCCGCGGCCGGGTCGATGTCGCCCTGCTCAAGCAAATGCTTCCCTTCGACGACTACGACTTCTTCATCTGCGGACCGACACCCTTCATGCGGTCCCTTTATTGCGATCTGCTCTCCATGGGCATTTCGGAGTCCCGCATCCACTACGAGTTTTTCGGTTCGGGCTCGATGCTGACGGAAGAATCCAAGCCCGCCGGCTCGGTCGAGGTGCCGACGGCCGACGCGGAGCTCGCGGGCGGGGTCCGGGTGACCTTCGCCCGCTCGGGCGTCACCGCCCGTTGGGATCCGGCCTGCGAAAGCCTTTTGGAGTTGGCCGAGCGGCAGGGTCTGAACCCGGCCTACAGCTGCCGATTGGGCATCTGCCAAACCTGCATGTGCGAACTGACCGAAGGCGAAGTCGAATACCTCGACGAACCCCTGGACGAACCGGACCCAGGCCACGTGCTGATCTGCAGCGCGCGGCCAACGAGCGATGTCGTGATAGAGGTGTGACAGTGACAGGCGGAAACGAACGGCCGGGTCGAGCCCGGCAATGACGAAGAGGGGAGAGGCAGGTCAGTTCAATCGCTCATCGGTATTTCAACGCTTCCTTGGATGTTTCTTGAAGACCCACCGCGCCCGAACCCCGGTCAGGAGGCGATCAGCGGCGCCAACAATCCTCGCCAGACGGTGAGGCCCATCAGCCGATCAAACACCCCGTAGACGACGGCAGAGAAGGCCGCGGCGATGAGCGTGGCCAAGCCCGGCCTGTCCTTTCGGTTCGACCACAGAAAGGAAAAGACGAACAGGGGGAAGGCAATCACCAGGCCCAGGAGGATGGACAGCACTACCAGCCCGCAGAACCAGCCGAGCAAGGCGAGAAATCGGCCGGATCGATGTGCCCGACCGCGGTCGCCTTCCGGGGTGGGCGCTGCCGCCCCATCGCGCCGATTCCGGGATATCCAGGCACTGGCGTCGATGGCCATCTGCGCGCCGACGAAGATCAGCGCCGGAATGCCGACGGCCAGCGGCGCCAACCGGGCGGCCGGGGCCAGGGTGGCGGCCTCGGCCAGCATAAGCGAGAAGGTCGCGGCAATCACCGTGCCGACGGCGAGGCCGCCGCCGCCTCGCACCGGTCGTCCAGACTTGCGCTCCGCCGGCCCCGGCGCCGGCGCCCGGCGCCGCCGCTTCAGCCGCCAGAAATAAAATCCGACGCTGCCGGCGGTCAGCCCGGTCAGGATCAGCGCCCCCGGCCGCAAGAAGAAGGCGGGCCCCCAGATCGACAGGGCCTGATGGAGCGAGTTTTCGGCGATCGATCCCAGCACGATGCCGATGGCGAACGGCGGCCTCGGCCAACCATGGCGCTTCAGCCCGCAACCGAGCGCGCCGAGGACAACAAGGATGACCAGGTGCTGCCAGTTGCCGCTGCTCAGCAGGCTGCCGAGCACCGCGAGGCAGAACACCAGGGGGATCAGGATGTCGCCGCGCAGATGGGCGACGAGGCTGAGCTGCTGGGCGCAGGCGAGGAAGACGGCGACGGCGAACAGGTTCGACAGCACCAGTGCCCAGATCAGCATCCACACCAGGTCGAGCTGGTTGACCAGCACGCCGGGACCCGGCTGGATGCCCAGCATGACGAAGGCGCCGAGCATGATCGCCATACCGCTGCTGCCGGGCACCCCGAAAAAAAGGGTCGGCAGCAGGGAGCCGCCCTCCTTCGAGTTGTTGGCCGTCTCCGGACCGATCACGCCTTCGACGGCGCCGTGGCCGAAACGCTCCGGCGTCTTCGAGGACTGTACGGCATGGCCATAGCAGATCCACGACGCCGCTTCGCCGCCGAGCCCCGGCATCACGCCGAGCAGGGCACCGATCAACGAGGTGCGAAGTGTCAGCCAGCGGTGGGTGACGATGTCGCCCATGCCTTGGATCACCTGGCGCAGGCGATAGCGCGCCGGCTCCGCCCGCTCCCCGGCGACCGAGCCGCCCTTGACGCCGAGGTCGACCATTTCCGGAATGGCGAACATGGCGAGCACGGCGGTGACCAGGTCGACCCCGTCCCACAGGGACAACAGGCCGAGGGTGAAGCGCGGCTCGCCGGTATGCGGGTTCAACCCGACCATGGCCAGCATCAGGCCGAGGCAGCCGACGATCAGCCCCTTGAGCATGCTTTCGCCGCTCAGCGCGGCGATGAAGGTGATGCCGAGGACGGCGAGCAGGAAGAACTCGGCCGGGCTGAAAGCCAGCACCACCGGCTTCAAGAGCGGCAGGGCCAGGGCGAAAAACGCCGCGCCGATGACGCCGCCGATCGCCGAGGCGGACAGGCTGGCGCCGAGTGCGCGTCCGGCCTCGCCGTTCTTGGTCATCGGGTAGCCGTCGACGACGGTGGCCGCGTCGGGACCGGTGCCGGGAATGCCGAGCAGGATCGACGGGATCGACCCGCCGGTGTGCACGACAGCGTGCATGGCGAGCAGGAACACCGCGCCGGGGAGCATGTCCATGCCGAAGACGAAGGGGATCAACAGGACGATGCCGAGCTTGCCACCCAGTCCCGGGACCACGCCGAAGAAAATGCCGATCGGCACCGCCAGGGCGATGAGGCCGAGCAGTGTCGGTTCACCAAGGAGGGCGAACAGAGTCGCGGTGGCGGTGTCGAGCATCACCGCAAGGGAACGCCATCCATATCGGACAAGGTTACTTTTTCTTCGATGTCGTCAGCTCGCGCAGCTTTGCGACAACATCCGCCGGCTGGTTCAGGGCCGCGGCGATGCGTTCCGCCACGGTAGCGCCGGGAAGGGGGTCGATGGGTTTCTTCAGCTTATTCGCCGCCGCCTGCAGTTCGGGGTCGGCCAGTGCCGCGGCATAGGCCTCCCGCAGGGCTGCCAGCCGGGCCGGGGGGATGCCCTCCGGCCCCGCCGTCAGGCGCCCCATCTCCGTAAGCGTCTGCACGACCGTGATGACGCCACGTCCGGTACCGCTGCCGACCATGTCGATGGCCGACGGCACCGCGCTGCCCAGCACACCGCCACCGCCGATGCCCAGCAGGATGCGCCCGCTACCGGCGTCGACGAAGGGCTTGAGGGACGAATAGGAGCCGAGCATGCCCTGTAACTCGCCGCGCATTAAGGCAAGCTCGCCCTCACCGCCACCGAACCCGGTGACCAGTTTCACGTCGAGATCGAGAGCGTTGGACAGCAGGAGAGTTTCGTTGTGGGCCGCCGAGCCCACACCCGCGCTGGCGAACAGCGCCGGCGACGAACGATTGCGCAAGCCGTCGATGGCGGTAATACCGCTCTGTGTGCTGACCACCAGGATGCGCGGGTCGCTGGCGGCCTTGCCGATCCACGACAGCGGGCGCAGGTCGACGCGCATGCCGGGCCGTTGGAGAAGCTGGGCATAGATCAGGCCGGTATTGAAGGTGCCGATGGTCAGCCCGTCGGGCCGCGCGATGGACATCTGGTTGAGCCCGACCAGGTGCCCGGCCCCCGGCACGTTGTTGACTTTGATGGTCGCGCCCGGCAGGTGCTTTTCCAGGTATGTCGCGATCAAGCGGGCATAGGTGTCGTATCCGCCCCCGGGCTTGGTGGCGAGAGTTATGCCCGATTTTGGGTGACGGCGTGATCAGGCGGCGGCGCGAGTTTTGGTTTCGTCGATCTGCATACCGTCTTTGAATCTCACACCTTCGATGACCTTGGGCAACTGATTGTTTCCCATGAGCCGCCGCCAGGTTTTGCTGGCGGTGGTGATCAGCTTGAAGACCATGGCCAGAGTTGTCCTGTGAGACAAGCAGCCCTTGGTGCGCACGGTGCGGTGGCGGACGGTAGCGAAGACGCTTTCGATTGGATTGGTCGTCCTGATATGCCGCCAGTGCTCGGCCGGGAAGTCGTAGAAGGCCAGCAAGGCGTCGCGGTCCTTTGTCAAGCAGGCGACGGCTTGGGGGTATTTGGCGTCGTACTTGGCGGCGAAAGTATTCATCGCCCTCTCGGCCTCGGCGCGGCCATCCGCCATCCAGATATCATGCAGGGCAGCTTTGGCGGCCGTTTGTCGCGACTTCGCCAGCTTGTTCAAGACATTGGCTGTCTTGTGGACCCAGCAGCGCTGGCGGCGGGTGTCGGGAAAGATCTCCTCCAGCGCCTTCCAGAAGCCCAGAGCGCCATCGCCGATGGCGAGCTCGGGACCATTCGTGAGCCCGCGCCCGCGCAGGCATGCCAGCAACTCACGCCAACTCTGGGCGCTCTCGCGCACCCCCGCCTGGAAGCCCACGAGTTCCTTGCGTCCCTCCGGCGTGGCGCCGATGAGGACCAGAATGCATTGCTTCTCGTCCTCCAGCCGACCCTGGAGATAGATGCCATCGGCCCACATGTAGACGTAGCGTCGGGCCGACAGGTCGCCCCGGCGCCAGCGCTCGTGCTCGGCCTCCCACTCCGCCTTCAGGCGGCCGATCACCTGCGCCGACAAGCCAGAGGCGTCCTTGCCGAGCAACGCCTCCAGCGCCTCCTGGAAGTCCCCGCTGGACACGCCACGAAGGTAGAGCGTCGGCAAAACCGCATCCAGCGACCGCGTCCGCCGCGCGAAACGGGGCAGAATGGCCGACGTGAAACGGATGCGCTCTCCTCCGACACTGCCACGGTCCCGGACCTTCGGGCGCCGCACAGACACAGGACCAATGCCAGTCAGGATCGCCCGTTCCGGCCCGTGGCCATGACGCACCAGGCGCCGTCGGCCGTCTTCGGTCTTCAGATGTTCATGCGCCGCCAGCACCGCGGCAACCTCCGCTTCAATGGCCTGTGCCAGGAGCTCGCGAGCTCCGGCGCGGAGTACTTCGGTCAGCGGATCGGCCGTCACCCCTGGATGGTGCAGCGCGACAACACTATCTTCCGTCATGGCGTATCACTCCTTGCTTGGAGACCGGGAGACTTCGTCACCCCCCACGATACGCCACCTCCTTCTCTCAGCCCGTCACCCACTCTTGACGGGGCGGTAAAAAGTCGATTCCTCATGAGAGTCGGCTGGATTATAATTGTGCATGTTTACTTTACGCGACCGACGGACTGGGGAATTGTTTGATCGCTGGTCCGATTTCGGGGACAAACGTCGGCGCCTGATGGAGCAATCCTGGGCCGGGGTTTTTCGGAACCATCTGCTTGTCGAACTTCCGGTTGACGATCTTTGCCGTCACCTTGATGAACGCATGGGCCGACCATCGAAGGATCTACACGTTGTCATCGGGGTCTTGCTTTTGCAGCAGCTGCACGATCTGAGCGATGCAGAGACCGTCGAGGCCCTGGCCTTCAATATGGCGTGGCACTATGCCTTGGACGTGCGCAGCGAAGCGGACAGCTATTTCTGTGAGAAAACCCTGCGCAACTATCGCCGTCTGTTTATCGAACAAGGTCTCGATGAATTGCTGTTCCGGTGTTTGACGGATCGGCTGGTGCAGGGGTTCTCTGTCGATACCAGCCACCAACGCATGGATTCGACGGCCCTTCGTTCGGCGATGCGGGCGCTGACACGACTTGGTATCGTTGTTGAGAGCATCTCGAAGTTTGCCCGTGAGCTTGAGCGATATCATCCCGGTCTACACGAGCAGATCAGCAAGGAGGTGATCCGCCGCTATGTCGATCGCGAGGGCAATGGCGCGTTCGCGAATACGGCGCCGAGTGTTTCAAAACGCCGCCTCGGCGAAGCGGGTCAGGATCTCCTAGCCCTGGTGCTGCAATTCCGTGACACGGCGGCGGCAAAGCTTTCCAGTTTTGCGATCCTGGAGAGGGTTCTGCGCGATCAGTTCGAGATCGTTGATGATGAGTGTGGCGATCGTGACGCAAAGCGCGCCGCGATTCGAGATCCAAAGGATGTGCCGTGCGATACCGTCGGCAATCCGGCCGACCCGGACGCGAGCTACAACGCGCACAAGGGTCAGGGATACATGGCGCAGATCGTCGAAACCTATTGTGAAGATGACAGTAACGAGGCGGTTGCCGCGACACCGGACCTCATCACCCACGTGGAGGTCCACAAGATGACGGTGCATGACGGCCATCGCTTGGCCGATGCGCTGGATGATCTGAGCGAGCGCGCGCTGACGCCGACGGTGATGCTGGGTGATTCACATTACGGTTCCAGTGACAACATGGCTCTGACGCGCGAACAGAACATCAATCTCGTGGCGCCCGCGCGACCGCCGAAAGGCGCCGTCTCGGGACGGTTGACGTTGGAGGATTTCACTCTCAACGAAGAAGGCTTGGTCTTGCGCTGTCCCAATAACGTCGAACCGGTTTCAGCCTCGCTCGCCAAAGCCAAGCTGCAGGCCCGTTTCGACCTCTCCATCTGCCAAAAATGTCCCGATATACTGCGATGTCCCGTGCAGGCGGCCAAGCGTGACGGCCAATTTTCCCGCTTTCAATATACCCCGGCCAGGGCTGCCAACCAAAAGCGCCGGCTTTATGAACAAAGCGATGCCTTCCGCGACGTCTACAGATGGCGGGCCGGCATAGAAGCGACCATGTCGCGATTAAAGTACCAGATGAACCTGGCTCACCTACGCATTCGCGGCATGCCGGCCATGCGCTACGTGGTCAATCTGCGTGCCCTCGGCCTTAATATCCGACGCTGCGCGGCAATCGCACCATAAAAAACGAAGCCAAGGAGAAGCCAAGGATAGGTAATATCAGGTTTTATCCACCAGCAACGCGGAGACAGGCAAATATTCTTCACCGAACCGCAAAGACCTGTACAAGCACGCCATCGGCCAACAACTTTTTACCGCCCCGTCCACTCTCGGCCATAGCTCTGGTGGCGACGATGTAGGTGATAGTCTTGCCGGCAAAGAACGCCTTGTCCGCCGCCGCCGCTCCCTGGGCAAAGGCCAGCGCCGCCATCGCCTGCACGGCGCAAAGATAGAGGGCCGCCCCGACGGTGCGGTGCCAAGAACCCGTTCCAGTCATGACATTCCTCCCCATTTATGGATACTTGTACCGAATACTTTTTAACCCGGCTTATTCACCAACCCCCTTGCCGTAGACTTTTCTGCATGTGATGCGAGTCTCGTTGCAGGGTCATTCGCGGCTGGCGAGTCACGGGTGCTTCCCCAGCTGTGCGATAGCCACTTGAGGCATGAAAGGCGTGAAGAAGCCGCCGTGGAGGCGAGCGGGACCGCCACCGGCGATCCGGCGGTGGCTTGAAGTCTAGCTGGCCGACTTGGACGGGGTTACGGGTCGGCGTATCGCAAGCGTTCCAAGCGCGGCCAGAGCCGTTGCCAGAAGCGGGCGAATGTTTCCCCGATGACCATGGTGATGCGTCGGCCGGAAACGACGACCCGGGCGGCGGCGCGCAGAACGCGCTCGCGGAACCGGCGAAGGCTCCACCCCTCGCCGGTCGCAGTCTCCATCAGGCACCGCCCGGCATGAACCAGTTCATAGGCCAGGATGTTGAGCAACAGGACGACCTCGTTGTGAGCGAAGGCATCGACCGTGCTCTCGCGCTCCGGCAGGCAGCGCCCCCGGTAATGACGCTTCCTTCGCGACGCGGACGACAGCGCCGGGTCCATCACGTCCATGAGTTCGCCCATGTGGGCCTCGGCACGGCCGCGCTGGCGGTAGTGATCCAGGAGATCGGCCGCCGGCACGGCCTCGGCATCAAGGCTGGTGATCAGCCAGAAGTGATCAACCAGAAATTGGTCTGGCCGTTCCAACACCACCAGGACCACTCGGCGCTCTTTCGACCACGACTTCGCCCGGCAGGTCATCTCGTGGAACCACGTCCGCGGCTCTGCCGGAGGCCGTCCCGGCGGCCGTCCAAGACAGGGCTGAGCCATGCGGTCCAGGACCTTGTTGGTCCGCAATCGGGCAACATAGGGCGTCCCGCGACGCTCCAGGCCCGACAGCAGGGGATCGCTGGGGAACCCAGCGTCGATGCGCACCAGAGCGACTTGGCACAGCGTCTCTTCGGCTCGGTCCACGAGATCAAGGATGAAGTCCAGCGCCCCCTCGGCGGTGTGGGCGTTGCCCTCCCGTAAACGAGCGTCCAGAAGGTCGCCGGTTTCGGCGATGCTGGCCACCAAAGGGTGGTACATGCGCTGATGGTAATGGCCGTTCCAGGCCGAGCCGGGTTGATGGCCGTGGACCTCGATCGGCAGGCTGTCCACGTCGATGGTCAGATATCGCTGCCGGTGACCGCCGCGCAGGCCCCGGAACCGCCGCCCCGCGAGCTCGGTGATCGCCTCATGGAGCACAGTGCGGGCCTCCGGCGTGCTCAGAAGCGCGATCAGACGCGACAGCGTGGGTTGCGAGGCCAGGTGCGCCTCGGTGGACAACGGCGTGACACCCCGTGAACCGCTTGCAGCCAGGCGTAGGCCCGCATCATGGCGGAGCGCGTCGGCGTCGTCTTGGTCGTGCCAACCCTGGCCAAAGAGAAGCAGAACCGTGCGCAGCAGATCGGCCAGGGGATAGGTGACACGATCGGCCTTGCGCGGATCGTGCAACCGCTCGGTCAGCCACTCGATGATCCGGGTGCGCTCCATGATCTCGCGCAAGAGCACGGCCCCCGGTTCCCCGGTCAGCCGCTCGGGTCGGGATTCGATGCGAAGGGACTTGTTGAACGAGGAACCGAACAGAGATAGCGTTTCACCCATGGCGCACGGCGGAGGTTTGTTGTGAATCCTTCTAGCCCGAATTATTCATGACGGCCATCGGATTTCAGCGGGACGAGCGGTAGCGACCGGGTTGACGGCGATTTTTGAGACGGATTGTCGGAGAGGTTGGAGGTTGTTGTTCGGGGCTCGTCCGGCGGCACCTGCCGCTTGGTTCAGGGCCCTTGGGCGGTGATGCGCCCGGCGATGGCGATCATGGCCGGCTGATAGGGATAGGCCGAAGGCAGGGCGATCCTGAGGCGCGACTTGAGCTCCTCGACGCGGACGGCGATTTTGAGAAACGCCCGGCACAGGGTTTCGAAGGTGGCCGTTCGCCACAGCGATTTCCGAGGCGCCGCTTGGCGAAGCTGATGCAGCAGCCAGTAGGCGCCGGTATGCAGGAAGAGGCGGAACTGGTTGGCCTCCCAACGGTGGCACGACGTGCGGTCGGACTTGGTGTAGAGCTTGTGGTCCTTGATCATGTTTTCCATCCGCCCGCGGGCGCAGTAGACCTTCTCGTAGAGCGCCTTGGCGCGGCCGCTCAGGTTGGTGACGACGAAGCGGACGTCACAGCCCTTGGCGGTAGCTTCCACGCGGGCGATGACCGAGCGTTGCCGTGACCAGCTTTTGGCCTGGTAGCCGGTGTGGAAGAAGCGGCGCACCTTATCCTTTCCCTGCCCCGCCCGGCGCACGGCGGCGTCCTCGCACCACGGCTGGCCGATCCTGTTCAGCCGGGCGTTGCCGGAAAGCCCGAAGATGTAGCCGCAGCCCTGACGTTCGAGGAATTCCATGGCCTCCGGCGTGGCGTAGTGGCCATCGCCCCGCACGGTGATCTCGACCCGTGGCCAGTTGCGGCGGATGCGGCCGATGACGTGTCTCAGGATCCGCGCCGCCTCGTCGCCGGAGGGCCGCTTGCCGGGACGCAGCAGTGACATCACCGGCTTGCCGGTGGCCGCCTCGAAGATATGGATGGGTTGGAAGCAATAGTCGTCGTAATGGGCGTTGAACAGCGCCAGCTGCTGGCCGCCGTGAACGGCATCGTCGGTGTCGTCGATATCGAGAACGATGCGCGCCGGAACGCGCTTGAAGCTGGCGCAAAACAGATCGATCATCGACAGCCCCATGCGCCCGAGCGCGCGCCATGACGGCGCGTTCTCGAGGCGCGACAGGGTCGGTTGGCTCATCAGGTCGTCGCCGCTCTCGGACAAACGGCCACAGGCCAGCTTGAACGCCGGATCGAAACGCAGAACGTCGAGGTCGTCGCAATCCTCATACCCGCAGGCAATAGCGAACAGGCGCGCCCGGATCATGTCTACGTAAGCGTGGGTCGTGCTCGCCGGGTCGCGCACGTCGGTGACGCAGGAAGCGAGCACGTCGGCGATGCCGAGCCGCCTGTCGATCTCGCCCAACAACAACACCCCGCCGTCCGACGACAGCCGTCCGCCGTCGAAGCGGGCGCAAAGCGGCTTGCCTCCAACGGGCGACAAACCAGGGAGATAGGGGGTAATCTCGTTCATGGTGAGCCGTGGGTTGTTCTGTTGCCATGTGATCTTGTCTTGACACCAAAATCATACGGCATTTCAACAGGTTAATCTACGCTCACCAGCATTTTCAATCAGCGCCGTGAATAATTCGGGCTAGCACATTGATTTTACGTCAAAATCCGCCGCGCGCCAGTCATTTCAGGCCCCTTGGGTGAATAAAGCGGGTTTAACACAAGGGGGTCTGCGAAGTCATACGGGGCCCCGCTTACCACAGGACCTATCGCCTGGCCCCGGCCACCAGCCGCCAGGCCTTCATCACCGCGGCGCGGTTGAACACGATCACCAAGCCGCCATACACGGCCGCGCCAGCGGCAATGCAGGCGGCGAGCCGGACGACGGCAAGGGCGTGCTCGCCGAGCGCCATGCGGACCGCGACGGCGGCGGCGGCCATGACGGCGGCGGCGAAGAGGGACGGCGCCACCGCCGCGCTCACCTCTCGCCATGAACAGCCGACCAGGGGCAGGGTGCGGTGCAGGTTGATGAGGCTTGCGAGCACGACGGCCGCCGCCCAGCCGGCGGCGACCCCGACATAGCCCCACCGCGTTCCGATCAGCAGCAAGGGGACGAGGAAGAAGAGCGTAATAAGCGAATTCCAGATGGTCAGGTCCTCGCGGCCGAACCCCCGGGTCACCGCCGGCAGCATGCGTTCGATGGTGCGGATGGGCATTGCCACGCACAGGCCCTGCAGCACGACGGCCGCGACGGCCCAGGCATCGCCGAACAGCAGGAGCACGGCGTCTCCGGCCACCGCCGAGAGACCCCAGAAGGCCGGAAACAGGATCAAAGCCAGTATTTCGGCCGACTGCAGGAAAGCCGATTTCGCCGCCCGCTGGTCCTCCTGCAGCCGCGCATAGACGGGAAACATGACGCGGGTGATCGCCGGCATGATGGTGCGGGTCGGAAACTTGGCGAGGTCGACGGCCACCGCGAAGGCGCCGAGCATCTCTTGGCCCAGCGCCTTGCCGACGATAAAGATGTCGACCTTGCGGTTGACGAAGTTGATCACCGTCGATGCCGTGACCTGGGCGCCGAAGCGCAAGTCCGGCAGCAGTCCGCGGAGGTCGAACGACGGCAGGCCCGTATGGCCCATCACCCTCAGCACCCCGGCCGTTCGCACAACGCTGGTGGTCAGCCCGGTGATGACCAGCGACCATACGCCCATGCCGAGCACCGCCGCCGTGATGCCGGTCACGGCCGCCGCCGCGGCGGCCCATAGGTCGATCACCGAAAGGTCGCGGAAGTCGATGCGCCGCGCCAGCAGGCCGGCCGGCACGGTGGCGAATAGGTCGATGACGAGCTTCAAGGCGAGCACGCGGATAACGGCGGTAAGTTCGGGAAACGCGAACCAGCGGGCCGCATGGGGCGCCGCGACGAAGAGCATGGCAACCAGCAGGATGTTCCACAGCAGGATCGCGCCGAAGATCTGGCGCAGCAGCGGTGTCTCGACGGACGGCCGCTGCACCAGCGCGGCGCCCAATCCCATCTCGCTGGTCAGCCGGGCAAGGCTGACCAGCAGAGTGGCGGCCGCCATCAGTCCAAAATCCCCCGGCAGCAGCAGGCGGATCATCAGCAGGCCGGACAGGCCAATGATGACCTGGCTACCGACCTGTGCGCTGACGCGCCAGCGCAGCGCGGTTATCGCCTTATCGCGTATCGACACGGTCAGCACATTCTGGGCAGGTTGCCATGGCGTGACATGTTGCGCCCCGCCATTGTGACCCACGGCCCAAATGCTAGCAAAGCTCGCGCCCTGCCACACGCATCGGCGATTGTGCATTCTCTGACATTCGTGAACTATCTAAGGCTTGGTGGGGGTTGCCAAGACCATACAACAGGTCGGAACAGGCTGCCTGGGGTGCCGGAAGCCATGAATCTGCTGATCACCAACGGGCAGGAAGACCAAGCCTACATGGTGGTGCGTGCCCTCCGCGACGTGGCCGACCGGATCGTCGTGACCTTGCCGGCGGCAAGTCTCCTCAAACGGTGGGTCAGCGTCACTCCGTGGTCGCGCTACGTGGCGAGGACCTACGTGGTACCCGAGCCCAGCGCGGAGTGGTGGGAGGGCGTCTTCCGCCCGGATAACTCGGACGACGAAGAGGCCTACGTCCTTCGCATCGAGGAAATCTGCGCCGCCGAGGCGATCGACGCGGTCTTCCCATCCTTTGATACCGACATCTACGTGCTGTCGAAGAACAAACAGAGGCTGGCGGACGGCGGGGTCGTCGTCATCGGTCCCGACTTCGACAAGCTGCAGATCCCGATGAACAAGCAGCGCACCATCGAGGCCGCCCAAGCGGTCGGCTTCCCCCACCCACAGACCTTGGTTCCGGACGGCCCCGACGACCTCGACGCTGTCCTCACCGCGCTTGAGCCCCCCTATGTTATCAAGCCGCGCTTCGGGGCCCACGGTAAGGACATGCGCATCGCCACCAATGCCGAGGAGCTGCGCGAGCTCTACGCCTGGGTTCACCAACGCCGGCCCCGGCCCCTGGTCCAGGAATATATCCCCGGCTACCAGCGGCAAAATTACTACACCGTCGTCGACAAGAACCTGGAGATCGTCTCGGTGTTGTCGCCGCGGGTAATCCGCACCCGCCAGCGCGGCGTTGTGCAGTCGAACTCTGCCTGTATCTCCACGCCCCACGTCCCATACGAGGCGGAACTGCGTGCCTTGGTGCGCCACCTTGGCTACTGGGGCTGCCTGACCGTGCAGACGGTGCTCGATTCCCGCACCGGCGTTCCCAAGCTGATGGAGATCAACCCGCGGACAGGCAACCGCCTGTGGTACCGCACCGAGCTCGGTGTCAACGAGCCGGAGATCTTCTTGTGCATGGCAATGGATCAGCCGCTGCCGCCGGTTCCGCCGTATCCAGAGGGCGTCCACCTCGCCGATCCGGCCCAAGACATCCGCAACCTTGGCGACCGCATGGTCGACAACACCAGCGACTGGCTGCGCAAACTTTTCCGCCTCGGCGGCGGCATTCCCGGCTACCGCGAATCGCAACCCATCAAGGAATTGCTGGTCTCCATGCGCGAGAGCTATTTCAGTGGCGTCCCCATCGTGATCGCTCCCTTCAGCCGCTACTTCTTCAGCGACCCGCTTCCGTGCCTGCTGCGCAACCTTAAGGTCATCGGTGGTGTGTTGCGCCGACAGCGCTACTTCCGGCGATGACAGACTCGGGCGCGGACCCGACTCTTTGATTGACGCCTGACCCTGTAAGAACCGGGCTTGCGCGCCTATATACACCCAGGCTCTCAATCCCGGACATCCCCACGACCCCGGACATCCCATGACCAGGCTTCAGGGCGAGATCGCCCGGCGGCGGACCTTCGCCATCATCTCCCACCCGGACGCGGGCAAGACCACGCTGACCGAGAAGCTGTTGCTGTTTGGCGGCGCGATCCAGCTTTCCGGCGCGGTCAAGGCGCGGGGCAACGTTCGGCGCGCCCGCTCCGACTGGATGAAGGTGGAGGCCGAGCGGGGCATCTCGGTGGCGTCCTCGGTGATGACCTACGATTACGCCGACTGCACCTTCAACCTGCTGGACACCCCGGGCCACGAGGATTTCAGCGAGGACACTTACCGCACCCTGTCGGCGGTGGATTCGGCGGTCATGGTGATCGATGCCGCCAAGGGCATCGAGGCCCAGACCCGCAAGCTGTTCGAGGTCTGCCGCCTGCGGGACGTGCCCATCATCACGTTTGTCAACAAGCTCGATCGGGACGGCCGCGACCCGTTCGACCTGCTGGAGGAGATCGAACAGACCCTGGCGCTGGAGGTCACCCCGGCGAGCTGGCCGATCGGCATGGGACGGGATTTCCACGGCTGCTACGACGTCATCGGCGACCGCCTGGTGTTGATGAAAAAGGGCCACGCCGCCGGCGCGCTGGATCACGATCCGGACAGCACGGCCCGGTGCAATGGCATCGACGACCCGGCGCTGGATAGCCTGCTGCCGGAAGACGCGGTGGCCCGGCTGCGCGACCAGCTACCCATGGCCGTGGGGCTGTGCCCGCCGCTGGATATGGGCGCCTATCGGGAGGGCCATCTCAGCCCGGTCTTCTTCGGTTCGGCGATCAACAATTTCGGCGTCCGCGAGTTGCTCGACGGGCTGGTGCGCCTGGCCCCGCCGCCGGGGGGCCAGCCCGCCCGCCCCCGCGCGGTGGCGCCGGACGAGGACCGGGTGTCGGGCTTCGTCTTCAAGATCCAGGCCAACATGGACCCCAAGCATCGGGATCGGATGGCGTTCCTGCGCGTCACCTCGGGCCACTTTAAGCGGGGCATGAAGCTCACCGTGGTGCGCAGCGGAAAGGCCATCAACCTGCACAACCCGATGATGTTCCTGGCCCAGGAGCGCGAGACCGCCGAGGACGCTTGGCCGGGCGACATCGTCGGCATCCCCAACCACGGCAACCTGCGCATCGGCGACACCCTGACCGAGGGCGAGAAGATCCAATTCGCCGGTATCCCCAGCTTCGCGCCGGAACTGATGCAGTCGGTCAACCCGGTCGATCCCATGCGGGCCAAGCATTTGGGCCGGGCGCTGACCCAGCTGGCCGAGGAAGGGGTCGCCCGGGTGTTCCGCACCCGGATCGGCTCGACCTGGATCGTCGGCGTGCTGGGCTCGCTCCAGTTCGACGTCATGGCCGACCGCATCCGCACCGAATACGACGTCGGCGTGCGGTTCGACCCGGTGGCGCTCCACACCGCCCGCTGGCTCCAGGCCGACGACCCCCTGATGTTGAAGAAATTCATCGACACCAACCCGACCGCCATCGCCGACGATCACGACGGCACCCCGGTGTTCCTCGCCCGCAACGCCTGGCACCTGGACAAGGCAGCCGAGGAATGGCCCGACATCCGCCTCCTCAAGACCATCGAAAACGCCCCGGAACCGGCCGCGGCCTGAACCTCGCCGCCCCGCTGGCCGACCACACACCGATCGACGGGTCGTCGAAGCCGTCGTCGCTCGTTTGCGTTCCTGGGGTCCGGTGCTGTTTCTCGGGAGACAATCGGGTCCAAAGGACCTTGAACCGCGGCGTGTCAAATGCAAATGGTGACGAAGGGCCTCGGCGTCGGAGCGCCGAGGCGGCCGAAGTTGGGAGCCGAGGCGGAACATGGCCAAGTCGAAATCGAAGCCCAAGTCGAGAAAGCACCGCAATTCCTCGGCCAGCCGTAGCCTCGATTATGGCGGTTCCTATCCGCTGTCTCGGCGGCGGCGCGACCGCATTGTTACAGCAATCGTCGTCGTCATCGCCGCCGTTGGCCTCGGTGCGTATTGGTGGTGGTCTTCGGCGTCCGAGGCGGAATTCTTGGCCCTCGCGGCCGAAGGCGAATACGCTCTAGCCGAGATCAAGACCGACATCTCCCTCGGCGGCGGTCATTTTGCCGTTGGCGAATCGCGTACCTATCAGTCCCAATTCCCAACGTCGGGCATCCATCACCCGGTGCCGACGGAACCCGGTTTCTACGGGAGTTCGCGCCCGCCGAGCCAATTGGTGCACGCGATCGAGCATGGCCATATCGTGATTTATTACGAGCGGCCAGGGCCGGACGCCTTGGCGAAGCTGAAGCAATGGGTCGACCTCTATTCCGGCCATTGGGACGGTATCGTCCTCACGCCGATGCCCGGCCTCGCCCGACGGGTGGTGCTGACCGCATGGACCAAGCATCTGACCCTGGATCGCTTCGATGCCGCCGCCGCGGCGGCATTCATCGACAAGTTTCGCGGCCGTGGCCCGGAAAATCCGGTGCGCTGAGGCTCGGGAACAAAAGGGACAGATTGCATCAACTCGCGAGCTCAATTCGGATGTCCTGCGCCCCTTCCCAGAGTGTCAACATTCCAAGAAGTGGCAAATTTTCGATCCCCGAGGTCACGGTAATGAAATGATTTCCGGCCAGCTGTCCAACATTGCTGGCGAAACGAACGCCGCCGTAGGCAAGGAGAATCTCCGTCTCGCTGACGCCACCCGGATAGAGGATGATCTGGCCGGGAGCGGGATAGCTGGTATGGTTCTCGTGGCCGACGCCGAAGTCCATGTCGCCAAGCGGCATCCAGACACCCTCGCCACTCCACCGCACGTGGACGATCTTGCCGGCAAACGGCAGCACCCTCATAAACGCCGCGCAGGTGTCGGGCGCCAGTTTGGTCTCCAAACGTGCGTCAAATCTATAGGGGCCCGCGGATACGATAAGTTGAGTCATTGATTTGCCTTGTCATGAGCTTGTGTCGAGTGGCTCTCCCTCAAACGAGAAAACGGTGACTGGTTCATCGTATCCCATACTGGATGCGATTCGGCAGCTTCCCTGCAGGGTTTCCGGAGTGGGCTCATATCGGAAAGGCAATATGGTTCACTCTTGCCGCGTCCGTGTCCGGCGACGCGTCAACCATCGCCATGGCCGCGTCTATGTGGCGCGTCGCGCGCGCCCGGGCGGCGATATCGGGTTTCGGATTGCCTTCGCACGGGCTTCCATCCTCGCGGCCTCGGCGTCGCGTCCCATGGTCTGGAGGAGCGCGGCGTAGTTCGTCAGGCTCTCGTCCAGGTCGGGATGCTCCGGCCCCAGGGCCTTCTCCTCGACCGCCAACAGGCGTTCATAGAGCGGCTCCGCCTCGGCATACCTGCCTAGTCCGGATTTGTCACGAACGTTTCTAAAGTAACGGTTTTTGTTGTCTTGGTGGCGTTTTCGGATTGCGTTGAGGGCGCTTTGGCCGGTTGCGGGGCATCGCGTCGGCCTGGCCGCGTTTCGTGGACGGTTTTGGCGGTTTCGAGGCATGCTGAATGGCGCGCTGTCGCTGCGCGTGACGGGGCTTGTGTTGTCTTGGCGGCGGTCTATCCGGGCTTGAGCCGTGCGGCGGCGAGATGGAACAGGGCCTTGTCCGGGCAGGCGGTCGATAGATGCAGGCGGACGCGCCGTGTGTTGCGGATGACGACGGCGCCGATGTTCAGCAGCTTGAGGCGGATGGTGCCGGCCTGGGCGCGGGCCATGTCGGTGCGCTGGAGGGCGAGGCGGCGGATCGCCTCGATCAGGCTGTAGGCGAGCGACGCGGCGATCAGGCGGAACTGGTTGGGCCACCAGTCGTGACACGAGGTGCGGTCGGCGAACAGGTCGAGCTGCTGTTCCTTGATGCGGTTTTCCATCTCGCCACGCTGGCAGTAGAGGCGGTCGTAAAGCGACCGGCCGTCGCCTTCGAGGTTGGTCACTACATAGCGCGGGTTGGCGCCCTTGGCGCCGTGCTCGAGGCGCGCGATCACGCGGCGGCGCCTGGTCCATGTCTTGGCGCCGTAGCGGAGTTCGGCGAACAGGCGCTGCTTCTCGCCGTTGTGCCGATACGCCGCCTCGGCCGCGGCCATCGCCGGCTCGGCATCCCGGTTGAGGCGCGCGTTCTTGGCCAGGCCGACGATGTAGCCGACATCATGGCGCTCGCACCACGACAGCATCTTGTGCCGGCAGAAGCCTGAATCGGCGCGCAGGATGATGCGCACATCCGGCCAGACCTCTCGTAAACGCCCGACCAACAGGGCCAGGATCGCCCAGGCATGCTTGGCGCCATCGACGTTCGACGGCCTCAGGTAGCTGACCAAAAGGCGGTCGCCGCAAAAGACATAGAGCGGCAGGAAGCAGTAGTGATCGTAATAGCCATGGAAGAAGCGCCCCACCTGGTGCCCATGCACCGCATCGTCGGTGGCGTCGAAGTCCAGCACCAGCTCCTTCGGCGCCCGATCGAACGCGGCGATGAAGGCCTCGACCATGGACACATGCGCCGCCCACGCCCAGGCCCGGTCCGCCGCCCGATCAAGCCGGCCGACGGTCGACGGGCTGGCAAGACGCCGGTCGCGCCCGACCGCCGTCTGCAGCGCCAGGTCGTCGCGCAAACCGGCATGGTCATTGACGTCTTCGTGGCCCAGCGCGATCGCGTACACCCGCTGGCGCAGCAACGCCACAAGCCGGTGCGCCACCTTGCCCGCCTGGCGCCCGTCGTCGAGCCGGCGCGCCAAGCCCGACAGCAAGCCGAGCCGGCGGTCCGCTAAAGCCAGAAGCGGCGCCCCGCCGTGCGACGAGATATCGCCGCCGGCAAAATCCGCCTCGACCCGACGACCGCAACAGCGTGGAAATTCGATCTTCGAAAGGGTACAATCCGTCACCGCCGTTCCCCTGCGTTTGACACAGTCTAAGCACCTGAATCATAACGCATATTAGGGGGCGGCGGTGACCTTTTCGTGAATCTTTCGGGCTAGTGGTCCAAATCTAATAGATGGTACCCATACGATCGCGTTTCCCGCTTCCTCGGCAGGAAGGGGCGCGCCGTCGATGCTGTCGCATCGACAAGGGTCCCTGACGCCCCGAGGAAGCGGGAAACGCGACCCAGAGGGCGGCCGACCGAGCCCCCCGGGGCCACGGGGTGTCCCCGGGATTGAATTCCGGGGGGACTCCCCCTGAGACCCCCCGGCGGCGTTGCGGAACGCTCGCGATGCGATAGCATCGCGGCGCGTCCCGCGCCTGGCCGGATGCACTCGGTCGGTCGTCGTATGGGTACCATCTGTTAGATTTGGACCACTAGAGCACTTTCACTTTAATTTGGTTCATATCCTGAGTTTGCAAAATAGTTGGCGCATTCGTTTGGCCTGATGGTGTTGATGATATCTCCGATGGCGCGCCACAGGTCATCGATGGTTCGCACGGCGGCTTTTCTGAGCATCGCCTTGAGCTTTGCGAAGAACTGTTCGATCGGATTGAAGTCGGGTGAGTAGGCCGGCAGATAGGCCAGTTTGGCGCCCGCCGCCTCGATGGCCTCGCGTACGCCGGTGACTTTGTGTGAGGACAGGTTGTCCATGACGACGATGTCGCCTTGCGCCAGCGTCGGGACCAAACAACGTTCCACCCAGAGCCTGAAGATGGCGCCGTTCATCGGGCGATCAACGACGAACGGTGCGGCGATGCCATCGTGACGCAGCCCGGCAACGAAGGTCATCGTCTTCCAGTGGCCATGCGGCACGGCGGCGACCAGACGCTCGCCGCGCCGGCACCGCCCGGGAAGGCGCGCCATCTTGGTGTTGGCACCGGTCTCGTCGATGAAGACCAGCCGGGTCGGGTCGAGCGCCGGCTGTTGCGCGCGCCACAATCGCCGGTTCTCGGCGACGTCAGGACGTTCCTGCTCGGCTGCGTGCGCGGTTTTTTTTAAAGCTGTAGCGCACCCGGTTCCTTGGACACAAGTTTGTCTCACGCGGCGGGCCTGATTGAGATCGCGGCGTGCCACGCCTGACGAGCTTGAGCGGGGCTCAGGTAGCCGTTCTTTTCGACGATCCACTGGGCATTGTAGAGTTCGACGAAGTCGCGGACGGCGTCCCGCAGCTCCGCGATGTTGCGGTAGATGCGACCATGGATGATCTGTTCCTTCAGCGTGCGATTGAACCGCTCGGCGACGCCGTTGGTCTGGGGCTCGGCGACGAAGGCGTAGGACGGCTGGATGCCCCAGAACTTGATCTGGTTGGTGAAGTGGTCCGACAGATACTGGGAGCTGAGGTGGACCCCATCCGCTGGACAGCTTGGCGGCGTTTGTTAGGTGGGATTCCATGGTGATTTTTATGCCGCCAGCGCTTCTGGCGCCATCTCCGGGGCATGCCCCGGAGATGGCGCGTCGCGCCCACTATAGACCTCCTCGGGGGTGCGTCCATCGAACACCGAATGAGGCCTCGAAGTGTTGTAATAGTCGATCCAGCCGCCGATTCCATTCCTGGCTTGGGAGCCGGTCTCGAAGGCCTGGAGATAGACGCATTCGTACTTGAGACTGCGCCACAGCCGCTCGATCATGACGTTGTCCATCCAACTACCTCTGCCGTCCATGGAGATCATCACGCCGGCGTCCTTCAGGACCTGCGTGAATTCCAGGGAGGTGAACTGGCTGCCTTGGTCGGAGTTGAAGATCGCCGGCTTGCCATGGCGGACCAGAGCTTCCTCCAGGGCCTCGACGCAGAAATCCGCCTCCATGGTGTTGGAGAGCCGCCAAGACAGAACCTTGCGGCTCCACCAGTCCATGATGGCGACCAGGTACAAAAAGCCCCGGCGCATCGGGATATAGGTGATGTCCGTGCACCAGACCTGGTTCGCCCGATCGATGACGAGCCCGCGTAGCAGATAGGGATAGATCCGGTGATCGGGATGCGGATCGCTGGTGCGTGGCGCCTGGTAGATCGCCTGGAGGCCCATGAGCCGCATCAGCCGGCGCACCCGCTTGCGTCCCACGCAATAGCCCAGACGCCGCAGGTGCCGGGCCATCTGGCGCGAGCCGTACCAGGGCGTCTCCAGAAACTGCTCGTCGATGAGACGCATCAGCGCCAGGTTCAAGCGGCTCTCGCCCTTGCCCTCATAGTAGAACGACGAGCGGCTGATCGAGACCAAGCTGCATTGCCGCGCAATGCTGAGCTCGCCATGACCGGGATCGATCATGGATACCCTCCGGCCGTGGCTCAACGACCGAAGGCCTTGGCCAAAAAATCCTTCTCCACCGTCAGCTCCCCGATCTTAGCGTGAAGCTCCTTGACCTCCGCTTCGTGCGAACTGTCCCGGCCCGCCGGCTTGCCCGAGAAGACATCGACCATCCCCTCGCTCGCCTGGCGCTTCCACTTCGTGATCAGATTCGGATGAACCTTGTGCCGGCTCGACAGCTCCGCCAGCGTCTGGTCGCCCCGCAGCGCCTCGATCGCCACTTTCGCCTTGAAGGGCGCCGAGAAATTCCGTCGCTTCGCCATACTCCGAGATCCTCATCATAAAGGCCGGATCCCACCTAACACATCTGTCCTAGATTCGGGGACCACCTCTAGCCGTGATCCATCCGCAAGGCCAGCCCCCGAGCCGCGCCGGCCGCGGTCGAGCCATACAGCCCGGCAAGCCCCATGGAGATCGGCTGCAGGGCGGCGAAGCGGTCGCCGCGCTTGCAGACATGCCAGCCGACACACTCGGCGTTCCAATGCTCGACGGCGGTGAAGATCCAGCCCCAGCCGTCGTCCACCGTGAACACCCGAACGCCATCGGTGCCCCACATGAGGTTCGGGGCATGAGTGATGATCTCACCGTCATGGGGATTGCCGCCACGGCGGCGGCAGCGATGGGGCGAGAGCAGATTGTTCTCGCGCATCAGGCGGAGCACCCGCTTGCGGGCAACCCGGATGTCGCGACAGACCCGAAGCCGAGCCCAGACCTTGCGGTAGCCCTCGCCCTCCCAGGGCGATGCCTCCAGGTCGGCTTCGATCGCCACCAGCAGCGCCTGGTCCGAGATCGCGGGCTTCGGTCCCCGACGCTTTGCCGGCGGCTGCTCGGCGTGCTGGCCGGAGGTCACGGCGTAGAACGAGGAGCGGGCCATGCCCCAGGCGGCGCAGACCCGCCGCAGGCCGTAGGCCA
>CBDFHV010000008.1:0-13822 GCA_965247705.1 Rhodospirillales bacterium | reverse complement strand
CGGCGACTCTTTATCGTCCCTATCCGGTTAAAGCAGGTAGCGCACCCTGCGGTTGAAGACTGTCGACCAGCTCCTTGTAGGTGATGGTGGGTTGGTCCATGGCGCGGCGGAGGACGAAGTCGGCCAGATCGGTGATGCGTGTGCGGCGGTTGAAGCGGTAGCTCCATTCCCGGGCATAGCGCGGCAGGTGCTTGGCGCCGACACCGTGATAGGTGCCGTTGAGCCAGGTCTTCACGTTGGAAAACAGGACATGGACGACCGGCATCAAGCGCTCGGCATTCTTGCCTTCGCCTTGCACGACGGGGTGGTGGCGATAGGTGTCGCGGAGTCCGGCGTACCCCTTGAAGGCGTCGCTGGCGAGGCGGCTTCCGGGCCTGACCGAGGCGCGCACGAAGCCGCCCAGCTCGCGGGCGGTGGCCGCCGGGAGGATGGCGAGCCGCGCCCGGCCGGCGACGAAGCCGCTTCCCTTGATGCCCTTGCCCGGCCCGACCGGCCGCTTCTCGACGGCCATCACCAACAGGCTCTTGTTCGGGTTGGAAAGGCCCCGGCCCCGGCTCTCCGGCTTGCCGCGCCCGCCATAATAACTCTCGTCGACCTCGACCAAGCCCTCGAGCGGAAATTCCGAGCGCTCCGTCAGGGCATGACGCAGCTTATGAGCCATCAGCCACGCTGTCTCGTAGCGCAGATCCAACTCGCGGGACAGCAAAAGGGCCGAGACCCCACGCTTGTCGCGCGCCATCCACCACGCCGCCAGGAACCATTTGCGGAGCGGCGTGCGGGTGCGGTGGAAGATCGTCCCCGCCGTCACCGATTCCTGATGACCGCAACGGGCGCATTCGAAGATCCTGGGCCGCGCCGTCATTCGGTAGCTCCGCCGTTCGCCGCAGCGGGCACAGACATAGCCCTGCGGCCAGCGCAGCCGGGCCAGCGCCTCGATGCAGGCCGCTTCCGATCCGTGCCGTTCTTGAAACGCCAACATCCTGCCCATCGCACCGCCCTCCAAAAGCCCGAGACAATGCGATCAGCCTACATCCTCTACGTGAACATAACAAGAACATTTAGGCCGATCCTGTTTTAACCGGATAGGGACGCTCTTTATTTCCGCGCCGCCTATCCGGACGCAGTCATTTGGGCCTTCGAGCCCCATGGGGAGAGCTTTGCGGTTCTTGAATCCAACCTGCGGCCTTTGTCGGGGGTGAAAGCGCGCAACGTGGGTCTATGGGACCGGGACGCGACGCGCGTTCTTCACGTCGGCCGACTTACGCCGGTGACCGGTTCCATAGGCCGCAGCGCCTTGAACACGGAGGCGGGCGAGTCCGTCCGGCTGGTAGCGGCGGACGCCTTCGCACAAGCGCAAGGAATAAGCCGGATCGACATTCTGAAGGTGGATACGGAGGGCTGCGAGGTGCCGATCCTGCAAAGCCTGCTTCCCCGCTTCCGCCCGGCCGTTGTCCACCTAGCCCCAATTATTCATGACGGCCATCGGATTTCAGCGGGACGAGCGGTAGCGACCGGGTTGACGGCGATTTTTGAGACGGATTGTCGGAGAGGTTGGAGGTTGTTGTTCGGGGCTCGTCCGGCGGCACCTGCCGCTTGGTTCAGGGCCCTTGGGCGGTGATGCGCCCGGCGATGGCGATCATGGCCGGCTGATAGGGATAGGCCGAAGGCAGGGCGATCCTGAGGCGCGACTTGAGCTCCTCGACGCGGACGGCGATTTTGAGAAACGCCCGGCGCAGGGTTTCGAAGGTGGCCGTTCGCCACAGCGATTTCCGAGGCGCCGCTTGGCGAAGCTGATGCAGCAGCCAGTAGGCGCCGGTATGCAGGAAGAGGCGGAACTGGTTGGCCTCCCAACGGTGGCACGACGTGCGGTCGGACTTGGTGTAGAGCTTGTGGTCCTTGATCATGTTTTCCATCCGCCCGCGGGCGCAGTAGACCTTCTCGTAGAGCGCCTTGGCGCGGCCGCTCAGGTTGGTGACGACGAAGCGGACGTCACAGCCCTTGGCGGTAGCTTCCACGCGGGCGATGACCGAGCGTTGCCGTGACCAGCTTTTGGCCTGGTAGCCGGTGTGGAAGAAGCGGCGCACCTTATCCTTTCCCTGCCCCGCCCGGCGCACGGCGGCGTCCTCGCACCACGGCTGGCCGATCCTGTTCAGCCGGGCGTTGCCGGAAAGCCCGAAGATGTAGCCGCAGCCCTGACGTTCGAGGAATTCCATGGCCTCCGGCGTGGCGTAGTGGCCATCGCCCCGCACGGTGATCTCGACCCGTGGCCAGTTGCGGCGGATGCGGCCGATGACGTGTCTCAGGATCCGCGCCGCCTCGTCGCCGGAGGGCCGCTTGCCGGGACGCAGCAGTGACATCACCGGCTTGCCGGTGGCCGCCTCGAAGATATGGATGGGTTGGAAGCAATAGTCGTCGTAATGGGCGTTGAACAGCGCCAGCTGCTGGCCGCCGTGAACGGCGTCGTCGGTGTCGTCGATATCGAGAACGATGCGCGCCGGAACGCGCTTGAAGCTGGCGCAAAACAGATCGATCATCGACAGCCCCATGCGCCCGAGCGCGCGCCATGACGGCGCGTTCTCGAGGCGCGACAGGGTCGGTTGGCTCATCAGGTCGTCGCCGCTCTCGGACAAACGGCCACAGGCCAGCTTGAACGCCGGATCGAAACGCAGAACGTCGAGGTCGTCGCAATCCTCATACCCGCAGGCAATAGCGAACAGGCGCGCCCGGATCATGTCTACGTAAGCGTGGGTCGTGCTCGCCGGGTCGCGCACGTCGGTGACGCAGGAAGCGAGCACGTCGGCGATGCCGAGCCGCCTGTCGATCTCGCCCAACAACAACACCCCGCCGTCCGACGACAGCCGTCCGCCGTCGAAGCGGGCGCAAAGCGGCTTGCCTCCAACGGGCGACAAACCAGGGAGATAGGGGGTAATCTCGTTCATGGTGAGCCGTGGGTTGTTCTGTTGCCATGTGATCTTGTCTTGACACCAAAATCATACGGCATTTCAACAGGTTAATCTACGCTCACCAGCATTTTCAATCAGCGCCGTGAATAATTCGGGCTAGAATTCCACAGCGAGGCAGACCGGCGCCGCATCGACGACCTGTTGGGAGAAGATTATGTCCTGGCCCGGGGCGCCGTTCCCCACCCCCACCGGGGCGAGATGAGCTACGTCCGCGCCGACGCCGTTCCACTGAAATACCGAAATCTGGCAATTCTGCCGGCCGACGGGCAGTAGCGGACCCGAGCTCAAACGATCAACGGTCTCTGTCGACGTTCCGCCGTGGCCAGGGGCGCGAAGGTCATGATCGAGTTCCGCCGCGCCCAAAGGTCTGGAAAGACCTGGGCCGCGACACCCTCGGATTCCCGATCGATGAGTTGCGCGGCGCCTTTGGTCAACGGGCTGTTGCCGTCGCCCGAAAAATGCAGGAAATACGCGTTTCGATAGGCGGTGTTGACGCACAACCGCATCAGGTCCGGGTTGCGACGCGCCAGCTCCCCGTTGAACAGAAACGGATAGTGCCACGCCGCCACCGACCCCCAGATCACGTTGAAGCGGCGATCGAGGGCGTGCACCAGATCGCCGGCCTGGAGTTCGTATGACAGGGGCAGGTTCTCATAGCCGATCATGTCGCGGTCGTGGCGGGCGTAGCATTCCAGGAACACCTCGCCGTGGCGCTTCGGATCAAAGGCGAAAACCCCCGAATTGATGTTCCGGCTCACGGACTTCGGGAATCCGAAGAACCGGTAGTAATCCTCGACAGTGCCGTCGGTGACGGTCACCGGCCGTCCGTCGCCGGGCGGCGTGCCGGTGACCTGTACCTGCATGAGCGTGGCAAGCACGTTGTAGCGGCTGTGCAGCGAACCCGACTCGTCGCGAATCTCGAACGGAGCGGTTTCGTCGACCACGCCGATGCGTTCCCGGGGCAGGTCGGCGAACAGACAAGGCGCCGCCCGATCGTTGATCACGATATCGCTGTCGACCCACGCCACTTGCTCGTATTCGCTGACTTGAGGCAGTGCGGGTATGAGCAGCTTCTGCCAGTGGAGAGACTTTTTGCCCAGATCGCAGTTGCGGTCGATCACCTCCGTGATCACGATGAGGTCGTAGCCGTGGCGGTTACAATAGGCGTGCCAGGAAGGCCGGGCGTCGCGCTCGAACGCCTGCACGTAAGCGTCGCCGATGGCCATGGTGACCAGGGCGCGGGAATGGGCCTGCGTCACGGGTTCGGCTCCTTCTTCGGTCCCGTGGCCCAGACGGTCCCGGCGACCGGTTCCTTGGCGTCTCGGCGCAGGACCGTGGCCCGCACCGCCCGTATCCCCAGCCCGCTGCGCGCGGCCATTTCCGCCACGTAACTGTCGGCATGGGCGAAGCGTCCCGAGGTTTGCAGCGCATAGGGATTCCGGTCCGTCGATTCGACGGAAAACGCGAAGATCCCCGCGGCCGCCAGGCAAGCGGCGACGGCTTCGACAACGGGTTCCAGATTGCCCACGTAAACCATCACGTCGGCGGCGGTCACCAGGTCGTAGCGCCGTCCCGCCGCGGTCGCGCGGTCGAGGAACGCCATCATGTCGCCGGCCCAAAGGTCGTCGTAGAGCGCCTTCTCCCGCGCCCGCGCCACCATCGCCGGGGACAGGTCCACACCTTCCAGCCGTGTCGCCAGGTGCCGGATGCGGGCGCCGCACAGCCCGGTGCCGCAACCCAGGTCCAGGGCGCGCGCCCAAGGCGCGTCGCCCGGGGCACGGCATGACGGCGCCAAGCCTTCGAGAATCCCCACAATCGCGTCGGGGGTCGCGTAGGCGAGGGGGCCTGCCATGTCCGCCTCGAACCGGGGTGCGTAGTCCTCGAACAGTCCTCGTACGTACTCGGTTGGCGCGCCCTCGGTCGTCTCGCCGCTCAACGCCGCCACCATGTGGCGGGCCGCCGGATCGTCGGCGGCCACGGCCAGCACCTGACGGAAGGCCTCAAGGGCACCGGCCCTATCCGCCCGGTCGAGGCGGGCATGGGCGAGGCCGAACCAGGCGTCCCGATTCGACGGGTCGAGGGCGATGGACCGCTCGAAAGCGGCCGCCGCCCGTTCGACCTTCCCGGCACCGGTCAGCGCGACCGCTAAATTGTAGTGGACATGTGGCGCCTTCGGCGCGGCGTTCGCCGCCGCTTCGAGAAGTCGGAGCGATTCAACGCCGTGCCCCAACTGTCCGGCGATGGTGCCGGCCAACCCGAGCAGAGCGGGCTCGTGCGGTCGATCGGCGGCGGCCGACCGGGCCAGCGCGAGTGCCTCTTCGTACCGGCCGGCCCGGCAATGCGCCTGGATACCGTGCAGGGCCTGGTCCCGGTTAGCCACCGGCCCGCTCCGCTAGCAGGAACAGGATTTCGACCGGTCGTCCGCTCTCCCGCCGTCCCTCCTCGCGCCAGGTTTCCCGTACCGAGAGGCCGGCGGTTTTCAGGCACCGGCGCAAGGGCCCTTCCCCGTGGGTGTAGCGGCCATTCGACCGAAGCCGGAATGCCCCGTCCTCGGCGTCCGGTTCGACGGTCACCGACAGCAGTCCTCCCGGCCGCAGCCGCCGCGCCGCCGCCCGCACCAGGTCGGTCAGATCGCCCAGGTAAGTCAGGACGTCGGCGGCAATGATCAGATCGTAGGTCTCCGTCGCGGTCGTCATGTACGACACGGCGTCGTCCACCCACAAGCCATCGTAGATTCCCTTGCGTCGGGCCTCCGAGATCATGTTTCGAGACGCGTCCACGCCGTGAAGGCGTCGCACGAGGGGCCGAAACTTCGTGCCGGCAATGCCGGTGCCACAACCGAGGTCGAGGGCGCTGGCCAGGATGACGCCGGCGCCGTCCCGGCGATCCAGGTATTGCGCCACCTGATCCTTCAACAGATCGGGCATGCGATAGGCCAAGCCGGTCACAAGATGGTCCTCGAAATTCGGCGCATAGAGGTCGAACAGGCCGGCGACGAAACCTTCCGGGGGGCGGGCCGGGTTTTCGCCTGAAAGGGCGGCCAGCATGTGGCGGCTCGAGGCGTGGTCGGGATCGATGCGCAGCGCCTGACCATAGGCCTTGATGGCGCCGTCCCGGTCCGCCAGGGCTTGCAGCGCGCCGGCCAGATTGTAGTGGCTTTCCAATTGGTTGGGATCGTGTCGAATGGCCTCGCGAAATGCTTCCGCGGCTTCCCCATGTCGCCCGGCCACGCCGAGCGCGGCGCCCAGGCTGTTGTGCAGGCTGACATCGCCGCCGTGATCGGCGACAGCCTTCGAAAGAATATCGATGGCCGCCTCCAGGTCGCCCTCCAGGCGTAGGGCGTTGGCTAGGTTCCTCTGAATTCTCGGGTCGTCGGGGGCCAGAGAAGAGGCGCCGCGAAAGACCGCCACGGCATCCTTGAACCGTCCCATATGGGTCAAGGCCGCCCCCAGATTGTTGGCGGCTTCCAGGTCGTCCGGCGCCAGGGTCGTCGCTCGGCCGTAGGCGTCGACGGCTTCCTCCACGCGCTCCAGGGCCATCAATACCTCGGCCCAGTCGAAGAACAGGGAAGAATCGTCGGGCCGCAAGCCACAGGCGCGGCCCAATACCGCCGCGGCCTCGTCGAGCCCGTGCCGCCGGTGCAGAAGCCGCCCCAGGTTGGCTTGGGCGCGCCCGTGGGCGGGATCGCGCGCCACGGCTTGGCGCAACGCTTTCTCGGCCTACTCTTCCCGCTTCAGGGCCACCAGGGTCGTGCCCAGGTTGTTCCAGGCATCGGCGTGATCCACCAACAGCCCGACGGCCCCTTCGAACCGTTCGGCCGCTTCCTCCAGCCGCCCCAAGGCGGCTAGAACCAGGGCAAGGTCGTAGTGGGCGGTGCCCCGTCTTGCGGATCCCGGTCGGTGGCGTCGACAAGGGCGGCCACGGCTTCGTCCCGCCGGCCCAGGGCATCCAGGATCAGGCCCAGATTGCGATGGCCGTCAACTCGATCGGGCGCCGCCGCGATACTGGCGCGAAGCAGCGTCAGCGCCCGGTTGCCCTGCCCCTGTTCGAAGGCGAGGACGCCAGCCAGATTGAGGGCATCGGGATCATTCGGCCGCAGTTCCAGAACGGCATCGCAAATGTGGCTGGCCTCGGGCAGTCGGCCCGATGAACGAAACGCCGCCGCCCGCCGCAGCGCTTCTTCCGACGAGGGTGCGGGAAGCGCGATCCCCCGTGCGAGGGAATTGTGAAAGTGGGTACTAGACCCGGATATCAAACAGGGCCTTGATTAAAGGGTCGTTGCGTTGCTGCAGGAAAAAGTTGGAATACTCCCGGCGCAGGGCGATGGCGCCGATCAGGGAGTCCTGCGCGACCCGGAATTGCCGATCCAGGCTGTCCTTCACGTTCACCAGTTCCTGGGCCTGGCTCGCCAGCACCTTATCGATATTGCCCTGGAACCTGTCGACGTTGGCGTCGGCCCGACTGCGGTGAAAATTGACTGTGGTGCGCGCCACCTGATAGCGCCGCTCTTCCAATTCCAGCACGGTCTTGGCGGCCTTCAGGTCGGCCAGCGCCCGGTCACGGCCGGCTTGGGTCTCCAGACCATCGTAGAGCCAGGCGTCGAGAATGTTCGTTCCTTCGCGGGTAATGGTGCCGGAGAAGGACTCGATGGCCGCGGTCGCGGAATTGATCGTGAAAGTCACCCCTTCGGTGGCGGCGTCGAAGCTGTCGAGGCGCACCCCTTCCTGAAGCGCGCCGCTCTTTTCCGACGGGGATTCCGGATAGCTATCGTACTGGCGCAGCAGCCCTGCAACGCGATCGGGCTGCCAGCGCTTGCCGCTGGAATCGGTGATGTAGTAGTCGCTGCCCACGTACCGACCGTTCAGGATCTGGGTCCCGCCGGTGGGACTGACGGGGTAAACCAGCTTGGCGGACGGGTCCTTGCCCAAGAGGTTCGGGTTATCGATGGTGTTCTCGGCGGTGCTGCGTACCGAGTTGAGGATGGAGTCGAAGGCGGCCCGATAGCCCAGGGCATTGGTTGCCACCTCCGGGTCCAGATTGGCCTTGTTGACCGTGCTGATCAGATTGTCGAGGTTGCTGCGGCTGGACTTGAATCGGGTCAGCGTCCGTTCGATCTGAAACAGTGGCTCCTTGAGGTCGTCCTTCAGGTCCCGCCATTGGGTCGCATCGCGCTCGATGGAGTTGATCTGTCCCCGGTTCTGGTCGAGAATCCGCGTGCCCTGCACATTGACCTTCACCTGGAAGAACGCCTTGATCTGGGCGAGCAACAGACTGTTGCCCCCGCTCTGAGCCGACAGGCCCGAAAAAATCGTCATTGGCCGTCACTCCACCGTTGCTGACCGTATATTGGCCAATTCGTATTTTGGCCAATAGTAATACATGAATCCCAACGGACCGTAAACGCCGCCCCGCCAGCGGTGCCGCCGATCGCCGGCCAGCAATGCCGATCGCGGCCCAACAATGCCGATCCCGGCCCAACATTGTGTGTGACAGCGGTGAGGGATTGGTCTAATTTTTGCCGTTCCAGAACAGGCCCGATTCGACGTGGGCCCGTTTTCCACTTGAAGATCAAGGGGAACCGAGCGATGACGGATGATATCGCGGGTATCAATTTTGACGACCTCAGTCTGACGGAACAGGATGCTTACGGCCTATCGGAGTCGGCGGTGCGGATCGATCAGGCACGCCAAAAGCAGGATATGGATGAGTTGGCTCCGGCCCTCGATCGAAACATGGAGTTGTGGGTCGGCATCCGAACCCTGGTTCAGCGTCCCGACAGCGTGATTCCCGACGAGGTCAGCGACAACCTGACAAAGCTGGCCAATTTCGTTGCCCAGACGACCATGGATAAGGGCGCGGAAATGGGCACCGAGACCTTGGACTCCCTGATCAACATCAACCTGCAAATCTCCGAGGGTCTGCTCGAGGGTGCCGGCAAGCGATAGTCCGGCCCCATCCGCCCCGGCGTCGCCTCGGGCGTCGCCCGGCCCCATGCACGCCATTCAGATTCCACAACACGTCATCGACTGGTGTATCCACCGCCGGGGGCGTCGGCACGTCTACGAGGCGGTGGATCCCACCTCGACGGCGCTGCTCGTCATCGACATGCAGAACTGCTTCATCGTCCCCGAGTTGTCGCCGGTCGAAGTGCCCGGCGTTGCCGCCATCGCCCCCAATATCAACGCCCTGGCCAAGGCGACGCGCGATGCCGGCGGCACCGTCATCTGGACCCAGCATGTCTACACGCCGGGTTGGTCCTCCTGGTTCGACCACTTCGCGGCACCGGAGATGCGCGAGCGAATTATCGCCGACACGGCCGTCGGCTCCCATGGGCGGAAAATCTGGAAAGGGATGGACGTGCAGCCGGCCGATCCCGTGGTGGTCAAGACCCGTTCCAGCGCGCTGACGCCAGGTTCGTCCAACCTGAAGTCGATCCTGGATGCCGCGGGCGTCGACACGCTGATCGTCACCGGTACGCTGACCAACGTGTGCTGCGAGTCGACAACCCGCGATGCCATGTTGATGAACTACAAGACCATCTTCATCGCCGACGCCACCGGCGCCCGCAGCGACGACGAGCACAACGCGACCCTGGTCAACATGATCCAGTTCTTCGCCGACGTGCGCATGACCGAGGAAGTCGTCGACCTCCTGGGCGAGGGGCTGTCAGATTTAGACCCCTAAGGCACCGGCCGGCGGTCTCGCCACGGCGTCGCCCGCTCGTAGGCGTGGCCGACCCGAAGCACCGTCGCCTCATCGAACGCGCGGCCGCCGATTTGCAGGGCCAACGGCAAGCCCTCGTCGTTGAACCCGTTGCACACGGCCAGCGCCGGCGCGCCGGTGACGTTGAACGGCGTCGTCGGCATGGGCGACTCCAGGTAGTAGAGGCGACCCACCTGAGCGAGGGGCGAGGCCACGTCGAGCATGGCCGCGCTCACCACCACGTCCACCTCCGCCATCACCCGATCGTAGGCGGCGCAAAGCTCGCGGCGCCGGCGTTGCGCTTCCACATAGTCGGCCGGGTTCAGAAGCGCTCCCATGGCGAAGCGGACCCGGGCCATGTCGTTGAACGCCTCCGGATTGCGTTGAAGATTGCGCTCGTGGACGGCGAAGGCCTCGGCGGTGGTAATGGTCATGCTGACGGCGGTGAAATCCCAGACGTCGGGCAGGCGGACCTCGGTGACCACGGCACCGAGGCTGGCAAGCACGCTTACAGCCGCTTCCAGGGCGTCGTTTACCGCCGCGATAGCGGTCGCGTCGCCTTGGGTCCAATGGCGGACCACCCCGATCCGCAAGCCGTCCAGGTGGTCGGTCAAAGCTGCCCTGAAGTCGGGCACCGGCACATCGGCGCTGGCTGAATCCTTCGGGTCGAACCCGGCCATGGCCTGGAGCAGGATGGCGCAATCCTCGGTGGTCCAGGCCATGGGGCCGCAGCAATCCAGGGAGAAGGCGAGGGGATAGATGCCGGTTCGGCTGACCCGCCCGTAGGTGGGCTTCAGCCCGGCGATGCCGCAGCGCGCCGCCGGCATGCGTACCGAGCCGTTGGAGTCGCTGCCAACGGCCAACGGCGACAGCCCCGCCGCCACCGCGGCGCCGGATCCGCTGCTCGACCCTCCCGTATAGCGGCTGGTGTCCCACGGGTTTCGGGCCGGCGGAAACAATGCATCGTCGGCCGGTCCGCCGATGGCGAACTCCTGGGTCTCCAGCTTGCCGAGCAGAATCGCGCCGGCTTCCTTGACCCGGGCCCAGGCGGCCGCATCCCGTTCCGGCACGTGATCGGCCAGCAGGCGGGAATTGGCGGTGGTGCGGATGCCCGCCGTCTGGACGATGTCCTTCAATGCGATGGGAATGCCGTGAAGGGGCCCCCGCCCGCGGCCCGCCGCGATCTCCGCTTCCGCCGCCCGGGCCGCCGCCAAGGCTTCCTCGGCGCGGACCAGTACGTAGGCATCGAAGCGGTCGTTCAGGGCTTCGATGCGCGCCAGATAGGCCCGGGTGAGGTCGACCGGCGACAGGCGGCCCGCGGCGATCCGGTCCGCCGCCTCGGCCACCGTCAGGCGATGGAGCGGCGTCTCGCTCACGAGCCGTTCGGCCGCGGCAGGCGGACCACGGGCAGCGGATCGGCCATGGGCGAGCGTTCGGGGTCGCGCAGGCGTTGGGTGAGGGCGTGTAACGCACCCCATGCCGCGAACATTTCGTCTTCGTCCGCCGCCGACAGGCGCAGGCCCGCCCGGCGCATCAGGGCGTCGAAGGCCGCCCGGTCCCCCGGCGACCGGGTTGCGGTCACGGGCGTCGCCTCATTTCGGTTTGTCGAACAGGGCCCCGGGCAGCCACAAGGCGATCTCCGGGAACACCGTGACGATGGCCGCGGCCAGGCACATGAGGCCGAAGAAGGGCATGGACGCCACCGCGATGCGACCGATGGGATGACCGGTCAGGCCCTGGATGACGAACAGGTTGAAGCCGATGGGTGGCGTGATCATGGCCAGTTCGGTCATCAGGACCAGGAACACCCCGAACCACACGGGATCGAAGCCCTGGGTGAGGATCAGTGGCAGGGTGATCGGAAGGCTCATCACCAGGATCGACATGCCGTCCAGGAACAGACCGAGGATGATGTAGAAGACCGAAAGCACCAGGATCAACTCGTAGGGCGACAGGTCCAGGGTGCCGATCCCCGCGGCGATGTCCTGGGGAATGTGCAGATAGCCCATGGCCGAGGACAGGAAATTGGCCGCCACCAGGATGGAGATCACCATGCACGACGTGCGTACCGCCCCCAGCATCGAGACGTGAAACACGCGCCAGGTAAGCTGGCCCATGAACAGCACCAGCAGCAGGGCCGCGCCGAGGCCCAGCGCCGCCGCCTCCGACGGGGTGGCGAATCCGGAATAGATGCCGCCGAGCACGATGAAGATCAGCAGCACCACCGGCGCCAGGTCCCACAGGCCGCGCAGGCGGTCGCCCCAAGTGAATGCCCGGTCGGGGGCCGGCGCGTCCTCGGGCCGAATCAGCGCATGCAGGGCGATGTAACCGGAATAAAGTCCGGCCACCAGCAGGCCGGGCATCACGCCGGCGGCAAACAGCCGGGCGATGGAAACCTCGCCCAGGATGCCGTAGACGATCATGGCGATGGAGGGCGGGATCATCAGGCCCAGGCTGCCCGCCCCGGCGAGGGACCCGATGGTCAGGTTGACGTTGTATTTCCGTTCCGCCAGGGACACCACCGTGATCTTGCCGATGGTCGCCGTGGTCGCGGTGCTTGAGCCGCTGATCGCGGCGAACAGGGTGCAGCCGAGGATATTGGCATGCAGCAGCCGCCCGGGAATGACGTCCACCCAGGGGGCGAGGCCGCGGAACAGGCGCTCCGAAATGTCGGTGCGGAAGATCACCTCGCCCATCATGATAAACAGCGGCACCGCCGCCAGCTCCCAGGTCGAGGCGGCCCGCCACATGGTGCCCCGCATAATGGCGCCGATGCGGTCGATGTCCATGTCGAGCACCAGCATCAGGCCGGCGAAGCTGACCAGCATCAGGCCGGCGAACACCCAGGTGCCCAGGCCCAGGAACAGGACCACCAGGCCGAGGACGACGAGGCCGGCGTTCAGGGCTTCCACGGAACGTCCTCGGGGCCTTCATGGGGCGGTCGCCTCGCGGCGGTACGCCGATTCACGATTCGAAGTCCATTTCCGGATCGGTGGTGGCAAGCGGCTGGCCGGCCAGCACTTTCAGCAGGTAGGCCAGCATCTGCAGGGCGAAGATGATCAAGCCGACCAACACCAGGGCCTGGGGAATCCAGGTGGGAATCTCGGAGATGGTCTGGCTCAGGTAGCCCCGCTCGTAGTTGCGGATCACGTTTTTTCCGAAGAACCAGATCGCCACGCCGACGACGAACTGCGCGGATAGGATGCAGACCACTTCAACGACGCGACGCGCCAAACCCGTATCGCCGAGGCGGTTGAGCAGCAGGTTGACGCGAATCAGGGCTCCGAAGTCCAGGGAATGGCCGAGCCCGATGAAGGTGACGGCGGCCACCCCGTAGCCCACCATCTCGTCCATGATAAAGGTAGAGGCGTCGAAGAACGTGCGCAGCACGATCTCCAGCAGGATGTGGAGGGTCATCACGCAGATGACCAGCCCCGCCACGTAGGCGCCGACCCGCGACACCGCGGTGGCAAACGCCTGAACGTAGCGCATGGCGCGAGCGAGCTGTGAAATGGCGCGGGGCGGGCCGGCTAGCGACCCGCCCCCACGTCAGGAATCAGCGACCGATGGTTGTGTAGTACTGAGACAGGATCAGATCCGCCTCCGCGCCCATAGCCTGACGCCACTTGGCCAGCAGCGGCGCGCTGGTCGTCTGAAGGTGAGTGATCAATTCTTGCGGCACGTTCTCGACCGCCGTGTAGGTGATGCCGTTCTCCGTCATCTTCTTGGTGTTGAGACCGATCCGGTCCTCGCTTCGTTTCCAGGCGATGTCCTCGGCCTCGCGGGACGCCTTGATCACCGCCTTCTTGAGGTCCATGTCCAGCTTGTCGAAGGCTTTCAGGCTCATGTGGACCGTATTGGTTCCCATGGTGAAGTTCAGGTTGGTGAAGTGGGACAGATGTTCCCAGAACTTGGCGCTGACTCCGCCTTCATCCGACGTGATCACCGAATCGATGGTGCCCGTGGCCAGCGCCGGGATCACGTCGGCCCAGGAAAGCTGCACCGGCGAGGCGCCGGCGGCCCGCATGGCCTCGGTGCTGTTGGCGTCGTAGGTGCGGATCTTCAGGCTCTTGAGGGCCGCGATGCTGGTGATCGGCTTGTTCGCCCAGATGCCCACCGGTGTCCATGGCTCGGCCATCAGCATGAACTGGCCGCCC
>CBDFHV010000007.1:0-25024 GCA_965247705.1 Rhodospirillales bacterium | reverse complement strand
GATGGAGCCGACGGAAAACACCGCCCCGCCGCCGTCGGTCTCGAAAAAGACCATGTCGGCGCGAATCTTCGGGTGATGAACCCCGTCCACGGCCGGGTTCAGGGACCCCATATCCTCGTTGGCGATCATATAGATGTTGGAATGGCCCTCCGACGACGCGACCACGAGGCCGTGGGGCGGCGATCCCAAGAGCGGCTGATCGTAGCAGTCGATTTCTTGGCCCGCCGCGCCGCCTTCGAGGATTCCGAAATCGCCCAGGATCTCGTCGTCGACCCCTTCGAACATGAAGGCGACCCGGGGATCCAGGCTGGCGACCCGCCGGCGGTAGGGGGTCGAGGCATCGAACCCCTGGGAGATGAACCCCACCCCCACCAGCTTGTTGGGTGCCCGATGGTTGCGCCGCCACAGGCCGCCGTACTCCCCGGTGTGGCTGTGGTAGTAGGCGCCCACCTCGGCCTTGGTGGAGCGGGTGCCGTCCTCGGCCCGGCGCAACTCCAGGCGGCCCGTCTTTTCCGGGTGCCAGGCGATGCGCCAGTAGAAACCGTTGCCGCCCATGTACATGAACCGGCCGCCCCGGCGCAGCCACCCCTCAACCGCGTCGAGCATGCGGAGGCTGTAGTATTCCGGGTGGGTTCCGCTCACCACCACCCGGTAGGGGGCCAGCAGGTCCATGCCTTCCGCTTCCAGATCCTCGTCGGTGATCACGTCGTAGGACTCGCCCGTGGCCTCCAGCCAATCGATCACGAACAGATCGGCGGCATAGTTCCACAGCCGCCCCGTCGGCCGCATGTTGGCCAGGGGGCGCAGACGGGAGACGTAATAGACGGTGCTGCCGTCCCGGTGGGTATCGTAGCAGGAGAGGCCAAGCTCACGCCGGTCGATGAGTTCCGTATCGGTGGCGTCCATGGCCGTAAGCCGGCCTTTTTCCATCTCCGAGCTCGCCGAGGTGAATCGGCCCCGGTTGTTGCCGTAGGCCATGTAGGAAGCCGTGGCCGCCAGATAGGCGACCCGGGCGGTAGCCCGTCCCCGGGGTGGGCGGACAAAGAATGGCACCCGGAAGTGGGTCTCACCCGCCTTTAGCCGGACGGCATAGGTGCCGCTTTTCAGGTCCTCGGGTAGCTCGATTCTCAGGTCCGGCTGCCAGCGGGCGTCGTCCAGGTCGTCGTCGTGGAAGTGGATGGCGCCGTATTGTTCCGGCACTCGCGACCAGTTCATCTCGGCGCCGGTCCAGTTGTGGCCCGGGATGGCCCGCGTGGGCTGGTTGACGGTCCGGCCGTGGAGGCCGTGGCGGTGGATGTCCTGGATGCTCTCGCCGGAGATGTCGTGGGAGAAATCCCAAGCGGCGACCACCGCCCCGCCCAGGTCTTCCGGTACGGTGGGGGCGGCGAGGGCGATAAGCTCGTCCCGGCCGAGGGCCCGGTTGGACAGGCGGGGGCGGTCGATGCGGCCGTTGAAGTGGCCGCCGGTGGTCATGCGGTCGGGCTTGTCCCCGGATTCGTGCCAGCCGGCGAACATGAACGGCCCCGGGCCGGGGGTGGGCATCAGGGTCGCCTCGCCCGCCAGGTGCACCACGTCCTCGGTTGAAAAGACGTGGTCGTCCAGGGGCTGCTGATAGAGGACGATCCCCCGGGACGCGGAATCGAACGTGGCCGCCACCAGGTACCAGCGGTTGGCCGTCAGGGGCTGGCCCGTCGACGCCCGGCTGACCCCGCCCCTCCCATCCCCCAGGCGCAGTTCCAGGCAGCCCTCGGCGTCGATGCCAAGCAGGAAGCCGCGGCCCTCGCTTTCCGACCAGCTCCCCATGATCGCCTGCGGTCCGCCATGGGGCAGGGTCGGATAGAGGAAGCATTGGAGGGTCAGGTTGCGGATCGCGGCGATGAGGGGAGAGGCGGGGACGAAGGCCCAGGACCCGGCGTGCAGGGCCTGGCGGCGGGCCGGATACTCGCCGTTGGCCGGCACCGGGACGATCTCTTCCTTCAGCGGCGCCTCGTAGCCGGCCGCGGGGTGGGTGACGCGCACCAGGTCGGCGCGAAACCGGTCCGCTCCTTCGCAACTCACCATCACGTCGACGCTCTCGCCGGGGGCCACGGACCACGGATCGCAGTAGGCGAGCAGGGAGGTCATGGCCGGCGCGCCCTCAGTCCAGTTCCAAGGAGTGGCCAGTCAGCAACCGCCAGCGTTCCTTGAAGACCACCCATTCGGCCTCCGTCGGGTTGGTGAACACCTGCTCCTGCAACAGGCGCGGTTTGGCCGGATCGCCTTCCATCACCGCCAGCACCCATTCCTCCTGGGGCCGGGTCATGAAGAGGATGTGCTTGCCTTGAAGGGGCATGCCCCGCATGCGGGTCAGCACCGCGTGCAATTCCGCGCTGTGGACCCCGAAGGGCTTGTCCCGGAACTCCCGGGCCAGGTCCAGGCGCTTGGGATCGATCTCGTACATGATGCTCCCCCCATCGTTTTGCCGATCATAGAGGATGGGGCGCCGCGCCGTCACCGCTCCGGTGGTGCCCCACGATGCTTCGTGATAGCGTTCCGGCAGGTCCCGTTCGGGGCCGCAAAATCCGTTGGGAGTTCGTCGAGATGGAATATCGCGCCCGCATCATGGGGACTCGCCACATGGCCGCCGCCGGCCACTACCTGGTCGCCCAGACGGCCCTGCAGATCCTGGAAGCCGGCGGCAATGCCGTCGACGCCGGCGTCGCCGGGGGCATTGCCCTGGGCGTGGTGCAAAGCGAGTTCGTCAACTTCGCCGGCGTGGCGCCGATCATGATCCGCATGGCCGACGGCCGGGTGGAGACCATCACCGGACTTGGCTGGTGGCCGAAAAAGGCCGACGTCAACGTGTTCATCAAGGAACATGGCGGCCATGTTCCGGACGGCATCCTCGGCACCGTCATGCCCGCCGCCCCGGACGCCTGGATCACGGCGCTGGAACGCCACGGCACCATGGGCTTCGGCGACGTGGCGGCGGCGGCGATCCGCTTCGCCCGGGACGGCTTTCCGACCGCCGACCTGACCAGCGTGCTGATCGCCGGCTACGCCGACGACCATCGCCAGTGGCCGTCGAACGTCGCCCACTACCTGCCCGGCGGCGAGGCGCCCAAGGCCGGCGCGCTGTTCGTGCAGGACGACCTCGGCGCGACCATGCAGTACATGGCCGACGAGGAGGCGGCGGCCGCCGCCCGTGGCGGCCGGGAAGCCGGATTGGCCGCCGCCCGGGACGCCTTCTACCGCGGCGACATCGCCCGCAAGATCGCCGACTTCAACGCCGAGAACGGCGGCTGGGTCACCCGCGAGGACCTGGCCGAGTTCCGCAACGAAGTGTTGCCGCCCCTGGTCGGGCGGTTCCAGGGGGTCGATGTCCTGTGCTGCGGCCCTTGGTGCCAGGGCCCCATCATCGCCCAGACCCTGAACATTCTCGACGGCATCGATGTCGACATCCTGGGCCACAACACGGCCGCCTACATCCACGCCATTGTCGAGGCCTTCAAGCTGGCCTACGCCGACCGGCACCGTTATTTCGGCGACCCCAACTTCGTCGAAGTGCCCATGGAGGCCCTGCTGAGCGACGCCTACATCGCCCACCGTCGGTCTCTCATCAAGACCAACGAGGCGGCTCCCGGCATGCCCGAGGCGGGAACGCCCGAGGAACTGGGCATCGCCGGCGGCGCCGCGCCGGGCGTCGTCGAGCGGCCGGAGCGGGAGCGGGAACTGCTGGACACCTCCTACGTCTGCGTGGTGGACGGCGACGGCAACGCCTTCTCGGCGACCCCGTCGGACGCCGGCAATTCCTCGCCGGTGATCCCGGGCCTCGGCATCGTGCCGTCGAACCGGGGCACCCAGTCGTGGGCTGATCCCAGCCAACCCGCCTGCCTGGCGCCCGGAAAGCGGCCGCGTCTGACCCCCAACCCGGCCATCGCGGTCAAGGACGGCGAGTGGGTCATGCCCTTCGGCTCGCCGGGCAACGACGTCCAGCCCCAGGCCATGGTGCAGGCCCTGTTCAACATGGTGGTCTTTGGCATGACGCCCCAGAACGCCGTCGAGGCGCCGCGCGTCGCCACCTTCAGCTACCCCCGATCATCGGAGCCCCACAGCTACAGCCCCGGGGTGATGGCGGCGGAAGGACGCATTCCCCAGGAGGTCCGCGACGGGCTCAGGACCCTCGGCCATACGGTAAACGACTGGCCCGACTACGAGTGGAAAGCCGGCGCCGTCTGCGCCGTGCGCAAGGACCTGCGCAGCGGCGTCCTGGAAGGGGCCTCGGACCCCCGCCGGCCGACCGGCGTGGCGGGGTGGTAGCGCGCTAGGCGGTTCGAAGACGTCTTACGACACAAAATGCCGGTGATCGAGGCCGACCTGGCCATCGTCGGCTGCGGTGCCATGGGGGCCTCGGCGGCCTATCACGCTACTCGCCAGGGCCAGCGGGTGGTGATGATCGATCGCTTCGGGCCGGCGGGCGGCAGTTCCGGGTGGTGCAACGGCAGCATCGTTTCCGCCACCAAAACCCCGGGCCTAATGATGGACCTGACCATCGCCAGCAAGGCGCTGTTCCCGGAGATGGTTGCCGACTTGGGCGTCGACGTTGGCTATTCCGTGGGCGGCGGCCTGATGCTGTGCGAGACCAAGGACATCGCCGATGGAGCGGCCGGCCACGCCGCGGCGGTGCGCGACTCCGGCACCGAGATCGAATATCTGGACGGGCCGCGCCTGCGGGAGATGGAGCCGGCCCTCAGCCCCCATATCCACGGCGCCTATTACGTCCCTTCCGAAGGGGTAGTCTATCCCCCCACCTGGACGAAGGCCCTGGCGTCGGCCGCCATCGCCCGGGGCGCGCGGGCCCTGTGGGGCGCCGTGCCCCGGGGCTTCGACCTGGACGGCGCCCGCATCCGGGCCATGGACACGGCGGCCGGCACGGTGAGGGCGGAGACCTACTTGATTGCCGCCGGGGCGTGGAGCGAGGCCCTGGGCGCGCAGGTGGGGCTCAAGTTGCCGGTGATGCCCCGCCGGGGCGAACTGGTGATCACCGCTCGCGGCCACGCCCATACCAGGCGCAAGCTGATCTCGGCTGGCTACCTGACCGTCAAGCGGGACGCCGAGGCGGTGAAGCGGGCGGAAGATCCCGCCATCCGCCTGGGCTACGGCTTCTCCCTCGGCACCACGTCCCATGGCCAGACCATCATGGGATCGACCCGGGGCTTCGTCGGCTACGACGCCCGCTCCACCGGGGAAGGTGTGTCCACCATCCTGCGCGAGGCCATTCGCCGCATCCCGGCCCTGGCATCGGCGACGATCCTGCGCGCCTTCGCCGCCTTCCGCCCCTACGTCCCCGACGGCCGGCCCATCGTCGGGCGCGGCAAACTCGTGGAGAACCTGCTCATCGCCGCCGGCCACGAGGGCGACGGCATCTGCCTGTCCGCCATCACCGGCCGCATCATGGCCGATCTCGCCGCCGGCAAGGATTCGGGCTTCGACCTGTCGACCCTGTCGCCGGACCGCTTCGCGCGGGCTTCGTAGGCACCCTTCGCCGCGAGCCTCTTGTCCTACCGCCCCGAGGGCAGCAGCACCTCGCAACCAAGTTCGGCCGCCCGTTCCGTGAGGAACTCCCACAGGGAGACGGCGAAGCCCCGGGCGACGTAAATGTCCACCCGACCGTTGTCGTCGGCGGCGTGGAGAAGCACGTTCAGGTGGCCCATCAGGCTTTGCAGGCATTGACCGGCGGCAAAGGCGTCCGGGTGCAGGTCCAGGGGACAGCCCTTGGCCAGCAGGTCCCGCGCCCGTGGCCCGCCGACGCGCACCACGGTACGGCCGCTGGTGACGTCGTTGACGGCGGCGGACAGCCCGGCGCCGTCGAGGGCCTGGCGCAGGGCCTGTTCGAGGTCCGGCGGCCCGTGCCGGTCCGAGGCCACCAGCCAGCGGTCGGGCGCCAGCCACAGGACCGTCACCTGCTCCGCGCTGTCCGTGGTGTTGGGGGCGAGCGGGGCGGCCACGCCCACCGCGTCGCGGAAGGCGGCCTGGATCGCCTCGTCGTCTCCGCGGGCGGCGACATGGGCTATGGCCCCGGTGCGGTGTTCGGCCAGGGTCGCGCCGGCGCCCTCCGGTCCCAGCCGGCCAAACGTGCCCATCTGGTAGACCTCGGCCAGGGCCGAGCGGCGTTCGGCGGTCTCAGCCATGGGAACCTCGCCAACCGTCCTGGAGCGGGGGGGATTCACGCATCATCATCAGCCCGATCCCATCATCCATCGTGACCCATCGCCTCAACTCCGCAGCCGTTCGCCGTCGGGGTCGACAAAGACCGGGTCGCGCACCACCACCGGCACCACCTGGCCGGTGAGGGGGGAGGCGGCGTAGACCGTCTCCCCGTGGCGTTCGCGGCCCCGCTTGAGGATGCCGAGCCCGATAGGATGGCCGAGGTTGGGGCTGAAGCATTGGGAGGTAACCTCGCCGTCCATGGGCACCGGTTCCGGCGCCCTCGGGTCGACCACCAGTTGGGCGCCGCGGGGGATCGCGGTCTTGCCGTCCGCCGGCGCCAGTCCGACAAGCTGCTTGCGATCCGGGTCCTGGAGCCCTTCCCGGTTCAAGGAGCGTTTGCCGATGAAGTCCTTGGTCTTGCTCAGCATGCGGCCAAAGCCCAGGTCGTCGGCGGTGGTACGGCCGTTGAGCTCGCCGCTCACCACGTGGCCCTTCTCGATACGCAGGATGCCCATGGCCTCGGTGCCGTAGGGGATGATGTCGAAATCCCGGCCCACTTCCAGGAACCGCTCCCACACGGCGAGGCCATGGTCGGCGGGGACGTTGATCTCGTAGGCCAGTTCGCCGGAAAAGCTGATGCGGAACAGGCGCCCCGGCGCGCCACCGATGGTGCCCTCGCGCACGCCCATGAAGGGCAGGGCTTCGTTGGAGACGTCGATGTCGTCAGTCATGCGCTCAAGCACACGGCGGCTCGCCGGGCCGGCCAGGGCCATGGCCGCCCACTCCTCGGTGACCGAGACCACATGCACGTCCAGCTCCGGCCATTCCACCTGCAGCAGGTACTCCAGGAACTGCATCATCGGCCCCGCCTTGGCCGTGGTGGTGGTCATCATGTAGCGGTTTTCGTCGAACCGGTTGGTGGTGCCGTCGTCCTCCACCATGCCGTCCTCGCGCAGCATGACGCCGTAGCGGGAGCGGCCGACGGCGAGCTTCGACCAGGCGTTGATGTAGACCCGGTTGAGGAGCTCGGCTGAGTCCTTGCCCTGGATGTCGATCTTGCCGAGGGTGGAGACATCGACGATGCCCACCTTTTCGCGCACGTGCTTGGTTTCGCGCCAGATGCCCGCCATCAGGTCCTCGCCCGGCCGCAGATAGACCTGGGGCCGCAGCCACAAGCCGGCGGGGACGAAAGTTGCGCCGGCCTTTTCGTGCCAGGCATGCATGGCCGACCGGCGCACGGGTGCAAAGTGATGACCGGTCTCGCCCCCGGCGAGCGCCCCCATGGTGACCGGCGTGTAGGGCGGGCGGAAGGTGGTGGTGCCGACCTCCGGGATCTCCTTGCCCAGAAGCCCGGCCAGGATGGCGAGCCCGGCGACGTTGCTGGTCCGTCCCTGGTCGGTGCCCATGCCCATGGTGGTGTAGCGCTTCAGATGCTCGACGGAATCGTAGCCTTCGCGGGCCGCCAGGGCGAGGTCATCGACGGTAACGTCGTTCTGCAGGTCGACGAAGCGCTTGCCATTGACGTGGGGCGGCTGGGGGGCAACCCAAACGGGCCGGACGGGACCGAAGGGGTCGGGCGGCGCCGAGGGGATCGCCGGCACCACCGTGTCGGCGAAACCGGCGTCCCGGGCCGCCGCCGCGCCGGCTTCCATGCCTTCCCGCAGGCAGCCCGACAGATGGAAGGTGCCGTTGGCGGCGCCGGCGGACCGTTCGGCCTGAAACGAGTCCCCCGGCACGAAGGCCGCCTGTTCGTCGTCGAAGCGGGGCCGGCCCCGGGACTGGGCGTGGAGGTGCACCGTCGGGTTCCAGCCGCCGCTGACACAGACCAGGTCGCAGGCAATACGCCGGGCGCCGGGCCCAATGAGGTCGCCATCGGCGTTAAGGCGCGCCACGTCCACGGCCTTGACCGCGCGGCGGCCGAACACGGCCACCACGGCGTGACCGGCCAGTACCTCGATCCCCGCCTGGCGCGCCGCTTCCACGGCCGCGCCTTCGACCGCCTCGCGGGAATCGACGATGGCGGCGACCCGCACCCCGGCTTGCGCCAGGTCTAGTGCCGCGGCGTAGGCGGAATCGTTGGTGGTGAAGACGACCGCCCGCTCGCCGGGCCGCACCCCGTACTGGTTGACGTAGGCACGCGCGGCGTGGGCCAGCATTACTCCGGGCCGGTCGTTGTCGGTGAAGGGCACGGGACGCTCGATGGCGCCGGTCGCCAGCACCACCTGCTTGGCGTGGACCATCCACCGCCGTTGGCGGGGCAGGTGCTCCGCCGGCGTTGGCGTGTGATCCGCCACCCGCTCGGCGATGGCCAGCCAGTTGTGGTCGTAGTAGCCGAACACGCATGACCGCCGCAGCAGGGTCACACGGGACATGGATTCCAGTTCGGCGACGCAGCGGGCCACCCAGTCGAGGGCCGGACCGTCGTCGACCACCGCCTTGAGGCCGCGCAGGGCGCCCCCGAACTCCGGATTCTCGTCGGCCAGAATTACCCGCGCGCCGGACCGGGCCGCCGATAGGGCGGCGCCGAGGCCCGCCGGCCCGCCACCCGCCACCAGGACATCGCAATGGGCATAGCCGTGCTCGTAGCGGTCCGGGTCCGGCTGAGTCGGGCTGCGCCCCAGCCCGGCGATGTGGCGGATAACCCGTTCGTACGTCATCCACATGGACGCCGGCCACATGAAGGTCTTGTAGTAGAAACCGGCGGGGAACAGGGGCGACAGAAAACCGGTGAGGGAGCCGATGTCGAAACGCAGGCTCGGCCAGCGATTCTGGCTTTCCGCTTCCAGGCCGTCGTAGAGCTCGACCTGGGTGGCCCGCAAGTTGGGCTCGGTCCGGTTCCCTTTGCGCAGTTGAATCAGGGCGTTGGGTTCCTCGGCGCCGGTCGCGAAGACCCCCCGGGGGCGGTGGTACTTGAAGCTGCGCCCGACCAGGGACACGCCGTTGGCGAGCAGGGCGGAGGCCAGGGTGTCGCCGCGCAGTCCCGTGTATTGCTTGCCATCGAAGGTGAAGCCCACGGCGCGGGTCCGGTCGACCAGGCCCCCGACCTGCAGGCGGTTGGGCTGGCCGATCATGGTTTTGGTTCCGGAAGCGTGCCGTCGGGGGGCGCGCTGGCGAACACCTGGTGGGTTGTGGTGTCGCGCAGCACCTTCAGCCAGCGGCGGCAGCCGCTGACGTGCTGCCACAGCTCCCTATGGAGCCCCCGCCCGTTGTCCCGGATATAGACGTAGTCGTGCCATTCCTGGTCGGAGACCGCCTCCGGCTCCGCCGGCCGGGTGACGGTGGCGTCGCCGCCATAGGCGAACTCCACGTGAGGCCGGGTGCCGCACCAAGGACAGGGAATCATAAGCATGCCGGTCTCCGGGGTCCGTCCAAGGGAAGCTCAGTGGGCATTGGGCACCGGTCCAACGCCCTTTTCGTCGATGGCGCGGCCGCGGGCGAAACGGTCGAGGGTGAACGCGGCGTTCAGGGCATGGGGCGCGTCGTGAGCGATGGTGTGGGCGAACACCCAGCCCGAGCCCGGCGTCGCCTTGAAGCCGCCGTAGCACCAGCCGCCGTTGATATAGAACCCATCGACCGGCGTCTTGCCGATGATCGGGCTGCCGTCCATGGTCATGTCCATGATGCCGCCCCAGGTGCGCATCAGGCGCAGCCGGCTGAAGTAGGGAAACAGCGCGATCGCCGACTGCACCACGTGCTCGATGGTCGGCAAGTTGCCCCGCTGGGCATAGGAGTTGTAGCCGTCCAGATCGCCGCCGAACACCATTTCGCCCTTGTCAGACTGGCTGACGTAGCAGTGGGCGGCGCCCGACGTGATGACCGTGTCCAGGATCGGCTTGACCGGCTCGCTGACCATGGCTTGAAGCACATGGGACTCGATGGGCATGCGCAAGCCCGCCATGGCCGCGATGTGGCCCGTGTGGCCGGCGACGGCGATGCCGATCTTGTCGGCGGCGATGTCCCCGCGGGAGGTCTCGACGCCGATAACCCGTCCGCCTTCGCGACGGATGCCGGTAACCTCGCAGTTCTGGATGATGTCGACGCCCCGGGCATCGCCGCCGCGGGCCAGGCCCCAGGCCACCGCGTCGTGGCGCGCGGTGCCGCCGCGCGCCTGGAGAACCCCGCCCATGATGGGAAAGCGGGCATGGGGCGAAGTGTCCAAGTGCGGTAACAGTGCCGACACCTGCTCCCGGTCCAGCCACTCGGCGTCGGTACCGTTGAGGCGCATGGCGTTGCCGCGGCGCTGAAAAGCGTCCACCTGGCCGTCCGAATGGGCCAGGTTGATGACTCCCCGGGGGCTGTACATGACGTTGTAGTTGAGGTCCTGGCTGAGGCCCTCCCACAGCTTCAGGGACCATTCGTAGAGGTGGGCGTTGGGCTCAATCAGGTAGTTGGAGCGCACGATGGTGGTGTTGCGCCCCGTATTGCCACCGCCGAGCCACCCTTTTTCCAGCACGGCCACGTTGGTGATCCCGTGCTCCTTGGCCAGATAGTAGGCGGTCGCCAGGCCGTGGCCGCCGCCGCCAATGATGATGACGTCATAGCGCGGCTTGGGTTCCGGCGTGCGCCAGGCGCGGGTCCAGTTCCCGTGGCCCGTCATGGCGTTGCGGGCGAGGCTGAAGATGGAATAGCGGGTCACGGCGGACGGTCGCCAGATCGGGCTGCGGTTACGGCCAGGGGACCAATGGGTTACGGGAATTCTTCGCGCAGCGCAAGCGATCAGCCTTCTGCTACGTGGGGACGGGCTCAGTAGCCCAGGGCACAACCGTCCTTGCGCGGCTCGGAACCGCCGGTCAGCACCCCCTGTTCCCAATCGATCCAGATGGCCTGGCCGCCGCCGTGGGGCTTCTCCACCGCGCCCATGATGTGGCCCTTGGCGGCGAGGCCGGCGACCATGGTCTCGGGCAGGCTGGGCTCCGCCTCGATGACACCGCCGGCGCTGGCGAATACCCGGGGCATGTCGATGGCCTCTTGGATGTCGAGGCCGTACTCGAGCAGGTTAAGCAGCAGCCGCGCATGGCCCAGGGCCTGGTAGGCACCGCCCATGACGCCGAACGGCATAACCGCATGGCCGTCCCTGGCCAGCATGCCGGGGATGATGGTGTGGAACGGGCGCTTGCCCGGCGCGATGCAGTTGGCATGGTCCGGGTCGAGCGCGAAGGCCATGCCCCGGTTCTGCAGCATGACGCCGGACTTGGGCGCGCAGAGGCCGCTGCCGAAGCCGTTGAACAGCGAATTGATGAAGCTCACCGCATTGCGGTCCTTATCGACGACGCAGAGGTAGATGGTGTCCGCATGGGCCGGCATGGCGTCCACGTCCGGCAAGCCCACCAGGGCCCGGTTCATGGAGATCGCGTTCGCCAATTCCCCGGCCCGGCCCACCGACAGCAGCTTGTCCATGGGCACCGCCGCGTGGCGGGGGTCGGCCACGTAAAGGGCGCGGTCCCGGTAGGCGAGGCGCTGGGCCTCGATTTCCAGGTGCAGGCGCTCCACCGAAAGGGGCGCGTGGGCGGCCAGGTCCAGATGGGAGAAGATGTTGAGGATCTCCAGGGCGATGATCCCCTGGCCGTTGGGCGGGCATTCGTAGACCGTGTAGCCTTTGTAGGTGGTGGTGACGGGGTCCACGTATTCCCCCGCCGCCGTCTCGAAGTCCTCCATGGTATGCAGGCCGCCAAGGCTGCGCAGGTAGCCGACCATGTCCTCGGCCACGGGTCCTCGGTAGAAGGCGTCGCGGCCGCCCTCGGCGATGCGCTCGAGGGTGGCGGCCAGTTGCGGCTGGCGGTGGACGGAGCCGACGCTCGGCGGCTTGCCGCCGGGAAGGAAGATGCGCGCCGCCGTCGGGTCCCGTTCGATGGTGGCGGCCTCGCGGGCGAAGTCGGAGGCAATGCGGCCGGAGATGGCATAGCCGTCGCGGGCGTAACGGATCGCCGGCCCCAGGGCATCGGCCAGGCTTCGTGTCCCGTGATCGGCGAGCAGCCGCGCCCAGGCGTCGACGGCGCCCGGCACGGTGACGGAGTGGGGCGTGTGGCGCTCGATGGCCTCGATGCCCTGCTCGGCATACCACGCCGCGGTCGCCGCCCGGGGCGCCCGGCCGGACCCGTTGTAGGCGACAATACGGTCGCTTCCCCGGGGCGCATAAAGGGCGAAACAATCGCCGCCGATGCCGGTGGAGGCGGGCTCGACCACACACTGAACGGCGCAGGCGGTGACCGCGGCGTCCATCGCGTTGCCGCCCGCCTGCAGCACGTTGATGGCGGCCAGGGTGGCGATGGGATGGGATGTGGCGGCGGCGCCGTTGAGGCCATGGACGGGCGAGCGCCCGGGAAAGGTGAAGTCGCGCATGGTCGATGCTCCGGCGGCGGAGGGCAGATGAAATTTGCCCGGTATCTTGGGCGCCGGGCCCGGGGCTGTCCAGCGGGCCGCCCACGGACGTTGCCACGGATCGAACGCAAGGGGCAGTAGGGTCCGCGCGGCAATCAGTAGCCCTGATGCTGCTCTCTCATGTCCGAATTCAAGGTTTCGGACGAAGATCACCGCTCACCGTGTTGCCGGTGTCGAGATACGTATAGCGCCAGCGCACATGGCAGGGGGCGAAACCGTCCTGACGACGGTTGATCGATCTCTGATGCGCGGGTTGGGACCGCATGACCCTGGGTTCGTCGTGGGGCTGCCTCGGTCTAGATGACGAGCGTGGGACAAGTCCCGCTCGTAGAGCAGTCGAGGGTTCCCCTCACCGTGGTCTCGCCCCCAGGCATGGGCGCCGGCGGACTGTTGGTAGGCTGCTTCGGTCCTCCTCTTGTGGGGTGACGATTTTTCCCTGCTTTTTCTCAGCCGGCCTTGCGCGGCGCGACCTCGCGGGCGATGGCCCAGACGAAGCCGAGCATCTCGCGGGCGATAGCCGTTGTGACCAGGGGGGTATCCTTGCCTTGGGCGCCCATGCGGCGGTAGCGGGCGCAGAGGCGGGTCTGGGCCTTCCAGGCGATGTCGCGGACCGCCTTGGGTTGGCCCTGGAGGCACTCCAGGAGGCAGCGGCTGACCCGCGCCGGCAGGCGGTAGCACCAGGCGGCCTCGATCATGACGCGGCGCGCCTCGGCGTTGCCGGCCTTGGTGATGGCGCCGCGCCGGATGTGAGCGGCGCTGGAATGCTCCGAGGGCACCAGACCGAGGTGCGCCATGAGCTGACGCGGGCTGTCGAAACGGGTCAGGTCGCCGATCTCGGCCAACAGGGTGACGGCGGTGATCAGCGCCACGCCGCGCATGGCCTGAAGGGCCTGGGCGACGGCAGCCAGGGACCAACGGGGGACCAATGCTTCGATCTCGGCCGTCAGGCGGTCGCGCCGCGCCTGGGCATCCTCGATGGCCTGGATATAGTCCTCCAGGACGATCTGCTGGGCCGGCTGCTCGAAACGCAGGCTCGCCAGCCAGCGCCGGTGGGCCAGGGTCCAGTTGTTGCCGTCTCGCGTGCGGGCGTGGCGTAGCAGGAAGCCGCTCAACTGCTGACGCGCCCGGCGCAGGGCCTTGACCGCCGCCGCGCGGGCCCGCCCCAGATCGCGCAGGGCCTCGTGCTCGGGCTCGGGCACCCACACCGGCGTCAGCTCGCCGGCGCGGTCCAGCTTGGCCAAGCCCAAGGCATCGCGGCGGTCGGTCTTGATCCGATCGCCAGGACGCCGCGGGATCAGCGACGGCGCCACCACCACGCAGTCGTGGCCGAGCGATGTTAGCGTCCGATAGACCCCGTAACCGCACGGCCCGGCCTCGTAGCAGAAGCGCAGCGCGCGTCCCTCGCGCCCCAGCCTGTGCGCCAACTTCCGCAACGCCGCCGGTTGGTTCGCGATGGTGCCGAAATAGCGCGCCTCCCGGCGCAAGCCGCCATCGGCAATGGCGACCGAAATGCTCTTCTTGTGAACGTCCAGACCCACGTACGTGATAACCTGTTCCATGACCCGTCTCCTATGCATGAGGCAAGACACCGGACCATCCGGTGCAACCCTCGACACCCGCATAATGTGAGACGGGTCACCCACATCCCAGTCGGACATGGGGTCTAGGCCCAGTTTGCGATATGGGCCAAATGCGGCGAATAGTCGCCGAAGTCGAAGCGGAGCGGCAGGCTGCCCTCGACTCGGATAATCTCCTCGGCGCGAAAGCGGATAAGCCGTTCGGCGCCGGCGTGAGCCCGAACTTCCTGGCCGTCCCAGACGATCTCCGCGGTTCCGGTCATGTAGACGACGCCGCCCCTGTCGAAATCGACGAACAGGAAGCCGGCCCGGGGGTTGAGGTGGATGTTGCCGACCGTGTTGAAATGGTGGTTGCCGGCGAAATCGGGGAACGCGAAAGACTGTACGTCGACGACGCGGACGAAGCCAGGCGCACCGCCCCGGTGGGACACGTCGGCGCCTTGGGAGGGCGCGTCCGGATCCGCCGTGTAGGCGGTGGCGATGAACAGGGTGTCGGCCCGTTCGATCAGGGCGTGGGTGCGCTCGTCGAACCGGTCGACCCAGTTGACGGTCGGCGCCTTCGCTTCCGTATCCGCGGGCGGACGAACGTCGACGGCGCGGGACTGGATGTATTGGGGGCAGTTGCCGAAGGCCTGACGGACGGCGATGTCGAAGCCGGTGGGCCGGACGTCGGCAAATTGTCCGGATAAACGGTTGCGCCGCCGGGTTTCCAACTCGATACCGAGGACGCCCACCGGGGCGCCGTCCTTCAGATTTCCATGGAGCGGATCGCCGAACGGCGGAGGGCTGGCGACGCGCAGGGTTTGTGGATCGGGGCTGGTCATGAATCCCGGGCCCTGGGCGAGCAGGGACGCCCAGGGACGGCCTCGATCGTCGACACTGCCGATCAGCACGAAGGGCAATTGCCCATAGAACGCGCGGTGCTGGTCGGGCATGTGCTCGTGGACCACCCGGCGGGCGAAGGCGTCCATCTTGTCGCGCAGGCCCAGGCGCTCCTGGACCTGCCGTTCGCCCGCATGAAAGGGGGATTCAGCGTGGCTCCAGCCGTCGGACATGGATTGCACTCCCGCTTGGACGCCGTGCCCGCGCCAATTGGGGCGGGCATTGGAGGTGGCGGCGCGTCATCGGCGCGCGCCGCCACCGGGTTGGGTCAGGCGGCCCGGGCCGTCATCAGATCGACTTTGGGAAAGTCGATCTCGGTCTGGGCGATGTGGTTGAGATAGTTGGTGAAGAGATTGGCCGTGACGTTGGCGACGATCTCGGCAATGGCGCCGTCGTCGTGACCGGCGGCGCGCACGTCGGCCATGTCGTCGTCGCTGACGAAGCCCCGCTTCTCCACCACCCGGCGGGCGAATACAAGCGCCCCATCCAGGGACGGATCGCTGGCGTGGCCGTCGAGGCGCCGGTCGATCTCCGCGTCATCGACTCGCAGGCTCCTGGAGATTGCCGTGTGGGCGGATGCGCAGTATTCGCAGGTGCTGGCGCCGGCCACGGTGAGGGCGATCGCCTCGCGGCTCTTGGCGTCGAATCGGCCCCCTGACAGAGCCTCGCCGAAGCCGAGATAGGCCTTCAACGCGGCGGGGGCGTTGGCCATGGTGCGCAAGACGTTGGGGGTCACGCCAAGCTTCCGCAAGACGCCGTCCAGAAGTTCCTTGGCCTCGCCGGTGGCGGTCGCGGGTTCAACGGCGGTAAGTCGTGGCATCGGTATTCTCCTCGTTTTCATGGGTTGATGGGTGGGCGCCCATTTCGGGCCTTTGCGGGCGGCGCCCCGGTCCCGCGAAGCGTCAGGCGCTCGGCGCGATGAATTCCATGCGGATGCCCCCCGGGATCGTGCACATCATGTGCATCGTGGGGCCGCTCCCCAGGGGTTCCGGCGAAAACTCGATCTCGACCCCGTCGGTGGTGGCGAGCTTGCGGCGCAACGCCTTGAGGTCGTCGGCGCTGCCGACTCTCAGCGCGAAATGGTGAAGTCCGACGATGTTCTTGCGATCGAAGGGCACCGCCGTCGCCGGATTCACGGCCTGCCACAGGGTGATCATGGTGGTGCCGTCGGTCAGGAAGACCGCGGGATAGTCCGGCTCCTCGCCAAGGGTTTCGAATCCCAACGTGTTGACGAAGAATGCCCTGGTCTTGCCCAGATCCGGAACGGTCAGTCCGATGTGATGGACGCCTTTGGTCATGGCGGTCGCTGACATCGTTCACCTCCTCGTCCAAATGGCGGCAGGCGGAAACGAACCACGGCCTTGCCCCACCATTTCGATGTCATGGACAATGAGGCCGTGCGCTCGATGGCGGAATAGGCATAGTGGGCAAAACATTATTCCCAGTTTTGCAATAATGAATGGACTGCCCTTGGGGCCTGAGGAAGAATTCCGTGCTCCGATAGCAACCGGCCTTCGGGCTGGTTACGAAGGCGGCACTCACGATGACGAACGGCGCGCCATGACACGGCTTGCGGGCCTGACCATGTACGACCTGCCGGAGGCGCGGCACATCACCGATGCCTGGTGGCGTGGCGTGGCCGGTCACCTGACCGCCGCCGGCGTGGCGGACGTGCCGGCCGTCTTAAGCCGGCCCGCCCATCCCGTCGCCTTGTGGACCGATCCCCGCCTGCTGCTCGCCCAGACTTGCGGCTTGCCCCTGACCCGGGAACTTGTGGGCCGGGTTCGTCTGGTCGCCACGCCCTGCTACGCCGCACCGGGATGCGAGGGCGCCCTCTACCGCAGCCAGGTGATCGTACCGGCGGAATCCTCGGCGCGCGACGTGACCGACCTGCGCGGCCTGGTCTGCGCGGTCAACGGGGAGGGGTCCCAGTCCGGCCACAATGCCTTGCGCGCCTTGCTCGCGCCCCTGGCGAACGGCGGCCGCTTCTTCGGCGCGGTGGCGATCTCGGGCAGCCACGCGGACAGCATCGCCCTTGTCCAGTCGGGGCGGGCCGACGCGGCGGCCATCGACGCCGTCACCCATGCGATGACCGCTCGCCACGCGCCGGATCGGCTGGCCGGCACCCGGGTCCTCTGCGCCACCGCCGCCGCGCCGGGCTTGCCCTACATCACCGCCCTGGCAACGCCGGAGAACGCGGTCGAAAGGCTGGGCGTCGGGCTGGCCGCCGCCCACGCCGACCCGTCGCTTACCTCCGTGCGCGAGGCTCTGCTGATCGCCGGTCTGGCCTTCCTGCCCCTGGAGGCCTACGACGTCATTCCCCGCATGGCGCGGGAGGCCGCGCATGCGGGCTACCCGGAGTTGGCGTGAGCGAGGCCGGCGAGCGGTGGCCGAGGAGGGCCGCCCTCATTGGCGGCCTGTTGATCGCGCTATTGGCCGGGCTGGCCACTCGCGTTTGGGTTGATCTGAAGGTGTCGGTCACCCGCGGCGATATTGTGCTCGCGACCGGTGCCGATCGAGACGTCGCGCCGCTCAGAGTTGCCGTTGTAGGCGATCTGCACGTGGGTCACGGTGTCGTGGACGTGGGCGTCCTGGACCGCTTGTTCGACGCCGTCGTCGCCGAGAACCCCGACATAGTGCTGCTGGTCGGCGACTATACGGCTAATGTGGGCGACGGGATCGACCGGTTGAGGCCGACGGTGGTCGCGAAGATCGCTGCCCTTTCGGCGCGCAAGCCGACGTTTGCCGTACTCGGCAACTACGAAACCTGGACCGGCGCCGAGGCCTGGCTTGAGGGGTTGCGCCGCGCCGGTATCGCGGTTCTGGAAAATGAGATCACGACCGCGACGGTCGGCGGGTCGACGGTTTGCATACGGGGCCTCGGGGACTTCTATACCGGGCAATTCCGCCATGTGGATTGGCCAAGCGACTGCGGCGGGCGGACCAGGATCACTCTGACCCACGATCCGGCGGCGGCCTTCCTTCGACCCTATGAGGGTGTTGTCTTCGCCGGCCACACCCACTGCGGCCAAGTTCGGTTTCCCTTCCTGGGGGCGCTTTGGATCCCGTCGACAGCTCCGAAACCAGGCACCTGCGGGCTGTACCGGGACAGCCATCGAACCCTTTACGTGACAGCCGGCGTGGGAACCAGCATTCTGCCCATCCGGCTGGGCGCGCCCAGTGCATGGGATCTGGTTACCCTTCGAGGGAAGTAGGATTCCCCGAACCGTCCGCAGGAGACGAGTCATGAAGATCGGCGCGGTATTTCCCCAGACAGAGATCGGCAACGATCCGGCGGTGATCCGGGACTATGCCCAGGCCGTCGAGGGCATGGGGTTCGACCATATCCTGGCCTTCGATCACGTGCTGGGGGCGAATGCCGCCAACCGGCCGGACTGGTCCGGGCCCTACACTCACGAACACGCCTTCCACGAGATCTTCGTCCTCTTCGGTTTCCTGGCCGCGGTGACGGAACGGATCGGCCTGATGACCGGCATCCTGATCCTGGGCCAGCGGCAGACGGCGCTGGTGGCCAAGCAGGCGGCGGCCGTTGACGTGCTGTCCAAGGGGCGCCTGCGGCTGGGGGTTGGCATCGGCTGGAACCCGGTGGAATACGAGGCCTTGGGCGAGGACTTCACAAACCGGGGCCGCCGGTCGGAGGAGCAGATCGCGCTCCTGCGGGCCCTGTGGACCGAGCCCCTGGTCACCTTCGAGGGCAAGTGGCACAAGGTTCCCGATGCCGGCCTCAATCCGCTGCCCGTGCAGCGCCCCATCCCCCTGTGGCTGGGCGGCCGGGCGGAACCGGTGCTGAAGCGGATCGGGCGCATCGGCGACGGTTGGATCATCGGCAGCGGCCGGACCGACGAGGACCAGGAAGCCATGATCGGCCGCCTGCGCGATTACACCCGCGAGGCCGGCCGGGATCCCGCCAAGATGGAGGTGGAAGCCTGGATCAACATGCGCGACCATGCTCCCGATTTGTGGCCGGACCAGATCGACTATTGGCGGAAGGCGGGGCTTTCCCGCTTGTCCCTGAACACGATGAACGGTGGCAACGCCGGCATCGAAGACCACCTGGCGGCATTGCGGCGGTTTAAGGAAATGACGGTGGCTGTATGAACCCGGCTTATTCACCAACCCCCTTGCCGTAGACTTTTCTGCATGTGATGCGAGTCTCGTTGCAGGGTCATTCGCGGCTGGCGAGTCACGGGTGCTTCCCCAGCTGTGCGATAGCCACTTGAGGCATGAAAGGCGTGAAGAAGCCGCCGTGGAGGCGAGCGGGACCGCCACCGGCGATCCGGCGGTGGCTTGAAGTCTAGCTGGCCGACTTGGACGGGGTTACGGGTCGGCGTATCGCAAGCGTTCCAAGCGCGGCCAGAGCCGTTGCCAGAAGCGGGCGAATGTTTCCCCGATGACCATGGTGATGCGTCGGCCGGAAACGACGACCCGGGCGGCGGCGCGCAGAACGCGCTCGCGGAACCGGCGAAGGCTCCACCCCTCGCCGGTCGCAGTCTCCATCAGGCACCGCCCGGCATGAACCAGTTCATAGGCCAGGATGTTGAGCAACAGGACGACCTCGTTGTGAGCGAAGGCATCGACCGTGCTCTCGCGCTCCGGCAGGCAGCGCCCCCGGTAATGACGCTTCCTTCGCGACGCGGACGACAGCGCCGGGTCCATCACGTCCATGAGTTCGCCCATGTGGGCCTCGGCACGGCCGCGCTGGCGGTAGTGATCCAGGAGATCGGCCGCCGGCACGGCCCCGGCATCAAGGCTGGTGATCAGCCAGAAGTGATCAACCAGAAATTGGTCTGGCCGTTCCAACACCACCAGGACCACTCGGCGCTCTTTCGACCACGACTTCGCCCGGCAGGTCATCTCGTGGAACCACGTCCGCGGCTCTGCCGGAGGCCGTCCCGGCGGCCGTCCAAGACAGGGCTGAGCCATGCGGTCCAGGACCTTGTTGGTCCGCAATCGGGCAACATAGGGCGTCCCGCGACGCTCCAGGCCCGACAGCAGGGGATCGCTGGGGAACCCAGCGTCGATGCGCACCAGAGCGACTTGGCACAGCGTCTCTTCGGCTCGGTCCACGAGATCAAGGATGAAGTCCAGCGCCCCCTCGGCGGTGTGGGCGTTGCCCTCCCGTAAACGAGCGTCCAGAAGGTCGCCGGTTTCGGCGATGCTGGCCACCAAAGGGTGGTACATGCGCTGATGGTAATGGCCGTTCCAGGCCGAGCCGGGTTGATGGCCGTGGACCTCGATCGGCAGGCTGTCCACGTCGATGGTCAGATATCGCTGCCGGTGACCGCCGCGCAGGCCCCGGAACCGCCGCCCCGCGAGCTCGGTGATCGCCTCATGGAGCACAGTGCGGGCCTCCGGCGTGCTCAGAAGCGCGATCAGACGCGACAGCGTGGGTTGCGAGGCCAGGTGCGCCTCGGTGGACAACGGCGTGACACCCCGTGAACCGCTTGCAGCCAGGCGTAGGCCCGCATCATGGCGGAGCGCGTCGGCGTCGTCTTGGTCGTGCCAACCCTGGCCAAAGAGAAGCAGAACCGTGCGCAGCAGATCGGCCAGGGGATAGGTGACACGATCGGCCTTGCGCGGATCGTGCAACCGCTCGGTCAGCCACTCGATGATCCGGGTGCGCTCCATGATCTCGCGCAAGAGCACGGCCCCCGGTTCCCCGGTCAGCCGCTCGGGTCGGGATTCGATGCGAAGGGACTTGTTGAACGAGGAACCGAACAGAGATAGCGTTTCACCCATGGCGCACGGCGGAGGTTTGTTGTGAATCCTTCTAGCACATTGATTTTACGTCAAAATCCGCCGCGCGCCAGTCATTTCAGGCCCCTTGGGTGAATAAGGCGGGATGAAATAAGAAAGTGAACCACAGAGGCACAGAGACACAGAGATAGGACAAAACTTCTTAATTCTAAGAAATTTCGATTTTTCTTCTTCTCTGTGCCTCTGTGCCTCTGTGGTGAATTTTTCTAATATTGCCGTGGATTTCTGAGATACCAGGGCCGGGCCCGAGGCGACGCCCTGGACGATGCCGCGGCCGCGGATCTCCCGTACGGCGGTGACCGCGGTCATGAGGTTCGTGCCGCGCGCTGGGTGAAGCGGGGGACGAAGCGTCCGGTTACCGCGCTTTCCACCGCCGCCTCGGCGCTGGTCATCAAGGATTCGCACTGGATCATGTCGCGCACGTACTTGGCCTGCTTGCCGGAGTCCATGACCATCACCTTCATGGTTGGCTCCGGCAACGGGATGTCCGAGTCCGGCGAGGTGGTGCGGGCGAAATGGCACGACATGGGGCAGGTGTCGGCAACCACCTTGCCGCCGGCCTTTTCGATTGTCGCGACGATGCCCGCCTCGCCGGCCGCCCGGGCCACGTCCCGGGCGGTGGTGACCCACAGTTCCACTCCGTCGTGGACCTGGCGGCCCTCGAGCAGGGCGGCGAACTGGCGCATTTCCTCGTAGGAGGCGTGGGGACAGCCCAGGTGAACGAAATCCACCGGCGTGCCGGCGTCGGCGTTGTAGGTGTCGTAGACCGCCTCCAGGTCCGCCTGGCCGACGGCGATCTCCCCGGGCGGGGTGCGTCCGGCGAAGGCATCGGCCACGTCGGCGAAGGGCGGCGTCACCCCGGGCACGATGTACATGGAGACGCCGCCGGTGGTGGCCAGGGTGGCGCCCAGGGCGTCCAGCTCGTCCAGGGTGGGTCGCCGCTCGAAGCCGGTGAACACCGGCACCTCGGTGCCGACCACCTGGCCCACATGAAAGCCGAGCGCGCTGAAGTCGGACACCGCCTCCAGGGGCGCGTTGACCCGCACCAGGTGGGTGCCAACGCGGTTCTCGTCCAGGTGGTAGCCGAAGCGGGGATAGCGGCCGGCGATGCCCGCGTAGACGGAAAAGAAGCCGTCCCGGTTGGACTTCGCCCCCAGCACCGAGTTGCAGAAGATGGTGACCGTCGATTCGATCGACGTCATATGCATGTTCCAGGTGGGCCAGTGGCCGGCCCAGTAGGGAGTGCAGGTCATGGCGCTGGCGCAGCCCAGCTTGGCATGGGTCGCCGCGCCCCGCTGTTGCAGCCGGGCCAGTTTCTCCGGCGCGCCAGTGGCCTGCCAATTGACCGTGTCGACGTTGGTGACGTTGGCGGTGGCCGGCACCGCCATCTCGGCGCCAATGGCCACCAGGTCCTCCATCAGCTCGACGTCCTGGGCATAGAGCGCCATGCCCGGGTGCACGTGGGCATACTGGATCGCCACCATGTCCTCGGCACCGAAGGCTTCCCCCAGTTGCACCAGGCCCGACATGGCCCGTTGCCGGGCCTCCCCGTCGTCGCCGTCCAGCATCGCCTTCTCTTGGTCGGTCAATCGCATGGCATCGAGTCTCCACCAGCGGTGGGTCAAAACGGACGATACGGCGAGGGCAAACGTGGCCGTTGTCGAGGCCGTCCCATCTGGTCTAGTTTCGGCCCAGGGTTTTCCCCAGGCAAGCCCTTCCCCACGGACCTCAAATTATTCTAGGAGGCCACACGATGAATGCGCCTGCCGCGGGCAACCAGCTTTCCGGCGCCGAAGCCTTCGTCCGCATGCTCCAGATGTACGACGTAAAGTACATCTTCGGATTGTGCGGCGATACCAGCCTGCCGTTCTACGACGCCCTCTACCAGCTCGATCACGGCATGACCCACATCCTGACCCGCGACGAGCGCTCGGCCGGCTACATGGCCGACTGCTATGCCCGGGTCAGCGGCAAGGTCGGCGTGTGCGAAGGGCCCAGCGGCGGCGGCGCCACCTACATCCTGCCGGGCGTGGTGGAGGCAAACGAATCCTCCATCCCCGTGCTCGCCATCACCACCGACATCGGGGTCGGCGGTCGCGGCCACTTCAGCCTGACCGAGCTTGACCAGGAAAGCCTGTTCCGGCCCTTGGCCAAATATACCCATCTGTTGAACACGTCGGCCTCCATCCCCGATACCATCCGCGCCGCCTTCCGCAACATGTCCACCGGGCGCCCGGGCGCCGCCCACATCGGCTTGCCCTTCGACTTGCAGAAGCAGCCGGTGGACGAGGACAACGTGTGGGCGGAACCGGGATTGGGCGCCTTCCCGGCGCGGCGGACGGGGCCCGATCCCGCGGCCGTCGAGGCGGCGGCGGAAGCCATCCTGTCGGCCAAGGAACCGCTGTTCATCTGCGGCGGCGCGCCGGTCAACGCGGACGCCACCGAGGAACTGAAGGAACTGGCCGAATTGCTAGAAGCGCCGGTGGCGACCACGGTGACTGGCCAGGGCAGCATCGAGGAAGACCATCCCCTGGCCGTTGGCATCGTCGGCAGCAACGGCGGCGTTCTGCCCACCCGCGAGGTTGTGCTGGGGGCCGACATGATAATCTTCGTCGGCTGTCGCGCCGGCAGCGTCACCACCGAACGCTGGCGCTACCCGAAGAAGGGCACCCGCATCGTCCACATCGACGTGGACCCGGCGGTGATCGGCGCCAACTACGCCACCGAAGTGGCGGTGTTGGGAGATGCAAAGCTGGCCCTGGCGGCGCTGCGGGACGCGGTGAAGAAACGCCTGAACGGATCCACCCCGACCCGCGAACAGGGCCGCGCCGCCGTCGAGCGGGCCAAGGCGGCAAAGTACGGCGCCTTCGAGGAACTGGCCCGCTCCGACGACCGACCCATCAAGCCGGAACGTGTGGTGGCCGACCTTCAGTCCGTCCTGCCCGAAGACGCCGTCATCGTTTGCGACCCGGGCACCCCGTGTCCCTATTTCGGCGCCTTCTACAAGATCCGCCGCACCGGACGAACCGTATTTTCCAACCGGGCCCACGGGGCCCTGGGTTACGCCCTGCCGGGGGTCGTCGGCGCCCATTACGGCCGGCCGGAGACCAAGTCCGTGGCCGTCATCGGCGACGGCAGCTTCGGCTTCGCCCTCGGCGAGATGGAGACCATCGCCCGCTACAAGCTGCCCATCACCCTGGTCGTGATCTCCAACAGCACCTTCGGTTGGATCAAGGCGGGCCAGAAAACAGGCTTTGGTGGCCGCTACTATTCCGTCGACTTCGACCGCACCGACCATGCCCGGGTGGCCGAGGCCTTCGGCTTCAAGGCCTGGCGGGTCGAGGACCCGACAACCCTTCGCGACACGTTCAAGAAGGCCGTGGAGTACGGCGGGCCCAGCCTGGTCGACGTCATCTGCCAACCGCTGCACGAGGCCCGCGCGCCGGTCAGCGAATGGGTCGCCTGATCGCGCCGGCGATGGCACCCGAGGGGACGAGGCGCGATGGGCGACGATAGCCGGAACGACGATTCCCGGCGGGTGATGGTGGTCACCGGTGCCGGCAGCGGTATCGGCGCCGCCGTGTGCCGCCGGGTTGCCCGACCCGGGGTTGCCATCGTGGCCCACACCCGCACCAACAAAGACGGCCTGGAGGCGGTGGCGGCGGACGCCAGGGCAGCGGGAGCGGAGGTCGACACCGCGCTTGGCGATCTGCGTGACGGCTCCGCGACCCACGACCTGGTGGATCGGGCCAAGGCACGCTTTGGCGGCCTGGACCACCTGGTGAGCAACCATGGTTTTGCCGATCGGCGCCCCATCGGCAAGTTCAATGCCGCCGATTTGCAGGATTCCCTGACTTCCATGGTCGGTACCTTCCTGGAACTTTGCTCCCGGGCATTGCCCCTGATTGAAAAGTCCGACCATGGCCGGGTGGTGGTTGTAAGCGGCCTGGCCGCCCATTCCTTTCGCCTGGGCGGCCTCGGTTTTGGCGCCACCGCCGCGGCCAAGGGGGGCGTCGAGGCGCTGGCCAAAACTCTCGCCATACAGCTGGCCCCCAGCGGCGCCACGGTGAACTGCGTCGTCCCCGGCTTCATCCGCACCCGCGCCGGCCTATACGGCGACGACGATCCGCAGGGCCGGCGCTACGCGGCCCAGCTGGTGCCGCTGGGAAGACTGGGGCAGCCGCAGGAGATCGCCGAGGCGATCGCTTTCCTGCTGTCCG
>CBDFHV010000006.1:0-121415 GCA_965247705.1 Rhodospirillales bacterium | reverse complement strand
CCGGCCGGCCCGATTTCCAGGCCATGTCCCGGGCCTTCGGCGAGGAACATGAACGTACCTACGGTCACCAGTCGGAACGGGATCCGGTGGATCTGGTGAACGTGAAGGCGGTGGCCCGGGTGGCCGGGGACGGCGCCGAGGTGGATCGGGACAAGCTTCCCCCGCCGCCGATGACCCTGGGCGGTCCCCGTCGGGTCTACTTCGGACCCATCGACGGCGCCCGCGAGACCCCCGTCATCGGCCGCGCCGCGCTCACCGAGGATTGGCGGGAGGGGCCGCTGATCGTCGAGGAATACGACGCCACCTGCGTGGTGCCGCCAGGATGCCAGGCGCGCCTCGACCCGTTCGGCAATATCGACATCGCGGTGGACCTTCGCCCATGAACGACGCCGCCAACAGAACTGTCGACCCCATCACTTTCGAAGTGGTGCGCAACGCCCTGTCGTCGATCGCCGACGAGATGGCGCTGGTCATCATGCGCAGCGCCTATTCCCCGGTGGTGCGGGATTCCATGGATTATTCAACCGCGCTGTGCGACCGCCATGGCCAGGTGGTGGCCCAAGGTCTGACCCTGGCGGTTCAGTTGGGCTCCTTCCCCGACATCATGGGCATCCTGCTCCGCGATTTCGCCGACGACATGGTCCCGGGCGACGTGTTCCTGGCCAACGACCCCTATGGGTCGGGCGGCCAGCACCTGCCCGACATGTACGTCATCAAGCCGATCTTCGTCGGCGACACCGTGCGCGGCTATGCCGCCACCATGGCCCACCACAGCGACGTCGGCGGCATCGCGCCCGGCAGCGTCGCCATCCACGCCACCGAGATCTACCAGGAAGGCCTGCGAATTCCCCTGGTCAAGCTCCACGAGGCGGGGGTGCCGGACCGCAAGCTGATGCGGATCATCGAGAAGAACACCCGATCGCCGATCCAGGTAATGGGCGATCTGAGGGCCCAACTGGCCGCCTGCCGCATTGCCGAGAAGGGCCTGGTACGGCTTCTCGAGCGCTATGGGGCGGCAAACCTGGAGATCTACCTGGAAGAACTGCACGACTTCGCCGAATCCCGCATGCGGGCCGAGATCGCGCGCATCCCCGATGGCACGTACCGCTTTACCGACTGGATCGACGGGGTGGGCGACGATCCGCAACCCCTGCCGATCGCGGTCGCCGTCACCGTCGGCGGCGACGAGATCGCCCTCGACTTCGCCGGCACGGCGCCGCAGGTTCTGGCCGCCATAAACTGCCCCATCGCCATGGTGCATTCGGCGTCCTACTGCGCCATCCGCTGCCTGGCCACCGAGGATATCCCCAATTGCGAGGGCTACATGCGCCCGGTGCGCGTCACCGCCCCCCGTGGAACCATCGTCAATCCCTTGGAGCCCGCCGCCTGCGCGGCCCGGGGGGTCATCGGCTATCGGGTGTTCGACGCCATCATGGGCGCCATCGCCGAAGCCGTTCCCGCCCTGGTGATCGCCGCCGGCGAGGGCGGACCCACCCTCTTTTCCGTCGGCGGCACCCACGAGGGAAAGCCCTTCGTGCTGACCGAGGTGCTGGTCAGCACCTGGGGCGCCCGAGCCACCCGGGACGGGGTCGAGGGCATCTCCAACCCGGCCGCGAACCTGTCGAACCAGCCGGTCGAACTGATCGAGACGGAACTGCCCCTCGAGGTGATCCAATACGGCCTGCTCCCCGATACGGGCGGCGGCGGCAAGCACCGCGGCGGCCTGGCGTCGGTGCGGGAATTCCGCTTTCTTGCCAAGCGGACGGAGTTTACCCTGCGCACCGACCGCCGCGATCATCCGCCTTACGGCATCGGCGGCGGACAACCCGGTGCGCCTTCGGACAACAGACTCATCGACCGCGATGGTGAACACGGCGTGGTCACCATGCCCATGAAAAGCTTCATCGTCGGCCGTGGCGACGTCTTTCGCATGGTGTCGGCGGGCGGCGGCGGCTACGGCGACCCCCTGGAACGGGATCCGCGCGCGGTGTTGGAAGATGTGCGCCAGGAAAAGGTGACGCGACAGGCCGCCCGTAATATCTACGGCGTGGTGGTGAGCGATGACGAGGCCGCCATCGACGAAGCGGCGACCCGGACTCTCCGATCCCGACTGCGCGCCGCCGCGCCGGCCCTGGAGGCGGTCCAGTGAACCGACGCCCGGCATTCAAAATCCGTCACGCCCCAGGCGGGGCAGGCGGAAAAAAACTAAGACGTTCCCGCCACCCGGCAAGGAACGCGGCTATGATGACCCCAGACACCAACAGACAGGAGAGCACGATGAGAGGATCCAGACTGACATCCTACCTCGCCGCCGTGGCGATAGGCGTGACGGCGTTCGGCGGTTCCGCCTGGGCGCAGAAGACCTTCAAACTCGGCCATGTGGACCGACAGGAAAGCCACTCCGGCGTCGGCGTCGACGCCTTCGCCGCCGAAGTGGCGAAGATTTCCGGCGGCGCGATGAAAGTGGAAGTCTTCCACGCCGGCAAGCTGGGCAATATCCCGGCCCAGATCGCCAACGTCTTCCGCGGCGCCCAGGACATGCACCTGATCTACCCGGAGTTCCTGGCCTCATTCGCCTCCGAGGCCAAGGTGATCTCGCTGCCGTATGTGTTCGGTTCCCTCGAACACCTGCAGACATTCTACCAAAGCAGCCTGTGGAAACCGGCCGTCGACGCCATCGACAAGAACGGCGCCGTCCTCCTGGACCAGAAATGGACCTGGATGATCCATGATCCGCGCGGCTTCAACGCCATCCGGCCGATCTTCTCGCCGGCCGAAATGGCCGGTCTGAAGCTGAGGATCTGGGAAGCCAAGGCGGCCATCGAGACCTGGCGCGGCTTTGGCGCCAACACCATTGTCGTGCCGCGGCCGGAGATGTACCTGGCCTTCAAGCAGAAGATCATCGAGGGCGGGCCGGAAACGGCCGGCGCCTGGGTCGATCAGAAGAACGCCGAGCACGCCAAGTACTGGATGCGGACCGAGGAGTACTACCAGATCATCAACATGATGGTGAACAAGGAGCGCTGGGCGTCCCTCTCGGCCAAGGAGCAGGGCATCCTGCAACAGGCCATGAACAACGCCGGGGCCGCCTTCCGCAAATACTCCCAGGACAACTTCGAACTGAAGAAGCGCATTGCCCGGGATCAGTACGGCGCCCACGTTATCGAGCCGAACCTCGCCCCCTGGCGCGAGGCGGGCAAGAAGACCATCGCCCGGCTCGAAGCCGACGGCTTCATCCCCGCTGGCTACGTGGACAAAATCCGCGCGCTGGCCAAGTAAGCGACGTTCGCGACACCGCCCGGGCAGCGGTCCGGGCGGCGGTCCGTGGCATTGATGGAGATTTCGCACCGCCGGTGCGTTCATCCCACGGTGTCGTTGCCGGACTTGTTCCGGCACCCCATGGCACCACGTCCGCTGCGGTTGGCAATAATATCGATTCCAACAGCATGATCGCACCCCGATGCGTAGCCTGATCGAGCGCCTCGACCCGGCCTTCACCCTCTACATCAGGGTCACCGGATTCACCCTCAACGGTATCGCCATGGTCATGTTCGTGGTGATGCTGGGGGCCAATGCCTACAACATCCTGCTGCGTGGCGCCTTCAACCAAGGCATCATGTGGCACCAGGAGATCTCCATCATGGCGGCCTTCTGGATCTACTTCGCCGCCTATGCGCTGTTGAGCAAGGAAGACGGCTTCATCCGGGTGGAGTTCCTGGTCGATCGCTTGCCGCCGCGCGTTCAGCGGGTGGCGGCGATCCTCATCGCGGCCGCCGTCATCACCTTCCACGTGATCCTGTTGCGGCTTTGTGTGATCACCCTGGAGGTGGTGTCCATCTACGAGACGCCGATCCTGGAGTGGCCGGAATACATCTATTACATCCCCCTGACCGTCGGCACCGCCGATATCATCGTCACCGAGTGCATCCACCTGTTGCGCAGCCTGGCCTTCCCCGATCGCCCCCGGGAACGGCCCGCCCTGCCGACGGTGACGGGCTGAGGGGCGACCAGCATGGTCTCCCTGTCGATGCTTGGGGTGTTCCTGGTGCTGGCGATGCTGCGGGTGCCCATCTGCGCCGCCATGGGCTTCGGCGCCCTGGCCGGGCTGCTGTCGATGGGTCTGCCGGCGGACACCATGGTGCGCAACATGCTGGACAGCGTGCGCTCCATTCCGCTGCTGGCGGTGCCATTTTTCATCCTCGCCGCCTCGATCATGAACCAGATGGGGCTGACCAAGCGCATCTTCGATTTCGCCAGCCACCTGGTCGGCTTCATCACCGGCGGGCTGGCCCAAGTGAACATCCTGTCGAGCGTCATCTTCGCCGGCATCTCGGGCTCGGCCCTGGCCGACATCGCCGGGCTTGGCACGGTGCAGATCAGCGCCATGACCGATCGCGGCTACCGCAAGGAGTTCAGCGCCGCCGTCACCGTGGCCTCGTCCACCATCGGGCCCATCATCCCGCCGTCGATCATGTTCATCATCTACGCGGTGAACATGAACGTCTCCATCGGCCAGTTGTTCGTCGCCGGAGTCCTGCCCGGCTTCCTGATCGCGCTCGCCTTGATGGTGACCGTGTGGGTGCTGGCCAAGACCGGCGTCGAAAGCTGCCCGCCGGCCCGGCGCAGCAGCTTCCGGGAAATCATGGCCTCGGCGGCCAGCGGGGCGCCGGCCATCCTGACCCCCGTCATCATCGTCACCGGCATGGTCAGCGGCATCGCCACGGCCACCGAGGCGGCGGTGCTGGCGGTGCTCTACTCCCTGTTCCTGGGCATCCTCTATCGGGAGATGCGGGTGGCCAAGCTGCTGGTGGCGCTCAAGTCCTCGATCCGCATGTCAGCCCTGATCATGTATCTGACCGGCATCGGCGCGGTGATGGCATTCGTCCTCACGTCCGAACAGGCGGCCGAGGCGGTGGCCGGCCAATTGCTGTCCATCACCCAGGAGCCGTGGCAGCTTCTGCTGCTGATCAACATCGCGATCCTGGTCCTCGGCTGTGTGCTGGAGACCCTGCCTGCCCTCCTCATCGCCATGCCGCTGTTTGGCCCCATCGCCTTCGACCTAGGGATGAGCGAGCTGCAGTTCGGGGTGGTGCTGACGTTCAACCTGCTAATCGGGATCATTACCCCGCCGGTGGGCATCGGGCTCTATGCTGTCTGCGCCATCACCGGTTTACGCCTGGAAGCCATGATGAAGGCCACGGCCATCTTCCTGCCGACCCTGATCATCTCCCTGCTGATCCTGACTTACGTTCCGTTCCTGTCCACCTGGCTGCCGGCACTCCTGTTCCCGGACACCTACGGCCGATGACGGGCCGTGTGCAAACCGTACCGGAGCCCATCGGGAGGCGCCCATGACGCCCATGGAACGCTTTGCCCAAGAGGGCTACCTGTGCCCGGTGCCGGCGCTTTCGTCCGCGGAGGCGGCCGCCTATCGGGCCAAGTTGGAAGCCTTCGAGGCGGCGGAGCCGGAGCGGGCACCCACCATTCTCCGCCACAAGGGCCACGTGGCGCTGGCCTGGATGTCGGAACTGGTGCGCCACCACAAGGTGCTGGACCCAGTGGCGGAAATCCTCGGGCCGGACCTTTTGTGCTGGACCACCAATGCCTTCATCAAGTCCCCCGGCGACGGCAAGTTCGTCTCCTGGCACCAGGACGCCACCTACTGGGGCCTGTCCTCGGAAGACGTGGTCACCGCCTGGATCGCACTGTCGCCCAGCACTCCTGAAAATGGCTGCATGCGGGTGGTTCCCGGCTCCCACAAGAAAAAGCAGATCCCCCACAAGGACACCTTCAGCGCCGAAAACCTGCTGACCCGGGGCCAGGAAATCGCTGTCGAGGTGGACGAAAGCAAGGCCGCCGACCTGGTGCTGGAACCGGGGCAGATGTCGCTGCACCATGTGCTTATCGTCCATGGCTCGGCCCCGGCGGCGCGGGGCGACCGGCGCATCGGCATCGCCGCGCGCTACATCCCCACCTCCATCCGCCAGACGTCCGGCATGCGCGACACCGCCACCCTGGTGCGGGGCGAAGACCGCTTCGGCCACTTCGACCTGGAACCCATCCCCAGGGCCGACATGGACGAGGCCGCGATGACCGTCTACGACAAGATTCTCGCCGACAGCACGGCGCTGTTGTATCGGGAAGCCGACGACCCGCAAGGAGGCGACAGGTGACGACAATCGTTTTCGGCGGCGCCGGTTTCGTCGGGCTCAACATCGCCGAGCACCTGCTCAAGAGGGGCTCGGACGTGACCACCTTCGATGCCGGGGCGTTACCCCCGGAGGCGCGGGAGCATTTCGCGACTCTGCCGGGCACGCTGACCGAAGTGACCGGCGACGTTTGCGACGCCGCGTCGATCCAGGAGGCGTTTCGCGGGAGCGTAGACGGCGTGATCTATGGCGCGGCGATCACCGCCAACACGGAGCGCGACGCCAGCGAGCCGGAGCGCATCATCGAGGTCAACCTGGTCGGCTTCACCCGGGCCCTTCGGGCGGCGCGGGACGCCAAGGTCCGCCGGGTCGTCAACCTCAGCTCGTCGGCCGCCTACGGCGAGGCCAGCTACGGCGACGGGTTCCTGGACGAAGGGACGACCGTGCCCGATCCCACCACCCTCTATTCGCTGACCAAGTTCGCCTCGGAAGGGGTGGGGCGGCGCCTCGGCGATCTGTGGCAACTGGACGTGCGCAGCGTCCGCCTGTCGGCCGCTTTCGGCCGCTGGGAGCGCCAGACGTCGGTGCGCGACACGCCCAGCCCCCCCTATCAGGTGATGCGGGCGGCCATCGAGGGCCGGCCGGCGCTGTTGGCGCGGGAGGGCCGGCGGGACTGGACCAACGCCCCGGACATTGCCAGTGGCGTGGTGGCGGTGCTGGACGCGGCGCGCCTTGGCCATGACCTCTACAACATCGCCTGCGGGAAAATGACGACCCTGCTCGATTGGGGCCGGCACTTGGCCGACCGGCGGCCGGGTTTCGTCTGCCGCCTGTGCGCGCCGGGCGAGGCGCCGACCGTCAACCTCTATGGCGGGGTGGATCGCCAGCCCCTCGGCATCGACAGGCTGAGAGCCGACATCGGCTTCACACCCCGTTTCGACCTGGAAGGCGCCGCTGACGACTACGACTCCTGGGTCCGAGCCCACCCGGACTACATCTGAAAAAGGGTTTCCTACCCCTCCTTCCGCAGCACCGCCCCGCCCCGCTCGCCGGTCAGGGCGCCGTCCCTGAGGGTCACCGTCCCGTTGACCAGCACGTGGCGCATGCCGGTGGCGAGGTGGTTGGTGTCGAATGTGGTGGCGGTGTCGGCGAAGGTGTCGGCATCGAACACGGCGATGTCGGCCCGCATGCCGGGCTTCAGCAAGCCCCGGTCAGGAAGGCCGAGGATGGCCGCCGGCTGGCCGCTGAGCTTGTGGATGGCGGCCTGCGGTGTCAGGCGCCCGGTCTGGCGGACCATGAAGCGCCAGAACCAGGCGGCCCAGGTGTAGGCGCCCATGAAGGCGGAGCCGGCCAGGGGGCCGTCGGGGGCCAAGGCGGTGGCGTCGGAGGCGGGGACACAGAGCTCGTGGGCGAACACCGCCTCCTGCAAGTCCTCCGTATAGCTGCGCAGGATCACCATGGGGGCCTTGTCGGCGCCCAGGCTGTCCCGCAGCATGTCGCAGGCGGCGTCGAAGGGGCTCGATCCGCGCCGGCGGCCGATCTCCGTGAAATCCAAGCGGGCCATGTCCGGCCAGATATCGTTGTCCAGCAGGTAGATCCGACTCCAATCCCCCAACCCGGTGATGATCGACCGGTGGGCGCCGATCTGTTCCCGGGATTCTGGCAAGCCCAGGTGGCGAGCCTGGCTCTCCAGGCTCTCGACAAGCAGCCACGGGGGCAGCATGGCGTTGAGGAACGTCAGGCCGTAGAGGCGGGTGTGCATGTCGAAGGCGATGTCGTCGCCGGCGGCCCGGGCAATCTCCACAAGCTCGACGCAGCGCTTGGTGTGATCCGGACCGCTGCGGGGCGCCAGGTGGGAGACCTGGAGCTTGACGCCGGCGTTGCGGGCGGTGCTGATGGCCTCGTCCACAGCTTCCGCCGCGCCCTCCTCCCGCTCCCGGGTGTGGGTGGCGTAGAAGCCGCCGCGCCGGGCCGTGGCCTTGGCCAGGGCAGTGATCTCGGGTTCTTGCGCGCCCTGCTCGGTGGCGTATTCCAGACCCGTCGAATAGCCCCAGGCGCCGGCCTCCATGCCTTCTTCCAGCAGGCGGGTCATGGCCGCCACTTCCGTCTCGCGAGCCGGGCGGGCGTTAAGTCCGACGGTGGCCAGGCGCAACTGGCCGTTGGGCACCAGGGTCATGACGTTGACGGCGGGTTGGGCTTTCTCCAGGCGCTCCAGATAGGCGGCTGGAGTGGACCAGTCGATGGGCACCTGGCCGTCGTAGCCGTAGATGATGCGGGTCGACAGGGCCCGCTCCTTGATGGGAAAGCAGCCGTGGCCGCAGTTGCCGATCACCTCCGTGGTCACCCCCTGGTGGATGGCGCTGACCGCCCGCGGATCGACCAGCAGGGTGTAGTCGGAGTGGCTGTGCACGTCGATGAAGCCGGGCGCCACGTCGAGGCCACCGGCATCGATCTCCACCGGGGCCGCGGCGTCGATTCGGCCCACATCGGCGACGCGACCTTGGTGAACGGCGACGTCGGCTTCCACGGGCGGCGCGCCGGTGCCGTCGAAGACCAGGCCGTTGCGGACGATCAGGTCGGGGTTCATGACGTGTCTCCGTGAATTCGGTGGCCCATCCCGGCGGCATTGTCGCCTCGCACCGAACTCCGCACAATGCCGCCACCACAAGGATTTTCGGCCATGGACGGAACGAAGACGACCCCGCCCCTGCGGGTCGCGGTGGGGGGTTTCGGCGGCATTGGCGGACTCGTCGTTGCGGCGCTCGATCGGGGCATGCCCGGGCTGACGCTGATGGCGGTGTCCGCCGGCAACCGGAGGGCGGCTGAAGACCGTGTAGCCGCCTTGCGCCGTCCGGTTCCGGTTCTCGCCCTGGGAGAGCTGGCGAGCGTCGCCGACGTGGTCGTCGAGTGCGCCCCCGTCGCCCGTTTCGGCGACGTCGCCTGGCCGGCGGTGGAAGCCGGTCGAACACTGCTGGCCGTGTCCGTGGCCGGGCTGATCAACCATCCGGGCTTGGTAGACAGGGCACGGGAAACCGGCGCCCGCATCGTGGCGGTCAGCGGCGCCCTCGCCGGCCTGGACGCGGTGCGCGCGGCCGCCCGGGGGACCATTCGCGAGGTCCGGCTATCAAGCCGCTACCCGCCCCGCTTTCTGGTCAAGTACCCCCTCGCACGGGAGAAAGGCCTCGACCGCGAGGCGCCGCATGAGCCGGTCCAGTTGTTCGAAGGCTCGGCGCGGGCTTGCGCCCGTCATTTTCCCAATCTGATGAACGTGGCCGCCGCCCTCAGCCTCGCCGGCATCGGCCTCGACCGAACCCGGGTCGAGGTGTGGGCCGATCCCACCATCGAGCGCAACCGCCACCACCTCCGCGTGGACTCCGACAGCGCCCGCCTGGAGACCGAACTGCGGGTCACCCGGATTCATCCCGAGAGCCACAGCGGCCGACAGCCGGCCATGAGCCTGCTCGCCGCCCTGCGCGGCCTCGTATCGCCGCTGGTGGTGGGGGCTTGACGCCAACCGCGCCCGAGCGGCACGGTTCCGACCGTTCGACACCCAAGGAGACGTTGCCATGCGCTGGTCCCGAACCTTGACCATGGTGGAGGCCCACTGCGAGGGCGAGATCGGCAAGGTCGTGACCGGTGGCGTCATCGACGTGCCTGGCGAGACCATGCTGGACAAGATGATCCACATCAACACCGTGGACGACTCGATCCGCCGCTTCGCCGTTTTCGAGCCCCGCGGCTGCCTGCAAATGAGCGTCAACCTGCTGCTGCCGCCGACCCGGCCGGAAGCCGATGCCGCCTTCATCATCCTGCAGGCGGATCAGGCCCATGCCATGTCCGGTTCCAACTGTATCTGCGTGACCACGGTGCTGCTGGAGACGGGCATGGTCCCCATGACCGAGCCCGAGACCACGGTCGTGCTGGAGACGCCCGCCGGCCTGGTCACCGCCCTCGCCACCTGCCGGGACGGCCGCTGCGAGCGGGTAAGCCTCGATATGGTGCCCTCGTTCGCCGATACCCTGGACCTGGCCCTTGACGTTCCGGGGATCGGGCCGGTGACGGCGGAGATTGCCTTCGGCGGGGTCTACTACGTTCTGGTGGAGGCGTCCCAGGTGGGGCTTGCCATCGAGCCCGCGGCGGCGCGCAACCTGGCCGAGGTAGGGGTGAGGGTGAAACGGGCCGCCGACACCGCCGTCGCGGTACGCCATCCCGTGCTTCCCGGCCTCGACAGCATCGCCTACACCATGTTTTACAGCGCCTCCGAGGACGACCCGACCACGTTCCGTACCAGCACCGTTCTGCCGCCGGGACGCCTCGACCGATCCCCTTGCGGCACCGGAAGCTCCGCCCTGCTGGCGGTGTTGCACGCACGCGGTCGGGCAAAAACGGGCGACAGGTTGCGCACCCGCTCCGCTATCGGCAGCGAGTTCCAAGTCGACCTGCTGGGAGAAACGCTCGTAGGCGAGCGGACGGCGGTGCGACCGCGGATCACCGGGCGGGGCTGGATCCATGGCCTCCACCAAATCGGTGTCGATCCCAGCGATCCCTTTCCCCTGGGATTCACCGTCGCCGATACCTGGGGCGAGGACGTCGCGGCCGTGGGTCGCCAGGACGACGGTTGACCGTTCTCCTTACCGCGCCCGGGCAAAAATGAATGCCGGACCCGCGAAGGGCCCGGCGAAGTTCTGCTCCAGAGGACAGGAAACCGGTGTGGCGACACCACGCCGGCTCCTCCGGATAGGTGTAAAGCCTCCATGTTGGTCCAGTTTAAATTGGGCATTAAAAATATATGAATAGTCATTAACGAGCGGGCCGACTGGGCGCCATGCGCCACAGCATCAGCCGCGTCCGCCTGCGGTCGGCGAGGGTGCGTATCTCGTCGGGGGGTTGACCCGGGACCTCGAACGAATTGCTTACCAACAGGGTACCGGGCCGCATTTCCGCGTCCGCCTTGCGGAACAGCCGCGCCATGGGCGCCGGCGACAGAAAGGCATAGACCACGTCGTAGGGGGACAGGTCGTGGCCCCAGATATCGCCCAGGACCAGTCGCGCATGGGGCCGCGATCTCGCCGCCAGGCGAAGCCGTCCGACGGCAAACGGTATCGGCGCCGATTCGATGCCTATAACCCGCGCATCGGGCCTGATGTCCGCCACCGCGAGGGCGGGACCGCCGAACCCGCTGCCCAGATCGAGGAATGACGGGCCGGCTGTATCCGGCAGCAGCCCGGCGACGGCACGGCAGGTCTCCCGGTTGGACAAATAGAGGGGAACCCGCTCGCGAAATGCATTCCAATAGGTAAGGACGAGGATCGCGAAGGCGGCGCCATAGACCCAGCCGGGCAAATCGGCGGCCAACGCCAGCACGGCCGCCATCGGCAATAGTCCGTTGAGGGCGACCCAAAGGCGTCCCTGGCCTATGGCGCCGCAGAGGCCGGCCGCGAGAATCCCCTGGGCGGCCGCGAGAACCGCCATGGGAACCGGTCCCGACAGGTGTCCGCGCGTCGCGAACAGGGCAACCCCCAGTACCGTCGCCCCCAGGCACTGGGCGAGGACCGTCGCGACAAGGGGGCGGACAACGGGCACGGTACTTCCCGGGATCGTCAGTCCGCCGCCTCTATGGTCCCGTAGGCGCCCCGATAGCGAGTCAAGGGACGACCCGCGTCCCGCCATCGCACATGGAGCACCCGGGCCACGACAATCAGATGATCGCCCTCGTCATGAACGTTGGTCCTGCGGCACTCCATGCCAACGAGCGCGTCGTCCAGCAGCGGACACCCGGAATTGCCGAGTCGCCACGCGACGCCTTCGAACCGGTCGGGCACCAGGGGGTCGGCGAACCGCTCGGACAGATCCGACTGGGTCACGTCCAGGACATTGATGCCAATCTCGCGCTCGGTCGCCAGGTCGCTCACCGACCGGGTTCCCCGCGCCAGGCAGACCAAAACCAGAGGCGGCTCAAGGGATACGGAGCAAAAAGCGCTGACCGTCAGGCCCACCGGCCGGCCATCGGCGGCGTGGCCCGTCACCACCGTCACGCCAGAGGCGAAGGCCCCCAGCGCGCGGCGAAATTCCTCTTCGCGAAGATCAGACACGGGGGGTTTCTCGCATGACGGCGCCTGAGCGCTGATGCGGTACCATGACCTTCCGGTCCGTGGGAAAGGCGATCGGGCGGTTAGATCACGAGGGGGCAGAAGGTCCGCATGTTCGTCATTATCGGCTATGTCGTGGTTATCGCCAGCGTCCTCGGCGGTTACGCTGGCGCGGGCGGTCATCTGGATGTCCTGTGGCAGCCGTTGGAGTTCGTCATCATCTTCGGCGCCGGAATCGGCGCCTTCATCGTTGGCAACAGCATGACCGTGGTCGCTGGCGCTGCCAAGTCCATCGGCACCCTCATCAAGGGCGCCTCCTACAAGAAGGAAAATTATCTGGAGCTTCTGGGGATTCTCTACGCCGTCTTTCGGCTGGCCAAGACCAAGGGCGACCTGGCCCTGGAAGCCCACGTGGAGAAACCCAGCGACAGCGCCCTGTTCGGCCAGTTCCCGTCCTTCATAGCCGACCACCACGCGGTGGAATTTCTTTGCGACTACCTGCGCATGCTGACGCTGGGGGCCGGCAATCCCCATGAGCTTGAGGCCGCCATGGACCTGGAACTGGAAATCCACCACGAGGAACAGCATGCGATAACGGGCGCCGTCTCCGGCTTCGCCGACGCGGCGCCGGCGCTGGGGATCGTCGCCGCCGTGCTGGGCGTGATCCACACCATGGGTTCCTACCGAGCCGCCGGAGGTTCTGGGCGGGCTCATCGCCGGCGCTCTGGTGGGCACCTTCAGCGGCATCTTGATCTCCTACGGATTCATCGCCCCCATCGCCAGCGGACTGGTACATATCTACGACGCCGACGGCCGCTACATGGCCTGCATGAAGGCCGGTGTGATTGCACATGCCCAAGGCTACGCGCCGCAGGTGTCGGTGGAATTCGCCCGCAAGACCCTCGCCGGCAACATCCGGCCCTCCTTCGCCGAGGTGGAGGAAATGCTCCAGAACGTCGGCACCGCGGAATAGGGACTCGCCATGGCCGAGCGCGAACCAACGATCATCATCAAGAAGATCAAGAAGGGCGGCGGCGGGCACGGTGGCGGCGCCTGGAAGATCGCCTACGCTGACTTCGTCACCGCCATGATGGCTTTTTTCCTCCTTCTGTGGCTCCTCAATTCGGTGACCCAGGAGCAATTGGAAGGCATTTCCAACTATTTCGCGCCGGCCAGCATCGCCCTTACCACCAGCGGCGCCGGCGGCATGTTCGGCGGCACCGCCATCTCGGCCGAGGGCACCATGCAGCACCTGTCCTCCAGCCCCAGCGTCACCGTCGAACTGCCGCCGCCCAAGGCAGGCACCGGCGCCGCGGACGCGGTCGAAAGTGAGCTCAGCAGTGAAGCCGAGGCCGAACTGTCGGAGGGGGAGGCGGCGGCGGCGGCGAAGAAAGAGAGTGAGCAAGAACAGTTCGAGGAGGCGAGCGAGGAATTGAAAAAAATGCTCGACGACCTGCCCCAGATCCGCAATCTGGTGAACAGCATCATTATCGACAACACGCAAGAGGGCATGCGTATTCAGATCGTCGACCAGAAGGGCCTGGCCATGTTCCCCAGCGGCAGCGCCAACATGCACGACCACACGCGCAAGGTCCTGGAACTGGTGGTGCAGGCGATTGGCAAGATGCCCCAGGACCTCTCCATTACCGGCCATACGGATTCGACGCGGTTCTCGGGCGGCGAGCTTGGGTACACCAACTGGGAACTCTCCGCCGACCGGGCCAATGCCACCCGCCGTGCCCTCATCGAATTGGGCGTATCCCCCGATCGCCTGGCCAAGGTCGTTGGCGCGGCCGATCAGGACCCCCTGGTGAAGGAGGATACGGCGGCCGCGAAGAACCGCCGCATCGCCATCGTCCTGCTGCGCGGCACAGGCGGCGCGGGGGGCTCATGACGCCACGCCCGCCTAAAGCATGAAACACACTCCCAGTCCGGGCACGCGGTTCTATTTCTCGACGCCGCCCCTGCCATGTCCCTATCTTCCGGACCGGCTGGAGCGACGGGTGGTGACCGAGCTTGGCGGCCATGACGCCGACCGGCTCCACGACGTGCTGTCCCGCGCCGGCTTCCGCCGCAGCCACGGCGTCGCGTATGCGCCGGCCTGTTCCCACTGCGAGGCCTGCAAGGCGGTTCGCGTACTGGCCGCGGAATTCGTTCCCTCACGCACCCAGCGCAAGGTGTGGCGGGCCAACGAGGACTTGACCACCAATCTGCTGCCGCCGATAGCCACCATGGAGCAGTTCGAACTGTTCACCCGCTATCAGCATTCCCGTCACGGCGATGGCGAGATGGCGAAGATGGACTTTTTCGACTATCGGGCCCTGATCGAGGACACGCCGGTGCGCACCTTCGTGGCGGAGTTCCGGCCGCCGAACGGCCCCCTGCTGGGCACCTGCCTTGTCGATACGTTGGGCGACGGGCTGTCGGCCGTCTACAGCATCTTCGAGCCCGGCCAGCCCCGGCGCAGCCTGGGAACTCATATGATCCTGTGGATGATCGAGGAGGCCCGCCAAAGGGGGCTGCCGTTTGCCTATCTGGGCTATTGGATCGCTGAGTGTTCCAAGATGTCTTACAAGACCCGCTTCAAGCCGGCGGAGGTCTATCTGAACGACGGCTGGACGTCCTTGCCCGGTGCGGCGGACGCGGACCGCTGAGCCCATCGCGGCCGGGACTTTCGTTCAGTATTCATAGTCAACAGTCCGTGATAGAAACGGGATCGATACCGCGAACCTTGCGCCTTACCGCATTTTGTTCGGGAGTACCGATGCCATGAAACGTCGTCATTTTCTCAAGACCGCGGGTGCCGCCGGTCTTGCCGGCGCCGCGGCCTCCACCATCGCCGCGCCCGCCATCGCCCAGGGCAAGCGCGAACTGAAGATGGTGCTGACCTGGCCCAAGGCTCTGCCGGCTTTGGGCCTGGGCGCCCAGCGGTTGGCCAATCGCATCACCCAGTTCAGTGACGGCCAGCTATCGGTGAAGGTGTTCGGCGGCGGCGAACTGGTACCGCCCTTCGGCGTGTTCGACGCCGTTTCCAGCGGCGCGGCGGACATGTACCACTCGGCCGCCTACTACTACCAGGGCAAGCACAAGGCCCTGAATTTCTTCACCGCCGTCCCCTTCGGGTTCACCGCCGCCGAAGCCACCGCCTGGGTCCATTTCGGCGGCGGCCAGGAACTGTGGGACGAGGTGGGGGCTCAGTTCAACATCAAGTCCTTCATGGCCGGCAACACCGGGGTCCAGATGGGCGGCTGGTTCGCCAAGGAGATCAACAGCCTCGACGACCTCAAGGGCCTCAAATTCCGGATGCCCGGCATCGGCGGGGAAGTGCTGCGCCGCCTGGGCGTGGCGGTGGAACTGCTGCCGCCCCAAGAGATCCTGCCAGCCCTGCAGTCGGGCCGCATCGACGGAACCGAGTGGGTCGGCCCCTACAGCGACCTGTCCTTCGGCTTCTACAAGGTGGTCAAGTACTACTACTATCCCGGCTTCCATGAGCCCGGCGCCATCCTCGACTTCTCCATCAACAAGGGGGTTTGGGACAGCTTGACCGATGCCCAGCGGGACATGATTACGGCCGCCGTCACGGCCGAGAACGACCTGGTCTACGCCGAGTTCAACGCCCGCAACTCCGATGCCCTCAACACCCTGATCAACGATCACGGGGTTCTGCTACGCCAGTTCTCCGACACGATACTCAATGAGGTCGGCCGCTTGTCCGGCGAGGTCATGGCGGAAATGGCCGACACCGATCCCCTCACCCGGAAGGTCTACGACAGCTTCACCGCCTTCCGAAGAAAGGCCATGCGCTGGTCCCGCTTGGGCGATCAGTCCTTCATGAACGCGCGTCTGTTGCCGTTCAAGTACGGTTAGGGCTACGGATTTCCCCGGGGACCGGCGGTGGTGTCGCCGGTCCCGGGGGATGCCGTCGTGGCTTACCTCCATCGAATCGTCGTTACCGTTGACCGGGTGAATGCCCGGATTGGCCGGGCGGTCGCGTGGATCATCCTGGTCATGGTGACTTTGCAGTTCGCCATCGTCGTACTGCGCTACGTATTCGGCGTCGGCTACGTCATGGTGCAGGAATCCATGATCTATATGCACGCCACCGTGATCCTGATGGGGGCGGGCTATACCCTGCTCCATGACGAGCATGTCCGGGTGGACATCTTTTATCGATCCATGCCCGCCCGGCGGCGGGCCGCGGTGGATCTGTTCGGCGTTGTCGTCTTCCTGTTTCCCTTGTGCGCGGCGATAGTCTGGGTGGGCCTGCCCTACGTCGCGGCCTCGTGGTCCGTCCTCGAGGGATCTCCGGAGACCAGCGGCATCCCCGGCGTCTTCCTCCTGAAGAGCCTTATCCTCGTTCTCGCGGCTCTGTTGGCCCTTCAGGGGTTGGCCCTGGGTCTGCGCTCCCTGCTCGCCCTTGCCGGTCGTCCCCCGCCCCGCCCCGCGCCCCATCTGGCGGAGAGGCGCTGACCATGGCGCTTGGCGAGGCGCTGGACATCCTCATGTTCGTCACCGCCTGCGGCTTTCTGCTCCTGGGATTTCCGGTCGCCTTTACCCTGGCGGGAACGGCAATCCTGTTCGCCATGGCGGGCGCTGCCCTCGGCGCCTTCGACCTGTCCTTTCTGATTGCCTATCCCCAGCGCATCTTCGGCATCGTCACCAGCGAGATCCTGGTCGCGGTACCCCTGTTCATCTTCATGGGGGTGATGCTGGAACGGTCCCGGGTGGCGGAGGACCTGCTGGAGGCGATGGCCTCTCTGTTCGGCAGGTTGCGGGGCGGCCTGGGCATTTCGGTTTCCGTCGTCGGTTGCCTGTTGGCCGCCTCCACGGGAATCGTCGGCGCCACGGTGGTGACCATGGGGCTTCTGTCCCTGCCGACCATGCTCAAACGGGGATACGATCCGGCCTTCGCCTGCGGCTCCATCTGCGCTGCCGGCACCCTGGGCCAGATCATTCCCCCCTCCATCGTGCTCATCCTGCTGGGCGACGTGATTTCCGCGTCCTATCAGTCGGCGCAATTGGCGAAAGGCAACTTCGCCCCGGACTCCGTCTCCGTCGCCGACCTGTTCGCCGGCGCCTTGCTGCCCGGTCTGGCTCTGGTCGGGCTTTACATCGTCTATCAGATCCTGGTGGCCTGGCTGCGGCCGGGCGCGGCACCGGCTGCGCCACCCGAGAGCGACGGCGATGCGGGGGCTACGCGCGGATACCTGGTCCGCGCCCTGGTGCCGCCGTTCGCCCTGCTGATCGCCGTTCTTGGCTCAATCCTGGTTGGGCTCGCCACGCCGACGGAGGCGGCCGCCGTCGGCGCTGTCGGCGCCATTCTGCTGGCCGCCCATCGGCTCAAACCGGATCGCCCCGGGCCGGTCTACGGGGCGGCCGGCTGCCTTGCGGGCATGTTGCTGTTCGGCGGCGCCCTCGATCTGAGACTCGGCCGCGAGTCCACCGGCGCCGTTGACGCCACCGGCATCGCCGTGGCCCTGGCTCTCACCATCCCCCTGGCCTGGGGTTTGGGCCGCTGCGTGATCCGGATCGTGCGTTCGGGAGTGGCTGGCGAGGCGGTGCGGTCCACCGCCCGCATTACCGCCATGGTGTTCACCATCATCATTGGCGCGCAGCTTTTCTCATTGGTCTTCCGCGGCCTGGGCGGCGACGAGACGGTGGCGCGGGTACTTACCGACATGCCGGGGGGCGCCATGGGCGCGGTCGCCGTGGTGATGGCGGTGATGTTTGCCCTCGGCTTTTTTCTCGACTTCATCGAGATCGTGTTCGTGGTCGTACCGGTGGTGGCGCCGGCCCTGTTCCTGCTCGATGTGAACCCGGTGTGGCTGGCCATCATGATGGCCGTCAACCTTCAAACCTCGTTCCTGACGCCGCCCTTCGGTTTCGCGCTCTTTTACCTGCGCGGCGTGGCGCCGGACAGCGTGACGACCTTGCAGATCTACAAGGGCGTGGTGCCCTTCGTGGCCATACAGCTTCTGGCCCTGGTCCTGCTCGCCACCTTCCCGGAGACGGCCACGTGGCTGCCCAAGGCGATGTTCGGCTGATACCGGTGAGCGATCGAATTGACCCTACCGATACCCCCGAGCTATGACAGGCACCGAAGGCGGGCCGGTCTGAGACCGGCCTGTCCCCGCCCCGAGGGTGCATCCAAGAGGCACGGGCGAGTCATTTCAATCCCTTGGCGGTATAGTTCCTCAGCGCCCGCGGCCGACGATCCGCCAGATGGTCGGCAGCAGCACAGTGGCGAGGGCGATTTTCACCGCGGCGCCGAGGATGAAGGGGTTGAGCCCACCGACGAGCGCCTTTTCAACGTCACCGAGAAACACCGCCAGCCATGCGACGCCGCAGACGAAGATGATCGCCGTGCCCACGGCCATGGCCGCGGCCGTATGGGCCATGGTCCGGTCCCAGCCCCTTTCGGCCGCCCAGCCGACGAAGGTGGCGGACAACAGGAAGCCCAGCAAATAGCCGGTCGTGGGTCCGGCGAAATAAGCGATGCCGCCGCCAGAGGCGAACACCGGAAGGCCGATGGCCCCCTCCCCCAGGTAGGCCAGCAGGGTCAGGCCGCCCAGGCGCCAGCCGTAGGCCATGCCGACGACCAGCACGGCGAAGGTCTGCATGGTCATGGGCACCGGCCACATGGGGACCTGAACGCGGGCGCTGACGGCGATGAGGGCGCTGCCGACAAGAACCAGAATAGCGCCGCGCAAGAGGCTCGTACGCCCCGAGGCGGGCCAAGTAGTCTGGGCCAGGGTCTGATGAATAGCGATATCGCGCATCGATGGTCTCCCTGCTCTCGGGTGCGTCGTAAGTTCGTAGCAGCCGACCCGGGTCAAGTAAATCGGTTGGCGGACGAGAACCCGCGCGGCGCCAGCCGCCCGGCCTGTCCGCGCTTGGCACTCCAGGCGATCAGGTCGGTCTCGGTGCGGGTCCGCCCGCCGGTCTTCCAGGTCAGGCCGTCGTCAAGTCGGAACGTGGTCACGTCCGACAGGCCGCCGTCCTTGTAGCGCTGCAGGATGACACCCCGACCCCGGTTCATCTCCGGTAGTTCCGCGAGCGGGAACAGCAGGAGCTTGCGGTTGTGGCCGACCACGGCCACCGAATCGTGCCCCGGTTCCACCGGGGCGCAGGCCGTTGCTTCCTCGCCCGCGCCCAGGTTCAGGATCTGCTTGCCGCCGCGGGTCTGCGCGACCACGTCATCGGCGCGGATGAGGAATCCCCGTCCCGCGTCGGAGGCCACCAGGAGTCGCCGGTCCGGCCGGTGGATCATCAGGGTCACCACGTCCGCCCCACCTTCCAGGTCGACCATCAGGCGGACCGGTTCGCCGTGGCCTCGCCCGCCCGGCAACTTGTCGCAGCCCATGGTGTAAAAGCGCCCGTTGGTGGCGAAGATCACCAGCTTGTCCGTGGTCTGGGCATGGAGGAAGTACCGTGCCCGGTCCCCTTCCTTGTACTTGACCTCGCCCGGATCGGTGACGTGACCCTTCATCGCCCGGATCCATCCCTTTTCCGAGTAGATGACGGTGATCGGCTCCCGCTCCACCATCACGTCGATGGGGACCACGATGGCTAGTGGGGGCTGGCCGATCTCGGTGCGCCGCCGGCCCAGGTCGGTGCCGGCGCCGAAGTGCTTGCGGATATCCGCAATTTCCCCGGCGATGACCTTCCAGCGACGCTTCTCGTCCTCGAGCAGGGCCAGCAAGTCCGTGCGCTCGGCCCTGAGGGCGGCGTCCTCGCGGCGGATACCCTCCTCCTCCAGGCGCCGCAACTGGCGCAGGCGCATGTTGAGGATGGCGTCGGCCTGCACCTCGGTGAGGTCGAACTCGACCATCATCACCGCTCGCGGCTCGTCCTCCTCGCGGATGATCTGGATTATCCGGTCCAGGTTCACGTAAGCGACCAGTAGCCCGCCGAGGACTTCCAGGCGCCGTTCGATGCGCTCCAGGCGGTGGCGGGCGCGGCGCTCCAGCACCTCGTGCCGGTGGTCCAGGAAGGCCTGCAGCACCTCCCGGAGGCCCATCACCCGCGGCGTGCGGCTGGCGTCGAGCACGTTCATGTTGAGCCCGAAGCGGGTCTCCAGGTCCGTCTGGCGGTATAACTGCGCCATCAGCAGGTCCGCGTCGACGGTACGGTTCTTGGGTTCGAGCACCATCCGGACGATGTCCGTGGACTCGTCGCGCACGTCGGCCAGCCACGGCAGCTTGCGGTTCAGCAGCAACTCGGCGATGCGCTCGATCAGGCGGGACTTGGCGACCTGGTAAGGGATTTCGGTGACCACGATCTGGTATTGGCCGTGGCTCAGCTTCTCCACCTCCCAGCGGGCCCGCAGGCGGAAGCCGCCGCGCCCCGTACGGTAGGCCTCGACGATGGAATCCCGGGGCTCCACCAGCATCCCGCCGGTGGGGAAGTCGGGGCCCTGGATGAATTCGGTCAGCTTGTCGATGGTGGCCTTGGGGAACTTGATCAGGTGCAAGAGCGCCGCGCAGACCTCGTCCGCGTTGTGGGGCGGGATGCTGGTCGCCATGCCGACGGCGATCCCCGCCGCCCCGTTGGCCAGCAGGTTGGGGAAGCGGGCCGGCAGCACCACCGGCTCCGATTCCTCGCCGTCATAGGTCTCGCGGAAGTCGACCGCGTCCTCGTCGATGGCGGCCAGCATGGCCTCGGCGACGGCGGTCAGCCGAGCCTCGGTGTAGCGCATGGCCGCCGGGTTGTCCCCGTCCACATTGCCGAAGTTGCCCTGGCCGTCGACCAGGGGATAGCGGGCGGCGAAGGACTGGGCGAGGCGCACCAGGGCGTCGTAGACGGCGGTGTCGCCGTGGGGGTGGTACTTGCCGATGACGTCGCCGACCACCCGGGCGCACTTTTTGTGGGCGGTATCCGGCGACAGGCGAAGCTCCCGCATGGCGTACAGCAGCCGCCGGTGCACCGGCTTCAGCCCGTCGCGCACGTCGGGCAGGGAGCGGGACATGATGGTCGACAGGGCATAGGCGAGATAGCGCTCGCCCAAGGCCTCCCCCAGGGGCTCATCGCGGATGTCTTCGATCGGGGCCGGTTCAGTCATGGGGGCTAGATAGAACTAAATATGGTGTACGGTCTAGGTCAAATACTCAACAAATTGGAGTTTGTGGGCTGCGGGCGGGTCTGAGACCCTCCCCTACGAAGGCATGGTGCGTAGGGGCGGGTCTCAGACCCGCCCGTCCCAAGCCGAGCCCATGCGTTCCGCCAGGCGATCCCGGGCGGCGGGCAGGCCGTGGCCGCGGGAGGCGAAGACGTGGTGCTCCAAAAAATGGCCGGTGAGGCGCAGGCCATCGGCGATTTCCGCCCCCTCCCCCAGGCTGCCCGGCCGCAACAGGAAATCCGGCAGGGGCAGCAGCCGGTCCCGGTAGGGTTCTCCCGCCGACGACGAGACCGCCCGCCCCGTGCGCGGCGAGACGTAGATCAGCCCGTCGTTGGCGCCGGTGGCGGCGCAGCGGCTGAGGTCGAGGCCGAACCCCAGTTCCCGCAGCAGGCCCAGCTCCCACTTCACGTAGACGGTGGGCCACGCGGCCGTCGGCAGGGCATCGATGAGGGCGAGGAGGCCGTCGTGCACGGGGCGATGGGTCTCGCGCTCCGGCAGGGACCACTCGGCGACGGCGCAGGCGGCCGTCAGGGCGGCCAGGCGGTCCGGGTTGTCCATGGCCTCGGCGGCCACCGCGCGTTCCAACTCGCAGGAATAGGACCCCATGTGTTCCGCCAGGCGCGCCCGCCAGGTGGCCCGCAGCAGGTTGCCGGGCTGATAGACACCCCCCGCCCGCCGGCCGCGCCCGCCCCGCACCAGGCCCACGTGGCGGCCCCGCTCCGGAGTGAGAAGGCTGAGGATGACCGCGCTTTCCCCGTGGGGGCGTACCGCGACCACGATCCCCCGGTCGGTCCATTCCATGGCGTTGGTAGGGCCCCGTTCCCGTGACTGGAAGACTCGGTCCGTTCCGTGACATATTAGGCGCCCGCCCGCGCCACCGCCTCCCCTTTCCCGCGCCGGGCCGAAGCCAGACAGAGGAACGAACATCCCATGCAGCTCTCCCGCTATCCCCGCGTCCGCCTGTGCCATGCGCCCACACCGTTGGAGCCCATGGAGAACCTCACCCGCCTCTTGGGCGGGCCCAACCTGTGGATCAAGCGGGACGACTGCACCGGTCTCGCCACCGGCGGCAACAAGACCCGCAAGCTGGAATTCCTGATGGCCGACGCCCAGGCCCAGGGCGCGGACACGGTGATTACCGAGGGCGCCGTGCAGTCCAACCACTGCCGCCAGACCGCCGCCGCCGCCTGCAAGCTGGGCATGAACTGCGAGATCATCCTCGAACACCGGGTCAAGGACACGGACGACGACTACGACAACAGTGGCAACGTGTTCCTGGACCGCCTGTTCGACACCAAGATCCACCACGCCGAGGGCGGCAGCGACATGAACGCGGAGCTGGAAAAGCATGCCGAACGGCTGCGCGGGGGCAACGCCAAGCCCTATGTGATTCCCGGCGGCGGCTCCAACCCCGTCGGCGCCTTGGGCTACATCAGCGTCGCCCTGGAACTGGTGCGGCAGGCCAATGACATGGGCCTGCGCATCGACTGGGTGGTCCACGCCACCGGCAGCGCGGGGACCCAGGCCGGGCTGGTGACGGGGCTTTCCGGCATCAACAGCGGCATCAAGGTCTACGGCATCTGTGTCCGCCGGCCCGGCGATCAGCAGGTGGAAAAGGTCTACAAGCTGGTCGAGGCGACCGCGGATTTCGTGAACCTGAAGGGGGGCGTCGAAAAAAGCGATGTGATCGCTAACGGCGACTACGTGGGCGGCGGCTACGGCGTGCCGACCGACGGCATGGTCGAGGCCATGACCCTGACCGCCCGCCACGAGGGCATCCTCCTCGACCCGGTCTATTCGGGCAAGGGCATGGCCGGACTGATCGACCTGGTGCGCAAGGGCGAGGTGTTCGGCAAGGACGAGAACGTGGTGTTCCTGCACACCGGCGGCGCCGTCGGCCTGTTCGGCTACCGCACCGCCTTCGCCAACGTCTGAGGGCGCTCGGGGTCATGGTTGTCGTGGCGGACGCAGACCGGCCATCCGCGTTCCCCACATCGGGCGCCGCGGACCGACCGGACGCCGTCGGGGTTCTTGGCGGCATGGGGCCGTTGGCCACCGTCGACTTCATGCGCAAGGTGATCGAGCACACCCCGGCCCAGGTCGATGCGGACCACATTCCTCTCATTGTCAGCAGCGTCCCCCAGATCCCCGACCGGGTGGGCCCGATCCTGCGCGGCGAGGGCGTCGATCCCCTGCCGGCCCTGCTGCGGGAGCGCCGCATGCTGGAGGCGGCGGGGGCCAAGTGCCTGGTGATGCCCTGCAACACGGCCCACAACTGGTACGACCGGCTGACCGCCGACTGCCCGGTGCCCTTCCTGCACATTGTGGACGCCACCCGGGACGCCCTGGCGGCGGCCGGCGTCAAGCCTGGTCCCCTGGGCCTGGTCGGCACCGAGGCGACCCAGGAATCCCGCATCTTCCAGGACCGCTTGGCCAGGGAAGGTTGCGACTGCCGGCTGCTCGACGCGGCCGCCATGGACCGCTGGATCAAGCCCGGAATCAAACGGGTCAAGCAATTCCGCTTGCGCGCGGCCGCCGACCTGCTGCGCCCGGGCCTTCAAGCCCTGCTGGACGGCGGCGTCCCGGTGGTGGTGCTCGCCTGCACCGAGATCCCGGCGGCTTTCACCGGCGAGGATCCCCTGATCCGCGATCACTGCATCGACGCCACCGAGGCCCTGGCCAAGGCGACGGTAGCGTGGGCCTTGGAACAGCGGGGGGGCGGGCTCAAAGTCGCCTGAACCCCTTGCCCTCCATGAATTCGCCGAGACCCCGGCGCTCGGTCTGGTTTTCGCCCCCCAGGCGGCGGGCCGAGTGTTCCGACCAGCCGTAGTCCTCCTCGGCTACCGGGTCCGCGTGGTCCGGGGGCACGTCTTTGAGGGGCTCGCGACGGCCTTCGTAGCAGCCGGACAGGCGCATCTCGTCATCGTAGACGGCGAGCGCTTCCGTCACCGGACCCGGGTCGTAGCGGTTGCGGCTGACCATGATGCTGCGCGGCATGCGGGGCTTGGTGCCCATGTCCTCGGCCGGGACGCCGATAGCCAGGCCGACGGAGGCGTAGACGTACTTGGGCAGGCCCAATAGGTCCGACATGCCCTCCGGGTTGTTGCGCACGTTGCCCAGCATGCAGGTGCCAAAGCCCATGGACTGGGCCGCCACGGCGGCGTTCTGGCAGGACAGGTTGACGTCCCCATGGGCGACCAGGATGGTGTTGATCTGATCGCCCCGATAGGCGTAGCCGCGCTCGGCGCAGATTTGAATGTGGCGCGAGATATCGGAGCAGAACACAAGCAGCACCCCGCACTGGGCGACGAAACGCTGGTTGCCGCACAGCGCGCAGGCCCGCTCGAGCATCTCCCGATCGTCCACGGCGACGATGCTGTAGGTTTGCAGGTTGCTCGATGTGGGCGCCCGCTGGGCCGCATCGAGGATCAGCCCCAGGGCCCGTTCGGGGACAGGCGCGTCCTTGAAAGCGCGGACGCTGCGATGGGCCAGCAGGGTCTCGAGGACCGGGTTGTCCTCGTCCAAGGCATAGCCGGTGAAGGGCGGCCTTCTGCTGTTGAGGGTGTTGGTAGGTTTCATGAAATTCACGGCTCCGTTAGCGGCCGATGCAACCGTGGTTTAAGCTGCTATCAGCCGTCGGGCTCCAAAGCGGGCGGGTCTCAGACCCGCCCCTACGCACCACGAGACGATGGAAGGAACCTCGACCGGCGGTAGGTCACGTCCGCGCCCTCACGCGTTGAAGTCCAGCCCCCAGGTGCGGTACCGCTCGGGGTCTTCCTCCCAGCGCTGGCGCACCTTGACGAACAGGAACAGATGGAGGCGCCGGCCGAGGAGGCTTTCCAGTTCCTGCCGCGCGGCGGCGCCGAGGGCCTTGATGCGGCTGCCCCCCTTGCCAAGGACGATGGCCTTCTGGCTATCGCGGCGGACGTAAATTATCTGCTCGACCCGGACACTGCCGTCGCGGCGTTCCACCCAGGATTCCGTCTCCACGGTGGCGGCGTAGGGCAGTTCCTGCTGAAGCTGGAGGTACAGTTTCTCGCGGGTCACCTCGGCCGCCAGCAGGCGTTCCGGCATGTCGGAGATCTGGTCTTGCGGAAACAGCCACGGGCCTTCGGGCGAGGCTTCCGCCAAGTGATCGAGAAGCGGTTCCACCCCTTCGCCGGTGAGGGCCGAGATCATGAAGATCTCGGCGAAGACCCCCGTCTCGTCCAACGTCCGGGCCATGGCCAGCAGGTCGGGCTTCTTGATCGCGTCCACCTTGTTCAGCGCCGCCAGGACCGGCCGACCGGTCTTCTTCAGCCGGTCGAGAATCGCCCGCGTGTCCCCGTCCAGGCCGCGAACCGCGTCGACCAGCAATAACACGCGGTCCGCGTCCGCCGCGCCGACCCAGGCGGCGCCCACCATGGCCCGGTCCAACCGCCGCCGGGGAGCGAAAATACCGGGGGTGTCGACAAACACCATCTGGGCCCGGCTGCGAAGAACGATCCCCAGGACCCGGGTCCGCGTGGTCTGCACCTTAGGCGACACGATGGAGACCTTGGTCCCCACCACCCGGTTCAACAGGGTCGATTTGCCGACGTTCGGCGCCCCCAGGATGGCGACGAAGCCGCAGCGGGATGGCGGCGGGGTCATCGGCCCCTCAGGCGACCTGGAGCCGTGACAGCAGGGCTTCGGCCGCGTCACGCTCGGCGGCCCGTTTCGACGCCCCATCGGCTTGCGCCGGGGGGTGTCCATCGACAGCGACGGTGACCGTGAACAGGGGCGCATGGGCCGGTCCCTCGGTCGCCGCCACCTGGTAGTCCGGCAACGCCAGCCCGCGCGCTTGCGCCCATTCCTGAAGGGCGGTTTTCGGGTCCTTCGGGGGCTCCGGGTCCTCGGCCACCAGGGGCGCCCACCGGGACTCGATGAAGCGCTCCGCCGCCGCCAGCCCACCGTCCAGGTAGAGAGCCGCGATGACCGCTTCGCAGGCGTCAGCCAGGATGGCCGGGTTGGACCCACCGCCGGCGGCCGATTCCGCCTCCGACAGGGACACATGATCGCCCAGCCCCACCGTCTCCGCCACCCGGGCCAGCGCCTGGCGCTGCACGAGGACGGCATGGCGGCGGGCGAGCGCGCCTTCCGGTTCGTCGGGAAATTGCCGCCACAGAAGTTCCGCCATCACAAGGGACAGAACCCGGTCGCCGAGGAATTCCAGGCGCTCGTTGGATTGTCGCGCCTCGTCCGCGCGACCGAGGACACTTCGGTGAACCAGCGCCGTCTCCAGTAGGGCCCGGTCGGCGAAGCAATGGCCGAGGGCCGCCTCCAACGCGCCGAGATCCGGGGAAGACACCCGACTAGTCGACCGAATCGAAGAGCCGACGAAAGCGGATCGACGTCGGCCACTGCCAGAATTGCCAGACCGAGCCGTCGATGGAGAAAAACAGCACTTCCGCCCGGCCCACCAGATTCTCCATCGGAATGAACCCCACCTCCCGAAAGCGGCTGTCGCGGGAGTTGTCCCGATTGTCTCCCATGGCGAAATAGTGGTCTTCGGGAACCTTGTAGATGGGCGTGTTGTCGAACGGCCCCTGGTCGGAAGAGGCTTCGAGAATTCGATGGCGGCGCCCATTGGGCAGGGTTTCGACGAACTGGGGGATACGCTGCACCGTGCCGCCGCCGTGACGGACGATGAAATCCTCTACCCGCTCCCGCTCCACGGCCTTGCCATTGATGTGAACAATGCCGTTGCGAACCTGAATCTCGTCGCCGGGCAGGCCGACAAGCCGCTTGATGTAATCGGTCCTGCCGTCGGTGGGCAGCTTGAATACCGCCACGTCGCCCCGCTCGGGCGCCTCATAGGCGATCCGCCCCGGGATCAAGGGCAGGCTCCAGGGCAAGGAATGGCGGCTGTAGCCGTATGAGAATTTAGAAACGAACAGGAAGTCCCCGACCAGCAGCGTCGGGATCATGGAGCCGGATGGAATGTTGAAAGGCTCGTAGGCGATGGTGCGGACGAACAGGGCGATGGCCATCGCATAAACGACCGTGCGCACAATTTCACCGATCCCACCTTCTTTCTTTTTCGACATGAGAAAGTTCTTTCAAGCATCTGTCATTGCGGACAAAAGACAGTTCATTGGCATTCAGGCAGCGCTGAGATCACCACCATGGCATGGGCCATTGGATACTCGTCGGTGAGGGAGAGGTCCACCTGGGCGCGCATGCCCCTTGGGGTGATGGCCTCCAGGCGCGTTCGGGCGCCGCCGGTCAGAATCAGAAAGGGTTTGCCGGACGGTTCGTTGTCCACCCCCATGTCCCGCCAGAAGACACCGCTCCGAAAGCCGGTGCCGAGCGCCTTGGCGCAGGCTTCCTTGGCGGCGTAGCACATGGCATAGGTGGCCACGGGCTTGGGTCGACGATGGGCGCGACGCTGCTCCACCGCCGTGTAGATTCGCGACACGAAGCGGTCGCCAAAGCGCTCCAGCGTGCGCTCCAGACGGCGCACGTCCATCAAATCGGTGCCGATGCCAAGGATCATGACCGGGGAGGGCGCCGTTCCCGTTCACGCGGACCGCTGTCCGCCGGATTCCGCCCGGGCCTTGTTCATCAGGGAACGCATCCGCGTGATCGCGCTTTCCAGGCCGCTGAAGATGGCCTCGCCGACCAGGAAATGGCCGATGTTGAGCTCGACGATGGTCGGAATGGCGGCCACCGGCGACACGGTCTCGAAGGTCAAGCCATGGCCCGCGTGGCACTCCAGGCCCACCGCCTCGGCGTGGGCGGCGGCGGCGACGATTTTCTCGAACAGGCGATCCCGCTCCGCGCCCTCCGCTTCGCAGTAGGCGCCGACGTGCAATTCCACGACCGGCGCGCCCAGGCTAACGGCGGCGTCCAGCTGCGCCCGGTCGGGCTCGATGAACAGGGACACGCGAATGCCGGCCTCGGTCAGATCGCGCACGAAGCGGGCTAGATGGTTGTGGCCTCCGACGGCGTCGAGGCCGCCCTCGGTGGTCTGCTCCTCCCGTCGCTCGGGGACGATACAGGCGGCGTGGGGGCGATGGCGCAGGGCGATCTCCAGCATTTCGTCCGTCGCCGCCATTTCGAGATTGAGGGGAAGCTCGATCTCGCGGGCCAGGCGTAGGATGTCGTCGTCGGAGATGTGGCGTCGATCCTCTCGCAAGTGTGCGGTGATGCCGTCGGCCCCGGCCTTGGCCGCCAGCCGCGCTGCCCGCACGGGATCCGGATTGGCCCCGCCACGGGCGTTGCGGATGGTGGCCACGTGATCGATGTTGACGCCCAAACGCAAGTAGCGCGTCATCCTTGGGTCTCCCCTGTTACCAGCGACCGACGGCCGCGTCGATAGGACCGGCGCCGTCGATCGGCGCGAACCGCAGCTTCCAACTATAGAAAAAACACCACCCAGGCGACAACGGGCGTCGGCAGACTGCCAAACATCGGTCAACGGACCGACGAAGTCCAGGCGGACGATATCGGATTTCGCAATCGGAGATATCGCCGCTCTCAGCCCCGCGCGCGATCGACCGTGTTGATCACCGACGTGGCCCGCAAGGCCGCGATGATGTCGGACAGGTGTTTGACGTCGCGCACCTCGATATCGATGATCATGTCGAAGAATTCGAGGTCCCGGCCGACGATCCGCAGGTTGCTGATATTGCCCTGGTTTTGAGCGATGACCATGGACAGGTTGCCCAGGCTTCCGGGCTCGTTGACGACCGTTACGGCGACACGGCCCGTATGGCCTTCCTGATCGGCGCCGTTGCCCTGCTCCCAAGCCACGTCCAGCCACCGTTCCGGCTGATCGTTGAAGGCTTCCAACTGATCGCAATCGATGGTGTGGATGGTCACGCCCCGACCGGTGATCACGATGCCGACTATGCGGTCGCCAGGCAACGGATGGCAGCAGCTGGCGTAGTGCACCGCCATGCCGGGGATCAGACCCTTGATGGGAACCGCGGGGACGGTCGTTGCCGAAGCATGGGCGCGGCGCGCCCGCTCGATGGGCACCACCTTCGGATCGTCGGCGGAGACCTTGGTGTCCGGATAGGCGGCCTCCACCACATGACGACCGGAGACGTGGCCTTCGCCGACCCGTGCCATCAGGTCGTCGATCAGTTCGACCTTGAAGACGGCAAGGACGCCCTTGTGGTCCTTCTTGGTCATTTTCTTGCCCGCATCCCCGAAGGCGCGCTGCATGATCGACCGGCCCAGTTCCACGTACTGTTCGCGCTGCTTGGCGCGGACAAACCGGCGGATGCGGGCGCGCGCCTTTCCGGTGACCACGAAGCGCTCCCAGATGGGCGACGGGGTTTGAGCCTTGGAGTTGAGGATCTCCACCTGGTCGCCGTTGTTGAGGCGCGTGCGCAGCGGCACCAGGCGGCCGTTGACCTTGGACCCGACACAGGTGTCGCCCACTTCCGAATGGACCGCGTAGGCGAAGTCCACGGGAGTTGCCCCCGCCGGAAGGGCGATCAGATCCCCCCGCGGCGAAAAGCAGAACACCTGATCCTGGTACATCTCGAGCTTGGTATGTTCGAGGAACTCCTCGGGGCCGGACGCGTGCTCGAGAATATCCAGCAGTTCCCGCAGCCATCGGTACTCGGGGCCGTGGGTCTTTTCCGCCCCCTGCTTGAACAGCCAGTGGGCGGCGACCCCGTGTTCCGCCACCTCGTGGAACTCCCGGGTGCGGATCTGGACCTCGATGCGATGCTTCTCGGGTCCGATGACACAGGTATGGAGCGACCGGTATCCATTGGGCTTCGGGGTGCTGATGTAGTCCTTGAAACGATCGGGAACGACGGGATAGGCGCCGTGAAGCAGACCGAGGGCGCGATAGCAATCCTCAACGGTCCCGACCACGACCCGAATGGCCATGATGTCGGCCAATTGTTCGAAGCCAACGCTTTTGCGTTGCATCTTGCGCCAGACGGAATAGGGCGACTTCTCCCGGCCGCTGACCTGGGCCCGCAGGTAGTCCTTGGCCAGGGTGCTTTCCAGTTCCTGACAGATACCCTGGACCATGTCGCTGCCCTCTTCGCGCAGATGACGCAGCCTGGTGCGGATCGACTCCCGGGCATCCGAATGAAGTTCGGCGAAGGCCAGGTCCTCCAGCTCGTTCTTCATCTGCTCCATGCCGATTCGTTCGGCCAGGGGGGCGTAGATTTCCATGGTTTCAAGGGCAATGCGCCGCCGCTTGTCGGGATCCGGGATATGGCCGAGCGTCCGCATGTTGTGGAGGCGGTCGGCCAACTTCACCAGCAGAACGCGGATGTCCTCGGACATGGCGACGACAAGCTTGCGAAAATTTTCCGCCTGCTTGGCCTGCTCGGAATGAAGTTCCAGACGGTTCAGCTTGGTGACCCCGTCCACCAGACGGGCGATCTCCGTGCCGAACAGCTTGCGGATGTCGGTGAGGGTGGCCCGCGTGTCCTCGATGGTATCGTGCAGTAGCGCGGTCACGATCGAGGCGCTGTCGAGTTTATAGCCGGCGAGGATGCCCGCGACCTCGAGGGGGTGGGAAAAATATAGGTCGCCCGAAGCCCGGGTCTGGGTGCCATGGACTTTCATGGCAAAGACGTAGGCCCGGTTCAGCGCGTCCTCATCGGCACGCGGGTCATATTCGCGAACCAGTTCCACAAGCTCGTACTGGCGAATCATGCCGGCCCTGCCTTCACCGCCCGCGGCGGCCGGCTCCCGGTAAACGGGTCGCGGAGAATTCGCTCAAGCGTGCCCGCGCGGTTTCCGAAACTCGTTTGCGGCGAGCCTCAGCCGTCCTCCTGCATACCTTCGCGGAATTCCCGGGCCACGGCCTCCGTGGCGCTTACCTCGTCCGTGACGTCTTCCCCGGTGTCTTTAGTTTCTGCGGATTCTGCGGATTCTGTTTCCGAAGCAGATACTTCGGCCGCTTCGCTCAAGTCCCGCTCCAAGTCTCGCTGAATGGCCAGAAGGTCCATCTCGTCCTCTTCAGGATCTTCCACCTCCACGTGACGCTGAAGCCCCTTGATCAGGTTTTCCAGCAGATCGTCGACGGGAACGGTCGCCTCGGCGATCTCGCGCAGCGCGATCACCGGGTTGCGGTCGTTGTCCCGATCGATGGTCAAGGCGGCGCCCGCGGAGACGTCCCGCGCCCGCTGAGAGGCGAGCATGACCAGATCGAAGCGATTGGGAACCCGGAGTACGCAGTCTTCCACTGTCACGCGGGCCATAAACGTTTCTCCTCATGCGGCGGATTGGCTTTGGTGTTCAATATATTGTGCGGTAGGGCGAGCGCAAGACAAAGCCGGATTCGATTCGCCCGGTGCAGGCGATTCAAGGCGGCAGCACGGAAATTTCCTGAGGTCCGGGAAGGTCCCGCAGCAACCCTGTGACGGACCGGCCCGACAGGGGATGCCGCCAGGTGGCGCAAACGTCGTACAGTGGCCTGAGGACGAAGGCCCGCTGATGCAGCCGGGGGTGTGGCAGCACCAGGCCGTCTTGCTCGCCGTCCAGAACCCGGTCCCCATAGGCAAGAAGGTCCAAATCGAGAATGCGAGGTGCATTGAGTAGGCCCCGCACCCGGCCGAATTCGCGCTCGATCTCGAGGAGCACCGTCATGAGCGCCAGGGGCGCCAGCGTGGTGCCCACCCGAACCACCCCATTGACGTAGGGCGGTTGACCGCTGGGCGGCACCGGCGCGCTGAGGTACCAGCGGGATCGAGCGGCCACGGCGATAGCCCGCCGCTCCATCTCCGCGATGGCCGCCTCGCAGGTCTGGCGCGGGGCGCCATTGCGGGGACTGGGAAGGTTGGCGCCCAAGGCCACCAGAATCGTTTCACCGGTCATGGCCCACCGTGTCCTTGTGCGCCTTTTGCCTTGCGGCGGTAGGACTTGAAGCCTACGTTTTGGAATCGAAAGTGCCCGTCAATCGGGGCGCATTACCGAAAATATAGTGTCGAGGACATTTGAAATGAATTTCTACACCGGTGAACGCATAAGCTTGTTTATCGACGGAGCGAATCTGTACGCCGCGGCGCGGGCCCTTGGGTTCGATATCGACTATAAGAAGTTGTTGGTATTGTTCTCGTCAAAAGCGCGGATGATTCGCGCTTTCTACTATACGGCCCTCATCGAGGATCAGGAATACTCCCCTATCCGGCCCCTGGTCGATTGGCTGGACTACAACGGCTACACCATGGTGACCAAGCCGACCAAGGAGTTCACCGACGCCGCCGGTCGCCGAAAAATCAAGGGAAACATGGACATCGAGCTGGCCATTGACGTTGTGGAAATGGCGGAGCGCTTGGATCATATCGTCCTGTTTTCCGGCGACGGGGACTTTCGCCGCGTCGTCGAAGCAGTGCAGCGGAAGGGCGTCCGCGTAAGCGTCGTCAGCACGATTCGCTCCCAGCCGCCGATGATCGCCGATGAGTTGCGTCGCCAAGCCGACGTGTTCATCGAACTTCAGGACCTTCAGAGCCAGATCGCGCGCGCACCGCGACGGATGCCCGTACAGGATACGATGGACGACGACGGCGACGATCTGGACTCGCCGGATTCGCAGGCCGACTTCGAACTCGCCTGAAGCGCGCCTGATCGCTGTCTGATTGCTGCCCCGTTGGACCTGTCGTCCCTGTCATCGCCGAAACCGAACTGTGCGCTGTGCCCGCGCTTGGCGGCTTTTCGTACTGAGAATAGCGCCGCATGGCCGTCGTGGCACAATGGGCCCGTGCCGTCCTTCGGTGGCCTGGATGGTCGCCTGCTGATCGTCGGCCTAGCGCCTGGATTGAAGGGCGCCAACCGCACCGGACGACCCTTCACGGGCGATTACGCGGGGGACCTGCTCTATCCCACCCTGGACCGTCACGGCCTCACACGCGGCCGGTATCAGGCACGGGCCGACGATGGTCTGACGCTCGACGGCTGCAGGATTACCAACGCCGTTCGCTGTGTTCCGCCCGCCAACAAGCCCACCGGCGCCGAGACGGCCACCTGCCGCACCTTCCTGGCGGCCGAGATCCAGGCTCTAACGCAGCTCAGAGTAATCCTGGCACTGGGCACGCTGGCCCACGGTTCGGTGCTCGCCGCGCTGGGGCTTAAAAAGAGCGCGCTGCCCTTCGGACACGGCGCAATTCATCAGCTGGCGGACGGGGTCACGCTCGCCGACAGCTATCACTGCTCGCGCTACAATACGAACACGCGTCGTCTGACCGTGGAAATGTTTGACAAGGTGTTCGAAACGATTCGGCCCTACCTGGACTGATTGCGTCCCCGAAATCGGTATCAGTCCTCGGTATCGGGGTCGAGAAACCGGTGCAGATGGACGATGACGTATTTCATATCGGATTCGTCCACGTGTGACTGACTGGCGGCCCGCCAAGCCTCCAGCGCCAATCTGTAGCTCGGAAAAATGCCGACGTGTCCAGGTCGGAGACATCGGTGAAATCGACGCCCTGGGGATGGTCGACATGACCGCCGAATTCCAGATGCAGCAAGGGCTTCGTCACACCTTGTGGATCCAAGGAACGACCTCAACGCAAGAGCGTGGCGTGCCGTGCCACGGCACGGACATAAAGAAATATCGGTTCGAGATATCCGATCGCGACCGCTCAACGGTCGCGGCGAGAACCCGCCGTCAGGCCTTGACGTCGACTCCGCCGGAACCCGAGCCCAGATCCGCCTGGGCTTGATCGGTGGCGGTATCGACCGCCGGCGCGTCAGTGCTTTCCTTGACACGCGTTTTCGCGGGTTCCGCAAGGCCTTCGGGCTCACCAGCCTTGTTGGGAATGAACGCGCCAGCACGTACTGGATCGATAGCCATGATATCAACCTCCCTCTCAGAGCGGTTGTCGTCTCGGCGTCATAATACCGATTCCAAGGCCGCTTGGCCAGCATTTCATGGCAATCCCGATCAAATCATCCCCGCGCCCTCAGCAATCGGGCTTTCTGACGCTGCCAATCCCGGTCGCGGACCAGATGGCGCTTGTCCACGTCGCGCCGTCCCTTGGCGAGGGCGATCTCGACCTTGGCCAGTCCCCTGTCGTTGAAATAGAGGGACAGGGGCACGAGAGTCATGCCGTCGCGCTGCACCGCGCCCATCAAGCGGCGCACCTCGCGTTTGTGTAGCAGAAGTTTCCGGATACGCCTCGGCTCATGGTTGAATCGGCCCGCCGGCGCATAGTCGGGGACATGGGCGTTGATGAGTACGATCTCGGCGCCCTGGGGCGTCGCGTAGGCCTCGTTGATGCTGGCTCGCCCCAGGCGTAAGGACTTGACCTCGGTGCCCGTCAGCACGATCCCCGCCTCCAGCACCTCCTCGACCATGTAGTCCCGGCGAGCCCGCCGGTTGCGGGCGATTACGGTACCGCTTGGATCCTTGGTGCCGGCCATTTTCGGGTGACGAGATCGTGGAGCGGTTACTCCGCGGCCCGGTCCATGATCAGTCCGAGCGAATCGAGCGCGGCACGGACTCTGGCCTTGGCAGCGTCGGGGATGGGCCACATGGGTTGCCTCATCTCCGCCGAGCACTTTCCGAGCAGGCTGAGCGCGTATTTCGCGGGGCCCGGGTTGGCATCGGAGAACATGGACTCGTGCAGGGGCATCAGCCGGTACTGAAGCTCCTGGGCTTCCGCCACCCTGCCCTCCCGCCAGGCCCGCTGCATGTCGGACACCAGTCGTGGCGCCACGTTGGCCGTCACCGAGATGCAGCCGACTCCACCGGCCATGTTGAACGGCAGGGCGGTGGCGTCCTCTCCCGACAGTTGGCAGAATTCCGGGCCGCTCGCCATGCGCGTCTTCAGGGGCCGGGTCAGGTCGCCCGTGGCATCCTTGACGCCGATGATGCGTGGCAGATCCGACAACCGCGCCATGGTCTCGACGGAGATGTCGACCACGCTACGGGCAGGAATGTTGTAAATGATGATGGGCAGGTCTACGGCGTCATGCACGGCCTTGAAGTGCTGATACGCGCCTTCCTGGCTCGGCTTGTTGTAGGGAGGCGTGACGACCATGACGCCGTCGGCGCCCGCCGCCTTGGCATGGCGGGCATGCCTGATGCACACCGCCGTGGAACTGGACCCGGCCCCCGCCAGCACGGGCACACGTCCTGCCGTGACCTCGACACATGCTTGCACGACGCGCTCGTGTTCCTCTTCGGTCAGGGTCGCAGATTCGCCCGTGGTACCGCAGGGGATGACGGCATCGGAGCCTTCGGTGATCAACCAGTCGATCAAGGAGCGGTAGGCCGCCTCGTCGACCGCGCCGTCGCGCATGGGCGTGATTAACGCCGGAATGGATCCCTGGAACATGCCCTGTCTCCCGCTTGCGGTGAAACGTTCCCGGAACCATACCCGTTGACGACGTGAAACGGCAAGCGGTCGCTGACATCGATGGGGGCCATGAGGACCGACGGAGCGATGCGCGCAGGATCTGTTAATCTGCTATTCTGGACACCGTGAACGCGACCCGACGGTCGAGGAGGACGGGCGTGCGACGCCGACTGGGAATAGTGGTTGTTGTTGCGGCGCTGGTCATGCCCGTTGCCCTGCCGGCGGCGCAGGACCAAGACGCCTCGCTGCCCAAGGCTCATGTCAGCGCGGTCACCGCCGCGCTCCAGGCGGTTCGTGCGGGCAAATGGACATTGGCCAGGCGGATCGCCAATCGGAGCGGCGATGAGCGGATCCGCGATCTTGTTCTATTGCTGCGCCTCACGCGGTCCCCGCGCCAACCCAAGTTCGACGAGCTCTCCGGATTCATGGATCGCCGCCCCGACTGGCCGAAGCAATCCCTCCTGCAATCCCGGGCCGAGGCCGCGCTGGCCCATGGAATTCCGCGGGAAGCGGTTCGCGCCTGGTTCCGCGACCATCCGCCGACGACAGCCAACGGCAGAATTCTCCATGTTCAAGCGCGTCTTGCGGAGGGAAGAACGGCCGAGGCGATTACCGCCCTTCGCCGCCTGTGGGTGGACGGCGATTTCACCGCCGCCGACGAAAAACGTTTCTATGCCAAACACCGCAAGTCCCTCACCCGGGACGACCACGTGGCGCGGCTCGACCGCCTTCTGTGGGAGGGACGCATATCGCCGGCGCGGCGCATGCTGTGGCGTATCAAGGGTGACGAGCGCCTGCTGGGCGAGGCCCGATTGCTTCTGCGCGTGCGGGCAGGCAACGTCGATACGGCCATCGCCAAGGTGCCCGCCCGGCTTCGCGACCATCCGGGACTGATCTACGAACGCCTGCGATGGCGCCGCCGCATGGGACGCACGGAATCGGCCTTGGAGCTTCTGGAACCGCCGCCGGCGGACCTTGTTCGCCCCGATATCTGGTGGCGGGACAAGGCCATTCTGGTGCGAAAGCTGCTGCGCGAGGGCCATGTGAGCCGGTCCTATGCACTGGCCCGGGATCATGGGCTGCGGGAGGGCGCCGACTTTGCCGAGGCGGAGTGGCTGGCCGGTTGGATCGCGCTTCGCTTCCTCAAGGACTACCAGGCCGCCCTCAAGCACTTCACCGCGCTCCATGCGCGGGTCACCTATCCAATCAGTCTCGCCCGCGCCGCCTACTGGTCGGGACGGGCGGCCGAGGCTTTGGGCAAGAAACCCATGGCCCGTCATTGGTACGCCAAGGCGGTCGCGTTTCCCACCACCTATTACGGGCAGTTGGCCCAGAGCCGAAGCGGCCCTGGCCCGGCGGCCACCCTACCAGAGCCAGCGCTGATCGATCCGAAAACCGGGCAACGCTTCGCCAACCACGACCTGACCTATGTGGTCCGCCTTGTGGCGGCCGCGGACAACGAAGACATCGCGCAGGATTTCGCCCTCGCCTTGAATGGAGTGGAGGAATCGCCGGCCTGGCGCCGACTCGCGGGTCGGTTGGCGCGCCAAATTGGCCGCCCACATCTGGCGATACGCCTGGCCAAGAGAAGCGCGCGCGACGGTCATGTGGACGTGGAGGCGAGCCATCCGCTGTTGGCGCCCCCACGGGTGTACAAGCGTTCGGAGGAACCGGAAGTGGACCCGCCGCTGGTCCTGTCGGTCATTCGCCAGGAAAGTGAGTTCAAGCAACAGGCCATCAGCGGTTCCGGCGCTCGCGGGCTCATGCAGTTGATGCCCAGCACGGCGCGTGCCGTCGCCCGGCAGTTGAAGCTTCGCTATTCGAAGCACCGTCTCACCAGCGATCCGATCTACAACATGCGCCTTGGTCAAGCCTATTTGGCCGGACTGCTACGGCAGTTCGGCGGTTCCTACGTGCTGGCCCTGGCGGCCTACAACGCGGGGCCGGCCCGGGCGCGACGATGGTCACGGGACCTCGGCGATCCCCGCGACGGGGAAGTGGACGTCATCGACTGGATCGAGGCTATTCCGTTCGCCGAGACTCGCAACTACGTGCAGAGGGTCATGGAGAGCGTTCAGGTCTATCGCAGCCGCCTGAACCGCACCGAAATCGCCGAGTCCCTCGAATCCGATCTTCAGCGCTGAGCCCGATCGGTTCGCCATGAACACTAAGCCGCAGGACACCAAGCCGCAGGACACCAAGCCCCAGGACACCAAGCCCCAGGACACCAAGCCCCAGTCTCTTGAAGGCATCGAAGCTTGCGTATTCGATGCCTATGGGACCCTCTTCGACGTGGCCTCGGCGGTGAAGTCCTGCCAGGACCTTCTCGGCGACAAGGCGGAGGCCTTGAACGTGCTGTGGCGATCCAAACAGATTGAATACACCTGGCTCCGTTCGCTCATGGGCACCTATGAGGATTTCTGGAGGGTAACCGGCGACGCCTTGGACTATGCCCTTGAAAGCCTGGAGATCGACGACGCGGATCTGCGTCACAAGCTGATGGACCTTTATCTGCGGCTGGCGCCGTTCCCCGAGGCGAAACAGGTTCTGGAGCGGCTTCGCGACGCCGGACTGAGGTTGGCGATCCTGTCCAACGGGTCGCCGCGAATGCTGGGCGCGGCAGTGGAGAATGCGGACCTGGGACCGCTGCTGGAGGCGGTGATCTCGGTCGACGACATCGGCATCTACAAACCTCACCCGTCGGTCTACCAGCGTGCGGTGGACACTCTTGGCGTCGAAGCGACGCGCATCTGTTTCCTGACGTCGAACGGCTTCGACGTATACGGCGCCGCCGCCTTCGGACTGCGGGTGGTTTGGGTCAACCGTTACGGTCAGCGGCCAGAGCGCTTGCCCGGCACGCCGGCTCGGGAAATCCAGGGTCTTGCCGGCCTGCCAGGGTTGCTGGTCGGTAGGCCCCCGGGGTGAGCGCCGGGCACTATCGCGAGCGCTACTACACCTCCCAGGACGGCCTTCGGCTTTGCTTCCGCGACTATGGCGACGCCGCGGCAGGCGGAACGACGGCGCTTTGCCTGGGAGGTTTGACCCGAAACGCCAAGGATTTCCACCAGCTTGCCGGACGCCTTGCGGCCCGGCGCCGGGTGCTGTGTCCGGACTACCGGGGACGGGGACGCTCTCAATACGATCCCCAATGGCGGAACTACCAGCCGCGCACCTATCTCGATGACGTTCGCCACTTGTTGGTGGCCTGCAATGTCCACCGGGTGGCGGTGATCGGTACGTCCCTGGGCGGCCTGCTCGCCATGGGGATGACCGCGGCCATGCCGACGGTTCTCGCGGGCGCCGTGTTGAACGACGTCGGCCCGGTGGTGGATACCGCCGGACTGGAAAGAATTGTGAGCTATGTGCGGCGCCTGGCATCGCCAACGGACTGGAACGACGCGGCCCGCCAGCTACGCCATCTGCTTCCCGATTGGCCGGCGGAAACCGACGCGGAATGGCTGGACATGGCGCGGCGCACCTTCCGCGAGGACGGAGATCGCCTCACGTGCGATTGGGATCCGCGGATCATGAAGCCATTCGACGAGGGCACGGGCAACGCGCCCGATCTGTGGCCCGTCTTTCGCGCCCTGGGGGAGCGACCGGTGGTCGCGGTGCGGGGCGAACGTTCGGATATTCTATCCGTCGCCACGTTGGAACGGATGTTGGAAGTCGTTCCCCATCTGGTCGCGGTGACGATCGAGGCCGTCGGCCACGCGCCCAGCCTCATGGAACCGGCCGCCCTGGAAGCCATCGACCGGCTATTCGATGATGTGGACCGCGCGAACGCGCCGACAGGGCCAGCGTAACGTTCCCCCGATTCACCGAGGGAAAGAAAGCCTGAACTATTCCGCCGCGGCGACCTTTTCCGTCGCGCCCTTGCCGTTCGAAGCGGATGACCCGGCGGCGGGCACATTCGCGGGCGGGCCGGACCTGGACCTGCCTTCGTCCTTGGGGACGAGTGTCTTTGGCGCCTCGCTGCCCTTGTTGGACGTATCCAGGCGTTTGCAGTGGCCCTCCATGAAGGCCCCTTTTTCGATCGCCAACTCCTCGTGCAGGATGTCACCGCTCATGCGCGCCGTCTTCGACAGGTGAACGGACTTGGACTTGATCCGCCCGGTGACCGCGCCGTGAACCCGCACGACTTCCGCGACCACCTCGCCCGAGACGCTGGCATGTTCGCCAACCAGCAGGTTGGACGTTCGAATGTCGCCTTCGACGGACCCCTCGATGTGGATCTCGCCGTCGCTGTGAAGGTCGCCGACGACCTTGAGGTCGGCGCTGATAATGGAAGGCGCGGACGAGCGGGAGCCCGATCCGGTGGTCTGCTTGCTATCGACTGCTTTGGTTGTCTTGGAGAACATAACGGCCCGCCTTGATAAACTTCATGGGATCCATGGACTTGTCCTGGAACACCACCTCGTAGTGGAGATGCGCGCCGGTACTGCGGCCCGAGCTGCCCAGGAGGCCAACCTTCTCATGATACGACACCCGGTCGCCCTTCTTCACGGAAATTCTATGAAGGTGACCATAGCGGGTCTTGAGACCGGCGCCGTGATCGATTTCCACCATCCGTCCGTAGCGTCCTTTCCAGCTGGCATGGGTCACGATGCCACCCGCGGTCGCATGCACCGGGGACTTGAAGACCGCCCCCAAATCGAGGCCGTAATGCATGGCCCAGCGCCGATTGATCGGATCGCGGCGCTTACCGTAGCGGCTGGTGGTCTGGAAGTTCTCCAACGGCGGCGTCATGGGCAGGCGCCGGATGACGGACTGCAGGGCGTCCCAGTGCTCCAGGTGCTGGTCGAGGACCGTCAAGCTGGCAAGAAGGCGATCGGCCGGCATTCCGTCGGGCTTCACACTGACGAAGGGCCCACCCTGACTGCCGTAGCGCGCATCTTCCAAGGCCAGGAGAGGCGTCAACTCCAGTCCGGTCAGTTTGACCACCCGCTGCAGATCGTCGATGGAGGCCACGGCCCGCTCGGTGAGACGGTGGACGGCGTCTTCCTGTGCCTCCTGCACACCGGCCAGCCGGGTCTCCAGGGTCTTGACCTGGCTTCCCAGGGAGTCCCGCGTCCCGATGGCCACGTCCCTTTCGCCCTCGGTCTTCACAAGGCGGGACTTCAGGGTCTCGATATCCTCCTGATAGGCCACGGTCTGGTCGCGGAACTGCTTGTTGTCCAGCTCCTTGCTGGTCCTCAGTTCCGCCAGCCGCTTGTCCAGTTCCACGATGCGGCGATCGCGGTGGCTGCTTTCCACCATGGCACGGTTACGTTCCTCGAGGGTCGCCCGGAGGTCCCGTCGCGCGTTCTGAAGCTCACTCTTGTAGGCCGCCGTCCGTTCGGACAAGCGAAGCTCCGCCGTCAGCTTGTTCCCATGAAGGTCGTCGAGACGGGCTTCCATGGACTTGACCCGATCCGTGAGCTGATTCGAGGTCGAGAGCGCCAAGTCCCGCTCCACCATCGCGCTGGTCAGACCGGCGCGAAGGCCATGGATGTCCACCTCGTAGGCCACGGTCTGATCGGTGAGCGCGCGCTCGGCCAGTTTGCGGGAGCTCTTCAAGTCGTTGAGCTGTTCATCCAACTCCCGGACCTTGCCTTCGAGCCGCGAGGCCGCCACCGTTGCCTCGTTCCGCTCCCCATGGGCCACGCGAAGATCCCCTCGGGCCGACTCGATGTCCTCCTTGTAGGCGACGGTGCGGGTCTTGAGCTGTTCCTCCGTATCCACGATCAGTCCCTGCAGGCGAGCCACTTGACCCTCCAGCACCTCGATGCTCTGGGCGTTGCGGGTGCTTTCCAGTTCGGCGTCATTGCGGGCCTGGATCGCTTCTCTCAGGTCCTTGTCCACCGACTCGATGGATTCCATGTAAGACAGTGTCTGATCGGCCAGACGCTGAACCGCGTCCCGCCGGGAAATCTGTAATCCGTCGATCGTCTGCTCAAGGTCTTCGACGTTTTGGGCCAATTGGCTGCCCCGGGCCTGGGCACGATCCCGCTCGGCCATAACCGTGCGCACGTCATCCTGGACCCGCGCCAGTCGGCGCTGAAGCCGGCCGTTCCGCTCCGTCAGTTCCCGCAGGTCCGATTCGATACGGACCAGGTCAGCCTCGACGGTCTGACGCACGGCGGCTTCCTGGTCCAGTTCCTTCTCGGACGTCTGCAACTGTCCACGCAAGGCCAGAACGCTTTGCTGCAGAGAGGCGTTCTGATCGACCAGACTGAGCATCAGGTCGTGATTCTGATCCAGTTCGTCGGCGATGTGGTTGAACTTGCGTTGAAAGTCCGCCACCTCGGCAAGCAGACTCCGATAGGCCAGATGATCGTCCGCCATGCGCTGCTGGAGGTCGCTCACCACGTCGTCGTTGTGATAGAGGCGTACGGAAGCGAAGCCCGTCCAACCGGTAGCGGCGATGAGGGCCACGCACAGGCCGATCTGCAGAGCGCGCGAGACGGGAAGGTAGAAGACCCGGTCACGGGTCCGAATCAGGATCTGACGATCGGCGAAGACCCGCTGGACGAGTCCCACAATCCCGGAACGCTCCTCGCCGCCCGTCTCCCGATCCGTCATGTCGCCCCCCTGTTGGACATGTGCCCGTAAACCCCGCCGCAGCCTTAGTCAGGCTCGACCGCCCTCCGAGTCGCTCGCGCGTCGACACGCCCCCCTTGAACGAATGCCCGGAGATGGCCAAAACGGTATCGTTTCAGCCGTTGCCACGCAAGCACGGAGTCGACGAGACTTACCCATTCGAGACGATCGCGGCGATGGGAACCCATGACCGATCAAGCTTCAGGGACGCCGAAGGCCCGCCACGGTCCGGCGCATTGGATCGCCACGGTCCTGGGCGTGGGCTACCTGCCACGCGCCCCGGGGACCTGGGGTTCCCTCGTCGCCCTTCCCCCGGCTTGGCTTCTTCTCGCGGCGAGCGGCCCCTGGGGCCTGCTCGCGTCGACCGCCGTTGTCTTCATTGTCGGCTGGTGGGCGAGCGCGACCACCGTACGGCGAACCGGCGCCAAGGACCCCGGCTTCATCGTCATCGACGAGGTGGCGGGCCAGTGGCTGGCCCTGGTTCCCCTGCCCCTGGACCCGATCGCGTTCGTTGCCGGTTTTGCATTGTTTCGGCTTGCCGATATCCTGAAGCCCTGGCCGGTCTCATGGGCCAATCGGTCGGTGCCCGGGGGCCTGGGTGTCATGCTGGATGACATGCTCGCGGGTGGCTACGTCGCCCTGGCCGGCCTCGCGTTCTCGTGGTTGGAACTGTCTGACTTAGTCCACTAGTGTTCCGATCGAGACATTTCGTTCCCATTAAATCTACGCAAACTGCGACCTTCACCCCCGGGCTCAGGAACCAAATGTTAGAATCGCAACACTAGCCCCAATTATTCATGACGGCCATCGGATTTCAGCGGGACGAGCGGTAGCGACCGGGTTGACGGCGATTTTTGAGACGGATTGTCGGAGAGGTTGGAGGTTGTTGTTCGGGGCTCGTCCGGCGGCACCTGCCGCTTGGTTCAGGGCCCTTGGGCGGTGATGCGCCCGGCGATGGCGATCATGGCCGGCTGATAGGGATAGGCCGAAGGCAGGGCGATCCTGAGGCGCGACTTGAGCTCCTCGACGCGGACGGCGATTTTGAGAAACGCCCGGCGCAGGGTTTCGAAGGTGGCCGTTCGCCACAGCGATTTCCGAGGCGCCGCTTGGCGAAGCTGATGCAGCAGCCAGTAGGCGCCGGTATGCAGGAAGAGGCGGAACTGGTTGGCCTCCCAACGGTGGCACGACGTGCGGTCGGACTTGGTGTAGAGCTTGTGGTCCTTGATCATGTTTTCCATCCGCCCGCGGGCGCAGTAGACCTTCTCGTAGAGCGCCTTGGCGCGGCCGCTCAGGTTGGTGACGACGAAGCGGACGTCACAGCCCTTGGCGGTAGCTTCCACGCGGGCGATGACCGAGCGTTGCCGTGACCAGCTTTTGGCCTGGTAGCCGGTGTGGAAGAAGCGGCGCACCTTATCCTTTCCCTGCCCCGCCCGGCGCACGGCGGCGTCCTCGCACCACGGCTGGCCGATCCTGTTCAGCCGGGCGTTGCCGGAAAGCCCGAAGATGTAGCCGCAGCCCTGACGTTCGAGGAATTCCATGGCCTCCGGCGTGGCGTAGTGGCCATCGCCCCGCACGGTGATCTCGACCCGTGGCCAGTTGCGGCGGATGCGGCCGATGACGTGTCTCAGGATCCGCGCCGCCTCGTCGCCGGAGGGCCGCTTGCCGGGACGCAGCAGTGACATCACCGGCTTGCCGGTGGCCGCCTCGAAGATATGGATGGGTTGGAAGCAATAGTCGTCGTAATGGGCGTTGAACAGCGCCAGCTGCTGGCCGCCGTGAACGGCGTCGTCGGTGTCGTCGATATCGAGAACGATGCGCGCCGGAACGCGCTTGAAGCTGGCGCAAAACAGATCGATCATCGACAGCCCCATGCGCCCGAGCGCGCGCCATGACGGCGCGTTCTCGAGGCGCGACAGGGTCGGTTGGCTCATCAGGTCGTCGCCGCTCTCGGACAAACGGCCACAGGCCAGCTTGAACGCCGGATCGAAACGCAGAACGTCGAGGTCGTCGCAATCCTCATACCCGCAGGCAATAGCGAACAGGCGCGCCCGGATCATGTCTACGTAAGCGTGGGTCGTGCTCGCCGGGTCGCGCACGTCGGTGACGCAGGAAGCGAGCACGTCGGCGATGCCGAGCCGCCTGTCGATCTCGCCCAACAACAACACCCCGCCGTCCGACGACAGCCGTCCGCCGTCGAAGCGGGCGCAAAGCGGCTTGCCTCCAACGGGCGACAAACCAGGGAGATAGGGGGTAATCTCGTTCATGGTGAGCCGTGGGTTGTTCTGTTGCCATGTGATCTTGTCTTGACACCAAAATCATACGGCATTTCAACAGGTTAATCTACGCTCACCAGCATTTTCAATCAGCGCCGTGAATAATTCGGGCTAGCATGACGACACCGCTGAACTTGGATCTGATCGGCATGGCGGCCGCGGTGCTGGATCGATGCCGAACCGGGGGGCATCGGGTGGTTACCGCCGAATCCTGTACCGGCGGCCTGGTGGCCGCCTGCCTGACGGCGGTAGCGGGGTCCTCGGACGTGGTGGAACGGGGCTTTGTCACCTATTCCAACGAAGCCAAGACCGAATTGCTGGGCATACCGGACCGGCATATCCAGGATCATGGCGCGGTCAGCGAACCCATCGCCCGCGCCATGGCAATCGGCGCCTTGGAGAAGGCGCGGGCCAACCTGTCGGTCTCCATCACCGGCGTCGCCGGACCCGGCGGCGCCACCGTGGACAAGCCGGTGGGGCTGGTGCATCTGGCGGCCGCGCGCAGCGACGGCACGGTCCTCCACGAAAGCCACGTGTTCCCCGGGGACCGTTCGGCGGTTCGCGAGGCCTCCGTTGCCGCCGCCTTCACACTTCTGATGCGCCTTGCCGACTCTCAACCGTAAAGCTGCTGGGCCCTCGTCTCGAAGGACGAGACCATGCGGCGCACCGCTTCGTTGAACACGACGACGATCATTTTCTGCATCAGACGGGAGCGAAACTCGAAATCGACGAAAAAGTCGATGCGGCACTGGCCATTGCCGTGGGGTTCGAAAATCCAATGGTTATTCAGATACTTGAACGGGCCATCGAAGTACTCCACATCGATGCGCGAGGGCCGATTCAAGTGGACGCGGGAGGTGAATTTCTCCCGGAATACCTTGTAGCCGACCGCCATGTCGGCGACGATTTGGTCGCCGTGTCGCTCTTTGATACGGGTGCCGACACACCAGGGCAGGAACTCAGGATACCGCTCCACATCGGCGACGAGATCGAACATCAGTTCGGGCGCGTGGGGTATCACCCGCTCTTCGGCGTGGGTGGGCATGGGCCCTGACTACTGGCCGGCCAAGCGGGCCTGGCGGGCTTCGCGAAGGCGGGCGAAATCGGAATCGGCGTGGTAGGAGGACCGGGTCAAGGGCGAGGCGGAGACCAGCAGGAAGCCCTTGGCCAGGGCGATCCGCTTGTATTCGTCGAATTCCTCGGGGGTGACGAAGCGGTCGATGGGCGCGTGACGGGGCGTCGGCGCCAGATACTGGCCGATGGTGAGGAAGTCCACGTCCGCCGACCGCAGGTCGTCCATGACCTGCAGCACTTCGCCCCGGCTTTCGCCCAGGCCGACCATGATCCCCGATTTGGTGAAACGGGTCGGATCGCGACGCTTGACGTCGTCCAGCAGGCGCAGGGAATGGAAGTAGCGGGCGCCTGGCCGGATGGTGGGATAAAGCCGGGGGACGGTCTCCAGGTTGTGATTATGGACGTCGGGCGCGGCATCGACCACCGTCTCCAGCGCCCCCGGCTTGCCCCGGAAGTCGGGCGTCAGGACCTCGATTGTGGTCGCGGGAGAGATATCCCGAACCGCCTCGATACAGCGCACGAACTGACTGGCGCCGCCGTCGTCCAGGTCGTCCCGGTCGACCGACGTGATCACCAGGTGCTTGAGGCCCAGGCGGGCGACGCTCTCGGCCACGTGACGGGGTTCGTCCGCATCGATTGCGCCCGGCTTGCCGGTGCGCACGTTGCAGAAGGCGCAGGCCCGGGTGCAGATGTCGCCCAGGATCATCACCGTCACGTGGCGCCGCGACCAGCATTCGCCGATGTTGGGGCAGGCCGCTTCCTCGCAGACCGTGTTCAGCTTCTGGGCGCGCATCAGCCGCCGGGTCTCGCCATAGATCTTCGAGGTGGGCGCCTTGACCCTGATCCATGGCGGCTTGCGCAGCGGCGGATTTTCCGGCCGCTTGGCCTTTTCGGGGTGGCGCAGGGTCTGGAGGTCGGACATGAACTCAGAAATGGATCGCCCGGCCGTAGGCGTCAAGGACGGACTCGTGCATCATCTCCGACAGGGTCGGGTGGGGGAACACCGTGTGCATCAGTTCGGCCTCCGTGGTTTCCAGGGTACGGGCGATGCCGTAGCCCTGGATGAGCTCGGTCACTTCGGCGCCGATCATGTGGGCCCCCAGCAGCTCTCCCGTCTTGGCGTCGAACACGGTCTTGATCAGGCCCTCGGGCTCGCCAAGGGCTATCGCCTTGCCGTTGCCCATGAAGGGAAAGCGCCCTACCCGTACTTCGTGGCCCTTCTCCACCGCCGCGGCCTCGGTCAGCCCGACACTGGCCACCTGGGGCCGGCAATAGGTGCAGCCGGGGATGTTGGAGGTGTTCAAGGGATGCACGTCCTTGGACCCGGCGATCTTTTCGATGCAGATGACGCCTTCGTGGCTGGCCTTGTGGGCGAGCCAGGGCGGGCCCGTCAGATCGCCGATGGCGTAGACCCCGGGCTCTCCCGTCCGCGACCATTGGTCGGCCACCACGTGGGTTCTGTCCACTTTGACCTTGGTGCCTTCGAGACCAATGTCCTCGGTGTTGCCGACGATGCCGACGGCGAGGATCACCCGCTCAACGGTGAGGTCGGCGCTTTTCCCATCTTTCTCGATGGTGGCGGTAACCTTGCCGTTCGCTTTATTGAGGTTTTTCACGATCGCGCCAGTGTGGATGGTCATCCCCTGCTTCTTGAAGGTTTTCTCTGCGAACGCGGAGATTTCCTCGTCCTCCACCGGCAGGACGCGGGGCAGGACTTCCACCACCGTCACCTCGGCGCCCATGTCGGCGTAGAAGCTGGCAAACTCGATGCCGATGGCCCCCGAGCCCACCACCAATAGGGATTTGGGGATGGCCTTGGGCACCATGGCTTCCTTGTAAGTCCACACAAGCTCGCCGTCGGGCTCCAGACCCGGCAGGCTGCGCGCCCGGGCGCCGGTGGCGAGGACGATGTGCTTGGCCGTGAGGTCGGCCACCGCCTTGCCGTCCTTGGAGACGTGCACCTTGCCCTTGCCGGCCAGGCTGCCGTGCCCGTCGATGACGGTGACCTTGTTCTTTTTCAACAAATGGCCGACGCCCCCGGACAGGCGCCCGGCCACTGCGCGGGACCGTTTCACCACCTTTTCCGCATCGAAGGCGACGCCCGTGGCCGAGAGGCCGTACTCGTCGGCGTGCTTGAGGACGTGGAACAGCTCCGAGGTGCGAAGGAGGGCCTTGGTCGGAATGCAGCCCCAGTTGAGGCAGATGCCACCCAGGTGCTCCCGCTCGACCGCCACCGGCTTCATTCCCAACTGGGCGGCGCGGATGGCGGTCACGTAGCCGCCGGGACCCGCTCCGACGACGATCAGATCGAAATTGGATTCGGCCACGCGACCCTCCCTGGAACCTAAAGACGCCCTGGAACTACAGAAGCATGGTCAGCGGTGCCTCGATCAGCCGCTTGAAGGCGGTGAGGAACTGGGCGCCCAGGGCGCCGTCCACGGACCGGTGATCCACCGACAGGGTGCAGGTCATCACCACCGCGATGGCCAGCGCCCCATCCTTGACGACCGGGCGCTGCTCGCCCGCGCCGACGGCCAGGATGCAGGACTGGGGCGGGTTGATGATGGCGGAGAAGTCCTTGATTCCGAACATGCCCAGGTTGGAGATGGTGAAGCCACCGCCCTGATATTCCTCAGGCCGGAGTTTGCCGTCCCGGGCCCGGGTGGCCAGATCCTTCATCTCCGCCGAGATGGTCGCCAGCCCCTTGTGGTCGGCGTTACGAATGATCGGCGTGATCAAGCCGCCCGGCGTCGCCACGGCCACCGACACGTCCACCGTGTCGTAGACCCGGACCGCGTCGTCGCCCCAACTGGCGTTGGCGTCGGGCACTTGCCGCAGTCCCAAGGCGGTCGCCCGAATGACGAAGTCGTTGACCGATACCTTGTAGGCGCCGGCCCCTTCCGGCGACCGGCCGTTGAGGTCCTTGCGCAGGGCCAACAGATCGTCGATGCGACAGTCGACGCTCAAGTAGAAGTGAGGAATGGTCTGCTTCGATTCCGTCAGGCGCTGGGCGACGATCTTGCGCATCTGGCTGTTTGGCACATCGTGGAAGAGCCCGGCCGGTTCCGGCAGCGGAGCCGCGGGCTGTCGGGCGGCCGGCGGTGCAGCCTTTGCTGCCGTGGGGGCCGCCGGTTGCGGCCCCGCCACAAGGGCGGCCTCGATGTCGCTTTTGACGATGCGGCCGTTGGGGCCGCTCCCCGCCAGGGCGGACAGGTCCAGACCGGCCTGCTCGGCCATACGGCGGGCCAGGGGACTGGCGAAAACACGCTTTCCGTCGGCCGGTGCCACCGCCGGTTGCGGCGCGGCAGCCGCCACGGGCGGACCGCCCGCATCTTTCGGCACCGGCGCACTTGCCGCTTCCTTCGGCGCCGGTGCCTCTTCGGCCGCGGCCGGTGCGGCCGTCGGCACCGCGGGCTTGAAGCCGGCGAGAGCGTTCGCGTCCTCGCCCTCTTCCAGGATCACCGCTATCGGCGCGTTCACCAACACGCCTTCGGTGCCTTCCGGAACCAGGATCTTTCCGAGAACCCCCTCATCGATCACCTCCACCTCCATGGTGGCCTTGTCGGTCTCGATCTCGGCGAGCACGTCGCCCGACTCGACCGCCTCACCCTCCTTCTTCAGCCATTTGGAGAGGGTGCCCTCGGTCATGGTGGGCGACAGGGCGGGCATCAGCACCTGGATGGGCATGGGTCGGTTTCCTCTCCCCCGATAACAGGGCGATGGACGGAATCAGCGGTAGCAAACGGACTTGACGGCCTCCACAACCCAATCGGGCTGGGGAATGGTCAAGCGCTCTAGATTGGCCGCATAGGGCATGGGCACGTCAGCGCCGGTCACCCGATGAACCGGCGCGTCCAGATGGTCGAAGGCGTGTTCCATGATCAGGGCGGCGATCTCGGCGCCGATGCCCGCGAAGGGCCAGCCTTCCTCCACGGAAACGATGCGGTTGGTCTTTCTCACCGAGTCGACGATCTTCCCCGTGTCCAGGGGGCGCAGGCTGCGCAGGTTGATCACCTCAGCCTCGATCCCCTCCTCGGCCAGGGTCTGCGCCGCCGTCAACGCCACCTCCACCATCAGGGAGAAGGCGACGATCGTCACGTCGGAGCCGGACCGTTCGATCTTGGCGCTGCCGATAGGCACCACGTAGTCGTCGGAAGCGGGCACATCCGACGACCTGCCGTAGAGAATCTCGTTCTCGAGAACGATGACCGGGTTGGGATCGCGGATCGCCGACTTCAGAAGTCCCTTGTGATCGGCCGCGGTATATGGCGCCACCACCTTGAGCCCCGGGCAGTGGGCATACCAGCTGCCATAGCATTGGGAGTGCTGCGCGCCGACCCGGGAGGCGGCGCCATTGGGGCCGCGAAAGACGATCGGACAGCCCATTTGACCGCCCGACATATAGAGGGTCTTGGCCGCCGAATTGATGATCTGGTCGATGGCCTGCATGGCGAAATTGAACGTCATGAACTCGACGATGGGCCGAAGGCCGTAAAAGGCGGCGCCGACGCCAAGGCCCGTGAAGCCGTGTTCGGTAATCGGGGTATCGATCACCCGCTTGTCGCCGAACTCCTCCAGCATGCCCTGACTGATCTTGTAGGCGCCCTGGTACTGGGCCACCTCCTCGCCCATCAGAAACACGGTATCGTCGCGGCGCATCTCCTCGGCCATGGCGTCGCGCAGCGCCTCGCGAACCGTCAGGGGAACGGTTTCGCCGACGTCCGCTTGTTCCTCCGGCGCGGCGGCCGGAGCGGTATTGGCGGCCGCCGCCGCCGGCGGCGCATCTGGTTCGCCGCCACCGGAACCGTCGTCTGCCGGCGGCGGCGCCATGCTTGGTGTAACCTCGATATTCGAAGCGTCCTCCCCGTCCTCAAGGATAACGGCGATAGGCGCGTTGACGGGGACTCCTTCGGTACCGGCGTCGACCAATATCCTGCCGAGGATCCCTTCATCCACCGCCTCCACTTCCATGGTGGCCTTGTCGGTCTCGATCTCGGCAAGAACGTCGCCCGATTCCACCGCGTCACCCTCCTTCTTCAGCCACGAAGAAAGCTTGCCCTCGGTCATGGTCGGTGACAGCGCCGGCATCAGCACTTGAATCGGCATGGGGTCTCCTTCCCGGGGCGGCCGCCGAAGCGCGGCCGCGCGCCCAGTGTATTAGGCTACGTCCTTCAGGATGTCGGTGTAGAGTTCTTCCGGATCGGGCTCGGGGCTCTGCTGGGCGTATTCGGCGGCCTCGGTCACCACCGCCTTGACCCGACGGTCCATTTCCTTGAGATCCGCCTCCGTCGCCGCGTCCCACTCCAATATCAGGGCGCGCTGCAAGTCGATCGGGTCGCTCTCCTTGCGCACCTTGCTGACTTCCTCCTTGGAACGATACTTGGCCGGGTCCGACATGGAATGGCCGCGGTAGCGGTACGTATTCATTTCAAGGATGAACGGACCCTTGCCGTCCCGCGCATGCTGGGCGGCCATGCCAGCGGCCGCCTTGACCTCGAGGACAGCCATGCCGTTGACGCTGTCGCCCGGAATGCCGTAGGCCTCGCCCCGCTGGGACAAGGCCGTCGACGCCGACGAGCGGTGCACCGAGGTACCCATGGCGTACTTGTTGTTCTCGATCACATAGACGACGGGCAGATTCCACAGGGCCGCCATGTTGAAGGACTCCGCCACCTGTCCCTGGTTCAGCGCGCCGTCTCCCGTGTAGGCGTAACAGACGCCCCCGTCGCCGCGGTACTTGTGCCCGAAGGCGAGTCCCGTGCCGATGGACACCTGGGCGCCGACTATGCCGTGGCCGCCATAAAAGTTCTTCTCGCGGCTGAACATGTGCATGGAGCCGCCCTTGCCCCTCGAATAGCCCCCTTTGCGGCCGGTCAGTTCCGCCATCACGCCCTTGGTATCCATGCCGCAGGCCAGCATGTGGCCGTGATCCCGGTAAGAGGTGATGACCGTGTCACCCTCCTGGGACGCCGCCTGGACGCCCACCACGACGGCCTCCTGGCCGATATAGAGGTGACAGAAACCGGCGATCAGGCCCATGCCGTAGAGCTGGCCCGACTTCTCCTCGAAACGGCGGATGAGCAGCATGTCCTCGTAAAGGCGCAGCAGCGCTTCCTTGGTCGTCTCCGCCGCCAGGTCGGGCTTGCGCGATCGGCTGCCGCTTCGCTGCGACGTCTTCTTGCTGCTTCCCTTGGGCCCGCTGCCTCCCGGGGGCTTGCGCTTGGTCGCCGTAGCCATGGAACCTCCATCCTCGCTCGCCCGCGTGCACGCCCCGACCGCCGGGAGGCCGCTTCGGATCGCTTCTTGAGGGCAAAGATAGTCCAGCCCCGGGCCGTTTACAAGCGGCGGGAGCCTACCTAACTAATTGATTCCAAAGGAGGATTATTTTTTAATGGAAAATTGGTTAATTCGCCGCCGGCACTGCCGCTTTCAGGAATGCGCCAAGTCTTCCGTCATCCGCCTTGCCGTAGTCCGCATGGTCGAAGACGACGATTTCGTCCGCATAGCCATAGTGCAGCATGAACCGCGCCCGTTCATCCAGCAGATCTGGATCCAGGCTGTCGAGGCGCAACAGGCTTACCCGATGGGAAAGCTTGGCGGCCTCGGCATCAAGTCGCGTCAGGTTCTCCTTGGCGGCGGTGACGGCGTTTTGCGCCCGCCACCAGGCGATCAGTCCCCGGTCGCCCTGAACGACGTGATAGGCGGCGTAGATGACAAGTAGGACGCCGAGCAGCGGCCATCCCGCCTGTCGGCATCGTGCACGCAAATCGCGCAGCAGGCTCATGGTGTCGCCATCCAACGATTCTCGTTGAAAAACCGCGTTCTAGCCAACCGAGGCGTGTCGAGAGCCAGAGACCTTGGAGAGTTTGATCGGTTTTCGTTAACAGCGCGCTAACGCCCGGTTCGGATTCACCCCAGCGCGCCGCGGCCGGCGTAGCGGGCGGCGGGGCCGAGGGCTTCCTCGATGCGCAGGAGCTGGTTGTACTTGGCCAGGCGGTCCGAGCGGGACAGGGAGCCGGCCTTGATCTGGCCGGCGCCGGTGGCGACCGCGATGTCGGCGATGGTGGTGTCCTCGGTCTCGCCGGAGCGGTGTGAGATCACGGTCCCATAACCCGCCATTTGCGCCATCTCGACGGCTTGAAACGTCTCGGTCAGGGTGCCGATTTGGTTGACCTTGATCAGGATCGCATTGGCGACGTCCTTTTCGATCCCTTCCGCCAGGCGCACGGGATTGGTGACGAACAAGTCGTCGCCCACCAGCTGCACCCGGTCGCCCATAGCATCGGTCATGGCCTTCCAGCCTTCCCAGTCGTCCTCCGCCATGCCGTCCTCGATGGAGACGATGGGGAACCGCCGCGCCAGGTCCAGGTAGAAGTCGACCATGCCAGTCGCGTCCAGGCTCTTGCCCTCGCCGGTCAATTCGTAGCGCCCGTTCTGGTAGAACTCGCTCGCCGCCGCGTCCATGGCCAGGACCACGTCGTCCCCAGGCTTGTAACCGGCGGACTCGATGGCCTTGGTCACGAATTCAAGGGCTTGGCCAGCGCTGTTCAATTGCGGCGCGAAGCCGCCTTCATCGCCCACGTTGGTGTTGTGCCCGGCCGCCGACAGGGCCTTCTTGAGGGCCTGGAACACCTCCGCGCCGGTGCGCAGCGCCTCGGCAAAGGTGGGCGCGCCCACCGGTATGATCATGAATTCCTGGATGTCGATGGCGTTGTCCGCATGGGCCCCGCCGTTGACGATGTTCATCAACGGCACCGGCAGTAGCCGCGCCCCGACGCCGCCCATATAGCGGTATAGGGGCAGCCCCGCTTCCACCGCCGCCGCCTTGGCCACGGCCATGCTCACCCCCAGCAGCGCATTGGCGCCGAGGCGGGCCTTGTTGGGGGTGCCGTCAAGTTCGATCATCAACTGGTCGATGTGGACCTGGTTATCGGCTTCGATGCCCGACAGCACGTCGAAGACCTCGCCGATGACGTTCTGGCAAGCCTGGGTGACACCCTTGCCGCCGTAGCGATCGGGATCCCCGTCCCGCAGTTCAATCGCCTCGTGCGCCCCCGTGGAGGCCCCCGACGGCACGGCGGCCCGGCCTTCGGCCCCCGATTCCAGGAGGACGTCGACCTCCACCGTCGGATTGCCCCGACTGTCGAGAATCTCGCGGGCGTTTATATCGGCGATGGCGCTCATGGGGACAGTCCTTCTTCGATGGCATTGGCGCCCCCGGGAGGGGCTCGAGAGCGACGTTCAGATAACAATCGGACGGGCCTTGGCCAAGCGATCCAGGGCAAGCAATGTTTCCACCGCATCGGGGAGGGATTTCAAGGGAATCATGACCGGCCCGTCGCTGGGCGCCCGGTCCGGGTCCTGGTGGGTCTCCATGAATACCGCCGCCACCCCCACCGCCACGGCCCCCCGGGCCAGGACGGGCGCGAATTGCCGCTCACCGCCGGACGCCGCGCCCAGCCCCCCGGGCTGCTGGGTGGAATGGGTGGCGTCGAACACCACGGGGCAGCCGGTCTTCGCCATGATGGGGAGCGAGCGGAGGTCGGTCACCAGGGCGTTGTAGCCGAACGACGTGCCCCGTTCGCAGACCAGGACATTCCGGTTGCCCGTTCCCTCGATCTTCGCCACCACGTTGGCCATGTCCCAAGGCGCCAGGAACTGGCCCTTCTTGACGTTGATGGGCTTGCCGGTGCGCCCGGCGGCAATCAACAGGTCGGTCTGGCGACACAGGAAGGCGGGTATTTGCAGCACGTCGACGGCTTCCGCGACGGGGGCGCACTGGGCCGCATCATGGACGTCGGTCAGCACGGGCAGCCCGCGGGTCTCCCGCACTTCGGCGAAAACGGGCACCGCCTCGTGGAGACCGACACCCCGGGCGCTGGCGCCGCTGGTGCGGTTAGCCTTGTCGAACGAGGTCTTGTAGATCACCCCGACGCCCAGGCGATCCCCCATCTCCTTCAAGGCCTGGGACATTTCCAGCGCGTGCTGCCGGCTTTCCATCTGGCAAGGCCCGGAGATCAGGACCAGGGGCAGGTCGTTGCCAATGGTGAGCGGCCCGACGGTGACGTGGCGGGGGGCGACGGGCGTCGCGGCAAGCGAAGCGTCGTTCACAATTCTCTCCTCACACCAGCCGCGATTGGCGCATGGCGGCGCCGATGAAAGAGGTGAACAGGGGATGGGGATCGAAGGGCTTGGACTTGAGCTCCGGGTGGTACTGAACGCCGATGAACCAGGGATGGTCGGGGATTTCCAGGGTTTCGGGCAGCAGGCCGTCGGGCGACTTGCCGGAGAAGATCACCCCCGATCTGGCCAATATCTCCTCATAGGCGTTGTTGACTTCGTAGCGGTGGCGGTGGCGCTCGCTGATCCGGGTGGTGCCATAGATCTCGGCGATCTTGGTGTCCGCCGCCAGGTTAGCCTCGTAGGCGCCCAGGCGCATGGTCCCGCCCAGGTCGTCGGCGGCGGAGCGCACCTCGCGCTGATTGCCGCGCAACCACTCCGTCATCAGGCCCACGACCTGTTCCTGGCAGGGGCCGAACTCGGTGGAGCCGGCGCCCTCGATACCGGCCAGGTTGCGGGCCGCCTCGACGACGGCCATCTGCATGCCGAAGCAGATGCCGAAATAGGGCACCTGATGCTCGCGGGCGAACTTGACCGCGGCGATCTTGCCTTCCGAGCCCCGTTCCCCGAAGCCGCCAGGGACCAAGATGCCGTTCACCGTATCCAGATGACTGACCGCGTCTTCGCGCTCGAAAATTTCCGAATCGATCCAGTTCATCGCCACCCGCACATTGTTGGCGATGCCGCCGTGGGCCAGGGCCTCGGCCAGGGACTTGTAGGCATCGATCAGGCCGGTGTACTTGCCGACCACGGCAATGGTCACCTGGCCCTCGGGCTTGGTCGCCCGCTCGACGATCTCCTCCCAGCGCGGCAGGTCCGGCCCCGGCGCATCGAGGTGGAAATGGCGGCACACCTCCACGTCCAGTCCCTGTTCGTGATAGCTGATGGGAACCCGATAGATGGTGTCCACGTCCAGGGCCGGGATAACCGCGTCCTCGCGAACGTTGCAAAAGAGCGCGATCTTGCGCCGTTCCGCCGCCGGGATCTCCCGGTCGGCCCGACACAGCAGCACATCGGGCTGGATTCCGACGCTCAGCAGTTCCTTCACCGAATGCTGGGTCGGTTTGGTCTTCAGCTCGCCCGAGGTCGAGACGTAAGGCAGCAGCGTCAGGTGCATGTACATGACCCGATCGCGGCCGAACTCGTAACCCAACTGGCGAATGGCTTCCAGGAACGGCAGGCCCTCGATATCGCCGACCGTGCCGCCGATCTCGCAGAGGACGAAGTCCTCGTCGCCGAGGCCGCTGGTGACGAAGGCCTTGATGGCATCGGTGATATGGGGGATCACCTGGATGGTGGCGCCCAGATAGTCGCCGCGGCGCTCCTTGGCGATGACGTCGGAATAGATGCGCCCCGTGGTGACGTTGTCGTCGCGCCGGCTGGCGACGCCGGTGAAGCGTTCGTAGTGGCCCAGGTCGAGGTCGGTCTCCGCCCCGTCGTCGGTGACGTAGACTTCGCCGTGCTGGTAAGGGCTCATGGTACCCGGGTCGATGTTGATGTAGGGGTCCAGCTTGCGCAGGCGCACCTTGAACCCCCGCGACTGCAGCAGCGCGCCCAGCGCCGCCGACGCCAATCCCTTGCCCAATGATGAGACCACGCCGCCGGTGATGAAGATGAACCGCGTCATGGACGGGCAGCATACACCACGATTCGGCGGCGCGGATATACCGCCGACACGGTTTTTTCCTCGCCGGAAATGTTTCCGATTACTGGGAAAGCGGGGCGCTTGGCTCGCCGGGTGCCGCGGGGATCTCCGTCGCCGCCGGGGCCGGGTCTTCCATGATCGAGCGCCGCTCGGCCCCACCGCCGGACAGAATGGCCAGGATCATGCTGGTGGCGAAAAAGCAGGCCGCCAGGATGGCCGTGGTCCGGGTCAGCATATTCGCCGTCGACCGCCCGGTCATGAAGCCCCCCATCCCGCCGCCGCCGCCGCCGCCGATGCCAAGGGCGCCGCCCTCGCTGCGTTGCAGGAGGATGCTGCCGACCATGGCGATGGCCAGCAGCAGGTGGATAATCAGGACGACGGTGATCATGCGGCGTCTCTTACAGTACACGGGCGCGATCGGGATGAGCGGGATGACGGCCCCACCTCCCGGCGTATTTAATGCTTCGCCGCGCGGTTGGCCAGTGCCGAGGCGATCAACCGTCCGCGCGGCTCCGGGCGATGGCCCAGAAGTCGTCGGCCTTCAAGCTCGCTCCCCCGACCAACCCGCCATCCACATCCGGAAGCGTCATCAGCACCGATGCATTGTCCGGCTTGACCGAGCCGCCATAGAGAATTCGGCACGCCCAGGCACCCTCCGCCCCCAGGGGCACGTCTAGCTCGCGCCGGATCAGGGCATGCATCGCCTGCACGTTGTCGGGCGTCGGGGTGCGACCGGTGCCGATGGCCCACACCGGCTCGTAAGCGATCACCAGGGAGGCCGGCGTGACGCCCTCCGGCAGCGAGCCCGCCAACTGGCGGCGCACCACCGATTCCGTGCCGCCAGAATCCCGTTCCGCCTCGGTCTCCCCGACGCAGACGATGGCCGTCATACCAGCGGCCAGAACCGCCGCCGCTTTGTCGCGGACGACGACGTCGGTTTCTCCATGGTCGGCACGGCGCTCCGAATGGCCGACGATCACGAACGAACAGCCCATGTCGGCCAGCATCGGCGCCGCCACGTCACCCGTATGGGCGCCCGCGGCCGCCCCATGGCAGTCCTGGGCGCCCAGGTTCGAGGCACCACCGGCAAGGACATCGCCCACACCCTCCAACAACGTGAACGGCGGACAGATCACCATGTCGAAGCCGGTTTGCCCGGCCGAAGACATCCGCGCCGCCAGATCGCCCGCCAGGGCGATGCCGTCTTTCTTCAGGCAGTTCATTTTCCAGTTGCCCGCGATCAGCGGACGGCGTGGCGAGGCCATGGCGCCGGTTCCTTTCGTTCCTTGACCCGAGCGGGCTGTCTTACCATGGCCTCCCCGCGCCTCCAAAGACCGACGCCGTCATTGAACGCTCCCGACGACGGGATGGTTGCGGGGGTCAAGACCCATCCCTATCATGCCGGCCGACCGGCGCCGGCGGCGTCGAAATCCATGTAAATCAGCGCGACGGCGGCACCCGATCCATGCTCAGATCCATTCGCGATCGCTCCGGCTCGATTCTGGTCAAGCTCCTCCTGGGCCTTCTGATCCTCAGTTTCGGTGTCTGGGGCATGGGTGACGTGTTCTTTGGCCAGGCGGACATCCAACGGGCCGCCTACGTGGGCGATACGGAAGTACCGATCCACGAGGTGCAGTCGGAGTTGAACCGCGAGATGGCCCGGCTGCGCCAAATCCTGGGCGATGTGGATCCGCAGCGGGCCCGGGAACTGGGGTTGGTGGACTCCATCCTCGACCGGCTGGTGAACCGCGTCCTTCTGGAATTGGCCGCCAACGACCTGGGCATCCTGGTGGGCGACGATCTGCTTCGCGAGAAGATTCGAGTTAACCCTTCGTTCTTCGGCGGTCTCGGCCGGTTCGATCGCGTTGTCTTCGAGCAGACCCTGCAGTCGAACAGCCTCACCGAGGACCGCTATGTGAATATCCTGAAGGGCGACGTGAAGCGCACCATGCTGGTCGACAGTCTCACCGGCCAAGTGGCCCCGCCCAAGGCCCTGGTCGATGCGGTCTACCGGTTCCGCCACGAGAAGCGGGTCGTGGAGACCCTTCTGTTGCGGGCCAACGACATGCCGGCCCCCGAGGATCCGGGCGACGATGTCCTCAGGGCCTACCACAAGGACAATCCCGCCAGCTTCACCGCGCCCGAGTACCGAAAGATCGTGGCCGTGGTCCTGACAACGGACGAGATCGCCGCGGAGACCGCGGTGTCCGAGGAAGAGATCGCCGCCGCTTACGAGGGTCGAAAGGCGGAGTTCGGCAATCCGGAACGGCGCGCCGTTCGTCAGATGGTCCTGCTCGACGACACCGCCGCCCAGAAAGCCCATGAGGCCTTGAAATCAGGCCGTGAATTCGAGGAAGTGGCCAAGGAATTCGCCGACGCCGACGCCGATACGCTGACCCTTGGCGTTCTGGCCCGCGACGAGATGTTGCCCGAACTGTCGGAAGCGGCCTTCTCCCAGTCCAAGGACGACTTCAGCGCGCCCGTCCAAAGCCCCCTCGGTTGGCACATCCTCCAGGTGACGGAAATTCACGAGGGCTATCAGCAGAGCCTCGAGCAGGTTCACGACGCATTGCGAAACCTGGTGGCCAAGGAAAAAGCCATCGACGGCCTCTACGAACTGTCCAACCGGCTGGATGACGCCGTTGGCGGCGGCGCCAGCCTGGAAGAAGCCGCCGGGCGCTTGAACTTGAACCTGATCCGTATCGATAGCCTCGACGCCGCCGGTCGCGACGCCGAAAGCCAAGCCATCGAGAACCTGCCGCCCTATCGGGAATTCCTCGACACCGCCTTCAAGACGTCGGAGGGCGAGGAAAGCCTGCTCGAGGAGGCCGGCTCCGACGCCTACTTCATCATCCGGGTGGACGGCGTCACGCCGCCGGCCCTGAAGCCTTTCGACACGGTGCGAGAACAGGTGCTGGGTAACTGGCGGGCGGGGGAGCGGCGCAACGCGGCGCAGGCCAAGGCGACGGCAGTCAAGGAACGGCTTCAGGCGAGCGCGGATCCGGCCACGGTGGCCGCGGAATTGAAACTGGCTTGGGAGACCAGTACGCCCTTTTCCCGCGACGGCAGGGGCGTTCCGGGGGACCTGTCGCGGCCGGTCGTGGAGACCGCGTTCCATATGGAGCCGGGCCAATTCGACGTCGCCGGAGGGCAATCGGGAACGTTCCTGGTACGTCTCAAGGAGGTCCAGGCCGCCGACCCGAGAGGGGACAAGTCAGGGCTGAAACGAACCCGGGAACAGCTACAATCGAACATGCGCGCCGACCTGCAGACCCAGCTCGGCCAGGCGCTGCGCCAGGACCACCCGGTGACCGTCAATCGCGAGGCCCTGAACGAGGTCTTCTGACCTCGCCGGCCCCTCGATGCGGACCCTGCCCGAATTCGCGGCCTTCCGAGAGGGTTTCGCCGCTGGAATGCCGCGGGTCGTGTGGACCACCCTGGTCGCCGATCTGGAAACGCCGGTTTCGGCCTTTCTCAAGGTGGCGCGTCAGCAGCCCAACAACTTCCTGCTGGAATCCGTCGAGGGCGGCACCATCCGCGGCCGCTATTCCTTCATCGGCCTTCGCCCGGACCTGATCTGGCGCTGCTTTGGCGACCGGGCCGAGGTCAACCGCCGGGCCCAGGAGGACCCGGACGCCTTCGAGCCCTGCCCCGGCGGCACCATCGCGGCCCTGCGCGCCGTGGAGGCCGAGTCCCGCATCGATATTCCAGCCGGACTGCCGCCGATGGCCGCCGGGCTGGTGGGCTACATGGCCTACGACACCATCCGGCTGGTGGAACGCATCCCCGACGAGAATCCGGATGTCTTGGGGGTGCCCGACGGCATATTCCTCCGTCCGACGGTGATGGCGGTGTTCGACAGCGTGGCCGACACGGTAACCGTCGTCTCACCCTGCTGGCCTGGCGGCGGTCAGGCGCCGGAGGCCGCCTACGAGGCCGCCCAAGCCCGCTTGAAGGCCGTGGTCCGCGACTTCGAGGCCAGCTTGCCCCATGGCCACGGAGCGGCGCCGGAGTCCTCCGGCGCCGCCGCCGAGCCCCAGTCCAATATGCCCCGGGACGCCTTCCATCGCATGGTCGAGCAGGGCAAGGAATACATCTACGCCGGCGACATCTTCCAGGTCGTCCTGTCCCAGCGGTTCACCATCCCCTTCACCCTGCCCCCTTTCGCCTTCTATCGGGCGCTGCGGCGGCTCAACCCGTCGCCGTTTCTGTTCTTCCTCGATTTCGGGGCCTTTTCCGTCGTCGGGTCGAGCCCGGAGATCCTGGTCCGGGTGCGCGACGGCACCGTCACCATCCGCCCCCTCGCCGGTACCCGGCCCCGCGGCCAGACGCCCGAAGAGGACCGGGCCCTGGCGGCCGAACTGCTGGCCGATCCGAAGGAGCGGGCGGAGCATCTGATGCTCCTCGACCTGGGCCGCAACGACGTCGGCCGCGTCGCCACGGTGGGCACGGTAAAGGTGACCGAACAGTTCGAGGTCGAGCACTACTCCCACGTCATGCACATCGTCTCCAACGTGGAGGGCAAGCTCGATCCGGCCCACGACGCCATGGACGCGCTTTACGCCGGCTTCCCGGCTGGCACCGTCTCCGGCGCGCCCAAAGTCCGGGCCATGGAGATAATCGACGAGCTGGAGCCGGAACGCCGCGGCGTCTACGCCGGCTGCATCGGCTACTTCGGCGCCAACGGCGAAATGGACACCTGCATCGCGCTCAGGACCGCGGTGATCAAGGACGGCACCCTTTACATCCAGGCCGGCGGCGGTATCGTCGCCGACAGCGACCCGGAATCGGAATTCCAGGAGTCCCGCAACAAGGCCATGGCCCTGATCCGCGCCGCCGGCGAAGCCGGGCGCTACGCGGGTGTCGACTCCTGATACCAGGGAGCGTTTGAACCGACCGACCATTGCCCACTTCTTCGTTACTGGACCCGATCCACTGCCGTCGGGTTCACGGCAATCGCGGTCGGCTGGATCGGCCGAATCCGAGGCGTTTCAGGGCACGTCTCTCGATCGCGACACGCTTGCGACGACAGCTTCCCCCAAACCGTCATGCGCGGGCTCTTATGTCCGTTTTCAAGGTTTGAGGCATGGATTTCGTCTCCGTGCAACGGACTGTGGGTGGTTGTAGCCTGCCCAGGGCTGGAGGCGGCGGGTGAGACGACGGTGGATCAAGCTCTTATGCGCGGGTTGGCTACCGCATTTCCGTTTTTGCGTCCCGGGGCTGCCTCTGTCTTGTCGCGCGGGTCCTGATGGCCGCAAAGCCCGGTCGAGGGTTCCCCAGTACCTGCGCCGCCCCCAGCCGTGAGCATGGGATCGGGTTGTGTCGCGGGGTTGGAATGTCTGGGCGGCGATATCTCCGCTGCTGCTGGTTGGGGTTGGCGGATCAGTGGCCAGCGGTTTCCGCCGGCGCGGTGTGGCGGGCGATGTCCCACAGGAAGGCGGCCATTTCGCGGGCGATGGCGACGGTGACCAGGTTGGCGGGCTTGCCGCGGGCGGTCATCTGGCGGAAGCGGGCGCAGAGCCGGCGCTGGGCCTTCCAGGCGATGTCCTGGACGGCGCCCTCGAGGGGCTCCAGCTTGGCCCGCTTGGCGGTGGCGACGCGGGCCGGCAGGCGATAGCTCCAGGCGCCTTCCACGAGGATGCGGCGCAGGCGGCTGTTGCCGGCCTTGGTGATGGCACCGCGGCGCTGGCGGGAGCCACTGGAGTGCTCGCTGGGAACCAGGCCGAGATAAGCCATGAGCTGGCGCGGGTTGTCAAAGCGCCGGAAGTCGCCGACCTCGGCGCAGGCGGTGACGGCGGCCAATTGGGAGACCCCGCGCAGGCCTTGGAAGGCGGCAACGACGGGGGCCATCGAGACGGGGGCCATCGAGTAGTCGGGCAGCAGCCTGGTGATCTCCTGGTCGAGGCTTTGCAGGCGCGCCTTGGCGGCGGCGGCGGCGATGGCGCGCCGGGCGTCCTCGAAGACGATCTGCTGGGCCGCATGCTCGAAGGTCTGGGTGTCGAGCCAGCGCTCGTGGGCGCGGCTCCAGTTGCTGAGCCCTTGCCAAATGCGATCGTGGCGCAACAGAAAGCTGTGCAGTTGCTGGCGGGTCTGACGCAGCGCCCGCATGGCGGCCTCGCGGGCGCGCACCAGATCGCGCATCGCCTCGTGGGCCGCATCGGGCACCCACACCGCCGTCAGCTGGCCCGCCCGGTGCAACCGCGCCAGGTCCAGCGCATCGCGGCGGTCGGTCTTCACCCGCCGCCCCGCCGCCTTGGGGATCAGCGATGGCGCCACCACCATGCAGTCATGGCCCAGGCGCTTCGCCAGGCGATGGATCCCATAGCCGCACGGGCCGGCCTCGTAGCACAGCGCCAGAGCGCCGTGGCGCGCCGCCAGCTTGCCGAGCATGCCGGCAATCTCCCTCGGCCGGTTGGCGATCTCGCCGATGAACACCGCCTCGGGGCCAACGTCCGGTCCCGCCACCGCCACCGAGATGCTCATCTTGTGCACGTCCAGTCCAATCGTCGTGATAGTCTCCGTCATGGCTCGTCTCCTGTGCATGAGGACAGGCGCCGAAGCGGCGCAGCCCTCGATCGTTGCACATCGAGGCGAGCCGCCTCCAAGGACATACAGTCTTGTCCCGCGTATCCATTTACCCGCCCCCGCCGGAGTCCGCCATGTTCCATGGATTGCCGGGACCAGCCCGGCAATGACAAGGGGGGGGCGATGGGCGGCGGGCTTAACCGGATTGCAGTGGACGCGATCCGGCAATCCACCAGGCCACGGGCGTTGTGTCCGCCATGCTCAGGGGATGCCCGTGTCAAGCACGGCCATGACGCCCAGGGTAGGGACGGCCCGGGGGCCACGGGACTGCCGCCCGGATTCAACAAGCGGGGGACGCCCCGCGGCCCCCTTGGTGCGTGGGCGGCGTAACCTTGCGTCAGATCTTTGGCTCACCGGTACAGCGCGCTTCCGCCTCCATTGTCAGTTCCCGCTTGAGGGCCTTGACGTTCAAGGGGAACCATCCGGCGCGGGCGGCAGCGATGGACTTAAGGATGGCGGGGAAAATCTTCGGGTCCCGGGCCATGGCGGTCCGGTAGGCGGCCTTGGCGTCGTCGATCCGGCTCATCTCCTGAAGACACAGACCCAACAGGCACGGTGCCATGGGATTGCGGGGATCCAGGTCGGTGGCGGCGGTCAACGGTTCCTCGGCCTCCGAATAGCGGCATAGTTTCATCAAGGTGTTGCCCAGGGACTGCTGATACGCCGCCGACCGGGGCGCCTGGGTGACCAGTTTCCGCATGTGGGGCAACGCCTCATCGGCGCGCCCGAGCTGGAACAGGCATGCTCCCAGGGCGTGCTGGGCGGGAATCATGTCCGGGTCCCGCTCCAGGGCCGCCTCGAGAGTCTCGCGGGCCTCTTCGTATCGTCCCAGGGCCTGCAACGCGCAACCCAGGTTGCTCCACAAGACGGGCGATGTCGCGCCACCGTCGAGAAGCAGGCGGTAACCCTCGGCCGCGCTATCGAAGTCGCCCAGCGCCATGCTGGCATCGGCCAGTAGCATGCGGGCGTCGGCCAGGCCCGGCTGGCGCGCCACCACCGGTTGGAGCAGGTCCCGCGCCTCGGCCGCGCGGTCCAGGCCCAGTAGCGCATCGGCCAGGGCCAGGCGCAGATCGATGGCCCGGGGCCGCGCCTCCAGCAGCCGCCGATAGCCGGCCGCCGCGACCGCCAAGCGACCGGCCCGGTGGGCGGCCCGCGCCTGCTGAAACTCGGCATCCGGAGAAAGCGTCATCCGAAACTCCGCCCATTAACGGTTTATTATGGGCGCGAACCCTAGGGTTCGAGGAGCGTGAACGTCAATTCCCCTGCCGTCGGCCGGAGGGGCTGGGATGCGGCCCCGAACTGGTTTATGATGGGAATCAGGGCTCCATACCAAGGGGTTACGGACCAATATTTGATCGACAGGGCATCGCGAGAGGTCTGATGCGACGCGCACGGCGGACATCCTCCATCTCTGTTCTGGGGCCTGCTTTCCTGGCCCTGGTCCTGTGCATCGCCGTCGTCGGAACGGCTTCGGCCCGCTATGCCTCGCTGGTGATCGATGCCGACAGCGGTCGGGTCCTGCACGCGGCCAATGGGGATACCCGCAACCATCCCGCCTCGCTGACCAAGATGATGACCCTCTATATGGTCTTCGAGGCGATGGAGAAGGGTCGCATCAACCTCAAGACCCGCTTTCGTGTCTCCGCTCGCGCCGCCCGGCAGCCCGCGTCGCGGCTGGGTGTCGGCGTCGGAACCACCATGACCGTCGAACAGGTGATCCTTGCTCTGGCCGTCAAATCGGCCAACGATGTCGCCGTGGTCGCGGCCGAGGGCCTTGCCGGAGACGAGAAGAACTTCGCCCGCCGCATGACCGCCCGGTCGCGCGAACTGGGCATGTCGCGGACCACCTTCCGCAACGCTTCGGGCCTGCCCCACAGTGGTCAGCTCAGCACGGCACGGGACATGGCCACCCTGGCGCGGGCTTTGCAACGGGACTTCCCCCAGTATTACGACTATTTCTCGGTCGCCGATTTCCGCTTCCGCGGCTACCGGCACCGGTCCCACAACAAACTGCTCAAGACCTACTCCGGAACGGACGGCATCAAGACCGGCTATATCCGCGCCTCCGGCTTCAATCTGGTGGCATCGGTGAGGCGGGGCGACCGACGGCTTATCGGGGTCGTCTTCGGCGGACGTTCGTCCCGTTCCCGCGACCGGCACATGGTCAGCCTGCTCGACAAGGGGTTTCGTGCCCTTGCCATTGGCCTTCTCGCCGGAGTGACCCCGCCTCGCCCCGCCCGCCGGGAAGGCGGCGAGCCCGTGGTCAACGACGTGGCCTCGGCGGCGGTCGAAGTGCGTGCCGTGGAAGTTCATGGAGAGGGCGATGCCGAAGAAGAAGCGACCCCGGTACCGATCGGCAGTGCCTGGGGCATCCAGGTAGGCGCCTACGTGACCCCGCGGCCGGCTCGGATCATGGCCCACAAAGCGGTCGCCCACGCCCCGGACCTGCTGGATGACGGCGTGGTCAAGGTGGTGCCCTTGACCCAGCGCAGCGGCCGCACCCTCTATCGGGCCCGAGTCCTCGGCCTGAGCAAGAGCGAGGCCTATCGGGCGTGCCGCCTGCTCAAGCGGCGCAGAATCAATTGCATGGAACTCCGCGTCACCAATCCCATGCAACTCGCCCACGCCGTCCCTTAAGCATCGACGGTACTCGGACGACGGCGGGCCCGCAGGCCCGACCGTCGCTCACGTCACCGTGTCGGCCAGGAGCGCCCCTCGAGAGGCCATGAAGTAGAGCCCCAGGTGGTGCGTGGCGTCCTGGGGGTGGGCCGCCGTGTCGGGCAGGCCCAGGTCCCGCGCGACCGCCAACGGCAGATCGTAGGTGGCGCAGCCCGGCTCATGGACCACGATGTCCTCGAGGGTTTCCGTCAGGCCGTGGTTGCGGGCCGACAGCATGGTGAGGACGAAGTCCATGACGCAGATATCGGTGCAGATTCCCACCACCAGCAAGGCCTGAAGCCGCGCGCCATTGGCCCAGTCGACGATGCGGTTCGACCCCGTGGCCGTATCGATGGCGCCGACGAAACCGTTGATGCAGTCCTTGCGGATCAGGGTCGCTTGCGGGCAGGTCTCCAACCAGGCGAGTTGGGGCACCAGATCCTCCTCGCCGGTGCCCATCTCGCAATGGGCCGGATAGGGTGGCTCGGGTTTGCCGGGCTCGTGGCTGTCGAGGAAGGCGGCGATGGGCCGGTCGGCCCCGGCGAAGGCCCGGGCCAGACGGTCCGTCTCCGCCACCATGCGCGAGACTTGCCCATTGGGCACGGGCGGCGCCAGGGCCCCGGCGCCGACGGTGGCGAAACCGTTGACCTCGTCGACTATCACCAACCCCGACGTCTTGGCCGCGGGGTCGAAAGCCTGAAAGGCGAGAGGCATCTCCCGCCGGATGGAGTCCAAGGCGCTATCGGTAACGGGGCTGTCGGGCATGAGCGACCTCTCAATCGAAGGTGGGCGGTTCCACGCCGCAGGCCGTCAAGTGTTCGACCAGGTTTGCCTTCAGCCGTTCGAGCCCGTCCGCGGTAGCCGCCTCGCAGCGGGCGACCAGAACCGGCTGGGTGTTGGATGCGCGCAGCAGCCACCAGCCGTCCGCGTTCTTCACCCGCACGCCGTCGATGTCGTTGACCTCGATCCCCGACACCCCAGCCAAGCGTTCCTTGACCTCGACCACCGCGTCGAACTTGCGCGCGTCAGCGCACGGAAAGCGCAATTCCGGGGTGTTGACGGTCTGGGGCATGGCTTCGCGCATCGACGCCAAGTCCTGCTCCGAGCGGCTGAGGATCGAGATCAGGCGCAGCGCGGCGTAGATGGCGTCGTCGAACCCGTACCAGCGGTGGGAAAAGAAGATGTGGCCGCTCATTTCGCCGCCCAGGGGGGCGCCGATCTCCGCCATCTTGGACTTGATGAGGGAATGGCCGGTGCGCCACATGAGCGGCTGGCCACCCATGCGAGCGATTTCGTCGAACAGTACCTGGCTGGCCTTCACGTCGGCAATGATGGGCGCGCCCGGTACTTCGGCCAGCACCTCGCGGGCCAGGATAACGAGAAGCTGATCGCCCCAGAGGACGTGTCCCGTGGCGTCGATGACTCCAATGCGGTCCCCATCCCCGTCGAAGGCGACGCCCAGGTCGCAGCCCTCGGCGGCCACGGCTTCCTTGAGCTGAACCAGGTTGGACTCGACCGTGGGATCCGGGTGGTGGTTGGGAAAGGTGCCGTCGATGTCGGCGTTGATAAGGACGTGTCGGCCGGGAAGCTTGGGGCACAGATCCCGCACCACGTCGCCGCTGGCACCATTGCCCGGGTCCCAGGCAACGGCCAGTTCGCGCCCGCCCAGATGGTCCTTCAACAAGCGGGCCACGTAGGCGTCCTGGATGGGATGCTCGCCGACCGAGCCGTTTCCATCGACGAAGTCGCCCGCCGCCGCCAGGTGCCCCAGGGCCTGAATCTGATCGCCGTAGAAGGCCTTCCCCTGCCACATCATCTTGATGCCGTTGTAGTCGGGCGGATTGTGGGAGCCGGTAATCATGATGCCGGCGTCTTGATTCAGGACCGTCGCCGCGTAGTACAGCATCGGCGTCGGACCGCGCCCAACCCGCGTGACGTTCATGCCCGAGGCCCTAAGCCCGGCAACCATTTCCGCCTCCAGCGCCGGCGAGCTGAGGCGGCCATCGTAGCCAACGGCGACGCGGCCCCCGCCGCCGCGGGCGACAGTGGTCCCCATGGCCCGCCCCACGGCGCGGACGTCGGCCGCGTTCAAGGTGTCGCCGACCACCCCGCGAATGTCGTACTCGCGCAGGATGGTGGGATCCATCGCATGTTTCTCGGCCATGGGTTCCTCGGTGGGCTCGGGGGAATGTGGGCTCAGTTTGGCGCACGCGGCGGTGTGTGGGGCCGCCCGACACAGGAGTAGTGGAAACCCGCCGCCGCCATCTCCAAGGGATTGTAGACATTGCGCAAATCCACGACGATCGGCGCCTTGAGGAGGTTCCTCACTTTTCCCAGGTCGAGGGACCGGAACTGGTTCCATTCGGTGACGATGACCAAGGCGTCGGCGCCTTCCATGACGTCGTAGGTGCCCTCGCACCAGACGACGTCCTTCATCAGGTGACGGGCTTCGCCCATGCTCTCGGGATCGTAAGCGCGAATGGTGGCGCCGGCTTTCTGCAGGGCCGCCACGATATCGATGCTGGGCGCGTCGCGCATGTCGTCGGTATTGGGTTTGAACGCCAGGCCGAGGATGCCGATGGTCTTGCCCTTGACCGAGCCGCCGCAGGCGGCCACCACCTTCTGGGCCATCTGGCGCTTGCGCTCGTCGTTGACGTCGACGACGGATTCGACGATCCGCATGGGCGCCCCCGCTTCCTGGGCCGTGCGCACCAGGGCCAGGGTATCCTTGGGGAAGCAGGACCCGCCATAGCCCGGCCCCGAATGCAGGAACTTGCGTCCGATGCGGCCGTCCAGGCCGATACCGCGCGCCACGTCCTGGACGTCGGCGTCCACCTTTTCGCACAGGTCCGCCACCTCGTTGATGAAGGTGATCTTGGTGGCAAGGAAGGCATTGGCCGCGTATTTGGTCAGTTCCGCCGTCTGGCGGGAGGTAAAGATGATCGGGGTCTCGGTCAGGTAGAGGGGACGATAGAGCTGGCGCATCACCTCTTGCGCCCGATCTTCGTCGGTGCCGATGACAACCCGGTCAGGGCGCATGAAATCGTTGATGGCCGAACCCTCGCGCAGGAATTCCGGGTTGGAGACGACCGCGAACTCGGCGTCGGGCCGCTCCATGCGGATCAGGCGCTCCACCTCGTCGCCGGTCCCCACCGGCACCGTCGACTTGGTGACGACGACGGTGAAACCGTTCATGGCGCGGGCGACTTCCCGGGCGGCCTCGTAAACGAAGGTGAGGTCGGCGTGCCCGTCGCCGCGCCGCGACGGGGTGCCGACGGCAATGAACACCGCTTCCGCGTCCCGCACCGCCGCGGCGAGATCGGTGGTGAATTGGAGCCGACCCGCGTTGGCGTTCGTCGACACCAGGATTTCAAGGCCCGGTTCGAAGATCGGCACCTCGCCACCATTCAGGCGATCGATCTTGCTGGCGTCCTTGTCGACGCAGATCACGTCGACACCGAACTCGGAAAAGCAGGCCCCGGACACCAGCCCGACATAGCCGGTGCCGATCATTGCGATGCGCATGGGTTGAACGACTCCCTAAAGGTAAGAACTGATACCGCGCCGGCGCCCGACCGGGGGGGTCAAAGAAGATCTTGGATGGTGGCCCGCACATCTCCCAGGTCGGTCCGCGCCAGCCCGTAGGCCACGTTGGCGGCGACGAATCCGATCTTGCTGCCGCAATCGAACCGCCGCCCCTCGAAGCGATAACCGTGAAACGGAATTCCGGGGAGTGTAGCGGCCATGGCGTCGGTCAGCTGAATCTCGCCGCCGCCGCCTTTTTCGTGCTTGTCGAGGGCGGCGAACACCTCGGGCTGAAGGATATAGCGGCCGACGATGGAAAGGGTCGACGGCGCATCCGCCGGATCCGGTTTCTCGACCAGCCCCTTGGCCCGGGCCAGGCGGCCGTCGTCGGACACCACGTCCAGAATGCCATAGCGGTTGGTCTGGTCGCGGGGGACGTCCTCCACCGCCGCCAGATTGCCGCCCACCTTCTCGTAAGCCGCCATCATCTGCGCCAGACAGCCGGGGGAACCCAGGATCAAGTCGTCGGACGATATCACAGCGAACGGCTCGTCACCCACGTGAGCCTTGGCGCACCACACGGCGTGACCGAGCCCCAGAGGACGCTGCTGGCGGGTATAGAACAGCCGGCCCGGCGCCGGCATGGCCTCCAGAAGCGATGCCAGCTCTTCGCCCTTGCCCCGGGACTCCAGGGTTTCCTCCAGTTCGGCGGCGTGGTCGAAATGGTCTTCCAAGGCGCTCTTGCCCCGGCCGGTGACGAAGATCAGGTCCTCGATACCCGCCTCGCGCGCCTCCTCGACCACGTACTCGATGAGCGGCTTGTCGACGACGGTGAGCATTTCCTTGGGAATCGCCTTGGTGGCGGGCAGGAAACGCGTGCCCAGCCCCGCCACGGGGAATACCGCCTTGCGTACGGGCCGCACCATCATCGCTCCTTGCGGATCGGAAAGGGGTCGTGAGCGCAGGAATGCTCGCCCGCATTCTTTGCCACAGAGTGCCGGGACCCGCAAGCGGCCGGCGTCCCGTCGGGGTTCAGCTTCGGCGGGATGCCGCGAGCATGCGAACGACCATGAGAACAGCGACCGATGCTGCCAGGTGCTTGAGGCTGTGACCGCTGACGGTGTCGCCGAGGAGCGCGAATACCTGCCGATCGAAGGTCTCGAGAACCTTGGCGAGCGCGTACCAGGCGATCATCCATGCAAGATGGCGGTTGCGGGTGTAGCGCCCCTCGGGAAACAGCCAGCAGATGACGGGCAAGGCAACGATGGGGAAAGACTGGACCAACAAATAGAACCGAAGATCGCCCCGCCCCGAGGCTTCGCTCCAATCCCAATAGAGAACGCTGGCGGCTCCCGCGACGACCAGGATCGGCAACAGCCATTGGACGCCGGCCCGCCGATGAATCCGGTGGGCGATGAACATCGAGAACAGGGCCATGAACGCCACCGTCATCGGCAGTCGGTCCCAGAACAGCCGCCCGTTGTCGGGCGCCGCGTGATAGTAGGCCGACCCCACTCTCACCAGCCCGACGCCGACAAAAAAGAAGACGTACGGCCATCGGTCGGCGAGATTGTCGAACATGTACCGACCCGCGGGGCCAAACACCTGCCAGAGTCCCCAGCCGCCGACCAGGGCGAACGGCAGGTTCGACACCACGTCGCCAAAGTTGGGAATACCGAGCCACGATCTCGTATCGATGAACCCGTGATAGGCCGCGGATTGCGATACCGGCTCCAGGAAGAACAAACCCGCGACCGCGGCGGCGAGCATGGCGATGAGAATTCCAATGCGATACGGCGCTTCTATGGCGCTGATGACAGTGTTCGGTTCTGACCGTTGCACCCCTACGTCAACCATATCCGCCTCCTGTTTGCCGCCGGCGACCCGCCCTTCCAGCCAACCCCGCAGGAATCGACACAGGCGTAAATGAGCGTCGTTCAATTAACTCTCCGCAGGGCTGCGACGGTTTGCTTGGTGGGGGAGCGGGCCGGTTCCGTCGAAACTTGAAATGCTCTCGGGCCCCGCCTCGAACGCCACGATACCTCGTGGCCAACGGGGACTGCGCGTGCGCTCCCCTCGAATTGTTAAAGGGCCACCTTGGGCCGTCGCGGTTTCTCTCATGGTGGAATAAGCATACGATTGCGGCTGATTGAAGGGTCATCCGGGAAATCTCCGACAAGGGGAGTGGGACCGTGACATCGTCAGTTGTGGACCTCAGTTTCCCGATCCACGAAGGGATGCCCACCGACGACCTGGGACCCAAGATCTGGGACCGGGTTGACCACGGTTTTTCGCGGCGGCTCTATCGCGGGACCCAGTCCCGGGCCGGACGGGTCTTGTTCATGACCGATCACATCGGCACCCACATGGATGCGCCGCTCAGGTTCGATCCCGAGGGCCGGCCGGTCGACGAGGTTCCGCTGGCGGACATGATCGTGCCGGCGCGGGTTTTCGATCTCCGATCCGTCGGCCGGGGCCAGGCCTTCGGGCCGGCCGAGCTGGAGGCGACAGGTATCGGGTTCGAGAGGGGCGAGGCGGCCGTCCTGTGGACGGGACACGACCTTTATGCCGCGAGCCCCGACTATTTCTGGCGTCGGCCGTGGCTTTCAGAGGCCGGGGCGGCGTGGCTGGCTTCCCGGGGCCCTGGACTGGTGGCGGCGGACTTTCCCGGCCTGGGAGACCCCGCCGACGAACGCTTCGAGGCCAAGCGCATCCTGCACCGGGGCGGGGCGCTGACGGTCGAACAACTGTGCAACCTGGACCGGGTCGAGGGCGTGGAATGGTGCCTGTCGGCACCACCCCTTCGGTGGCGAGGGTGCCCCGGCTCTCCGCTGCGGGCCGCGGCACTGGTGGGGTGGCGCCCGGAGACCATCGTCGACCTGACCCTGGACACCCATAGGGACATGCCGACCCTGGGGCCGGTCCCCGCGACCTGGGTCCGCACCCCCCACAAGGTGACCGCCCACCACCTTGGCGGCGAAGCGTCCTACCAGACCAACGCGCTCTTTCTCAGCGAACACGGCGGCACCCATCTGGACGCTCCCTTCCACTTCGACCATCGGGGCCGTACCATCGACCGGATCCCCCTGTCGGAGCTGCTGGTGCGGGCGCGGGTTCTCGATCTGAGCCACAAGAAACCCCTTGAGCCCATCGATCCGGAGGACCTGGACAAGGCGGTGGAAAAGAGCGGCACCGCCATCGAACCGGGCGACGGGGCGGTGGTCTGGACGGGCCATTCGCGGAACTACGATGGTGCCAGCAATGACTACACCACGAACCGCCCCTACATCAGCCTCGAAGGCGCCGCGTGGCTTGTCGCGCGGCGGCCGGCCATCGTGATCACCGACCTGATCGGTCTTGACCCTCCCTTCGACCTGACGGAACCGGTGCACGAGTGCATCCTGGGCGCCGATCTCTGCATACTTCAGGTGACGACCAACCTGGAACAGCTAGCGGAGGGCGCCTGGTGGGTGGCCGCCTTTCCGTTGAACCTGGCTGGGGGCACCGGCGCGCCGGTCCGGGCCTACGCGCTGTCCGCCCGAGCGTGAGGGATCCGCGATGGAAGCAACAGCGACGCACAATCTTTCGCTCGAGGAGATGGACCGGCAATCCCTCCTCCATCCCTTCGCCAACCTGAAGGACCATGCAAGCGGCGCTTCGGCCGGCCCGTCGGCCGTTAGCGGCCGTTGCGGCGGAGAAGCATGTCCTTGGCCTCGTTTATCTTGGCGGCCAGATAGGTAGAGCCGCCCCGGTCGGGGTGCAGGTTGGCCATCAGGCGCCGGTGGGCCTCCTTGATCTCGTCTTTGCCGGCGCCGGCTTCCAGGCCGAGGATGCGGTAGGCCTCTTGCGCGTCCATGGGACCGCTGGCGGCGGCGCCCGATCCGCCTTGGTGGCCGCCGCCCGCCGCCGCGACATGCTCCTGCCAGTCGGGGTGAACCCGGTTGAGGTAGGCTTCCAGCACCTGAGCCGACTGGGGGTCCTCGGTGGCGCAGGCGCCAAGGAGGCTCAGCAGCTCCGACAAGGACAGGCTATCGATGGCGCGCCCCGCGAACTCCCCTTCCAGAATCTCGCCTCCCATCTCGCCCGTGCCGTGATCCAGGTAAAGCTTCAGGAACCGGGTCTCGACGTCGGAGGTCTGACCGCCGGACGCCCCCCCGCCCATGGACTGACGCATGCGATTGAAGTTCTTGGACATGCGCGCAAGGGCGCGGAATCGCATGATCCAGGGCAGCAGAATCGGCAATGTGAACAGGGCCCAGCTCAGCCGCCCCGTGACCACCAGAAAAACGGCCACGGCCAGCGCCAAGCCCACGATGATCCGCTTCAGCCACACGGCGAGCGACTTGGGATCGGCCGTGGCGAACCAGCGCCCGGCGAAAAGAAGGCCCGCCAGCAAGGCAACGCCCAGAATGAAGTATTGGAACACGCTGCCGCCCGCCTTCAGCCGCCGCGTACTTGATGGGCGATCCTCAGCACCTCTCCGCCTTGACGCCGGCCCAGGTCCTCGAGGGCCTTGACGCCGCCGGCGGCGAACACGGCGACCGCGTTCAGCAAATCCCTCAGAACCTGGGCGCTGGACTGATCGAAGCGACAAAAGGCGCCGCCGGAGAGCTTGGCCACCTGTTGGAAGGCGAAGGTGGAGAGGGGATTGTCGCCCTCGTGGAACATGAAGGCGGGAAGGCCCAACAGGCCCATGTTTCCAGCCAGCTTGCCGATCTGGTCGATGTCCTCTTCACAGGCGTCGCCAATGAAAACCACCGCGTTGACCCGACGCTTGCCCGTCTCCTTGAGCGCATGCTTGAGCACCTTGCGAAGCTGCGTCTCGCCGGCAAGGCAGGTGACCGTCGTCATCATTCGCAACAGCTTTTTCGAGTCCAACACCCAGGGGGTCGCATAGAACTCTCCGAACCCCTGGTACCAGCAGAGCTGCACTTCCAGACCGCCCAGACTGGCGGCGGTGGTGAACATCTCGCCCTGCAATTGGGAAGCCCGGTCCCAGGCCGGCTGCCGGCTCGCCGTGGCATCAAGGGCGAAGATCAAACGTCCCCTCTGACCGGGCGTGTGCACCTTGGGGGTTTCGGCGAGCTTGCGTAGAAACCCGTCCACGTCGCCAGTCGCCTTGGCGGAAGGTAGTTTGTCGTCACTCGGCGTCATCGGGTATCCCAGGTCCCCACAGCCTTGAAATGGGGTCGTTTCGTTGGGTGTTCCACCTCAATGCAGCCTAGTCGTCGCAGCCCGCGGGCGCCACCTTCGGCGACCACAGCGCGGCAACAAGGTTGCGCACCTCCTGGCGCGCCGCGACTTCCGAGAGGGTGAGTTGCTCGACCCCGGCGGCGCGAAGGTCCAGCATGGTCAGCCCCTTATGGAACAGCTCCCGGTAGACGACCCGTTCGCCGAAGCCGGCGATGACCCGGAACCCGAACCGTTGCGCCGCCTCCCGCACGAGGCGCTCCATCTCCCGCTTGTTCACTGCATCCAGGCTGCTGAGCCGGTTTCGCATGACGAACCAGTTCAAGGCGGGTCGCGCCTCGGCGGCCCGCTTCTGCCGTTGCGCCCACACCATTTCCGCGTAGTGGCTTGGCCCGACGACGCGCGGCGCCTCGCCGTCTCCCGATACCCGCGCCAGGACATCAAGGTCGACCAGGCTGTCGTTGAGGGGCGTTACCAGGGTATCTGCGATGCCGTGGGCGACCCGGCCGAGGGTGCTGTCCCCCGCCGGCGTGTCGATCACCACCAGATCATGTGCCGAGGCCAGATCGGCAACCAATGAGCGCAATTGTTCCGAATCGTCCACCTCGGCGGCACGGCGATGGAAGACCTGGCTCGGCGCCAGCGACCGGTGGGTCGGCATGGGCAGATCAAGCCCCCGCGACATTACGAATCGTTGTCGATTCTCTATGTAGCGGGACAGGGTTCCTTGCCGTGCATCCAGGTCGATGCTGGCAATCCCACGGCCCAAAAGACCAAACCCCACGATCAAGTGCATCGCGGTGGTGGTTTTGCCGCTGCCGCCCTTCTCGTTGCCGACGACGAGCACCTGCGCCGACGGCGCCTGCGTCATTTGGTCGCGTCTCCCTTGGGAGTCTGTCCCCGTTAGTTGGCGACAAGGACTGTACCGTCGGGACCCGCGCGCGACAACAGGCGCCGACCCGTGGCGGCGCAACCTGCCGATATTCTATCGGGTGTGGAGCGTCCCCTCGGGGTGAAAGGCATGAAATACGAACGCGAAGGTGACGTCGTGAACCACATCGTGCTCGCCGCCCTGCTCTTTGCGGGTTACCGAGACGCTACCCACGTCGCGCCCACGCGCGATTTCCTGCCGATCGAGGGCCGAGTTCATACCCATCTCCCATGACAGGGTCAGCCCGCCGCTGACGATCGTGCCCTTCTCGCGCAGGAACGGCAGGCCCCACGCCTCGTCGTCGACGACGACGACCCGCATCATCGGTTCAACGCCTTCGGGCATGGGCCCACGATAGAGAAACGGCCGCTCCGCGGAATCATAGAAGGCGTACGGATTGGCGCCGTAATTTCGCATGCCCGGGTTGGTCGGCACCTGCACTTCCGCCTCGGGGTAGGCCGCCTTGAACTTGCCGAAAGGCAACACCCGCGAGGGCAGCATTTTGAGCCGAGTTCCCGTCATCTCGCCGACAATGGCTTCGCCCAGGAACTGCTGCCACCAGCTTTCGGTCTGGCGGTCGTACATCACCAGGTCCGAGTTGCGGAGCTTGCCCGTGGTCCCGAAGTCGAGCACCCGAGCGTCGACTCGCCGGTCGAAGACGATGCTGGAATTGCACAGCGGACAATAGGTCACCGTAATGGGGACGTCCCCCAGGGTATCGTTGACGATCTCGTGCCACATGAGGATCCGCAAAGGATAGCCCCGGGTCTTGCCGGCGATGGTGATCCGAATGAGCGGTTCCATCTCTCCGATGTCGTCGATCTCGCCGACGGGCGCGAACTTGGGATCGTCGATGGACGGAATCCCATCCTTCGGCGGCCCGCCGGAGAAGATCTCATCGAATTCGATGGCGCTATTCGAAAAATCGGTCTTTGGCCACTCATAGGACCAACGGGACGCCTGGCCCCACGCCGAGCCGCCGGACGCCAGCACGGCAAGGAGCGCAAGGACGGTCGCCAGTGCCGTGAAGCCGCGGCGACCCGACGCTGGCAAAGTCCGTGCGATGCAATGAAGATACATGCGCTACTCTGAGTCCCCGGCGTCCCCGGGATCAACAAAAGCCTGATCACATGGCGGTGAGGCCCGCGGCCTGGCGGTCCGGGCCTCGCCTTGACCCGGGCCCGGGCGCCAACCAGACTCGCCGCCATTTTTCGGATTTGGGAACACGAATGACCGAGACGCTGGACTGCGCGGTGATCGGCGCGGGAGTCATCGGTTTGGCGGTCGCCCGTGCCCTGGCCCAACGGGGCCGCGACGTGGTCGTCCTGGAATCTCAAGAGACCATCGGCACCGGCACCAGTTCCCGCAACAGCGAGGTGATCCACGCGGGCATCTACTACCCAAAGGACAGCCTGAAAGCCCGGTTCTGCGTCGCCGGGCGGCGCGCCCTCTATGGATTTTGTCGCGAGCACGGCGTGGCGCATCAACAGTGCGGCAAGTTGATCGTCGCCTGCGACGACGCGGACATGGAGGCGCTGCCCGGGATCCTTGACCAGGCCCGGGACAACGGGGTCGAGGACCTGGAGATGCTGGACCGACGAGGGGCTCTGGGGCTGGAAGCGAACCTGGATGTGAAGGGCGCGCTGCTGTCTCCCCATACGGGCATCGTCGACAGCCATGGCTTCATGTTGGCGCTGCAAGGGGAAGCGGAGGACGCCGGGGCCATGATCGCCTTCTGGTGCCCGGTGATCGGCGGCAAGGTTCTCGATACCGGCGTTCGGCTTGAAGCGGGAGGCAACCATCCGCTGACCCTCAATTGCCGGACCGTGGTTAACTGTGCCGGGATGTGGGCCCAGAAATTCCTGGTCGGCATCGGCGGCATGCCGGAGGCGCATATCGTCCCGGGGTACATGGCCAAGGGAAGCTATTTCTCCCTGCGCGGTCGCGCGCCGTTCTCTCGCCTTATCTATCCTGTCCCCCGCCAGGCGGCGGGCCTGGGCGTTCATTTGACCATCAACCTGGGTGGACAGGCTCGCTTCGGCCCCGATCTGGAGTGGATCGAGGAAGAGAACTACGACGTGGAACTGTCGCGGGCGGAGGGGTTCTACGCCGCCGTGCGCCGCTATTGGCCGGGGCTCAAGGACGGCGCTCTTTATCCTGACTACGCGGGTATCCGGCCAACGGTGCATCGGCCGGGCCAGCCGCGGGGGGATTTCGTGCTGCAAGGCCCCGCCGATCACGGCGTTAACGGTCTGATCAACCTGTTTGGCATAGAATCACCCGGACTGACCGCCGCCCTGGCCATCGCCGAGGCGGTGGCCACCATGACGGAGAACACGAAACCATGAGACGTCGTACCGTCCCGGCCGTGGCTTTGGGTCTGGCCGCGTTGCTTTCTTTGGACAACGCCGCGCTGGCCCAGGGAACGGTTCGGGCTCAAGGCCGGGACGTCATCCCCACACCGGCGGAACAATTCGAGCGGTTGGGAATCGCGCCCCTCGGACTGAGGGATTACCGCGAGGACATGCGCCAGTTCGTGCAAAACATCGCCGACTATGGCCGGCGCATGAAGCGCACATTCATGATCGTGCCCTTCAACGGATTGGAATTATTGGTCAAATCCGAAACCGAGGACTCAACGCGAGTGGCGCCAGCCAGAACCTACATGCGCTCCATCGACGGCGTAATGCAGGACGGCGTCTATTACGGCGTTCCCGAAATCGACAAGCCGGTGCCGGAGGAGCGCAGTGAAATCTTCATGCCCCTGCTGCAGCGAGCCAAGGACGCCCGGTTGCCCATCCTGGCGATGGACTATGCGACCACGCCGGCCACGGTGCGGGACGCCTACCGGAAAATGAGCGCGGAAGGCTTCATCCCCCTGGTCGTGCCCAAAAAAGGACGCGACATCAATCGACTGCCGCCCGGCGCGTCAAGTCCTTGGGCCGTCAACGCCAACAGCATCGTGTCCCTGTCCAGCGTCCGAAACTTTGCCGTTCTGCGCGACACCGCGGGCTACGGCCGCCAGGACCAGTTCGCCTTGACCATGCACCAGACCAACTACGACATGCTCGTGGTCGACGTGTTTCATGGGCGCGCGCCTTTGACCAAGCGCGCCGTGGAAACCCTGCGCTACAAGAAACTGGGGTCCCGACGCCTGGTTCTTGCCCAGGTCAATATCGGCGCCGCCGAAAGCCACGATTTCTATTGGCAGCCGGATTGGCGGGAAGGGTCGCCGTCATGGATCAAGGATACGTTTGACGGCGAGCCCGACAAGTTCCGCGTCGAATTCTGGCGCCCCGAATGGCAGTCGATGATTTTCGGAAGCAACCAGTCCTACATCTACGGCGTCATCGACCTGGGCTTCGACGGCGTGATTCTCGACGGCCTCGACGCCTATCGTTTCTTCGAGGGATCGGGCCCGGTCGCGGAAGCCCCCTGAACCGGGAAAGGGCCCCGCTTACAGCCGAGCCGGGCGCACCATCTCGACGACGAACCCCTCTTCGGGTGGAAACCGGACGGCGATCATTTGCCGGGCTTCCCCCTCGTCGGAAGCAACCACGTCGTGATGGCGCAGGTCCGCCCAGGTGTCGTCATAAAGTTGGTGACTCAGGTTTTCCTTGACCAGCGCCCGGACGGCGCTGTTGTAGACGGATACTTCGTAGGCGGTGGCACCATTGGTCGGGTAGCGAAGCATGGCCCTGGTCTCCCGCTGCGGGTGAAACGACTGGACGAGATACTGCCAGTCCCACTGTAGGAACTAAATCCTTAACAAGCCCTTGCCAGAATGGCTTCTGGATTAATGGTCATCCCGGACCTGAACGATCTGTTCGATCACGAACCCCTTATGCTCGGGGTAGCGGGCCTCCGCCTTGCGGCGGGCCTGGCCGGCGTCTGGCGCGGTTACCTCGATGTAGTGGGTGTCGGCCCAATCGTCCCGCAATTGTCGGTGGCGACGGCCCTCGCCCAGCGCCGCGCGCGCCTCCCGATTATGGACCGCCACCTCGAAAGTCTTGCTCTGCGGCCGCATGATATTCCTCTTGCATTGCGATAGACGATTATGACGATCAACGCGCAGCTAGACCATGGCGTTCGTCCCTGGCAAGTTCGTTCGCCAACGAGAACACGCGGAACGCACTCCCATCGGGAGCGGTAGCGGAGCGGAGACAGCAGCAGGGAGCTTGACCGATCCTGGCCGCCCCCCGTTTACCCCACGGTGTTTCTATTGCCTTCAACGGGGACATGGAACCCGTGGAGGAATGGCTCGACGCCAATTGCGTTGGAAGTTACCATTTTGAGTTCGAGGGCCTGAAGGAGAACGAAGCCGGCTTGAATCAGCCTCGCATTCTGTTCAAGTTCGAACGCCTGGAAGACAAGGAACAGTTCAAACAGGTCGTCATGGACGGCATGTTCACCGAACACTGATGTCGCTGGGCGTTGGAAAGGCGTGGTCCCAGCGGTGGGGCTGGGCGGCATTTGCCGACATCAATACCGGCCCGTGCCGGTTCTTTCGCCAGGTGAAAGGGTGCTTGGACTCCACCAACATGTTGCCGCGCGGTTTTCATCATATTAATAAATTGGAAACTTCTTAGCGTCATTTCATGCTATAAGGACGTCAAGCTGAGGCAAGGATCCTGCCCGTCCTAGGAAAGCCCCCTTAAACTAAGGGGAGAGGATTGCAGGCGCCAGTTTCGGCCAGGACTTGAGGATCACAGCCTTGAGCACGCAGGTCATGAGTAGAGCAGAAGAAAAGAAACTCGCTCGCAACCGGGAAGAACTTGAGAAGGAAGGGGAGGCGCGAACACGGCGACTCGCCCTGCGGCGTCAGGAAGAGAAGCGTCGCAAGGAATTGGAGCGCAAGCGTCGAAACATCCGGAATTCGTACCTAGCCATTTTCTGGTTCGGACTGCTTGCCGCCGGCTTCGTTGCGGTGGCGTGGAACTGGACCGGGTTTACGCGATGGTTCCACGCGTTGGGGACGTGACCGACCGCGGATCGGGATTCGGCCGTCGCCATTCGTTGTGAAATCCACGAGATTCTGCTAGCATCTTCAAGCGATGGTCGTCGGTGAATCAACCTCGGTCGTTGCCTTGCAACTGGTCAGGGGTGCGGAGGGCGGTCCCGCATCTGGCAAGTCCGCCAATCCCACCCAGACAACGCCGGAAGAAGAGCGGATTATCCGCGAACTTCAGCAGCGTGACCGGGAGGTAAGGCAACACGAACAAGCGCACTCCAGGGTCGGCGGTGCCTACACGGGCGTGCCCAGCTATCAGTACACCCGCGGTCCCGACGGCCGGCTGTATGCGGTCAGCGGCGAAGTTTCCATCGACGTAAGCCCCTCGGGCTCCCCCGAGGCCACCATCGCCAAGATGGACGTGGTGATACGCGCCGCCCTGGCGCCGGCCGAACCGTCGACCCAGGACCGTGCCGTCGCCAATGCCGCCCGTCAGATCAAATTGCAAGCCCAGGCGGAGCTTCAGGCCGAAAAGGCAGAGGAGGAGCAGCAGGCGGCGGCGCGGCGGCGCGAGAGGGAGTCGGGTGCCCCGCCCCTCGCCGTGGCGGCGGCCCAGGCCTACAATCGGGCCGCCGAGGCTCTGTCCCAGATTGCCGGGGCAACGGTTGGCGTGGTGGCGTAGGGCAACAGACGATCTGTCACTGGTGAATTCGCTTCAGTTCTCCCCGTAGCTCTTTCAGCGGTCCGTTCTCGTCCTGGCGGGCGAAACGCAGTCGCAAACCGCCGTCGCTCAGGGTCCGATCGTAGACCTGGATTTCGAACCCGCCGTCGTCCTTGATGTGAAGGGCATGGACGGTGAGGGTCCTTTCGTGCAGGCGCGCCCAGACGTACGGCTCGCCTTTCAGGGGATCGAGAGGAACGCGCCCGCCGAACTGGTTGCGCCGCATGCCGGACCGATAGATCCCCGTCCGCTGGGTGGCCAGGAAGTCGATGGTGTAGGACTTGGGGGACGTCCGGCCGTCGGCACGGCGGCTAATGGTGGTCCAACTGATGGTGAAGGCCTTATCATCGCCGCGGATGGTAACGCCGAGGTCCCGCGGCTCGAGGGACTCGGTGTTGTGGGTCACGCTGCGGCCCACGTATTCGCCGGCGAAGTCCTTGATGGACACCTCCTCGGCACGGACCGTCGCCGACGCCCCGATGGCCAAAACCACCACCAAGGACAGGGCCGCAAATGCTCTCGCTATCAAGTTCATCCCATCACCGTCCTTCGTACACGCCCGGCCCGCGCGGCGACGCTCATCCGGAAACGCCACGACGGGAATTCATTGTGCCCGCGAGATGCGTTCGTGACCAGCCCGTGCGCTCGATTGGCGCGCTCGCGCTTTACCCGATGCCGTCGCCCGTGATTTGATCCCGTCCACGCGCGGCACCTGGACTCGCGTCTTTCGACAGGAATCGGAGAGCCCTTGCCATGAATCGCTGGATGGATCGGCCCATCGCGGAAATCGCCGCCGGCTTGCGGACCCGGGAAACCACGGCGACTCAATTGTTGGACGAGGCCCGAGATGCCCATGACCGCTGGGATCCCATCCTGAAGGCCTACAAGGAATGGGACCCGGACCGTGCCGCCCACCATGCACGCGCCGCCGACGCGGCGATCGCCGGGGGGCACGACCTGGGGCCGCTCCTTGGGGTGCCGGTGTCGGTTAAAGACCTCTTCGGCCTGACCGGCTATCCCACCTTCGCCGGAACACCCAAGGAGCTGCCGCCGCAATGGTCGATCGATGGGCCGGTGATGCAGGTTCTTCGCCGCCAATGCCCGGTGATTGCCGGCAAGACCCATATGGTGGAGTTCGCATTTGGCGGCCTGGGCACCAACCGCCACTGGGGCACACCGCGCAATCCCTGGGACAAGTCCTCCCACCGTGTGCCCGGCGGCTCCAGCGCCGGCGCCGGAGTAAGCCTCATGGAGGGATCGGCCCTGCTCGCCTTCGGCAGCGACACGGCGGGATCGGTCCGTATTCCCGCCAGCATGACCGGCTGCGCCGGCCTCAAGGTCACCCATGGCCGCTGGTCCCTGGAGGGAATCGTGCCCCTCAGCCCGACCTTGGACACCCCCGGCATCTTGACCCGAAGCGCCGCGGATCTGGCCTACGGGTTCTACACCCTCGACCCGGCCCATGCGGGCAAGCCCGTGGCCGATCCCCTGCCCGTCGCCGAGATGGCGGGGCTGCGCCTGGGCATGGTGGAGGAATTGTTCTGGGACGATCTGTCACCGGGCATCGGCGAGGCGGCGGATCGGGCCATCGACGAATTGGTTCGGGCCGGCGCGCGCAAGGTTCCCCTGACCGTGCCGGAACTGGCCGCCGCCGCGGCGCTTCACGCGGAGGGCGGCGTCGCGGCGCCCGAACTTCGCGCTTTCCTGGTCAACAACCTGTCCCCGTGGCTGGAGACGGTGGATCCCGTGGTGGCCCGCCGCATGGCGGCGGTCAAGGACCTGTCGGCCGAGGACTATCTGAATCGCTTTGCCCGGCTTCAGGTCATGGCGCGATCGGCCAACGACACCCTGGCTGCCGTGGACGTGCTGGTCTCCCCGACGGTCGCCATCACGCCACCAACCACCGAAGGGATCGCCGACGGGAACGCCTACGCCGCCGCCAACATGGCCGCCCTGCGCAACACCAGCCCGGCCAATTATCTGGGACTCTGCGCCGTCACCCTACCCTGTGGCCTGGACGCGGCCGGCATGCCGGTGGGCCTGCAGCTCAACGCGCGCGGCGGAACGGAAGAACGCCTTCTCGCCATCGCCCTTGGGGCCGAACGGGTTCTCGGCACCGCCGTCGAACGGATCGGCCGGCCTCCCGTGGGCGGTCATGGCGGCGAATAGCGGCGGCGCGTCCCCTACAGAGGAATGTTGCCGTGCTTTCGCCATGGGTTTTCCAGCTTCTTGCTCCTCAGCATGGCGAGGGATCGACATACCCGTGACCGGGTGTCGTGGGGCATGATGACATCATCGATGAACCCCCGGTGGCCGGCGATGAAGGGATTGGCGAAGCGGGTGCGGTATTCCTCGGTGTGGCGCTCGATCTTCTTGGCGTCCTTGGCGTCGGCCCGGAAAATGATCTCCGCGGCGCCCTTCGGCCCCATGACGGCAATCTCGGCCGACGGCCAGGCGAAATTGACGTCGCCCCGCAGGTGCTTGGAACTCATCACGTCATAGGCCCCGCCATAGGCCTTGCGGGTGATGACCGTCACCTTGGGGACCGTCGCCTCGGCAAAGGCGTAAAGCAGTTTGGCGCCGTGACGAATGATGCCGCCGTGCTCCTGGCTGGTGCCCGGCAGGAACCCGGGTACATCGACGAATGTCAGGACCGGAACGTTGAAGCAGTCGCAGAAACGCACGAAACGGGCCGCCTTTGTCGCGGCGTTGATGTCGAGGCAGCCGGCCAGGACCATGGGCTGGTTGGCGACCACGCCCGCCGGCGCGCCGTCGAGGCGGATGAATCCGATGACGATATTGGCCGCGTAGTCCGGCTGTAGCTCGAAGAATTCCTCCTCGTCGGCCACCTTGCGGATCAATTCCTTCATATCATAGGGCGTGTTGGGGTTGTCGGGGACCAGGGTGTCCAGCGACATCTCCATCCGAACAATGGGATCGTCCGTCGGCCAGACCGGCGCCTTCTCCCGGTTACTGGCCGGCAGGAAGTCCATGAAGCGCCGCGCCATCAGCAGCGCCTCGACGTCGTTCTCGAACACCGCGTCGGCGATGCCCGAGCGGGTGGCATGGGTCATCGCGCCGCCCAGGTCTTCGTGGGTGACGTCTTCGTGGGTGACGGTCTTCACCACGTCGGGGCCGGTGACGAACATGTAGGAGCTGTCCTTGACCATGAAGATAAAGTCCGTCATGGCCGGCGAGTAGACAGCGCCGCCGGCGCAGGGCCCCATGACCAGCGACACCTGCGGCACCACTCCGGATGCCAACACGTTGCGTTGAAAGACCTCGGCGTAACCGGCCAGGGACGCCACCCCTTCCTGGATGCGCGCGCCGCCCGAATCGTTGATGCCGATCACCGGCGCCCCCACCCGCATGGCGGTGTCCATGATCTTGCAGATCTTTTCCGCATGGGCCTCCGAGAGGGAGCCGCCAAAAACGGTGAAGTCCTGACTGAACAGGAACACGAGGCGGCCATTTATGGTGCCATAGCCCGTGACCACGCCGTCGCCGGGAATGGTCTCGCTGCCTATGCCGAAGTCCGTACCCCTGTGCTCCACGAACATGTCCCACTCCTCGAAGGAACCGTCGTCGAGAAGCACGTCGATTCGTTCCCGCGCCGTCAGCTTCCCTTTGGCGTGCTGGGCCTGGATGCGCCGCTTGCCGCCGCCGAGGCGCGCGCGCTCCCGCTTCGCTTCCAGCTGCCGTATGATTTCGTGCATGGAGGCCCTCCACTGTCCGCCGCCCCATCCAGATACCATGCCGGGACCGAACCACAAATTCATGCCTCGGCAACGCCCAATGACGGCAGCTTTCCTGACCTTGATCCTGGCCCTGTCAAACCCCGTGTCCGCGGCAGGCGGAAGCGTGTTCGCGGCGATCGCCGGCCGTCCTCCTTGAGGATTTCGTGGTCACGGGACCCGCCGATACGCGCCCGATTGGGCGTCATTGTCGAGGGTGTGACGCTTGTCACAGCGACCGACCGAGAGAATCGCTACGGTGGGTTTCTTCCTCCCTCAAGACCCAACTTCGGGCCGCGCTTGCGCGGCCTTTCTTTTTGGGCTCCAGGGGCTCGATCGGTCGCCGTCGTCTAGAACGTGATCTGGATCATGGCGTTCGATCGATCGAATCGGTATATTGAGTTTCTTCCTCCCAAGACCCAACTTTGGGCCGCGCTTGCGCGGCCATTTTTTTTGCCGGGGAGGAGGCGGCGCCTACTTCTCCAAGCGCGGATTAAGGACGTCGCGCAACTGATCGCCCACCAGGATGAAGCTGTACTTGGGCGTCTTGTTGGGGCCGCCGCTTGAATCCGAGGAGAAGAAGACGCTGCGGGTCACCAGTAGGGCGGTCGAAGACCACTCGTTATACGGTTATTATAGAAACAAACATGTCAATTTTATAGCATGTCGGTAGAATTTACAGTTTGAATCCGGTCAAATTCACCGAGTTTTCGTGTTTTTGGCGGTTTTCCGCTATTTCTGTCGAATCCGGCCCCAAAAAATTGACCTTATAATTGTCGGGATATTTTACAGGTTCAATAATCCGACGATTGGACGCGCCCTTAAGTTATTGAAAATTAACTATCGTCCCTATCCGGTTAAAACAGGATCGGCCTAAATGTTCTTGTTATGTTCACGTAGAGGATGTAGGCTGATCGCATTGTCTCGGGCTTTTGGAGGGCGGTGCGATGGGCAGGATGTTGGCGTTTCAAGAACGGCACGGATCGGAAGCGGCCTGCATCGAGGCGCTGGCCCGGCTGCGCTGGCCGCAGGGCTATGTCTGTGCCCGCTGCGGCGAACGGCGGAGCTACCGAATGACGGCGCGGCCCAGGATCTTCGAATGCGCCCGTTGCGGTCATCAGGAATCGGTGACGGCGGGGACGATCTTCCACCGCACCCGCACGCCGCTCCGCAAATGGTTCCTGGCGGCGTGGTGGATGGCGCGCGACAAGCGTGGGGTCTCGGCCCTTTTGCTGTCCCGCGAGTTGGATCTGCGCTACGAGACAGCGTGGCTGATGGCTCATAAGCTGCGTCATGCCCTGACGGAGCGCTCGGAATTTCCGCTCGAGGGCTTGGTCGAGGTCGACGAGAGTTATTATGGCGGGCGCGGCAAGCCGGAGAGCCGGGGCCGGGGCCTTTCCAACCCGAACAAGAGCCTGTTGGTGATGGCCGTCGAGAAGCGGCCGGTCGGGCCGGGCAAGGGCATCAAGGGAAGCGGCTTCGTCGCCGGCCGGGCGCGGCTCGCCATCCTCCCGGCGGCCACCGCCCGCGAGCTGGGCGGCTTCGTGCGCGCCTCGGTCAGGCCCGGAAGCCGCCTCGCCAGCGACGCCTTCAAGGGGTACGCCGGACTCCGCGACACCTATCGCCACCACCCCGTCGTGCAAGGCGAAGGCAAGAATGCCGAGCGCTTGATGCCGGTCGTCCATGTCCTGTTTTCCAACGTGAAGACCTGGCTCAACGGCACCTATCACGGTGTCGGCGCCAAGCACCTGCCGCGCTATGCCCGGGAATGGAGCTACCGCTTCAACCGCCGCACACGCATCACCGATCTGGCCGACTTCGTCCTCCGCCGCGCCATGGACCAACCCACCATCACCTACAAGGAGCTGGTCGACAGTCTTCAACCGCAGGGTGCGCTACCTGCTTTAACCGGATAGGGACGTTAACTATACACGAAAGTTGGTACGGTTCTTGCTCGAATTTGGTTGAATGGATCCGTTTTGGGCGTCACCGACCTTCAACGTGAGCTTGTACATTCCCAAGGTCGGAGCATCAAACTCAATCGTGGTTTTAGCGTGGCTCTTGTGCTCTTAGCCAGCGACCAGCAGTGCTCAGTTTGCGAAACATATAACGAGGCCGTATTTATATATCGTTATTGTCCCCCGTGATATGATATGTACCGGCTGGGCGCCATGCTTTCGGACCCATTGGCCTCAAACCGCTTGACCAAGCAGGCCGGAGCCCCAAGCCGAAGAGCGGACCACTCGTCCATGGGCTTGGGCGTGACCCTGACCATTGTTTCGCCCTTTATTGGAGAAAGCGGGCGTGAGGGGTCTATAACCGTGGAGAATCGATATCTCGCTCATCACAGCCAGCCGCCAAAGCGCTGCAGGAACCGGCGTTCGCTTGGGTCGGAACTCGAACCGCGCGCAGTGACTCGCCGGCAGGACCCGGGAAGTGTCTCATCTGGATGAACTGCTCAGCTTCGCGGCGGCCGTAGTCGGCGGGGTCCGTGATCAATGGACATTTGCAGCGACGAGGTCGAGGCGGCTTCCCGCGTCTCGCAGGATCTTCCAATCAGCGGCCAGTGACTGGCGTACCTGTCATCGCCCGAGCGGAATGTCGCCCCGATCACGATGCCTGTTGGCCGGTCGTGTGGTGCCGATATTGTCCAGACGTAGACCGAGGCCGGGGTGCGAATCGCCGGCTGAATGGCCTCGACTTCGGCCCGGCTTCGGCGGGTCGATGAAGTCGATCAGACTGTTTGAATTCGGCACGAAGACCGTGTCAGGTCGCAATTCCACATAGATAAATTAACCCGGCTTATTCACCAACCCCCTTGCCGTAGACTTTTCTGCATGTGATGCGAGTCTCGTTGCAGGGTCATTCGCGGCTGGCGAGTCACGGGTGCTTCCCCAGCTGTGCGATAGCCACTTGAGGCATGAAAGGCGTGAAGAAGCCGCCGTGGAGGCGAGCGGGACCGCCACCGGCGATCCGGCGGTGGCTTGAAGTCTAGCTGGCCGACTTGGACGGGGTTACGGGTCGGCGTATCGCAAGCGTTCCAAGCGCGGCCAGAGCCGTTGCCAGAAGCGGGCGAATGTTTCCCCGATGACCATGGTGATGCGTCGGCCGGAAACGACGACCCGGGCGGCGGCGCGCAGAACGCGCTCGCGGAACCGGCGAAGGCTCCACCCCTCGCCGGTCGCAGTCTCCATCAGGCACCGCCCGGCATGAACCAGTTCATAGGCCAGGATGTTGAGCAACAGGACGACCTCGTTGTGAGCGAAGGCATCGACCGTGCTCTCGCGCTCCGGCAGGCAGCGCCCCCGGTAATGACGCTTCCTTCGCGACGCGGACGACAGCGCCGGGTCCATCACGTCCATGAGTTCGCCCATGTGGGCCTCGGCACGGCCGCGCTGGCGGTAGTGATCCAGGAGATCGGCCGCCGGCACGGCCTCGGCATCAAGGCTGGTGATCAGCCAGAAGTGATCAACCAGAAATTGGTCTGGCCGTTCCAACACCACCAGGACCACTCGGCGCTCTTTCGACCACGACTTCGCCCGGTAGGTCATCTCGTGGAACCACGTCCGCGGCTCTGCCGGAGGCCGTCCCGGCGGCCGTCCAAGACAGGGCTGAGCCATGCGGTCCAGGACCTTGTTGGTCCGCAATCGGGCAACATAGGGCGTCCCGCGACGCTCCAGGCCCGACAGCAGGGGATCGCTGGGGAACCCAGCGTCGATGCGCACCAGAGCGACTTGGCACAGCGTCTCTTCGGCTCGGTCCACGAGATCAAGGATGAAGTCCAGCGCCCCCTCGGCGGTGTGGGCGTTGCCCTCCCGTAAACGAGCGTCCAGAAGGTCGCCGGTTTCGGCGATGCTGGCCACCAAAGGGTGGTACATGCGCTGATGGTAATGGCCGTTCCAGGCCGAGCCGGGTTGATGGCCGTGGACCTCGATCGGCAGGCTGTCCACGTCGATGGTCAGATATCGCTGCCGGTGACCGCCGCGCAGGCCCCGGAACCGCCGCCCCGCGAGCTCGGTGATCGCCTCATGGAGCACAGTGCGGGCCTCCGGCGTGCTCAGAAGCGCGATCAGACGCGACAGCGTGGGTTGCGAGGCCAGGTGCGCCTCGGTGGACAACGGCGTGACACCCCGTGAACCGCTTGCAGCCAGGCGTAGGCCCGCATCATGGCGGAGCGCGTCGGCGTCGTCTTGGTCGTGCCAACCCTGGCCAAAGAGAAGCAGAACCGTGCGCAGCAGATCGGCCAGGGGATAGGTGACACGATCGGCCTTGCGCGGATCGTGCAACCGCTCGGTCAGCCACTCGATGATCCGGGTGCGCTCCATGATCTCGCGCAAGAGCACGGCCCCCGGTTCCCCGGTCAGCCGCTCGGGTCGGGATTCGATGCGAAGGGACTTGTTGAACGAGGAACCGAACAGAGATAGCGTTTCACCCATGGCGCACGGCGGAGGTTTGTTGTGAATCCTTCTAGCACATTGATTTTACGTCAAAATCCGCCGCGCGCCAGTCATTTCAGGCCCCTTGGGTGAATAAGGCGGGGTTAGCTTGAACGTGCGGGTCCCCGTCCCCGTACCCGAATCCGGCACGCTGGCCATTTTCGGCCTCGGCCTCTTGGGTCTCGGTTTCTCACGGCGTCGTAAGACGGCCTAATGCAATGAGTTTGCAACTCGGGTGTTTCCCCCGAAGAGTTGCAGTTTTGCCTGCCTGACGCCCACCATAGACAGTCCCAATTAAACGGCGGCTCAGCGTATTGGTGCCACCGTTTTCTTATGTGGAAAAGGTCCGTTGTGGGTCATGACCGGCCGATTGGGCGGTATCGGCACGGCGCGTCGTCTACTCTCTCATGTCCGAATTCAAGGTTTCGGACGAAGATCACCGCTCACCGTGTTGCCGGTGTCGAGATACGTATAGCGCCAGCGCACATGGCAGGGGGCGAAACCGTCCTGACGACGGTTGATCGATCTCTGATGCGCGGGTTGGGACCGCATGACCCTGGGTTCGTCGTGGGGCTGCCTCGGTCTAGATGACGAGCGTGGGACAAGTCCCGCTCGTAGAGCAGTCGAGGGTTCCCCTCACCGTGGTCTCGCCCCCAGGCATGGGCGCCGGCGGACTGTTGGTAGGCTGCTTCGGTCCTCCTCTTGTGGGGTGACGATTTTTCCCTGCTTTTTCTCAGCCGGCCTTGCGCGGCGCGACCTCGCGGGCGATGGCCCAGACGAAGCCGAGCATCTCGCGGGCGATAGCCGTTGTGACCAGGGGGGTATCCTTGCCTTGGGCGCCCATGCGGCGGTAGCGGGCGCAGAGGCGGGTCTGGGCCTTCCAGGCGATGTCGCGGACCGCCTTGGGTTGGCCCTGGAGGCACTCCAGGAGGCAGCGGCTGACCCGCGCCGGCAGGCGGTAGCACCAGGCGGCCTCGATCATGACGCGGCGCGCCTCGGCGTTGCCGGCCTTGGTGATGGCGCCGCGCCGGATGTGAGCGGCGCTGGAATGCTCCGAGGGCACCAGACCGAGGTGCGCCATGAGCTGACGCGGGCTGTCGAAACGGGTCAGGTCGCCGATCTCGGCCAACAGGGTGACGGCGGTGATCAGCGCCACGCCGCGCATGGCCTGAAGGGCCTGGGCGACGGCAGCCAGGGACCAACGGGGGACCAATGCTTCGATCTCGGCCGTCAGGCGGTCGCGCCGCGCCTGGGCATCCTCGATGGCCTGGATATAGTCCTCCAGGACGATCTGCTGGGCCGGCTGCTCGAAACGCAGGCTCGCCAGCCAGCGCCGGTGGGCCAGGGTCCAGTTGTTGCCGTCTCGCGTGCGGGCGTGGCGTAGCAGGAAGCCGCTCAACTGCTGACGCGCCCGGCGCAGGGCCTTGACCGCCGCCGCGCGGGCCCGCCCCAGATCGCGCAGGGCCTCGTGCTCGGGCTCGGGAACCCACACCGGCGTCAGCTCGCCGGCGCGGTCCAGCTTGGCCAAGCCCAAGGCATCGCGGCGGTCGGTCTTGATCCGATCGCCAGGACGCCGCGGGATCAGCGACGGCGCCACCACCACGCAGTCGTGGCCGAGCGATGTTAGCGTCCGATAGACCCCGTAACCGCACGGCCCGGCCTCGTAGCAGAAGCGCAGCGCGCGTCCCTCGCGCCCCAGCCTGTGCGCCAACTTCCGCAACGCCGCCGGTTGGTTCGCGATGGTGCCGAAATAGCGCGCCTCCCGGCGCAAGCCGCCATCGGCAATGGCGACCGAAATGCTCTTCTTGTGAACGTCCAGACCCACGTACGTGATAACCTGTTCCATGACCCGTCTCCTATGCATGAGGCAAGACACCGGACCATCCGGTGCAACCCTCGACACCCGCATAATGTGAGACGGGTCACCCACATCCCAGTCGGACATGGGGTCTATATGTAGTGGGTGTCTGTCTTAGCCGGATAGGCACGGTCCGGCCAATGGACCTATCTCTCCAGGCGGCCGTAGGCGGGCCACGGCACTTTTCAAGGAACAGAACGTAAGGATCGACATTGGAGGATTGGCCCTCGAGGGGCGGCCCGTCTAGAGTACCGCCAGCCATCTCGAAGCAGAGGGTGCCATGACCGTCGATGCCGTCGACCTCGCGGAAAAGCTTATTTCCTTCGATACCACCAGCCGGGAGTCCAACCTGGATCTGATCGCCTACGTCGAGGCGTATCTGTCCAAGCTGGGAATCGAGTCCCGGCGTGTGCTCAGCGAGGACGGCGCCAAGGCCAACCTGTTCGCCACCATCGGTCCGCCCGATGTTCCAGGGATCGTGCTGTCCGGCCACACGGACGTGGTGCCCGTGGACGGCCAGGAATGGGATTCCGATCCCTTCCGAATGGAACGCCGCGACGGCCGCCTCTTTGGTCGCGGCACGTCGGACATGAAGTCCTTTATCGCCGTCGCTCTGGCCCATGCGCCTCAGTTTCTGGCCGCGGACCTCAAGATCCCCATCCACTTCGCCTTTTCCTACGACGAGGAAGTGGGCTGTATTGGGGTGCGCCGGCTGCTGGACATGATGGCGGGGCTGCCGGTGCGGCCGGCCATGTGCATCGTCGGCGAACCGACGAGCATGAGGGTGATGGTGGGCCACAAGGGCAAGCTCAGCATGTATTGCCACGTGCGCGGGCTGGAAGCCCACTCCTCCCTGGCGCCCCGGGCGGTCAACGCGGTGGAGTACGCCGCCGAGCTTGTCGTTCACCTGCGGCGCATGGCCCAACGGATCATGAAGGAAGGCCCCCACGACGACGAATACGACGTGCACCATACGACGGTCCACACGGGCGTCATCGAAGGCGGCACCGCCCTTAATATCGTGCCCAAGGACTGTAGCTTCGAGTTCGAGTTCCGGCATATTGCCCAGGACGACCCGGAAGTGCTGCTGGGCGAGGTGGTCCGCTATGCCAAGGAGACGCTGGAGCCACAAATGAGAGCCGTCGATCCGGCGACGGGCATTACGTTCGAGGAGCGCTCGGCCATCCCCGCCCTGGACACCGGACCGGACGAGGAAGTCGTGCGCCTGGCCAAGGCCCTCACCCGGCGCAACGACCACGGCAAGGTAGCCTTCGGCACCGAGGCCGGCCTGTTCCAAAGGCAGGCGGGCATTCCCACCGTCATCGTCGGCCCCGGCAGCATCGAGCAAGCCCACAGGCCCAACGAGTTCATCGAGGTGGCGCAAATTGACAAATGCCGCGAGTTCATGGACCGCCTGCTCCATGAAGTGTGCGCCCGGTCATAGCTTCCCCAAGGTGGCGACGTCAGGATGCCTCCCATGAACACCATTCCTCGCCTGGCTATTGCCGCCATCGCCGGCCTACTGCTCGCGCCGCAGGTCTCGGCCCAGAACGCTGGCTCCAAGCTTGTCCTCTGCTACGACAAGTCGCGCGACGCCGTCGCAAGCCTTCCCCCCGGCAAGTGCGAAGGTCGCATGATCACCAAGGAGGAGGCGGACGCGGTGCGCAAACGGCGCATCAACCGCATCCGCGGCGTCCTGAAAGGCAGTGCAGGTTCGGAGAAACCCGGCAATCGGCTCAAGGCTACGGGAAGTGGGTTTTTCGTCACCGATGACGGCCTGGTCCTGACCAATGATCACGTCGTTGAAGGCTGTAGCGCCGTGTCCATCCTGACCCCCAAGGGGACTCGGAAAACGGCGGAGATCATCGACTCGAACGCCCGCACCGATCTGGCCCTTCTGCGGGCGCCAATGACACCGCCGGCGATCGTGCAGTTCCGGGATCCGGTCAACCGGGCGCCCGGCAATCGAATCACCCTGGTCGGCTATCCCATGAACGCTGCGTTCGCCCGCATCCAGCCCTTCTTCACTCCCGGACAAACCCTCATGCCGCGTTCCCTGAAACCGGGTTATCTGGGCCTGAAGTTCAAGGCCGACGTTCGGCCGGGCAACAGCGGCGGTCCCCTTCTGGACGACGCCGGCCTGGTCATCGGCGTCGTCACCGCCAAGGTCAACACGGTGGCCGTGGCGAAGCGCACGGGAAAAGTGATTCTGCGAGAGGGCTTCGCCACCGACAATGCCGTGGTGTTCACCTTTCTGAAGCGCCTGGGTGTGGCCTACCACACGCGGTCCAAGGGACCCATCCTGGACGAGGCAGCGGTTATCGAGAAGGCCCGGCGGTTTGCCACCCGTGTGGAGTGCTGGCACTAGCCACCCACCCGTCGCGCCCTCATCGCCAGTTCGGTCAACTTGTCGGCCACACCGCCCCGCCTGTGACGGGGGTCACAGCGGTTCGGCTCAACCTAATCCATTCTGACTTCGAAATGATATGCCTGGGCGGCCCGGCCGGTGGCGGGGCGCCATAGAGGATGGAAAGGAGATCGCCACGTGCCGACGTCAGCCCTGCACGCACTAGCCGAACAGGAAACCATCGGACGGGTTCAAACGGTCGAGGGCAGCACATTCGCGATACGGGCCGACGGCTCCCGAGTGGTCGTGGAGGCCGGCATGCCCCTGCACCAGGGCGACATCGTCCAGACCTCCGACGCCGGCGGCGTGGGCATCGTGCTCGCGGACGGGACGGCCCTTTCCATGGGCAAAGACGCCCGCCTGGTACTCGACGAGATGGTTTACGATCCCGCCAGCCAGTCAGGGTCCGTATCCCTGTCCGTCGTCGAGGGCGTGTTCACCTTCGTCAGCGGCCAGATCGCCAAGACGGACCCGGACGCCATGGCCATTCACGGCCCCTCGGCCACCATCGGCATCCGCGGCACCCAGGCGGGCTTCGAGGTCGCCGGGGACGGCGCGATGACGGTCGTTCTCATGGAAGAGGCCGACGGCTTCGTGGGCGAAATCGTGGTCAGCAACGAAAACGGCCTCCAGGTCCTTAACGGCGCCAATCAAGCCACCAGCATCCAATCCGCCGCCCACGCCCCGTCCGCTGTCTTTGCGGTGACCGAGGCCGATCTGCTGGACGTCTATACACCCGCATTCCGCCAGTTGCCGACCGATGGCAACACAGCCAATGATTTTGGGCTCGGACAAACCCGCGAGGAGACTCGCTTCGAGGAGACTCGGGACGAGCCCCCGCGTCCGGACGAGGCATTCGCCGATCAAGCCGCCGCCGACCCGTCATCCCAGCAGCACGAAGCGAGCCGCGACGAGATCGCCGATGGGATTTTGGCGGGCCCGGTCGATTTCGAAACCGCGGCCGGACAGCCGGATGCCGATGTTTCTGGATCGGCGACACTGAAGCAGGTCCTTTCCTTGCAAGAACTTCGTGATACCCAACTGTCGGCGACCAAGTCCGCAGCCGTGGATGGAGATAGCTGGCTTGAAGGAATGTTCCAAAAGGCGGAGCTCGTCTTGGCGAGCCAGCACTGGGAACGGAACATGGACCTGTCCGGGCAAGCGGAAGCGACGGATAGCGTGTTGATCGCGGAAGCGGTCGAGGGGGAAACGTTGCCCCTTCTCGGCAATTCACCGCTCGATGAGGCTCGATCCCTCAAGAATGACGAAGGATACCGGACAACCTTGGATCGGGAACCGGCGGACCTGCCCGTGGAGAACCTTGCCTGAGGGAGCGCCGCCTCACCACCTTGTGCGGCGAACTCGGCCCGGGTCATTGGTATAGGTATCGTCCCTATCCGGTTAAAGCAGGTAGCGCACCCTGCGGTTGAAGACTGTCGACCAGCTCCTTGTAGGTGATGGTGGGTTGGTCCATGGCGCGGCGGAGGACGAAGTCGGCCAGATCGGTGATGCGTGTGCGGCGGTTGAAGCGGTAGCTCCATTCCCGGGCATAGCGCGGCAGGTGCTTGGCGCCGACACCGCGATAGGTGCCGTTGAGCCAGGTCTTCACGTTGGAAAACAGGACATGGACGACCGGCATCAAGCGCTCGGCATTCTTGCCTTCGCCTTGCACGACGGGGTGGTGGCGATAGGTGTCGCGGAGTCCGGCGTACCCCTTGAAGGCGTCGCTGGCGAGGCGGCTTCCGGGCCTGACCGAGGCGCGCACGAAGCCGCCCAGCTCGCGGGCGGTGGCCGCCGGGAGGATGGCGAGCCGCGCCCGGCCGGCGACGAAGCCGCTTCCCTTGATGCCCTTGCCCGGCCCGACCGGCCGCTTCTCGACGGCCATCACCAACAGGCTCTTGTTCGGGTTGGAAAGGCCCCGGCCCCGGCTCTCCGGCTTGCCGCGCCCGCCATAATAACTCTCGTCGACCTCGACCAAGCCCTCGAGCGGAAATTCCGAGCGCTCCGTCAGGGCATGACGCAGCTTATGAGCCATCAGCCACGCTGTCTCGTAGCGCAGATCCAACTCGCGGGACAGCAAAAGGGCCGAGACCCCACGCTTGTCGCGCGCGATCCACCACGCCGCCAGGAACCATTTGCGGAGCGGCGTGCGGGTGCGGTGGAAGATCGTCCCCGCCGTCACCGATTCCTGATGACCGCAACGGGCGCATTCGAAGATCCTGGGCCGCGCCGTCATTCGGTAGCTCCGCCGTTCGCCGCAGCGGGCACAGACATAGCCCTGCGGCCAGCGCAGCCGGGCCAGCGCCTCGATGCAGGCCGCTTCCGATCCGTGCCGTTCTTGAAACGCCAACATCCTGCCCATCGCACCGCCCTCCAAAAGCCCGAGACAATGCGATCAGCCTACATCCTCTACGTGAACATAACAAGAACATTTAGGCCGATCCTGTTTTAACCGGATAGGGACGATAGGTATTGCCTTCGGGTTGCCGCGAGACTTTCACCGGGGCGGGCGATTCTTTACAATATTTGTCGATGTCGCCTGTATATCTCGACGCAACGGTCGTGTCGCGCGAACGGCGTGCGCGACCGCCCCAGGTGACCCGGCAGGCCGAAAGCCGGTAGCGATGACAGAAAAGGCGAAGTCCCAGGGCGCGGTCCTGCCGACCCTCGTTGTGTTTGAACCGAAGACCCGCGACATCGTCATCGGTTCGGTCAAACTCGTTCTCCGGCGCCTGAAGAATAAGAACGTGATCCCGGGAGATCCCGACTACGCGGATCTGCTGAGGGATCCCGCGGCCATGCACACCTTCGTCGAGCGATTCAAGGAGAACCGGGACGTGGCCTCCGACTTGGCGGTGACCGCGCGAGGCCAGCCGGCGACCGGCGATGGCGACGAGCTCATTTGCAAGGTCACCCTGTCTCAAATCGAACGGGTCCTGGTCTACACATGCGCCAAGAAACGCTGTGCCGCACTGGCCAAAGTGAAATCGGACGACAAGCCGAAGAGCAGCGCAGAGATCCCGCAGGAGATCAAGAACATCCTGGGATTCGCCTGGCAGCTTCCCCTCCTCGATACCTATCTTGGCACGATGCAGCCGAACCACTTTCGCGCCCTGGGCCATCGCCTGTTGTGGCTGAAGACCCCCGAAGCCCTGGCGCCGTTCGCCCAGAGCGAACCTTCGAATATCTGCCAAGCGGAGAAGGCCATGGGCGAGGATTTCGACGACATGGTCCGGCTGCGCCCGGCCGCGGTGCGCAGCGCGGCCGTCTGCAGTCCCAAACAATATGCCCTCATCAAGAGTGAATCGGGGGCCGGCACCCTGGACCTGTTGGCCACCGATCGACAGGTATTCGTCGAGCTGTTGGGCGAACCGCGCGACCGCCTGGTCGCCTTGGCACCGTTCGCCTCCGAAATGTGCGTGGAAACCTACCGCCAGATCGAGGCGGTGCCGGCAGGCGTGCTGAGCGCGCTGCTGGTGTCCTTCCGCAGGGTCCTTGGCGATATCAGCGGCAATCTACTGGGCGATCCCGAGTTCGCGCGCAAGTTCCTGTTCGACGTGGTCGGCAGCGTCCGCAGCATGAAGGTTTCCCCCGATGACGACAAAGATCAGGCGGTCCAGATCATCGGTTACAAGTGGGACGCCATCGAGGCCAAGATCACCGAATGGTGGCAATCCCAGGGGATAGAACAGCGCCCGGCGGCCTAGTGAGCCAAACCACCAAGCCGCCCCGATCGACGACACCGTCGCTGGAGAACAGTCATGCTTTACGTCAGACGCGACCAGGATGGCCGAATCGACGCCGTCTATAGAAAGCAGCAGCGGAATGCCAAGGAACCCCTGAAATCCGACCATCCCGACATTGTCGACTTCATGTTTTCGTCGGAGAGCGATGGGCGGGAAATCGACAACTGGATTCGCAACGACCTGGCCATGGCCCGTGTCGTGGAGGACCTGGTCGACGTTCTTGTGCGCAAGGACCTGATCACGTTTACCGACTTGCCCATCGAGGCTCAACGCAAGCTGGTCTCTCGTCACGGTCGCCGCGACGATTTCGCTTATGTTTCACGCCTGTTTCCGAGCAGCCCCGAGGACGAGCTGGGGTAGTATTTGACGACTGATCGAATGCGGAATGCTCCGATCAGTCGAATAGACTGTCGATGTCGTCCTGGGAGATTCCCTGGCCCGCCAACTGCGGACCCTGAAGCAGAGCCTTGTCGCTATCCGCTTCCTCGTCCTTCGGAGGCACCACATCGGCGAAAGCCGAATCGCCGCCCATGATCTCCATCATGTTGGTGACACTGGACTCGACCCGCTTCAGGGTGTTGACGACCTTGGTCACCCGTTGCCCGGTGATGTCCTGGAAATTGCAGGCCTCGAAGATGGCGACGACCTTCTCGGATACTTCTTCCAGTTGTCCCCGCTCGTCGCTGGAGGCCTGATTGACCAGCTTGGACACCACGTCATCGATGGACTCGGCCGATTCCAGAATGGTCTGGGTCGCCGCTTCGGTCGCCAGCACCACCGCGTCCAGTTGGTGGGTCATGTCGCCGAGTTGGTTCTCCCCGGCAAGGGGGTGGTGGAGCGCGGCGATTTCTTGTTTCGTCTCCACGATGCAGTCCGACAGCGCCTTGAGTTCCGAACGCAGACGGGATGCCTCTTCCACCTCGCGCTTGAATACATCCGGGTTGATGGACGCGCCACCGTTCTTCAAATCGGCGATGTCCTGGCGCAGCGCTTGGATCGCCTCCAGTACGGGCCCGCCGTCGGACACCGGCACCGGTGACGGCGCGGAAGGCGCAGATGTCGGAGACGCCGAAGATGGCGTCGTTTCGGGCGACAAGCCCCGCTCCCGCATCTGGCGGATTTCTTCGGTGAACAAACGTTGGCCCATGGGCTTCCCTGTAGTCGAGATGTGGCTAGACGCGGCGCCTACGGCGGGATCATCGACCCTCTCGTCCCCTGGCCGTCTAAGTCAGACCATTAGGCCGCGCGGACCTGATCGAGGAAGTCCTTGACCTGCCCACGGAGCTCTTGCGCTTGCCCCAGAAGTTCATCCGAGGCAGTTAGAACTTGACCGGCGGACTCGCCGGTTTCCGTTGCCGCTTCGCCGATACCACCAACCGCGTCGAACACATCCCGCGTGCCGTCGGCCGCCTGGCCGGCGCTGTGGGCGATTTCCTGGGTCGCGGCGCCCTGCTCTTCGACCGCCGCGGCCACCGTACTGGCAATCTCGTCTATCTTGCCGATGGTCTCGCCGATACTCTTGATGGCGGTGGCGGACTCCGTTGTCGCCCCTTGAATTTCCCGCACGTGCTGGCCAATTTCCTCGGTTGCCTTCGCGGTCTGGGTCGCCAACTGTTTGACTTCCGAAGCCACCACGGCGAACCCCTTGCCGGCGTCACCGGCTCGGGCGGCCTCGATCGTCGCGTTGAGGGCCAGCAGATTGGTCTGCTCCGCGATGTCGGAAATAAGCTTCACCACTTCACCGATCCGTTCGGCGGCGCCGACCAGGCCGGCAACCTTGTCGTTCGTCTGGCTGGCTTGATCGGACGCCCCACCGGCGACGGTCGCCGACTGCGCCACCTGGCGGCTGATTTCCTGGACCGAGCTTGCCATCTGCTCCGCCGCGCTGGAAACAGAGGCGACGCTCGCACTTGCCTGCTCGGACGATGTAGAGGCCCTTCCGGAGAGATCGCGGGCCCGGTCGACGGAGGATGTCATTGCCTTGGCGGTCCCTTGCATCCGCTCGGCGGCCGAAAATACGGAATCGACCACACCTTGCACGCTTTGCTCGAACTTCGCGGCCATTTCAGACAGCATGTGCCGCTTTTCATTCTCGACGCGCTCCGCCTGTTCCGCCCGTTCCTGCTCCAGTTGCATCTTCTCGATCGCATTGTCCTTGAAGACCTGAACCGCCACGGCCATTCGGCCCAGTTCATCCCGGCGATCCTGGGCCGGTACATCGACGTCGCTGTTGCCGTCGGCGAGCCGGTTCATGACATCCGTCATATGTCCCAGCGGCCGGGTCAGCGAGCGCACCGCCAGCATCGAAACGAGGATCAGCAGCAGCGCGCCCGCCACGGTGGCAATCATGATCCGGTTGCTCAGGGCGGCGCCCCCCGCAAGCTGGGTATCGATGAAGGTGGCGACCTCCAGGACGCCGCGAAGGTCTCCCAGCTTCCAATCCGTCTTGGGGGAGGCGGCATGGGAGTTGTGGCAATTGACGCATCCCTCGGCGACCATCGTGTCGGCCACGCCGACACGGATGATTTGCCGGCCGTCCCGCGTTCCTCGCGAACGAAGTTCCGATCCGCAGTCGCGCTGAGGAACGCCCAGGCGTCGTTCTGGAATTCGTCCAGCTTGCGGTCGCCGCGCACCGGGAACGGATACAGGCTGTAGAGATTGACCGTGGTATCCGCCTCCGCCAGCAACTCGCTCATGTCGTGGATAAGTGTTGCGGGCAACGGAATCGTGTCTTTCTCGGTCTTGTGGTTGTAGGAGGGCTTGAGGCCGCCGTTGGCAAGCACCTTCTTGACGACGTTCTGAGTGTAGTAACCCCGAATCGTCTTGAACTGCCCGGCGGTCTGGGCCGCCGCACGCACCGCATCCTCGCGGACGTTCTGCTCGACCATCGACGGCACGAACCACCAGACGCTCAAGACGGCGATCACGGCAAAGACCGGTGTGGGCAGGATCAACTTCCATGCCACACTTTGCGAAACACCGGACGGCAAGGGGATTTTCATTTCGCCAGACTTCCTTTCAGGGAAATGGGGGATCGGGCGGGCGTGGTGGCCCCAAAGAGTCCACGTAATGTAGAAAACTCCCTGCTCCGGCGACATTATCCGTTCGGACAGGAACCGGGGTATTTGGTCCAATGGTCACGAGGAAGCCACATTCGGCTGCCATACGGTCGCCGACGGACCATGCATTGAGGGGCACGATGTCGATGGATTTTCACGCAAGGCTTGCCGCTGTCGTGCTCTGCCTGCCTCTCCTGCTGACGGCGCCACCGGCAGCCCTTGCCGCGGACGACCCACCGGCCAAGGACAGATCGCCGGAAGCCCTCCTCGATGAGGCAACCCAGACGATCCTGCGCGCCTTCAAGCTGCTGCTGGGTTCCATTCCTCAGTACGAGGCGCCCGAAGTCCTGGAGAACGGCGACATCATCATCCGCCGCAAGCATCCGGCAGAGGAACCGGCACCCGCGAAGCCCCGGCCTTCGCCACCGGGTCAGTCCCGGACTTAGATAGTCCAAGCCGGCAATAGCCGCCCGGCCTTTGAAGTTCGCTGGATCACTGTCGCTCTTCTGCGCCGGCACCGCCCGGGGGTGAGGGGGCCCCTGGGGCCTCTCAGCGTTTCGGGGGTTGGTGTCCCCGCGAGTGGTGGGCCGCGGGCAAGGTAGTCCGAACCCGCGACCGCCCCCTTGGTGCCGAATGCCTGCCCAAAAAGATGCTTGGCCGGGTTCGCGGTGTCTACCGACCGACGGTCGAGGACGCGGACTCGAGGGTGAATTCATGACCGCCCTCGTGACCTTGACGGGGCCTCGGATGTTCCAACGCGCCGATCAGGCGGCTTTGATGCCGCCGAGAAATTCCTCCACTTGACCGCGCAAGGCTTCGGAATGGTTGCCCAGCGCCCCGGCCGCCTCCAGCACGTCGTTGGCCACCTCGCCTGTCGTTTGAACCGCCTTGGCAACATCGCCGATGTTCGTGGTCACTTCCTGGGTACCGACAGCCAGTTGCTCCACGTTGCTGGCAATCTCCTGGGTCGAAGCGCCCTGTTCCTCCACCGCTGACGCGATGGCGGAGGCGATCTCGTTTATCTCGTTGATGGAATTGGCGATGCCCTTGATGGCCGCCACCGAGTCGCCGGTGGCGGTCTGAATGCCGGTGATCTGGGCGCCGATTTCTTCGGTCGCCCTGGCGGTCTGGTTGGCCAGGTTCTTCACTTCGGCCGCCACAACCGCAAATCCCTTGCCGGCGTCGCCGGCGCGCGCCGCCTCGATGGTGGCATTCAGCGCCAATAGGTTGGTCTGGCTGGCGATGTCGTTGATTAGGTTCACCACCTCGCCGATCTGTTGGGCCGCCGTCGCCAGGCCTTGCACCATGTCGTTGGCGCGCCCGGCGTCCTCGACCGCCTTCGCCGTCATCGTAGTGGATTGGGCCACCTGATGGCTGATCTCCAATATGGAGCTCGACAACTCCTCGGCCGCCGAGGCCGCCCTTTGAACGTTGGCCGAGGCCTGTTCGGCCGCATTGGCCACGGCGCTTGACTGGACGTTGGCCTGATCGAAGGTCGCCGCCATGGAGTTGGCCGTGGTGTTCATGCCCGCGGAAGCCCGGGTCACCGCACCCAGCATGTCGCCGACACTCTTCTCAAAGTGGCCGGTCAGGCTCTCCATCTCTTGGCGTCGTTTTTCCTTGGCTTCCTCTTCTTTTCGCTGTTCTTCCGCCAGACGTTGATTTTCTATTGCATTTTTCTTGAAGACTTCAACCGCTTGGGCCATCGTACCGATTTCACCAGGGCGGTCCGTTCCATCGACTTGGGTGTCCACGTTACCCTCGGCAAGGCGCATCATGGAGCCGGCCAATGCCGCTAACGGTGTCGTGATCGAGCGCAAGATCAGCCAGGTCAGAATGATTGCCAGGATGGCCGCTCCGACCAGAATGCCGATGCTCGTTCGAGCTCCCGACTCTGCCGCCTCGACGGCATGCTTGGCGTCTCCGACCGCGCGTTCCGCCTCTTCGACGGCCTGCTTGGCTGGGGCGACCGCCCCTTCCGCCGCCCGGACCGCCTCGGCGGCCGGTCCCAGCGCTTGCTCCGCCGCCTCGACGGCTTTCCGTTTGGCCCGCGCGCTTTCTTCTCTTAGCTTCCCGGCCAGACCGACGAGGATCTTGTCGATGGCCAACATGCTTTCCCGTGCTTGCGCCAACAGACTGTTTCCGAGAACCCTGTTTTCGTCGGCAAATGCGTCGACAGCTTCCAGGGATTTTTCGTTGACGATTTCCACGTGCTGGCGAATGGCGGTCACTTCCTGGGGCGCAAACTCGGCGATCTTGTCCAAATGGTTCCCGAGGGTCTCGCCCGCCGCTTCCGCCAGTTCCTCCGATTCATTGAGCCAGCTTGCCGCCAAATCGGTTAGCCAGTACTTGAGCTCCCCGAAGGCCCTTAGTGTCTGTCCGGAAAGAAGTTGATTCGGAAGAATCGGTTGTGATTCTGTATTGGCCACCGATTCGCCCTGACGGAGGTGGCCGATGTGGACGGATGAGAACCGGCGTCTTTATGAGCGTCGTGGTGCGCGCTATCCGAGCGACTTGACCGACGGGGAGTGGGCGTTGATCGCCCCTTTGATCCCACCGGCGAAGCACGGCGGGCGCAAGCGGGAGGTCGATGTCCGCGAGGTGATGAACGGGGTTCTCTATGTTCTGGAGACCGGCTGCCAGTGGCGCGCCCTGCCCAAGGACCTGCCCCCCAAGTCGACGGTGCACGACTATCTGATGCTGTGGGACTGGGACGGCACGCTGGAGCGGGTTCACCATGCGCTCTATGTGATGACCCGCGATCTGGAGGGCCGCGCGGCGAGCCCGAGCGCCGGTGTCATCGACAGCCAGAGCGTGAAAGGCGCGGAAAAAGGGGGGCGCGCATCGATCGCCCGGGCTATGACGCGGCCAAGAAGGTCAAGGGCAAGAAGCGCCACCTGCTTGTCGATACCCTCGGCCTGATCCTCAATGTCGTCGTCCATGCGGCCGACGTGCAGGACCGCGACGGCGCCATTCTGGTCTTGGATCGCCACACCCGCCGGCTGTTTCCCTTCCTCGAGAAGATCTTCGCCGACGGCGCCTATGGCGGCGACAAGCTGCGCAAGGCCATGGCCGGCGCCGCATGGACGATCGAGGTCGTTAAGCGCTCAGACACCGCCAAGGGCTTCGAGCCGCTGCCCAGGCGCTGGGTCGTCGAGCGTACCATCGCCTGGATCAATCGCTGCCGTCGCCTCGCCAAGGACTATGAGAACCGCAACCGAACCGCTCTCGCCTTCATCCGCCTCGCCAGCATCAGGCTCATGCTGCGAAGACTCACCAGGTGCTGTTATCCTTCATGAACTTTCCGGACGGACTCTTAGGGCGCCGGTGGCTGCGGTGAGCTCGGCAACCGTCTTCACGTCGTCTTTCAGTGTATTGTTGCCCGCTTGCAGAGTGTCGCTGTTTGCCTTCAGCGCTTGACTTGCCGACTGCAGGGTTTCGCTATTTTCCCGCAGTGCCTGGGTGCTGGCCTGCAGCGTCCCGCCGTTGGTTCGTAGGGCTTCGCTACCGGCGACAATCTGGTGGCGCATGTGTAGGTTGGAGGCGACCAGCAACAACAGTAAGGAACCAGAAAGGGTTAGTAGACTGGCACGAATCGTAACTTTCTTCATTATTCTCACCCATTATGGATCTTAAAAGGGGGCGAGAATACCGCCATCGGCATTCTCGCCCTCCAGATCTTAGTTCAAAGGCCTATTTCCTTCCTTGTGGTCCGATCAACAATTCGTGGTTCAAAGTTGTGCGCAAGGTTGTCGAACATCCCTCACATCCGGGAAAACCAACGAGTTTTCACGGAACCTTAACGCGCGCTACGGACCCCGGAAGCAGGGGGATAAGCCCATCTACTTGTAGAGAACAACACTGATCGCGCCACCCAATTCACCGAGTTTGCCACCTTCCTTCTTGCCGCCGGTGATGTCTCGTTCACCTTTCGGGTCGCCATGGCAGGCCAGACATGATTCCTTGTAGTACTCGGGCAGGATCAGCCGAAAGGCTGGTTTACCTTTGTGATCGATTAATTCCGAGACCGGCCGGTTCGTGGGATGGTCGGCGGATTTGAACGTTTTTTCGATGACGTTGTGCTCCCACTTGTCAGGACGGTTAGCCCGGTTGCGAACATACTTCTTGGGCGCCGTCAGCTTGAGGCCGGCGACCGTGTCGACCGACGTGCTGAACTTCTGCGTGGCCAGACGGGCGAACACGGCTGGGAGGAAACCCTTTAGCCCGACGCCCTCTCTGTTGATGTTTTCCTGCGCGTCGTCCATGACCGCCCCAATCGCGTTCATCAGAGCTTGAATCAATTTGCCATGCACTGACGAAGCATCGATCGCATCAGGGTCGGAGTTCGTCGCTTTCTTGTAATTCGACTTGGCCGTCGTGACAACGAATTCCGCACTCAGCCCTTTGTCACCGATTTTGGGGTCGTTGATATGCTTTTGCTTGGCTGAGATTACGGCCCGCGCCGAACGCAACATGGTGGCAAGGCTGAGGGCAATTTCCGCGTCGGCGGTGGCCGCCCGCGATGTTGGGTTGCCAGCAAAGAGTAGAGTGATACTTACAGCCGCGGCAAGGCAGCCGTGAATCACATGTTTGGCGATACCTCTCGACACTTTAGATTTATTCATCTCGGTCTTCATGATTGGTGATAATTGTGCGTGACATGCACAGCAACAGGCCGCACCGGTCGAAATGCCCGCGTGGTAGGGTCGGTTAGGATCGAGTCGACGTCCTCGCCCGGCCTGTCCGGATATCCCGCAACTCGGTACGTTGTCCGTCATCTCCGCACCCATCTGATTCCCGTATGGACGGAATTCGCTTCCATGCCAGTTTGTGCAATAGACCTGAGGGTAAGGGGACTATCATTCGGCCAGATTTCCTTTGACGGAGTTGGGAATGGTTGGGAACTGCGGCACCGCAAAGTCGACGAAATGTAGATAACTCTCTGCGCCGCCGACATTATCCAGACGGACAGGAACCGCGATTTTATTGATTTGAGGGCCACGGGGCAGCCTCATTCGGCTGCCATGCGTTCGGCGACGGGCCATGAATCGAAAGGCATCGCTTGGATGGATTTTCGCTCAAGGATTGCCGCCGTCGGATTCTGTCTGCCGCTCCTGCTTGCGACGCCGAAGACAGTCCTCGCCGTGGACGACCCACCGGCCAGGGACAGCTCGCCGGAAGCCCTTTTCGATGAAGCAACGCTGACGATTTTTAGCGCCTTCAAATTACTCCTGTGTTCGAATTTGTATTACGAGGCGCTCGAAACACTCGATAACGGCAACATCATCATTTGCCGCCACCAAGCCCCGGCCGTCGCCGCCCGGTCAGTCCCGGACCTAGCCCGAATTATTCACGGCGCTGATTGAAAATGCTGGTGAGCGTAGATTAACCTGTTGAAATGCCGTATGATTTTGGTGTCAAGACAAGATCACATGGCAACAGAACAACCCACGGCTCACCATGAACGAGATTACCCCCTATCTCCCTGGTTTGTCGCCCGTTGGAGGCAAGCCGCTTTGCGCCCGCTTCGACGGCGGACGGCTGTCGTCGGACGGCGGGGTGTTGTTGTTGGGCGAGATCGACAGGCGGCTCGGCATCGCCGACGTGCTCGCTTCCTGCGTCACCGACGTGCGCGACCCGGCGAGCACGACCCACGCTTACGTAGACATGATCCGGGCGCGCCTGTTCGCTATTGCCTGCGGGTATGAGGATTGCGACGACCTCGACGTTCTGCGTTTCGATCCGGCGTTCAAGCTGGCCTGTGGCCGTTTGTCCGAGAGCGGCGACGACCTGATGAGCCAACCGACCCTGTCGCGCCTCGAGAACGCGCCGTCATGGCGCGCGCTCGGGCGCATGGGGCTGTCGATGATCGATCTGTTTTGCGCCAGCTTCAAGCGCGTTCCGGCGCGCATCGTTCTCGATATCGACGACACCGACGACGCCGTTCACGGCGGCCAGCAGCTGGCGCTGTTCAACGCCCATTACGACGACTATTGCTTCCAACCCATCCATATCTTCGAGGCGGCCACCGGCAAGCCGGTGATGTCACTGCTGCGTCCCGGCAAGCGGCCCTCCGGCGACGAGGCGGCGCGGATCCTGAGACACGTCATCGGCCGCATCCGCCGCAACTGGCCACGGGTCGAGATCACCGTGCGGGGCGATGGCCACTACGCCACGCCGGAGGCCATGGAATTCCTCGAACGTCAGGGCTGCGGCTACATCTTCGGGCTTTCCGGCAACGCCCGGCTGAACAGGATCGGCCAGCCGTGGTGCGAGGACGCCGCCGTGCGCCGGGCGGGGCAGGGAAAGGATAAGGTGCGCCGCTTCTTCCACACCGGCTACCAGGCCAAAAGCTGGTCACGGCAACGCTCGGTCATCGCCCGCGTGGAAGCTACCGCCAAGGGCTGTGACGTCCGCTTCGTCGTCACCAACCTGAGCGGCCGCGCCAAGGCGCTCTACGAGAAGGTCTACTGCGCCCGCGGGCGGATGGAAAACATGATCAAGGACCACAAGCTCTACACCAAGTCCGACCGCACGTCGTGCCACCGTTGGGAGGCCAACCAGTTCCGCCTCTTCCTGCATACCGGCGCCTACTGGCTGCTGCATCAGCTTCGCCAAGCGGCGCCTCGGAAATCGCTGTGGCGAACGGCCACCTTCGAAACCCTGCGCCGGGCGTTTCTCAAAATCGCCGTCCGCGTCGAGGAGCTCAAGTCGCGCCTCAGGATCGCCCTGCCTTCGGCCTATCCCTATCAGCCGGCCATGATCGCCATCGCCGGGCGCATCACCGCCCAAGGGCCCTGAACCAAGCGGCAGGTGCCGCCGGACGAGCCCCGAACAACAACCTCCAACCTCTCCGACAATCCGTCTCAAAAATCGCCGCCAACCCGGTCGCTACCGCTCGTCCCGCTGAAATCCGATGGCCGTCATGAATAATTGGGGCTAGGTTACCTGCCCCTAACCACCACCGCCGAATAGGGGATGCTCCACCTTGTCCCCGGGTCGAAGTCCTAATCTTTCGGTTGTACCCGCGTTCAGTTCCAGAACGGCGCGCACTGGACCGCCGGAACCGATTGTCGCCAGGGACAAGGGCCGGGTGTTCGGCGCGATTCGCACTACCGAGCCGTCTTCGTCGATGAACACCATGTCCAGGGATACGTAAGTGTTTTTCATCCACATGGAGACGGGCGCCCGGTTCTTGAAATCGAACAGCATCCCGGCCGCCAGGGGAAGCTTGCGGCGATTCTGCAAACCCTGGACGCGCTGCTCCGGCGTGACCGCCATCTCCACCGAGAAGACGAACCGCCCCCGATTCGTGACCACGGTGACTTCGGAGGAATCGAAACGAACCGGTGGGTCGGCCCCACGGACCGCCGGCCCGGATACCAGGACCAATAGTCCCAGTGCCAGGGCCGCCATTCCGCCGGCCAGGATCCGCCTGCGCGGTGGTTCGGTCTGTCTTCGGCCGGTCATGGGAAAGCAGTGCCGACCACGGCGGCGCTTGTCAATCGCGCCGGGGCCGTCCATAAGCGTTTCGTTCTCGGTTGCGGGGGAAGCCGCTTGGCGGCCGAAAGGTCTCCGGGGGAGACGACCCCGCGTGGTCCGGATCACACCGGCGTAGGAACGCGATCTCGGCAATGGCCGATCTGGCCGATACTGCAGCGTTTTCCGTTCAGGTTTCGGGCGCGCAAGTCACCTACAACGGCCGGCGGCTGTTCGACCGCCTGGACCTGGCGTTACCGGCGGGCCAATGGACCTGTTTGCTGGGCCAGAGCGGTGTCGGAAAAAGCACCCTGCTGCGCCTGGTAATGGGCCTGGTGCGCCATCAAGGACCGGGCGATCCGGTCGTCTGTTCGGACAATCTCCCCCTTTTCGGCCGGGCCGCCTACATGGCGCAGACCGACCTCCTGCTGCCGTGGCTCAGCGTGCTCGACAACGTGACCCTGGGGCACCGCCTTCGCGGTGGCGGACATCGCGCCACCGATGTTCGCGACCGGGCCCGGCACCTGCTGTCCCAGGTCGGCCTCGCGGAAGTCGCCGAGCACTGGCCCCGGACCCTGTCCGGCGGCATGCGCCAACGGGTCGCCATCGCCCGTACCCTGATGGAGGAGCGGCCCGTGGTCCTGATGGACGAGCCGTTCTCGGCCCTCGATGCGATCACCCGGGTGCGCCTGCAGGATCTGGCGGCAAAGCTGCTGGTCGGACGCACGGTGCTGCTGGTGACCCACGATCCCCTGGAGGCCCTTCGCCTTGGGCACCGGATTCACGTCATGGGCGGATCTCCGGCACGCCTCGACGATCCCATCGTTCCCGCCGGGAACTTGCCGCGAAGCGTCGATGATAGAGCGCTATTGGCGACCCAGGGGGAACTGTTGCGGCGCCTTGCGGAGGCGGGCACATGAGGGTGCTGCGCCTGTGTGGCATTGCCGCGGTGCTGATCGTCATGTGGGAAGCGATCGTTCGCGCCACGGCGGTACCGGCGTTCATTCTGCCCGGCCCTGGCCGCGTGGCCGCGGCGTGGCTGGAGACCTGGGATCAAATCCTGTCCCATGCCGGCGTGACCGCCGCCGAGATCCTGTTGGGTCTGTTGCTGGGGGCGATCCTTGGAATCACCAGCGCCTTGACCATCGCCCACTTCCGGCCCGCGCGCCGCTGGCTGTTGCCCCTGCTGGTCGTCAGTCAGGCGATCCCCGTCTTCGCGCTGGCGCCCCTCTTGGTGCTGTGGCTGGGTTACGGGATGCTGTCGAAAGTGGCCATGGCGACGCTGATCATCTACTTCCCCGTGACCGCCGCCTTTTACGACGGGCTGCGGCGGGTCGAGCCGGGCTGGCTGGATCTGGCGCACACCATGGGGGCGACCCCCCGGCGCATCCTGCGCCATGTCCGGGTGCCCGCCGCCCTGCCGGCCCTTGCCTCGGGACTGCGAGTCGCGACCGCGGTGGCGCCCATCGGTGCCGTGGTCGGCGAGTGGGTGGGGTCGAGCGCCGGGCTGGGCCACCTGATGCTCCACGCCAATGCCCGCATGCAGGTGGACGTCATGTTCGCCGCCCTGGCCACCCTGGCGGTTCTCGCCCTACTCCTCTATTTCGCCGTCGACGGGGCCCTGCGGCGGGCGCTACCCTGGGTGGCGGAAAGCGGACCGGACGACGATTGATCGAATCGCCTTCGTGGCGGGCTTGGCCGGAGAGTGTGAAGTCGAAGAACCCCCGGATGACATAGAGATCGACGAGACCGCCATGACTCAGGTTTCCCCGCAAGGGAGCACAACCGACCACGCCAATGTTCTGGTTCACCCGCCAGTGCTTTGGGTTATGCTCGTGGCCGCGGGCGTGGGGCTCGATTTCCTGGCACCGCTGCCGTTAATGCCCCAGGGCTTCCCGGCGGTTTGGGTTGGCGGCGGAGTCTGGCTCGCCGGCTTTGCCGTCGCGGTCGTCGCCATCAGGCAGTTTCGGCGCGCTGGAACCGACGTCAGAACCCATACCACGACCGCGGTGATCGTCGACACGGGCGTGTTCGGCGTTTCCCGCAATCCCATTTATCTGGGCGGGCACATTGGAACCGTCGGCGTCGCCATCGCGTTCGACAGCCTATGGGTCCTGGCGACGATCGTGCCGTTCTACCTGGTAATTCGTTATGGGGCTGTCGCCCGCGAGGAAGCCTACCTGGAACGCAAGTTCGGCGACGTGTATCTGGACTACAAAGCACGTGTAAGACGGTGGATTTGATGCCGGTACCCGATGAACGCACCTGCACAGCCACTTGCGCCGGAAGCGGGCGGGTTTGAGACCCGCCCCTACGAACTGAAAACAGCGTGCGTAGGGGCGGGTCTCAGACCCGCCCGTCCCCGGCCCGAATGTCGTTGGCATGAAACCCTTAGGCCAAGGCAGATTCCACAACCCGCCGAAGCTTGGCCAATTGGTCGCCGTCACTGCGCTTCATGGCGAACACGATCAGGGGATGGATCAGTCGCCACGGGCCGGTGGCGCGGCAGCGAGCGTCGAGGGTGATCCGGGTCCCGTCGTCCGTGGGCTCGAGGACATAGTCGTAATTCGCCGTTACGCCACCCTGGGTCGAGGTGAGCTCCAGTCGTCGGCCGGGCTCCCACGCCGTAACCACTGTTTCGCGCTCTTGGCCCCGCGACCGAAAGGTCAACCGGGTCCCCGCGGCGATGGGCCCGTCGGTCGTCTTCGCCAGGTTATCCACCGACGTCATCCAGGGATCCGCCCGGTCGAAATCCGTGAGTTGGGCCCAAACGGTCTCGACGGGGCGGTCGATGGTCTCCGAAACGGAAAAGCCGTTGGCCATGAATGTCTCTCCTTACCGGCGTCGTGGACATCCCCTCTTGCCCCCGGGCAACGGGGTTCTTGGCGTCGAAGAAAGACCGCTCGCCATCCTACCCGCGGTCCCCCCTTCTCAATAGGCATCACGAAGCGGCGCGATGCCGCCGGACCGCGCCCGACTTGACGAAGCCAACCCCAGCCGGCATGAAGCAAGCCAACGCTTGGGGGAATCGGCGAGGAGTCGGCAACGAATGGAACGGGGCGCCAGACATGTGCTCAGTCTGACGGCCTTTCTGTGCGTGCTGTGGGCTTTGCTGTCCGGCCACACGGAGCCGCTGATCGTCGGCCTGGGCATCGCGTCGGTCGCCCTGGTTGTTTATCTCGCCCACCGGATGGACGTGATCGACCACGAGAGTCAGCCGGTCCACCTGACCTGGCGGTTGGTGACCTATTTTCCCTGGCTCGCCTGGCAGATCGTGAAAGCCAACGTCGATGTGATGAAGGCCGTGCTCGATCCGCGCCTTCCCATTCAGCCGCAGGTTTTCACGGTGCGGGCTCGGCAACGCTCGGAACTGAATCAGGTGGTCTTCGCCAATTCCATCACCTTGACCCCGGGGACCGTCACCATCGCCGTGGCGGACGGCACCTTCGAGGTCCACGCGCTGACCGCCGCCGCCGCCGCCGACCTCATGGACGACGCGGCCACCGGCGCGCCGTCGGAAATGAACGCCCGCTGCGCCGCCCTCGAGGATCGCGCGTGGCGGGACCGGGCCTGATGTTCGCCGCCGCCACGGCCGCCCTCCTGGTGACCATGGGTCTGGCCCTGGTGCGGGCGGTGCTCGGCCCGACGGTCTACGACCGGATCCTGTCGGTGAACGCCTTCGGCACCCTGACCGTTCTGCTGATCGCGGCCTACGGGTTCCTCACCGCGCGGCCCGAATTCCTGGACATCGCCCTCTTGTATGCGCTGATCAACTTCATCGGCACCATCGCCGCCACCAAGTACGTCCAGTTCGTTCACCTGGGTGAACCCGTGGGCGACGACGACCGGGACGTGTGATGACACTTGGGCTCGATCTTCTTGTCGGCGTGCTCTTGTTCGCGGGCTGCCTGGTCTCGCTTGTCGGCGCCGTCGGCATCCTGCGCCTGCCCGACATTTTCGCCCGCATGCACGGCGCCGGCATGATCGACACCCTGGGCGCCGGATTGGTTCTCCTGGCGCTGGCCATCGAAGCGGGGTTCGGGCTGATCGCGGTCAAGCTGGGGCTGATATTTCTGTTTATCTTCTTCACCAGCCCCTCCACCACCCACGCCCTGGCCCGCGCGGCCCTGCACGGCGGCCTGGCGCCGAAGACGAATTCGGCGCCGACGGGGGGAGACGCGCCATCGAACAACTGACCCAGTTCGTGCTGCTGGCCTTCATGGCGGTGACCGCATTCGCGCTGGCGCGCCTGAGGAATCTGTTCGCCGTCGTCATGCTGACGGGCATCTTCACCCTCACCGCGGCGCTGCTGTACGTGACCCTGGACGCCGTCGACGTGGCCTTCACCGAGGCCGCGGTGGGTGCCGGGATCTCGACCGTGCTGATGCTGGCCACTCTGGTGCTCACTTCGGACGTGGAGAAGGTGCATCCCAGGCGCAACTGGGGTCCGCTGCTGATGGTTACGGTGACCGGCGCCCTGCTGGTTTACGCCAGCCTCGACATGCCCCTCTACGGGGACCCCAACGCGCCCACCAATCTGCACGTCGTCCCCCGCTACATCCTGGAGTCGGGTCGCGAAATAGGACTGCCCAACATCGTCACCTCGATCCTGGCCAGCTATCGGGGATACGACACCCTGGGCGAGGTGGTCGTCATCTTCACCGCCGCCGTCGGCGTCCTCGCCATCATCGGGCGGACGGGCGTGACGTGGCGGCGCTCCAAAGACAGCGATTCCGAAATCTAATCATGCGCCGGCAACCGATCCTTCGCGTCGTCGCCAAGCTGCTGATCCCGCCGATCATGCTGTTCGCCCTCTACGTACAGTTCCACGGGGATTTCGGCCCCGGGGGCGGATTTCAGGCGGGGGTGATCTTCGGTGCCGCCTTCATCCTCTATGCGCTCATTTTCGGGTTGCACACGGCGCGCCGGGTGGTCCCCGCCTGGCTGTCCCGCCTGATGCTGTCGGCCGGCGTTTTCCTGTTTGCCGGGACGGGGGTGGCCAGCCTGCTCCTGGGCGGCCGGTACCTGGACTATTCGCCGCTGGCCGTTCAGCCCGCCGCCGGCCAGCACATCGGCATCCTGCTGGTGGAACTCGGCGTCGGCATCACCGTGGCCGGCGCCATGATCACCATTTTCTATGTCTTCGCCGCCCAGCGGCCGGAACCCCCGGACGCCTGAGCCATGGACGCCTGAGACATGGACGCCCTTGGTCACTTTCACACCTGGATCGTCATCGTCCTGATGATGACCGGTTTCTACATCGTCATCGCCCAGGGCAACCTGGTCAAGAAGGTGGTCGGCCTCAACATCTTCCAGGTCTCCGTCTTCGTCTTCTACATCACCCTGGGCAAGGTTGAGGGCGGCACGGCGCCCATCCTGGGCGAGGCGATAGAGACCTATTCGAACCCCCTCCCCCATGTGCTGATCCTGACCGCCATCGTCGTTGGCGTCGCCACCACGGCCCTCGCCCTGGCCCTGGTCGTGCGGATCAAGAACGCCTACGGCACCATCGAGGAGGACGAGATCACCCTTGCGGAGGCGGAACGTTGATCGCCGACCACCTGCCGGCCCTTCAGGTGGTGGTGCCCCTGTTGGCGGCGCCCCTTTGTGTGCTGCTGCGCCACGGCTTGGCGACCTGGCTGGTGGCCCTCGGCGTGAGCTGGTTCAGCCTCGCAACCGCCGTGGCGCTGCTGGCCCAGGTCACCGGCGGCGGCGTCATCTCCTATCACCTCGGCGGCTGGGAGCCGCCCTGGGGCATCGAGTACCGGGTGGATTTGGTGGGCGCGATCCTGCTGGTGGTGGTGGCGGCGATCGGCAGCGTGATCATGCCGTTTGCCCGCCTCAGCGTCGGCCGCGAGATCGCCTCGGACCGCGCCTACCTGTTCTACGCCATGTACTGCCTGTGCCTTACGGGCCTGTTGGGCATCGCCATCACCGGCGACGCCTTCAACCTGTTCGTGTTCCTGGAGATCTCGTCCCTGTCGTCCTACGTGCTGATCAGCATGAGCCACGACCGGCGAGCCCTGACGGCGGCCTACCGCTACCTGATTATGGGCACCATCGGCGCCACCTTCTACATCATTGGCGTCGGGCTGATGTACATGATGACGGGCACCCTCAACATGGCCGACCTGGCCGAGAGGCTGCCCCAGGTGGCAAGCTCGCGGGCCGTCCTCGCGTCGCTTGCCTTCCTGACCGTGGGTATCAGCCTGAAGCTCGCCCTTTTTCCGCTACACTTGTGGCTGCCCAACGCCTACGCCTATGCGCCCTCCGTGGTCACCGCGTTCCTTGCCGCGACGGCCACCAAGGTGGCGGTCTATGCCCTGATCCGCATTTATTTCACGGTGTTCGGCGGCGTCGCCCTGCTGGACGATCTGCCGTTGCGCGAAGTGCTGATGGGCCTGGCCGTGGCGGCCATGTTCGCCGCCTCGACGGTGGCGATCTTCCAGCGAAACATCAAGCGCATGCTGGCCTATTCCAGCGTCGCCCAGGTCGGCTACATGGTGCTGGGGATCAGCCTTGCCACGGTGACCGGACTGGCCGGCGGTCTCCTTCACATCTTCAACCATGCCCTGATGAAGGGCGCCCTGTTCCTGGCCATGGGCTGCATCGTCTTTCGCATCGGCTCGGTGTCCCTCGACGACCTCTCCGGCCTCGGCCGCCGCATGCCGTTGACCATGGCCGCCTTCGTGGTCGGCGGGTTGAGCCTGATCGGCGTGCCCCTGACGGTGGGTTTCGTCAGCAAGTGGTACCTGGTGCGCGCGTCCCTCGAGGCGGGCTGGTGGCCGCTCGCCGTGTTGATCGTGCTGAGCTCCTTGCTGGCGGTGATCTACGTGTGGCGGGTGGTGGAAGTGGCCTATTTTCGCCCCGGTCCCGACGGCGCGGTCCGCGACGAGGCGCCGGCCTCGATGTTGGTGCCCCTATGGCTGCTGACCGGCGCGTGCATCTATTTCGGCATCGACGCGACGCGAACCGCCGACGTGGCGGTGGGCGCCGCCACCCATCTGCTGGGAGCGGCCCCGTGAGCGAGGCCGCCACTATCCTGTGGTGCATCGCCCTGCCGCTGGCGGCCGCGGTGCCCATCGCCGCCCTGGGCCGAATGCCGAATCTGCGCGAGGCGGTCACCCTGGCGACGGCGGGGGTGCTGTTCGTGTCGGTCGCCACCCTGGCACCGGCCGTGGCCGCCGGCGCGCGGCCCGAGGCGGTGCTGCTGACCATGCTGCCGGGGCTCACCATCGCCTTCCGGTTGGAGCCGTTGGGCATGGCCTTCGCGCTGATCGCCAGTTTCCTGTGGATCGTGACTTCGCTCTATTCCTTCGGCTACATGCGGGGCCACGGGGAGAAGCGCCAGAGCCGTTTCTATGCCTACTTCGCCATTGCGCTGGGCAGCACCATGGGCGTCGCCTTCGCCGGCAACATGCTGACACTGTTCGTGTTCTACGAGATCTTGACCCTGTCCACCTTCCCCCTGGTCACCCACCACGGCACCGAGGAGGCCAAGCGCGCCGGGCGGGTCTATCTGGGCATCCTGCTGGGGACGTCGATCGGCTTGCAACTCCTGGCCGTGATCTGGACCTGGAGCGTGGCGGGCACGTTGGATTTCTCGGTCGGCGGCATCCTCGGCGGTCGAGCCGACGACGCGACCATCGCCATCCTGCTGGTGCTCTACGTGTTCGGCATCGGCAAGGCGGCGGTGATGCCGTTCCACCGCTGGCTGCCGGCTGCCATGGTGGCGCCGACACCGGTGAGCGCCCTCTTGCATGCCGTCGCCGTGGTCAAGGCGGGTGTGTTCACCGTTCTCAAGGTCGCGGTCTACATTTTCGGCATCGATACTCTGGCCGCTACCGTCACCAGCGACTGGCTGGCCTACGCGGCGGCCGCCACCATCCTGATCGCCTCCCTCGTTGCCATGACCAAGGACAACCTGAAAGCCCGGCTCGCTTATTCCACCATCAGCCAGTTGTCCTATGTGGTGCTGGGGGCGCTGATGGCGAGCGGGATCGGCGCCGTCGGCGGAGCCATGCATATCGCCATGCACGCCTTCGGAAAGATCACCCTGTTCTTCTGCGCCGGCGCCATTCTGGTCGCCAGCCATAAGACCGATGTCAGCCAGATGCGCGGATTGGGCCGCACCATGCCCATCACCTTCACCGCATTTCTGATCGCCAGCCTGAGCATCATCGGGCTGCCCCCCTTGGGCGGGGTGTGGAGCAAGTGGTACCTGGCCCTGGGCGCCGTGGAGGCGGGGCAACTGGTGCTGGTCGCCGTGTTGATGGTGTCGTCCCTGCTCAACGTGGCCTACCTGTTGCCGGTCGCGATCCGCGCCTTCATGTCGCCGCCCGAGGTCGCGGAGGATGGCCACGGCCACCACCATGAGCCCTACCTGGACTCGCCCACCATGCAACCCTGGTCGCCGGTGCCAGGGGTGCGCGAGGCGCCGTGGCCGTGCATCGCGGCGCTGGTTCTCACCGCGACGGGCTGCTTGGTCCTTTTTTTCCAGGCCGACGCCTTGTTCGCCTTTCTATCGCCCCTGGGTGAGAGGCCCGCACCGTGAGCGCGCCCAAAAGCCCCGACCGGCGCCGCTGGCTCGACTTGCCCGCCAACGTGACGCGGCTGGTGCGATGGCTGGTGCTGATCTGCGCCGGGCTGTTCCTGGCCGACGCCCTCTATCACGGCCATCCCCATTTCGCGGCGGAAAGCCTGTTCGGCTTTTACGCCATCTTCGGTTTCGTGGTCTGCGTTGGCCTGGTGCTGGGGGCCAAGTGGATGCGCATCATCCTCATGCGGCCGGAGGACTACTATGACGACCGGCCTGAGTAGCGCCATCAACCCGGGACTGATCCTGATCCTGGCGGCGGTGCTGGTGCCGGTGCTGCCGGGGTCGGTGCGCCGCCCCTACGTGCTGCTGGTGCCGGCGGCCGCCTTTGTCGTCACCCTGATGCTGGACGCGGGCGCCCTGTGGCCGGTGGCCTTCATGGGCATGGAGCTGGAACTGCTGCGGGTCGACCGGCTGAGCCGAATCTTCGCGCTGATCTTCCTTATCGCCGCCTTCCTGGGAAACCTCTATTGCCTGGGCACCGACGACGACCGGCTGCAACAGGCCAGCGCCCTGGTCTATGCGGGCAGCGCCATCGCCGCCGTCTTCGCCGGCGACCTGGCGACCCTGTTCGTGTTCTGGGAACTGACGGCGGTGTCGTCGGTGTTCCTGATCTGGGCCCGGCGCACCGAACGGGCCTACCGGGCGGGCCTGCGCTATCTGATCATTCAGGTGGGGTCGGGGGTGATCCTGATGGCCGGCCTGATCATCCACTACGGCGCCACCGGATCGCTGGCCTTCGACCACCTGGGCCTGGAGACGCCGGGCGGCCTGCTGATCTTCCTCGCCTTCGGCATCAAGTGCGCCTTTCCCCTGTTGCACAACTGGTTGCAGGATTCCTATCCGGAGGCGACGGTGGGCGGCACCGTCATCCTCAGCGCCTTCACCACCAAGTTGGCGGTCTATGCCCTGGCCCGGGGGTATGCCGGCACCGAAGTGCTGATCCCGATCGGCGCCGCCATGACCGCCTTCCCCATCTTTTTCGCGGTGATCGAGAACGACCTGAGGCGGGTGCTCGCTTACAGTCTCAACAACCAGCTCGGCTTCATGGTCGTAGGCATCGGGGTGGGGACCGAATTGGCGCTCAACGGTACCGTTTCCCATGCCTTCTGCCACATCCTCTACAAGGCGCTCCTGTTCATGAGCATGGGGGCGGTGCTGCTGCGCAGCGGAACGATCAACGGCAGCGAGCTCGGCGGCCTCTACAAGACCATGCCCTGGACGGCGGGCTTCTGCATCGTCGGCGCCGCCTCCATCTCCGCCTTCCCCCTGTTCAGCGGCTTCATCAGCAAGTCCATGATCATCCTTGCCGTGGCCGAGGAAGGGCGATGGTTCACCTGGGGCGTGCTGCTGTTCGCGTCGGCCGGCGTGTTCCATCATTCTGGCATCAAGATTCCCTTCTTCGCCTTTTTCGCCCACGACAGCGGCCGCCGGCCGGCGGAAGCGCCAGCGCCGATGTTGATCGCCATGGGCGTCGCCGCGGCGCTGTGCATCGGGCTCGGCGTGTGGCCGGCGCCACTTTATGCCTTGCTGCCCTATGCCGTAGACTTCGTCCCCTACACGACGGCCCATGTGATCACCCAATTGCAACTGCTCATGTTCTCGGCCCTCGCCTTTACCTGGCTGATGCGCTCGGGGCTCTATCCGCCCGAGACACCGTCGGTGAACCTGGATACGGACGTGCTGTACCGCCGCATGCTGCCGGGCATGGTGCGCGGCTGGCGTCAGACGATCGTCCCGGCGGACCACGAAGTTCGGCGCCAGCTGCTGGGTCTTGTCGGGCGCGCCATCGGTCTCGCCGCCCGCCACACCCGGCCCGAAGGGGCGCTGGCCCGCACCACCCGCCTCGGCCACATGGTATCGTGGGTGATCGGGTTGCTGGGCATTTACCTGATTCTCAATCTCATGTGACGGACGGATACGGGGCAGCGCCATGAAGCGAGTTGTAATCACCGAGTTCATGGACCCCGGGTCGGCGGCCTGGCTGGCGGAGCGGGCGGAAGTACGGTTCGAGCCGGACCTGGTCGACCGGCCCGGCGACCTGCTGGCCGCCATTGGCGTGTCCGATGCCCTGATCGTGCGCAACCGCACCCAGGTGCGGGGACCCGTGCTGGAGGCCCTGTCGGCGGCCCGGGTTTCGGTGGTCGGACGTCTGGGAGTTGGGCTCGACAATATCGACATGGAAGGTTGCGCCCGCCACGGCATCCGGGTGATCCCCGCCACCGGCGCCAATGCCGTCTCCGTCGCCGAATACGTGATCGCCACCATGTTGATCCTGCTGCGCGGCGCCTATGGGTCGAGCGACCGGGTGCTCGGCGGTGAATGGCCCCGCCAGGCCCTGATGGGCGGCGAAGCCATGGGCCGGACCCTGGGATTGCTGGGTTTTGGCAGCATCGCCCAGGTGGTGGCGCCCCGCGCGAGGGCGCTCGGCATGAAGCTTGTGGCGGCGGACCCGTACGTTTCCGTCGACGACCGCGCCTGGGACGCGTTCCAGGTAACGCGCCGAGACCTCGACCACCTGCTGGCGGAGTGCGATGTGCTCAGCCTGCACGTACCGCTGACGGAGGTGACCCGTGGCATGATCACCGCCGACCGCCTCGCCCAGATGAGGCCGGGCGCGATCCTGATCAACACCTCGCGGGGCGACATCGTCGACGAAGCGGCCCTCGCCCATGCCCTCGCCTCGGGCCACCTGGGCGGCGCCGCGATCGATGTTTATGCCCACGAGCCCCTGGCCGGCGGCAGCCCCTTGTCCGGCGCCCCCAACCTGATCGCCACCCCCCACATTGCCGGCGTCACCCATGAAGGCGAAGGGCGCATCGGCCGCATGATCGTCGAGGCGGTGTGGGACGCCCTTCAAGGGAGCGGCGCCGGTGGGCCATGACGGCCCGCGATGCTTGGATTCGCCTCGTCGATCAGCCGTGGCGGGCCATATCAATCGGACGACGTTATGGGGCCCCCGAGAGTCAGTTCCTGTGACCCATTGCATTGGCTTTCCAAGACATCCTTGATCGTGTTTACAACCATTTCCACTCTTATGGGCTTGGTTAGGTATTGGGTGAATCCTGCCTTGATGCCCTCCTTGATATCCTTGGGCATGGCATTGGCGCTTAGAGTCCGTCCGGAGACTTTATGTAGGATTACAGAGTTTTCGGAGCATGAGTCGAATGGACGCGAGCTTGATGAAGGCGAGCGCGTTGCGGTTGAGGTTCTCCCAGTCCTTGGCCAGTCGGCGGCAGCGGTTGAGCCAGGCGATGGTGCGTTCGACCACCCAACGCCTGGGCTGGACGACGAAGCCCTTCACCCGATCGGATCGCTTGACGATCTCGGTCTCGAGATCGGGCAGGATGCCGGCCAGGGCGCGGTGAAAGACCGGGCCCTGATAGGCGCTGTCGGCGAACAATTTCCCGAGAAAGGGAAACAGACCGAACAAGGTCGCCAGCAGCGCGAGACCGCCGTCGCGATCCTGAACGTCGGCGGCGGTGACGATGCCGTGCAGCAGCAAGCCTTGCGTATCGACCAGAACATGCCGCTTCTTGCCCTTGATCAGCTTGCCGGCATCGAAGCCGTGGCTGTCGATGCGAGCCCCCCTTTTTCAGCGCTTTTCACACTCTGACTGTCGATGATGCAGGCCGTGGGGCTGGCTTCGCGCGCGGCTTTTTCGCGGCACTTGAGGTAGAGCGCATGATGGATGCGATCCAGCGTGCCGTCCCAGTTCCACAGGCCGAGGTAATCATGCACGGTGCTTCTGGGCGGCAAATCCTTGGGCAGCGCGCGCCACTGGCAGCCGGTGCTCAGAATGTACATCACGCCGTTGATCACCTCGCGGATAGCGACGCGCCGTTTGCCGCCGCCGGGCTTGCCCGGCGGGATCAGCGGCTCGATATGCGCCCATTCCGCATCGGTCAGGTCGCTCGGATAACGCAGTTTGTCGCGGTTGTAGCGCGGGCGGTTGTCGGCAGTCCACATGGGGCACCTCAAGAGCAAATTCACCACCCCAGAGAATCACAGCTGATTCAGCTCTTCAAGAGGGGCCGCCGGATAACCGATTCATCCGACTCATAAAGTCCCCGGACGGACACTTAGCGCGATGACCGGGATGTCACGAGTGTTCTTGATGTGTTGCAGCTTCTTTAGGGCCCCAAACCCGTCCATCCCGGGAAGATTGATGTCAAGTATGATCAGGTGGGGATTCTTGCTCTTCGCTAGTGTTGCGATTCTAACATTTGGTTCCTGAGCCCGGGGGTGAAGGTCGCAGTTTGCGTAGATTTAATGGGAACGAAATGTCTCGATCGGAACACTAGTTCGATACCCAACTCGGCATTGTGCGCCGAGATCATGGAGAGCCCCGGGACGCGATCGATGATCCGCTCCATCAGATGCAAGTTGGTCGGGTTGTCTTCTACATAAAGCACGGTGCCGTTTACTTCGGGAATTATTTTGGTCTTATCTCTCGCCACTTCATGATCGACGACTGCTTCGTCAATAGGAATTCCTTGGTTCAGGGGAAGCTCGATCCAGAAAGTGGACCCCTTGCCGACCTCGGATTCGACGCCAATTCGACCGCCCATCCTCTCAACAAGCTGCTTGGTTATGGTGAGACCGATGCCGGTACCCTCGATCTTTGCGTTCTCCGCCCTCAGCCGGCGGAACGGCTCAAATAGTTCGCCGAGCATGACCTCGGGAATGCCCTCGCCGGTATCGGTGACAGAGATATGGAGCATGCCGTTGGTTGTCTCATGACAATCAAGCGTCATCGTGCCATTCTCACGGTTGTACTTGACAGCGTTGGACATCAGGTTGAGCAGCGATTGCTTGAACCGGGTGTGGTCGGCGCGTATCTCCGTCGCTGTATCGAATCCTTTTCCGACGACGATCTCGATACCGCGATTGTCCGCCATCGAACGGATAAGCGAAATACAATCATCAAGGGCGGATCTGGTATGTACGTTCTCAATGTACAGCTTCACCCCGCCGGCCTCGATCTTGGAAAGGTCCAAGACTTCATCGATTAGCTCGAGTAAGTGCTGTCCGGCTCCCAAAATGTGGTCGACATAGCCTTTTTGGGTCTTGGTCAAGAGTTCCTTGGAATTGAACTCCAACATCTGCCCGAAGCCCAGGATAGCGTTCATTGGCGTTCTCAGTTCGTGGCTCATGGAAGACAGGAACTCGGACTTGGCCTCGTTGGC
>CBDFHV010000005.1:0-33055 GCA_965247705.1 Rhodospirillales bacterium | reverse complement strand
TTACTGCCTGCAGCGCCTCGGCCACGAGGTCACGCTGGTCGACCGCCAGCCCGACAGCGCCATGGAATGCAGCTACGCCAACGGTGGATTCATCGCCATCGGCCAGGCCATCCCCTGGTCGGCGCCCGGCGTACCCCTCAAGATCCTGCGGACTTTGGGTAGCCGATCGGCGCCCATCCTTCTGCGGCCCAGCCAGATTCCGCGTCTGTGGCGGTGGGGACTGGAGTTCCTGGCCAGTTGCCGCGCCAAGACGTCGTGGGAGAACACCCGCCATGTCCTCCGCTTGTCGCTCTACAGTGCCCAGGCGCTGGACGAAATCCAGGAAGAGGCCGGAATTGCCTACGACCGCCGTGCCGCCGGCAGCCTCAAGGTTTATTCCAGTGCCAAGGCCCTCGATCTCGCGGTAAGAGACTGCGAGACCCAGCGGGATTGGGGCCTCAACTTCAAGGTTCTAAGTCCATCGGAGTGCCTGCAGCGGTTGCCCGGTCTGCGGCCGGTGATCCATACCTTGGCGGGCGGCCTCTTTTTCACCGACGAACAAAGCCGCGATTGCCGGAAGTTCGCCATGGGAATCGCGAAATTCTGCCGCGACAAAGGCGCCGAGTTCCGCTTCGACACCACCATCGAGGCCCTGGAGCGCGACGGCGACCGGATCACCGGGGTGCGCACGAACAAGGGCCGGTTGACGGCGGACAACTACGTTCTGTCCCTCGGGGCCGACAGCCCCGTGGTGTCGCGCACCGTTGGCATCCGCCTGCCCATCTATCCCCTCAAGGGCTACAGCATCACCGTGCCGGCGGCGCCGTGGCCTGAGGCGCCGGAGATCCCGGTGCTCGACGAGGAGCGCAAGTTCGGCCTCACCCCGTTCGACGACCGTTTGCGCCTGACCGGTTTCGCCGAGGCCGCCGGCTACGACACCCGGCCCCGCCAGAGCCGCTACGACGCCTTCGTACAGTCTTTCCTCAGCCTGTTCCCGGACCTCGAACAGTGCATGGCGGCGGCGCCGCCGGAACCCTATTGCTGCCTGCGGCCGGTGACCCCAAACGGACCGCCCATCCTCGGCCGGTCCCGCTATGGCAACCTGTTCTTCAACACCGACCAGGGGCACCTGGGGTGGACCATGGCCTGCGGCTCGGCAAGGCTGGTGGCCGACATCGTGGACGGCCGGCCGCCGGAACTGGACATGACCGGCTATTCGATTGGCGGGCGCTAGCGGAAAAAGAGGAGGCATGGGATGAAACTGATTCGCTTTGGCCCATCGGGGTCCGAGAAACCGGGGCTCATCGACGCCAACGGCATAATCCGCGATCTCAGCGCCGAGGTGATGGATATCGGAGGCGACGCCATCGGCCCCGACGGGCTTGCCCGCATCGGGCGCCTCGACCCCTCGACGCTGCCGGCGGTGGACGGGGAACCCCGGCTGGGGACGCCGGTGACGGCGGTCGGCAAGGTGATCGGCGTCGGCATGAACTACAAGAGCTTCGCCGCCCAGATGGGCATGGAGCACCCGCCGGAACCGATCCTGTTCATGAAGGCCACCAGCAGCCTCTGCGGGCCCGACGATTCCATCATCATCCCCCGCGGCGCCCAGCGCACCGACTGGGAGGTGGAACTCGCCATCGTCATCGGCAGCCGCGCCCACTGCGCGGACGAGACCGCGGCGGCCGCCGCCATCGCCGGCTATACCGTCTGCAACGAGCTATCGGAAACGGGATTACCAGTTCGAGCGCGGCGGCAACTGGTCGAAGGGCAAGAGCTTCGACGGCTTCGCCCCATCTGGGCCCGTGGCTGGTGACGGCGGATGCGGTGACCGACCCCCATGACCTCGGCCTGTGGCTGGACCTCAACGGGACACGGATGCAGCAGGGCAACACGGACGACATGATCTTCCCGATCCCGTATCTCGTCAGCTACATCAGGCCAGTTCATGACCCTGCTTCCGGGAGACGTCATTTCCACCGGAACGCCCCTGGGGATCGGCATGCTGCAGGACCCGCCCCGCTACCTGCAACCGGGCGATCAGGTGGCGTTGGGCATCGACGGCCTGGGAGAGCAGCACCAGACCTGCGTCGCCTGGTCGGCCGATCTGATTCAATGACCGCCATTGTCCTCGGCGCCGGCGTGGCCGGCGTCATGACCGCCTACTTCCTGGCCCGGGGCGGACAGCAGGTGATGGTGGTGGACCGCAGGGACGGGGCGGCCATGGAGACCAGCTTCGCCAACGGCGGCGTGGTCGGCGGCACCCAGGTGGAACCGTGGGCGCAGCCAGGATTGCCACTGAAAGTCCTCCGCTGGCTGGGCAAGGAGGATGCGCCGCTCCTGGTCCGCTACGGCCAGATACCGCACATGTGGGGCTGGGGGTTGCGGTTCCTGCGCAACTGCACCGAGGCGCGTTTCCACCGCAACATGGCGACCAGCCTTCGGCTGACCCTCTACGGCCTCGAGCTTTTCGAGCAGGTGCGCGCCGACAACGCCATCGCCGACGGGGATTACGACCTGCGGCGTCACGGCGCCCCTCAAGGTCTACCTCACCCAACAGGACATGGACGCGGCGGCCCGGGAGGCGGTGGAGCTCGAATCCCTCGGTATGCCGTGCCAGGCGATCGATCGCGAAACCTGCACCAGTCTGGAACCCGGCCTGGGCCCGGTCGCCGACACCCTGATCGGCGGGCTGCATTTTCCGCGCGAGGAAGTCGGCGACTGCCACAAGTTCGCCCGGGTAATGAGCCAACGTTGCCGGACCTTGGCGTCGATTTCCGCTGGCATACCGCGGTCGAGGGGCTGGAGGTGGCGGGCGGGCGCATATCGGCGGTGGCTACCGACCAGGGCTCCCTATCGGCGGAAAGCGTGGTCGTGCCATGGCCAGCTACACGGCCCCGCTCTTGCGGCGGGTCGGGGTGCGGGTCCCGGTCTGTCCGCTGAAGGGGGTGACGGTTACCGTGCCGGTGGCGGGCTGGGACGACGCGGTGCGGACCGCTGTCATGGGACCATTCGCGACTGTTCGGCCTCATCCGCCTCGGCGACCGGCTTCGGGTCTCCGGCTCGGCCGAGATCACGGGATACGAAATCGCGCCGGATCCACACCGTTGCCAGGCCCTGGTGGGACAACGTCCTGGAGCTGTTTTCCCGCCTTCGCCAGTTGTGTCGAGGCCGCCGAGCCGGTGCGCTGGGCGGGGGTCCGGGGCAATTCGCCCGACGGTCCGCCCATTCTGGGGCCGACGTCCATCGCCAATCTTTTTCTCAATGTCGGGCACGGCCCCCAGGGCTGGTCGACCTCCTGCGCCTCGGCCAAGCTGGTCGCCGACCTGGTCTGCGGCGGGGAGCCGGAGATCGATCTTGATGGCCTCACCCTGGCGCGGTTTTGATCGACCCCATTCCAGCCGCTTCGACGAAGAGAAGCGGGCCGGTCTCAGACCGGCCCCTGCGCCCTTGAAATACCTTGCGTAGGGGCGGGTCTGAGACCCGCCCGCCCCTGTCCCAAAGGGGAGTCCGAGACTCGCCGGCAGACGCCCGCCTTCCCTATTCGTAGCCGCGCAGGTTCAGGTCCTGGGCACGGTGGCAGGCCACGTGGGAACCGGTGCCGTTGGCCGCCGGCCGCAACGATGGCTTCTCGGACTTGCAGACATCCTGCACGTAGGGACAGCGGGTGTGGAACACGCAGCCGCTGGGCGGGTTGGAGGGATCGGGAATGCCGCCCGGGATGGTGACGCCCCGCATGACGCCGACCTTGTGGCTGGGGATCGCCGACAGCAGGGCTTCGGTGTAGGGATGGCGCGGCCGCCGATAGAGCGCCTCGGCCGCCGCGACCTCGACGATGTGGCCCAGGTACATGACCATAACCCGATTGCTGATGTACTCGACGACGCTCAGGTCATGGGCGATGAAAATGTAGGTCAGGTTGAACTCGTCCTGAAGGTCGAGGAGCAGGTTGAGCACCTGGGCCTGGACGGAGACGTCGAGGGCCGACACCGGCTCGTCGCAGATCACAAGCTCGGGGCTGATGCTGAGGGCGCGCGCGACGCCGATGCGTTGGCGCTGGCCGCCGCTGAACTGGTGGGGATACATGTTGACGTGATCGGCGGCTCATGCCGACCCGGTCGAGAAGCTCGCGAACCCGCTCCAGGCGTTCGGCGCGGGTGCCGATGTCGTGGATTCGCAGGGGTTCGGCGACGATGTCGCCGACCCGCAAGCGCGGGTTGAGCGACGAGTTGGGGTCCTGGAACAGCATCGATACCTTGCGCCGCAGGTTCTTCATCGCTCCGGTATCGAGCGATGCGACGTCCCACCATGTCGCCCATTGAGACGGACCTGGACCGAACCCGAGGTTGGTTCCACAAGACGCACCACGGCCCGTCCCAGGGTCGTCTTGCCCGACCCGCTTTCGCCGACCAGGCCCAGGGTTTCGCCCGCCGCGACGGCGAAGCTGACTCCGTCGACGGCCCTGACCAGGCCCACCTCGCGGGACAGGAAGCCGCGCCGGATGGGAAAGTGAACTTTCAGGTCATCGACCTCGACCAGGTGGTCGGCGGGTGGTGGCGGGGTGTCCGTCATGTCGCGTCCACGGGCGCGCCGTCGTAGAGCCAGCACTTCACTGCCCGCCCCGGGCCAACGATATAGTCGGGCGGCTCCTGCTGCCGGCAGATATCCATCGCCCGGGGGCATCGAGGCGCGAAGCGGCAGGCCTTGGGAACCTGGTAGGGGTTGGGGACCGAGCCCGTAATGGGCTCCAGCCTTTCGCGCCGGGCCGATGCGCGGAATGGATTCGAGTAAGGCCACCGTGTAGGGATGTTTTGGATACTCCAGGACCTCGTGGGTCGTGCCCCGCTCGACGACCTGCCCCACGTACATCACCACCACCTTGTCGACCGTTTCCGCGATCACCCCCAGATCGTGGGTAATCATGATGAGCGACGCCCCCCTCGGTACGCTGCATCTCCTTGATGAGGACCAGGATCTGGGCCTCGATGGTCACGTCGAGGGCGGTCGTCGGCTCGTCGGCGATCAGCAGTTTGGGGTTGCAAGAAAGGGCGAGCGCGATCATCGCCCGCTGGCGCATGCCGCCGCTGATCTGGTGCTGATAGGCGTCCACCCGCTTCTCCGGGGCCGCGATGTTGACCCGGCGCAGCATATCGATCGCCTGCGCGCGGGCTTCCCGCTGGCTGACCTTCTGGTGAAGGATAACCGCTTCCATGATCTGCGCGCCGATGGTGTAGATGGGGCTGAGAGAGGTCATCGGCTCCTGGAAGATCATCGCGATCTCGTTGCCGCGAAGGCTGCGGATCTTACGGCCGCGGGGTGACAGGGTCGCGATATCGAGCACTTCGCCGCGATCACGGTAATAGAGGATGCGGCCGCCCGCGATCTCGCCGGGCGGCTGGGGAATCAGGCGCATCACCGAGCGCACGGTGATGCTTTTGCCGCAGCCGCTTTCGCCGACGATGCCGAGCGCTTCGCCCTCCCGAACGGCGAAGCTGACTCCGTCCACTGCCCTTATCAGACCCTGCTCGGTGTGGAAGTAGGTCTTGAGGTCGACCACTTCGAGCAGGGGGCCGCCGACGTCTCGGTCGGGGGGCGCCTCGGGGCTGGTGAAGTCCGTGGGCATGCTTGTCTTCACGCCCCGCCGTCACCGGCCGGCGAACGGGTCCGCCATATCGCGGAGGCCGTCGCCCAGGAAGTTGAAACTGAGGACCGAAATAACGATGGCAATGCCGGGAGTCAGCATCCAGGGATAAAGCCGAAACACCTCGATCTTGTTGGCCTCGCTGAGAAGCACCCCCCAGCTCGTCATCGGCGCCTGGATGCCGAGCCCGAGGAAGCTCAGCGCGCTTTCGCCAAGGATGATGGTTGGAATGGCGAGGGTCGCGGTGACCAGGATATGGCTCGCCAGGTTGGGAATCATGTGGACGAAAATGATCCGCCCGGTGCCGCCGCCGGCCACCGCGCAGGCGGCGACGTACTCGGCCGTGCGCAAGGAAAGTACCTTGCCGCGAATCTCACGCGATAGCCCCGTCCATTCGATGAGGGCGAGCACGATGGTGATGCCGAAAAATATGTAGATCGATGGCCATTCAGGCGGCAGCACCGCCGCCATCGCCATCCACAGGGGCAGCTGGGGAAAGGAGCGAATGAGCTCGATGACCCGTTGGATGCCCTGGTCGATCCAACCGCCGTAGTAGCCGGAAAGGGTGCCGATGACCGTGCCCAGGATGACCATGATGACGACGCCCAGGAGGCCGATGGTCAACGATACGCGGCCGCCGGCGATGGTGCGCGACAGCATGTCGCGACCCCGCATATCTGTGCCGAGGAGAAAGATGGAACCGCCGCGATCCACCCCGAACAGGTGGAGATCGCTGCTGACCAGGCCATAGAACATGGTGTAGCGGTGGCCGCGTACGAAGAACCGGATCGAATCTCTCTTGCTGGTGTCCGTGTCATAGACGAAACGCGTCGTCCGGGGATCCCGCTTGCCCTTTATTCGATAGGTGAAGGGCCGCAGGTGAAACTGCCCCGACTCGTCGAAGAAATGGATGCCCTGGGGCGGCGCATACAAGTAGCGGTAGTTGGCCTTGGCGAAGGCGTAGGGCGAAAAGAAGCCGGAAAACGCGATGACGGCGTACAGAAATATCAGAACCACGCCGCAGACGACGGCCATGCGGTGGCGCAGGAACTTGCGCCACATGAGCTGGCGGACGCTCAGCAGCCGGAACGTATCGTCCGCCGGCCGGCGTCGCGGGCGAGCCCAAGCCCACAGTCGGCCAAGGTTCCACTGGCGGAGATCAGTCATAGGCAATCCGCGGGTCGGACCAGGCCAGGACGATGTCGGCAATCAGGTTACCGATCAGCAGAATCATCCCGAAAAGGATCAGGATCGTGCCGGCCAGGTACATGTCCTGGGCGATGATGGAACGCAGGAACAAGGGCCCCAGGGTCGGCAGACTGAGGATCACCGACACGATGACCTCGCCGCCGATGATTTCCGGCAGATGGATGCCGACCCGACTGATGATGGGGTTCACGGCGATGCGGGCGGCGTGCTTGTAGACGACCACCCGTTCGCGCAGTCCCTTGGCCCGCGCCGTCTCGATGTACTGCTGGGAGAGAACGTCCAAGAGGTTGCCGCGCATGATGCGCATGGTGCCGGCCAGTCCGCCCAGACCGATGGCCAGCATGGGGGCCGGCATATGGCGCAGCATGTCCAGGATCTTATCCCAGGTCCACGGCGCGCCGATGTACTCGGGCGAATAGAGGCCGCCCAGGGTCTGAACATTGAAGTAGAAGACGGAGACGAACAGGATCGCCAGCGCGGTGACGAAATGGGGGATCGAGAGGCTGACGAAGGCGAAGAAGGACAGAGCGTAGTCGAGGACCGAATTCTTGTGGACCGCCGCCTGGATGCCGAAGGGGATGGCAATGCCCAGCACCACGAACAGGGTACTCAGGGAAAGAACAAGCGACATCACCAGTCGTGGCCCGACGATTTCAGCCACCGGCGTGTCGTGGAAGCTCATGGCGATGCCGAAATCGCCGCGCGGGAATCCCGCGACCCACATCAGGTACTGCTTGTAGACGGGCTCGTCGAGGCCGTAGCGGTCCCGCAACGCCTGCAGTGCCTCCATGGAGGCGGCGCCGCCCTGGGAGCGGAGCTGTACCGCCAGGTTGGTCACCCAGTCGCCGGGCGGCAGCTGGATGATGACGAAACTGATCATGGAGATGAAGATCAGTGTCGGAATCATCAGCGAGATCCGGCGGACGATGTACGTCAGCATGGCGGTACGAGCCTAGTGCTCTGGATCAAACAGAAGATACACCTACGACGGCCGACCGTGTTCATCCGGCCAGGCGCGGGACGCGCCGCGATGCTGGGGCATCGCAAGCGTCCCGCAACGCCGCCGGGGGGTCTCAGGGGGAGCCCCCCCGGATTTCGATCCCGGGGACACCCCGTGGCCCCGGGGGGCTCGGTCGGCCGCCCTGTGGGTCATGTTTCCCGCTTCCTCGGGGCGTCAGGGGTGCTTGATGATGCGCCCAGCATCGCCGGCGCCCCCCTTCCTGCCGAGGAAGCGGGAAACGCGATCGTAGGTGTATCTTCTGTTTCATCCAGAGCACTATCCACGGATGGGCACACGACACAGAACCTTAGCATTACTTCGCGGCCGACATTCCGATGGGGGCTTCAGCCTTCACGGTCCAGGGGCGTGGCGTCCCGGTCCACCGGTGTCGGCGCGCCGAAATGTTCCGAGCAGCAGAGGTGCTCGGCGTGAGACGCCCTTGGCGCCCCCTGCCGCGCCCGCAAAAAGGCCTGCTGAGCCTCGGTCAGGTCGAACCAGGGCGCCGCCGGCAGGGGCGGCGACGGCGTCAATTCGCGGCCGCCGATGATGGTCATCGTGTTGCGCAGCAGCCTGTCGGCGTGCCGTACGTCGTGGGAGAAATCGAACAACGGGAATTTGCCCTGATCGACGGTGAACAGGGCGACGTCAGCCGCCGCGCCGACCCGCAAGGTGCCGATCTCGGGAGCCAGGCCCATGACTTCGGCGGGACGGATGGTGGCCGCCGCGAAGACGTCGGCCAAGGGCATGCCCAGATGCCACATCTTGCTCATGCAGGTGGGCAGGTCGAACATCGGGCCCTGGACGCTGTGCTGGTGCGCGTCGGTGGAGATCACGTGCGGCGGATAGCCCTCGGCCAACATGGCTTCGGCGGTGGCGAAGGAATAGGAACCGGAGCCGTGGGCCACGTCCAGAACGACGCCCGAATCGACAACCCGCTTGGCGTCATCGCGCAGGCGGCCCTTGTCATCGATCAGCTTCATGCCGAGGCCGGTGAAACAATGGGTAATGATGTCACCGGGCCTGAGGTGGGGCAGCACCTCTTCGAGGGTTGGCGGCGGCCAGGCGATATGCACCATCAAGGGCATCGCGCAGGCGTCCGCCATCGCCCGAGCGCGCAGCAGGGGCTCGATGCCGAGAACGGCATACTGGGGGACGCCCATACGCACCTTGACCCCCAGCACCAAGTCCCGATTGCTGTTGGCCATCAGCTCGAAGACCCGGTTGTTGCAGAACTCCAGCCGGCCCAGCTCGTAGTCCGGCGCCACAATCCCGATCGCCGAGATGTTGAGAAAGGCGCGAATGCGTACCCGCGACCGGTCGACGACGAAATCGCGGAAGCCGGGCAAGGTGTAGCCGCCCACCGAGCCGGCATCGATCCAGGTGGTGACGCCCGATCGCGACCCGTGGTTTTCGGCGTCGATGCCGATGGCGGTGAAGCTGTGGAACACATGGGCATGCATGTCGACAAGGCCGGGGCTGACGTACTGCCCGCTGGCGTCGATGACCCGAAAGCCGGTCTCGGCCGGGATGGCGGGTTCCACCGCCGCGATGCGGCCGCGCGCGACGGCCACATCCATCGGGCCGTCGTGTCCCAAGGCGGCGTCAAGGACGTGTCCGCCCTTGATCAGCAGATCGAACCGCATGGCATATCCTCCGTGATGGTCCGAAGACCGCGGTCCTAGCGGACGTCAAAGGCCTCGGCATACGTGGACCACTGGTGCCGGGCCCGCTCGGCCCGCGCCTTGGCGCGCCGAGTCAGCCGGTCATGCAGGGCGACCAGGGGCGGGTCCCAGTCGCAGGTTGGTTGGGGTTCCAGGTCGAAGTGCCCGAACCCATCCTCGCCCCGTACCAGGGTCGCCGAGTCGTCTTCGTCGACGAGTTGGCGCGATGTTGAGGGAAAGTAACGTATGGCGAACCCGATACGCCGATCGTCGGCCGCGTTGGCGCCGGAGCCGTGGTGGATCAGCGGATGGTGCAGCGACATCTCGCCGGCGCGAAGGGTGATGTCGACAATTGCCGCGTCGTCGATGCGCACCGGAAATTCCTGCCCCCGCGGCAGGGCACTATCCTTGGCATTGGTATCGGTGTGAGCGATCAGTGCGTGATGGGTCCCCGACACCACCCGCAAGTTGCCGTGGGCCGGGGTGCTGTCGGTGAGGGCCAGCCACGCCATCACCCCGGAGGACGCATCGAGTCCCCAATAGGTCGCGTCCTGGTGCCACGGCACGTAGGAAGGTTCCCGGCTTTCCTTGACGAACAGATTACTCGCCCAGCACAGGATGTCGGGACCGATCAGGTCCTCAACTGCGTCCAAGATCGGCGGATGGCGAACGACTTCGTTCAGGAAGGGAAACAGCAGGTGCGCCTTGACCCGGTGCCGGCCCTTGAGGGGACTGCCATGATCGGCCTCGATGGCCTCCAAGTGGCGGCGTAAATCCGCCGCTTCGTCGCCAGCGTAAACGGCGACAGGCCGGTAGTATCCGTCGACGCCGTACTGCGTGATCGCCGCTTGCGACAGCACCCGGGTCAATCCTTCCGTGCCTCTACTCCCTACGGACTCCCGCACGCCGGCGGGAGGGGCAAGATCAGCCACGAGGCGGTTGTTCTTGCCCCCGCCAGACCTAACAAACCCCTATGGCTTGTCCCAGCGCAGGAAGGACTGCAGGTACCGGAAGGCCGGCTGGTTGCTGCCGAACTCGCCGATCCGGGCGTAGCCGTCCGGGATATTGACGATTCGATGGCTCTTGATGAACGGCCGGTCGTAATAGCCGATGTGGATGCCGAACACGTTGTCGGACATGAGGTTGTTGGCTTTTTTCATGCTCTCGACACGCTTGTCATAGGGCAAGCTGCGCGCTTCGAGCAGGATCTTGCTGTAGGCCGCGTACTCCTTGGAGAAGGGGGCTTTCGACGCCTTCTGATGCCAGAAGGGGGTGTTGTCGGATACCGGCACCCACAGAGTCAGATTGGCCAGCGGTTCGTCGACGCCGTTCAGATCCCAGGCGTGGATCTGCCACTCGTCGCCGGTCCGCCGCTCCTCGATCAAGTTCTGGTGCTGAACGTTCATCACCAGCTTGATGCCCACTTCGGCCAGGTAGTCGACCACCATCTCGTTGAGCGGTACGTAGAGGTCGTGCTGGGACACATCGACCGTGAGGCTTAACGCCTTGCCGTCGGGCGCTTCACGGATTCCGTCACCGTTGGTGTCCTTGAATCCGCCGGCATCAAGGAGTTTCTTTGCCTGGTCCGAATCGTCCTGGGACCACAGGGCGAAGTCGTTCGCGGTGACATATGGAGAGCTACTCGAGAACGTGAACCCCGACGGTGTCAGCTTGTCGGCGAACAGAACCCGATTGATCTCCCCGCGGTTGATGGCCAGGGAGAATGCGCGCCGGAAGTTGACGTCGCGCAGGGCGGCACGGACGGTGGGGTCCTTGGCGTCATAATTGAAGAACATCGCCATCCCCGGCACTTTGCCGAAGCCGACGTCGTATTTGCGCTTCGGCTGCTCCTCCAGGAACAGCTGCAGGTGCTGGCTGCCGACCCACATGCCGTCGCTGTCGAACTGGCCCGATACGTTGCCGAGCGCCACCGACTGGCGGTCTTCCACCTCGCGCACCTCGACCCGGTCGATATAGGGGAGCTGATTGCCCCGCTCGTCCACCTTCCAGTAGTAGGGATTGCGCACCAGGACGAACTTCTCGCCGGGGATGTATTCCTCGAGCCGCCACGCCGCCAGCGTCACCTTGCCCCGGCCCTTCAAATAGCTCAGGTTCTCGTTCCATGTCTCCCAGGTGGCGCTTGAGTTGTACTTGGGGTGGTACTGCTTCATGACATGTTTGGGCCAGGCCACTTCTTCGATCGTCGCCATGGCGGTCTCGGCGAAGAAGAAGGGCTCCGGGAAGGTCAGCTTGAGGGTGTAGTCGTCGACCTTGTCGAGCTTCGGCGCCTCTTTGCCGCGCACGTAGAGGGTCGATTTGGGCTTCGCCGCCGACTTTTCCTCGAACAGCACGTCGTGCCAGTAGAACATCACGTCATCGGCGGTGAAGGGCTGTCCGTCCGACCATTTCATACCTTCCCTGAGGTGCAGGACCATCGACATGCCGTCGGTGCTGAACGTCCAGTCCCGGGCGACATTGGTGTGAATCGGTCCATCGCTGGGAAGCGGCCAGTGGACTTCGGTGAACGGTTCCATGGTCATGTGCAGCGGGATCCACTCGCTGCGCAGGAACGCCGTGCCGCGGAAGAGGGTGCCTCCGTAGCGGCCGAACTCCTTTTCGACCGGCACCACCTTGGGTTGCTTGGGCAGGCGTTCGCTCACCGGCGGCAGCTTGCCCGCCTTCACCATTTCCTGGAGCATCGGCGATTCTTTGTGGCTCCAGCCGGCCGGGGCGAGCTTGGTGTATTCGGTCGCTCCCAGGGGACCGGCCAACAGCGCCGCGCCAACAAGGCTCGCCACCGCAATTGCATTCCGTACCATGACTGTCCTCCCTGTATGACTGCGCATACGTTCATGTTTGTTAGGGTATAATGGTGTACCTGTGATACCAAGTTTTGTCAATCGAGGTGAGGACATCGGCCAAGGAAATGGGCGGAACGGGGATCCCGAGCGAGGCCCTGGTGGCGGAGGTCATTATTCCAGGCGTTGAGGCGACGATTGAGCCCCATGCTCGACAAGCGGCAGAGCAACTCGTTGATCGGCAATGTCAGTTTGAATCAGCTTGAGCTGGGAATGGGCAGTCCGTCGCCACGGCGGCTGAATAACCCCTTCCGCAATCAGGCTGGAGGGTCAAAGCCACGTTCGACCGGCAGCGCCTCGACATCGCGAAGCGACAGCGTGAACCGAGCATAGAGCCAGTCCGCGTGCTGGATAGGTATCGGTGGATATCGATGCCGCTTGAAGGAAATCGGGGTCATTCGACGACGGTAGCGACGGCCGACCTGCCAAGTCACCCCCGTAACGTGTCGATGCCCAACTGCCAACTATTCCCGGATCCAGGTCACGTGAAATGGTACGCCCGAGTCCTCGATCAGCTTGCTGACCGGGCACAGGCGAGCCACGTGGGCCTTCATTTCTTCCAGCCGGGCGTCGGTTTTCGAGGTCTTGATAAACAGGCGCATGTCCACTTTGTGGAAGTGGTAGGCGATGGGTTCCACCTCGTGGAACTTCTTGCCGGTACGCTTCATCTCGGCCCGGCGCACGTCGGTGACGCCGTCCGCCTCGCAGCGCATGCCCTGGACCTCGAACCGCAGTTCCTTGCGCAGGATGTTGACGATCATCGAGGTACAGGCGCAAAGGGCGCCGAGGACGCTCTCCAGCGGCGTCGGCCCGGTGTTGTCGCCGCCCAGCTCCACCGGCTCGTCCAGGTTCCAGGAGGGAACGTCGCGCACGTGGATTACGCTTTGGTACTTGCCGAGATACTCCGAGGACGCGTGGATGGGCTGCATGCGCTCGCTTACGGTGACGTCATTGGCGGCGGTCTCGGTATCGGTCACTTGAACGGTCATCGCTTTCTGCTCCTTTGTCTTAGAGGACGCCCAGGCCCTCGCCCAGATCGTAGGTCCAGGATATGGGACCGCGGGCCTTGCGCATGGTGGCGCGCAAGGTTTCGGTGGCCTTGTCGTCGACCTCGCCGGTCGCTTGGTCCAGGACCACCCCGTACATCTCGCTTGCCTTTTCGGCCGAGACCTTGCGGTCGAGAACGTCGTCGCGCACCTTCCACGGCTCCCGCTCCATCGGGTCCCCGTATCCGCCGCCGGCCCCGGTCAGGCAAAGCATGCGGTCTCCGGGGCGCAAAGGGAAGCGAAGGCGCGCCGGTACCTTGAACGAATCCTTGTTGTGGCGAGTCACCGTGGTAGACCAGCTGGCCCCTGGCTTGCCGCCGAAGAGGCCCCAGGGCTGGGTGAAGTGTCGGTCGCCGCGGTGGGTGATCTCGCACTCGGCCTCGGTAATCTCGAATTCCTTCTCCAGCCCGACACCGCCCCGGTGCAGCCCGGCGCCGCCCGCGTCCTTGCGCAGCAGGGACTTGTAGATGCGGATCGGGTACTCCATTTCCACCGCTTCCACTGGCGCGTTCATCATGTTGGTGACGTCGTTCTCGATATAGTCGATGCCGTCGCCGTTGGGACGCGCGCCCATGCCGCCGGCGAACAGCTCCAGATACACGTAGGCGCTGTTGTCGGCCGGGCGGCGGCCCGACAAGCTGACCCCTTCCATGCCGGCCGAGGACGCCCGCAGGCGCTCCGGGATCGCCTGAATAAGGGCGCCGAAGATCACGTCCACCATCCGGCACAGGATCATGGTTCGCGCGTTCAGGGGCGCCGGATGGGTCGGGTTGAGCAGCGAGCCCTTGGGCACCTTCAGCGTGATCACCCGGTAACAACCCGCATTGACCGGAATATCGGGCCCGACCAGGCAATGCATGACGTAGTGTTGCGATTCTAACATTTGGTTCCTGAGCCCGGGGGTGAAGGTCGCAGTTTGCGTAGATTTAATGGGAACGAAATGTCTCGATCGGAACAGTAGTAGGCGCAACAGTAGGGTCCCGAAAGGGCGCTGTTGGCGGCGCCCTGAAGCTGGGGGTCGGTGCCTTCGAAGTCGATGATCATGTCGGAGCCGCGGATGGTCACCGCGACCATGATCTTGTGCTTGGTCTCCAGGTCGATGCCGTCGTTGTCCAGCCAGTCCTGGAATCGGTAGGTGCCGTCGGAGATCTCGGCAATCTTGTCGCGGGTCAGCCGCTCGGCCCGGTCCATAAGTTCCGCCACATAACGTCGGATGATGTCGGCGCCGTACTCGGCGACCACTTCCAGGTAGCGCCGCCGACCCACTTCGCCCGCCGCCAGCATGGCCCTGAGGTCGCCCATGGTGTGGTTGGGCATGCGAACGTTCTTGAGAATCAGGTTCTTGAGGTCGCGGGCCCACTCGCCCTGGCTGATCAGCTTGCAGGGCGGCAGAACCAGGCCTTCCTGGAAGATCTCGGTGGCGTCCGGCGGCAGGCTGCCGATGGTCATGCCGCCGAAGTCCTGCTGATGGGCCATGACCGCGGAGACAGCGATGGTCTGTCCCTCGTGGATGATCGGCACGACGATGGTGAGGTCGGGGATGTGGGTGCCGCCTTCGTAGGGATCGTTGAACACATAGGCGTCGCCTTCGGCCATGTCGGCCGCCGGATAGTCCTCGAGGATGCGCTTCACCGACAGGTTGAGGACGCCCAAGTGCACCGGCAGGGACTTGGCCTGGCTGATCATGTGGCCGTCGGGCGTGAACAGGGACGCCGCGCAGTCCCAGCCTTCCTTGATGACGATGGAGAAGGCGCTGCGGATCATCGCCGCCTGCATCTCGTGGGCGGTGACGTCGAGGCGGTTGCGCAGGACCTCGATGGTGATGGGATCGAATTCCCGGCTGGTGTCCGCGACGTTCATGAAATGGTCCTCGGCGATCTCAGGCGGTGGTGACAATCAGGTTGCCCAGGGAGTCGACGGTGCAATCGAACCCCGGATAGACCACGGTGGTGGTGTCCCGTTGATCGACGATCAGCGGGCCCGGCTGGCTCTGGCCCACCGGAAGCAGGGCTCGATCATACACCGCTGCGTCGACCCCCGCGCCGTCGTCGGGGAAGAAATAGGCGCGGCGCGTGCCCCGGCGGGCTTGGTCCCATCCGCCGCCGGCGCGCGGGACACCGTTCTCCGGCTTGGGCAGCGGATACCAGTGAACGGTACGCAGGTTGATGAACTCTACCGGCACTTCCGGGCTTGCCTGGCCGTAAACCTGGCGGTGTCTATCGTGGAACCCTTCGACCAGATGGGTGACCGCGATGCCGTCCAGGGACTCGTCGAGCTGGACGTTCAGTTCGAAGGACTGGCCCACATAGCGAAGGTCCGCCGAGCGGGTGACTCGCACTTCGTCGGCCGGCACCCGGTCGCGGGCCATGTTCTCCAACCCCCGAGCGTCGAGGGCGTCGAACACCTCGCGCAGGCCGTCGACGGATACCCCCTCGGCAACCAGCCGGAAGGAGGCGCTGTTGTCATGCTCGATATTGGCTACCAGCAGGCCATAGGCGGACAACACCCCCGGGGTCGCCGGCACGATCAACGAGGAAATGGACAAGGCCTTGGCCACCATGCCGCCGTTCACCGGCCCGGCGCCGCCCAGCAGCACCATGGCGAATTCCCGCGGATCGAGGCCGCGGCAAACGGTCCAGAATCGCATTTCGTCGGCCATCTTGGCGTTGACGATGGCGTGGATCGCCCAGGCCGCTTCCGGCAGCGACAAATTCAGCGGATTCGCCACCCCCTCGACCGCCCGGTGGGCGGCGTCGGTGTCCAGTTTCACCGTACCGCCGGCAAAGTAGTCCGGATTGATCCAGCCAAGGACGACGCTGGCATCGGTCACCGTCGGTTCGCTACCGCCGCGCCCATAACAGGCGGGGCCCGGATCCGCCCCGGCGCTGCGCGGTCCGACGTGAAGGCTGCCCACCGAGTCCACCCAGGCGATGCTGCCGCCGCCGGCGCCGATGGCCGAGCAGTAGTCGATCATCGGCAGACGAAACGGATACTTGTCGAACTGGCCGTCGGTGGTGGTGAGGATCTGCCCGTTCTCGACCACCGAGATATCCGCCGAGGTGCCGCCCATGTCCAGGCTGATGATGTTCTTGAACCCGGCTTGCTCGGCGACGTGGTAAGCGCCGCGCACCCCGGCGGCGGGACCGGACAGCACGGTCCGGGCCGGCAAATCGATGATCTGGCGGTAGGTGCTGATGCCGCCGCGGGACTGCATGACTTCAAGCTCGGCATCGATTCCCGCCTCGTGCAGGACGCCGCTCAACTCCCCCAGATGACGCCGCATGATGGGTCTCAGATAAGCGTCCAGAGCGGTCACGCACAGACGTTCGTATTCCCGAAACACCGGATCGACGTCTGACGAGATCGAAACGTCCATCTCTGGCGCGATCTCCTGGATGATCTCCCGGGTGCGCCGTTCATGGGCCGGGTTGAGGAACGAAAACAGGTAGCAACGGCGATCGCCTGGACTTGGAACTGTTCGACCAGTTGGGTGACGGCCTCGCGAACCCCCTCTTCGTCCAGGGCGGTGACAACGTCCCCCTTGGCGCTCACCCGCTCGCCGATGCCGATCCGCTGGCGGCGCGGGGCCAGAAATGTCGGTGTTTCGGGCTCGATGAACAGGTCGTAGAGGACGGAGCGCTTTTGGCGGCCAATTTCCAGGGTGTCCTCGAAACCCGCCGTCATCAGGATGCCGGTGGGCGCGCCCTTTTTCTCGATCACCGCATTGGTGGCGACGGTGGTGCCGAGAATGAACCGCTCCACGTCGGAGGATTCAACAGCGGCCTGGGGCGGGTTGCCGTCCCCGCCATGGGGCTCTACTGCGCCAGCAAGTTCGCCGTCGAGGCCATGGCCGAGGCATTTCGCTATGAACTCGCCGAAGTGGCGGTGGACTCGGTCATCGTCGAACCGGGCATCTACCCCACCGACCTTTTCGGCAATGCCCTCGCGCCACGTGACGAAAGCCGCATGGAAGCCTATCCCGTTCTCGGCGAGAAGATCGCCGCCGCCCGGAGTTCCTTTCTCCGTTCCGCCGAGGGGAAGGATCCCGGCGAGGTCGCCCGTGCCGTCGCCGACCTGATCGCGCTGCCACCCGGCGCACGGCCCCTGAGGACCCGGATCGGCGGCACCGGTTTCCCCATCGAGCCGCTCAACGCCCAGGCCTCCCGCACCCAGGCGGAAGTTCTTGAAATCCTTGGATTCTCCGTGGAAGCCAAACTGACGGCTTGATGTGTCGGTGGGAAAGAGGTTGTTCGAGGGTTTCATACCAAGGGTCACTGATAATGACCCATGGAGACGGCTTCCCAGGGATTTCGGCAAGGAGCGTTCGGCGTGGCGATGCGGTGCATCGCGAGGCGGACGCGACGCTGTCCGAACGCCCTGGGAAGCCGCCGTTCCGGTCGTCACCGCGCCCCGTCGGAGGGCGTCGACAAGCCTCGACGATGCCCCGCATCGCCAGCGGCTTGTCTCCTACCCGACGGGACGCGGTGACGATCTCCATGGGTCATTATCAGTGACCCTTGGTATCAGTCGGGTGGAATGAAGCGCTTGGCCTGATCTTCGTAGTCGGCGTAGCCGAGCGCGCTTCGCAACGCGGCGGGTTCAATGGCGCTGGCCGGCTCGGCCTCACCGGCGTTCAGGGCGGCGAGGCCAGACGCGATGGCGCCGACCACAGGGGAGAGCATGGCGGTCGGATAGGTCCCGATCTTGAAACCGAGTTCCGCTGCCCGAACCTGTGAGGGCGTGGCGCGCGGCGCCCCCGGGGAAAGCACGACGAAGGACGGCCGCCCCGCGGCGGCGGCAACGGCGCGGCCAATTTCCGCTTCGTCGACCGGAGAATCGAGGAAAAGCATATCGGCCCCCTCCTCGACGTACATCTCGATTCGGGCGACCGCCTCGTCGATCCCCATGGTGGGACGGCAATCGGTGCGCGCCAGAATCATGATGCCGGACTCCTTCGCCGCCTCGATCGCGGCGCGAATTTTCATCCGCGCCTCTTCCCGGGGCAACGTCGGCTTGCCGCCGGCGGTAAGGGCCCGGGGCGTGATCTTGTCCTCGATCAGGATCGCCGCGGCACCGGCGCGGCCATAGGCGCGCACGGTGCGTTGGACATTCATCGCGTTGCCATAGCCGTGGTCGCCGTCGGCGAGAATTAGCAGATCAGGCGCTGCCCCACGGACTTGGTTGAAGGAATCGAACATCTCGGCGAACGACAACAGGTCGAGATCGGGGCCGCCCAGGCGGCCCGCCGCAACGCAAGAGCCGGAAAGAAAAGCGCTCTTGAACCCGGCCTCGGCCGTTAGCTTGGACGTCAATCCATCCCAGACGGCGGGCATCACGACAAATTCCGGCTCGGCAAGCAGCGCGCGCATTCGGTCGGGCGGATTCATGGGGCAATTCCTGGGACATGTTGAATGGAGCGACGAATGGCGACGATAGCAGCAAGAAACCCTACGCGGCATCCATGAATTGAACCACGGAACGGGCGGGCGGCGGGGCACGCCGCCTGTGATACTTTTGCGGGGTGGCAAGAAACGGTTGGAGGCCGAGATGGCATACTATGATCTGGGGACCTACAGGTGGCCAATCACCACGAGAAATCGGGAATCCCAGCTTTGGTTCGACCGCGGACTGGCGTGGTGCCATGGCTTCAACCACGAGGAGGCGATCATCTGTTTCGAGCGTGCCCTGGAGCACGATCCCAACTGCGGGATGGCCCACTGGGGCATCGCCTACGCCATCGGGCCCAACTACAACAAACCTTGGGAAGCCTTCGACGACCAAGACAAGCGCAACTCGCTCGAGCGCGCCCTGGCGGCATCGGCCGCCGCCAACCGGGCTGCCGCCGCCAATGCCGGGGCGGATTGCACGGATGTCGAGCATGCGCTCATCGGAGCGCTGGCCAAGCGCTACCCACGGAGCCCGACGGAAGAGGACTTCGGCCCCTGGAACGACGCCTATGCCGACGCGATGCGCGATGTCTACTCGGCCCATCGCGACGATCTGGACGTTTGCGCGCTGTTCGCCGAGGCCCTCATGAACCGGACCCCGTGGCAGCTTTGGGACCTGGTCACCGGCGAACCGGCCGCGGGCGCCGACACCATCGAGGCCAAGGACGCGCTGGAAACCGCCTTCCGGGAGCACGATGCCCGTGGCGCCAATCGCCATCCGGGCCTGCTGCACATGTACGTCCATCTGATGGAGATGTCGCCGCACCCGGAGCGGGCGCTGAAGGCCGGGGACACGCTGGTCGACCTGGTCCCCGACGCCGGGCACTTGGTTCACATGCCGACCCATATCGATGTTCTGTGCGGCCACTATCAAAATGTCGTGGCGCGCAATTCCGCCGCCATCGTCGCCGACCGCAAGTTCCTGGAACGGGCGGGGCCGATGAACTTCTACTCCGCCTATCGCTGCCACAATTACCATTTCAAGGTCTATGGCGCGATGTTCCTCGGCCAGTACGGACCGGCCATGGAGGCGGCGGAAGAGATGGTCCGGACGTTGCCCGCCGATCTTCTCAACACCGGCTCGCCACCCATGGCCGACTGGCTGGAGGCTTTCGTACCGATCAAGCAGCACGTGCTGATCCGCTTTGGAAAGTGGCACGAGATCCTCGAACAGCCCCTGCCCGAGGACCAGGACCTCTACTGCGTCACCACGGCCATGATGCGCTACACCCGGGCCGTGGCCTATGCGTCCCTGAGCAACGTCGACGCTGCCGAGGGGGAACGCGCCGCCTTCATGGCCGCCCGGGACCGGGTTCCCGAAAGCCGGATGCTGTTCAACAACACCTGCCTCGACATCCTGGCGGTGGCCGAGGCCATGATGACCGGCGAGATCGAGTACCGAAGAGGCAACCACGATGTCGCCTTCGAGCATCTGGATCGCGCCGTCGAGCTCGACGACAGTCTGCCCTACGACGAACCCTGGGGTTGGATGCAGCCGGCCCGCCACGCCTGGGAGCGCTCTTGATGGAGCAAGGCCGGCTCGGCGATGCGGAAGTAATCTACCGGGCCGATCTCGGCCTTGACAACACCTTGCGCCGCGCCTGCCAGCATCCGCAAAATGTGTGGAGCCTGCACGGCCTCCACGAATGCCTGACCCGGCACGGCGAAACCGTCGAGGCGGCGCACATCAAGCAACACCTGGATATCGCGGTCGCCCGGGCCGACGTGCCGATCGAGGCATCATGCTTCTGCCGGCTGGAAAGCGCCGCCTGACCCGCGGCCATCGGCGCCACGGCGGCCGTCGTCAACGGTACGTACGGACTATTGGGGAAGGTGATGGGTCTGGCCAAGCGCTCCACGGCGCCGGGGATATAAATCCCGGTGCCCTTATCGTTTCCGCGCCTTGCGCGCGGCATACCGTGCGTCTCGCGCCGCCTTGCGCTCCGCTTCAAGGACGATTGCGCGAGCGGCCTCTTCGGCGGCTTCGACCTCGCGGGCTTCCCGTTCGGCGGCTTCGGCTATCGCGCGCGCGGTCTCCGCGGCCGCCCGCTCCTCGGCCTTGCGGGCTTGTTCGGCCAACTTGGTCGCCTTGCGTTCGGAAGCGCGAGCCTCCCGCGCAATGGCAACCGCACGCCGAGCAGCCTGGCGTTCGGCGAATCCTGGGTCGTTGGCGGGCGCGTTCACGCGCGCCTTTTCAAGCCGGGCCCGCTTTGCCTTCATTGCCGCGCCCAGCCGATCGGTCAAGCTCGGCTCGTAGTTCTTCATCTCACCTGTCCTCACGCGTCTTGATCAAGTCCCAGGACCGCATAGGCGATTCCATCCGCGAGCAGCAAAGCCACCCCCCGGTCCCGCCAGGGGCGACGCTTCGATCCGTGGTCTCATGTAGCCTGTTTGGGGATCGTATTAAAGCGGGAGCGAACCAGTTCGCCCCCGCCTATTCCTCCCCCTGATACGCGAGGATGTCGCCCGGCTGGCAATCGAGGTGGGTGCAGATGGCGTCCAGGGTAGAAAACCGGATCGCTTTCGCCCGCCCAGTCTTGAGGATCGACAGATTCTGGATCGTGATGCCGACGGCCTCGGCGAGCGCCGTCAGTTTCATCTTCCGTTGCGCCAGGACGACGTCCAGGTTCACGATGATAGCCATGGCGCCTCGCCCGTCCGTTGGTTTCAGATCGCCAGCGACTCGAATTCCTTCAGTTCCCGTCCCAGGTCCATGACCCGGGCGATGACGATGACGAACAGCCCGACGATCGACAGGCCGAGGCCGAGTCCGAGGCTGAAGAAGGGCTCGGTCGCGCCCAGATGCGTAAGCAGCGGCCCGGCGATCAGGCGCTGGGCCATGTCCGCCAGGTCGATGCCGATCAACGCCCAGCCCAGGTGCCCAAGCCGCCGCACGTTCCGCGCCTCGAACACCGCGCCACGCCGATAAAGGCCGAACAGGTCTTGCAGAAGCCAAAGCGCCACCAGGAAGACGGCGGGCTTCACCGCCGCCAGCCCGGCGATAACGGCAAAGCCGCCCGCCGACTGAGCCGACAGGTCCAGGACGACGTCCCGCGGCACCGGCAGCAGGGCGGCGAACCCGTCCAGGAAGACGACGGCCGCGAATGCGCCCGGCGTCGCAAGCATCAATGCGATCGTGACCGCCCGCATCCGCCCACCGATCCGTTCGATAATAACTCTCGGCGCTGGGTATGATCGGCGATTCGAGACATATCTCGACCTGGCTGCCTTGGTGAATCCTGTTATCGGGCGTCCCGACTCTCCGCACCGTATATCATATAATTATTATTGATAATCACTAATTATTTATCTAACTTCGTGATTATTCTTGCACATCCCGGCCACGCCGGCGGTGCGTGCACAAACGATGGCAACGGGGTTTGTCCATGATCGCCTGGCTGGCCATTTCCGTTTTCGCCGCCCTCGCCTTCGCGCTGCTTGGCCGGCGCGTGGCACGTCGGAAGCACCGGCCCGTATTCGTGTGGGGACTGGCGGCGGCGCTATTTCCGCCGGCACTGCTGTTGCTGCTCGCTCTGCCGGACAAACCGTCCCCAGGCGCCTAGTGTTCCGTCGGTCCACGTCGGGCCACCAGGGAGGATTACATGGTAACGTGTGCAGAACTGGAAAAGCCGCCCCATCGTTATTGCTCTGCAATTGTGAACAATGAAAAAGCAGGTCGACGCACGCTTCTCGTGACGCCACGGGGCGATGAACGGACGATTGGAGGTCAAGTCCACCACACATTTACGTTCGATGCGGCAATTGAACACCTCTCTGAAGGAACGACCATCTTATTGCTGCCGGGCAAGTACTATCGTGCCGTGGAGCTGCTCCAAAAACGTGGCAGCGAGAAAAAACCCATCGTCATCGAGGGCACCACGGGTCCGGACGGCCGCTTGTTGAGCCAAATTTGCGGCACCAACGCTGCCGGCTCCATCTACCCGGACCTGCCCCATCGAGAAGACTACGCGTTCATCAAGATGCGGGGCTGCCGACACATTATCGTTCGGAATCTCAACGTGGAAAGCTGTTGGCCCAGCTTCCTCTATGCGGAGCGTACGTCGTCCATCGCCGTAGAGGACGTACGAGCGCAGGATGGAACCTACCTGGTGTTCGTTCGCGGGCCTGAGGCCCGAGACTTCACGGTTCGCGGCTGCCGCTGGGTTCAGGATCCCACCGGGACCCTATGGTCGGCCATCGACTGGGAACAAAGCCACGAAGGCTTGTACGCTTACTATAACGGCGCCCTCGTGGAATTTCGGTGTCGACGTCGAGGGCGACGTCGAGGTCGCGTCAAACGTTGTACGACACGCCTACAACGGGGTTCGTTTCACGACAACCGATGACAAAGAAGCCAACATACTGGGCCGATATAATGTGAATGCCCGAATATACGACAATGAATTTTCAAACATGAATTTTCAAACATACGAGACAATGTCGTTGAGCCAGAGAAAACGTTACTGAATTGGCATATCTACGACAACCGGATCAATAATACCCATGCCACTTTTTCGATACATGATTTCTATGGTGGTTACTTATATATCTATGGCAATCGAATCTGGTTCGACGACCGGGGCGGGGCGGATTATCAGGACAATCGCGGTGGCAAGATCTACAAACTGCGCCGCAAGGGCCCGCTTCCCGATCGCCCCATACATATCTTTCACAACAGCATCTACGCCCGCACATTTCTCATCAAGAAGGCGCGTTCCCGGCACTTCGTCCATCGCGCCAACGCGGTTCAGTTTTGCACCCCCCGAACAACCGAGGATTGCCTGTGCAAGGGAGACAGGGAGTTTCTCCACAAGTTCCCGGTCGATAAGGACGAGCAGCCGATCCCATGGGACAACACGGTCGTGTTCGACGGGGATGCGACCAATCGACCGTTCAGCAAGGTGCTGTGCGACGCCAATCAGGAATTGCAAGGCGTGGTGGCCGAACCCCTTGGGTTCTCCGATCCGGAGAAGGGGGACTTCACACCCTCGTCCATGAGCGTTTTGCGCAACAAGGGATTGGTCTTCACCCTCGAGGCCGACAAGGATCTTCCGCCCGGACAGCCGCCATGGTCGAATTGGCCACGTGGCGGCAAGCCACACATCGGTGCCGTACAGGAAACGGGAAACGAAATCTCGCTGCCCTATTTCCCCATGCCGATCCGCTAGAGCATTTCAAGTTTCGACGGCACCGGCCCGCTTCCCCACCCCAGGGCAATCGCATTTGGAGCCCGTCTTCGGATTATGGTTTGAACGAACGACGTCGCTTCCCCCGAAGTGTCGTCACCGGACTTGTTCCGGTGACCCATGGTGCCTCAGACGCGACGTCCGCCATGAACCATGGATCCCCGGAACAAGTCCGGGGACGACACGAAGACAGCGCCTCGCAACAAATTGAACCGAAAGCTTCATATGCGATTGCCCGCTCCCTCACCCGGCCACCCATAGCATACGATCCCGCGGGTGGCCGGGCAGGGGAGCGGGCCGGTTTCCGACTCCGTGCGAACGAGAAACGCGCTAATTCAGCAGCGCCCGCGCCCCCGCCCACAGGGCTTGCACCACCTCGTCCGCCGGGCGCGCGGGGGCCAGGCGGGCGGATTGGCCGGCCCAGGCTTGCATGCGCTCGACGTCGTCGGTCTCGGCGGCGGCGTTACGCATGGGCCCGGTCAGGCCCCGCTGGACCGGATAGGGGGCCGGCGGAGGCGCGCCCGCGTCCATCGCCGCGCGGGCGTAGGCGGTGGCGATGCTGCGGCCCGCCCGCCCGGAGAAAGCCCGGGTGAGCATGGTGTCTTCCGGTTGGCTGCGGCCCAAGGCGTCCGCCCAGGCCGGGGACAGGTTCGCTTCCGGGCAGCGCAGAAAGCCGGTCCCCACCTGCACCGCCGAGGCGCCGAGGACCAGGGCCGCCGCGACACCTCGGCCATCGGCGATACCGCCGACCGCCACCACCGGCACCTCTACCGCGTCGACCACCGCCGGCAGCAGGGAAAAGAGGCCGACCAGGCGCGCTTCGGCTTGCGCCCCTTCGAAGGCGCCCCGGTGGCCGCCCGCCTCCATCCCCTGGGCGACGATGACATCGGCGCCCGCCGCCGCCGCGGCCCGGGCCTCGGCGACGGTGGTGACGGTGGCGAACCATTTGATGCCCCGGGCCTTCACGCGGGCCACGAAAGCCGGCGGATAGAGCCCCATGATCGAGGAGACGACGGCCGGTTCCGCCGCCAGCATGGCCTCGCACTGGGCCTCGAAATCGGGCGGGCTGACGTCGCCGGCCGCTTCCGGCACCGGCGGACCCCAGGCCCCCACAAAGGCACGCACCGCCGCCTCCGCCTGCCCATCCCACCGGGGCGCTGGTTCGGGGATCCACAGATTGATCTGGAAGGCGCCGGTGCCGCCGGCCCGCACGTCTGCGGCCCAGTCCCCGATGGCCTGCGGCGCCATGAGCAGGGCCCCGCAGGCGCCCATCCCGCCGGCCCGGGCGACGGCGATGGAGAGGGACGGCGGGCAGGCCCCCGCCATGGGGGCAAGCAGGATGGGAACGTGAAGACCGTGCGCCTCGCAGAATGACTCCGCGCGGGCAAGGGTGGCATTGGCGGTAGGCATGGTGACGGCCATTAATCTGCCGCGCCGGTGGATCTTCGGGCCTCTACCGCGCGGCCCGCGTTCTCTCATCGGCCAGCGCGGGGGACGTTGCCGCCGATCCTTGCGGCAACAGGCGTCGACGCCAGGGGCGCCGCCAGAGTATCGCCCACATCATCAGAACCGCTCCCCAGGAGCGCCAGGGCGCCGGGCGCCGGGCTCCGGCACGTCGCATTCGTCGTCGACGCACGCTGGCGTCGGCGCATCGGCGTCGTGGGAGAAGGGCGCGAATTTATCCTTGGTCTTCTTGCCATTGGCACTGCTCGCCGTGCCGACCAGATCCATGTGCAGGTGGAAATAGTCGGTGTATTCCACGGTGTAGAACTGAAGATCGCCGCTATCACCGCCGGTCGGACTGAGGGGGATCGAAGTCGTCATTGTAGTCGTAGACGGTCTCGCCCGCGGCCGCCACTTCCAGATCCGGCAACCAGGAACTCGAAGAAGTAGGCGTCGAAGATGCCATGGGGAGGAAGGCCGGGGTTGCCAAAGATGGCCGGGCCCGTCGGCGCGATGACTTGATCCGCCGCGTCCCGCAAGGTCACCGTCCCGCCGGGATTGTCTTCGAAGTCGTCCTTTTGAACCGCGATAAAGAGGGTCACGTCTTCGACGTGGTCCACCCAATTGGGAGACGTGGCACCGGCCACGACCAGCTCGAACGGGTTGTCGGTGGTGAACCAGCTCTCGGTGACCGTGACGCCGGCGATTTCCAGGGTCTCGAAGTACTCCGCCCCCGGCAGATAGAGTTGGAGCGTGGGTACAGCACGCGCCGGCGTTGCCGCCAACATCACCAGGGCCGTGGCCAGAAGGGGGGCGCCTAGCCCGAATTATTCACGGCGCTGATTGAAAATGCTGGTGAGCGTAGATTAACCTGTTGAAATGCCGTATGATTTTGGTGTCAAGACAAGATCACATGGCAACAGAACAACCCACGGCTCACCATGAACGAGATTACCCCCTATCTCCCTGGTTTGTCGCCCGTTGGAGGCAAGCCGCTTTGCGCCCGCTTCGACGGCGGACGGCTGTCGTCGGACGGCGGGGTGTTGTTGTTGGGCGAGATCGACAGGCGGCTCGGCATCGCCGACGTGCTCGCTTCCTGCGTCACCGACGTGCGCGACCCGGCGAGCACGACCCACGCTTACGTAGACATGATCCGGGCGCGCCTGTTCGCTATTGCCTGCGGGTATGAGGATTGCGACGACCTCGACGTTCTGCGTTTCGATCCGGCGTTCAAGCTGGCCTGTGGCCGTTTGTCCGAGAGCGGCGACGACCTGATGAGCCAACCGACCCTGTCGCGCCTCGAGAACGCGCCGTCATGGCGCGCGCTCGGGCGCATGGGGCTGTCGATGATCGATCTGTTTTGCGCCAGCTTCAAGCGCGTTCCGGCGCGCATCGTTCTCGATATCGACGACACCGACGACGCCGTTCACGGTGGCCAGCAGCTGGCGCTGTTCAACGCCCATTACGACGACTATTGCTTCCAACCCATCCATATCTTCGAGGCGGCCACCGGCAAGCCGGTGATGTCACTGCTGCGTCCCGGCAAGCGGCCCTCCGGCGACGAGGCGGCGCGGATCCTGAGACACGTCATCGGCCGCATCCGCCGCAACTGGCCACGGGTCGAGATCACCGTGCGGGGCGATGGCCACTACGCCACGCCGGAGGCCATGGAATTCCTCGAACGTCAGGGCTGCGGCTACATCTTCGGGCTTTCCGGCAACGCCCGGCTGAACAGGATCGGCCAGCCGTGGTGCGAGGACGCCGCCGTGCGCCGGGCGGGGCAGGGAAAGGATAAGGTGCGCCGCTTCTTCCACACCGGCTACCAGGCCAAAAGCTGGTCACGGCAACGCTCGGTCATCGCCCGCGTGGAAGCTACCGCCAAGGGCTGTGACGTCCGCTTCGTCGTCACCAACCTGAGCGGCCGCGCCAAGGCGCTCTACGAGAAGGTCTACTGCGCCCGCGGGCGGATGGAAAACATGATCAAGGACCACAAGCTCTACACCAAGTCCGACCGCACGTCGTGCCACCGTTGGGAGGCCAACCAGTTCCGCCTCTTCCTGCATACCGGCGCCTACTGGCTGCTGCATCAGCTTCGCCAAGCGGCGCCTCGGAAATCGCTGTGGCGAACGGCCACCTTCGAAACCCTGCGCCGGGCGTTTCTCAAAATCGCCGTCCGCGTCGAGGAGCTCAAGTCGCGCCTCAGGATCGCCCTGCCTTCGGCCTATCCCTATCAGCCGGCCATGATCGCCATCGCCGGGCGCATCACCGCCCAAGGGCCCTGAACCAAGCGGCAGGTGCCGCCGGACGAGCCCCGAACAACAACCTCCAACCTCTCCGACAATCCGTCTCAAAAATCGCCGTCAACCCGGTCGCTACCGCTCGTCCCGCTGAAATCCGATGGCCGTCATGAATAATTGGGGCTAGCGCTCTAGTGTTCCGATCGAGACATTTCGTTCCCATTAAATCTACGCAAACTGCGACCTTCACCCCCGGGCTCAGGAACCAAATGTTAGAATCGCAACACTAGGGATCGCTGTGAGCATCGCATTCCTCAAGACCTTGCGCGCGACACGCGGTCACGGCAGTTCGTTTTGCATTAACCAAGCAACATTTGTGCCAATGATATTTTGTGTGATGTTTCAAGGTGGTGGGATTTGTGTCTCTTTCACGAGCCGGCCAATCTGTAAGGAATTCCGACGCCAAATGCGCGTGATCGCGCCGTCGAATCTGGCGGTATGGGCATGAAACCCTTTTGCCGACAGTATGTTACGGCCACTCAATGGCGCTCGATACGCGATGCGCGGACTGTTCAAAATCCCGACGGTTCCCCCGCCTTGAAAACTTGACCCGCTTGTCCGCCATCGACGCGAGGCGGGAGATCCAAAAGGAAGGCCGGCCTCGAACGAGGCCGGCCCGAAGGCGGGGGGGGGCGGGAGAACTCAGGCGCGGGAGGCGCGGAACTTCTTGTAGGCCACCGGCAGCATGGACAGCACCGCCAGGCCGACCAGCGCCGCCACCACCTCCGGAGTCAGCGCCGCCGACGGGGTGAATTCCTGCATGGAGTCGAAAATGCTGCCCAGCCCGGCGCCAACGGTGGCGTAGACGAAGACGCCGGGAATGATCCCCAGCGAGGTGCCGATGACGTAGGTGCGCAGCGGCACGCCAAGCAGAGCCGGCACGATGTTGACCACGAAGAACGGGAACAGGGGGATCAGCCGCAGCACCAGAAGGTAGCTCAGGGCATTGTCGCGAAAGCCGGATTCCATCTTCTGCATCGCCGGGCCGACCTTGGCCCGCAGGGCCTCGCCCAGGGTCGAGCGGGCGATCAGGAAAACGGCGATTGCCCCGGCGCTGGCGCCGATCACCACCCCGATGGTGCCCAACCACTGGCCGAACAGGAAGCCGCCGGTCACCGTCAGCACCAGGCCGCCGGGCACCGACAGGGCCGTCGACAGGGCATAGAGGCCGACGAACAGGCCGATGGCCAGCAACCCGTGCTGATCGACAAAGCCCATCAGAAAGGAGCGGTGCTGGCGCAGGCTGTCGAAGGTCAGTTACTGGTCGAGGCCGAAGGCGAAGAACGCCACGACGCCGGCCGCCAGCACCACCAGCGGCAGCAACCGCTTGGCGGAAAATCGGGGTGTGTCGGCCCGCGCCTCGCGGGGCATGGCCGTAACGGTGTTGTCCGTCATCGTACGATCTCCTTTGGGTCAGGGAAGGTGTTGCAGGGCGGCGACGATCTTGCGGGTGCGGGGACTGAACAGGCTCGGCGTGTAGTAGGCGCCAGCCACCCGCTTGGAGACTTCGCTCAGGGTCGGATAGGGGGCGATCAGGCCGGCGATGGTGCCGATCCCGAGGCCCTTCTGGACCGCCAGGACCCAGGTCAGGATCAGTTCCCCGGCCCGGGGGCCGACGATGGTGGCGCCCAGCACGCGTCCCTTCCTGCCGATCACTGCCTTGATCAGGCCGTCGGTGGCCCGCTCGGCCTGGGCGCGATCGTTGTCGGCGAAGGAAAAGCTGACGGCTCTCACCCGATCGCCATGGCGGTCGCGGGCGGCGCCCTCTTGAAGGCCGACGTGGGCAACCTCCGGGTCCGTATAGGTCACCCACGGCACCGACCCGTGATCCGCCTTGGCGGGCATGTGGAAGAGCGCGTTGCGGATGACGATGCCGGCGTGGTAGCCGGCCACGTGGGTGAACTGATAGGGGCACGAGACGTCGCCGATGGCGAACACCCGCCGGTTGGAAGTACGCAGGCGATCGTCGACGTCGATACCCTGGGGCGTGTAGGCGATGCCGGCGTCCTCGAGCCCCAGCCCCTCGACGTTGGGCCGACGTCCGGCGGCGATCAGCAGGTGGGTGCCGGTCAGCCTTTCCTCGACCCCATGGCGCCGCAGCGTTACCGCGATCCCGTTGCCGTCCCGCTCGACGCGGCGAATGTCCACCATCTCGCGAACCGCGACACCGTCCTCGATCAGCCGCATGCGGACCACGTCGACCGCGTCTGGATCGTCCTTGGGCAGGATCGTGGATCGCTGCAGCAGGGTCACCCGGGCGCCGAGCCGGCGGTGGGCCTGGGCCAATTCGCTGCCGATGGGGCCGCCGCCGATGACGATCAGGTGCTCAGGCCGCTCGGTGAGGTCGAACACGGTCTCGTTGGTAAGATAGGGCACATCGTCGATCCCCTCGACGGTTGGCACCGCCGCCTTGGAGCCGGTGGCGATGACGAAGCGGCGGGCGCGGATGCGATGACCGCCGGCTTCCACCTCGCGGCGAGCGACGAAGCGGCCGTGGTCCTGGATCACATCAACGCCGAGGCCTTCGAAGCGCTCCACCGAATCGTGGGGCGCGATGGCGGCGATCACGCCCTTCACGTGGTCGTGCACCTTGAGGAAGTCGATGTCCGGCTCGTGGCCGTTAACGCCGAACTGGCCGGCGCCGCGCACCACGTCCGCCGCATGGGCGGCGGCGATCAGCGCCTTGGACGGGACGCAGCCGTAGTTGAGGCAGTCGCCGCCCATTTTGTGCTTTTCGATCAGTACCACGCGGGCACCCATCTGGGCGGCGCCGGCGGCCACGGACAGCCCGCCGGAGCCGGCGCCGATGATGCAGAGGTCGGCCTTGATTGTCGTCGACATGACACTCTCCCTTATCGAGGATTTCAGAGGGGGACTTCGGAGCGGGCCAGCGGGCGAAGGACGCCCGCCAGCACCGGGCCCGGATCAGCCGTTGACCACCAGGCGATAGTCGGGGGTCGGGTTCAGCGGGCACGAATAGACGTATTCGCCCGCTTCCAGCTCGACCTCGTAGTCCTTGGTGGTGCCTTCGGTCAGGCCGCCGCCGGAGATGCTGGTCTTGGTCAGCTTGTGGAGCGGGTTCGCCCAATTGTAATCGTGCTCGCGAAGCCAGAAGCCGAGCTCGTAGGGCACGTTCTCGTTGCGCACCCGGAAGATGTAGCGTCCGGGCTTCAGCGCCAGAACCTTGGCCTGGGCCAGCCGCTTGGCGCCCGAGCCGGCGTTGATGACCTCGCAGTCTTCCTTGCGGCCGGTCTTGAAGGCGTGGTCGACGCCGTTTTTCGGCTTCGAGGAAACTGGCATCCGGTCTGGGTCAGGTCGATGACTTGCGCCGGCTTGGCGGCGAACGCGATGTTGATGCCCGCGACCACGGCGATGACGGCAGTGCCGGCGAGCAGGCTTTTGATGACGATGCTTTGCATGGGTCTCTGCCTCCATTCGGTCTGACAGGTGATGGCGTTACCGATGCGAGGAAGATGTCCGATGCGGCCGGCGAGCGGAAATATCGATTGGCTCCCGTTTCCATAGCCGGGAACTATGGCGGGGGCGGTGGCGCGATGGGTTGCGGTCGTGCAGATCCTTATTTTTGTTTCTCTCTGCGTCCCGGGACCGGACCATCGCCGCGGACTGGTCAAAACGTGAGTTCGCCAAGTTCCGTTTGTTGCCGAACCCACCCGCGGTCGACAATTCGGCCAAGGTTCTGATCGGCCTGGAGATCAACCTGGCTTCCGGGTGGCAGTTCTATTCGAAGAACCCGGGTGCGTACGGGATCGCCCCGAAGTTCGACTGGAGCCCGTCGCGAAACCTGTCGTCGGCGTCCGTCCATTGGCCGGAACCGACGCCATATGTCTACAGCACGAAGCCTCCCGTCAGCACCCTGGGCTACAAGGGATCGGTGCTCCTACCGATCGTCCTGGAAGCGGAAAAGGTCGGCCGGGGGTTCGACCTTCGCCTGATTCTGGAATATGCGGTTTGCGAGGATTACTGCGTCATCGATACGGTCGACGTGCGCCTCGGCCTGCCCGCCGGTCGGGGCAAGGCGAGCCCCCACAGCGAACGGCTGAAGCAGGCCCTGACCGATGCCTCGGCGGGCACATGGTAGCGACCGAAACTTTTGATACCCGGTGGCTGCCGCTGACTATTTCTCCACCGACAACAGCTCTGGATGCGCCTTCAGAAATGCGGCGCCGATGCGGCTGTTAACGCCGGCGCCGTAGGGGTCGCCCGAGGCGCGGAAGGCGGCCTGGCGGGCCTCGTCGTCCGCGGTATAGACCGCCCGGCCCTCCAGCCGGTCGACCATCTCCCCCATGGCGCGGGCGATCAGTTCGGGCTCGGCGTCGACCACCCGCACGCCCCGGCGCTGGTATCCCTTGACCCCGATGTTGCCGTAGAAGGCGGGCTGCACCCACTCGGCGATGGTCAGGGGCCGGCCGTCCTCGGCGATCAGGCGCTTGGGCACGAACAGGTCCCGGCGCGAGGTCGGCCAGCAGCCGTAGACGAACCAGTCGGTGCCCAGGACGGGGACGCCGAAAGCGGCGGCCACGTAGAGGGGGCCGGAGTCCATCCCGGCAAAAAATCGGCATCCGGCGCATAGGAACACGTCCAGCCAGTCGGGCCGAGACTTGGCCCGCACCATGTCGATGACCCGTTCCATGGCGGGCAGTGGCTCGGCGCTGGGATCCCCCAGCCGCATCACCCAGCCGCCCCACTCGGTCACCGCACGGATTGCCGGCAGGTAGTTGCCGATGCGCCCGTTGCGGTAGCGGTTGGGGCTGGTCTCCGGATCTTCGCCGAAGTATCCCGGCTCCCGGATGTGCAGGGTGACGAACCAGGCATCCTCCGCCATGCCCAAGGCCGCCAGGGCAGCGCGGCCTTGGTCTCGGTGGCTGTCGGTCAGGGACAATAGCGGCGCGCGCTCCGCGGTCTCCCACAGGCGCTGGATCATGGGCGCCGCCAGATAGCGCTCCCGCGCCGGGCCATCGGGCGGCCGGTAGTAGTCGAGAATGAAGAGACTGTTGGCGAAGCGGGTAGTGGCCTCGGCGATGGCGGCTGGCGCGGAGAGCACGTTCAGGTGGTGGCGCCAATAGTCCAGCAGGCAGGGGTTCGCCACCTGCTCCATGGGAGCCAATAGCAATGGCTCCCCCTCCGGCACCCAGCCCAGGGCACGCGCCTTGAGGAACAAGTCCAACTTGGAGGCCATCTCGCCGAAAGCCCGGCACACCACCAGCTTGGGGAACAGCAGCTTGGTCAGCGGAGCCCCGGCCTTGCGGCAATGGGCCTTGGCCAGCTCG
>CBDFHV010000004.1:0-16545 GCA_965247705.1 Rhodospirillales bacterium | reverse complement strand
TAATTCGGGCTATCTCCCTGGTTTGTCACCCGTTGGAGGCAAGCCGCTTTGCGCCCGCTTCGACGGCGGACGGCTGTCGTCGGACGGCGGGGTGTTGTTGTTGGGCGAGATCGACAGGCGGCTCGGCATCGCCGACGTGCTCGCTTCCTGCGTCACCGACGTGCGCGACCCGGCGAGCACGACCCACGCTTACGTAGACATGATCCGGGCGCGCCTGTTCGCTATTGCCTGCGGGTATGAGGATTGCGACGACCTCGACGTTCTGCGTTTCGATCCGGCGTTCAAGCTGGCCTGTGGCCGTTTGTCCGAGAGCGGCGACGACCTGATGAGCCAACCGACCCTGTCGCGCCTCGAGAACGCGCCGTCATGGCGCGCGCTCGGGCGCATGGGGCTGTCGATGATCGATCTGTTTTGCGCCAGCTTCAAGCGCGTTCCGGCGCGCATCGTTCTCGATATCGACGACACCGACGATGCCGTTCACGGCGGCCAGCAGCTGGCGCTGTTCAACGCCCATTACGACGACTATTGCTTCCAACCCATCCATATCTTCGAGGCGGCCACCGGCAAGCCGGTGATGTCACTGCTGCGTCCCGGCAAGCGGCCCTCCGGCGACGAGGCGGCGCGGATCCTGAGACACGTCATCGGCCGCATCCGCCGCAACTGGCCACGGGTCGAGATCACCGTGCGGGGCGATGGCCACTACGCCACGCCGGAGGCCATGGAATTCCTCGAACGTCAGGGCTGCGGCTACATCTTCGGGCTTTCCGGCAACGCCCGGCTGAACAGGATCGGCCAGCCGTGGTGCGAGGACGCCGCCGTGCGCCGGGCGGGGCAGGGAAAGGATAAGGTGCGCCGCTTCTTCCACACCGGCTACCAGGCCAAAAGCTGGTCACGGCAACGCTCGGTCATCGCCCGCGTGGAAGCTACCGCCAAGGGCTGTGACGTCCGCTTCGTCGTCACCAACCTGAGCGGCCGCGCCAAGGCGCTCTACGAGAAGGTCTACTGCGCCCGCGGGCGGATGGAAAACATGATCAAGGACCACAAGCTCTACACCAAGTCCGACCGCACGTCGTGCCACCGTTGGGAGGCCAACCAGTTCCGCCTCTTCCTGCATACCGGCGCCTACTGGCTGCTGCATCAGCTTCGCCAAGCGGCGCCTCGGAAATCGCTGTGGCGAACGGCCACCTTCGAAACCCTGCGCCGGGCGTTTCTCAAAATCGCCGTCCGCGTCGAGGAGCTCAAGTCGCGCCTCAGGATCGCCCTGCCTTCGGCCTATCCCTATCAGCCGGCCATGATCGCCATCGCCGGGCGCATCACCGCCCAAGGGCCCTGAACCAAGCGGCAGGTGCCGCCGGACGAGCCCCGAACAACAACCTCCAACCTCTCCGACAATCCGTCTCAAAAATCGCCGTCAACCCGGTCGCTACCGCTCGTCCCGCTGAAATCCGATGGCCGTCATGAATAATTGGGGTTAGCTTGACCCCGCCTTATTCACCCAAGGGGCCTGAAATGACTGGCGCGCGGCGGATTTTGACGTAAAATCAATGTGCTAGAAGGATTCACAACAAACCTCCGCCGTGCGCCATGGGTGAAACGCTATCTCTGTTCGGTTCCTCGTTCAACAAGTCCCTTCGCATCGAATCCCGACCCGAGCGGCTGACCGGGGAACCGGGGGCCGTGCTCTTGCGCGAGATCATGGAGCGCACCCGGATCATCGAGTGGCTGACCGAGCGGTTGCACGATCCGCGCAAGGCCGATCGTGTCACCTATCCCCTGGCCGATCTGCTGCGCACGGTTCTGCTTCTCTTTGGCCAGGGTTGGCACGACCAAGACGACGCCGACGCGCTCCGCCATGATGCGGGCCTACGCCTGGCTGCAAGCGGTTCACGGGGTGTCACGCCGTTGTCCACCGAGGCGCACCTGGCCTCGCAACCCACGCTGTCGCGTCTGATCGCGCTTCTGAGCACGCCGGAGGCCCGCACTGTGCTCCATGAGGCGATCACCGAGCTCGCGGGGCGGCGGTTCCGGGGCCTGCGCGGCGGTCACCGGCAGCGATATCTGACCATCGACGTGGACAGCCTGCCGATCGAGGTCCACGGCCATCAACCCGGCTCGGCCTGGAACGGCCATTACCATCAGCGCATGTACCACCCTTTGGTGGCCAGCATCGCCGAAACCGGCGACCTTCTGGACGCTCGTTTACGGGAGGGCAACGCCCACACCGCCGAGGGGGCGCTGGACTTCATCCTTGATCTCGTGGACCGAGCCGAAGAGACGCTGTGCCAAGTCGCTCTGGTGCGCATCGACGCTGGGTTCCCCAGCGATCCCCTGCTGTCGGGCCTGGAGCGTCGCGGGACGCCCTATGTTGCCCGATTGCGGACCAACAAGGTCCTGGACCGCATGGCTCAGCCCTGTCTTGGACGGCCGCCGGGACGGCCTCCGGCAGAGCCGCGGACGTGGTTCCACGAGATGACCTGCCGGGCGAAGTCGTGGTCGAAAGAGCGCCGAGTGGTCCTGGTGGTGTTGGAACGGCCAGACCAATTTCTGGTTGATCACTTCTGGCTGATCACCAGCCTTGATGCCGAGGCCGTGCCGGCGGCCGATCTCCTGGATCACTACCGCCAGCGCGGCCGTGCCGAGGCCCACATGGGCGAACTCATGGACGTGATGGACCCGGCGCTGTCGTCCGCGTCGCGAAGGAAGCGTCATTACCGGGGGCGCTGCCTGCCGGAGCGCGAGAGCACGGCCGATGCCTTCGCTCACAACGAGGTCGTCCTGTTGCTCAACATCCTGGCCTATGAACTGGTTCATGCCGGGCGGTGCCTGATGGAGACTGCGACCGGCGAGGGGTGGAGCCTTCGCCGGTTCCGCGAGCGCGTTCTGCGCGCCGCCGCCCGGGTCGTCGTTTCCGGCCGACGCATCACCATGGTCATCGGGGAAACATTCGCCCGCTTCTGGCAACGGCTCTGGCCGCGCTTGGAACGCTTGCGATACGCCGACCCGTAACCCCGTCCAAGTCGGCCAGCTAGACTTCAAGCCACCGCCGGATCGCCGGTGGCGGTCCCGCTCGCCTCCACGGCGGCTTCTTCACGCCTTTCATGCCTCAAGTGGCTATCGCACAGCTGGGGAAGCACCCGTGACTCGCCAGCCGCGAATGACCCTGCAACGAGACTCGCATCACATGCAGAAAAGTCTACGGCAAGGGGGTTGGTGAATAAGCCGGGCTCACCTTTCCAGGGATGAAAGGTCAAAGATCGAAGAGGAAGCTAAATCCTTTCGCCCAAAATAACGTTCGGTAAAATGGGGACAGTAGAGGCGGTTGCAAAACGGATGTTTTGCATTGGATTTTCCGCTTTGAGCGGGTGATTTTGGTTTGTTGTCGAGGCGGCCGCAGGCCTTTTCCGGTATGTTGGATTTGCGAGAAACAACACCTGGAAAGGACTGCCGGCCATGCCTCTACGCGAGACGCTATCAGTTTATTGGCAGAGCCTTCAAGGCGAACTTTTTCCGGCGCTGGAGGAGGAGCTTGGGCCGCTCGGCGACCGCTATCGCGACCTGGTGACGGTGCTCGAGCTGGCGCGCATCGAGGCTTTCGTGCGGGACTGGCCGGGTGTGGTCGGGCGTCCGCGCAAGGACCGGGCGGCGCTGGCGCGGGGCTTTGTCGCCAAGGCGGTCTTCAACATCGCCCAAACCACCGTGCTGATCGAGCGCCTGGTGCTGGACAAGACCCTGCGGCGGCTGTGCGGCTGGACCCGGGCCGGCGCGGTTCCGAGCGCGGCGACGTTCTCGCGGGCCTTTGGCGAGTTCGCGGCGAGCGATCTGCCCGGCCGTCTGCACGCGGCGGTGATCGCCAAGACCCAAGGGGCGCGCCTGGTCGGCCACATCGCCCGCGATGCCACCGCGATCGAGGCCCGCGAGCGGGCGCCGAAGAAGGCGAAACCCGAGGCCCGGCCAAAGCGCAAGCGTGGCCGGCCCAGGAAGGGCGAGGAACGGCCCAAGGCGCCCCCGGAGCGCCGCCGCCTGGAACGCCAAGGCGCGATGGGCCTACCTGAGATGCTGGCCGATCTGCCGCGGGCCTGCACCACCGGGGTCAAGCAGAACGCCAAGGGCTACCGCACCCATTGGATCGGCTACAAGCTGCACCTCGACGTGGCCGACGGCGACATCCCGATCGCCGCGCTGCTCACCTCGGCCAGCCTGCACGACAGCCAGGCGGCGATCCCGCTGGCCACCATGACCGCCGCCCGGGTAACCAGCCTCTACGACCTGATGGACTCGGCCTACGACGCCCCGGAGATCAAGGCCCACAGCCGCGCCCTCGGCCATGTTCCCCTGATCGAGCCCCATCCGCGAACCAAACAGGGCAAGGAACAGCGCAAGGCCGAGATCAAACGGCAAAAGCGCATCGGCCTGCGAGCTGCCGAGCACCACCGCTATCAGCTGCGCTCAGCCGCCGAGCGCGTCATCGCCAACCTCAAGGACAACTTCGCCGGCCGCATGATCCGCGTCCGCGGCCCCGACAAGGTCGCCTGCCACCTCATGTTCGGCCTCACCGCGCTTGCCGCCATCCAGATCATGCGCCTCGTCCCCTAGCCACTGAAAGCGCTTCGGTCGGCGTCCCGCAACTCCCGCAAATAGCAGGGAGAACGAAACCGCCTGGCCACCCCCGAGCCGTTTCCAGCGCAAAGATCAGCCGCCGCCCCATATCGCACCACCCCGCACCCCAACCACGCCACCGCAACAATCCGCCCAGAAAATTCAGCATCCCTGAGCGAGAATTTTGCAAGCAGCTCAGTATATGGTTTCCTAGTTTCTTCAGGTTTTTTGAGGGCCTTGAGTCCCATCGAAACTGTATACTGTCCCCGGTTACCCCTTGCTCAACATATTGACCCGGAACGGCTGGTCGAAACAGGCGTTGCCGTTCTCGCGGACGCCGTGGTCGGCAAAATGCTGGCGCATGGTTGCCTCGTTGGCGGCGAAGACATCCTTTCGCTCGGGGCCGATGGTCAGCACCATGGTCTTGAAGGCCTCGAAGTCGGCGAACCGCATCAGCCGCATGAAGGTGAACTCCCGGCTTTCGCTCAAGCCCATCCCATGCGCTCCACGGATGGCGGCCAGCGCCTGGGCCCGTACCGGCGTCTCGTCCTCGGCCGGTTTCAGAAGCTCGAAGTAGGGGCCCTGGGCCAAGGGCTCGGTGACGTAGGCAAAGCCGCCGGGCTTCAGCACCCGGGCCGTTTCCGCGATGGCCTCTTGGTAGGCGTCGTGGGGCACATGGTGCAGGGTGCCGAACCACACCACGCCGTCGGCCCAGGCGTCGTCGACGGGCATGGCGCTGCCGGGGCCTTCCCGGTAGGTCTCGCCCGCCACGGCCGGCATGGCCTGGGCCTTGGCGACCCGGGCGGAGTCATGCTCGGTCCTGATGACCGTCGCCCCCTCTTGGGCCAGCGGACGGGCAATGCGGCCCTCGCCGCAGCCGGCGGCCAGGATGTTCCGGCCCTCGATGGGCGGCAGTTCGGGCAGGTCGGCGGCAAGGTCGGCGGTGCTCATCGTTGACAGGACTCCCTGGTGTCGGTTGCGCCGGCGGTCGCGCGGCGTCTTTTTACACGCTGCAGGCCATGCCCGCCACTCCGTGGCCGAACTCGGGATCAGACTAGGCTTGCGTGATAGAATGGCTGTCCCAATGGCCCATCAGAACGGAGTCTGCGACGTGCTGCACATCGAATTTGAGCGCGAGGAAGACGGTCGCTGGATCGCCGAGATCCCGGCGCTGCCCGGTGTCATGGCCTACGGCGACTTCCAGGAAGAGGCGAAGGCCAAGGTCGAGGCGTTGGCCCTCCGCGTGCTCGCCGATCGACTCGAACACGGCGAAACCGTTCCCGAACTGGGCGCGCTTTTCGTCGCCGCATGAGCCGGTGACCCGCAACCCGGGCACGGCGGGTTCTGCAGGCTCTCGAACGTATCGGTTGGCGCATCAAGCGCCAGCGAGGGTCCCATCGGGTGCTGGCCCGCGGCGACTGGCCCGATTTCGTTTTCGCCTTTCATGATCGCGAAGAGATCGGCTCAAAGATGCTATCGCGGATTTCCCGCCGAACCGGACTGAGGCCGGATGATCTGTGATGTGAGGACGGACCAAGTGATTGACTTGCCGTTGACGCTGCCGCCTGTATCCTCTCGCCACGGTACGGATGCTCAAGACAATTCCGAAGGCTCCGAGGTAGCGCGATGACGGAGAGCTTTGACGATATTCGCCAGTCCGTACGCGCCCTCTGCGGCGGATTCCCCGGCGAGTATTGGCGGGTGCGGGACCGGGCGCGGGAATATCCGACAGAATTCGTCAAGGCGCTGACCGAGGGCGGCTTCCTCGGCGTCCTGGTGCCGGAGCAATACGGCGGCAGCGGTCTGGGGATCGGCGCCGCGGCGGCGATCCTGGAGGAGATCCATAAAGAGGGCGGCAACGGCGCCGCCTGTCATGCCCAGATGTACATCATGGGCACGGTGCTGCGGCACGGCAGCGATGGCCAGAAGGACCGCTACCTGCCCCAGATCGCCTCGGGCGCCCTACGCCTCCAGGCCTTCGGCGTCACCGAACCGACCAGCGGCACCGATACCAGCCGCATTCGTACCACCGCGGTGCGCGACGGCGACCACTATGTGATCAACGGCCAGAAGGTATGGACCTCGCGGGCCGAGCATTCGGACCTGATGTTGCTGTTGGCCCGCACCGCGCCCCGGGACGCCGGCGCCAAGCCGACCGACGGTATGTCGGTCTTTCTCATCGATATGCGCCACGCGGTGGGCCAGGGGCTGACCATCCGGCCGCTGAGGGCGATGATCAACCACGCCACCACCGAGGTCTTTTTCGATGACCTGCGCATCCCCGCCGACAGCCTGATCGGCGAGGAAGGCCGGGGCTTCCGCTACATCCTCGACGGCATGAACGCCGAGCGCATCCTGATCGCCGCAGAATGCATCGGCGACGCCCGCTGGTTCATCGACAAGGCTACGGCTTACGCCCGGGAACGCAAGGTGTTCGGCCGGCCCATCGGCCAGAACCAGGGCGTGCAGTTCCCCATCGCCCGGGCCTACGCCGAAACGGAAGCGGCCAACCTGATGGTGGCCAAGGCGGCGGACTTGTTCGATGCCGGCGAACGGCGCGGGGCGGAAGCCAACATGGCCAAGTTGCTGGCCTCCGAGGCGTCCTGGCAGGCGGCCGACATGTGTATTCAGACGTTCGGCGGCTTCGGTTTCGCCGAGGAGTACGACATCGAACGGAAGTTCCGCGAGACCCGGCTCTATCAGGTGGCGCCGGTGTCCACCAACCTGATCCTGGCGTACCTCGGCGAGCACGTGCTCGGGCTGCCCCGATCCTACTGAGGCGATCGCGGTGAATCCTGTTCATGCCATCGATGCGGACACCCTCTCCAGCGAGGAGCGACAGCACTCCAGCGCCGGCCGGCCGCTCATCGACGGGGTCGCCGACTGGCTGATGGCGCGGGCCTTGAGCGACACGCCCATGGAGGCCCTGTTGGACGGCTGTTCCCAGCGGCTTCTGGCGGCGGGCATTCCAGTGAAACGCTGCAACATCGCATTCCGCACCCTCCATCCCCTGTTTTCGGCGATGACCGTCACCTGGTACCGGGGCGAGGGCGTCAGGACAGAGAGTATTCGCCACGAACAGCAGCCCGGGGAAGCGTGGTCGCAGAGTCCCCACAACGCCATGATAAGCGGCATGATTCCCCATCTCCGGCGGCGTCTCACCGGGCCCGAGGCCCTGGTCGACTTCCCCGTTCTCGAGGAGTTTCGGGACGAGGGCGCCACCGACTATCTGGCCTATCTGATCCCCTTCGAGATTGATCGAGAGGACGGCCGGTTGCCCATGGGAATCATCGGCTCGTGGCTGACCGATCGGGAGTCCGGGTTCAGCAACGAGGACATCCGGTCCCTGATGCGCATCGATCGGCGGCTGGCCGTGGCCTGCAAGGTGACCATCAAGGACCAGATCGCCCGCAATATCCTGACCGCCTATCTGGGCGCCGGCGCCGGGGAACAGGTCCTGGACGGCCGGATCAAGCGCGGCGACGGGGAAACCCTTCACGCCGTCGTCTGGTTCAATGACCTCAGGGATTCCACCCCCATGGCCGACAGCATGCCGGCGGACGACTTCCTGGCGCTGCTCAACGACTATTTCGAATGCACCGCCGGCGCGGTGCTTGCCCATGGGGGAGAAGTCCTGCGATTCGTTGGCGACGCGGTGCTGGCCATCTTCCCCATTGGCGACGGCGAAGCGACCGACGCCTGCGCCAAGGCCTACGAAGCGGTCGGCGAGGCGACCCGTCGCCTGGCGGAACTCAACGCCCGGCGGACGGCGGCGGGCCAGGAGGCCATCGATTTCGGCATCGGGCTTCATCTGGGCGATGTCATTTACGGCAATATCGGGGTGCCCGAACGCCTGGAGTTTTCGGTGATCGGGCCGGTGGCCAACGAAGTGGCCCGGCTCGAGGGATTGACCAAGGACCTGGGCCGGTCGGTGCTGGCCAGCGGCGAGGTCCGGGCGCATATGCCGGGCGACTGGGACTTCGTCGGCGAGCATCGCCTGCGTGGCGTCGGCGCGCCCTTGAAGGTCTTCGCGTCGGTACGGGAAGAAGAGGCCAAACAGGCATGACCAAGCCCCTGGACGGCATCCTGGTGGTCTCCATGGACCAGGCGGTGGCCGCCCCCTATGCCGCCTCCCGCCTGGCTGATGCCGGCGCCCGGGTGATCAAGGTAGAACGCCCCGGAGGCGACTTCGCCCGCGCCTACGACCGGGTCGTGCATGGCGAAAGCAGCTACTTCGTGTGGCTCAACCGGGGTAAGGAGTCGGTGGTACTGGATATCAAGGTGGCGGACGACCGGGCCCTGCTGCAACGCATGATCGACAAGGCGGACGTCTTCATCGAGAACCTGGCCCCCGGCGCCGCGGCCCGCGCCGGCCTTGACGCCCCTAACCTGCGCCAAGGCCATGACTCCTTGATCGTCTGCGCCATCAGCGGCTATGGCAGCGATGGTCCCTACCGGGAGATGAAGTCCTACGATATGCTGGTGCAGGCGGAATCGGGCCTGGCCGCGATCACCGGCGGGCCGGAGGCGCCGTCGCGGGTCGGCGTCTCCTGCTGCGACATCGCCGCCGGCATGTATGCCCACGGGGCGATCCTGGAGGCCTTGATCCAACGCCAGCGGACCGGCCATGGGGCGTCCCTGGAGGTCTCGCTGTTCGATTCCATGGCCGACTGGATGGCCGTGCCGCTGCTGCACCTGGACTACGGCGGCCGTGCGCCCAAGCGTGTCGGCCTGCGCCATCCATCCATCGCCCCTTACGAGGTTCACGCCTGCGCCGACGGCAGCCAGATCGTCATCGCCATTCAGAACGAACGGGAGTGGGCCCGGTTCGCCGACACCATTCTCCGTCACCCCGAATGGGCCGAGGAAGGCCCGTACAAAGACAACGTGTCCCGGGTCGCCCATCGGCAGGCCCTGGAGCAGGAGATCGACGCCATCTTTTCCCGCCACGGCCGCGAGGCGCTGGCCGCGATGCTCGACGGGGCCAAGATCGCCTATGGGTTCGTCAATGGGGTCGATGGCCTGTCGAACCATCCGGCCCTGCGCCGCACCAAATTGGAGACCGCCGGCGGTCCGGTGGCCTTGCCGGTGCCGCCGGCGCGTCGGAACGGTGAATCGGTGACGCTGGGCGCCGTGCCGGCCCTCGGCGCCCACAGTGAGGCAATCCGCCGGGAGTTCGCCCCATAAGTAGCAGGGGGGCGTACGACGCGATCATCGTACTCGGCGCCTCGGTCCTGCGCGACGGCCGCCCCAGCAAAGCCCTGATCCGCCGTACTCGTGAAGGTGCCCGGCTGTTTCGGTCCGGCGCCGCGCCGCGCATGATTCTCACCGGTGGCAACCCGCGCGCTTCCGTGACCGAAGCCCATGCCATGGGGGTCGTGGCCATCGCGGAAGGGGTTCCCGGGGATCGGATCCTGGTCGAGGACGGGGCGTCCCGCACCGTGGAGAACGCCCGGTTCACCGCCGCCTTGATGCGGCGCAACGATTGGCGACAAGCGCTGGTGGTTACCGACGGTCCGCACATCCCGCGGGCGATTCGCTGCTTCCGTGCCGCCGGCGTGGCGGCGGACGCGCATCGGGTGCCCGGGCTTCTTGGAGACGTCGGTCTTTTCAGGGGCGCGGGAATGATCCTGCGCGAGATCCTGGCCTTCGCCTGGTACGGCGCGAAGGGTTACTACAGACCCGAAGCCTATCGGTGACCCATGGTATTAAGTGCGCGGTGTGCGTACCAGATACGCCAGTCCCGCGAAGGCGGGAAGGGGGTGGGTCATCACATGGGTAGGGACCGGCCGCAGGTAGGTGCCGAAACGTCCCTTGGCCTCGAAACGAGGTCGAAATTCCGAAGCGGCGAAATAGTCGCCCAGCTTGGGCACAATGCCGCCGGCGATAAAGAGGCCCCGGCGGGCGCCCAGGGACAGGCACAGGTCGCCGGCCACCGTGCCCAGCATGGCGCAGAACATGGCCAGGGCCTCCTCGCACACCGGACTGGTCCGGTCCAGCGCCCGGCCCGCCACGACCCCCGGCTTCATACGCTTTTCGATCGGCCGATCATCCAGCCGGCAGAGGGCCTGGTACAGGTTGACCAGGCCGGGTCCGGACAAAACCCGTTCCGCCGAGGCATGACCGTAGGATTCGCGCAGCACGGCGAGCACGTCCGCTTCGCGTTCGTTCATCGCCGGCATGGTCACATGGCCGCCTTCGGTGGCCAGGGGCACCCAGCCGCTTGCCGACGGTATGAGTCCGGAAACGCCAAGCCCGGTGCCCGGGCCGATCACGGCGAAGGGCACGCCCGCCTCCAGGTCGTCGGGCGGCGCGTCCAGCCCGGTCGGCACCGCGTAACGGTCTTCGGGGCCCAGGTGAGGAACCGACAGGGAGACGGCGGTGAAATCGTTGATGACGTCGAGGGCGTCGAATTCCAGGCGGGTTTGCAACGCGTCAATGGAGAAGCGCCATGTGTTGTTGGTGAGGCTTATCTCGTCCCCGGTCACCGGCGACGCGACGGCGAAGGCGCCGCGCCGCGGCCGATGGGCGCCGGCGATGGCTTTCAGATAGGACTCGGCGGCTTCCGCCAGTCCCGGGAACGCCCGGCACTTGAGGACCGCGGTTTCCCGACTCTCACCCGAGGCGTCGACCAGGGCAAACCGCACATTGGTACCGCCGATGTCCGCGATGAGGGCGTCCCTTGGTTCGGGCGACGTGTTGGTACGGCGTGCAGCCATAGCGTCAGGCCTTGTACGGCGCCTTGCGCAGGACGGCGATGAAGCTGTCCCGCCAAGTGGCAAGCGTGTTGGAGCGCAGCACTTCCATCATCGCCGCCCAGCGTTCCCGCCGTTCTTCCAACGACATGGCGAGACCCTCGGCGATGGCATCGGAGACGCCGTCGGTGTCGAAAGGATTGACGATCAGCGCCGTTTCCAGTTCCCGCGCCGCGCCGGCGAAGCGCGACAGCACAAGAACCCCGGGGTCCAAGGGGTTCTGGGTGGCCACGTACTCCTTGGCCACCAGGTTCATGCCGTCGCGCAACGGGGTCACCAGGCCGACGCGGCTCAGCCGGTAAAACGCCGCCAGTTCCTGGCGGTTGTAGCTTTTGTTCAGATAGTTGATGGGCAGCCAGTCGAAATCGGCGAACCGACCGTTGATATGGCCGGCTTCGGCCTCCAAGGTGCGCCGGATTTCCTTGTATTCGGGCACTTCGGAGCGCGACGGCGGGGCGATCTGCAGCAGCGTGACCTTGGCCCTGTGCTCGGGGTGGCTCTCCAGCAACCGCTCGAAGGCCTGAAACCGCTGGACAAGGCCCTTGCTGTAGTCCAGCCGGTCGACCCCGACGAGCATCATGAGTTCCGTTGCCATGCCGCGAACATGGGTGGCGGCCTTGGACCGGGCGGTCTGCTGGCCCGCACGGACGAAATCGTCCACATCGATGCCGATGGGGAATATCTCGACCCGAAACGTCCGCTCGAAGGCATGGACCAGGTGATTGCCCAGGATGCTGCCGCCGGCCTCGTGAACGATGTAGTCGAGGAACGCGCGCAGGTCGTTCTCGGTCTGGAAGCCCACCACGTCGTAGGCCGACAGGCCGCGCACGATGTCTCTGTGGTTCGGCAGGGCGGTCAGGATTTCCATCGCCGGAAACGGGGTGTGCAGGAAGAAACCCATGGCAGTGGAGACGCCGGCACGGCGCAGTTCCTCGCCCATCGGGATCAGGTGGTAGTCATGAACCCAAATTAGGTCCCCTTTCTTCAGCAGCGGCAAGAGCCGCTGGGTGAACATGGCGTTCACCTCGACGTAGCCCGAATAGTCCTGCTTGCTGAAGGTGGTCAGGTCGAGGCGGTAGTGAAACAGGGGCCACAGGGTGCGGTTGGCGATTCCGTTGTAGTATTCGTTGTAGCTGCGGCGGGAGAGGTCGAGGGTGGCGTACGTGACCCGGCCCACTTGGTTGATGACGGGCTTGTCCTGGGTCTTCGCGCTGATTTTGCCGCTCCAGCCGAACCAAATGCCGCCGCGTTCATGCAGCGCTTCTTGCAGCGCGACCGCCAGGCCGCCGGCCCGGGACTTGGTGTCCGTCGCAACCGTGACGCGATTGGAGACGACGACGAGTCGGGTCATGCAGCCTTCCTGCTGGATGTGCCGCACTGACCGTACGCCGTCATGGGACAGCCCGCCCGACAAGGGGCGTTCTCGATCGGCCTATTCTGGGACTGTGACGCGGCCCCCCAGTGGCGTTCATCATAGCCGAACCCGCGGACCACGGCCACCCGACGGAGTCCGGCGGGACGTCAACCCGGTCTTGGCGGAACTCGCCCAGGGGCGTCGGCTGTTCGAGGTATAGCGGACCGCCAGGCCAAGAAAGCGGACGCGGCCAATTCAAAGTCCGTAGTCGGGGGTCGGCCGGACGTTTCGAGCGGCGCTCGAAACCGACGCGAATAGCCAACAGCGGACATCCAGATACGCCTAGGGATCGTTGCAGGCGAACGTACCATTTCGTTCATCGTTCGAAAAGCCACTCGGGCGGAACGAGATCCTCCAGGTGCCTACGCAAATCCTGTGGCAGGAGCGCAAGTCCCACCTGATCCCGGCTTATTCACCAACCCCCTTGCCGTAGACTTTTCTGCATGTGATGCGAGTCTCGTTGCAGGGTCATTCGCGGCTGGCGAGTCACGGGTGCTTCCCCAGCTGTGCGATAGCCACTTGAGGCATGAAAGGCGTGAAGAAGCCGCCGTGGAGGCGAGCGGGACCGCCACCGGCGATCCGGCGGTGGCTTGAAGTCTAGCTGGCCGACTTGGACGGGGTTACGGGTCGGCGTATCGCAAGCGTTCCAAGCGCGGCCAGAGCCGTTGCCAGAAGCGGGCGAATGTTTCCCCGATGACCATGGTGATGCGTCGGCCGGAAACGACGACCCGGGCGGCGGCGCGCAGAACGCGCTCGCGGAACCGGCGAAGGCTCCACCCCTCGCCGGTCGCAGTCTCCATCAGGCACCGCCCGGCATGAACCAGTTCATAGGCCAGGATGTTGAGCAACAGGACGACCTCGTTGTGAGCGAAGGCATCGACCGTGCTCTCGCGCTCCGGCAGGCAGCGCCCCCGGTAATGACGCTTCCTTCGCGACGCGGACGACAGCGCCGGGTCCATCACGTCCATGAGTTCGCCCATGTGGGCCTCGGCACGGCCGCGCTGGCGGTAGTGATCCAGGAGATCGGCCGCCGGCACGGCCTCGGCATCAAGGCTGGTGATCAGCCAGAAGTGATCAACCAGAAATTGGTCTGGCCGTTCCAACACCACCAGGACCACTCGGCGCTCTTTCGACCACGACTTCGCCCGGCAGGTCATCTCGTGGAACCACGTCCGCGGCTCTGCCGGAGGCCGTCCCGGCGGCCGTCCAAGACAGGGCTGAGCCATGCGGTCCAGGACCTTGTTGGTCCGCAATCGGGCAACATAGGGCGTCCCGCGACGCTCCAGGCCCGACAGCAGGGGATCGCTGGGGAACCCAGCGTCGATGCGCACCAGAGCGACTTGGCACAGCGTCTCTTCGGCTCGGTCCACGAGATCAAGGATGAAGTCCAGCGCCCCCTCGGCGGTGTGGGCGTTGCCCTCCCGTAAACGAGCGTCCAGAAGGTCGCCGGTTTCGGCGATGCTGGCCACCAAAGGGTGGTACATGCGCTGATGGTAATGGCCGTTCCAGGCCGAGCCGGGTTGATGGCCGTGGACCTCGATCGGCAGGCTGTCCACGTCGATGGTCAGATATCGCTGCCGGTGACCGCCGCGCAGGCCCCGGAACCGCCGCCCCGCGAGCTCGGTGATCGCCTCATGGAGCACAGTGCGGGCCTCCGGCGTGCTCAGAAGCGCGATCAGACGCGACAGCGTGGGTTGCGAGGCCAGGTGCGCCTCGGTGGACAACGGCGTGACACCCCGTGAACCGCTTGCAGCCAGGCGTAGGCCCGCATCATGGCGGAGCGCGTCGGCGTCGTCTTGGTCGTGCCAACCCTGGCCAAAGAGAAGCAGAACCGTGCGCAGCAGATCGGCCAGGGGATAGGTGACACGATCGGCCTTGCGCGGATCGTGCAACCGCTCGGTCAGCCACTCGATGATCCGGGTGCGCTCCATGATCTCGCGCAAGAGCACGGCCCCCGGTTCCCCGGTCAGCCGCTCGGGTCGGGATTCGATGCGAAGGGACTTGTTGAACGAGGAACCGAACAGAGATAGCGTTTCACCCATGGCGCACGGCGGAGGTTTGTTGTGAATCCTTCTAGCACATTGATTTTACGTCAAAATCCGCCGCGCGCCAGTCATTTCAGGCCCCTTGGGTGAATAAGGCGGGCTGATAAGAGGCGTTCACCCAACCGAACCCCTCTCTCTTATGTCCGAATTCAAGGTTTCGGACGAAGATCACCGCTCACCGTGTTGCCGGTGTCGAGATACGTATAGCGCCAGCGCACATGGCAGGGGGCGAAACCGTCCTGACGACGGTTGATCGATCTCTGATGCGCGGGTTGGGACCGCATGACCCTGGGTTCGTCGTGGGGCTGCCTCGGTCTAGATGACGAGCGTGGGACAAGTCCCGCTCGTAGAGCAGTCGAGGGTTCCCCTCACCGTGGTCTCGCCCCCAGGCATGGGCGCCGGCGGACTGTTGGTAGGCTGCTTCGGTCCTCCTCTTGTGGGGTGACGATTTTTCCCTGCTTTTTCTCAGCCGGCCTTGCGCGGCGCGACCTCGCGGGCGATGGCCCAGACGAAGCCGAGCATCTCGCGGGCGATAGCCGTTGTGACCAGGGGGGTATCCTTGCCTTGGGCGCCCATGCGGCGGTAGCGGGCGCAGAGGCGGGTCTGGGCCTTCCAGGCGATGTCGCGGACCGCCTTGGGTTGGCCCTGGAGGCGCTCCAGGAGGCAGCGGCTGACCCGCGCCGGCAGGCGGTAGCACCAGGCGGCCTCGATCATGACGCGGCGCGCCTCGGCGTTGCCGGCCTTGGTGATGGCGCCGCGCCGGATGTGAGCGGCGCTGGAATGCTCCGAGGGCACCAGACCGAGGTGCGCCATGAGCTGACGCGGGCTGTCGAAACGGGTCAGGTCGCCGATCTCGGCCAACAGGGTGACGGCGGTGATCAGCGCCACGCCGCGCATGGCCTGAAGGGCCTGGGCGACGGCAGCCAGGGACCAACGGGGGACCAATGCTTCGATCTCGGCCGTCAGGCGGTCGCGCCGCGCCTGGGCATCCTCGATGGCCTGGATATAGTCCTCCAGGACGATCTGCTGGGCCGGCTGCTCGAAACGCAGGCTCGCCAGCCAGCGCCGGTGGGCCAGGGTCCAGTTGTTGCCGTCTCGCGTGCGGGCGTGGCGTAGCAGGAAGCCGCTCAACTGCTGACGCGCCCGGCGCAGGGCCTTGACCGCCGCCGCGCGGGCCCGCACCAGATCGCGCAGGGCCTCGTGCTCGGGCTCGGGAACCCACACCGGCGTCAGCTCGCCGGCGCGGTCCAGCTTGGCCAAGCCCAAGGCATCGCGGCGGTCGGTCTTGATCCGATCGCCAGGACGCCGCGGGATCAGCGACGGCGCCACCACCACGCAGTCGTGGCCGAGCGATGTTAGCGTCCGATAGACCCCGTAACCGCACGGCCCGGCCTCGTAGCAGAAGCGCAGCGCGCGTCCCTCGCGCCCCAGCCTGTGCGCCAACTTCCGCAACGCCGCCGGTTGGTTCGCGATGGTGCCGAAATAGCGCGCCTCCCGGCGCAAGCCGCCATCGGCAATGGCGACCGAAATGCTCTTCTTGTGAACGTCCAGACCCACGTACGTGATAACCTGTTCCATGACCCGTCTCCTATGCATGAGGCAAGACACCGGACCATCCGGTGCAACCCTCGACACCCGCATAATGTGAGACGGGTCACCCACATCCCAGTCGGACATGGGGTCTAGTGATGTAGGCGAACTTGGTTCCCACGTTGCCGTACTCTGCGAAAACCTT
>CBDFHV010000003.1:0-51857 GCA_965247705.1 Rhodospirillales bacterium | reverse complement strand
CACGGGCCGCGCGCCCGGAAACCATCTGTCCTCGCAAGCGCACCATAGCTTCTCGCCGTCTCGCCTCTCCGAGCCCGTATGGCCGGACCATCATAGCCTCGTTTCTCGATCGCCAGACGCGCCGCCTCTCCCGGCGGCGGGATTGGCCGAGGTGGGGAAGAAACGCCTCCACGAATTACGAAGACAGCTCCGGGAAAAGGCCCGGGAAAGGGTCGGTCGAAATTGACCACCGTCTTCGACGCTTACGCCCGGTACTATGATCTTCTCTATCAAGACAAGCATTATCAGGATGAGGCCGAGATGGTCCATCGGCTGATTCAGGAACATCGTCCGGCGAGTCGCAGCCGGTTGGACGTCGGCTGCGGAACCGGCACGCATGCCATGTTCTTCGCGCAATTTGGATACCAAGTGGTTGGCTTGGACAGGAGCTCTCAAATGCTGGAGGTCGCGGAGCGAAAATAGGAGCTATTGGCTCCGGACGCGAAGGCGCGACTTATTTACACCGAAGCAGATATCAGAAAACTGGAACCGGGGCGGCAATTCGATGTGGTCGTGTCCTTGTTCCACGTCATCTGCTATCAAACCAGCGACTCGGACCTCAGGGTTTTCTTCGCCAACGTGCGGGCTTCACTCGCGGAAGGCGGTTTTTTTCAATTTGACTTTTGGTACGGCCCCGCCGTTTTGCGCGACCCTCCGAAGGTCAGCGTCAAACGCATGACGGATATCGAAAACGAGGTGGTGAGGACCGGCACATCGACACTGGACCCATCAATGAATCGCGTGAATATTGCCTATGAAATCGCCGTACCCGACCGGCGGACGGGCGACTCCCACAATTTTCACGAAACTCACTCCGTGAGATACCTGTTTGAACCGGAGTTGCTGGAAATGATGCGGGAGGCCGGGCTTGAGCCGGTGGCGATGTGCGAGTGGGGTAGCGGCAATCCTGCAAGCGAGGATACAAGAAACGTCTATTGTATTGCTTATGGATAGGACCCCACTCGTTTCGATCGCACGCCACGGATACATTCTCCTGCCACCGAACGAAGTGAACATCTCATCCAAAGGCAGAATTGAAAGGTTCCGTAGAGTCTTGAGGGGGATGCGACTTAGATTAAGGCGAAAAGATAAAGACCCCAGGGCCGCGATAAAGGATGGGTCGGTCGAAACCATGGCCCCCGTTTCGGGGACCGCCGCCCGACTGGCCGACAGACGATTTTAGGCCTCGATATCGACGCTGGCGCCTCGGTTGGTGGTGTCGGTGTCGGAATCGCCGCCGCCGTCGGTGTCCGGCTCCTGAAATTGGGTCACCGCGACAGTCGTTTGGGTCTGCGGCGTTTGACCTTGGTTCTCGGGTTTTTGGCTGGAGGCTTGCGCGACCGCTTGCTGGTTCGCGCCCTCCTGCTCGTTCCGCTGAACCTGCTCGGCGGGGGTCGTAGCCAAGGTCTTGGGGAGGCCGGCGGCGCTCGGAATGAACGTGTTCAGCCCAACGAAGTCGGCAACCATTCTACTTCTCCTTAGATCGGATCAGTCGGCGATACGACGCCTACAGATAGTATCGCGGCCCGTCCTTTACTATCGATTTCTGGCCGTTGAGGGACGGTTTTCCACGGCGCGGCGGCGCCGTCGGGATAAGATCGGCTGGCGCAATGCCCGCCCGACGAATGTCGGCTGTCGAACCCGTCTTCCTATCCCGCACGATTTCGCTCCTGGCACCGTCCTCGCATTGTGCCTCAGTCCGGTCGTTCCGGACCCACGGCAAACCTGCCCCACAAGAACTCCGGCAGGAGCCACAAGGCCACTCCGCCAACCGAGATCGTGGCGCCCAGCCATCTCCAGCCTTGCGCCCCGAGGGGTAGAATTTCAAAGCCGTGAAGCAGCACGGGAACCGTCATGATCAGGAAAAACGGACCGGTGAAGTAGCAGTGCGTTCGCCCGCAACGCCGGGCATTGGCCAGGCAAGCCACGCCCATCCAGACGAGGGCGACGGCCCATATCAGCGTCCTTGCAAGGGGATCGAAAAGAGAGGCGCCAACCAGGGCCGCGATCGGCAACCCCCATGCGACGGCGAATTCGCGGGGATTGCCCACCCAGTCCTTCCGCTTCCGCGTGGTGGTTTCCATCATGCTTTCGGTCTTGTCCCGCCCGGCGGGCGGTGGTCCGCCCGGCCGATCCCGCCCGCGGCGGAGCCCGTCCGGACTTCCCCGGCGCGGCGTCGCCAGAGCAAAAATCCCGCCGCCACGCCGATCGCCGCGACGACGAGCCAAGTCAGACCTCCACCGGACAACCAGGCACCGAACCCGGTCAAGGCGCCACCCGCGATGAGCACCGGCACGGCGCAGCAGGCGATCATGGCGACCGCCCCCAGAATCAGCCCACGGCCGCCGCCTCTCGGTTCATCCTCCATCCCGTCCTCCTCTACCCGGCACAGCAGGAAAGCTTGCTCACGTCCTTGTCGAAGGCCAGGGCCGCCAGCTTCAGGCCCTCCACCGTGGTGAGATAGGGGAAAAGGGTCTCGGCCAGGTCGGCGACGGTGAGCCCGCCCTTGATCGCCATGGCGGCGGTCTGGATGGTGTCGCCCCCTTCCGGCGCCAAGACGTGGGCGCCGAGCAAACGGTCGGTCCCAATTTCCGCCACCAGCTTGATCAGGCCGCGGGTATCGCGGGCGGCCAAGGCCCGGGGAAGGTGGGCAAGCTCGAGGGTCGAGGCGCGCACCTCGAGGCCCCGCGCCCGGGCTTGCGCCTCGGTGAGGCCGACGCCCGCCGCCTGCGGGTCGGTGAACACCACCCAGGGCATGGCCGTGGCGTCATAGGTCCGGGTATCGCCATTGAGGGCGTTCTCGGCCGCGACCTTGGCCCCGTAGGCGGCCATGTAGACGAACTGATCGCGGCCCGTCACATCGCCGGCCGCGTAGGTGCCCGGCCGGCTGGTGCGCATGTGCTCGTCCACCTCGACGGCGCCGTCCGCGGCCAGCGCGACGCCCACGTCCTCCAGACCCAGGTCGCTCGTATTGGGGCGGCGGCCGGTCGTCACCAGGATCTTTTCCGCCTCGATGGTCTCGTCGCGGCCCTCGACGGCGACGGTCAAGGCGACGCCGGTTCGGGTGCGGCGGATGGCCCGGTACGCCACCCCGTCGATCACGGTGAGGCCCTCGCCCGCGAGGACGCCGGCCAACGCCTCGCCGATCTCAGGCTCGGCCTGGGGCAGCAGGCGGCTGCGCATGACCATCGTCACCGCCACCCCAGCGCGGGCGAACATCTGGGCCAGCTCGCAGCCGATGTAGCCGCCCCCGACGACGAGGAGAGAGACGGGCAGGCGCTCCATCTCCATCGCCGCCGTGCTGGTCAGGACGGGGACGTCGTCGATGCCCGGGACCGCCGCCACAGCGGGGGCGGCGCCGGTGGCGACGATGACCTTGTCGACCGCCAGCGTCTCCCCGTTCACCGCCACGCCGCCGCCGGTCAGCCGAGCCGGGCCGTCGCGGTAGGAAATCGAGGGATAGGCGCCCAGCAGGTCTTGGTACTTGGCGCGGCGCAGGTCGGCCACCAGGTCGTCCTTCTGGGCGATGACGGCGCCCCAGTCCACCACCTCGGCGGTGCCGCCGAGGCCGTCGAAGCGCCCCGCGGCCCGTGCCTGGTGCAAGGCCTCCGTCGCCCGGATCAGGGTCTTCGACGGCACGCATCCGATGTTGACGCAGGTCCCACCGATGGTGCCAAAGCCGACGAGTGCCACCCGGGCGCCCAACTCGGCGCCGCGGATGGCGGCCGAAAAGCCCGCCGAGCCGGCGCCGACGATCGCTAGGTCGAAGCCGTCCCCTCCGCGCCCGTTCATCGGGTGGCCCCGCCGCCATTACCCGCCGCCCGCCGCCGGACCAGGGCATAGGCCGTGAGTCCCAGGAACCCGGCCAGGGCCGGGAAGAGCACGTAATCGAGCCAGCCCAGCCAGGCGGAAAGCCCAACCGTGCCGAGAAGGACGACCAGGATCGGGGTGAAACAACAAAGCGCGGCGACGGCGCTTCCGACGAGGCCGGTACGCAGCAGCGATTTTTCCTTCATGGTCCGTCAATCCTCTTTTGCCATCTCACATTTCAATGCCATTGGGCCGGAGACCGCCCGGCCGCCGGCGAGTCAGGATTATTGAATCATGGCCTATTGGCTAATGATCCGCGACGGAAACCCGTACTCCGCGGTTACAGCGACCAGGGCACCGATGTCGATGGTCGACGGATCGTAGACCACGGTCGCCGTCTTGGTGCGCATGGACACCTTGGCATCGACGACGCCGGCCTTCCTCTTCAGGGCCTGGCCGACGATGTAACCGCAGGACGCACACCACAGCCCCTCGACCGACAGCTTGGCCGTTCGCAGGTCCGGTTGCGTCGCGGCGGGGGTGGAGGGGACCGTCGATTGGGCGAGGGTCACGCCGCTGGCGAGGAGCGATAGCGCCATTGCGGCGGCGAGAAAGATGCGTTTCATGATGGGCTCCGTCTCGGTTGGCCTGATTAGGATTCAAGGAACGCCGGCGCGACGTACGGAAACGCCACCGCGGCGAGCACAAGGACGGTGGCGCTCCACAGGACCGCCTTGTTGATACGCTGATACGCTCGCCAAGGGGCGTGGCGCAAGATGCGCCCGCCTCGCACTCGTCCGCCGGTCGCCTGCGGTAAACCATGTAAAATCCGCCGGCGAGGAATACCGCCGTCGCGGCGAAGAAATACCACTTGTATGGATACATGCTCGAGAGTCTGCCGATCCATGCCCCCGTGGCGCCGAGGCTGAACAGGACCAGGGGGACGATGCAGCACGACGCCGAGGCAACCGCCCCGAGGAGCCCACCGGTGGAAAGCAGACCCCGGGGCCACGGGGTGTCCCCGTATATTAATTGCGGGGGGCGCCCCCGCGACCCCCGGGGCCACGGGGGCCGTTCCACCGCCGTTGCCGACGCCCGAGCCGGCGACGAGGAAATAACGTCCCCTCGGTGCTCGTTCATGCCGTTTCCGTTCGTGTTTGCGCCATTCCATGCTAGAGCGCCGTATAGGAATTCCTGTATCAGTTAAAACTACCCTGATGGAAACCCGGTTCAAGGAGGGCCAAATTCATTGGTGGCACCCGGGTTCGTCCACCAAATGGTCGATCGAGCGCCGAGGCCTGGCGGCCTCCGACCCCGAGACGATGCCCATCGGCGCGCTTTCGCGGCACACCGGCTGCAACATCGAGACCATCCGCTACTACGAGCGCGTCGGGCTCCTGCCGGCGCCGCCGCGCAGCGCCGGCGGGCACCGCATCTACGGCGTCGATCACCTCAAACGGCTCACCTTCATCCGCCGCGGCCGCCAGTTGGGGTTCGCGCTCAAGGACGTGCGGGGCCTGCTCGCCCTGGTCGACGGCGGCGGCCATACCTGCGACGAGGTCCAGGCCCTGACCCTGGACCACCTCGACGAGGTGCGCCGCAAGATCGCAGATCTGAAGGTGATGGAGGGGGTTCTCGGCGACATGGCGGCCGAGTGCGAGGGCGGAACCGTGCCCGCCTGCCCGGTCATCGAGGCCTTGTTCCGGGGCGCCTGAGTGCGTCGCTACGTGATAAGTCCTGGACCGAAATCGTATCCCGGGCGGGACGGAACCCACCATGACCACGGAAGACCTTGAAACGGAGGCCGGTCCCGATCTCGTCGGGACGGTCGCCGACTGGCTGATGACCCAGGCCCTGGGCGAGGCCCAGATGGAGCACCTGGTGGAAGGGTGCTGCAACCGCCTGCGGGCCGCCGGCATTCCCCTCTGGCGCGCCCACGTCGGCTACCCCACCCTTCACCCGCTGATCGAGGCGATCTCACTGATATGGGAGCGAGACGAGGGCCTCGGCAGCGCCGACATTCCCCACGGCCAGCATACATCGGAGGCGTGGCGCAAGAGTCCCGCTTTCCACATGATCGAGACCGGGGTCCCGTTCCTGCGCCGTCGCCTCACCGGCACCGAGGCCCTGTTGGATTTTCCCCTGCTGGTCGAACTCCGCGATCGGGGGGCGACCGACTACCTCGCTTATCTGGTGGCCTTCGGAAGCGGCGAGTCCGGCAGCCAGTCACGGGACGGCATCATCGGGTCCTGGGCGACCGACCGTCCGTCCGGCTTCAGCGACCATGACGTCCGCTCCCTCCTGCGCATCCAAAGGCGGCTCGCCGTCGCCTGCAAGGTCATAATCAAGGACCAAACCGCACGCAACGTGCTGACTACCTACCTGGGGCCGGACGCCGGCCGCCAGGTCCTCCACGGCCAAATCCATCGCGGCGACGGCGAGACCATCCACGCCGTCATCTGGTACTCGGACCTCAGGAACTCGACGTCCATGGCCGATGTCATGCCGGCGGAGGAGTTTCTCGGCGTCCTGAATACCTATTTCGAGTGCACCGCCGGCGCCGTGCTGGCCAACGGCGGCGAGGTCCTGCGCTTCATCGGCGACGCCGTGCTTGCCATCTTTCCCATCCGGGACGGCGCAACCACCGCGCAGGTTGCCTGCGAGAACGCCCTGGCCGCGGCGCGCGAAGCGGGAGAGCGCTTGGCCGAGGTCAACCGGCAGCGTTCCCAAGCGGGCTCCGAGGCCCTTGCTTTCGGCCTGGGGTTGCACGTCGGCGATGTGCTGTACGGCAACATCGGCGTGCCGGAACGCCTGGAGTTCTCGGTGATCGGGCCGGCCGCCAACGAGGCGGCGCGCATCGAGGATCTAACCAAGAGCCTCGGGCATCGGGTGGTGGTGAGCGCCGATTTCGCCCACAACCTCGCCGCCGAATGGCGGTCCCTCGGACGCCACGAACTGCGAGGCGTAGGGGATGCGGTCGAGGTCTTTTCCCTGGACGATCTGCGCTGAACGAAAGGAGCGCTGGTATCAGGCGCCCTCCGCCGCCGCGCCCACAGCGGCGCCGAGGCCGACGAAGGCCGGCAGGGGGTGGGTGATGACGAAGACCGGGATGGCGGCCAGGTAGGCCGCGAAGCGCCCCTTGTCCTCGAAGCGGCGGCGGAACCCCGAGGCGGCGAAGGCGGGCCCCAGCTTGGGTACGATTCCGCCGGCGATGTAGACGCCGCCGCGGGCGCCCAGGCTCAACGCCAGGTCCGAGGCGACGGTGCCGAGCATGGCGCAGAACATCTCGAGCGCCTCGGCGGCGGCGGGGCAGGTTCCGTCGGCGGCGCGCCCAGACACCTCGTCCGGGGTGGCGGCGGGGTCGGCCCGCAGCCCCTCCAATGCGCTGAGACTCCGGTAGAGGTTGACCAGGCCAGGACCGGAAATGACGCGCTCGGCCGAGACGTGGCCGTGGTCGCGGCGCAGCAGCGCCAGCACCGCCGCCTCGCGCTCGTCGAAGGCCGCCATGGTGATGTGGCCGCCCTCGGTGGCGAGCGGCGCCCAGCCGCCGGCCGCCGGGACCAGGGCCGAGACGCCGAGGCCGGTGCCCGGGCCGAGGACGGCGACGGGCGTACCCGGCGCCGGCTCGCCGCCGCCGAGCTGATAGCGGTCGTCTCCACCGAGATGGGGAATGGCCAGCGCGATGGCCGCGAAGTCGTTGATCACCCTCAGTGCGTCGAGGCTGAGGCGCCGGCGTACGTCCTCGACGGAGAACGACCACGGGTGATTGGTCATGCTCACCCGGTCGCCGGTCACCGGCGACGCGACGGCGAAGACGCCGCGCTTCGGCCTTGACGCCGCTGCCGTCTCGCCGAGGAAGGCCTCGGCGGCGGCCACCGGGTCGGAGTAGTCGGCGCACCTGAGGATACGGGCCTCGCCGGCCCGCCCGGCGGCGTCGGTGAGGGCGAAGCGCGCGTTGGTGCCGCCAATGTCGGCGATGACGCGTATCTCAGCGGTGCCGCCGCGTGGCGCGCGGGTGTGGCTTTTGCCCGCCATCCGTATCAGGCTTTGTAGGGGGCCTTGGCCAGGGTGTCGAGGAACTTGTCGCGCCAGATGGTCAGCGAGTTGGCGCGCAGTTTCTCCATCATCGCGGCCCACCGGCTGCGCCGTTCCTCGAGGGGCATTTCCAGGCCCTGGGCGATGGCGTCGGCGACGCCCTCGAAGTCGAACGGATTGACGATAAGGGCGGTATCCAATTCGCGCGCCGCGCCGGCGAAGCGCGACAGCACCAGGACCCCGGGGTCTTGCGGGTTCTGCGCCGCCACGTACTCCTTGGCGACCAGGTTCATGCCGTCGCGCAACGGCGTTACCAAGCCGATGCGGCTGGCCTGGTAGAAGCCCGCCAGGTCCTTGCGGGTGTAGCTCTTGTTGAGATAGTTGATGGGCACCCAGTCGAACTCAGCGAAGCGGCCGTTGATATGCCCCGACTCGGCTTCCAGGGTACGCCGGATTTCCCGATACTCGGGCACTTCCGAGCGCGTCGGGGGCGCGATCTGCAGCAGGGTGACGTTGCCCCGGTAAGCGGGGTAGGCCTCGAGCAGGCGCGAGAACGACTGAAACCGCTCGACCAGTCCCTTGCTGTAGTCCAGCCGGTCGACCCCGATGATCCAGGAGAAGTCCGCGGGGCGGTTGCGCAGGAGCTTGGCGCTGGTGGAGTGGCTTTCCTCCCGGCCGGCGGCGACGAAAGCCTCGGTGTCGATGCCGATGGGGAATATCTCCACCCGGAGCGTGCGGCCGAAGGCGTGGACCAGGTGGTCGCCCATGATGCCGCCGCCGGCCTCGTTGACGATGTAGTCGAGGAAGGCGCGCAGGTCATTCTCGGTCTGGAAGCCGACCATGTCGTAAGCGCAGAGCGACCGAATCAGGGATTCGTGGCCGGGCAGGGCGGTGAGGATCTCCATCGCCGGAAACGGGGTGTGCAGGAAGAATCCCATGGGCTGCGTCACCCCGGCGCGGCGCAATTCCTCGCCCATGGGGATGAGGTGGTAATCGTGGACCCAGATCAGGTCCTCGGGCTTGATCAGGCGCACCAGTTTTTCGGCGAAGATGGTGTTGACCTGCAGATATCCAGCGTAGTTCTGCTTGCTGAACGCCGTCAGGTCGAGCCGGTAATGGAAGAGCGGCCAAAGGGTGCGATTGGCGAAGCCGTTGTAATATTCGTTGTAGTGCTTGCGCGACAAGTCGATGGTGGCATAGGTGACGGGTCCGACCTTGGTCAGGGTGGGTTTGGCCGGGGTATCGCTCCTAACCTTGCCGCTCCAACCGAACCAGACACCGCCATGCTCCGAGAGCGCGTCCTGCAGCGCCACCACGAGGCCCCCCGCGCGCCCCTTGGCATCGGTGGTCGAGGCGACCCGATTGGAGACGACGACAAGGCGGCTCAATAGGCTTCCTCCCAACTCTTGCTTAGGGCCATGGCGGAGTTGATCAATCCGACCATGGAATAGGTCTGGGGGAAGTTGCCCCACAATTCGCCCGTCTTCGGGTCGATGTCTTCCGAGAGCAGACCGAGATGGTTCCGCGAGTCTAGCATGTTTTCGAACAACTGGCGCGCCTCCGCCTGTCTGCCCAGCGCGGCCAGGGCGTCGATGTACCAGAACGTGCAGATGTTGAACGCGGTCTGGGGCGTTCCGAAGTCGTCCTCGACGGCGTAGCGGTAGAGGTGATCGCCACGGCGCAGGGTCTTTTCGATGGCCGCCACGGTGCCGGCGAAGCGGGGGTCCGAGCCCTCGACGAAGCCCACTTCGTAGAGCAGCAGCAGACTGCCGTCGATCTCTTTGCCGCCGAAGCTCTCGACGAACGTGTTGCGCTTGGCGTCGTACGCCTTTTCCATGATGACGCCGCGGATTCTGTCGGCGTCCTGGCGCCATTGTTGGGCCTGGCTGGTCATGCCCAGGCGCGAGGCGATGCGGGCCAGGCGGTCGGCGCCGGCCCAGCACATGACGCTGGAATGGGTGTGCACCTTGGACTTGGTTCTCAGCTCCCACAGGCCGGCGTCCTTTTTGTCGAAGAGCTCCAGCGCCCGGCGGCCCACGTCCTCCAGGCGCTGAAACAGCCTGTGGTCGCCGGGACGGGTCAGCCGTTCATCGAAGAACGCCTGGGTGGCGGCCAGGATGACGTTGCCGTAACCGTCGTTCTGGATGTGCTCGTAGGCCTGGTTGCCGCGGCGCACCGGCCCCATGGAGCGGTAGCCCGCCAAGCTCGGCACCGTCTCCTCGGTCAGGCGCTCATCCAGGGTGATGCCGTAGACCGGCTGCAAGTGGCCGTTCTCGGAACCGGCGACCACGTTGACGATGTAGTGCAGGTATTCCTCCATGGTCCGCGTCGCGCCAAGCCGATTGAGCGCCTTGACGACGAAATAGGCGTCGCGCAGCCAGCAGTAGCGGTAGTCCCAGTTGCGGCCGCTGTCGGCGGCCTCGGGAATGGACGTGGTCATGGCCGCGATGATGCCGCCGCTTTCCTCGAAACTGCACAGCTTCAGCGTGATGGCGGCGCGGATGACCGCTTCCTGCCACTCGAAGGGCACGGCCAGGTAGCGCGCCCATTCGCGCCAGTAGTCCAGGGTACGCTTGAAGAACTCGCGCGATGTCTCGTTGATGGGGCTGGTCAGACTCTCGTCGGCGCCCAACATCATGGTCAGGGATTCCTCGAGCACGAAGGGAACCTCGTCGATCAGGTAGGTAATCGGCGCGTCGGTGGTGCAGCGCAGAGTCAGTTGCGGAGCGATGTAACGGATGTGGTTGCTGCCGCGCGTCACCTGGGGCCGGTCGGCGCCGTAATCGTAGGCCGGACGTAGCCGCAACGTCACCCGGGGGTGGCCGATGACGGGGCGCACGTGGCGTACCATCATCATGGGACGGAAGACGCGATCCAGACGCTTGAAGCGCGGCGCGAAGTCGGCGATCTCGAGGGCCGCGCCGTCGGCGTCGTAAAGGGTGGTGATGAGGATCGCCGTATTGTGCAGGTAATGCTGCTCGCCGCGCGCGAAGTTCTGCACGACGACGTCGAAGAAGCCGTGCTCGGGCTCGCCGGTGTTGCCCTGCAGCAGGCTGCAAAACACCGGGTCGCCGTCGAAGCGCGGCAGACAGGACCACACGATGCGCCCCTTGCCATCGATCAGGGCGCCGAAGGACGAGTTGCCGATGACGCCGAGTTCGAGATCGCTCATGGAACCCTCTTCCGATGTCGGTTGAACAAGGTGCGCACCCTTGGGGCCGCCGCCGCGCCGCGACTAGAGATAGCAGAGAACAGGGGAAGGATGCGAATCGCCGGTGGCCGTCGGGCCGCCTCGGCGGCGAGGAAGACTTAGAATGTCGGTTGCTTCAGGCCGCGGCGCCAAGCAAGCAGCTGCGCCCGGCGCTTGTCAGCGAAGGATGTCTTCTGCCCGTCGAGGCCCCACAGCGCTTGGCGGCGCAGCAGCCGGGCCTCGGCACGCCGCATGAGCGCCAAGTGGTTTCTCGGGTGGGAGCGCAGGCGGTCTTGGCGCCAGGCGGCCAGTTGGCTGCGACGGATCGAGGCCGCGTCGTCGATGCCGCGGGCGGCGGCGCGGGCGGCCTTCAGCCGGATGTTGAGTTGCGCCGTGCGCACCCCGTCGACGGCCGGCGACGGACGCCGGACCGGGCCGCCGAGTGTGGCGAGTGTGCCGTCCGGCGCCCTCGGGCCGGTGTCGGCGGGGGCGTCGCGGACCCGGGTCCACAGCCTCATTACCCTGGAGCGGTAGGCCCGGCCGCGCGTCGGGTCCTTCGAATGGTAGGCGCCGGCGGCCCGCGTCCAAGAGCCCAGCGAGGCGTGCAGATCCTTGAGGTAGCGCGCCGCATAGGCGACGTTGGTAGCGGGGTCGAACGCCTTGTCCAGGTCGGCGAAGGCATTGGGATGGTAACGGAGGTTGATCTGCATGCATCCCACGTCGATATTGCCGATTCCCCGCGCCTTGAGGGTCTTCACCTCGGCCATCGCGTCGGCCTTGGTGTCGAAGTATCGCCCTTCGCCCTCGGCGGTGACGGTCCACGGCCAGGCAAGATTTACCCCCTCGGCGGCATCCCAGCGTCCCGTCTCGGCCAGGGAAATGGCGCGCAGCAGATGAGCCGGAATAGCGTCCGCGCGCTCTCGGCGGGCCGTCGCGGCGGCGCATAAATCCGTTGCGATATCAATGCCTTGTGCCGGCCGCGCCAGGGCGGCCCGAGGCTCCGCGAACAGGCTTGACGCACCTGTCGCAATGCAAATACAGAAGATGCTGAAGCGTCGAACCATGATCCCATCCATCGTCCCGGGTCGTACCACGCAACGAACATGCCAATAAGACCGCCCCCAACTCGGTGCGAATCAATTCAGACCCATCCATGCCGTCCAGGCTGAACGAAAATTGGTTGAACCCTCTTTTGGAAACGAACGCCGCGGATGGCCGACGTTGGGCCGGGTTCAGGCCTGTCCACCAAACAGGCGTTCAAGTCGTCTGACAAAAAAAATGTTTGAAATTGCGTAATGAAATGACTATCTATCGCGATGCAGCATGCGGGATCGTCCGTCCGGGCGACTTCCGGGTGTTGCATCTTTCGACGTTTCCTCCCAAAACTTGGGCCGTGCCTGTCACGGCCCTTTTTTTCGCCAAACTTGGCCGGCGGACAGGGGGTGGGACGCGTCGCGTCGCCGGTCATGGGGCGGCGAGCAGGGCGGGATCGATGGCGACCAGGCTTTCGATCAGGCGTTTCACGCGGCCGATCAGGGGCGCCATTCCAGGACCCCGCTCGATCGTCCGTTCGTCCATGTAGAGACCCCGGTTGATCTCGATCTGCAGGGCGTGGACGCCGCTCTCGGGCCGTCCGTAGTGGCGCGTCGTGAAGCCGCCGGCATAGGGGTCGTTGCGGGTCACCTGGTAGCCCAGCTCGGCCAGGGACCGCTCGGCTAGATCGCCGACGGCGGCGGCGCACGACGTTCCGTGGCAGTCTCCCAAAATGAAGTCGACGCGCGGATGGCCCGCATCGGCGTCCAGGGGCCCGCCCACCGAAGGCATGGAATGACAGTCGACGAGCAAGCACACGCCGAAGCGCCGCCGGGTCTCATCGACGAGGCCCGAGAGGGCCCCGTGATAGGGCGCGTAGCAGGTCTCGATGCGGTGCCGCGCGTCGCTCCAGCGGAGTAAGTCGCGGTAAATCTCCTCGCCGCTGGCGACGACCCGGGCGAGGGTGCCCAAACCGGCGGCGACCCTGGGCGAGCGGCTGTTCACGTGATCGGGAAGCGAATCGGCGAACATGGCCGGATCGAGCTCGTGGGACTCCCGGTTGGGATCCACGTAGGCGCGCGGGAAATGGGCCCGGATGAGCGGCGCCCCGTGATCGGGCGCGGCGGCGAATATCTCGTCGATGAAGGCGTCCTCCGAGCGCCTCAGCGTCAGCGGATCGAGGCGCGAAGCGGCCATGAACGCCGGCGAATAGGCGCGCCCGCTGTGCGGCGAGGCGAAGACCAGGGGCACCGTCTGGGTGGCCGGGGCGCGGACGTCGAAGACCGCCGGCCGGGCCGCCGGGTATTGCTGGATGCTGTCGTCGTCCGGTGCCGGCAAGGGGACCTCCGCTGCTTGCGACCCTGGGCGCCCTTCCGCCAAGGGCGGGTGCATTCTGTTAGCCTCGCCGGCTCGCCGACGCAACGGAAAATTACCCATGCCGGCCCGCCGGCGGGCCGCCCAAGGAGAGCTTGCCAAGCCTCCCGGTTGGGATTAAAAGGCCCCGTCGCGGCGCCTCCTCGGGGCGCGCCGCCGGGGCGCGTAGCTCAGCGGGAGAGCACTACGTTGACATCGTAGGGGTCGCTGGTTCAATCCCAGCCGCGCCCACCATCGAAAACCCTCGGGAAACCGGGGGTTTTCGCCATTCTTTCGACTTCATTTTTCCATCAAAATTGGGCGTTTCTGTGCGTGAACATGCGCGGAACGTAATCGCATTGCCCAACAAAGTTGGGCAATGGATGGGCAGATTGTTCAAGTGGCGTACTTCGGGCAGAGACGAGATTGACGACAAGATAGCTTTGGTTGGCCCAGGTGATTTGCGACGACGAGCGCTATGCGGCAGCGGCAAGGCGCCGGTGTCGGCGACCAAGAAAATGCTCGGCCCCAAGGTCGGCGCCGCCATCCGGTTCGCCCCGGCCGCCGAGCGCTTAGGGCTGGCCGAGGGGATCGAGACGGCGTCGATCGTATGCAGGCGGCGGCCCACCGACACTATTTTCTCGCCGGGCGCACCGTCGAGCTGCGCTGGCCGCCCGGGGGCGAGGACTTCAACGATCCCTATCAAGCGACTGTAGAAGGATCCCGGTGACGGCGAAAAAACGTTTTACGGCCGACGAGGCCGCACTCACCATGCGGGTCTGTCGAGCGGCGGGCAGGTCTTATTTCTCGGCCAGGGCGGCGGGCCGGGCCGTTTTGAGACTTGACATTGCCAAAAACCCGTTAAGATGGAGGATGGCGATATGCGTTCAACGGCCCCCAAAAACGCCCGGATCGGGCGTCGTTCGTCCGGCTACTGACTGTAGTCGCGGCGACGGACTCACTCATCGCGAGCCCCAGATTTTGTAAATCTGGCGGGTCGTTTGATGGGCGCGTCGGCTGCTTGTCGGGCGACGTGCGGATCGCCACTACGAGGCGCTCGGCGCCATTCAAACGGCCGAGCAAATCTTTGACACACGACTGAAAGCGGGCTTTGCCGCAGCCTTCGAAGAACTGGAAGACCTCGGCTACCCGGGCGTCAGCAATCCCAAGCTAAAAATCAACGCCCAATTGCGGGCTACAGATGGTCTCAAACATGGCTCTGCCCTCCAGTATGAAGTCGCCGATCCCATAGGTGAGGGATCAAAATCGTTGCAGCTACCTGAAAACTACTCGGGACTTGGCTATATCTGAAAGCCAAATTGCCGAAAGTTTAAGCGCAATTTTGCGCCGTCAACAGCTTCCATTTTGCTTCCGTACTTAGATTCCAGATTGGAAGCGCAGAATCAAAAAGCCAGCAATTAATTGATATTAGGGGCTTTAATTGGTTGCGGGGGCAGGATTTGTTCAAGAACCTACCAAATTTGAACTGAAAAAAGGCTGTCTGAGATTGGTTGCAGGGACCCGATACCCCCTTTCCCGAAAAACCCTCTGGCTACGCCGAGGGCCGCTCATACTCGCGTAAATCTCTGTGACGCTCAGGTTCAAATCGGGGGCGTGCATCCACCGAGAGTTGACTCTGAAAGCCTCGATCTGATCACCAACGCACAAGCACCGAGGCTTGACTCTCCGAGTTTCGGTTTGATCACAGGCCGTTCCCAATGCGTCAGTCATGAGCTTAGCGGCCGCAAGGTCAAATACCTTCCTGCTTATCCATGAAGCTCAGCAAGGCTGCCGAGACGCGTATGAGCCATCGCGGTTTCCAGTCGCTGTGCCATATCCGAGTCCGCACCGTGCAACTCCCGCCTTCGTCGTTGGACCTCGTCGGACTTAGACACGAGCAGGAACAAGGCATCGGTGGCGGACTTTCATGGATAAGCAGGAATACCTTTGGGATAATTGGGGCCTTCGCGTATCGGCCGTCGACAAAGGGACCAGCCGAATTTTGCAGGGCAGACCACGAACAACCGCGCCGCCGTGCAGTTTGTTTCACGCTGGGTGCTTCCGAATTCCTGGTATGGTGCTCGCTAAATCGGATGTTGAATGAGAAACGAACGTAGCCTCGCACTCCATTCAACCTTGCCTATCCGGTTACACCCACACCCACTAGGGCTAGAATGGGCGCAAACCGGATATAGGGGAGCGCGCCATGGATGTTCTCGACCGCGCCGATCTCCCATTCCCGCATTCGCTACCCGAGTTCCAGCGACTTTTCCCCGATGATGCGGCCTGCGCCGCCTACCTGGAGAAAGCCCGCTGGGGAGACGGCTTTGCCTGCCCGCACTGCGGCACGGCGGGAGAGCCGTTCCACTTTGAAAACCGCCCTGGCGTCCTGCGCTGCCGCAAGTGCCGCCAGAACACCGGGCTGACGGTGGGAACAGTGATGGAGCGTAGCCACACTCCGCTGAACGTCTGGTTCTGGGCCGCTTATCTGGTCGCCAGTCAGACGCCCGGCATGTCCGCCGTGCAGTTTCAGCGGCAACTTGGTCTTTCGCGCTACGAGACGGCCTTTCAAATTCTCCACAAGCTCCGCTCGGGCATGGTGCGGCCCAACCAAGACAGGATCGGTGGACAGCCCAAGAACCATGTTGAGGTGGACGAAACCTGGGTTGGCGGGCGAACGCGTGGGGAAGGCCGTGGTGTTCACCACAAGGTTCTCGTCTCCTGTGCCATCGAGGTGCGTCATCGAAAGCCGGGCACCAAGCTCGACAACCGGAAAGACGGACGCTATGCCGGACGCGTTCGGCTCGCCGTCGTGCTCGACCGTAGCGCCGAGTCGCTCTGTGGGTTCGTCGAGAGCACTGTCGCGCCGGGATCGCTGATCGTTACTGACGATGGGAGCGGCTATGCTGGCCTCGGTAAGCGCGGCTATGAGCACTTCGCTGTTGCCGAGTGTGGTGATCCAGAGGTTGCCGAGCAATACCTGCCGATCATCCATCTGGTTTTCGCCAACCTGAAGACGTGGCTGATCGGTATCCACCACGGCGTTAGCCACCAGCACCTACAAGCCTACCTCAACGAGTTCACCTTCCGCTTCAACAGGGAGCTATTGTCAAAAGTTGTGTATGGGTTTGTCATGCGGCGGCGCGATCCTGGCGTTCTCCATTCACGAATTTGACGCCTCGAATGATCTCGGCGAACTGATCTGATCCATTGAGCCTCCGCCATTTCTTGCTGGCCCCCTGGCAAAGCTTGAAGACCATGGCCATCGCCGTCTTGCGTGACAGGCAACCCTTGGTCCGATAGGTGCGAAGGCGAACCGTGGCGAAGGTGCTCTCGATGGGGTTCGTCGTCCGCACATGCTTCCAATGCTCGGCGGGGAAGTCGTAGAAGCTCAGCAAGGCGTCCCGGTCCTTGGCCAGGCAGGCCGTGGCCTTTTCGTACTTCGGTCCGTAGGCTTCCAGGAAGAAGTCGAAGGCGGTCTCCGCGTCCTTCCTGGTTTCGGCCATCCAGATATCCTGCAAGTGACCCTTGGCCTTGTTCTGCAGACCCTTGGGTAGCTTGTTCAAGATATTGCCCGTCTTATGCACCCAGCAGCGCTGCTCGCGGGCGGCCCCGTAGACTTGGCGGAGCGCCTTCCAGAAGCCGAGCGCGCCATCGCCGGTCACCAGTTCCGGGCCGATGCCGAGACCACGCCGCTTGAGATCGAGCAGCACCTCGCGCCAGGATTGTTCGCTCTCGCGGTAGCCGTCGGTGATGGCGATCAACTCCTTGGTTCCGTGATCCGTGGCGCCGATGATAACCAGGATGCATTGCTTCTCCTCTTCCAGGCGGGCGCCAAAATAGATGCCGTCGACCCAGAAGTAGACGTAGCGCTTGGCCGATAAATCACGCCGTTGCCAGCGCTCCATCTCGTCTTGCCAAACTTCCTTCAGTCGCCCGATCGTGGAGGCCGACAGACCCGGGGCCTGTGCCCCCAGCAACGCCGCCAACGCTTCCGAGAAATCGCCGCTGGAGATGCCCCTCAAGTATAGCCACGGCAGCAAATCCTCCAGGCTCTTGGTGCGGCGCAGATAGCGCGGCAGGATCGCCGACGTGAACCGGATGGCGCCGGCACCCTCGCCGGCTCTCCGATCCCGGACACGCGGCTGACGCACGTCCACCGGGCCGATCCCGGTCTGTATCAGCCGTTCCGGCAAGTGGCCATTGCGTACAATCCGGCGACGGCCCCGGTCATCAACCAGCGTCGCATGACCTTCCAGAAACTCGGCAACTTCAGCTTCCACGGCTTGAGCCAGCAACTCACGCGCCCCAGCTCGTAGGACTTCCGTCAACGGGTCATCCTGAAAATTCGATGGGTTCCGAAAGGCAACAACGGTATTCTCTTCCATGGCGTATCCTTCCTTGGCTTAGGTCAAGTGGTGACTGCAACAATCACCAGGATACGCCGCCCTCTTTCCAACGCCGTACACAAGATTCAGCTATAGCTCTTCAACAGGCGGTTCTACACGTTCAACGCCTTCCGCTCATTGCTCGGCATCGCGGGCGACACCTCTGCTCCAACCTATGTCGAGCTTTACTCGGGAGAGTGGCGGCACCCTACATGTAGCGGTCATGGGCGTTAACCGGATAGGCAAGCATTCAACAGGCGCAACTCTTGATGAATTCATGCACTTGTCTATAATAGGTATCGGGCACCGTACTCGGCGTGAAATGCGCATTCCGAGGCAAAGCGGCCACTGATTCCGATTTAATCCGGCCACCGATTCCGAGGCAAAACGGCCAGTCGGGTTGGAGTTGTGATCGCGTTCGTTGGGTGATCCTGACAGGGGCTACCTTCGCGCCTTTTCGAGAGGAGCGAGGATGCCCCGGGAGAGATTGCCCATGCGTAAAATACACGACGTTCTACGGCTGCATGCCGTCGGATTGTCGAAGCGGCGGATTTCCGTCGGTTTGAACATCGGCCGCACGGCGGTCGGCGATTATCTCCGCCGGGCGCGCCGCGCAGGCCTGGCCTGGCCGCTGCCCGAGGGGCTTTCGGACGAGGCGCTGGAACGGCTGCTATTCGCGCCGCCGCCGGTGCTTTCGCCCGATCGCCGGGCGCTTCCCGACTGGCCGCTGCTGCATCGCGAGTTGAAGCGGCCCGGCGTGACCCTGTCGCTCTTGTGGGAGGAATACCGCGCCGTTCATCGCGACGGTTACGGCTACAGCCGGTTCTGCGATCTCTACCGGGATTGGCGCCGGCCGGCTCGCCCCCGACCATGCGGCCAGACCCATGTCGCCGGCGACAAGCTGTTCGTCGATTACGCCGGCGCCAGGGCGGACGTGATCGACGGCCTCACCGGCGAGGTTCGCACGGCCCAGATCTTCGTCGCCACCCTGGGCGCCTCCAGCTACACCTATGCCGAGGCGACCTGGACGCAGGCGCTGCCCGATTGGATCGGCTCGCACAGCCGCGCCTTCGCCTATTTCGGCGGGGTGCCCCGACAGGTCGTACCGGACAATCTCAAATCCGGCGTCGTCAAGGCCTGCCTGTACGATCCCGAGATCAACCGAACTTACGCCGGCATGGCGGCCCATTACGACACCGCCATCGTGCCGACGCGGCCGCGCAAACCACGCGACAAAGCGAAAGTGGAAGTCGGCGTCCAGGTCGTCGAACGCTGGATCCTGGCCCGCCTGCGAAATCGCCGTTTCTTCAGCCTCGCGGAACTGAACCAGGCCATCGGCGAGCTGTTGGACGATCTCAACGCGCGCCGGACAAAGCATCTCGGCGCGTCCCGCCGGCAATTGTTCGAGGCGCTCGACCAACCGGCGCTGAAGCCGTTGCCTGGCCAACCCTACCAATACGCCGAATGGAAGCAGCGCCGCGCCGGTCTCGACTACCATGTCGAGGCCGCCAAGCACTATTACTCGGTGCCCCACGCCCTGGCCAAACAGAAGCTCTGGATCCGGATCACGGACCGCACCGTCGAGGTCTTCCATAAGGGTAAGCGCGTCGCCGCCCACATGCGCGGTTCCGGGAACCGGCGCCACACCACCGTGGCCGAGCATATGCCCTCCTCACACCGCCGCCATGCCAATTGGACCCCGGAACGCATCCGAAGCCGGGCCGCCGCCAACGGGCCCCATACCGGGATCCTGATCGACGTCATCCTGCGCGCCAAACCCCATCCCGAACAGGGCTTCCGCTCCTGTATCGGCATCCTCCGCCTCGCCAAGACCCATGGCGGCGAACGGCTGGAGGCGGCCTGCGAACGGGCCCTGGAGATCGGCGCCACGTCCTATTCCTCTCTCGCTTCCATCCTCAAGAACAATCTCGAGCGCCGCGCACCGCGACAGGCCACGGACGGACCGGCGATCGATCACTCCAACATCCGCGGCCCGCACCACTTCCATTAACTGGACTTCCACTGAGGAGACATCATGCTGCAACATCCCACCCTCGACCAACTCAGGCATCTCAAGCTGCACGGCATGGCCCGCGCTTTCGCCGAGCTCAACGACAATCCCCAGGCCGGCGAACTCGACCATGGCCAATGGCTGGCCTTGCTGCTCGACCCGCGAGGAAGCCGAACGCGACGACCGGCGACTGACCTACAGGCTCCGCAACGCCCGCCTGCGCCATCCCAGAGGCCTGTATCGAGGATGTCGATTACCGGGCTTCCCGACGCCTCGACAAAGCCCTCTTCCAGCAACTGGCGCGCGGCAAATGGATCGCCGGCAAACAGAACCTGATCGTCACTGGTCCTTGCGGCGTCGGCAAATCATGGCTCGCCTGCGCGCTCGGCCAGAAGGCCTGCCGCGACGACTTCTCCGTTCTCTACAAGCGCGTTCCCAGGATGTTCGCCGAGCTCGAAACAGGGCGCGCCGACGGACGCTACCCCCGCCTGTTCCGTGCTCTCACCAAGGCCAATCTCCTCATCCTCGACGATTGGGAACCCGACCGCCTCAGCGCCGATCAGCGACGCGACCTCATGGAAATCGTCGAGGACCGATACCAAAACGCCGCCATCCTGATCACCAGCCAACTGCCCGTCGACAAATGGCACGACGTCATCGGCGAACCTACATTCGCCGACGCCATCCTCGACCGTATCGTCCACAACGCGCACAGGATCAACCTCGACGGGCCATCCATGCGAAAGACTATCGCCGAAAACTTCAACGCCAACGACCTTGACCACGCCGAACGAAAATGACATCAAGGGAGCACCCAACGGCGACGATCACGACGCCAAATTCGACCCCCGGCCAAAGTGGCCGGATTAAATCGGAATCAGTGGCCGCTTTCGTCGGAATGCGCAGCGTGAAATGTGCGCCGTCGTCATGAATCGCCAATATCGCGCCAGGGATGAACCGTGCCAGCTCCTCGGAATAATAGGGCGGCGTGATGATGTCGTCCCGTGCGCAGTCGACCATTGTCGGGATCGCGATTCGGCCGAGATCGCCGGTGCGGTCGAAGGCGAGCACCGCCTCGATCTTGCTCTTGATTACCGCGACGGGTGGCGCGTTGGCGATCATCATTTCCTCGGCGTCCCTTATCGCGTCGAAGTTGTCGGCGATGTACCGACACGGGTAGAGGTAGAGCGTCGCCGAGCGGAAATAGGAGTCCACCCCGCTGTCCTCGAGGATGCGCCGGCGCACTTCAAAGATGCGCCGAGTATAGGGATCCGCCGTCGTCCAACTGGAGCTGACCACCAGGCTGCGCAGGCGCTCGGGGTGTTCGATGCCCATGACCTGTGCCATGGCGCCGCCGAGCGAGTGACCGACGAAATGGGCCCTTTCGATCTCCAGGGCGTCCATCAGTGCCACCACGTCGGCCGTCATCTGATCGACGCTGTATGCGATCGGCGACATGGTGCTCTGCCCGGAGCCCCGATGGTCGTAGACCACGACCTTGAAATCCTTGGCGAACTTTGGAACCTGCAAGGCCCAGAACGAGGCGTTCCCACCTAGTCCCGTCACCAGCAGCAAGGGATCCCCGCTGCCGTGGATCTCGTAATAAAGCTCGGCGTCACCGATGCTGATCTGCGGCATCGTCTCCCACCCCCCGAAATGTCGAGACTTCTTTAGGGCCTTCGACGGAAAGGATGGGCTCCGCTTCGATGTCGTCCGCATGGATGAAGTAATGCTTGGTGCGTTCAATATACCGCGGGCCATTGTCAGGCATGGCTCGAAGCTCCAAGGGTCGATCGTTCGGGTGTCACGGATCGAGAAGATCCCGCTGTGCTTCCCTCGCCCGGGGGACGTGCCGCGGGGCTGCCCCCGGGCTTCACCGCAGCCCGGCGTGGATCACTCCAGGTTCCAGGTCCTCGTCGGAGGCATCTTGAGCTCCAGGTTGACGCTGTCCTCGAGGATCTCGGCATAGTGATCGACGCCGATGGGTTGGACCCAGTAAGCGCCGGGCGTAGCAATGAATTCCTGGTCGTCGATGACGACGCGCATCTTGCCGCTCACCAGATAGTTGATGGACTCGTGGTCCATGTGCTTGTGAACCGGGTCGATATGGCCCTTGACACGCTTCACCTCGGTGCACAGGAACCGGTCGGTGACGACCGCCACCTTGACCACTGGAGCAATTTCGGAGTCGACCTTGACGTTTTCGACCGTCAGGATGGGTTCTCCCTTGATGTCGTCGGCGTGGATGAAATAGTGCTTGGTACGTTCAAGATGTCGCGGATTTTTTTCAGACATCGCTCCAATCTCCAGTGGCTGAGCCTAAGGTGATACTCGGTGATCGAGATTGCACGAGACTGCGTCGCCGGAAGCGTGCCTTGAGCGCGCTCCAATTTTCGGCAAGCTTGACAAGCCCCCTATGGAGCAGGCATCCGATGGCTGTGGGCGCCCTGCCGTTGCGCTTCCTGGTGCGAATTTCCTCCCGCGACGTTGTAGAATATAAATAAACGTTTGCTGATCTAGACAGAAGGTTCTCGATTATGTCAAGTCCATGCGATGGAGGACCGGTACGGCATCGATAATCGAACCCGTCATCGAGTGCATCGTGGCGGGCGCGGACGTCCTCGAAGACACGTGCCCGCCGGCCCTCGAGACGGGCGGCGCGGAAACCCTAGGAAATCATCGGCATGTCGGAAGCGCCGGTTGCGATCATCACGGCGGCGGGGCGGGGCATCGGTGCCGCCTGCGCACGGGAACTCGCCGCGCGAGGTCACCGGGTCGTGCTCTTGTCACCGTCGGGCTCGGCGGTCGAACTGGCGAACGAGCTGGGCGGAATCGGCGTCACTGGCTCGGTGATGGACACAACCGATCTCGAGAGGCTCGTCGAGACGGCGCTCGATGCCTACGGGCGAATCGACGCGGTGTTCAACAACACCGGCCATGTTCCCGGTCGGAGCCCCGTTTCCAAAGGACCGGGCTATGATCCCGATGACATTGAGAGGTATGAATTTCTTGAGTTCACCGACGCCGACTGGCACTTCGCGCTCGACATGATGGTCTTACACGCGATGCGCATGGCCCGCCTGGTGACGCCGGTGATGGAACGCCAGGGGGGTGGCGCCATCCTAAACGTGTCCAGCTTCAAGGCGCGGGAGCCGAGTAGCAAGATTCCGCTGGAAGCTTGCCTTCGGATGGCCCTCGGTGGGTTCACCAAGCTTTACGCCGACCGGTACGGACGCGCCGGCATTCGCATGAACAACATCCTTCCTGGATTCGTCGAGAACAATCATCCGCAGTCGGAGATGCTGCGCCGGGCGGTCCCCCTGGGCCGGCCGTGCACCTTGGCGGAAGTGGCCAAAACGGCGGCCTTCCTCTTGTCCCCCGACGCCGGCTACATCACCGGACAGAGCATCCTTGTCGACGGCGGCCTGACCCGCGGCGTCTGAGGCGGTCAGACCGATCGGTCCTCGATCCACCGTTCGAGCAAAGCCCACGAATCACGCCAACGTCACCTACGGAAGCGGCGCCTATGAAGACGAGATGCGAGCCTCGCTCCGCGCCTGCGACGAAGCCGGCATCCGCGCCACCGTGTGCGTCGGCGCCCAGGACCAGGGGATGCACTTCTACCCGCTGTACGAGCCGTGTTTTCTGGCCTGCCTGCCTACGCCGGCGACGGGCCGGCCCCGGTGTTCGTCGGAGGATGGCATCCCGCTTCCTTCGACACGGGCCCTCCGCTACGCTGGGACACTTACGCATACCTTGCGGCGCATGGACATGACGACACTTAGCTCCTTCTTCAAGCGTCTTTCCGCGAGCCAGCGCGGCATCCTCTGGATGCTGCTCACCATGCTCTTGTTCGCCACGACCAACGTGATTGCCAAGTACCTTGCCGAAGACTACGCCATCCCGCAGGTGGTGTGGGCGCGTTTTACCTTCTATGCCCTTTTTCTCGTGCTCCTGCTTCGACGACGCCTGCCGGCGGCCATGGCGACCAAGCGGCCGGGCTTGCAGCTGGCGCGCTCCGTTCTCATGATTTGCGTTTCGACGCTCTACTTCACGACGCTCCACATCATGCCTTTGGCCGACGCCAGCGCGGTGCTGCACATGTCGCCCCTTCTGATTACGGCCTTCTCGGCACCGCTCCTGGGCGAACGCGTGAGCTTCCGTCGGTGGCTCGCGGTGGCGATCGGGTTCGCGGCGGTCCTGGTGGTGATTCGCCCCGGCGCCGACGTGCTGCGGCTGGTCGTGATCGTGCCTTTGACAGCGGTTTCCCTTCAGGCCCTCTTCGAGATCGCGACCCGAATCCTGGGCCGCACCGAGCCGACGCTCACCACCGTGGTCTACACCCCCTTGGTGGGAACCGTGGTGGTCAGCGCCGTGGTTCCCTTCTTTTGGTTGGCGCCACGGCCCGAAGATTGGGGACTCATGGTCGCGCTGGGGCTGTTGAGCCTCGTTTCCCAGTTCACCCTGATAAAGGCGTATGAGGCGGCGCCGGCGGCGACGGTCGCGTCCTTTGCGTACACGGGCCTCATCTGGGCAACCCTTTACGGGTTTCTCGTGTTTTCCCAACTCCCCGACTTCTGGACCGTTCTCGGCGCCACCATTGTCTGCGCGAGCGGCCTCTACATCTTTCGCGACGAACAGCGGGATCAAGCGGCAGACGGCCGGTGACTTGCTCGGCCGCCAACGCCCAACGGCGAGTGCTATTGACCTGCGAGCCGAGGGATTGATACCATGCTCGTCTTGAAGAGCGAAGGCTGGCTCGCTGCGTAAGCTGAGACGCTGCCTTCCAAGCGACATGAGTCGCGAAAATAAACGGAGGCGGAGTTCCGTACTCCGCGGGAGGCGGTCCAAAGTCCCTTCGGCAAATTGGGACACGCAGTACCAAATGAGCCGGCTGTTCGACTGAACCCCGATTGGGCCGATTCAGGCTCTAGGAGGAGGCAATGCGAAATTTAAGTGCAATCTCGACGGCTCGGGTCGTGTCCCTGGCCATTGCGGTAATATTCTTCCTCGGAATCACTTCCGTACAGGCGGCCGAGGCCACCCTGGGTCCCGGGCCGGCGGTGAAACTCAAGTGGGCGGCGGGAGACACCCCGCAGCAGCGCCACCACCTGCTGATGAAAGAATGGGGGGAAAAGATCATCCCCAAGCGTAGCAACGGACGGGTGACCTTCAATGTCCTCACCGTCGCCGACCTCGGCGTCACGGGGGCTGAGGTCGCGCGGCTCCTGGAGCGCGGGTCGATTGATCTCTCCAAGATTGGTGCCCAGCATCTTTCCGGAGAGTTCCCCATCGTCGAGTTGGCCGATCTCGCCTTTGCCTCTCCCGACCTCGCGACGGCCAAGAAGATCGGCGAGAAGGCGCTTCCCATCATCAACGAGTTCCTGAAGTCGAAGAACATCAAGCTCTTGGCCATGTGGCCGTTCGGCGCCCAGGTCTTCTACTGCAAGGGAAACGTGGCCAGTCTCGCCGACATCAAGGGAAAGAAGGTCCGGGGCTCGGGCGCGACCATCCAGAAGTGGCTGCGCTATGCAGGGGCCGAACCGATGGACATCAACTTCGCCGAAGTTTACACCGCCTTGGAGCGCGGCGTGACGGACTGCGCCATCACGGGGATTATCTCGGGCTTCACGCAGAAGTGGCATGAGGTGACGGACACCCTCTACATCCTTCCCGTTCAGTTTGGCGTGAACTACACGGGCGTCAACTTGGACGTCTGGAACAAGCTGCCTAAGGATGTCCGGGACTTCCTGGAGGCCAGCTTCCAGGATATGGGCGAGGCAATTTGGAAGGCCCAGGGCGAGTGGGATGAGGCCGGTGCCGCGTGCAACACGGGCATGGGCAACTGCCCCTTCGGGAAACCGGGGAAATTGAAGCGGGCTATGCCCACGCCCGCCGACCTCAAGCAGGCGCAGGTCGGACTCGAGAAGATCAGCCTGGCGGATTGGCTCACCCGGTGCAAGGGGTGCGGGGCGAAGTACAACGAGGCGATCGCTCCCATCACGGGTGTAAGAGCGCCTTAAGGCAGCGCGACCGCTTGTCGCGACGAAGCTGAGGTGGTGATGCTTCTGCCGCAGCCGGCCCAAGGGGCCGGAGAGTGGTTGCGTGTCCGGGTCATACCATGAGGCACCTTCTGGACATCGGGGTCAAACGGATCCTGAGGGCGGTGGAGCACGGCGTCACCTTGGCCGCACAGGTCGCCGGCGTGCTCTTCCTGCTTCTCTCCTTCCTCATCACCTGGACGGTCATTTCGCGCAAGTTTGGCGGCCCAATACCTCCCGCGATCGATGAGATCGGCGGTTTGACGGTCGCGATAGGCTCGACATTGGTGTTGGCGTGGGGTCTCAGGACCAAGGGTCATATCCGTATCGACATCGTCTTCCGCTATTTTTCGCCCAAGTGGAAGGCGGTGCTCAACGTCGGGGCCTTGACCCTCATTGCCGTGTTCGCCTGTTTCATGACGTGGCGGACGTGGTCCGTCGCCCTGGTCAGCGCAGAGCGGAACGCGGTGACGCCAAGCGAGTTGAACACGCCCCTCATGTGGCCGCAGTCGGGGTGGGCCATCGGCTTCTCCATTTTTGCCCTCTATGCCGTTGTCCTATGGGCGTCGGCCCTTCTCGACCTCCTGGGAGGCAAGGTCGAGGAGGTCGCCGTCCGCTATGGACCGGAGGTGGCGGATTCCGATTTTTTCGAGCTCACCGGAATCGGGCGACCGGACGAGCACGATCCACCTCCCGACGAGCCCGTGGGGCGATGAGCGCCTGGGGTTGGAGGTAACGAATGGACGCACTGAGCGCAATCCTTCTGGCGAGCTTGGGGCTCATGCTCTTCTTCCTGGCGATCGGCCTCTATATCGGCGTCATCATGGCGCTGCTCGCCGTCATCGTCTCATATATCTTCAGCGGACACCCGGATTACCTGGAGGCCGGCCTCGTGGTCTGGCCCATGATGCGGAACTTCATCCTCATCGCGCTCCCCTTGTTCATCCTCATGGGCGAAATCCTGGTACGCAGCGGACTGACCGAGCGGCTCTACTGGGCGCTCGACAACTGGTTTCATGTGCTTCCCGGGGGGCTCCTGCACACCAACATTGCCAGTTGCGCCGTGTTTGCATCGATTTCGGGCTCCAGCGTCGCCACGGGGGCGACAATCGGCACGGTTGCGTTACCGGCGTTCCAGAAGCAGCAGTACAACGAAAAGTTCGTCCTCGGTTCCCTTGCCGCCGGAGGAACGCTGGGCATCCTCATTCCGCCCAGCATCGCCATGATCATGTACGGCTTGCTCACGGAGACCTCGATCGGGCGCTTGTTCATAGGCGGGGTCATTCCGGGCATATGCCTTGCCGGGTTGTTCATGCTTTTCATCGCTATCGTGTCGCTGCTGCGACCCGAGATTACGGGCGGGGAGCGGACGGTTGTTTCCTGGGGGCAGAGGCTGAGCAGCCTGGTCCACATAATTCCGGTGCTCTGCGTGATCCTCATCGTCCTCGGCTCCCTTTACTTCGGCTTCGCGACGCCATCGGAGTCCGCGGCCCTGGGCGTGGTTGCCGCGCTTTGCGTCGCTGCGCTATACCGGCAGCTAAACCGGCGTATGGTCTATCAGGCCATGATGTCCACGGGCCGCACCCTGGCGATGGTCATGCTCATCTTGATGGGGACGCTGATATTCAATTTCGTCATCACGCTGCTGGGGGTTCCGCAGGCCCTCGCCACTATGGTGGCGGCGGCACCCCTGCCGCCCGTGGGCATCCTCATCCTCATCGGCATCTTTTACCTGCTGCTGGGGATGTTCATGGAATCGCTACCGATGATAATCACGACCATTCCGGTCACCTTTCCAGTCGTGGTTGCCATGGGCTACGACCCGGTCTGGTTCGGCATTCTCCTGGTTCTGCTGATGGAGGCGGCCCTCATCACCCCTCCCGTTGGTCTCAACCTGTTCGTCATCCAAGGGGTGAGATTGACTCGCGGCCCCATGAGCGACGTAATCGTCGGGGCCTTTCCATTCTTTCTTCTGATGGTGGTGATGATGGGCCTGATCATCGCTTTTCCCCAGCTCGTGCTGTGGCTGCCCAGTCAGATGATCAGATGAGGTGAAGTGGCGGAGACGCGTCACGCACGTTGCCCACTTGGAGGAACCGATGACTGACAGCGTGGCACGGCGGCTGGCAGTCTTCCTTTCGAAGGCATCCTTCCAGTCCCTACCCCAACTAGCGGTGGCGCACGCCAAGCTCGCCATCGCGGACACCCTGGGAAGCGCTCTCGCCGGTAGCGATTGCCCATCGGTCGAAGCCATGAGGCGTCTCGTGCTGGATGCCGGAGGTGCGCCCGAGGCCACCCTTTGGGGCAGGGCGGTGGAAAAGGTTCCGGCGGCGAGCGCGGCACGCTTCAACGCGGTGCTTGCCGATGCCCTGGCCATCGGCGAGAGCCACATGGCGACGGTGGCTCACCTGTGCGGAGTTACGGTTCCCGCAGCGATGGCGGTCGGCGAGCGCGTGGGGGCCACGGGCTCGGACCTCATCACCGCGGTTGTCCTCGGCTACGAGGTCGCCGGCCGGGTCGGAAAGTCGGTGGCGCCGGGATACTTCCACGAGCGGGGATTCCACAACTCCGTGGTCACGATCTTTGGGGCGGCGACCGCCGCCGCGAAGTTGCTGGGGCTGGACCCCGAGCCCACGACCCATGCCCTGGTCCTGGCGGCAACGTCGGCCGGGGGCTTGGCGGGCTCGCGGATGAGCCCGGCTCGCGAATACCACGCCGGTAACTCTGCCATGCTCGGCGTCCAAGCCGCTTTGGCTGCCGCACTGGGCTACGAGGGGTTGGAAACGGCTTTCGAGAACCCGGAGGGTTACCATCACGCCTTCGGAACCGGGGAGGCGCAGCCAGGGGGGATCACCGAGTCCCTGGGCGAGGGTTGGGAGATCGAAACCGAGTTCGCTCCCAAGCTCATGCCTGGGAGCCATGGCATCCACACGGTTGTCGAGGCTGCCTTGAACGCGATCGACGGAACATCGCTAGCGCCCGAGGATATCACCCGCATCACCGTCACCGGACCGCGGTGGAAGTCCGCCTATGGCCTCTACCAACCGCGCGACCTGGCCACGGCAAGCCACAGTATTCCCTACTTCGTGGCGAGGGCGATGGTGGCCGGTAAGATCGAATGGGACGACCTGGCGCCGAAGAGAATTCTGGATCCCGCCATCCAAGGACTGCAGGATAAGGTGGAGATCGTAGAAGACGCCGCTCTCGATCCCTACGATTACCCGGGTGGTGCCACCGTCGTCGTGACGACTGCGGAGGGCACCCGGCTCACCGCCACCGTGGACCATGCGCCCGGAACTCCCGAGCGTGGTTGCTCGGGCGAGGACATCGAGGCCAAGTACAGGGAATTGGCTCCCCGTGCCGGCCTCTCCACCGCGCAGATCGAGGAAAGTCTCTCGGCATTCAAGGGCTTGGAGGATATTCCAGATATTTGCAGTCTGATGCCTTCCTTGGTTGCCGGAAACCCCGGTGCGCGCCGGGGAGAAAACTGATCGACGGGCCGTCGGGATGCCTGAACCGCTGCCTTGTTCTGTCGTCGCCTAGCACGTACACTGCTCGGAGAAAAAATGCTCGTCCTTCCAATGGCTTGCCACCGAGCAGTCGATCAAGGCCTGGAGGGGCGGGTTAGGTTCTCAACAACGGCACTCGCTCGTTCGGAAGGAGCAACATGACCAACTTATTGCCTCGCCCCGGGATGGCTCTCGAGGAGCTCGACACGCCGACCTTGGTCGTCGATCTCGCCAAACTGGAGCAAAACATCGAGACCATCCACGCTTTCTTTCGCGACCGCCCGGCGCGCGTCCGCAGCGTGACGAAAGGTCACAAGTGTCCGGCCATTGCGCAGCGACAAATGACCGCCGACGGGGCAGTTCCTTATGGCCTGTGCTGCGCCAAGGTCAGTGAGGCCGAGGTGATGGCGGATGCCGGCGCTAGGCACATCCGCATGATCGAACAGGTCGTCGGGCGCCAGAAGGTTGAACGATTGCTCAATCTCGCCCGGCGCGTCCATGTCATCGCGCTGGTCGATGACCAATCGAACGTGGACGAGCTGTCGGAGGCGGCCGCGGCCTACGGCGTGAATCTGGACGTGCTGGTGGAAGTGGAGATCGGGCTCAACCGCTGTGGCGTGTTGCCGGGCGCGCCGACCGTCGGGCTGGCGCGCTACGTGGCAGGCAAGAACAGCCTCCACTTCGTGGGACTTTCGGGCCACGAGGGGACCATGGCCATTACCGATCCCGAGGAACGAGCAATCCGGGTCCGGGAACGAGTCCAGCGCCTCCTCGATTGCCGAGAGGACGTGGAGGGGGCTGGCCTTCCCGTGGAGATCTGCGGCGCCGGGTCCACCACCACGTGGAACATCGCAGGCGCCATGGATGGCATTACCGAGATCGACCCAGGGACCTATGCCCTCATGGATCACGGCCTGACGCAATCGATGCCCGATCTGGGTTTTGACGTCGCGCTGAATGTCTTGACCACGGTGATCAGCCGCCCCGACAAGGATCGCGCCGTGGTGGACTGTGGACACAAGGCCATGGGGCGGGCGGCCGACGGGGGAATGCCGTTTGTGGCCGACCCGCCAGGGGCAACGGTGAATCGGCTCAATTCCGAGCACGGAGTCCTGGACGTGGACGGCGAGGCCTCGCGGCTCGCCGTCGGGGACAAGCTGATACTCCTGCCCCACTATTCCGCGGGCGCCGTGGCCCTCTACGACCACTATGTGGGCGTGCGTGACGGCAAGGTGGAATGTGTCTGGGAGATCGCCGCCCGCGGAAGCCACCAGTGAGGCCGCGGGCATCCCGCGACACCGGTATTCCTCCGAACTTCGGGGCCTGTAGGATCAGCCTGGAGTGCCAGGGCGATCGGCCGCCGGCGGGGCGGAGTCGAGGTCCCCGCGCGGGGCCTTTTTCCGTCGCGCCGCACGGAGACGCTCGGTGGCCTTGCCATCGACGGCGCGCCCTCCCTTGCCGATGATCACTCCATACACGTCCTCGGCCCGCCGCTGGGAGACCTTTTCCGCTATCACGTCGTCCAGCACCCGCGAGGGATCCCGGTCCAGCGGGTCGCCCCACCCTCCGCCTCCTGGCATCTCCAGGCGCAGCACGTCACCCGTGTTCGCCGTGACCATGAACTTAGATGGCATCGCGCCGTCTTCTCCCTTCCCGCGCTCCGCAAGCGACACCCGCGTCGGCCTCCCCGGCTCACCGCCGAACAGCCCATAGGGAGGGTGCGCCATTCGGTCCGCCCGCAGTTGGATCAGGGTGTCATCGGCGAGGTAGCGGTACTGCCGAACCAGTCCAACCCCACCCCGGAACTTTCCCGCCCCTTCCGAATCGGGAATAAGGGCGTACTCCTCGATGATGATTGGGTAGTCGGCCTCGATCAGCTCGGCGGGGACATTGGTGATGTTGGATACCGGACTGCTTTGGGCGTCGATGCCATCGTGGTCCGACATTCCTCCGGACGCGATCTCGCAGCCCCCTTCGACCTCCACCCACGCCTTGCGATCGTTGCCGGACACATGATAGCCCGCCATCGTAATGACGGAATCGCAGCCCCCCGCACAGGCCGGCACCACATCGGGAAGCATTCGCGCGAAGGCGCCGAAGACCGATTGACTTGTCCGCAGGCAGCCCAGGTATCGCGCCGCCACCGGCGCCGGCAGTCGAGGGTTGACGAAGGTCCCTTCGGGCGCGGTAACGGTCACGGGACGAAAATAGCCGCCCGTATTGGGAATCGACCCTCCCAGGACCGTCCGCACGACGGCGTACACCATCGCCTTGGCGGCATCGAAGGGAACATTGATGGCTCCGCGAACCTGGGGGGAGGTTCCCGTGAAGTCCACGTGCAGGGTCTCGCCCTCCTTGGTCAGTTTGGTGACGATGGCGATGGGTCCCGCCTCGAAGCCGTCGTCGTCCACATGATCGGTGAACGTCCAAGTTCCGTCCGGCAGGTCGCGAATTCCGAGCCGCGTCAGGTGCTCCGTGTAATCGAGAAGCTCTTCTTGGAGGGACAGCAGCTTCTCGGCTCCATACCGGTCGACGAGCCGCAGGAACTCGCGCTCACCCAGCCGCAGGGCCGCGATCTGCCCCTGCAGGTCTCCCAGCACCATGTCGGGAACCCGAACCGCCTTTTCGAGCACTCGAAGCAAGGCGTGATTGGGTTCGCCCCGGTCATAGAGCTTGAGGGGTGGAATGCGCAGACCCTCCTGGTAGATCTCGGTGGAGTCGCAAGCATTACTCCCGGGGACGCGACCCCCCATGTCGGTGTGATGGCTCATTGCGCAAACGTAGCCGACGAGCGTTTCACCTGCGAACACGGGCTTGAACAGGAAAATGTCGGGCAGATGGCTTCCCCCCTCGTAGGGGTCGTTGTTGATCAAGATGTCGCCGGGGTGGATGCGACCCTCGTAGTAATTCGTGCAAGCCCGCAGAGCAGGTGGCATCCCGCCCATGTGAATCGGCTGGCACAAGCCTTGGCCCACGAGTTCTCCATTCGGGCTCAGAATTCCCGTGGAAAAATCGTACCCCAGTCGCACGATCGAGGAACGGGACGTGTGGACGACCGCGACCGCCATGGCGTCCGATATGCCCGTGAGAGCGTTGTAGACCACCTCGAGCTCGATGGGATCGTTGACTTTCAACATCGTTTCACCCGTCTTCGGTGCATTCGCCGGCTTCGCCATCACGTCGCGGCCAGTTCTGGCGCGCCAGCTTCCTGGCCACGCCGCCCCGCCCGGCGGAGCTTCGCCGTGGCCCCGGCATCGACCCGCCGCCGCTCGAGGTCGATGACCACGCCATAGGCCTCGCGCGCGTGGGTCGGCGTGACCTTCTCTTCGATCACGTCCCAGAGCACCTTCTCCGGGTCGCGTTCAAACGGATCTCCATAGCCGCCACCGCCACACCACTGCGTCGTGAGGCGGTCCTCCTGCTTGACTGTAATCGTGGACTTGGGCGGAAGGTGCCGCTCGGCGCCGTCGGAGTCGAGTATCACGCGTGGTCCCGGGGCGCTGCCTCCACCGAAGAGGCCCCAGGGCGGCCGCTTGGAGCGGTCGGCGCGGGTCCTCACCTCGATGCCGTCCTCCAAGTACTGGTAAGTCCGGACCATGGCCAGACCGCCGCGAAACTTCCCGGGACCCTCCGAATCCGGCGCAAACTCGTAATTCAGGATGCGGATCGGATACTCAACCTCCAGAATCTCGATGGGCGTGTTGGCCTGGTTGGTGACGTTGGATCCCTGCCCTTCCATGCCGTCCTTGTCGGGGCGGCCGCCGCAGGAGGTCTCGTTAAAGCCCTCGGTCAAGACCCAGGGCCGCCAGGGGGCTCGGCTCTGATCGAGGCCCGAACTGGCCATGCTGGCGTCCGCGCCGCCCGGGCAGGCGAAGACCTTGTCGGGCGCCATCTGTGCTAACGCCCCCCAAACCGCCTGATTGATACGGCGTCCCCCCAACTGCCGCGCGGCAACCGGCGCCGGCGGCAGAGGGTTGACGAAGCTGCCCAGGGGCGCAGAGATCGTGATCGGCCGGAAGAAGCCGGCATTACTCGGAAAGTCGGCCCCGAGAAGGCAGCGGAGCGCCATGAAGACGAAGTTCGTGTTCATGTGAAAGAGCCCGGTGATCGAACCCTTGCACTGCGGCGACGTGCCGTCGAAGTCGACGTGTATCTTGTCGCCTTTCTTGCTCACCCGCGCGACGATGCTGATGAGATCGTCGGTGATCCCGTCGTTGTCGACATAGTCGGTGAATTGCCACGAGCCGTCGGGCAATTCCCGGATTGCCTGTCGGGTCAGCCGCTCGGTGTAGTCCAGAAGCTGTTCACCCTGGTCGACGAACTCCTCGAGACCCATCCGCTCGACCAAATTCAGGACTTCACGCTGCCCAAGGCGCACGGCGGTGATCTGGGCAAGGAGGTCGCCCATCACCTGCTCGGGATTACGAACCGCTTTCGCCAGCAGCCGGTGGATGGTCTCGTTTGGCTCGCCCCGCTCGAACAGCTTGAGCGGCGGGATGCGTAGGCCCTCTTGGTAGATCTCGGTGTTGTCGAATCCCTGGCCACCGGGAACCCGCCCGCCGATGTCCGAGTGGTGGCTGATGGCGCTCACGTAGGCGACCAGCACATCATCCCTGAATACGGGCGCGAACAGGTAGATGTCCGGCAGATGCTGGGCTCCCTCGTAGGGGTCGTTTGTGATCAGGATGTCCCCCGGATGGATATCTTCGGCGTAGTGCGCCAGACACCCCTTCAGGGCCGGCATCATGCCGCCGAGGTGAATGGGGTGGCACATACCCTGGCCCACCAGATCTCCCTTCGGGGTCAGAATGGAGGTCGAGAAATCCCATCCCAGACGCACGACCGCGGACCGGGCCGTGCGGTAGAGGGCAATGGCCATGGTGTCGGCGATGCTCTCAAGGGCATTGCGAACGATCCCGAGCCTCGTCGGGTCATAAGTGGTGTCCATCACGGCCTCCAAGAAACCGAACGCGAGGGAGCGGTCGAGGTCTGCGTGCGACCGCTTATCAGAGACAATAGCATAAGCCCGGGCGTTGCCAACGGTCGCCTCGGCGTAGTCCGCCGCGAACACCTGCATCTCGGCAAGCGTGACGGCCAAGGCGGTGGCGCGGTTGTTGTGGTAGTCACCAATGGCGATCTCCGGAACCGGCGAATCAGCCCGAAGGGCGATCGGCCGCCGGCGGGGCGGAGTCGAGGTCCCCGCGGGGAGCCTTTTTCCGTCGGGTCGCACGGAGACGCTCTGTGGCTTCACCATCGACGGCGCGCCCTCCCTTGCCGATGACCACCCCGTACACGTCCTCGGCCCGCCGCTGGGAGACCTTTTCCGCCACCACGTCGTCCAGCACCCGCAAGGGATCCCGGTCCAGTGGGTCGCCCCACCCTCCGCCTCCTGGCATCTCCAGGCGCAGCACGTCCCCCGTGTTCGCCGTGACGATGAACTTCGACGGCATCGCGCCGTCTTCTCCCTTCCCGCGCTCCGCAAGCGACACCCGCGCCGGCCTCCCAGGCTCACCGCCGAACAGCCCGTAGGGTGGGTGCACCATTCGGTCCGCCCGCAGTTGGACCAGGGTGTCATCGGCGAGGTAGCGGTACTGCCGAACCAGTCCAACCCCACCCCGGAACCTTCCCGCCCCTTCCGAATCGGGAATAAGAGCGTACTCCTCGATCATGATCGGGTGGTCGGCCTCGATCAGCTCGGCGGGGATATTGGTGATGTTGAATACCGGACTGCTTTGGGCGTCGATGCCATCGTGGTCCGACATTCCTCCGGACGCGATCTCGCAGGCCCCTTCGACCTGCACCCACGCCTTGCGATCATTGCCGGACACATGATAGCCCGCCATCGTAATGTTGGAATCGCAGCCCCCCGCACAGGCCGGCACCACATCGGGAAGCATTCGCGCGAAGGCGCCGAAGACCGATTGAGTCGTCCGCAGGCAGCCCAGGGCCCGCGCCGCCACCGGCGCCGGCAGTCGAGGGTTGACGAAGGTTCCTTCGGGCGCGGTAACGGTCACGGGGCGAAAATAGCCTCCCGTATTGGGAATCGACCCTCCCAGGACCGTTCGCACGACGGCGTACACCATCGCCTTGGCGGCATCGAAGGGAACATTGATGGCTCCGCGAACCTGGGGGGAGGTTCCCGTGAAGTCCACGTGCAGGTTCTCGCCCTCCTTGGTCAGTTTGGTGACGATGGCGATGGGTCCCGCCTCAAAGCCGTCGTCGTCCACATGATCAGTGAACGTCCAAGTTCCGTCGGGCAGGTCGCGAATTCCGAGCCGCGTCAGGTGCTCCGTGTAATCGAGAAGCTCTTCTTGGAGGGACAGCAGCTTCTCGGCTCCATACCGGTCGACGAGCCGCAGGAACTCGCGCTCACCCAGCCGCAGGGCCGCGATCTGCCCCTGCAGGTCTCCCAGCACCATGTCGGGAACCCGAACCGCCTTTTCGAGCACTCGGAACAAGGCGTGATTGGGTTCGCCCCGGTCATAGAGCTTGAGGGGTGGAATGCGCAGACCCTCCTGGTAGATCTCGGTGGAGTCGCAAGCATTACTCCCGGGGACGCGACCCCCCATGTCGGTGTGATGGCTCATTGCGCAAACGTAGCCGACGAGCGTTTCACCCGCGAACACGGGCTTGAACAGGAAAATGTCGGGCAGATGGCTTCCCCCCTCGTAGGGGTCGTTGTTGATCAAGATGTCGCCGGGGTGGATGCGACCCTCGTAGTAATTCGTGCAAGCCCGCAGAGCAGGCGGCATCCCGCCCATGTGCATCGGCTGGCACAAGCCTTGGCTCACGAGTTCTCCCCCCGGGTTCAGAATTCCCGTGGAAAAATCGTACCCCAGTCGCACGATCGAGGAACGGGACGTGTGGACGACCGCGACCGCCATGGCGTCCGATATGCCCGTAAGCGCGTTGTAGACCACCTCGAGCTCGATGGGATCGTTGACTTTCAACATCGTTTTACCCGTCTTCGGTGCATTCGCCGGCTTCGCCATCACGTCGCGGCCAGTTCTGGCGCGCCAGCTTCCTGGCCGCGCCGCCCCGCCGCGCGGAGCTTCGCCGTGGCCCCGGCATCGACCCGCCGCCGCTCGAGGTCGATGACCACGCCATAGGCCTCGCGCGCGTGGGCCGGCGTGACCTTCTCTTCGATCACGTCCCAAAGCACCTTCTCCGGGTCGCGTTCAAACGGATCTCCATAGCCGCCAGCGCCACACCACTGCGTCGCGAGGCGGTCCCCCTGCTTGACCGTGATCGTGGACTTGGGCGGAAGGCGCCGCTCGGCGCCGTCGGAGACGAGTGCCACCCGTGGTCCCGGGGCGCTGCCTCCACCGAAGAGACCCCAGGGCGGCCGCTTGGAGCGGTCGGAGCGGACCCTCACCTCGATGCCGTCCTCCAAGTACTGGTAAGTCCGAACCATGGCCAGACCGCCGCGAAACTTCCCGGGACCCTCCGAATCCGGCGCAAACTCGTAGTCCACGATGCGGATCGGATACTCAATCTCCAGAATCTCGATGGGCGTGTTGGCCTGGTTGGTGACGTTGGATCCCTGCCCTTCCATGCCGTCCTTGTCGGGGCGGCCGCCGCAGGAGATCTCGTTAAAGCCCTCGGTCAAGACCCAGGGCCGCCAGGGGTTCCGGCTCCGATCGAGGCCCGAACTGGCTATGCCGGCGTCCGCGCCGCCCGGGCAGGCGAAGACCTTGTCGGGCGCCATCTGTGCCAATGCCCCCCAAACCGCCTGATTGATGCGGCGTCCCCCCACTGATCGCGTGGCAACCGGGGCCGGCAGCAGAGGGTTGACGAAGCTGCCCAGGGGCGCAGTGATCGTGATCGGCCGAAAGAAGCCGCCGTTGCTCGGAAGGTCGGCCCCGAGAAGGCAGCGGAGCGCCATGTAGACCCAGCTCGAGTTCATGTGCAAGAGCCCGCTGATCGGACCCTTGCACTGCGGCGACGAGCCTTCGAAGTCGATGTGTATCTCGTCGCCTTTCTTGCTCACCCGCGCGACGATGCTGATGAGATCGTCGGTGATCCCGTCGTTGTCGACATAGTCGGTGAATTGCCACGAGCCGTCGGGCAATTCCCGGATACCCTGCCGGGTCAGCCGCTCGGTGTAGTCCAGAAGCCGTTCAACCTGGTCGACGAACTCCTCGAGACCCATCCGCTCGACCAAATTCAGGACTTCACGCTGCCCAAGGCGCAAGGCGGTGATCTGGGCAAGAAGGTCGCCCATCACCTGTAAGGGAGTGCGAACCGCCTTCGCCAGCAGCCGGTGGATGGTCTCGTTTGGCTCGCCCCGCTCGAACAGCTTGAGCGGCGGGATGCGTAGGCCCTCTTGGTAGATCTCGGTGTTGTCGAATCCCTGGCCACCGGGAACCCGCCCGCCGATGTCCGAGTGGTGGCAGATGGCGCTCACGTAGGCGACCAGTTCGTCGTCCTTGAATACGGGCGCGAACAGGTAGATGTCGGGCAGATGCTGGGCCCCTTCGTAAGGGTCGTTTGTGATCAGGATGTCCCCCGGATGGACGTCTTCGGCGTAGTGCACCAGACACCCCTTCAGGGCCGGCATCATGCCGTTGAGGTGAATGGGGTGGCACATACCCTGGCCCACCAGATCTCCCGTCGGGGTCAGAATGGCGGTCGAGAAATCCCATCCCAGACGCACGACCGCGGACCGGGCCGTCCGGTAGAGGGCAATTGCCATGGTGTCGGCGATGCTCTCAAGGGAATTGCGAACGATCTCGAGCCTCGTGGGGTCATAAGTGGTGTCCATCACGGCCTCCAAGAAACCGAACGCGAGGGAGCGGTCGAGGTCTGCATGCGACCGCCTCTCAGAGACAATAGCACACTTGAGTGAACCGTGATGAGAGGTCTTCGACGTCCTTCCCCACCTGCCCGGGGTCTTCCCGATCGACGATGGCGCGGCGCACGAAGCGGGCGACTTCCGCCATCTCTCCGGGACCCATTCCGCGCCGGGTCAGGCCGGGGGAGCCGAGTCTGAGGGCGGCTGCTTTCGGGTAGGTGCTGGGCAGTGGGTTGGCCTCACAGGCAATCTTCGCGCCTTCCAGACGCTTCCAGGCCTCGGTCGCGTCCATGGTTCGCGACAGGTCCAGGAGCACCACGTGCGACTGCGTGTACCCCTTTGACTTGCCGACGACCTTGAAACCTTCCGCATCCAATGCCTCGGCAAGAGCCCGGGCGTTGCCAACGGTCGCCTCGGCGTAGTCCGCCGCGAACACCTGCATCTCGGCAAGCGTGACGGCCAAGGCGGCGGCCCGGTTGTTGTGGTAATTGCCGATGGCGATCGTCGTGAACCCTCGAAGGCGTTCGGCCAACGCACGGTCGTTGGTGAGGATGAGGCCGCCCACCGGACCCGGAAAAGTCTTGTGGGTGGAGGCGGTGATCACTCTCGCGCCCTCGCCGAGAGGGTCCTGGAACTGTCCCCCCGCCCAGAGCCCCAGAATGTGGGCGGAGTCGTAGAGAATTCCCGCCCCCACGGATGCCGCGATCTCGCTCAGCTCGCGCAGCGGATATGGGAACAGCGGGCGCGAGCTACCGAGAAAGATCCATTTCGGCCGCAGCCGCTTCGCCTCTTGGGCCGTCTTCTCGAGGTCGATTTCGACGGTGTCGTCCTCAAGGCAAGGCAGGTCGCTGATCCGAAGAGCGTGCGCCCCCCCGTAGCCGGGAACGCCATAGGTCGGATGGCCGCCGTGCTTGGGAGACAACGCCATCACGGTGTCTCCCGGCTTGGTCGCCGCCAACACGAACACGGCATTGGCTATGGAACCCGTGGGCATCCGGTACTCCACCCATTCGGCGCGAAACAGCTTGCTTGCCAGCAAGACCAGGATCGCTTCGATCCGATCGATCATGGCGTTGCCGCTTTTGCGGCGTTCTCCCACCCAGCCGCCGCCCGTCACTCGTTCCATGAGCCCCGAGGCCATCATCGCCCGGGCGCGCGGACTGAGGAGGTTGCGCGAAGCCACCAGGCTAAGGCTTTGTTCGTGCCACCTGACGTGCTCAACGGCGGCATCGGCCATCAAGTCGCAAACCCCCACCGGGTCGAGTTCCTGCAATGTGTGACGCAACTCGGTCCACAGGCTCGGTGCGTCTTTCATGACCATAGACATGGGTTAACCTCCCAGGCCGCAACCTCTTATCGGCGGACCACGTCACACCGCCCCGGGCCGCCTCTGCTCAAGACCCAGCATCGCCTCTGTAGGACGATCATTGGGAAAGAAAAAGGCTATGCGATGCCCTGGCGCCTGTCAAACCCACGCAGTGTTCGCGGATTGGCCCCCCAACCCAGGGACGCGACCTGTAACTTTTCCTCCCAGGCACGCTATAATGGGCTGTCCTGTGGGCCGGCTTCCTGGCCCGGCAAGGTGGTTTGCCCATTTGATAGATCGCCTGGATGGACGGGAGGCACGCTATAATGGGCTGTCCTGTGGGCCGGCTTCCTGGCCCGGCAAGGTGGTTTGCCCATTTGCAGGATGGACGGGAGGAGGTTCCGATGGTTGAACGGGTGCGAATGGGGGTCGATGTGGGCGGCACGTTTACGGACGTCGTCCTGCTGACATCGGACGGCACCGCCCTCCCGATGAAGGTATTGTCCTCGCCACCCGAGTTCAACCGGGCGGTCAGGTCAGGGATCGAGATGATCCTTGAGGAATATGGTATCGAGCCCACGGCCGTGCGCGACTACACCCACGGAGCGACGGTGGCGACCAACGCTATCATCACCCGCACTGGCGCCGCTACTGGCCTCATCACCACCAAGGGATTTCGCGATGTCCTGGAAATCCGCCGCATGCGGATGCACAAGCTGTATGACATCCACTGGGAAAAGCCGAAGCCGCTGGTGCCGCGCCACCTGCGCCTCGAGGTTCCCGCACGCACCGATCCGCGAAGCGGCGAGGTGACACCCCTGGACAAGGGCGCCGTTCGGACCGCGGTCCAGCGCCTGATGAAGGAGGGAGTGGAATCCGTCGCGGTATGTTACCTCCACTCCTATGCCAACGGTGTCAACGAGCAGGACACGCGCGAGATCATACGGGAGATGGCCCCCGAGTTGTCCGTGTCCCTCTCCTGTGAGGTGTTACCCGAGATCAAGGAGTACGAGCGCACGTCGACGACCGTGATCAACGCCTACGTTCAGCCGGTCGTGACGCAGTACTCCCGCGCAATGGAAGAGGACCTGGAGGAGATCGGGATGGATGTGCCCATCATGGTCATGCAGTCCAACGGCGGGATGATGCCCATGGAAACGGCCCGGGAGTTCCCCATCCACATCATCGAATCGGGGCCGGCCGCTGGCGTAACTGGCGCATTCCACTTGGCCGGGCGCATGGGCATCCAAGACGCGATGACCTTGGACATGGGCGGGACGACGGCAAAGGCCGGCATCATCGAGGACGGCGCAATATCCCGCTCCCCCGAGTACGAGGTCGGCGGCGAGGTGAGCGTCGGCCATCGACTGATGAAGGGAAGTGGCTATCTGTTGCGGGTTCCCTCCATCGATCTCGCCGAGGTCGGCGCCGGCGGTGGGAGTATTGCTTGGACCGACCCTGCGGGGGCATTGAAGGTGGGTCCGCACAGCGCCGGCGCCGAGCCTGGCCCGGCCTGCTACGACCAGGGCGGCGTGGAGCCAACGATTACGGATGCCAATGTCCACATGGGGCTCACCAACCCCGAATCTCTGGCCGGGGGCAGCCTCGCGATTCGGCGCGATCTGGCGGAAAAGGCGATCACCGATCGCGTGGCAGGCCGTCTCGACTTGGACCTCACGAAGACGGCCTGGGGAATTCGCACCATCGCCAACTCGAGCCTGATTCGAGCCCTGCGGGCGGTTTCAACGGAGCGAGGACGCGACCCCCGGCGATTCGTGCTATTCGCGTTCGGCGGCATGGGGCCGGTACAGGCCTTGGATGTCGCGGGCGAGCTCGGCATGGGCAAGGTCATCGTCCCGCCGCTGCCGGGTCTTTTCAGCTCGTTGGGCCTGCTCTTCGCCGAAGTCGAGCACCACTTGATTCAAACTCATTACGCTGAAACGGGGCACATGGACTATGACCGGCTCAACGCCATCATGGGCAATCTCCTTTCCGAAGCCGCCACGACGCTGGAACGGGAGGGCTACGGTCCGGCGCAACGCGAGATTGCCCTGTCGGCCGATACCCGATACGAGGGGCAGGACTATGCGCTCACCATTCCCTTGGGCGCCGAGATGATGGATCCCCCATCGATCACCAAGCTGATTGCCGACTTCCATCAGGAGCATGAAAAGACCTACGGCTACCGCTCCGAAGCCGAGCCGGTTCAGATTGTCGCATTGCGGTGCCTTGGCCGCGGCCTCAGCGAAGACGACCGCGTTCCCGAGCGTCTGAACGTCCCGACCGCCAAGGACTGGAAGGCCGCAGGCTCTCGGAAGTGCTACTTCGGTCCCGAGCATGGCTGGGTGGAGACGGATGTCATGAGCCGCCAAGACCTGTCCGGCGGCCGCATCCAGGGCCCCGCCATCGTCGAGGAGGACAATTCTCTGACGGTTGTCCTGCCGGGCTGGAATGCGACCTTGGACGAGTGGTCCAACATCATTCTGGAGAACGGCGGCTAGCCCCGGCGCCCCTTCCAAGGATCCAACCTCACCGAGGAATGGAAGCGGAGACGAAACGGCGGCCCCGCATTCCCGCGGCTCCCGCCTTGCCGCGGCATCGGCGACAGGTGCCATTCGATGGAAGGAATGGGCTGCGTATACCGGATTCTTACCGGCCTCAAGGACATCCTTCTCGGCAATGAAGAGCTGATCGAGGCGTTCGCCACCGAGTTCAAGGCCGAATTGGCCCGACTACGCAAACGGCGCGGCATTATTGAGCGGCAGACACAGAAGGGGCTCAACAAGGTTAACACCTCCATCAAACGCTGCCTGACCTTCATCACCGAAGGCGACGACGATCCGGGCCTTGTGCGAGACGAGCTGCGCGCCCTGGAATACCGCAAACGGGCGTTGGAGCGTACGCTGGCTGCGGCAAATGAGGAACGGACGATAGAGTTTCACCCCAATACGGCAGAGCTTTACCGGAAGAAGGTGACCGAACTGCAGTCGCTCTTGACGGATGAGGTAGCCCGGCCTCGGGCAATGGAGATTATCCGCTCGATGATCGACCCGATCGAGGTGCACGACGGCAAGGAACGTGGCAAGCCCGAGGTCATCCTTGTCGGCGCCTTGGCGCAAATCCTGGCCTTCACCCGACAAAAGAATACCGCCGCCTCCGGAGAAAACGGCGGTAGGGTCTTGATGGTTGCGGGGGCAGGATTTGTTCAAGAGCCTACCAATACAAGGCTGAGAAAGAGCGTTTAAGATCGATTGCCGGGGCGCTCCCGCCCGGCGGGAAACGAAGCCCGGCGCACCACGGGTGCTCCAACAGGCCAAGAACTCTCGTCGCGACGCCCACTTACCGGTTTCCGCCTGGCCCTCAGCCAGCCTGCACGCATTCGTATCATATTTTCTCGGTCACCCTCCCATTTGGGAGTGTGGCATCGGACGCCAAAGTAATATACCGGCAATCAGCCGGACGGCGGTTCGACGACGAGTTCGGGGACACGGACCACGGCAACGATGAAGATCGAGAGGGATTCATTCACCCCTATTGCCCGCGCCTCGGATGGTAGCGCCCGCCTTGGGGGCGCCCTCGCCGGCACCCCTCCCCCCTTCAACCGACACTCCCCAGGTGACCTCCGGATTCCGGCGGATCGTCGCATTTTGGCGGCGTAATCGGGTCCGTAATAAGTTCTCGCCAAGCTTGCGGTTGGCGAGGTTGCCGATTCGATCGCGGCACATGCTCGACAACTCGACGGCCACCGCCATCTGCATCAGGACGGCCGACTTGCGCCCTTCTGTCCGCTTGGCAACGGCCCGATCGGGCCTTCCCAACGCCGGTTAATCTATCCAAAAAAGTGGCATCGTTCGTGGGGCCGGGTCACTACCTGATCACCGGGTCGCCGGTCACGGACTACGCGCGGTCCTCGAAACCCGCCGATGGCTCCTTGGTCGATAGGAACCGTTTCGTGGAACCCTCGAGCACGAGACAGGTGAGGTTGTTGCTCACATAGGCGCCGGTATCGATGCCGATTCTGTTGTCCCGGATGTCGGGGGCGTCGGTTACCGAATGGCCGTGCACCACGACCACCCCGTAGTTTGCCTCGGATTCGAGAAATTCGTCGCGAATCCATAGCATGTCCTCCGGCGTCTGCCTTTTCAGCGACTCGTAGGGATTGATTCCCGCGTGGACGAACAAATAGTCCCCAATTTCCCGCATCATCTCCAACCGGGATAGGAAGTCCAGATGCCTTTGGGGGACAGAATGGCGAAGGCTTTCCTGGAGGTACGGCAGGCGGGTTTCCGGCGCCATGTCTTTCGGGATGCGGACACCGTAGCTGTGAACCGTGGCGTCGCCGCCAATCCGCAGCCAAGCCTCGCCGACGCCGAGGTCATCCAGAAAATCAAGAAGCTGCTCCTCGTGGTTCCCCTTGAGATAGACGGACTCGAAACCATCGAGCGGGTTGTCAAGCAGGAAATCGATGACCTCCCGGCTCTCTAATCCGCGATCTATGTAATCCCCTATGTAGACAACGACCTTACGCACATCCGGCGCTCCATTTGCCGCGTCGTCGCGAATCGAACCGTGCAGTCGCCGTATCAGGTCGGCGCGGCCGTGAATGTCGCCAACCGCATAGACGCGCGTGTTATCGGGAACACGGGCGTTCGCCACCGTAACACGTTCTCGTTTCCCGAAGATTCGTTGGATCAGTCCGTTGCCCATGTCGTCCTTTCGCCGGTGCGTGCGATCTCGCGTGCGAACTATCGAGCACCGTCGGCAGAGATATAGTCGATAGCAATCCCAGGGGCGAAATCATAGTCTTCTATCGAATGTTCAACCAACCTCGGAATCTACCTGAGCGAGAAAACCGGGACAGCGACGTAATAAATCGGGTAATGCTCCATTTCATTCTTCCGGGTGTCCTGGAAGGGACTTGATGGTCGGTTCGACAGGCACGGAACGGCGGAAGGAGGCGTTTCGACGGCCGGCGACAAGGACGCTGGCGGTAGTCTTCCTGTTGCTCCTGACCGCGGGATTGTTCGAATTGGCCCCGCGCTACGAAATCACCGGACCCGAACTGTTGAGGAACGGCGGCTTCGAAGACGGGCTCGAAGAGTGGACCGTCCATGGTGCCAAGGGCGCGGCAACGGCGGCTTCCGGGGTGGTAGTGCTGGAAAGCGACGACCCTTCGCGCTCGGTCGGCATCCGCCAAATACTGCCGGCGGTCCCCGGACAGGAGATATTGCTGTTGGCGGCGGAGGTTTCGACGCAGAACGTACGGCAAGGCACCAAGTCTTGGTACGCGGCGCGCGTCTATCTCGTCGGCCGGACCGCCGAAGGAAAATCGTTGGTGTCGATCCCCCACGTACTCGTGACGCAAATTGGTGACAATTCCTGGCGTCGCTATTCCGCCGCCTTCCCGGTCGCCGGGAATGTGAAGGAGGTTGTGGTCGGGGCACAGCTCATCCGCACCACCGGAGTCATGAGGCTGCGGGATCTGCGTCTGGTTCCGGTGAGGGAACGCGCCGCCTTCCGGGGGGCTGGGTACGCCTTGCTGGCGGCGTGGGCCGTGGCCTTGGCGTGGATCGGCGGCTCTCTCCTGCACGACATCGGATCGGCCCTCTTTCGTGGCTTGGTCGCCGTCGTCACCCTTGCCATAACCGCCGCGGTGTTGATGCCGGGCCCGGTGAAGCAGGAACTCCTTACCTCGGCGTGGAGTGCGTATGAGCGCCTGGGGCCGGCGCTGGCGGAGCGTCTTTCCGAGATTGCGGGACTGGAATGGGGCGGAGCGGAGTATCTGGGCTTCAATATCAGCCAGATCACTCACTTCGCCCTGTTCTTCGTTCTCGCCGCGCTTGCCCGTTTTGCCTGGCCGGCCGACCGGCGCGCCTTTCAGTTCCTATGCCTGCTGCTTTTCGCCGCGGTCACAGAGGCGCTTCAATATTTCGTTGCCGGTCGCCAGCCGACGGTGCAAGACTGGTCGTTCGATGCCGGCGGCATCTTTCTCGCGTTCGCCCTGTCGAGCGTCCTCGGCGCTCTCCGAAACGACCCTGCGGCCGAGGCTATGGCTCACCGCGACGGTGCCGAAGGGCCACCCGCCCAATGATGCGTCTGGGACAACGTCGAAGGCGAGGGAAGCTAAGGGGAGGAAAAATTGATCTCCAAGACCGCTGATCCTTTCATCGAAAGTTTCTTCGGCAAGATTCCGAAGGACGTGGCTCAAACCTTCAGCGACGCGCAGCTCGATGCCGTCAAGATGGCGTTCGGCGCGCGCAGCCGGGGCGTCCATGCCGTCGATATCCGCGCCTCGATCCCGCTATTCGTGCGCCGGTTCTATTTTGTCCTGCTGGCCGGCCCGGAACATCGGCCGTCCGATCGGTTGGCGCTGGAGCGCGCATTGCGGCCGATCTGGACCTTCGCCAATGCCGTGGCGATCGTCGCCTTTCTGTCGATGTTCCTGGTCTCCCTCGCGGCTTCCTTGTATGCCGGCAAGCGGGCGCTGAACATCGATATCTTCCCCGGCGACACGCTTCCGGACCAGAAGATCGAGCGGCTGTTGAAATGAGACTCGATCATCGGGGGCGTCGGATTGATCCGGTCGGGGGCGGGTGGCGTATCATGCGCGAGTAAACGCGGCCGTTCTCCGTTTCGATGAGGTGGCAAGATGAGCATTCCTTCCGATGATGGTCGCATCATATATCCCGTCATCCTGGCGGGGGGCTCGGGCACCCGTCTGTGGCCGGTGTCCCGCGCGCTTTTTCCGAAGCAGCTTTTGTCGTTCGGCTCCGACCGGAGCATGCTGCAAGAAACCGCGCGGCGGGTAACCGGCGAAGGCTTCGCCGCACCGATGGTGATCTGCAACGAGGAGCACCGTTTCCTCGTCGCCGAGCAACTGCGCGAGCTCGATGTCGGGCCGTCGGCGATCGTCCTCGAACCGGTAGGGCGCAATACGGCCCCGGCCGCGGCGGTGGCCGCGCTGCTGCTGGCCAAGGCGGATGAGGACGCCGTCATGCTGTTGTTGCCTTCGGACCACGTCATCCAACAGCTCGCCAAATTCCGCGCCGCCCTTGAGGTCGGTTTTTCGGCCGCCAGGAACGGCGCCTTTGTGACCTTCGGAATCCCCGCCGCGTCGCCGGAAACGGGCTACGGGTACATCCGCCGCGGCAAGGCGCGCGTCGACCTCGACGGCTGTTACGAAGTCGACCGTTTCGTCGAGAAACCAGACGCTGAGAAGGCCCGGCAGTATGTCGAAGCCGGAGGTTATGATTGGAACAGCGGGATCTTCATGCTTTCGGCGGCCGGTTTCCTGGACGAGTTGGAGCGCTTGAAGCCGGCGGTGCTCGCCTCCTGCCGGAAAGCGGTATCGGCCGCCGAGAAGGATCTGGATTTCCTGCGCCTGGACAAAGAACCCTTCGCCGGCAGCGAATCGATTTCCATCGACTACGCGGTGATGGAGCACACCGACAAGGTGAGCGTCGTTCCGGTCGATATGGGATGGAACGACGTCGGGTCGTGGTCCGCGTTGTGGGACCTGGGAGAGAAGGACGAGCAGGGCAACGTGGTTTCCGGCGACGCCATCGTGCACGAATCCCGCAACTCCTATGTCCGCGCCGATGGGAACCTGGCGGCGGTGGTCGGCGTCGAAAATCTCGTCGTCGTCGCCGTCGACGACGCCGTGTTGGTTGCGGCGCGGGACAAGGCAGGGGACGTAACGGAGATCGTCAACCGTCTCAAGCGCGATGGCCGCGACGAGCACGTCGTGCATTCCAGGGTTTACCGCCCCTGGGGCTACTATCAGCGCATCGACGCCGGGAATCGCTTCCAGGTCAAACAGCTCGGCGTCAAACCCGGCGCCAAGCTGAGTTTGCAGTTGCACCACCACAGGGCCGAGCACTGGGTCGTCGTTTCCGGCACTGCCAGGGTGACCCGCGGCGAGAAAACTTTCCTGTTGGAGGAGAACCAGTCGACATACATCCCGATCGGCGTCGTTCACTCCCTGGAGAACCCCGGCAAGATTCCCCTTCGCGTGATCGAAGTGCAGTCGGGGTCCTACCTCGGCGAGGACGATATCGTCAGATTGGAGGATCGGTAGAGTCGGGGGCTGACGCGGTGACTGTAGGGTACGGTGGCTGTTCCGTCGCTTTCGCTCCGGGCCTCAGTCCGTCTCCCTTGGTCCCGTTTCCAGACCCCCGCTCATCAAACCGGACGTGCGGATTTCCCGCATCCGGCTTTCGGACGAGATCATGCCTTCGCGCTCGGAAAGGCCACGGTTTGCCGCGTGAGACGCAGGAGGCTGTAATCTGCGCACAGCCTCTCTTCGGAGTATCGCACGAATCTCCCCGCCCGCGTCTTGTGCTTTCGACCGAGCCACTGGCGTAGCCGCTTTCCCGTGTGGCGGTTGACCGCGTTGTAGGCCGGGCTGACTTGGCCGAGGCTGAAGTAGTTTGCCCACCCGCTCATGGTGCGGTTCAGGCCTTCCACCATTTCCTCCATCGACTTCCAGCCGTGCTGTGGCGCCGTCATTTCGCTGATCTTGCGGCATATGCTCTGGACGCTCGCCTTGCCGGGGCGGGTGCCGATATAGGCCCCCTTCCCGTGGGGTCGATAGTTGCGCCCAATGCGGTAGCCCAGAAACTCAATTGGCTCCTCTGGGCACCGCAGGCATCGGGTTTTCTGCTCGTTGACCGTCAGCTTCAGACCGCCCATAAGCCGCTCAACCGCCGTCAGCATTTCCGCTGCCGGGGCTTTGCCAAGCACACAGAGGTCATCGGCGAAGTTCACGATCTCCGCGCAGAAGTGCTGGGCATAACCCAGCGTTTTCCAGCCCAGTACGAAGCGCCGCATGTAAACGTTACTCAACAGGGGCGAGATCGGGGAGCCCTGAGGGGTCCCTTTCCGCTCCTTGCGTGCCCGGTTCGTGCGGCGTTTGCCGCCCTTGCCGTCGTCCTCTTCGACGGGCATTTCCAACCACGCTTTGATCAGTCCGAGCATCCGCCCGTCGCTAATGCGTCGGGCGAGGCTCTTCATTAACTCGGCGTGGGGGATTTCGCCGAAGTAGTTGGACAAATCGCAATCAACAACTTCGTTGTGTCCCCTATACAGGAGGCGATGCACGCGTCTTATCGCGTCGTGGGCACTCCGCTCCGGCCTGTAGGCGTACTGTTCGGGCTGTAGATCGGCCTCGAAGATCGGCGTCAGCACGAGCATGGCTGACGTCTGGGCCACCCGATCCCTGATGCAGGGAATGCCCAACGGCCGGAACTTGCCGGGCTGTTTTTTCGGGATCAGAACCTGCCGCACCGGTTTTGGTTTGTAGGTCCCGTCCTTCAGATCCCGCGCCAATTCCCCGAGCCAGCGGTCTACGCCATACGACTCGACGCTCTTGACGGTCTCTCCGTCCACCCCGGCAGACCCGCCGTTACGGCGAACCTGTGCCCAGGCTTCCATCAAGAAGTCCGCCCGCCACACCTTGTCGATTAGCGCGTGAAAACGCAGGCCGGGTTCTTCCTTAGCTTTCGCATGTAACACGGTCTGGAGTTTCCGAACTTTATCTGACCCTGTTAGGCTTTCACCAGTGATCACGCCTTGCTCCCTTTTCCGTGCTGCTCTCGAACCAGGGCTCCTTCCCTCCGCCGGCATTACCCGGCATCTGCGGTAATACAAGCCCATCCGCCACCCTGCCGGCCCGGCCTGCCCCTCACGGGGTTCCGGTTGGTGTGCGCGCACCACCGACAGGGCTTCCCGTGTTGCTACCGTCTCCCTCTTCCATGCGTGCCGCCGCCACTACCCCGGCGGAACCTGCCGATGCTCGCGTCGCTCGCTTCCCGGCAGGTGGCAGCCTTCCCCGTCAGAAGGGCGGGTCGGCTTCCGCATTGCTCGTTTCGGGGCCTGCTCAGCGTTCACTCGCGTTGCAGCCCGCATGGTCGCTGAGCCGCCCAAGGCGGCCTCGTTACATCGGAGTGCTTCAGGCCATGTCGTTACCTCCATCACCCGCTCCGATTGCTACCGGCTGGAGCGACAGTTGCCGGGCGGGATTCGCACCCGCTAGGAGACGGCGCCTTTCCACGGCGCACCTACGGACGCGAGGTAGAGGCCGGCGCCAAGCGTTGAACGGGACCGCGGTACGGCTTTGGTGCCGGAGCCTCTTCTCCACCCTTTCGCTACAAGCGCGTATCAGTCTTCGTCGGGAGATCCGGCGGAAGTTGAGAAATCCGCAAGGCCATCGGTGTCCATCGCGAGAATATCATCCTGCACGAAGGAGACGGTCTGGACTGCCAAAAAAACCACGAGCGCAAAGGTCGCGATGGATGAAGCCGCGCACAACAGCACTCCGAGCCACCGCTTGTCACGCGGCGATTGCGACAGGTCGTCCGAAGGTAATGTCGAGGCCGAGTGTGTCAATTTTCGTCCTTAATGAATGCGTCCCATGCCTCGCGACGATGGCGAGACGATGATACAACAAATTCAAGTATGAGACAACAAGTATTGCCATTCGGTTAACCTTTACCCGTCCCTATGTTTCGGGGCTAATACCAAACTGCGATGAGCAAGACTCATCGCAGTTTGTAGTGCGTTCAATCGCCACGCAGGCTTTCCTCGCAGTGGCTCGGGCGCGCCGTCGCGCTTGCCAACCTGCAATGAGTTTCACTCAATGCAGGTTGGCATAATACCATCGAGCATTGAAGGAGACTCATTTAGGGGATTCCCAAACGGCAAGAAGTCTGAATCAATGAGGCGAACTGATACGGAGGTTCGCCATGGGCAGAGCGGTTGCGTTACGGGAAGATTTTGATGGTCCGGCGCTTCGGCGGTTAGCCAAGGCGTCGAAGGATGCTGGACAGAGCCGGCGGCTTCTTGCGCTGGCTGAGATTTACGATGGTGGCCGTCGCACGGAGGCGGCGCGGATCGGTACTGTCGGGCTCCAGGTGGTCCGTGACTGGGTTCTCCGTTTCAACGCCAAGGGGCCGGATGGTCTGATTGACGGCAAGGCGACAGGCAAGCCGGCCAAGCTCAATGACAGGCAGCGACAAGCGCTCGCTCGGCTTGTTGAGAGCGGACCGATTCCGGCGATCCACGGTGTCGTGCGTTGGCGCCGAAAGGACCTGGCGCATTGGATATTCGAAGAGTTCCGCATTTCGGTTGATGAGACGACGGTGGGCCGTGAATTGAGGGCGCTGGGGTTTCGCAAGATATCGGCGCGACCACGCCACAAGGGGCAGAACGAGTTTGCCGTCGAGGATTTTAAAAAAACTTCCCCGCCGGGTTGGGGGAGATCCGAGCCAGGCTCCCGGCCAACACCGCGATAGAAATTTGGTGGCAAGATGAGGCCCGGGTCGGCCAGAAAACCATGCTCACCCGGCGCTGGGCGCGACGCGGCAGCCGACCCACGGCGCTCCGGGACCAACGCACGAAGTCGGCCTATATCTTCGGTGCCATCTGTCCCGCGCGCGGTGTCGGTGCGGGCCTTGTCCTGCCCCGCTGCAACACTCAGGCCATGCAATGGCATCTTGATGAAATCTCGGCCCTGGTGACACCAGGCGCTCACGCTGTACTCATCATCGACCGGGCCGGATGGCACACCACCGGCAGGCTCGAGATCCCATCCAACATCACATTGATGTTCTTGCCACCAAGAGCGCCCGAGCTGAACCCCGTCGAAAACATATGGCAGTTCATGCGCGATAACTGGCTTTCCAACAGGATATTCAAGACCTACGACGATATCGTCGCGCTGTGTTGCGAAGCCTGGAACAGGCTCATCGATCAACCCTGGAAGATCATGTCGATCGGACGCCGAAAATGGGCCCATGGGTTCTGATTAATGCCCGTTAGTGTAACTTGCAGTTTTCATACCTGATGTTGAATAGGGCGTTCGCTCGGGAGTCTGCTCGGGAAACCGGTTTTGGAGTGCCTGGCGCAAAATTGAGTTCGTTTTGTCATTTGCCCTTTCGACGAATATCAAAAACTAAATTAAACACGTATTACATGTTTTATGATATAATTATACCCGCCCAGATAGCTATCTACTTGCATCTCTGATTTGCTCCATTTTACGCAGGGCCTTGTCTCGGCGGTTCGCCGCGCTTCGCTCGTAGCGTATAAGTTTGAATAGCCTTTTCGTCGACAGCTCCACGATTGCCGCGTCGCGCTCGACGTCGTTTTCGAAGGGTTGCGCGAATAAGTACGGCATGAGGCCCTTCAGGTCGTCGACGGGTATACCGGATCCTTTATAAAATGCCCTCGCCATGTGGGGGTTGTTTATATGGGCCAAGTTTTCTCGATCTGTGATCGGCATGTCCTCGGCAGCACTCTCCCACGCCATTCGGCGAGCTTGCTTGATACGAGAAACCAGCACCTGAGCCTC
>CBDFHV010000002.1:0-17753 GCA_965247705.1 Rhodospirillales bacterium | reverse complement strand
CGTCCCGGCGGGTGACGGGCTTCGAGGTGCTGCCGGCCTCCGTCCTCGGGCGGCCGCGGGTGGACGTGATGCTGCGGGTTTCGGGGTTCTTCCGCGACGCCTTTCCCAACCTGATCGACCTGTTCGATTCGGCGGTCCGCGCGGTGGCCGCCCTCGACGAGACCGCGGACGAAAACCCCCTGGCCGCCCGGGTGCGCGAGGAGGCTGTGCGGCTACGCGCGGAAGGGGCATCGGCGGAAGAAGCGGCGATGCGCGCCGGCTTCCGGGTCTTCGGCTCCAAGCCGGGGGCCTACGGGGCCGGCCTCCAGGCCCTGATCGACGAGCGCGGCTGGGAGACCGACGCCGACCTGGCGCGGGCCTACGTGGCCTGGGGCGGCTACGCCTACGGCGCCGGCGCCGAGGGCGCCCCCGCCCATGGCCTGTTCCGCGCCCGCCTGGCCCGGGTGCAGGCGGTGGTCCACAACCAGGACAACCGGGAGCACGACCTGCTGGACTCGGACGACTACTACCAGTTCGAGGGCGGCCTCGCGGCGGCGGTGCGGGTGGAATCGGGCCATCGGCCGGCGGTCTATCACAACGACCATTCCCGCCCCTTCGCGCCCCGGGTGCGCACCCTCGAAGAAGAGGTCGCCCGGGTGGTCCGCGCCCGGGTGGTCAACCCCAAGTGGATCGCCGGCGTCATGCGCCACGGCTACAAGGGCGCCTTCGAGATGGCGGCCACGGTGGACTACATGTTCGCCTTCGCCGCCACCGCCCGGGCGGTGCGCGACCACCATTTCGACGCGGTCTACGAGGCCTATCTGCTGGACCCGGCGGTCCGCGCCTTCCTCGTCCAGCACAACCCGGCGGCGCTGAAGGAAATGGCGGCGCGGCTGGTGGAGGCCCAGACCCGCGGTCTGTGGACACCGCGGCGCAACGACACGGCGGCGGTGTTGGAAGGGCTGGCGCAGTAAGCACTTACCGTCGGAGAATGCCTCGACGCTTGCCACCACCTTTCCGTCACCCCCGCCCGCGCGGGTTGACGGAAGTGTCGTGAAGCCTCCAAGCCGTTGCCGAATCCAGGTATCATCAAATCGGAAGCCGTACGAGATCTGGAACCTGGACCTGGAGGACTATCACTGATGGGCGGAAAGCCGATTGGGGTCGGCATGGCGCCTCCCCACCCTGGGGAGTTCATTCGGGAAGAAGTCATCGTGCCCCTCGAACTGACAATCTCCAGAGCCGCGCGGATTCTCGGCGTACGACGGGCTACGCTTTCGGACCTGTTGAACGAGAAGGCATCCCTGTCTCCCGAGATGGCATTGCGACTGGAGAAGGCGTTCGATCTCTCCATGGATCAGCTGTTGCGCCTCCAGGCTTGGCACGATGCCCATCACATGCGGGAGCGTTCGGCGCTCATACCCGTGACGCGGTACGAACCGGAAGTGGCATAGCGGCCAATTCCGTCTCGACGATGGCCTAACGATGGCGGTCAAAAAAAACGCCTTGGGTCAGGTATCAAACTGGCTGGCAAGAAGGCGATTGCCTTGATAGCTATTTTGACGACTTCATCGATCCATTTGGAGGGACCAATGAACGTTTGCAAAATCGCGGTGGCGTCAGTGGCCATGTGTGTCGCCATCGCTATCGCTACACCCTCGTTGGCACAAGAGCTTTGCAAGGGTTTCGGGCCTCAGACACCAAGAGACATCTCAAGTGTCGCCGGCACCAATCAACGGGTTTTCACACTGGCTCCGGCGGCAACCCAAATGAACCTTTGCAACATCCACACCCACACCAACGCGGAACACAAAGGTCCAGGATTTTCGGTCTTTGCCGGCGCTGGCGAAAATGGCGGTTACAAATGCCACGAAACCGACAGCCTGACCAAGGCGGAACTAGCCCCAATTATTCATGACGGCCATCGGATTTCAGCGGGACGAGCGGTAGCGACCGGGTTGACGGCGATTTTTGAGACGGATTGTCGGAGAGGTTGGAGGTTGTTGTTCGGGGCTCGTCCGGCGGCACCTGCCGCTTGGTTCAGGGCCCTTGGGCGGTGATGCGCCCGGCGATGGCGATCATGGCCGGCTGATAGGGATAGGCCGAAGGCAGGGCGATCCTGAGGCGCGACTTGAGCTCCTCGACGCGGACGGCGATTTTGAGAAACGCCCGGCGCAGGGTTTCGAAGGTGGCCGTTCGCCACAGCGATTTCCGAGGCGCCGCTTGGCGAAGCTGATGCAGCAGCCAGTAGGCGCCGGTATGCAGGAAGAGGCGGAACTGGTTGGCCTCCCAACGGTGGCACGACGTGCGGTCGGACTTGGTGTAGAGCTTGTGGTCCTTGATCATGTTTTCCATCCGCCCGCGGGCGCAGTAGACCTTCTCGTAGAGCGCCTTGGCGCGGCCGCTCAGGTTGGTGACGACGAAGCGGACGTCACAGCCCTTGGCGGTAGCTTCCACGCGGGCGATGACCGAGCGTTGCCGTGACCAGCTTTTGGCCTGGTAGCCGGTGTGGAAGAAGCGGCGCACCTTATCCTTTCCCTGCCCCGCCCGGCGCACGGCGGCGTCCTCGCACCACGGCTGGCCGATCCTGTTCAGCCGGGCGTTGCCGGAAAGCCCGAAGATGTAGCCGCAGCCCTGACGTTCGAGGAATTCCATGGCCTCCGGCGTGGCGTAGTGGCCATCGCCCCGCACGGTGATCTCGACCCGTGGCCAGTTGCGGCGGATGCGGCCGATGACGTGTCTCAGGATCCGCGCCGCCTCGTCGCCGGAGGGCCGCTTGCCGGGACGCAGCAGTGACATCACCGGCTTGCCGGTGGCCGCCTCGAAGATATGGATGGGTTGGAAGCAATAGTCGTCGTAATGGGCGTTGAACAGCGCCAGCTGCTGGCCGCCGTGAACGGCGTCGTCGGTGTCGTCGATATCGAGAACGATGCGCGCCGGAACGCGCTTGAAGCTGGCGCAAAACAGATCGATCATCGACAGCCCCATGCGCCCGAGCGCGCGCCATGACGGCGCGTTCTCGAGGCGCGACAGGGTCGGTTGGCTCATCAGGTCGTCGCCGCTCTCGGACAAACGGCCACAGGCCAGCTTGAACGCCGGATCGAAACGCAGAACGTCGAGGTCGTCGCAATCCTCATACCCGCAGGCAATAGCGAACAGGCGCGCCCGGATCATGTCTACGTAAGCGTGGGTCGTGCTCGCCGGGTCGCGCACGTCGGTGACGCAGGAAGCGAGCACGTCGGCGATGCCGAGCCGCCTGTCGATCTCGCCCAACAACAACACCCCGCCGTCCGACGACAGCCGTCCGCCGTCGAAGCGGGCGCAAAGCGGCTTGCCTCCAACGGGTGACAAACCAGGGAGATAGGGGGTAATCTCGTTCATGGTGAGCCGTGGGTTGTTCTGTTGCCATGTGATCTTGTCTTGACACCAAAATCATACGGCATTTCAACAGGTTAATCTACGCTCACCAGCATTTTCAATCAGCGCCGTGAATAATTCGGGCTAGATGGCTGGCTGTATCTGCACCAGATGTCGGAGGACGGGACAAGGCAGATCCTGGACTTCGTTCTAGAGCAATTTCATTGAAGGATGATTCAGAAAGGGGATTCCCATTCTGATCTTGTTCTGATTCCCTTTGTTATAGATTCGCAAAGGGAGTTTCCGATGAGCAAAGCCTACTCGGCAGACCTTCGGCAACGGATCGTGGATGCGATTGATGGCGGGGCTTCGCGGCGCCAGGCGGCGAGGCGATTTGGCGTCAGCGTCAGTTCGGCGATCCGCTACGCTCGGCGCTGGCGGGAGACGGGCAGCGTTCAGGCGGCTGCGATGGGCGCACCCAAGGGCTCGAAGCTTGACCCTCATGAGGATTGGTTGTTGACGCAGATCGACGCGGCGCCGGACCTCACGCTTGAAGAGATCATTGCCCGGTTGAGCTCGGAAAAGGGCGTCAAGAGCAGTATTGGGGGATTGTGGAACTTCTTCCATCGTCACGGCATCAGCTTTAAAAAAAACCGCGCACGCAGCCGAGCAGGAACGTCCTGACGTCGCCGAGAACCGGCGATTGTGGCGCGCGCAACAGCCGGCGCTCGACCCGACCCGGCTGGTCTTCATCGACGAGACCGGTGCCAACACCAAGATGGCGCGCCTTCGCGGGCGGTGCCGGCGCGGCGAGCGTCTGGTCGCCGCCGTGCCGCATGGCCACTGGAAGACGATGACCTTCGTTGCCGGGCTGCGTCACGATGGCATCGCCGCACCGTTCGTCGTTGATCGCCCGATGAACGGCGCCATCTTCAGGCTCTGGGTGGAACGTTGTTTGGTCCCGACGCTGGCGCAAGGCGACATCGTCGTCATGGACAACCTGTCCTCACACAAAGTCACCGGCGTACGCGAGGCCATCGAGGCGGCGGGCGCCAAACTGGCCTATCTGCCGGCCTACTCACCCGACTTCAATCCGATCGAACAGTTCTTCGCAAAGCTCAAGGCGATGCTCAGAAAAGCCGCCGTGCGAACCATCGATGACCTGTGGCGCGCCATCGGAGATATCATCAACACCATCAGGCCAAACGAATGCGCCAACTATTTTGCAAACTCAGGATATGAACCAAATTAAAGTGAAAGTTCTCTAGCCGGCGAGTTTGTTGGTTTCCAGTCCATGTTGCCTGGCCCGATGCAGCTTTCAGCCGAAGCCCTGACGGACGTGCGGGTATGCGTCCTGCCGCGTACAAACTTCTTGCGCTTCTTCCAAGACCACCCGGAAATCGCCGTCCGGCTAACCTGGCTGGCCGCGCGATGCGAGGCGCGGGCGCAGGACCATCTGGTCAATATCGGCCGCCGCCCCGCCGATGCCCGCATCGCCCACCTGCTGCTGGAACTCTACTACAGGGTCCAAATGGGCCTCCCCCGAATAGCCGGAGAGACCATGCCCTTCCCGCTCACCCAGGAGCATCTCGGCGATGCGCTGGGACTCACCAGCGTTCACGTGAACCGGATGCTGCGGCAACTGCGGGAACAGGGGATCGTCGCCGTGCGGGAACGGCAGATGGAGATCCTGAATCCCGAATTTCTCATCGAAACGGCGGAGTTCGACGAGGGCGCGTTCTTCGCCGGGTGACCGCGACCCGCCCGGGTCTTCTCACCAGTCCGGCGGCGTCCAGGACGCATCCCCATCCAAGGGAAAGATCGGCCGCTTGAATCCCTCGAAGGTGAAGCGGCTCAGGTTCGGCGACGTCAGCCCGGGGCAGTCCGCCTCGATCACCTGATCGGGGCTGAACAAATGGCTGAATCCGGCCCGGAAGTGGCCCCGCGACTTCACCACGACGGTCCGTGCGTCCGACACGGATACACCGAAATGCTCGAAGTAGTTGCTGTCCAGGCATTGGGTCCGGATCGAGATGACGACGACCGCTATCGTACCCACCTGCAGCACCGCCGTGGGACCCAGGTTCACGGTCATTTCCGACGCGGTGCCGCCCTTGAGGCCGACGAACACCCCGTCGGACAAGTGACGCACCACCGCGTCTGCCGCGAAGGGGCGGGAACGCTCGTCCGCCTCGGCGCGGTTGAAGGTGGCCTCGAAAGTGGCGCCGACGCCCCGTTCATGCGCCTCCGCGGCCAAGGGCCGATCGTTGAACACGGCCAGGATCACGTCCTTGGCGCCGACGTTGTACAAGCTTTCCAGCAGCCAGGTGGTATTGCCCCGCCCGCCACCGCCGGGATTGTCGGCCACGTCGGCGATGATGGCCGCCGGCAGGGACGGATCATTGCCCCGGGCCACGGCGCCGGCGACGCAGTCTTCCAGGGTCGTCAGCCGGGGGACGAAGCGATGTCGCTCCGCCCACGTCTGTTCGGCCAGGGTGCGGCACATCCGGCGGGCCTTGGCCTCGTCATCCCGTGTGGTGACGATGAACGCCATCCCATTGTCGGGGCAGTCGCTGTAGGTGAAACCGCTGAGGATGGAAACGTTCATGACCGACTCGTCGATCATCGCCTGGCCCCGGTCGATGGCCTCGCCGTAGGGGCCGACGGCCGTAAGCTGGGTCACTTGGGGCGCCACCAGAGGCAGGCGGATGAAGGCCTTGGCAGTCCTGACGCCGGACAGCAGCTCCCGCATGGCATGGGCGGCCTCGACGCCACGCTCATACTGGTCCACGTGGGGATTGGTCCGATAACCGATCAGGATATCGGTGGCCGCCATCATGGTGTCGGAGATGTTGGCGTGCAGGTCCAGGGTGGAGACGACAGGGACATCGGGTCCGACCAATTCGCGGGCCATGGCGTAGAGGTCGCCGTCGGGATCGAAGCCAGGAACCGTCGATGTGGCGGCCCCATGCTCGGAGAAATAGACCCCGTCGACCGGCAGGGATTCTTCAAGCCGTCGGCGCATGTCTTCCTTGATCTCCAGGTAGAAATCGTGATCCACCGGCCCCGCCGCGCCGGCACTGGTCACGGTCGCCGGCAGCGGAGTCCACGGCCCCAGCTTGTCCATCTCCTGGATGAATCCCCATAGGGTGCCGGTGATGCGGGGCGCCGCCTGGCGGGAATCGGCCATGATGTCGTCACCCGACATGAGCAGGCGTTCCTCGAAATCCGGGCGGCTCACGGAGGGGGCGAACCGGTTGCTCTCCAGGTTGAACCCAAGCAGGGCGATGCGGGGACTGGCGGGGGCGGACATGTGGCGGAACCCTTCTTTTCTGTCTGATGACGCGATCTAAGGGGGATCGGTGGCGCTATTCGCAGATGTTGAACGGCATGCCTTCGAGGGTGGCGGATCGGCATTTCAGGGTTCGGCCGGGCAGGTCCATGCCGTCGGCGCGGCGCATGAGATCGCGCATGTTGTTGCCGACGAGGGGCGCGTCACTCTGCTGTCGCGTCTCCGTCCCCTGATCAGTCGGCGGCGCGGCGGTCGGCGGCGGGTCGCCTTCGCACAGAGTCCGCTGCACCCCGTCCACCAGTATGGTCAGACAGGTCGGGGATTGGGACACCGCGGAGTGGGCGGCGAGCAGGACCGCCAGCGTCGCCCCGGCCGTCGCCATCCGCATTGTGACGTACGTAGGCATGTCGCCGCGAAATCTAACAGGCACGTCGATGCCGGAAAAGAGAGGCGAACGATCAAGGACTGGGATGCCGCAGTCGCCTTTTGTGCCGCCGCTCCACCCGCAGGCGGCGGAATCGGCGGACGAACCGAAGACTCCAGGCGTAACCGACGATCGAGATGACCACTGCCCAGGGAAGGCAACCGACGAACAGGGGCAAGCCGAAGGTGTTCACCATGGCCGCGACCTCATGGCCGAAGTCGGCGAGCCAGCCGGAATCCAGGCTGATGATCCTATCGACCCGGTCAGCGAAGGCGTCATAGTCGCTCGACGGGTCCGATCGACCGAGAAACAGACGCCCGGTCTCGAAAAAAAGGTAATAAACCGGGGGAACGGTGACCACGTTCGTCACCCAGGTCCAGGCCATGGCGACGATCAGGTTGAAGTCCCACGACCGCTTGATCCCACGGAACAAGGCCCAAACGGCGGCGGCGATCCCCATCTGGATGCCCACCGTGGGCGTGAAGGCTATGAACAGGCCAACCAGGACGCCACGGGCCGTATATTCCGGGGCGTGGCGGCTTCGGTGAAGCGGAATCACCAAACGATGGCGCAGGACCCGAAGAATGCCTTCCATCCCCTCGCGACGGGAATTCGCCATCGCCAAGCTATCCCTTTCGACGCCGTTCGAAGTTTCATCGACGTGACCGCGGTGCCCGTCAAGCAAGGCCAACGGTCCCATAAACCGGCCTTTTATGGGTCTTTCGGGCAACGGGATGCAACTGCCAAGATAGATAGGAACAGACGAAAAGTGAGCCGGGACGGCAATTCCTTCGCCGCCGTCACCCCTCGCCGCCGCGGGCGCGCAGGAGCGCCGCCGCGTCGGGTCTCTGACGGTCTTCCGCCCAGCGGAGCGGCGTCACGCCGGAGCCGTTCTTCACGTTCACCGCCGCGCCGGCGTCGAGGAGCAGGCGTATCACCGCCACATGCCCGCCGTGTGCCGCCCAATGCAGGGAGGTGGTGCCGTTCCAATTCGTCGCCTTAACGTCCGCGCCATGCTTGAGCAGAAGGGCGGCGACATCCTCGTTTCCACGAAAGGCGGCCATGTGCAGCGGCGGGGCTTGGTTTTCGTCGCGGGCGTTGGTGTCGGCGCCGGCGGCGATCAGCACCCCGGCCGCCGCGTCCTGTCCATAAAAGCAAGCCAGATGAAGCGGCGTCCGACCGTGATTGTCGACCGCCTCCATGTCGGCACCCTCGGCGAGCAAGAGCTTGATGACCTCCACATCCCCGGCGCGGGTGGCGGCGTGAAGGGCGTCGGCCTTCGCCGCCATGCTGGCGCCCAGCAGTATGAGCGCGCAGAGGACACCCAGGAGATGCTCGATCCGACCTGTCATGGGCCCATCATCCTTCCCCTCGGCCGTGGCATCAACCGCGTTGGCCGTGGATGGGGTAGTGCCCTAGGCGATCCGCACTCCCTCCCGCCACACGGTCCGGACGACGGGAACGTTCCCGGGTCCCGTATCGACGACCCGTATCAGGTCGGCGCGCTTGCTGGGTGCGATCTCGCCACGGTCGGTGAGGCCCACCATCCGGGTGGGGTTGGCGCTGATGGTGGCCACCGCCGAGGGCAGGTCGCGGCCGATCTCGTGGTGCAGCAGGAAGGCGGCATGGATCATGCTGATCGGTACGTAGTCCGAGGCAATGCCGTCCAGCAAGTCTTCCCGCGCCAAGTCCCGGGCGGCGACGTTCCCGGAATGGGAGCCGCCCTGGACCACATTGGGGCCGCCCAGAACGTTGACCATGCCGCATTCGTGCGCCGTCCGGGCGGCTTCGATGGTCGTCGGAAACTCCGAGATGTGGATGCCCAGGGCATGGGCGTCGCGGACGTGAGCCTCCGTCGTGTCGTCGTGGCTCGCCAGGATGTGGCCCTTGTCATGGCACAGGCTCACGACGGCCGCCCGGTTGCGGTCCACCCAAATTCCCTGCTGGTCGAGCCGGTCGGCCAGGATTTCCTGGAGCTTCTCCTCGGAGTGACGGCGGCTGTAGAACGTTCGCCACCGTTCCAGGTCGTGCCACTGGCGCTGGCCCGGGGTGTGGTCCATGACCGACACCACCTGCAGGAGGGGGTTGTCGATGTTGTCTTCCAAGGCCTCCATCAAGGACTCGGCGCCAAGCTCGCAGCGCAGGTGGAGGCGGTGGTCGGCTTTCAGGTCGCCCGCCCGTTGCGCCGCCATCACTGCGTTGCCCGCCTCGAGCAAGGCGTCCCGGCGCAGCACGTGAGCCCCTCCGAAGACGCCGACGCATAGGGCGTCGAGCACGTTGGTGATCCCGCAGCCCGCCATCTGCCGGTCATGGGCCTGAAGAGCCGCCGCGACCGGCCAACGCACACCGGGGCGCGGCTCCATATGGCGTTCCAGGGCGTCGGTGTGAATATCGACCAGGCCCGGCAACAGCAGATCGCCCTCCAGATTGGTGGCGGCGGGCAGGTAGCTCCGCTCCCGCGATAGGCTTTCGATGGCGCCGCCGACTGTATGGACGGTTCCCAGGAACACCTCTTCGCGCCCGACGATACGGGCGTTGGTCAGCACGAGTTCATTCATCGGTGACGCCATCTCTTTGCCGGGATCGCAGTTCGCAGACGAACTCCCAATGCCAATGTCCCGGGTGTCGTTGTTCGCGGTCTTGCAATCCGAGCAGTTCGAGGGGGCCCAGCAGCGTCGTCAATTCCCGGGCGTCGCAATAATAGTGCGGATGGTCCTTTTCCTCCTCGCCTTCCAGGACGAAGGTGTTCCTGGCCACTTCGCTGCCGCGCCCGTAGAGGTGGTTGCGCTTGGACAGCATGGTGCCTGGAACAGACCGCAGGGCCGCAGCACGCGGCGGATCTCGTCGAACGTCGCGCCTACCACGTCGCCGTCCCCGTGGTAGATCACGTTCCAAGACAGCACATAGTCGAAGGAATTGTCCGCAAAGGGCAGCTTGGACATGCCGCCCAGGTGGAGAGTGGCGGCCAGCCCCCTCTTCGCGGCCTCCTGGCGGCAATAGGCGAGTCCGCTCTCGCTGCCGTCCAGGGCATCGACCTGAAATCCCTCGCCGGCGAACAAAAGGGCGTGACGGCCGACCCCGCACCCCAGGTCGAGAACACGCCGGGCGCCGCGTCGATGCAGTTGGGGCACCATGGTGGAGACCGCCTCCTCCGGGGTTAGCCAGTCCCGGCGTCCCGCCTCGGTCCGCCAGCGCTGGTCCCATTCCCGATGGGCCGTATCGGTGCGGACTCCATTTTCCGGCTCCTTCATCGTGGCGTCACGGTTCGAACACGATCTGCACCCGGTCGCCGGCGAACCGGGTGATGCCGTATTCGACGGGGCGACCATTTGGGTCCACGTTGACGCTTTCCGCCACCAGCACCGGTCGGCGCGACGGCTGCTGCAGGAGGTCCGCAACCTCCTTGCCGGGCATCTGGGCGGTGACCCGGGTGACCCGGCGGCTGTAGTCGGCGACGCCGAGCCGGGCCAAGGCAGCCGAGATGGACTGAGTTTCCCGGTAGGCCTCGACGATGCCCGGGAAGCGGTCGGCGGCGAAATGGTGATCGGCCACGGTAATGGGGCGACCATCCGCTTCGCCCAGGATGCGCATTACCAGGATTTTTGCCCCACCGCGCAGGTTCAGGTCGCGCGCGACACCCGCGTTGGCCCTCGACGTCTTCACGCCCAGTAGAAGCCCGCCGGGCCGGCGGTCCTGGGCGGTGACGATCTCGCTGAAGCGGGTACGCTTGCGGATGGCGTAGTCAGTAACGTGTTCGTGGACGAAGGAGCCCTTTCCCTGCGCCACCCGGACCAGTCCCTTCTCTTCCAAGGCGGTCAGGCCACGACGGACCGTGTGGCGGTTGACCCCGAAACGGGTGGCCAGCGCATGTTCGGTGGGCAGTTGAGCGCCGGGCGCGTGAATGCCGGCACGGATCTCCCCTTCCAGGGCCTCCTGGATCTGCAACCAGAGGGTCTTGCCACCACCCCGGCCCACCCCTTCGGACATGGCGCCACTCCTTGCCCACCACAGGCTCCCATGATATATATAGACAAGTAATTGTCTAGATAAATTTGGTGGTGAGCGGGGCAATCATGGGACGGCAGGTCCGAGAAGCGAAATCCGGCGACGCAACGCCAGTGGACACGGTTGGCCGGAGTCGGTCGATGGGCGTCCTCGCCCGAGCGCCCATCGACCGCCTGGAGGCGGCGTGATGGCCGCGAAAGGCGCGCCCCGCTACGCCATCTTCTTCACGCCCCCAAGCAAATGTCCGCTGTGGTCCTTCGGCAGCCGGTGGCTGGGCCGCGATGCCGTCACCAACGCCCATTTCGACCCGGTCCCCGTCACCGGGCTGGAGGCCTCGGAAGTGATCGAGGTGACTCGGTTTCCCCGCCACTACGGCTTTCACGCCACCCTCAAGCCGCCCTTCCGACTGGCACCGGAATGCACGGAGAATGCGCTTATGGAGGCCGTCACGGCCTTCGCGGCGGCCAGGAGAGCATTCGTCTGCCCACCCTTGCACGTGTCCGAGATATTCGGATTTGTTGCCCTCACCCTCGAACGCCCAGCGCCCGAAATGGACCACCTGGCCGCCGAGTGCGTGGCGGCATTCGATTTTCTACGGGCGCCCGCTGTGGAGGCCGACCTGGCGCGCTTCCGCGCCAATGGCCTCACTCCCAGCCAGGACGCGCTGTTGATCCGCTGGGGCTATCCCTACGTGATGGAAGAGTTCCGCTTCCACATGACCCTCACCGGCAGGGTCGAGGATGACGAGACCCGCCGCCGCCTACTGGAAGCCCTGGCGCTCCTATTCGCCCCCATCGCCCACGAGCCCTTGCCCACAGACGCCCTCTGCGTCTTCGCCCAGGAGGATGGCGACACCCCCCTGCGCCTGATCCATCGGGCGCCCTTCGGCGGCGGGTGAAGCCGCTCGACCCGGCACATTGCGGCGCATAGGATGGTGGTTCCCCATCCGGAACGAGCATCGCCATGGGCCTCAAGACCACCCTTCCCCTGTCCGCCGCCAGCACCATCGTCGACAATGCGCTGGAGGCGGCGCGCCGATCGGACCTAGCGCCCCTGACCATTGCGGTCCTCGATGCGGGCGGCCATCTGGTGGCCCTCAAGCGGGAGGACGGTTGCGGCATCCTGCGGGTGGAGATCGCCACCGGGAAGGCCTGGGGGGCGTTGGGCATGGGGCTATCGGGCCGCGCCATCCGCGACAAGTTTTCCGAAGTGTCCAACTTCGTCACCGCCTTGACCGCGGCGTCGGTTGGCCGCTTTATCCCGGTGCCGGGCAGCGTCCTGGTGCTTGACGCTGAAGGCGACGTGATCGGCGCCGTGGGCGTGTCCGGCGACTCTTCGCAAGAAGACGAACGGGTCGCCATCGCCGGCGTCGTGGCCGCCGGCCTGACCCCGGAACCCCAGGCGTGACCCGAAACAGCCTGCGATGAAGTACGGATTCCTTGGCCGCAGCGGCCTCGAGATCAGCCGTATCGCGCTCGGCTGCATGGGGCTGGGCTCGCCCAAGTGGCAGCCCTGGGTGCGGGACGAACGCACCAGCGCCAAGATTCTGCGCCGCGCCCTCGACCTGGGCGTCACTTTCTTCGAGATGTCGGACATCTACTCCGACGGCCTTACCGAGGAGATCGTCGGCCGGGTCGTTCTCAAGGCGGTGCCCCGGGACAAAGTGGTCCTCGCCACCATCACCCACAATCATGCCGGGCGCTGGCCCAACTACGTGGGCGTCGGGCGCAAGCAGATCATGGACGCCATCGACGCCAGCCTGCGGCGCCTGGGCACCGATTACGTGGACCTCTACCAGGTCCCCCGCTACGACTGGCTGACCCCCGACAGCGAGACCATGGAGGCCCTCAACGACGCGGTGAAGGCGGGCAAGGCTCGCTATATCGGCGCCTCGGCCATGATGAGCCACCAGTTCGCCGGCCTCAACCATCTCGCCGCGCTGCGGGACTGGACGCCGTTCGTCTCCATGTCGAACCACTACAACCTGATGCACCGGGACGATGAGCGGGACCTGATCCCCTATTGCCGGGACGCGGGCGTGGGCTTGATCCCCTTCAGTCCCCTCGCCCGGGGGATGCTCGCCCGAGGCGGCGCCAGCACCCGCCGGGGCAAGGACGAGGGCGCCCTCGACGTCCTCTACCAACGGCTGGGGGACCGGGAAATCCTGAAGCGCTTGGCGGGGTTGGCCAAGCGGCGAGGGGTGCGGCCTGCCCAAATTGCCCTGGCTTGGCTCCTATCCAAGCCGACGCTGGCGGCTCCGGTGGTGGGAGTTACCCGGATGCGGCACCTGGAAGACGCCGTCGCCGCCGTCGACGTGAGGCTGGAGGCCAGCGAAATCGACCACTTGGAGGCGCCCTACCAACCGCGCTGGGTGCCACCGTTCGACATCCGGGAAACCCGCCGCGCCTGGTCCGACGCCACGCCCGGCGACCCGGCCATGCGCCTGGAAGCGGCGCTGGCTCAATGGCGCGTCGGCATGCTGCCCACCGCGTTCGCGGACCTCAAGGCGGTCGAGGCGCGGGCGCCCGAAGGGCCGATCCGTCAACGGGCCATCGATCTCTTGAAACGATTGACGACGACGTGACGATTCGAAGGGCGGAATTCAACCGTCCTTTAACCGCGCGGCGAAGCGCAGGCCGATGCCGTCCGGCCCGGCAATGGTGAAGTCCCGCAGGCCGTAGTATCGATCGCCGATGGGCTTGATGACCCGGGCGCCGAGGCGCCGCGCCGCCGCCCAGCGTTCGTCCACATCGGAGACCATGATCCGCACGTTGCCAACGGGAGACGCCGGCGGCTGGGGCGCTTCGGGCATGGATTCCAGGTAGAGTTTTGACCGGCCCCAATGCAGCACGACGAAGTTCCCGTCGTCCCGTTCGACCTCGAAACCCAGGGCGACATGGAAGCGGACGCTGGACCCGATATCGCGGGCGTAGGCCTCAAGGACGAGCTGATCTTCAGGCTGGACGTCGTCTTCCATGGGGCCACCAGAACGCGGGGCTCACCCACCGCCGATCTTGGGGAGGAAACAGACCTCGCTGTCCGGTTCGATCGGTTCCAGCAGGTGGTCCTGGTAGATCTCGCCGTCGATGGCGACGGCGGAGCCTTCCGAAAGCTGCGGGCCCAGTCCGGGGAACTGCTCCTCGAGCTTGCGGATCAACGCGCGCACCGTCGCGGCTTCCACTTCCACCTCGGTGACGCCACCGGTGAATTGGCCCAGGTTGCCGGTGAGAATCACCCGGGCCATGACGATGGCTCCATAAGGCTCAGCTGCCGTTTTCGAGGGCGGCCAGGACGCGGGGCGGCGACATGGGCAGGTCCGTCATGCGCAAGCCCACCGCGTCCTCGATGGCGTTGGCGATCGCCGCCATGGGCGGCACGATCGGCACCTCGCCGACCCCGCGCACCCCGAAGGGGTGGACGGGGTTGGGCACCTCGACGATCACCGTGTCGATCATCGGCACGTCCGAGGCCACGGGCATGCGGTAGTCGAGAAAACCCGCGTTCTCCAGCCGGCCGTCCTTGTCGTAGATGTACTCTTCGTTGAGCGCCCAGCCGATGCCCTGCACGGCGCCACCCTGCATCTGTCCCTCGACGTAGGACGGATGGATCGCCCGGCCGGCGTCCTGGACCACCGTATAGCGCAGAACCGTGACCCGGCCGGTCTCCCGGTCCACCTCCACGTCGCACAGGTGGGTCCCGAAGGAGGGGCCGGCCCCCTGGGCGTTGATCTGGGAATGGCCGGCGATGGGACCCCCGGTCTTGGCGGACGTGGCGGCGATTGCGGTCAACGAGAGGGGCTTTTCGCCGCCGTCGCCGGCGCCCGCCAGCACCGCGTGGCCGTCCGTCCAACTCACCCGGTCCACGTCCACGTCCCACAACTTGGCCGCCCGCTGGCGCAGCTCCGCGACAACGTCCTCCGCGGCGCGGACGACCGCCATGCCGGTGGCGAAGGTCACCCGGCTGCCGCCGGTCAGGAAGGAGTAGCCCACCGACGCCGTATCGACGACCTGGGGCCGCACCCTATCGACGTGGATGCCCAGCACTTCGGCGGCCATGATGGCCATGGACGCCCGCGAGCCGCCGATGTCCGGATTGCCCTCGATCACTTCCGCCGTGCCGTCCTCGTTGATGCTGACCGACGCCGAGGACTCGCCGCCGACGTTGAACCAGAAGCCGGTGGCCACGCCGCGACCTTGATTTGGCCCCAGGGGCGCCTGATAGTTGGGATGGGCGCGCGCACCTTCGATGGTCTCGGCGCAACCGATGGGTCCGAACGTGGGGCCGTAAACGGCGCGGGTGCCTTCCTTGGCCGCGTTCCGAGCCCGGAAGGCCAACGGATCGATGCCGACCTTCTTCGCCAATTCGTCCACCAACGCTTCGACGGCAAATTCCGAGATCGGCGCGCCCGGCGCCCGGTAGGCCGCCACCTTGGGTCGGTTGACCACCACGTCGAATCCGATGACATTGGCATTCTCCAGGTCATAGGGCGCGAAAGCGCACATGCAGCCGGGGCCAATGGGCGAACCGGGGAAGGCGCCGGCCTGGTACTTCAGCGTGGCCTCGGCGGCGGTGATCCGGCCGTCCTTGGTGGCACCGATCTTGACTTGCATGGCGGCGCCCGAGGTGGGTCCGGAGGCACGGAAGACGTCTTCGCGCGCCATCACCATCTTCACCGGCCGGCCCGACCGCTTCGACAGCAGGATGGCGAGCGGCTCCAGGTAGACGAGGGTCTTGCCGCCGAAGCCGCCGCCGATCTCCGACGGGGTGACGCGGATGTCGGCCAGTTCCATCTTGAGCAGGCGAGCGCACATATCGCGAACGGTGAAGTGGCCTTGGGTCGAACACCACACCTGACACTGCCCGTCTTCGGAAATGCTGGCGATGGTGGCGTGGGGCTCGATGTAGCCCTGGTGCACAGCCTTGGTGGTGAAGGATCGCTCGACAATCACGTCGGCCTCGGCGAAGCCCTTGGCCACGTCGCCCTTGTTGAATTCCACCCGTTTGGCGACATTGGATGGCGTCTTGGCCGCCGGGCTGACCCCTTGGGTGAACAGGGTCTCGTGAAGCAGGGGCGCGTCCGGCTCCATGGCCGCTTCCACGTCGATAACGTGGGGCAGGACCTCGTAGGACACGTCGATGAGGCGCAGCGCCTCGTCGGCGATGGCGGCCGAGGTGGCGGCGACGGCGGCCACCGCGTGGCCGTCATAGAGCACCTTTTTCCGCGCCATGACGTTGTGGGACAGGTCCTGGTAGTTGACCATCCCCTCGCCCGCCTCCTCGACGAAGGGCGGGATATCCGGCATGTCGGCGCCGGTGATTACCGCCTTAACGCCGGGCAACGCCGCCGCCTTGGACGTGTCGATGGCGCGAATGCGGGCATGGGCATGGGGGCTCCGCAGAACTTGGCCCACCAGTTGCCCGGGCATGTCGAAATCGGCGCCGAAGCGGGCCCGGCCGGTGACCTTGTCGACCCCGTCGGGGCGGATCGTCCGGGTGCCGACCCATTTGTAGGCAGGACTCTCGGCGGTCATGTCGCGCCTCCTCGCATATCGGCGGCGGTATCGAGGACCGCCCGCACGATCTTGTCGTAGCCGGTGCAGCGGCAGAGGTTGCCGGCCAGCCAATAGCGGACCTCGGTCTCCGTCGGATCGGCGTTGCGTTCGAGAAGCGACTTGGCCGCGATCAGGAACCCGGGCGTGCAAATGCCGCACTGAAGGGCCGCTTCCTCCAGGAACTTCTGCTGCAGCGGATGCAGGGCCTCGCCGTGGGCCATGCCCTCGATGGTTTCGACGGCGAGGCCTTCGGCTTCCACGCCCAGCATCAGGCAGGCGCAGACCAGGCGCCCGTCCACCGTCACGCTGCAGGCGCCGCAGTCGCCGGTGGCGCAGCCCTCCTTGGTGCCGGTCAGGCCGAGGACGTCGCGCAGCACGTCGAGCAGTGTCTGCTGGGGCTCGCACAGGAACTCCATGGGCTCGCCGTTCACGGTGGTCGTCACATGCGTTTTGGCCATCAGTTGCTCCTCGCGCGATCCACGGCGATCGCGGCCGCGCGGCGGGCCAGCACGCCCGCCACCTTGATGCGAAAATCGATCGTGCCCCGCTTGTCGTCGATGGGTTTGCAGGCGGCGCTGGCCGCCGCGGCGAGATTTTTCAGCGCACCCTCGTCCACCGGCGTGCCGACAAGAGCGTCCGCCGCCGGCCCCACCACAAGGGGTGTCGGCGCCACGGCGCCCAAGGAGACCCGGGCCTGTCGGCAGACGCCGCTTTCGTCCAGGGTCAGGCAGACGCCAACGCCGACCACGGCGATGTCCATCTCGGTGCGGGGAATGAACCGAAGGTAGGCGTCGCCGGTTCGCGCCGGCGGTGCCGGCAGGCGGAACGACACCAGGATTTCGTCCTTGGCGATGGAGGTCTGGCCGGGACCGGTGATCACGTCCAGGACCGGAACCTCCCGCTGGCCTCCGGGACCGGCCACCACGGCGGTCGCGCCGGCGACGATCAGCGCCGGAACGCTATCGGCGGCGGGCGATCCGTTGCAGAGGTTGCCACCGAAACTGGCCCGTCCCTGGATCTGGGTCGAGCCGATCAGTTCCACCGCCTCGACGACGCCGGGCCATGCGGCCATAAGGCCGGCATGCTCGCCACACACCGCGCCGGGCACGGCGGCGCCGATCTCGAAGCCGCCATCCATCGGCCG
>CBDFHV010000001.1:0-12116 GCA_965247705.1 Rhodospirillales bacterium | reverse complement strand
GGTAGTATTACAAACAAAATCGGCGTATTGAATTGTGATTTCACGGTTTGCAGAATTCTGCCAAGTATTTTTTCCATAAGCATTAATTTAATTTTACTTGTCGGTCTGTCTGGATAAAGTGCGATATCAAAATCGTAGTGATCCCCAGTAATGCTCGGAAGTGACCGGTCAACATATGCTTTATTTTCTTCTTCAGGGCGCCGGAGAATTTTCTTCAACTCGGTCTCTTCACCGAGGTCGGTAGTTTCGGCCCTTGGCCCGCCAAGTCCGGGCCACAATGCTCTCACAGCTTTCACGACGTAAAATTTCCTTGAATAGGCAACCAGTATTTCTTTGAAGGGAATCCCCTTGTTTTCTAATTCTCCTGACTTGTTGCTCACGTAAAATAGACGATTGCGAAGAATGTCCCCAAAATCATTGTCTGCGAATATTTGTACGATGACGAAATCTGGCTTCCAGACGGGTATCTCGTCCTCAATTCTAAGCAGGACTTGATCAGGACCGTAACCTGGGATTCCAGCATTGATCACTTGAAATCCCTGGCCCGTTCGGGCTTCCAGTTCCGCTTCGAGACGTCCGACGAAACTATCATCGTACGCTGAAAAACTCGCATAAATGTTGGAATCTCCATACACCGTGACACGAGTTTCATCAGTCTGTTTTTCAAAATTTTTGCCGCGAAACCCCCACTTATTTGTTCTGGATACAATTGATTTGCCGCCGTTGGCCACGGTTCTCTTTCCTTCGAATGTAGCGCACCCGGTTCCTTGGACACAAGTTTGTCTCACGCGGCGGGCCTGATTGAGATCGCGGCGTGCCACGCCTGACGAGCTTGAGCGGGGCTCAGGTAGCCGTTCTTTTCGACGATCCACTGGGCATTGTAGAGTTCGACGAAGTCGCGGACGGCATCCCGCAGCTCCGCGATGTTGCGGTAGATGCGACCCTGGATGATCTGTTCCTTCAGCGTGCGATTGAACCGCTCGGCGACGCCGTTGGTCTGGGGCTCGGCGACGAAGGCGTAGGACGGCTGGATGCCCCAGAACTTGATCTGGTTGGTGAAGTGGTCCGACAGATACTGGGAGCCGTGATCCATCCGCAAGGCCAGCCCCCGAGCCGCGCCGGCCGCGGTCGAGCCATACAGCCCGGCAAGCCCCATGGAGATCGGCTGCAGGGCGGCGAAGCGGTCGCCGCGCTTGCAGACATGCCAGCCGACACACTCGGCGTTCCAATGCTCGACGGCGGTGAAGATCCAGCCCCAGCCGTCGTCCACCGCGAACACCCGAACGCCATCGGTGCCCCACATGAGGTTCGGGGCATGAGTGATGATCTCACCGTCATGGGGATTGCCGCCACGGCGGCGGCAGCGATGGGGCGAGAGCAGATTGTTCTCGCGCATCAGGCGGAGCACCCGCTTGCGGGCAACCCGGATGTCGCGACAGACCCGAAGCCGAGCCCAGACCTTGCGGTAGCCCTCGCCCTCCCAGGGCGATGCCTCCAGGTCGGCTTCGATCGCCACCAGCAGCGCCTGGTCCGAGATCGCGGGCTTCGGTCCCCGACGCTTTGCCGGCGGCTGCTCGGCGTGCTGGCCGGAGGTCACGGCGTAGAACGAGGAGCGGGCCATGCCCCAGGCGGCGCAGACCCGCCGCAGGCCGCAGGCCAGACCCGTGCCGGGCGAGGTGGCGGCACTCATCGCCGCGACCTCCGCCGCCCCAAAGGGCCGAAGGTCTCCGTCTTGGCCTCCAGCAGTTCCACCTGCATGGTCAACTCTCCGATCCGCTTCATGGCGCTATCCAGTTCCGCCTGCACCGGATCGCCCTTGCGTTGCTTGAGCGAGGCGTCGATCCCGCCGATCGCTTTCTCACGCCACTGCTCGAGCCGGAAGATCTCTACGCCCAACTGGCGCGACAGAAGTTGCACCGGCTCGTCACGCAAAAGCCGCAGAACGACCTCACGCTTGCGCGCCACCGTCCATCGCTGGCCAAGTCCCAGCGGGCCTGCCGGCAAAGCCTGTCCTGGGGAAAACGTGGACGAGCCAAGCTCGCCCGCATTTACCACAGGCCCATCAACAGCAACTTTCTTCTCAAAATTATCGGTCATGTTCCGGTCCTCCTTGGACACTTCGATTAAGCCAATTCTGTGTCCAAGGAAATCGGGTCCGACTCATGCATTCTTATTCACCATCGGTCGGGCTAACGCTCGAGCCCATGTCGAGAATAATCATCTTCGGCGGGCGACGGTCATGCACACGGTCGATCCAAATGCCGGAAATGTCGGTCAATGCGGCAAAGTTCTCGTCGATGGCCAAGAGCTCTGTCTCCAAGCGTCTCGTCTGGCTGGTGGAAGCGGCCTATTTTTCGACGGCCTTGCCGTCGACAATCCAACGCATGGCGGGAATACATCCCAGACGGTCGGCGTCGTTCACGTCTTCATGGCGGCCAAGGCGGCCATAGACTGACTGACGGAACTGCCTTGTCATGCCGTGCCATCCATTCTTGCCGGTGCGGCTATCTTTGGAAAATACCCCCGGGCCCCCTCGGTCAGGCCAAGGGCATTGCCAAGCTCCCGATAGGAGAGCATTCCGGCGCCACAAGTAATCTTGGAACCGCGGAACTCCAGCTTGAGGCGGGGATCGAAATCGACCCGCAACCCCTTCGGTTTCGGTTCACCCATCAGGTGCGACATCTATTGCGCCCTTATCGCAAAAATCTGTCTGATTACTATATCTGAACCGACATTAAGACCGTTAGAAATCATGATCAATTTAGGGAGATGCGGGATAGCACCCAGGACAAAGAGAAACAGGATCGCCGCGCGCCCCGTGGTTTGCCTGATGTATGCTTCGTCCCGTCGGTAGGGAAGAGCGGAGGCAAGGACCATGGAATTCGTGGGGCGAACGGCAATCGTCACTGGCGGCGCCAGCGGTATCGGCCGCGAGGTCGCCCGGCAACTGTTGGAGAGGGGCGCCGCCGTGGCCATCGCGGACCGCAATGCCGAAGGGGCCCAGGCAACCGCCGAGGAACTAAGCGCTCACGGCGAGGCGTTCGCGGTTGCGGTCGAGGTCACCGACCCGGAGTCGGTGGAGGCCATGGTGGCGGAGACGGTTTCCCGCCGGGGCGGCGTCCACATCCTGGTCCACAGCGCCGGCATCGGCGTCGAGAGCCCGTTCCTGGAGACCAGCCTCGAGGACTGGCGGCGCATCATCGACGTCGACCTGACGGGGACCTTCCTGTGTTGTCAGGCCGCCGCCCGGGAGATGGTCCGTGGCGGCTATGGCCGCATCGTCAGCCTGTCCTCGGCCGCGGGGGTTCGGGGCGGCACCGGACGCGCCGCCTACGGCGCCGCCAAGGGCGGGGTGATCGCCCTGACCAAGGTGATGGCCGTCGAACTGGCCACCGCCGGCGTCACCGTCAACGCGCTCGCCCCCGGCGCCATCGAGACCGAGCTGGTGAGCCGCATGCACTCGGCGGAAACCCGGCGCGTCTATCGGCGGGCCATTCCCATGGACCGCTACGGCACCCCCGCCGAGACCGCGGCGGCCGCGGTGTTTCTGGCCAGCGAGGCGGCCGGCTACGTCACCGGTCACATCATGGCCGTGGACGGCGGCTTCATCGCCGCCGGACTGATGCACGGCAAGGACTGAGAGAAGGAGACGAGCCCATGGAATGCGCCATGAACGGACGGGTCGCCCTGATCACCGGCGGCAGCCGCGGCCTGGGACATGCCATGGCCAAGCGGTTCGCCGACTCCGGCGCGACCATTGCCATCGCCGCGCGGCGGGCCGACGTGCTGGAAGAGACGCGACGGGAAATCGCCGAGGCGACCGGCGCCCGGGTCGAGTCCTACGCTTGCGACGTCGGCGACCGGGACCAGGCGGAGGAGCTGGTGGACCGGGTGACGGCGGACCTGGGTCGGCTGGACATCCTGGTCAACAACGCCGGCACGTCCCGGCGCGGGCCGTTCCTGTCGATGACGGACGAGGACTGGCAGGGGGACCTGGACCTCAAGCTGTTCGCCGCCATCCGCCTGATCCGCAAGGCCGTGCCCGGCATGAAGGAACGGCGCTGGGGCCGCATTCTCAACATCCTCAACACCGGCGCCAAGGCGCCGCCCGCCGAGGGCGCGCCCACCGCCGTCAGCCGGGCCGCCGGACTGGCCATGACCAAGGTGCTGGCCGGCGAACTTGCGCCGCACAACATCCTGGTCAACGCCCTGTGCACGGGGCGCATCGTTTCCGATCAATGGCTGAACCGCCACCAGCGGGACGACAGCGGCGCCGACTTGCAGACTTTTCTCGCCGCCCAGGCCAGCGGCATCCCCATGGGGCGCCTGGGCACGGCCGAGGAATACGCCAACATGGCCTGTTTCCTCGCCTCCGACGCCGGCACCTACATTACCGGTACAGCCATCAACGTCGACGGCGGCTTGTGCCCGGTGCCGTGACTCCGACGGCGGTTCAGAACGCGGCGGCGGAGGGCTCGTCTTCCGCGCGGATGGCCGCGGCGGCCCCCCGGGGAATCACCGTGGGGCGCTCCTCCGGCCCCGGCGGCACATGCACCGTCACCTGGCGGTGGGCGAAGCGGATGCCGTTCTCGGCGAACATCTCCTGAATCTTCTGGTAGGCCATCCGCCGGATCACGAACTGCTCTCTCGGCTTGCAGGTGAACTTCACCCGCATCACCATCGCCGAGTCCTCCATCTCGAACACCCCCTGGGACTTCAGGGGGTCGATAAAGTTGTGCCCGACCTCCGGATCGTCCATCAGTTCCTTGCCGATCTGCTTGATGATTTTCTTCACCTTCACCAGGTCCGTATCGTAAGGGACCCGGACCTTCATTTTGTAGATGACCCAGTCCCGGTTGTAGTTGGTGATCGAACGCAGTTCGCCGAAGGGGATGGTGTGGATGGCGCCGCGGTGATGACGCAGGCGCAGGCTGCGCAGGCTGATCGCCTCCACCTCGCCCCGGATTTCGCCCATCTCGATGTATTCGCCGACGCGGAAGGCGTCGTCGATGAGGAAGAACACCCCTGACACCACGTCCTTGACCAGGGCCTGGGCGCCGAAGCCGATGGCCAGGCCGAGCACTCCGGCGCCGGCCAGCAGCGGCCCGATATCCACCCCCAGGGACGACAGGACGATCATCGTGACCAGCACCAGCATGACCGCGCGCAGGCTCTTGCGGGCCAGGGGAAGCAGAGTGCGCAAGCGGTCGTTGGGGGCCACTGCGACCCCGTCCACCTCGCGGGTGCGCAAGCGGCGGTCGATGGCGGCGGCCATCAGGGTCCAGGCCCCATAGGCCACCAGCATGGTCAGGCTGATGTCGAAGGCGGCGCTCCACAGTATGGACCGCAACTGGTCGCCGGGTATCCCCAGCACGTCGACGCCCCAGACCTGGAGCAGGACCACGGCGGCGACGCCCGCGATGGCCCCGCGACCGCCCTGGCGCAGCACCCTCAGGAACCGATGATCCTCGTCATCGAAGGCGTCCGACGGATCGCCCACCATGTCGGCCAGCATGCCGCACAGGGCGCGGTCGATCACCGGCAGCAGGGCAACGACGATCAGGCTGACGATGGCCGGCCAGATGGTGGAGCCGGCCCGGGCCAGCATGCTGGCGTCCCACACCAGCCACACGCCGCCGAGGTAGGCGAGGGCGATCCAGTGCCAGCGGTCGGCTATCTGGGCGCGCAGGGGCGACACCGTCGCCGCGTTGCCCGCACCCGCTGTCGCGGAACCGCGGATCCACGACGCCACCGGTTGCCGGGCGGCGAGGATCATGGCGACGATCAAGGCCATGGTCAGGCTGCCGGTGAAGATCACCACCACCAGATGGGCCTCCATGGCCATGCCGGTAAGGATGACCAGGCCGGCCGTCATCCAGGCCATGGTATTGAGAACCGCCAGCCGCAGAAGCCAACGGTGGAGAAACCGGGCCGCGGAATCATCGATGGGCAGAAGCCGCAGGTTGGGCGTTTCCGGGGCCAACACCAACCGGGCGGCAAGCTGCGCCAGCAGAATGATCAACGCCGCCGTCACATAGGTGACGACGAAGGTGCGGGCCGCGCCCGCGTCGGCCACCAGGATCGAGGTCAGCGCGAAGGTCGCCGCCCCGAATGCGATCATCGGCAGTAGATCGAACAGCGCGCGGAACAGGGCCCAGCACAGCCGCGCGATCGCGCCTTCGGGCTGGGCCGCCTCGATCCGTTTGCGGCCGTCGGCGAGGCCGCGCCGGGCCCCGGCATGGACGCCCCAGCCCACCGCCAGGTGCACCGCGAGCAAAAACAGCATGATGGCGGCGCCGCTCCACCCCTGCCCGTCGAACACCGTATCCAGCGCCGTCGCCAGCTCGCCGGGCACCATGCCGAGGCCGGCGCCGAGGGTGGACAACTGACTCCACAGGGTATCGCTGAACCCCTCGAGGCCAATGCGAAGCTGGACCAGGGCGACGCCGAAGCCGCCGAAGGCGCCGCCCGCTCCGGCATCCTGGTCGACCGCCCGGCGGCGAAGCTCTTGCAGCAGCAGCAGGCGAGCCTGGACGTCGGGGATCCGCGCCACCAGAACGTCCACGTCGACCGATCGCAGGTCCTCGGGGATCGAGATGGCCGCCGACCCGTCGCCGCCAGCAGACGGTAGGGGAATCTGGGCGCCGGCGATGCTGACGAGGAACAAGAGGAAAACAAGCACCGTCCAGGCCGCGGCGGCGCCGGCGCGTACGCGGATACCCATGGCAGGCCGACTCCTTCGCCCAATCGCAACCGAGCTTCGAGTCGAAAACACTAGCACGGAACGCCCGCGCCCGAGTGCACGAGCAATCAAACCTTGTTGATCGGAACCTCAGCGCCAGCCGCTGCCGCCGCTGACATAAACCGTGTCGGCGGTCATGAACGCGCACGCGTCGGAGCACAGGAAAAGGGCCAGCTCGCCGATCTCCTCGGGCTCGCCGAACCGGCCCATGGGGATCTCGTTCCGGTAGCGCTGAAGAAGCTCCGGCGAGGCGCCGGAGGCTTTCTGGAAGTTGCTGTTGACCGAGGCCGGGGCGATGGGCATGCAGCGGATGCCGCGGGATGCATACTCGCGGGCCACACCCATGGACAGGCTGACCACGGCCCCCTTGGCGGCCGCGTAATGCACCGACGATCCGGCGCCGCCCCGCCGGTGGGACAGACTGGACAGGTTGAGGATCACCCCGCCACCCCGCTCCAGCATCAGAGGAATCGCCGCCTGCATGCAGTGAACGGTGCCCAGCACGTTGAGGTCGAAGGTGCGCATCCAGGCTTCTGGGGTCACTTCGTGGAAGGGGCCGCGGCCGATCGCCGTACCCGCCGAGTTGAGCTGGAAGTCCAAGCCGCCGAAGGCATCCCGCGCCACCGCCACCATGGCCCGCGCCTGGTCCCGGTCGGTGACGTCGCAGACCACCGCCTCGGCCTTGGCGCCGGTTTTGGCGCCAGTGGCGCGCACGCCTTCGGCCGTGCGCGCCGCCCCATCGCCGTCGATATCGCTGCACACCACGTTGGCCCCCTCGGCGGCGAAGATCAGGGCGGTGGCGCGGCCGATGCCGCTGGCGGCGCCGGATATGACGATGGTCTTGTCACGGAAGAAATCAGGGTCGCGGGGCATGGGTGTCTCCCTCCCGGTGAACCGATTGGCTCAAGTGGGTTCGCCGGGCTGACCGCCGGCTCTCGATCGCGCCTGGTTCAGCACCCGATGCAGAAGTCCTTCGCCAATGCCCAGGTCGTCCAAGTGGGCGATGGTGTTTTCCAGGTAGTCCAGCGCCGTGCCACGATTGCCCCGGCCCTGGAGGACCATGTCGACCATCGCCGACTCGGTCAGCTTGCCCGCGTACTGATCGCCGTTGGCGCGATCGACCACGAAACAGAGCGCGGTGACTCTTTGCGCCGGCAGGCCCACGGGCAGCCATTTGGCCACGTAGGCGTAGGTGTCGAGCTCCCGCTCCCACAGGTATTCCTTGACCTCGGCGACGTCCTTGGCGGCGACCCGCAGCGCCCGACCCCGACAGGAACCACCCCGGTCCAGGCCCACCACCAGGCCGGGACAGGCCTGAGTCCCCCGATAGTGGGTGGACAGGATGCACAGCGCCCGGTGATAGCCCCGCAGCAGGGCCGGTTGGTTTTCGGCGTGGGGAAAGTCCGGCCGCCACATGAGGGAGCCGTAACCGAACACCCACATGTCGGTCGGGCCGGGCGGCGGGTCGCTGGTCACGGACGCATCTCCCTGGAAAAGGCGCGGCACGCTATCGCCTCGCGGCGCGGCTCGCAACGCCTGCCTTGGGGCGCGGTGATCGCCAACCCCGGACCGCCGTGTGCGGGAGGCGGATTCCCTTTATACATGCTCGGCGTCCGATCCCCGGCGGAGCGACCCCGTGCCAAAACCCCCTTCCCGATCCAGCGCCGCGACCGACGAACGGCGCCGGTGGCTTCCGCCGGTCCTTTATGGCGGCGCGGTCCTCGTCGTACTGGCGCTGGCCTATACGCTGTTCTGGTTCCAGGCGGCGGCGAACCTGCGCCAGGCCGCCGACGTCTGGCGGGCGGAGCGGGTGGCGGAGGGCTGGACGGTGGCTTGGTCGGCGCTTGCCGTCGACGGCTATCCCTGGCGCCTGCGCCTGACCGTCGAGGCGCCGCTTGTGGGCCAGGCGGAAACCGACCGGCCATGGTCCTGGAAGGCGGAGCGGGGGACGGCGCAGGTGGCGGTGTGGTCGCCCCGGTCGGTAACCGTGCGCCTGGACGGGAAACATGACGTGCGCCTGACCACCGCCGGCCGCGGCATTGCGCTCACCGGCACGGCGAAGAAAGCCGAGGCCACGGCCACCCTGTCGGGCGGACGCATCGACGGCTTGGAAGCCACCCTCCGCGGCCTGTCCCTGGAGGGCGACGACCAGGCGACCATCGCCGCGGCGGACCTGGAAGCGCGCCTGCTGCCCGGCGGCCCCGAGCCGACCAGCCCCGGCGCCCGGCTCCGCCTTGTGGTCCGGGACGCCACCGCGCCGGCCCTGCTGGCCCTGCCCTTCGGACCGGGCGTGGCGGCAGCGGTGCTGGAAGCGGACTTGCTGGGCCCCCTGACGGCCGGGCCCCTGGAAGCGGTGCTGCCGGCCTGGCGGGATGCCGGCGGCACCATCGAGGTGAAGCGCCTGCGGGTCCGACACGGCCCGGCCGAAGCGGACGCCGACGGCACCATCGCGCTCGATGGCGACCTGCAACCCATCGGCGCCTTCACCGTGCGCAGCCGCGGCTTTTTCGCGGTGGTGGAATTGCTGCGCCGCCGCGGCGTCATCGAGCGCGGCGCGGCGCTGACCGCCAAGCTGGTCCTCGGCGCCATGGCCCGCCCGGCGGCCGACGGCGGCCCGCCCGTGCTCAGCCTGCCGGTAACGGTCCAGGAGCGCACGCTCTACACCGGTCCGGTGGCGCTGGCCCGCCTGCCCGCGGTGCGCTGGACCGGCCGCTGGCCACCGTAAGGCCGCGACGACCGCGTCGCGCGATGTTAAAGTTTGGAACCATGCGCAGACTGATCCCGCTTGTCGCCGCCATCGCGGGCCTCGGATTAGCCGTTGCGGCCCATGCCGTGCCCGTCGATGCCCCGCGAGCGCCCGAGGCCGCCCCGGGGCCGGCGACGGCCGGCATGTTCCTGGTGGCGACGGAGCGCCTTACCGATCCCAACTTCGCCCACGGCGTCGTCTACATGGTGCGCCACGGCCCCGAGGGCGCCTTCGGCCTGGTGGTCAACCGGCCGGTCGGCCGCGGTTCCCTGGGGCAACTGCTGACCGCCCTGGGGATAGCGTCCGACGGCCCCAGTGTGACAGCAGAAATGGCCGTGCACCTGGGCGGGCCGGTGGAGCGGGGCCTGGGTTTCGTCCTCCATACCCCCGACTACGCCGGCCCGGATACGGTCCCCGTGGGCGACGGCCTGGCGCTCACCACCCACATGGACGTGCTCAAGGCCTTGGCCGCCGGGGAAGGCCCAAGGCGCAGCCTGTTCCTGGTCGGCTACGCCGGTTGGGGCCCCGGTCAGCTCGACCGGGAGATCAACGAGGGCTCGTGGCTGATCGCCCCCTTCGACCCCGACCTCCTGTTCGACGCCACCGGGGAAGACATGTGGCGCCAGGCGTTGGAACGGGCGGGACTGCCGTTGTGAGTTCGCCAATCCGGCCCGTACTGCTCACCTTCAGCAGATACGCCATCGATCGACGGGACAGGTGCTGATAATGAGTCAAAGCGTGTGGCAAAAACAGATAACCACAGAGTACACAGAGATGTACACAGAGTAGAAATAATCATGCATCACTCAATTTTTTCTTCTCTGTGAATTCTCTGCGTTCTCTGTGGTTCACTTGAACCCGGCTTATTCACCAACCCCCTTGCCGTAGACTTTTCTGCATGTGATGCGAGTCTCGTTGCAGGGTCATTCGCGGCTGGCGAGTCACGGGTGCTTCCCCAGCTGTGCGATAGCCACTTGAGGCATGAAAGGCGTGAAGAAGCCGCCGTGGAGGCGAGCGGGACCGCCACCGGCGATCCGGCGGTGGCTTGAAGTCTAGCTGGCCGACTTGGACGGGGTTACGGGTCGGCGTATCGCAAGCGTTCCAAGCGCGGCCAGAGCCGTTGCCAGAAGCGGGCGAATGTTTCCCCGATGACCATGGTGATGCGTCGGCCGGAAACGACGACCCGGGCGGCGGCGCGCAGAACGCGCTCGCGGAACCGGCGAAGGCTCCACCCCTCGCCGGTCGCAGTCTCCATCAGGCACCGCCCGGCATGAACCAGTTCATAGGCCAGGATGTTGAGCAACAGGACGACCTCGTTGTGAGCGAAGGCATCGACCGTGCTCTCGCGCTCCGGCAGGCAGCGCCCCCGGTAATGACGCTTCCTTCGCGACGCGGACGACAGCGCCGGGTCCATCACGTCCATGAGTTCGCCCATGTGGGCCTCGGCACGGCCGCGCTGGCGGTAGTGATCCAGGAGATCGGCCGCCGGCACGGCCCCGGCATCAAGGCTGGTGATCAGCCAGAAGTGATCAACCAGAAATTGGTCTGGCCGTTCCAACACCACCAGGACCACTCGGCGCTCTTTCGACCACGACTTCGCCCGGCAGGTCATCTCGTGGAACCACGTCCGCGGCTCTGCCGGAGGCCGTCCCGGCGGCCGTCCAAGACAGGGCTGAGCCATGCGGTCCAGGACCTTGTTGGTCCGCAATCGGGCAACATAGGGCGTCCCGCGACGCTCCAGGCCCGACAGCAGGGGATCGCTGGGGAACCCAGCGTCGATGCGCACCAGAGCGACTTGGCACAGCGTCTCTTCGGCTCGGTCCACGAGATCAAGGATGAAGTCCAGCGCCCCCTCGGCGGTGTGGGCGTTGCCCTCCCGTAAACGAGCGTCCAGAAGGTCGCCGGTTTCGGCGATGCTGGCCACCAAAGGGTGGTACATGCGCTGATGGTAATGGCCGTTCCAGGCCGAGCCGGGTTGATGGCCGTGGACCTCGATCGGCAGGCTGTCCACGTCGATGGTCAGATATCGCTGCCGGTGACCGCCGCGCAGGCCCCGGAACCGCCGCCCCGCGAGCTCGGTGATCGCCTCATGGAGCACAGTGCGGGCCTCCGGCGTGCTCAGAAGCGCGATCAGACGCGACAGCGTGGGTTGCGAGGCCAGGTGCGCCTCGGTGGACAACGGCGTGACACCCCGTGAACCGCTTGCAGCCAGGCGTAGGCCCGCATCATGGCGGAGCGCGTCGGCGTCGTCTTGGTCGTGCCAACCCTGGCCAAAGAGAAGCAGAACCGTGCGCAGCAGATCGGCCAGGGGATAGGTGACACGATCGGCCTTGCGCGGATCGTGCAACCGCTCGGTCAGCCACTCGATGATCCGGGTGCGCTCCATGATCTCGCGCAAGAGCACGGCCCCCGGTTCCCCGGTCAGCCGCTCGGGTCGGGATTCGATGCGAAGGGACTTGTTGAACGAGGAACCGAACAGAGATAGCGTTTCACCCATGGCGCACGGCGGAGGTTTGTTGTGAATCCTTCTAGAACATTGATTTTACGTCAAAATCCGCCGCGCGCCAGTCATTTCAGGCCCCTTGGGTGAATAAGGCGGGTTGAATACTTCGGTGCGGCCCGTCGACT